>CAUJHV010000080.1 GCA_963205115.1 Pseudomonadota bacterium | reverse complement strand
TGGCGCTGACGCGGTTTGCCGACAAGGCCAACCGCATCGGCACACTGGGCCTGGCGCTGCTGCTGAGCACGGCCCTCGCCCTGATGCTGACCATCGACCGCACGCTCAACCGCATCTGGCGTGTGCGGCGCGAACGCGGCCTGGCGCAGCGTGTGCTGGTGTACTGGGCGGCGCTGACGCTGGGGCCCTTGCTGCTGGGCGCCAGTCTCACGCTGACGTCCTACGTGCTTGCTGCGTCCAAGGGCATCTTCTCGGCCGTGCCCGGCGCGGTGGCGTTTGCCATCGATGTCGTGCAGTTCGTATTGATGGCAGCTGCCGCGTCGGGCCTGTTCCGCTACGTGCCCAACGTGCACGTCGAGCCGCGACACGCCATGGCCGGCGGTGTGTTCGTCGCGGTGGCATTCGAAGCCGCCAAGGCCGGTCTGGGCGTCTACCTGAACATCGTGCCGACCTACGGATCGGTCTACGGCGCCTTCGCGGCGGTGCCCATCCTGTTGCTGTGGACCTACCTCGTGTGGGTCATCGTCCTGCTGGGCGCGGTGATCGCCGCGTATGCACCCACGCTGCAGATGGGCATGTCGCGCCGCGCAGCCGTACCGGGTTGGCGCTTTGATCTGGCCCTGGCCGTCCTGGGCCGCGTGCGCGACGCGCGCGAGGGTCCGCGGGCGGGTGCCACGCTGAACGAACTGGCGCAGGCCCTGCGCGTGGATCCGCTGCAGGTGGAGCCGCTGCTGGAGTTGCTGATCGAGCTGGGCTGGGTCGGCCGGCTGGACGAAGAGGGCGCCCAGCGGCACGTGTTGCTGGCGGATGTGGCGTCCACGCCGGCACGCCCGCTCGTGGATCAACTGCTCCTGGCCGACCTGGCGGGCTCGCGGCGCTTTCGGCACGCCGCGGGCCTGGACGACTTGCGTCTGATCGACCTGCTGCAGTGATGCCGCGCGGCGCTCAGCCCGCGTGCACCACCGCCAGCCAGGCCAGCGCCGGTGTGCGGCCCGGGTTGCGGATCGCGTGGGCCTGGTCCACGGCATAACGCGCCGTTTCGCCGGCCTTCACGCGCTGAGTCTGAGGGCCTGCCGTCACCTCCAGCTGACCGCTTTGCACGGTGAGGTGTTCGCGCGAGCCGGGCTCATGCGCCTGCGACACCAGCGCGCCGCCGGGCTGGATGCTCAGCTCGTACCACTCGAAACGGCCGGCCAATTCGATCGGACCCAGGATGCGCAGGCTGACGGCGCCGTCGGCCTGACGCAGCGCGGGCAGAGCCTCGGCCGCGACGAGCTCGATGCGCGGTGGCTCGCTGGGCGTCGGACTGTCCAACAGTTCACCGATGGGCACACCCAGCGCATGCGCCATGCGCCAGACCACAGCCACCGTCGGGTTGGCCTGCGCACGCTCGATCTGAGACAGCATCGACTTGGAGACTCCGGCTCGGCGGGAAAGTTCGTCCAGCGACAACTGCCGCTCGTTGCGCAGGGCCGCCAGGCGCGCGCCCACCGGCGGCGGCTCCGGCGGCGGTACGGGTGATGGGCTGGATGGGCGGGTGGGCAGCGTTCGGCGCGTGGCCATGGTGACGAGCCTCGGGATCTCGGGGCAGGCCGGCACATGCCGGCTGAGCCGCATCTTAGTGGGCGCTAAGCCTGCGCCTGTGTGGTTGCAGGGTCACAGCGCCTGCGGTCGCCAGCCGGGGACGAGCCGCTCGCGGACATCCTCTGCGGTGTGCCGCAGCAGCGCGGGCAGAAAGCGCTCGAGTTCGGCCTGCACAGGACGTGGGTCGTCACCGGCGTCGAGCCGCTGGGACACCCGGACCAGCACGCCGTCGGTTGCCAGTCCGCGCAGGCCCGCCTCGAGAATGGCGAGCCGCCCGGCCCACATGGATTGCGAGTAGCTGTCACCCGTGCGCAGCAGGTACAGCACGACTTCCTGCTGCTCGCGCTTGCGAGCCAGCAGTCGCGTGGTTTCGAGTGGACCGGCCGCATTCCGAAGGCCCCGCTGCGTGGTGCGTTCCCGTGCAAGGAGACCCCAGCCCTGCGCGGGGTAGCACAGGTCCGGGCGATGGATCTTCACCTCCTGCCGCTGTTGCGCGGCGTAGGCGATGGCCAGCATGATGGGGCGTCCCTGCGGGCCGACATAGCTGCGGGTCACGACCTCGTCGTACGGGCTGTCGTTGATGCGCTGGCCGCCCGCGCCCGCCACGGTCAGCTCGACCATCGGTGACGCGGCCTCCACGGCCTGCCACAGGCCCACGGTGTCCGGCAGGCCACGGGCAATCGTGCCTGGCATGTGGGATATGCCGCTGATCTCAGGTGTCAGCCATCGGGTGAACCCCAGCGATGCCAGCAGCAGAGCGCTGGCCAGAATTGCGAGCCTCGAGCGCAGAGGCAGCCCCGTCATGGCAGCGGCGCATGGCGGCACCGCAGGGCGCGGGGTGCCGAGCGCGAGGCGTCGACGCCAGTCCACAGGCGGGCGATCTGACGCGCCAGGGCATCAGCGGCGACGATCAGCAGCAAGGCCACGGCAAAGAGCAGGAGACCGGAGAAGTCGTGCACCAGCCCCTGGCCGGCCGCATCGCCCCAGGTCAATGTCACCCAGGCCAGCAGCATCACGCGCAGCGTGTTGGCCGCGAATGCCACGGGTACGATGAATACCGCCATCAGCCCGTTGCGCAAGGCCGAAGGGTGGTGCACGACGTTCAGGTACAGCAGGCCGAAAGCCTCCAGCGTGAACAGCGAATGCAAACCGGCGCACGCATCGGCCACGAGCAACTGGTAAGGCCCCACGTGCAGGATCACGCCATCGCGCGCCACCGCCAGGCCGGCCGCATGCAGCCAGTGCTCGGCAGTCCATGACACGGCGATCTTCATCGGTTGGGTCAGTGCATCCACCAACACGCCGGGCAAGGGCACGCTGAACAGCAGGAACAGATAGCAGAACCCCAGGGCCCGCGCGAGCCCGCCGCCCCACAACAGCACCGTCAGCCCGGTCGCGCAGACAGCCAGCGCCGCCATCTCGAAGGCCAGCAGGCCTTGCGACCGCCCGATGACCACCATGAGCCAACCCGGCAGCAGCCATGCCCATCCCCACGCGGGTTGAGGAACGGCCCGTGCGAGGGCGGCGCGCGCACGCGGCTGGCGCAGCTTGTGCCAGAACAGCCAGACCGCGAGCACCAGAGCCATCGGGCCTTGGCTGTGCGGATCCACGCGCCAGACGGTGCGGTACAGATCGATGAACGTCGGTGTCCAGACGATCAGGACCGTTGCGCCCAGCAGCGTCCATGGCGCCCAGGTCTTGGGGCTCAGGGCCGCTGCGGCTGGGGGCATGCGATCAGTGGCTCAAGTCGGAAGTGGCTCGACGGCGCCGGATGGCCAGCATGGCGAGCAGGAATGCGCCCACAGCCTGCATGGCCACCGTGAGGGGCTCGGGCACGGGCGTCACGGGGGTATCGGGCTTGTAGGTGGTGAAGATCTGGGTGCTGATGGTGCCCTCGGGAATCGGGCCGAAGCCGGTGCCACGCACCCGGATCTGGTAGGCCCCGGCGGGCGAGCTGCCGTCCGCATTGCCGAAGCCCGCATTGAATTGCGGATTCAAGATGGCCGGACCTTCGGAGCTGCCGATCCCACGGCCCTGGTCAGAAATCACCAACTGATCACCGTAGTACAGGCTGGCCATGATGCCGACGCCGGACCAATACGGCAGCAGCTGATTCGGAAAGACGCTGGTGCCTTGGACGTACGAATAGAAGAACGCGTCACTCGTCAGTTGGAATTCAAAGGATGCCGTGTAGTCCACCTGGTTCGAAACGCTGGTGACCGGTGTCAAGGGTGCGCAGGTGGTGAAAGCGCGGGTGGTGGGCGCGGTGATGACACCCATGTCCACCACCGAGGGTGTGCACGTGCCGGCCACGCCCTGGGCGCTGGCCGCACCGACCGCGAGACCCAGCAGCGCCGCCGTCAAGAGTTTGAACGTATTCATCGACATGCCTCCCATGACCTGAGACCGAAGGGGCTCAGCTTGCGCAAGCCGGCGGTTGCCGCAGGCCGGATCCACGAATGCGAAATGATGTTGGACCGGGTTTGGTCCGATCTGCGAACCGCCGTCGCCGCGCAGCCCACATCAGCGCGGCCAGGCCGATCGCAACCAGTTGCAACGCCGCGGTCTTGGGCTCCGGTACGGGAGTCACCGGGGCTGGCGGCAGCCCGCCCGCATAGACCGTCACGCCCATGCTGCCCAGGCCCGAATACGTGGAGCCGAAGGCTCGACCCAAGAGGCTGATTTCGTAGGTCCCGGCTGGCTGTGGGCCGGTCGAGAAGTCGGGGTTGCTGCTGAAGGCGGGATTGAGCAGCACGGGTCGTTCGGCCCCCCCGATGCCCCGTCCAGTTCCGCTGGCGAGCAGCACGTCACCATAAGTCAGCGTCGCATAGACGATGCCGATGCCGGAGGCCGAGTCGCCTGCGCCGCTGGGAAATCGGAAAAGCCCACTGGCATAGGCATAGAACGAAGTGGGCTCGGCCAGGGTGAAGCGGAATGTCGCGCTGTAGTCGCTGGAATAGCCGGGCTGCCCGACAGGAGCGGTCTGGACGCAGGTGGTGCGTGCCGTGGTTTCGGCGAAGCTCAGGCTGCCCAGATCGATGAGGGCTGGTGAGCAGGGTGTCACGACCTGCGCGGTGGCACCTGCGCAGGCCGCCCCAAGCAGCGCGGGTGCGAGCCGCCGGAACAGGCTCCCGCGTGCTGCGCGCGCAGGTGGCGTGGGTCCCTGTGGCGCTTGCATGTGTCCTCCTGTTTGTCGTCGTTACAACTTGTTTCCGTTGGAGCCTATTACGGTCTCACCGACGCAGCAAGCTGGACGTCTCAGCCAAGCCTCGTTCCGAAGAGTGATTGACGGGCAGGAAGGCGGTGCAAGGGGCTGCTGCTGTACCACGTGTTCGACAAACTGCCCATGTGTTCGATATACTGCACAAACCTTGAGTACCGGGACGCTGCCATGGCTGCACACATTGCCTTCGTCGAACATCTGCATGCCGAGCTGGAGGGGCTGCGCAGCGCCGGGCTGTTCAAGGCGGAGCGTGTCATCACCACGCCCCAAGGCGGCACCGTGCACACCAGCGACGGCCGCGAGCTGATCAACCTGTGCGCCAACAACTACCTCGGCCTGTCGTCGCACCCTCAGGTCATCGAGGCCGCGCACGAGGCGCTGCGCACGCACGGCTACGGTCTGAGTTCGGTGCGTTTCATTTGCGGCACGCAGGACCTGCACAAGACGCTGGAAGCGCGCCTGGCGCGTTTTCTCGGCACCGAGGACGCCATCCTCTACGCTGCGGCGTTTGATGCCAACGGCGGCCTGTTCGAGCCGCTGCTCGGCGAGAACGACGCCATCATCAGCGACGAGCTGAACCACGCGTCCATCATCGACGGCATCCGGCTGTGCAAGGCGCAGCGCTGGCGCTACCGGCACAACGACATGGCCGACCTGCAACGCTGCCTGGAAGAGGCCGATGCCAAGGGCGCGCGCTTCAAGCTGGTCTTCACCGACGGCGTGTTCTCGATGGACGGCACGATCGCGCAGCTGGATGCGATGCGGGCGCTGTGCGATCGCCACGGCGCGCTGCTGGGCATCGACGAGTGCCATGCCAGCGGCTTCATGGGCAAGACTGGCCGCGGCACGCACGAACACCGCGGTGTCTTCGGCCAGATCGACATCATCACCGGCACGCTGGGCAAGGCGCTCGGTGGCGCCAGCGGCGGATTCACAGCGGCGCGGCGCGAGGTGGTCGAACTGCTGCGCCAGCGCTCGCGGCCCTACCTGTTTTCCAACACCGTGGCGCCACCCATCGTCGGTGCCTCGATCGCCGTGCTGGATCTGTTGGAAGCCAGCACCGCGCTGCGCGACAAGCTCGAGGACAACACGCGCTGGTTCCGCCAGGCCATCACGCAGGCCGGCTTCGAGATCAAGCCGGGTGAGCACGCCATCGTGCCCATCATGGTGTACGACGCCGTGAAGGCGCAGCAGCTCAGCGCGCGTCTGCTGGAGCTGGGCGTTTATGCCGTGGGCTTCTTCTTCCCGGTGGTGCCCAAGGGGCAGGCGCGCATCCGCGTGCAGATGAGCGCGGTGCACAGCCGCGATCAGCTGGAGCGCGCCGTCGCGGCGTTCGCGCAGGCCGGTCGCGAACTGGGCTTGGTGCGATGAGCACCCACCCGAAGATCCTCATCATCGGCGCCAACGGACAGATCGGTACCGAACTGGCGGAAGCACTGGTCGTGCGCCACGGTCGTGATGCCGTCGTCACGAGCGATCTCGCATCGTTCGGCCGCGTGCCCGGGCTGGCGCACGAGGCGCTGGACTGCACCGACGCCGGCGCGCTGACGCAGGTGGTCGAACGCCACGGCATCACGCAGATCTACCACCTGGCCGCGGCCTTGTCGGCGCGCGGCGAGCAGCACCCGATGTGGGCCTGGGACCTCAACATGAAGGGCCTGCTCAACGTGCTGGAGATCGCGCGCACGCACCGCCTGCAGCGCATCTTCTGGCCCAGTTCCATCGCCGCCTTCGGGCCTTCCACGCCGCGCGACGGCACGCCGCAGAAGACCGTGATGGATCCCACCACGGTCTACGGCATCAGCAAGCTGGCCGGTGAAGGCTGGTGCGCCTGGTACCACCGCATGCACGGCATCGATGTGCGAAGCCTGCGCTATCCAGGCCTGATCAGCTGGAAAACCGCGCCCGGCGGCGGCACCACCGACTACGCGGTGGAGATCTTCCATGCCGCCCTGCGCGAAGGCCGGTATACCAGCTTCCTGCGCGACGACACGGCCCTGCCGATGATGTACATGCCCGATGCCATCCGCGCCACCATCGAACTCATGGAGGCGCCCGCAGATCACGTCCGCGAACGCCACAGCTACAACCTGGCCGGCATCAGTTTCACGCCCGCCCAGATCGCGCAAGCCATTGCACGGCACCTGCCCGGCTTTTCACTCGCGTGCGCCCCGGACTTCCGCCAGGCCATCGCCGACAGCTGGCCGCGCAGCATCGACGACGCCACGGCACGGCGGGACTGGGGTTGGCGGCTGGGCTTCGACCTGGAGGCGATGGTGCGGGACATGCTCGACAATCTGAGGCACCAGTACCCGGGCGCCTGATCCCGCGCGCCTGAACCGCGCTTCACCGTTGTCGGGCCACCGGGACGCCAGCCAGGCGACGGGCACACGGCCCGTCGCAGCGTCCCCGCCGCCGGTCAAAGTGCCGACAGGGTGGGCGCCGACCGCCGACGCCGAACCACCGACACCAGGCCGATACCCGCGAGCATCAGAGCCCAGGACTGCGGCTCCGGAACCACGGACACGGGTGCAAATGGCAGAGGCACCGGCAAGGACGGAATGAGGACAGTGCCCGGGACGCCGGTGCCCGTGTCGGCTACGACGGTCAGGCCTCCGCTGAGCCCTCGACTGCCATCCTCACCGGTCCCGAGGCACGTGCCGGCATTGACGACGTCAGAGATCAGCGTGACGGCGCCCGTTCGCGCCAAGGCGCGCCCGCATGTGATCGAGACACCCGACGCCATGGAGATGCTTGCGCTGGCAATGATGTTGCCTTCAAAGGTGGTGTTCAGGTCCAGGGTCGCGGAACTGCCGACGTTCCAGAACACACCGGCTCCGGCACCCGTGTTGATGACATTGACGACAGCGCCGGGTGACGTGATCAGCGTGCTGGGCAGCTGGAACACCCAAACCGCGTTCGCATTGCCCAGGCCGTCCAGCGTGACGGCGCCGGTCAGGTTGCTGGTGCCCGCGGGCACGGTGTAGACGCCCGGTGTCAGTGTCCGGCCCACGAGATCCGCGCCGAGAACCGTGCCCGGCCCCATCAGCGACAGGCTGGCCTGGGCAGTCGCGAGTTGGCTGCTGGCCAGCAGGCTGAACGCATCACCTTGGTGAATGGCCCCTGTTGCCGTACCCGGTCCATCGTTGGAGAGTGTGCCGACGAACCCCGTGATCCCGGTGACCGACGCGTTGTTGGCAACTCCCAGTCCGCCCGACAGTTGCGTGCCGCCGGTGTTGGTGACGGCGGATCCTGCAAGCACCGCAAAACTGGAAAGTTCCGGGCCGAGCAGCGCGGCGGCATAGGCCTGGGGTGCCGCCAGTGCAAGGGCAACGATCCAGGCCGGGGTCGATAGGATGGGTTTCACGATGGCTCTCTTTCTCGATGTTGAGGTGATGCAGTAGCAGCCCCACTGCCTCAACGCGGCGAGTCCACCTGGTTCGGTGATGAAGAGCGGGTGTCATGCCAGAAGGTCTGGGCGACACCTACTCAAGTGAAAAGTTATCTGGCAAGCGGATTCTGGGGTCGAACGACCCACCGCATGGGTGGGTAGGCCATTGGTTCGCGGGGGTACGTCTTGAGTTTTTCGTCCGTTTGTGTTCGGACACTCTCAAGGCTGGCAGCGCTGCGCTGACCCCGTGGGGCGGCCCATGGCAAGGATGCTGGCGGCCCAGGGCCGCGCCGTCTGTGCGACAGCCAACAGGACGTGCGCCCGCCGGCGATCTTTCGCCGAAGCGCGTGAGGTGGCGGGGTCAGAACACCCGGTGCTTCAGACAGGCCTTCTGCGGGTCCATGCCCGCCTGGTCTTCAAGGCTTCGGTCGAGGGGCCGCCGAACAGCCGCGTACATCGCCACGGATGGGCAGGCGATCAGAACGGGATCCTGCCCGTCCAGATGTCCTTGTACATGACCCAGTCGCCCATGAAGCTGTAGAGCGGGCGCTTGAAGCTGGCGGGCTTGTTCTTCTCGAACACGAAGTGCCCGATCCAGGCGCAGCCATAGCCGCACAGCAGGCCCGCCAGCAGCCACCCGGGCCGGCCCGTGGCCAGCAGCATCGCCAGGCACAGCAAGGCCAGGGTGGAGCCCAGGAAGTGCAGGCGCCGGCAGGTCCGGTTGGCGTGTTCGCCCAGGTAGAAGGGGTAGAACGACGCGAAGCTGGTGAAGGCCTTCGGGTCGACCGATGCCGCGGAGGCGGTGGAGGGGTTCATGGCGTCCTTTCCGCCCGCACGGGCGGGCGTGCTCAGCGGGCTTGCGGCGTGGATGCCGTGTCCAGCGCCTGCACCAGGGCATTCAACACCGCGTCCGGCACTTCGTTCATCAGGGCATGCCCGGCCTGAAGCTGGACGACCTGCGGCTGGAGCGCCTCCACCACCGGGGCCACGGCCCGGGGGGCGGTCATCTGGTCGCGCGTGCCCAGGATCAGCGTGGTGCCGCAGCGCACCCGCGGGGCGGCGGCGGCCAGGCCGTCATACGCATCGCAGGCCCGGAAGTCGTGCTCGAACAGGTTGCCGCCCGTCCAGCCCGCCTGCATGCGGCGCATCAGCGCGCCGTTCCCGCCGTGCAGGTCGAATCCCGGGCCTGGCGACGACGGCTTGCCCGCGTGCGTGGAGATGGAAAGGTTGTTGACCAGGTCGATGGCGGCGCGCACGTCGCGGCGGCACAGGTCGAGCAGGGCATCCGAGACCCGCATCGGGTAGGCGGTGCCGACCATGAACAGGTGCCGCGCGCGCTCGCCCAGGCGTGCGGCGGCCTCCAGCGCGATCAGCGAGCCCATGCTGTGCCCGGCCAGCGCCACGCGCTGCAGGCCCGCGGCATCGACCAGGTCGACGATCCAACGACTGGCGTCCACCACCGACAACGGCGGGCCTTCGCTGCGCCCATGGCCCGGCAGGTCCACCGCCAGCACGGCATGGCCGTGGTGCGCGAGGTAACGCGTCTGCTGGATCCAGACGCTGTGGTCATGGAGCGCGCCGTGGATGAAGACGATGCCGGGCAGGGCGGGGTCCAGCGGCTTGCCGCCGGAGTAGGCGTAGGCCGTGCGGCCGTCGATGCTGAGCTTCATGCGCGGCCCCTCAAGCCTTCTGCGCGGCCTTGAGCGCGCGTCCCAGGTCGTCGATCAGGTCGTCGGCATCTTCCAGGCCGATCGACAGGCGGATGGTGCCCGGGCCGATGCCGGCCTGCGCCAGCGCCGCATCGTCCATGCGGAAGTGCGTCGTCGAGGCCGGGTGGATCACCAGCGAGCGGCAGTCGCCCACGTTGGCCAGGTGCGAGAAGATCTTCAGCGCCTCGATGAAGGCCTTGCCCTGGGCACGCGTGCCCTTGATGTCGAAGCTGAAGACCGAACCGCAACCACGCGGCAGCAGCGCGCGTGCCAGCGTGTGGTCCGGGTGGGATTCGAGCTCCGGATAGCCGACGCCCGACACCATGGGATGCGCGACGAGGAACTGCACCACACGTCGGGCGTTGGCCACGTGACGCTCCATGCGCAGCGGCAGGGTCTCGATGCCCTGCAGCATCAGCCAGGCGGTGTGCGGGCTCATGCAGGCACCGAAGTCGCGCAGGCCCTCGCGCCGCGCGCGCAGCAGAAAGGCGCTGGTCGTGCTCTCTTCGGTGAAGACCATGCCGTGGAAGCCGGCGTAGGGCGCCGACAACTCGGGGAATCGACCGGAGCGCTCCCAGTCGAATGCCCCGCTGTCGACCAGCACACCGCCGATGACGGTGCCGTGGCCGCTGAGAAATTTGGTGGCCGAATGGAACAGCAGGTCGGCGCCGTGGTCGAAAGGCTTCATGAGCCACGGCGTCGTGAAGGTGGAGTCCACCAGCAATGGCACGCCGGCCGCGTGCGCGATCTCGGCCACGCGCGGGATGTCCAGCACGTCCAGGCCCGGGTTGCCCAGGGTCTCGCCGAACAGCAGCCGGGTATTCGGCCGCACGGCCGCGCGCCAGGCGTCGATGTCGCGTGCCTTGACGAACGTGGTCTCGATGCCGAATCGTCTCAGCGTGTAGTGCAGCAGGTTGTGCGAGCCGCCGTACAGCGCCGACGAGGCCACGATGTGGGACCCCGCGCCGGCCAGCGTGGCGATGGCCAGGTGCAGCGCCGCCTGGCCGCTGGCCGTGGCGATGGCGCCCGTGCCGCCTTCGAGCGCGGCGATGCGCTCCTCGAACACGGCATTCGTCGGGTTGCTGATGCGGCTGTAGACATGCCCTGCGCGTTCCATGTTGAACAGCGCCGCGGCCTGGTCGCTGCTTTCGAACACAAAGCTTGTACTCAAGTGGATGGGAACGGCACGCGCGCCGGTGGCGGGGTCGGGTGCCGCGCCGGCATGCAGGGCCAGCGTGTCGAAGCCGGGGTCGGCGGATCCGGGCATGGCGGTTTTCCAGGGGTGTCGAGTGCCGACGATTGTGGGCTATATTGGCCACGCAACGCTTGTACCGGAGGTCTCATGAAAGTCAGCGACATCCTGCGCGTCAAGGGCAGTACCCTGTACACGACCTCACCGGATCGGCCGTTGGCCGAGGCTTTGAACTTGATGGCCGAAATGGACATCGGTTCGCTGGTCGTGATGGACCATGGCCACCTGGTCGGCATGCTCACCTTTCGAGAGGTGATCTCGGCGGTCGTGGCCAACGGCGGAAGTGTGGGTACCACGCTGGTGCGCAAGGTGATGGACGCCGCACCGCTGACCTGCTCGCCCGATACCGAGATGGACGAAGTCCGGCGCATGATGCTGCAGCGTCACGCGCGCTACATGCCGGTGATGGAAGGGCTCACGCTGATGGGCGTGATCTCGTTCTACGACGTGGCCAAGGCGGTCGTGGATGCGCAGGACTTCGAGAACCGCATGCTCAAGGCCTACATCCGTGACTGGCCGGTCGAGCCGGGCGATTCACCGGCGGCCTGAGCGCCGCCTGCTTCGTCGTCCGCTGCGCACGAACCGCGGACGGGGCTGCCCGGGCCGCTGCGGGCTGCCCGCGCAGGCGCGTCAGCCGCCCCTGCCTACAATGTGACGCATGTCTGGTTCCACTTTCGGCGAACTCTTTCGCGTCACCAATTTCGGCGAAAGCCACGGCCCGGCCATCGGCTGCGTGATCGACGGCTGCCCGCCGGGACTGGCGCTCGACGAAGCCGATATCCAGCGCGAACTCGACCGGCGTCGCCCCGGCACCAGCCGCCACGTCACGCAGCGCAACGAGCCGGATGCCGTGGCGATCCTGTCGGGTGTCTACGAAGGGTTGACGACGGGCACGCCGATCGCCCTGCTGATCCGCAATGCCGACCAGCGCAGCAAGGACTACGGCAACCTGCTGGACACCTTCCGGCCCGGCCATGCCGACTACACCTACTGGCGCAAGTACGGCCTGCGCGATCCACGCGGCGGCGGTCGCTCGTCGGCGCGCCTGACCGCCCCCACCGTGGCTGCCGGCGCGGTGGCGCGCAAGTGGCTGTTGCAGCATCTGGGCGTGCAGTTCGGCGGCTGGATGACGGCGCTGGGCGACATCGAGATCCCGTTCATCGACGAGCGCCACATCGGCGAAAACCCGTTCTACGCGCCCAACGCCGAAATCGTGCCGCAGCTCGAGGCCGCGATGGACGCGCTGCGCAAATCCGGTGATTCGGTCGGCGCCCGCCTGAGCGTGGTGGCACGCGGCGTGCCGCCAGGCCTGGGTGAGCCGCTGTACGACAAGCTCGATGCCGACATCGCCCACGCGATGATGGGCATCAATGCCGTCAAGGGCGTGGAGATCGGCGACGGTTTCCGCGTCGTGCAGCAGCGCGGCAGCGAACACGGCGACGCGCTCACGCCGGCGGGCTTTGCCAGCAACCACGCCGGTGGCGTGCTGGGCGGCATCTCCACCGGCCAGGACGTGGTCGTGCACCTGGCGATCAAGCCCACCAGTTCGATCCGCCTGCCCAAGCCGTCGATCGACCGCCAGGGCGCCGTCACCGAGGTGGTCACGCACGGTCGCCACGACCCTTGCGTGGGGATCCGCGCCACGCCGATCGCCGAAGCCCTGCTGGCGCTGGTGATCATGGACCACGCCTTGCGCTGGCGTGCACAGTGCGGCGACGTCCGCCTGCCGCTGCCGCCGATCGCCGCACAGGCGCCCGGCACTTGAAGCGGCTGCCGGGTCGCAGCGTCTGGCACCGCACAGCGGGTGCTGACGCCGCGTCGCCGGTACCGCCGGTGCTGCGCCGGCGAGTGCCCCGTATCGTCAGGGAGGGTCGCGGATGACCGCGCCCTTGTTCAATTTCGGCGCGCTGTCGTTTGCCTACTTTGCGGCGATCGGCCTGTTCAACCCGTATTCGCCGCTGTGGCTGCAGGGCCTGGGCTTTTCGACGCTGGCCATCGGCTCGATCGCGTCGCTGCAGTCCTGGACCCGCGTGGTGATGCCGTATGTCTGGAGCTGGCTGGGTGACCACAGCGGCCAGCGCGAACGGTTGCTGCGCGTGGCCGCTGTCGGCGCCGTGGCCAGCGCCTGCGCCCTGCTGTGGACGCGCGACTACGGGCCGGTGGCCACGGCCATCGCGCTCCTGTTTGCCTTCAACGGCGCCATCGTGCCGCTGTCCGAGGCCGCCCTGTCGCGCCACATGGGTGGCGCCGATGCCTTCGATGCGGGCCGCTACGGGCGCGTGCGCGCCTGGGGCTCGCTGGGCTTCGTGCTGACGGCGCTGGCGGGTGGTGCGCTGCTCGAGCGCAGCGGCATGGCCTCGTTTCCCGTGGTCGTCGTGGTGGCCAATGCCGGGCTGCTGTTTGCCGTCTGGCGGCTGCCCTTGCGGCGCGAGGCCGTCGGCGGCGACAACCCGCCGCCTGCCGTGCTGCAGGTGCTTCGCGACCCGGTGGTGCGCTGGTTCTTCGCCTCGGTGGCCCTGACCGTGCTGGCGCACACCAGCCTCTACGCCTTCTTCTCGCTCTTCCTGCAGTCCGAGGGTTTCGACAAGGCGGCGGTAGGCCTGTTCTGGACGCTGTCGATCGTCTTCGAGATCCTGTTCTTCTGGCTGCAGGGGCGCTGGTTCGATCGCCTGACGCCCTGGCGCTGGCTGCAGGTGGCAGCGGCTGTCACGGCGCTGCGCTTTGCCGCCCTGGCGCTGGCCGGGGGATGGGTGCTGGTGCTGGTGGTCACGCAGATCTCGCACGCGATCACGTTCGCGGCGCACCACGCGGCATGCACGCAACTGCTGCACAAGCACTTCCCGGCGCGCCTGCGCGGGCGCGGGCAGGCGCTGTACACGACGCTGGGCTACGGTTTGCCCGGTGTGCTGGGCGGCGTGGGCGGCGGCTGGCTGCTCGAAGTCACCGGTTTTGCGTGGCTCTACGCCGCAGCGGCACTGGCGGGTGTGCTGTCCTGGGCCTGTGCGTCCCGGGGCTCAGCCCTGGCCAGCGCGGCCGGCGTGCCGAAGGCGCGGCAGCCGCTGACGGACTGATGCACGGGCAGGCGCGCGACCTGCGCGTCAGAAGTGGGCGACGGCGCTGGTTTCCTGCGCGCGTGACCAGGCCACCGGGCCGGCCGGCTTGGTCGAGACCTCGTCCACATCGCGGGCCCTGCCAAAGCTGCCGCAGCCGATCAGGGTCTGGTCGTCCAGCGGGCAGACAAAGGATTCCTTGACTGTCATGCGGCGCGTGGTCGGGTGGACCATTTCGTAGCGCACCCAGCCGCCACCGCTGTCCACGCACTCCCACATGCGGTCGGAGTGGTGCGTGCCGCGCAGGCCTTCGAGCAGGTTCACGTTGTTGCCGATGCGATCGGGGCTGCCGCCGTTGGCCACGATGGTGCCGAGTCTGTCGAAGCAGAAGACGAACAGGTCGCGGTCGACCCAGGGGCCGGAGGGTTCGCTGAATTCCTTCAGGGCCTGTGCGCGGCCCACGCGCTTGGCGTGGATCAGCGCCCGCTCGACCAGCTCTCGGGCCTCGTCGGCCGAACCGTGCCGCAGGCGCATCTGCGACACCGTGCCGGTCAGCGCGTCGGCCTGCGCGACCAGCGTATTGGCCGATGCATTCGACTGCTCGACCAGGCTGGCGTTGTCGCGGGTGATCGACTCCAGGGCCGCGATGTTGGACTCCACGTCCTCCAGCGCCGCGCTCTGCTGCGTGCTGGCCGTGGCGATGACGCGCAGCTGGCCCGAGACCTCGCGCACGCCGTTGACCAGGGTGTCGAGCGAGACGCTGACGTGCTGCAGCTTGTTCGAGGAGTCCTGCACCTGCAGACCCGATGCGGTGATGAGCTGGCGGATCTCGTCGGCCGATTCCGCGCAGCGCATCGCGAGCTGGCGCACCTCGCCCGCGACGACGGCGAAGCCCTTGCCGGCCACGCCCGCGCGGGCGGCTTCCACGGCGGCATTCAGTGCCAGCATGCCGGTCTGGAAGGCGACGTCGTCGATGACGGTCACGACATCGTTGACGCGGGCCGAGGCGTTCTGCAACTCGTCCATCGCAACCACGGTTTCGGCCATCGCCGCATTGCCGGCCTCGGCCTGTGCGAACAGGCGCTCGGTGAGGCCGTCGACCTCGCGTGCCGCCTGGGCGTTCTGTGAGACCGCCGCGGTGATCTGCCCGATGGCGGCAGCCGTGCTGCGCACGCTCTGCGCCTGTTCGTCCGTGCGCTGCGCCAGTTGCGCGCTGCCTTCGGCGACCTGCCGGCCGGCGAGGTCGACGCGCGCCGCACGCGAGCGGATTTCCGAGGTGGAACTCGACAGCCGCTCGTTCATCCGGTCGAAGGCCTTGGAGATTTCCGCCAGCTCGTCGCGGCCGCGAATGAGCAGGTGGTGCGACAGGTCGCCGGCGGCAGTGGCATGCATGCCGCGCAACACCTGCCGCAGCGCGTGCTGGAACGAGATGTAGTAGGCAGCCAGCAGATAGGCCAGGACCACGGTGCCGATGAAGTAGGCGGCAGCGAGCGTGATCGCCTCGCCACGCACCTCCTGGTGGCGCCGTATGTAGATCTCGCGCAGTCGGTCGTTGGTGCCGCGCAGCAGCGCCACCGAAGGCGACAGCGCTGCGGTGCCGAGGTCGAAATGCGGCCGGGCGGCCGCTTCCAGCGGCCATGCCGTGAGCTGCTGCATCGAGGTGTTCACGAAGTGCTCGACGTGCCGCTTGGCGTCCGGCCAGCTGCCCGGCACGACGACGCCACCTTCTTCGAGCTCGTGCATGTCGACGGCCAGCCGCACCAGTTCGCGATGCAGCGCCGAGGCCGAGCCCACCGCCACGGCACGGTCACGGATGTCGGCCTGGGTCTTGGCGCCCAGCAGCAGGGCGCCCCGCACGCGCAACTCGCTGGTGGCTTCGACCATGTGCAGGCCCCCGTCGATCAGCAGTCCCGTCAGGCGCCGCGAGGCCGAGCCGCCAAGATCGGCCAGCCGCGCGCGATCGACGACCTCATGCAGCATCTGGTGCGTGTCGTCCAGCGCCGTCGTGAACTGCTCCATGATGGGTAGCGTCGCCATCTGCGGCATCTCGCGCACGAGTTGGTCCAGCTTCGGATGCAGCTTCGACCACTGCTGGCGCAGGTCCACGTGCTCGGCCGCCTTGAAGGCCGCGTCCGCCGCCGCGAGCTGGCGCTCGAATGCCGCCACCGATTCCTGGCGCTTGGGCGCCAGTTCCCTGTCGCCGCCGGCCACCTGCGCCGAGATGTCGCGCAGGTTCTGGACCGCGTTGTAGAGCTCGAGCACGGCCGCCGACAGGTCCGTGCCTTCGCGAGCCGCCAGCACGGCCAGGCGCTCGTTGTGGATGCCGGAGAAGGTCTTCCAGACCAGTACGCTCACCGGCACGCTCATGACCACGAGCACCAGCACCAGCTTGGCGGACAGGCGCAGATTGCCCATGAGCCGCGCACCCGGGCGGATGAAGTTCTTCCAGATGCGGCGCAGCGGCCCTGGCGCATGCGAGCCGCGAATCGGCGAGGCGGAGGTTGTCATGGCTGTCCTGTGCGCCAGAGAAGGGCGCTGCCGGGGATGTTGGCCCTTGGGGCGGGGCGGCGGTCCGCGGATGTGCGGCCCTGACGGCCCCCAAACCCTGCGCGACAGTGCCGCGCCTGCGGCGCCAACAAAAAGGGCCGCTCGAGGCGGCCCTGATGGGTGTGGCTGCGTGCAGCCGAAACGGGCTCAGGCGGATGGCGCCGTCGAGCGTGCGCGCAGCGCCCAGCGTCCGACCCAGTTGGACATCGAATCCAGCCCCAGCACGTCGCAGGCCGCACCCATGCGGATCGCCTCGCGCGGCATGCCGAAAACCACGCAGGACGCCTCGTCCTGTGCGACGGTTTCGGCGCCGGCCTGGCGCATGGCCAGCAGACCGCGCGCACCGTCGTCGCCCATGCCCGTGAGGATGAGCCCGGCGGCATTCGCGCCGGCGCACTGCGCGACCGAGCGGAACAGCACATCCACCGACGGCTTGTGGCGGTTGACCAGCGGGCCGTCACGCACGGTCACGACGTAGCGCGCGCCGCTGCGCTGCAGCTGCATGTGGCTGCCGCCGGGCGCGATCAGGACCCGGCCGTCCAGCACGCGGTCACCGTCGACGGCTTCCTTCACGTCCATGGCACACAGGCCGTTCAGCCGCGTGGCCAGGGCAGCGGTGAACTTCTCGGGCATGTGCTGCACGATCAGGATGCCCGGCGTCGTGCGGGGCAGGGCGGTCAGCAGGGTTTCGATGGATTGCACGCCGCCGGTCGAGCTGCCGATGGCGATCAGCCGGTCGGTGGTCTCGGCCATGGCGTGTGTCGACGCGGCCGCGGCCAGCGGCGCCTTGACCGGCACCGGGCCCGCCGGCGCGCGGCGCGGCGTCTGCACGCGAGCCCGCGCCGCCGCACGCACGGCAGCCACCAGGCCGTTGCTTTCGTCGGTGAGGAAGTCGCGCAGGCCCAGCTTGGGTTTGGTCACGAACGAGACCGCGCCTTCGGCCAGCGCCTGCATGGTCGTTTCCGCGCCGGCCACGGTGAGGGTCGAACACATGACGACGGGCGTGGGCCGCTCGGCCATGATCTTGCGCAGGAAGCTGATGCCGTCCATGCGCGGCATTTCGACGTCCAGTACGACCACGTCGGGCCATTGCGCGGCCATCTTCGGCCAGGCGAACAGCGGATCGCTGGCCGTGGCGATGACGTGGATGCCGCCGGCGGTCAGCAGATCCGCGAGGTGCTTGCGGACAACGGCGCTGTCGTCGACCACGATGGCCGTGATAGGTGCGAGAGGCGTGTTCATGTCAGATTTTTCTCGTGCGGCCGGTGGGACCCGCCGCGGCCAGGGGCGCGTTGGCGGAAGCGAGGCGCGATGGCGCCAGTGGGGGAGCCGGCGGCTGTGGCGACACGAAAGGCGGCGCGTGTCCGCTGCCGCGTTTCATCTCCACGACGCCGCTGGGGATGTCCAGGGTGACGGTTCGTGGCACGTCTTCACCGACGTCCACCCCTTCGAGCTGGAAGCCGTACTGGTCCACCAGTTTCCAGCCCTGTTCGATGTTGCGTTCACCGACGTTGAAGCGCAGGCCCCCGCCCTCGGGCATGGTGTCCGCGCCACCGTAGATGTGGGCGATGTAGTCCGAGGGCTTCGTCTGCGTCAGCTGCAGCAAGCCCATCATGGCTTCCACGGCTTCGTCGCCGTACCGGCCGTCCAGCGGCTCGCCGGGCCTGCGCGTGCGCGAGGGCAGCAGGAAGTGGCACATGCCGCCGATCTTGCGGCCGGGGTGCCACAGCGTGATGGCCAGGCACGAGCCCAGCAGCGTGCGCAGATTGCCGGCACGACCGCCGAAGTACATCTGCCCTGGCATCAGGACCAGGTCCTGGCCCATCTGGGCCTCCAGATGCCAGGCGCCGTACCGGCGCATGCCGTGCGCCTTCGAAGTGTGGGGTGCGGATACGCTCAACAGGTGTCTCCGCGTCAGGCGTGACCGTGCATGGCGGTGCCCAGCGCACGAACGGGCACATCCAGCATCGAGATCGATTCCGCGTGGCCGGTGTAAAGCACGCCATCGGGCTTGAGTTGACCGAGCACGCGGCGCACGATCTGCGCCTTGGCGTCGTTCTCGAAATAGATGAGCACGTTGCGCAGGAAGATCACGTCGAACAGCGGCAGGTCGGGCAGCTTCTGCATCAGGTTGGCCTCGCTGAAGTGCACGCGGTTGCGCAGTTCCGGGGCGATCAGCAGGTGGCCTTCGTACTTGCCCGTGCCCTTGCGGCAGTACTTCTTCAGGTAGGGCGGCGGCACCATGCGCGCGCGTTCGACCGGGTACAGCGCACGCTGAGCAGCGGCCACCATCGTGCTGGACAGGTCGGTGCCCATCACGCGCC
The DNA here is from genome assembly GCA_963205115.1 of Pseudomonadota bacterium. Classification (GTDB taxonomy): domain Bacteria; phylum Pseudomonadota; class Gammaproteobacteria; order Burkholderiales; family Burkholderiaceae_C; genus Rubrivivax. The sequence continues at coordinate 101,098 of CAUJHV010000080.1, read as the reverse complement.
AGGGTCGGCGGCCGGCCTTGTCGGCCAGCACCATCGCAATGCTGTAGGCCTCTTCACCCGACGAACTGGCGGCGCTCCAGATCACGATCTCCTGGTTCGCCGGCGCCTGCGCGATGCGGCGTTCGAGATCCTCGAAGTGCTGCGGCTCGCGGAAGAAGTAGGTCTCGTTGGTGGTCAGGCGGTCGATCACGCGGCGCATCTCCTGGGCGGAGAAGCTGCCGTTGAGCAGGCGGTCGACGTAGCGGTCGACATCACTCTCGCCGGCTTCCTGCGCCAGGCGCTGCAGGCGCCCACTGACCAGCGCGAGCTTGTGCTCGCCCAGGCGGATGCCCGAGACGTCGTGGAACATCGCCGTGACGGAATCGAAGGCCTTCTTGGACAGTGCTTTCATCGCGGGTCTCGACAAGTGTGGCTGACGTTCGACATCAGTGGTTGGCATGCTGGGCGATCATGTCCGTCAGATCGCTGCGGCTGAGCACGCGCGACAGGGCCAACATCCCGATCACCTCTCCGCGTGCGCGTGTCATGCCGGCCAGCATTTCCGGCGCGATGCGCGTGCCCAGCGTCGGGACCGCCTCGATGCGGGCCGCGGTGGTGTCGAACACCTCGTACACCGCGTCCACCAGCAGCCCGATGACGAGTGAGCCGCTGACCTCTTCCAGCGTTTCGGTGGCTTCTTCGGTCAGCGGTGCGTCGGGCGACTCGACCACGACGATGCAGGAGCGGCGGCTCAGCACGGTGGGCGGCAGGCCCAGGCGGGCGGGAAGGTCGATCACCGGCACGACGGCGCCGCGCAGGTTCATCACCCCGCGAACGAAACTGGGCGTGCGCGGCAGCGGCGTGAGCCGGCTGACCTCCAGGATCTCGCGCACGTGTTCGATCGGGACAGACAGGATCTCGGTGCCCACGGCCATGCGCAGCAGCGATTGGCCGGCCTCGGCAGCCGCAGCGGCCGATGCATGGGAAGGCGACAGCGGAGCAGCTACTTGCATCGCGGTTCTCGTGGTGGTCAGGTGGTCGATGGTCTTGCCGCCTCAGAAGGCGGTAAAGGCCGCTTCGTCGATCTCGTCCAGCGAAGCCGGCGCCAGGCTGTGACTGCTGGTCATGCCGGCCGCGCTGGCGGACTGGGACGGGCGGCGCGCCGCAGGCGCCGGGCGCGCGGTGGTTCCGCGCGGTGCGGCGGCCGGGCGCACGGACCTGCTGCCGGGCGCAGCCGGCGCGCGACGCGTGGCGCTGTGGCCGTCCGCCAGCGTGAAGCGGGCGACGAGCGCCTGCAATTGCGTGGCCTGGGACGACAGCTCTTCGGCCGTGGCCGACAGCTGCTCGGAGGCGCTGGCGGTCTGTTGGGTCGTGCTCGACAGGTGGCCCATGGCACCGCTGATCTGGCCGACCGAATCGCTTTGCTCGCCGGAGGCGGCAGCGATTTCCTGCACCAGTTCGCTGGTCTTGTGGATGCTGGGCACCATCGACGACAACAGGTTGCCGGCGCGTTCGGCCAGGCCGACCGAAGACGTGGCCAGCGAGCCGATTTCCTGCGCCGCGACCTGGCTGCGTTCGGCCAGCTTGCGCACTTCGGCGGCCACGACGGCGAAGCCCTTGCCGTGTTCGCCGGCGCGTGCGGCCTCGATGGCGGCGTTCAGCGCGAGCAGGTTGGTCTGGTAGGCGATGTCGTCGATGATCGAAATCTTCGTGGCGATGGACTTCATCGCGTCCACTGTCTGGCTGACGGCCTGGCCGCCTTCCATGGCTTCGCCGGCGGCCTTGGTGGCCATGCCGTCGGTGACGCTGGCGCTCTCGGCGTTCTGCTTGACAGAAGAGGCGATCTCCTGCAGCGAGGCGGTCGTCTCTTCCACGCTGGCGGCCTGCTGCGAGGCGCCCTGCGACAGGCTCTGCGAGGTCTGCGTCAGCTGTCCACTGGCTTGCGCCATTTGCTGTGCCGAGCGACGAACCTCGGTCAGCGTGCGGGCGATGCTTTCCAGCAGCCCGTTGAGCAGATTGCCGAGCTGGCGGTGGAACTCGCCCTTGCCATCGAGCGCCATGCGCGCGGTGAGGTCGCCCTCGGTGGCGGCGCCGACCACAGCTTGCAGCTCGGATTCGGCCGCGCGCTGGTCGGTGATGTCACGCCATTGACCCACCGTGCCCAGGCTGCGCCCGTCCGGCGTCATGATGGGCGTGGTGATGACGTCGTAGCGACGACCGCCCAGCGTCAATTCCGTGTTGGCACGGTTGCGCAGCGCGCGAAGACGCTGCACCGCGCCTTCGGGGTCCGCATAGAACACGCCGATCGAGCCGCCCACCACGCGTGCCGGGTCGAAGGCCGGCTGCTCGGCCTTGAAGGCCGCGGCGTCGCGGTGCAGGATGCCCTCGAGTTCCTTGTTCACGAAGATCACCTTGCCTTCGGCATCGGCGATGCGCACGGGGAACGCGATGTTCTCCAGCGCACAGGCATAGGCCAGCGCACGCTCTTCCTTCTCCTGCGACTGCGACTCACCCGCCGAGCCGCGCCGCCACAACACGGCCAGGCCAGCCGCCAAGGCCAGGCTGGCGGCACCCGCGCCGCCGGCCAGCGGCCATTGACCGAGCGCGGCTGCGGCGGCTGCTGCCGACGTGGCCGCGAGCGTGAGGATGCCGGCGGCCAGGGGTGGCCACGGTGACGGGCGTGAAGTGGTCATGGATCTTCTTGTGGAGAGAGTGGTGGGGAAGAGCAGGCTCAGCTCGTCACGAGATCGCGCTCGCGAGCCGGCGTGCGCGCGGCGCGCGCGCCGCGTGCGGCGCCCGGTGAACCGAAGGTCTGGGCGTGACGCGGCTCGTCGCTGGGCTCGAGCAGCGTGAAGGCACCGACCAGGTCTTGCAGCTGAGCGGCCTGGGCCGACAGTTCTTCGGCCGTGGCCGAGAGCTCTTCCGAGGCGCTGGCCGTCTGCTGCGTGGTGCCCGAGAGGTGATTCATGGCGCCGGTGATCTGTCCGACGGAATCGCTTTGCTCGCCGGAGGCGGCAGCGATTTCCTGCACCAGTTCGCTGGTCTTGTGGATGCTGGGCACCATCGACGACAGCAGGTTGCCGGCGCGCTCGGCCAGGCCCACGGAAGACGTGGCCAGCGAGCCGATTTCCTGCGCGGCGACCTGGCTGCGTTCGGCCAGCTTGCGCACTTCGGCGGCTACGACGGCAAAGCCCTTGCCATGCTCGCCGGCACGTGCGGCCTCGATGGCCGCGTTCAGCGCCAGCAGGTTGGTCTGGTAGGCGATGTCGTCGATGATCGAAATCTTCGTGGCGATGGACTTCATCGCCTCGACGGTCTGGCTCACGGCCTTGCCGCCTTCCATGGCCTCGCCGGCCGCCTTGGTGGCCATGCCGTCGGTGATGCTGGCGCTCTCGGCGTTCTGCTTGACGGAAGAGGCGATCTCCTGCAGCGAGGCGGTCGTTTCTTCCACGCTGGCGGCCTGCTGCGACGCGCCTTGCGACAGGCTCTGCGAGGTCTGCGACACCTGCTCGGAGGCGGCGCTGAGCTGGTCGGCCGCGCTGCGCACGTCGTGCAGCGTGCGCCCGATGGTCTCGAAGAGCTTGTTGAAGTTCGCGCAGAGGTCGGCGTAGAAGCCTGACTTGCCCTGCAGCGGGATGCGGCGGCTGAGGTCGCCGCGCGTGGCACCGTCCACCACTTCGGCCACTTCCCGGGCGACGATGGCTTCGGCCTCGCGCTGAGCCGCCACTTCCGCGGCATGCCGCTTGGCGTCGTTGAATTCGAAGCCCACGCGCGTCTGCACACGCTTGAGCGCCAGCATCATCTGCGACACCTCGTCGTGCCCGCTGGCATCCAGCATGCCTTCGAAGGAGCCTTGCGAGAAGCCGTCCAGCCGCTCGGCGGCCGTGGTCATCTGCCGAACGATTCGGTTCATGATCTGCCAGCCGCCGAACGCTGCGCCGAGCACGCAGATGCCGCCCGCGGCCATGGCGGGGATCGACATCGTGACCGCGCCGAAGGTCGCGGCCGCCGAGCCCAGCACCAGGCCGGTGGACGCCATCGCGCCTTTCAGCGTGAGGCTGCGCCGCGACAGCGCGCGAGCGGGTGCGCCCAGCATGTAGCCCAGGCCGCCGGTGCGCACGACGTTGCCGTCCTTGATCGCCAGACCCTTGGCCTTGCCTTCACGGAACAGCCGGTAGGCGTTTTCGGCGGCGGCGACCTGCTCGCGTGTCGGGCGGGTGCGCACCGACATGTAGCCGTTGACCATGCCGCTCTCGAGAACCGGCGTGGCATTGGCGACGACCCAGTAGTGGTCACCGTTCTTGCGGCGGTTTTTCACCAGGCCCGTCCACGGCCGGCCCGCCTTCAGCGTCGCCCACAGATCGGCGAACGCCTCTTCGGGCATGTCGGGATGCCGCACGACGTTGTGCGGCTGGCCCATCATTTCGGACTCTTCGAAGCCGGCGGCCTCGATGAAATCCGCATTCATGTAGGTGATGCGGCCCTTGGAGTCCGTCCGCGAGACGATGGTCAGCCCGTCGCGCAGTGCATATTCTTGTTGGGTGACCGGTAGATTGGTGCGCATGGTGTGTGTCCTTGCCCGAGGAGACTAGAAGGCCGTGAAAGCGTTCTCGTCGATGTCTTCGACGATGACCGAGGTGCCGCGAGGCGTGGATGCCGCGGGAGCCGCCGCGACGCGGTTGGAAGTACGGGGCTGGGGAGCTGCCGCGGGGGTCTGACGAGCGGATGCGCGGCTCGATGGGTGGGCAGACGCCGCCGGCATGCGCGCGTCGTTCGCGCCCAGTCGGAAGTGCGAGACGACGGTCTGCAACTGCGCGGCCTGGGCCGAGAGTTCCTCGGCCGTGGCCGAGAGCTGTTCGGACGCGCTGGCCGTCTGCTGCGTCGTGGCGGACAAGTGGCTCATGGCCCCGGTGATCTGACCCACCGAACCGCTCTGCTCGCCCGAGGCGGCAGCGATTTCCTGCACCAGTTCACTGGTCTTGTGGATGCTGGGCACCATCGACGACAGCAGGTTGCCTGCGCGTTCGGCCAGGCCGACGGAAGACGTGGCCAGCGCGCCGATTTCCTGCGCGGCGACCTGGCTGCGTTCGGCCAGCTTGCGCACTTCGGCGGCCACCACGGCGAAGCCCTTGCCATGTTCGCCGGCACGTGCAGCCTCGATGGCGGCGTTCAGTGCCAGCAGGTTGGTCTGGTAGGCGATGTCGTCGATGATCGAAATCTTCGTGGCGATGGACTTCATCGCGTCCACCGTCTGGCTGACGGCTTGGCCGCCTTCCATCGCTTCGCTGGCGGCCTTGGTGGCCATGCCGTCGGTGATGCTGGCGCTCTCGGCGTTCTGCTTGACGGAAGAGGCGATCTCCTGCAGCGACGCGGTCGTTTCTTCGACGCTGGCCGCCTGTTGCGACGCGCCTTGCGACAGGCTCTGCGAGGTCTGCGAAACCTGCTCGGAAGCGGCGCCGAGCTGGTTGGCTGCGCTGCGCACCTGCGACAGCGTGTCGCACACCGTGTCGAAGAGCTGGTTGAACTTGCCGCAGAGCTCGGCATGGAAGCCCGTCTTGCCCGCCATGGTGATGCGCTGGGCGAAGTCGCCTTGCGAGGCCAGGTCGACGGCGCCGCTGATTTCCTGCGTCACGTTCGCGGCCGCCTGGCGTTCCGCGTCCGACTCGGCCATGCGGTTTGCGTCGTCGTCGCGGCGGCGGCGCAGGGCGTCCTGCATGGTCTTCAAGGCGTCCAGCAGGCGCGATTCCTCGGCGCCGCCCGAACGCTGCGGGATGGCGTCGTCGAAGCGGCCCGCACCCATGCCCTCGGCGGCGCGCATGGCCGCTTCCAGCGGGCGCTGCGTGGACAGCGCGAAGGCACGGAAAGCCAGCACGGCCAGCAGCAGCACGACCCCGATGGCCCCTGCGCTGCGGATCCACACGCCGCGCGCTTCTTCGATGACCTTGTCGATGTAGACACCCGAGCCGATCACCCAGCCCCAGGGGGCGAAGCCCGCCACGTAGGAGGTCTTGTCCACGGGCGCGTCGCTGCCCTGGCGCGGCCACTGGTAGTCGACAAAGCCGCTGCCCGATTGTTTGACCTGGGTCACGAAGGCCTGGAAGATGTGCAAGCCCTTCGGATCCTTCATGCCCGAGACGTCCTTGCCGTCGAGTTCGGGCTTGATGGGGTGCATCACCATCTTGTGGTTGAGGTCGTTGACCCAGAAGTACTCGACCCCTTCGTAGCGCATCTTCGACAGCGCTTCCCGCGCGGCAGCCTGGGCCTGTTCGCGAGTGAGCTCGCCGCGTGTTTCACGCTGGTGCGCCCAGGCGACCACGCCGGTGGCCGCCTCGACCTGCGATTTCACGGCCATTCGCCGGGTCTGCAACTCGCGCTGGAAGTTGGAGACCTCGATCCAGGCCAGCAGCGCAATCATCGGAAGCAGCACCAGCAGCGCCACGACCAGCGATCGCCACGAAAAGCGCAGCGCGCCCAGAGCCGCCACGAAAGGCCGCATGGGACTGTGTGGAAGCAGGTCGCCGGGTGCGTGCGAGGAAGACGTTGCGTGGCTCATGATTCTGCGCGTTGGATGTCGATCGGGCGATCAGAAGGCGGTGAACGAGGACTCGTCGACGTCCGACCCGTTGCCGTGACTGCCGGCCGAGGCCGGCGCCGGGGTGTGCCCGCCACCGGAGGCGCGGGATGCCGAGCGTGTCGGCGCGGCCCGGCGGGCGCGGCTGTTGTGTCCGTCGCCGAGCTGGAAGTGCGAGATCAGGTCCTGCAGTTGCGCGGCCTGTGCTGAGAGCTCCTCGGCGGTGGCCGACAGCTGCTCGGACGCGCTGGCCGTCTGCTGGGTCGTGCCCGACAGGTGGTTCATCGCCCCGGTGATCTGGCCCACCGAGTCGCTCTGCTCGCCGGAAGCGGCCGAGATCTCCTGCACGAGTTCGCTGGTGCGGTGAATGCCCGGCACCATCGACGACAGCAGCTTGCCCGCGCGCTCGGCCAGCCCGACCGACGAGGTCGCCAGCGTGCCGATTTCCTGCGCGGCGATCTGGCTGCGCTCGGCCAGCTTGCGCACTTCGGCCGCGACCACGGCAAAACCCTTGCCGTGTTCGCCGGCCCGTGCGGCTTCGATGGCGGCGTTCAAGGCCAGCAGGTTGGTCTGGTAGGCGATGTCGTCGACGATGGAGATCTTGGTGGCGATGGACTTCATCGCCTCCACGGTCTGCGTCACGGCCTGGCCGCCTTCCTGGGCCTCGGTGGCCGCCTTCGTGGCGATGCCGTCGGTGACCGTGGCGCTCTCGGCGTTCTGCTTGACCGAGGAAGCGATCTCCTGCAGCGAGGCGGTCGTCTCCTCGACGCTGGCGGCCTGCTGCGAAGCGCCTTGGGACAGGCTCTGCGAGGTCTGTGACACCTGCTCGGAAGCTGCCAGCAGCTGTTCGGACGCCGAGCGCACCTGCGTCAGCGTGTCCGAGATGGTGTCGAAGAGCTGGTTGAACTTGCCGCACAGATCGGCATGGAAATCGGCCTTGCCTTCCAGCGAGATGCGGTGCGCGAAGTCGCCGCGTGTGGCGCCGTCGACGGCGTCGCCGATTTCCTGCGTCACCTGGAGGCCGGCCTCGCGTTGGGCTTCGGTCTCCGCCAGTCGCTGCTGATCCTGCGCGTTGCGCTGACGCAGCTGCTGCTGCATCTGCTTGAAGCGGGCAAGCAGTTGCGCCGCTTCGTCGCTGCCATGGTCATCGATGGCGAAGTTCAGGTCGCCATTGCCCACGGCGTTGGCCGCGTCCACCGCATGCGACAGAGGTCGCGTGACGGAGCGTGCGATCGCCCAGCCCAGCAAGGCACCGAACAGCGCCAGCAGGCCTATGGAGCCGATCACGATATTGCGGCTGCGCACGATGTCCGACACGCGGGTGTTCAGGATGTCCTGCAACACCTTGTCGGTGGCCTCGATGAGACGGATTTGCTGCGCCGAGGCGGCCACGCCCATGTTGGCAAACGCGTTGGCGGCGACTTCCGGCTTGCCGGAATCGGCCATTTTTTCGGCCAGTTCGTGCAACTCGTCAGCGCTGTGGATGGCCTGCGAGGTGATCGTCTCGAGCGTGGCCTTGATCCGCGGATCGATGGCATACACCTTGTCGAACTGCGCACCCACGCGTTCCTGGAGGTGGTGGATCGTGTGCGAGGCGGTGTTCATGCGCACCCGCGTGGCCAGATCCAGCGGATTGGCGGACATGCCGCGGCTGCCCACCAGGCCCAGGGCTTCCACTTCCTCTGCCATGCGCGGCAGGTGGTCCACCAGCGTGGTCATGAGGTAGTAGCTTTCGGCCACCGGGTCCAGCGACAGCCCGGAGGCGTCGGCCACCTGATCGAGGACCTGCATCGTCTTGCCGAGCACGGCGTCGTATGCCTCGACGATCTGCGGCTCGGTCTTGCCGTTGGCGCGGGCGATGGCTTGCCAGTCTTCGCGAACGCTCTTGAGCGTGACGATCGCGCGGCTGTAGCCCAGCTCGACGAATCGCTTGTTCAGCGCGTCGAAGCGGGTGACCATCTCGCTCTCGCGCAGGCTGACCTCGCCCTTGCTGGAGGCGTCGCCGGCCAGGACCCGAAGGGTCAGGGCGCGTTGGGCCTGCAGGCCTTGCTGAAGGCCCACGGTCAGCTTCAAGGGGCCCAGTCCGGTCAATTCGGCTTCGGCCACGGCGATCTGCTCGGACTCGGTCTGGATCATGAACGTCAGCGGCACGGCGGCCGCGACGGTTCCGATCAGTCCCAGGACAGCAAACTTCTGCCAGAGTTTCATGCGGCGGAGGATGGCGTTCATATGGTTGTTCTCGTGGGTTGCCGTGGACGGTCAGCGGGTGGCGGGGGAGCCGGCATGCGTGGCGGCCGTGACGAGGCCTTGCATGTCCAGTACGAGGGCGACGTCGCCGCTGCCCAGGATCGTGGATCCGGCCAGGGCCTTGAGATGTCGGAAGATGCCGGCCAGCGGCTTGATCACGGTCTGGTGCTCGCCGAGAAGGCGGTCGACGACCAGGCCGATGCGCACATTCCCGTCGCGCACGACGATCAGGCTGCGGCGCCGCGAGTCGGTGGCTTCCGCGCCGTAGAAGCGCGCCAGGTCGAGGTAGGGCAGGACCTCGCCGCGCAGGTCGAAGGTGCCGCACATGCGGTCCCCGGCGTCGCGGCACTCGCGCGGCACGTCGATGCACTCGGCCACGACAGCCAACGGCAGAACGTAGTAGACGCCGCCGACCATCGTGAGGAAGCCGTCGATCATGGCCAGCGTCAACGGCAGGCGGATCTGCGTGGTCGTGCCGCGGCCTTCGCTGCTGACCAGCGAGATCTGTCCGCGCAGAGACTCGATGTTGCGCTTGACGACGTCCATGCCCACGCCACGGCCGGACAGGTCGGTGACCTTTTCGGCGGTGGAGAAGCCCGGCGCGAAGATGAGCTGCCACACCTCGGCGTCGGTCAGCTGGGCCTCGGGCGTCACCAGGCCGCGTTCGACGGCCTTGGACAGGATGCGGTCGCGCCGCAGGCCGCGGCCGTCGTCGCTGACTTCGATGACGATGGAGCCGGCCTCGTGATAGGCGTTCAAGCCCAGGTGGCCCAGTCGTGACTTGCCCACGGTCTCACGCTCGCTGGGGGTCTCGATGCCGTGATCCAGGCTGTTGCGCACCAGGTGCATCAACGGGTCGGCCAGCACCTCGACCATGCTCTTGTCGAGCTCGGTGTCGCCGCCGGTGACCGTGAAGTCGATTTCCTTGGCCAGCGACTTGCAGGTGTCGCGCACCACGCGCTGGAAGCGGGCGAAGGTCTCGCCCACGGGGACCATGCGCAGGGCCAGCGCGCCGTCGCGGGTGGCCTGCACGAGATCGGCCACCCGTTGCGTGGCTTCGAGGAATGCCGGCGAGCCTTCGTGGTTGGCCACCATCTGCGCGCCCGAGCCGGCGATGACCAGCTCGCCGATCAGGTCGATCAGGTGGTCCAGCTTGTCGGCGCGCACCTTCACGAAGCGGGTCTCTTCCGTGGCGCGACGCTCTCGGGGGTTGGTGCGGCGTTCGCGTTCGGTGCCGCGGCGTTCGATCTTCGGGGTGCTGGTGACGGGCACGGCAGCGACCTCGGCTTCGGCCGCGGGTTCGTCGCGCAGCCGCACATTCACACCCTGCGACAGCCAGATCCACAGCATCCTGGAGCGTGCGGCTTCATCGTCGCCGCAGCGGCGCTCGAGCAGTGCGTCGTATTCGGGAGGCGGGGCCTGCGGATCCAGGATCTCGATGCTGGCCACTTCGCGCGCAAACTCGAAGACGTCTTCGATGGTCTTGCGGTCCTTCTCGGACTTCAGGCGCAGCTCCATGCCGATGTAGCAGGCCTCCGGATCCATCGATTCCAGCGCCGGCACGGCTTCGACCAGGAGCTGGCGGTGCCAGATCTCACCCAGTGTCTGCAGGTAACGCATGAAGGCCAGCGGATCCATGCCGCTGCGCAGCGCGTCGGGGCCGAACCGCAGCGACAGGTGCCACGCGCCGTGGGACGACGGCACGGCCACCGGCACGCCGGGCGCCGGCTTGGGCGGTGTCTGGGGGGCCACATCGGGTGCCGATCCGGCTGTCGAGCCCATGTAGAGGCGGCGCAGGACTTCGCCCAGTTCCTGACTGCGCGCCAATATCTCGGGGCTTTCGGTGCCGGCTCGGACTTCGCCGATCAGGGCTTCCATCTGGTCACGACCATCGAGCAGCGCGGCAGCGATCTCTTCGGTGATGTCCAGTTTTCCGGAGCGCAGGGACTCCAGCAGGGTCTCGACTTCGTGCGTGAACGTCACGACCGCTTCGCAGCCGAACATGCCGGCCGTGCCCTTGATCGTGTGGGCTGCGCGGAAGGCGGCGTTCAGGTTCTCGGCATCGTCGGGTGCGGTCTCCATGACCAGCAGCGCCTGCTCGAACTGCGCGAGCATGTCGTTGGCTTCGTCCAGAAATCCGGCGCGTGCGGCAGCCAGGATTTCGGCATCGTCGTCCCTGTTCATGGTGGTGTTCTCCGGTGTGCGGGTCTGCAGGCTCAGTGGGCGTTGGCGGTGTCGGATCCGCCGAACGTGGCTTCGACGCCGAAGACCCGCAGCGCCTCGCGCACGATGGCGCTGGGTTCATGCAGTTGCAGCGATTGGCCGCGCTCGACCAGGCTGCTGCGCAAGGCCAGCAGGAGTTGCAGGCCGCTGCTGTCGAATTCGGTCACGCCGCTGAGGTCCAGGCGCGGATCCGCGGCCAGGAAGGGCAGGGCCTGTACGAGCCGGGCGTGGTTGTCGGCAGCTGCCACGATCGTCAGATCGGGCCCCAGCGCGAAGGCCGGTGCTGCGGAAGTGACGTTGTCCATCACACGCACAGCTTGTTTGCGGCGTCCACCAGCTGCGAGGGCTGGAACGGCTTGGTGATCCAGGCCTTGGCGCCAGCCGCACGGCCTTCGGCCTTCTTGGCTTCCTGCGACTCGGTGGTCAGCATGATCACCGGCGTGAACTTGTACGCCGAGGTGGTCTTGAGGTGGCGCAGGAAGCTCAGCCCGTCCATGTTGGGCATGTTGACGTCGCAGACGATCAGGTTGAGCTTCTGCCCGTTGAGCTTGGTGCAGGCGTCCTGGCCGTCGACGGCTTCGACGACGGCATAGCCGGCCTTCTGCAAAGCGAGTTTGACGACGGTTCGGAAACTTCCCGAATCGTCGACGATCATGATGGTCTTGCTCATGTGGCGAGGTCCTTGGTCAGTGGTTACGGATCAGAAAAACTCGACTTCGCTGCCGCGGTCGACGTGCACGTTGCCGTGGTGTTCGGAACGTTGCTCCTCCATCGTGTAGCTGGCCTCCAGGCGCTGCAGCCACTCGCTGGCGTCGTCGATGGTGGCGTTGGGATTGCGCGCCACCCAATCGACGAAGTTGTTCATGTCATTGCCGATGATGGCCAGCATCTGGCTGACCCGGTCACCGAACTGGAAGTGCACGAAGGCTTGGTCCAGGTGCTGGCGCAGCATCACGCTGGAGTCCCGCACCGAGCCCGAGGTGGACAGGCTGGCACCGATGGCGCTGAGCAGCGCCTGCAGCGATTCGCGTGCGCGCATGTCCAGTTCCATGCGCAGTTCGGTCGGCGAGGTTTCCTGCGTGCAGGCCGCGTGGCGATGGGTGTCGACGCGTTTGGCCAGCCCGGTCACGGCGCGGTGGATGGCCTCGCCGGTTTCGCCCATGCGGCTGGCCAGCAGGCGCATCTCCTGCGCCACGGCCTGGTTGCCGCCGTCACGTGTGTTGTCGCGGCTGGCTTCGATGGAGGCATTGAAGGCCACCAGCCGGGTGTGCCGGCCGATTTCCTTGGCCTGGCGCGCCAGTTGCGTGAGTTCCTGCAGTCCGCGCGAGCAATGGTCGAGTTCCGCGACGGCCAGGTCGCGCTGCTCGAATGCGCGCTGGCTGGGGGCCAGCAGCAGGCCCAGCGGGCCGGACGACTGTTCGATGGCCGAATCCACGGCTCCCGGCTCGCTGGACGTGGTCATGCCCGACAGGCTGCCCAGCAAGGTGTCCAGCGCCGTGCTGATCTCCGAAAACGCGCCGAGCACGTTGGCCAGGCCTTCGTCTGCGCTCGTGCGTGAGGCCTCGATCTGGCGGCTCCAGACGGGAACCACCTCGGTGACCATCGGGCTGACCGCGGCGCCCGCAGCGGCTCGACGCGCGCTGTCGCTCGAAGGCGCCGGCGCCTGCCGCGCTGCGGCTGCCTGCGGCTGCGGGGCCTCTGCGGGGACCTTGGTGCCGCGCGGGGACGTCGATGCGCGGCTGTGCATCCACCAGCCCACGCTGGTCGCGCAGGCAAGGACCCCGGCCATCGCCGGCAGGCCTCCCAGCCATGCCAGGCCCGTGCCTGCAATGGCGCCCATGGCTGCAAGGAAGGCGGGCCACTGCCGCCACAGGGCTGGCGTGTCGGTAGCGTCGTCTTCTTCGGCCGATACGGTGCTGGATTCGGACATCGTGTGAGGTGTGTTCTTGTCTGAACGGCTGGATCAGGGCGGGGCGCAGGGTCCGCACATGCCCGGTCGAACACGCTCTTTCGGCGAGCGAGGCCGCAATGCTGAGGCTGGCCCATCCTCGGATAAGCAGCAATAAGGACCGCAGGGCATCACCATTTCGGCGCCTCCTGCCGCGATCCGGCGCCGAAGAATTGCGCTCACCGCGCTTTGGGGTTCGGCTGCCGTTTCCGTGCCGCCGACCGCCGGGTGTCAATGAGGACTCAGATGACGCTGACCAGCCTGTTGCGCCGCGTTCCCCTGCAATTGGGAGCGTGGTCTCCCTTGAAAGGCGTGCGCAACTTTTTCGCCTATCACGGCGTGTGGGCCGTCGGCGTGCGGCTGCTGCGCCGTTGGACGATCAAGCGCAAGATCCTGATCGTCCTGGGCCTGACCGCCTTGCCGATGATCCCGATGGCGCTGTATCTGCAGGCCCAGCAGAGCGAAGCCGTCGCCGCCGCGGAGTTGCAGTTGCTGGGAACCCGCCTGAGCGTCGCGGTCGATCGCCTGATGGACGCCGTGCACGCGCTGGAGCGCGATGCCGAGCGCGGACGGGCGCCCGACGCGGCTGCCCTGCAGGCCGCCGTGGCCGAACTTCAACTGGCCCGTGCGGCGTCGGCGGCCGAAGGCCTGGACATGCCCGTGGCCTGGGAGGCCGTGGATCCGGTGCTGCAGCGCCTGGGGCAGGGCCTGTCGCCGGCGGGGCGCCTGCAGGCCTTGGCCGATGCCCACATGGGGTTGCGCCGCCTGCAGCTGGCGCTGCTGGACGCCGCTGGATTCATGCGCACGCGTGAGCGCAGCGTCCACGTCCACGTGCTGCCCGCCCACGTCCACCTGCCGCAGGCGGCAGACCAGGTCTGGCACCTCGCGCGCGCGCTGCGCGCCTACGTTTCCGAGCAGGACCGCGCCCAGGGCGCACAGCAAAGTTTCTCGCCCGCGCTGCTGCGCATTGCGGGACGCGTGGAAGGCATGGAAGTGTCTCTCACGCAGCTCAAGAGCGCCTTGGCGGCAGGTGATGCCCCGGGCTCGACTGCGGCCCTGGCGGCGAGCCGCTTCCTCGAACGTGCCCGCGAATCGGCCCTGACAGACGGCTATCTGAGCGCCGAAGAGATCATTGCGCTGCGCGGCGACGAAGAGGCGGCCATGCACGAGCTCAGTGAATTGACGAGCCAGCACATGGAGTGGCTCACCACGCATTACGTCGAGGGACGCCGACGCGCCCACATCGAACGCGCGATCATGATCGCCGGTGTCATCACCAGCATCGGCCTGGCCCTGTATCTCTTTTATGCGTTCTACCTGGTGATGCGTGGCGGCCTGCTGGTGCTCAACGAGCAGATGATGCGCATCTCCAAGGGTGATTTCTCCTTGCGGCAGCGGCCGCTGGGCGGCGACGAAGTGGCCGACACCATGCGGGCGATGAGCCTCTCGGTGGAACGCCTGAGCGAACTGCTGGGCTCCGTGCGGCATGGCTCGAGCTCGGTGTCGCAGGCGGCGCAGCAGATTGCGCAGGGCAACAGCGACCTGCGCGCCCGCAACCACCAGACCACCGAAGCGCTGCAGCGCGTGGTCGACGGTGTGGCGCGCTACTCCAAGCAGCTCGAGGCCTGCGCCGCGCAGGTCGAGCGGGTGGTCACCACGGTGCAGCAGCTGCGCATGCAGTCGGCGCGCAGCCGGCGCCAGATGTCGCGCCTGCAGGAGACGTTGATGCAGGTGCGCCAGCACAGCGCCCACATCACCGACGCCGTCTCCCTGATCGACGGCGTGTCCTTCCGCACGAACATCCTGGCGCTGAACGCCTCGGTCGAAGCCTCCAAGGCCGGCGAGACGGGCCGCGGCTTCGCAGTCGTGGCCCAGGAGGTGCGCTCGCTGGCGCTGCGCAGCGCCGAAGCGGCGCGCCGCATCGGTGACATCGTGGCCAGCACCACGGGCGCGATCGAACAAAGTGGTCAGCTCGCCGACGAGGCCGGGCAGGCCATCGCCGATTCCGACGGCCATGTGGACGGCATCCACGGCGCCATGCACGACGTGGCTTCGCTCACGCGCGAAGGCCAGCAGGAATCGGTGGCCATCCTCGAGCAGGTGCGTTCGTTGCGCGAGACGACCGAGAAGAACCTCGGCCTGGTCGAGCAGCTGGCCGACGCCTCACACTCGCTGCGTTCGCACGGCGAGCGCCTGACCCACCGCCTGTCGCACTTCAAGCTCGGCTGAACCGGCTCGGGGTGTCGCGCGCGGCACGCGTCTGGCGTGCGCGCGCAGCCCACCCCGCCTGTCGCCCGCCTTTACCGTTCGTCGCAGGCCCTTTGCGCTTGGTCGCACGGCCCTATCGTGTCTGACGGGCCGGTCCCTACACTGCGTCAGCGCTCCGAACCACGGAGCGACCGAGACGGACGAGGGGCCGAGGATGAGAAAGATCGGTTGGCTGGTGGCCGCCGCACTGGTGGTCGTGGCCGCAGGGGCGGGTGGTGGCTGGTGGTACCTGCAAGGGCCGGGCAAGGGCCTTGGCCAGGCCCAGGCCCAGGCCCAGACGTCGGGCGCCGGCAAAGCCGGTGATGCGGCGCGTGGCGCCGACGGCAAACCCCTGGTGCCGCTGGAGTTCCTGGTCAGCGAAGTGACGCGCCCGCAGCGTGCCTCGCTGTCGCAGACCATCGCCTTCTCCGGCCCGCTGGTGGCGCCCGCCACGGCCGTGGTGCGTGCCAAGACCGGCGGCCGGTTGCTGTCGCTGCGGGTGGCCGAAGGCCAGCGGGTGAAGGCCGGCCAGACGCTGGGTGTGATCGACCAGGCCGATCAGACCAGCCGCGTGGCCGAACGCGCGGCGATGCTGGAATCGATGCGCGCCGCGCTGGCGCAGGCCGAACGCACGCAGGCGCAGAACGAGCGCCTGGCGCAGCAGAATTTCATCTCGCCCGCGGCGCTGGACAGCTCCCGGGCCGCAGTGCAGACCGCCCGCGCGCAGTTAGATGCGGCGCAGGCGTCGCTGACCACCAGCCGCGTGGCCCTGCGTGACGGCGCACTGATCGCGCCCATCAGCGGCATCGTCGCCAAGCGCCAGGCCTTGCCCGGCGAAGCGCTGGCGGCCGAGCAGCCGGTGCTGAGCATCGTCGACCTCTCGCGCCTGGAACTGGCCGGCTCGGTGGCCACGCACGAGGTCTCGCGCCTGTCGCCGGGCCTGCCGGTGCAGATCACGGTGGAAGGTCACGAGCAGACCGTGGCGGGGCGCATCGCGCGCATCGCGCCAGCCGCCGAGCCCGGTACGCGCGCGATCGGCGTGGTCATCGAACTGGCCAACGCCGAGGAGCGCTACCGCGCCGGCCAATACGCGCTGGCCCGCGTGACGCTGGCGGACCCGGCGCAGCGCTGGGTGTTGCCGCTTGCCGCGGTGGGCAGCACCTCGGGGCAGAACCACGTGTGGACCCTTGCCGACGGCAAGCTGATGCGCCGCGCCGTGACGCTGGGCCGGCGCGATGACGCCGGTGGCCGTGTCGAGGTGCTGGAAGGCCTGGCGCCCGATGCCCAGGTGCTGGCCGCCCGCTTCGACAACCTGCGCGAAGGCGCCCCGGCCAAGGTGGTGGAGGCCCGCGCGGCCATGCCCGCGGCGTCGGCGGCATCCGGGGCCGTCGTGGCTCCGCGCTGAAGACGGAGCATCGCCCCATGTGGATCACCCGCGTTTCCATCCAGAACCCGGTCTTTGCCACCATGGTCATGGTGGCGCTGTGCGTGCTGGGCCTGTTCTCCTACTCACGGCTGGGCGTCGAGCAGATGCCCGACATCGCCTTTCCCGGCGTGTGGATGGAGGTGCGCTACCCCGGCGCGTCGGCAGAGGCCGTGGAGCGCGAGGTCATCAAACCCATCGAAGAGGCCGTCAACGGTGTGGCCGGTGTCAAACGTATCACCTCACGCTCCGGCGAAGGCCAGGGCGCGCTGAGTGCCGAATTCCAGCTGGACACCGACATGAGCCGCGCCGTGCAGGAAGTGCGCGACAAGGTGGCGGCGGTGCAGGGCAGCTTCCCGCGGGAAGTGCGTGCCCCGACGATTGCACGCTGGAACAACGACAACAGCCAGCCGCTGATCAACTTTGCGCTGCTCTCTGCCAGCCGATCGGCGCGCGAACTGTCGATGCTGGCCGACCAGACCGTGGGCAAGCGTCTGCAGCGGGTGGAGGGCGTGGCGCGTGTGGAGATCAACGGCCTGGCCACACGCGAGGTGCGGGTGGATCTGGACCCGGCGCGCCTGCGCGCGCACGGCGTGACGCCCGCCGAGATTGCCACCGCGCTGCGCGAAGCGAATGCCGATCAGCCCGTGGGCCTGCTCAGCGGCGGCCTGCAGGACACGCTGCTGCGGGTGGAGGGGCGCGTGCGCGACCCGCGCCAGTTCGAGGATGTCATCGTGGCCCGGCGCGGCAACCTGGCGCTGCGCCTGGGCGACCTGGGCACGCTGGTGGAGCGCGAGCGCGAGGCCGATTCCACCGCACGCATCAATGGCCAGCAGGCCATCAACTTCAACGTCTTCAAGCAGCAGGACGCCAACATCGTGGTCACGGGCGATGCCGTGAAGGCCGCGCTGGAGGAGCTGAAGAAGCAGCTGCCGCCCGATGTGGAGCTGCGCACCATCTTTGCCAGCAGCGACTGGGTCAAGGGCTCGCTCACGGGGCTGAAGCACACCCTGATCGAAGGCGCGGTGCTGACCATCCTGATCGTCTTCCTGTTCCTGCACTCGTGGCGCTCGACCATCATCACCGGGCTCACGCTGCCCATCGCGGTGATCTCCAGCTTCATCGCGGTCTACCTGTTCGGCTTCACGCTGAACTTCATGACCATGATGGCGCTGAGCCTGTGCATCGGCCTGCTCATCGACGACGCCATCGTGGTGCGCGAGAACATCGTGCGGCACATCGGCATGGGCAAGGACCATGTCACCGCCGCCCGCGAGGGCACCGACGAGATCGGGCTGGCGGTGATGGCCACCACCTTCGCGCTGTGCGCGGTCTTCGTGCCCGTGGCCTTCATGGGCGGCATCATCGGCAAGTTCTTCTATCCCTTCGGCGTCACGGTCGTGGTGGCCGTGCTCGTGAGCCTGTTCGTCAGTTTCACGCTGGACCCGATGCTCAGTTCGGTGTGGAAGGATCCGCCTTCGGCTTATCTGAAGCGCGTGCCGATCATCGGCCACGCCATCCGCGCGACCGACCGCATGATGGACGTGCTGCACACGGCCTACGAGCGGACCATCCGCTGGGCCTTCAGCCCGCGGCGCTACCGCCTTCTCGTGCCGCCGCTGCCCGCATTCGGCCGGCCGTTCCTGGCAGACGGTCGACGCGACCCCGCCGCCCCGCGCCGCTGGCGCTGGGCCACGCTCACGCCGCGTGGCGTGGTGCTGATGATCGGCGGCGCGAGCTTCGTGGCGGCGCTCGGCCTGGCCCCGCTGGTGGGCAGCGAATTTGTGCCCGAGACCGACCAGGGCTTCACGCAGCTGGCGCTGCGCATGCCGGTGGGTGCCAGCCTGGCGCGCACCGATGCCAAGGTGCGCCAGGTGGAGGCGGTGATCCAGGCCATTCCCGAGGTGAAGACGGTCTCCACCTGGGTGGGCGGCGCGGGCCAACGCAACCAGGCCTGGCTGAATATCGCGCTCACCGAGCGCAAGGAGCGCCGGCGTTCGCAGAAGCAGGTGGAAGATGCCATGCGCGAGGCGGTGGCGAAGATTCCGGGCACCGATGCCTCGGTGGGCTTCAACCGGCCGGTCTACGTGGCCATCCTGGGCAATGACCCCGAGGGCCTGGCGCGTGTGGCCAACGAGTTTGCCGAGAAGGTGAAGAAGATTCCCGGCGTGGTGGATGTGGAGTCCTCCGTCAAGTCGGGCATGCCGGCCTATGCCGTCCGGCTGAAGCCCGGCGCCGTGCGCGAGCTCGGCCTGACGGCGCCGCAGCTGGCCTCCAGCCTGCGCGCCTACGTCAATGGCGAGGCCGCCACCTACTGGACCACGCCCGACGGCGAACAGGTGGAGGTGCTGCTGCGCTTGAACGAAAGCCGCCGCGAGCGCGTGGACCAGCTGCGTGACCTGCCCGTGGCCTTTGCGCGCGACGGTGCGCCCATCAGCCTGAGCAGCGTGGCCGAGATCACCGAGGTCTTCAACCCGGAGATCATCCGTCGCCAGAACCTGCAGCGCCGCGAGGCGGTCTTCGCCGGCGTCAAGGACCGCAGCGTGGGCGAGGTCGGCGATGACGTGCAGAAGCTGGTGAAGGAAACCACCTTGCCACCGGGCTTCAGCTTCGACATTGGTGGCCAGCTGCAGCAGCAGGCCGAAGCCTTCGGCGGCCTGCTGGCGGCCATGGCCTTGGCCGGCATCTTCATCTACATCGTGCTGGCCAGCCAGTTCGGCAGCTTCCTGCAGCCCGTGGCCATCATGGCCAGCCTGCCGCTGGCGCTGATCGGCGTGATGCTGGCGCTGCTGTTCTGGCGCAGCACGCTGAATGTGTTTTCCATGATTGGCCTGGTGATGCTGATGGGCCTGGTGACCAAGAATGCCATCCTGCTGGTGGACTTTGCCAACCAGGCGCGCAAGGCCGGCGCCAGCGTGGCCGATGCGGTGCTGCAGGCCGGGATGATCCGCATGCGGCCCATCGTGATGACCACGGCGGCCATGGTCTTTGGCATGCTGCCGCTGGCCCTGGCACTGAACGATGGCGGCGAGATCCAGGCCCCGATGGGGCGCGCCATCATCGGCGGCGTGATCACCTCGACGCTGCTGACACTGATCGTCGTGCCGGTGATCTACAGCTACCTGGTGCGGGACAAGCGCCAGGCGGTGTCGGCTGCTTCAGCGTCCGCGGCGGGTGGCCCGCTGCCCATCGGTGCGCCAGCCGATCGCCACTGAGCTGGTCCGGTAGACCTGAACCGAGCGCCGATACCGCGCCGTGTGGTGAATTCGACTGCGGGAGCCCGGCGCGGCCAGCGTCAAGCCTGCCGCAGGAAACACGCGCAGACATGCCCGGCTGCGGCACCGGCGGGCGCGGCCAATACCGGCAGTTCGCTGCGGCACGCGGGGAGTTGGGACTCGACGCAACGCGTGTGGAACCGGCAGCCCGGGGGCATGCGTGCGGCCGAGGGGATGTCGCCTTGCAGCAGCACGGGCGGCGCGGCGCCGTGCAGGCGTGGCGCCGCGGCGAGCAGGGCTTGGGTGTACGGGTGCTGCGGCCTCTCGAAGACCGCGTCCACCGGGCCTTGCTCCACGACGCGGCCCAGGTACATCACGGCCACGCGGTCGCACAGGTAACGCACGACCGCCAGGTTGTGCGAGATGAAGATGTAGGTGAGCTGGCTCTCGCGCTGCAGTTCGCGCAGCAGGGCCAGGATCTGCGCCTGCACCGACACGTCCAGCGCGGATGTGGGTTCGTCCAGCACCACCAGACGCGGGTTCAGCGCCAGCGCGCGTGCAATGCACACGCGCTGCTTCTGGCCGCCGCTGAGTTCGTGCGGGTAGCGGAAGGCGAAGGTCTGCGGCAGGCTCACGCGGTCCATCAGCGCGTGCACGCGCGTCTGCAGCGCGCGGCCGCCCATGCCCTCCTGCACGCGGAGGGGCTCGCCGATGGCGTCGAAGATCGTGTGGCGGCCGTTGAGTGCCGAGTGCGGGTTCTGGAAGACGATCTGCAGGCGGCGGCGCAAGGCTCGCAGTGGCGCGCCTTGCAGCGCAGTGATGTCCTGGCCCTCGAAGTGCACCTGGCCGGCCGTGGGGTCGGTCAGTCGCAACAGCAGCTTGGCCACGGTGGTCTTGCCCGAGCCGGATTCGCCGACGATGCCAAAACATTCGCCCGCGTGGATGCGCAGGTCCACGCCGTCCACGGCCTTGACGGTGCTGCGCGCGAGCAGCCCTTCGGCGCGGTTGGCCACGTCGAAGTGCTTGCTCAGGCCCTGGGCCGTGAGCAGCGGCGCGGCGGGTGTGGCGACCGGCGAGTCAGGCATGGTGGCAGGCCAGGCGGTGCGCGGGGCCTCCATCGCGCAGCAGCGGCTTCTCACGTCGGCAGCGTTCGTCGGCCAGCGCGCAGCGCGGGTGGAAGCGGCAGCCGGCCGGCGGTTGCAGCAGGTTCGGGATGCTGCCGGGAATGCCCTGCAGCGTGCCGTTGCCGCCCGCGATATCGGGCAGGGCGGCCAGCAGGCCACGGGTGTAGGGGTGGCGCGGCGCGTTCAGCAACTGCGCCGTGGGCGCGTCTTCGACGATGGTGCCGGCGTACATCACCGCGATGCGGCTGCACACGGCGGCCACGGCGCCCAAGTCGTGGCTGATCATGATGACGGCCAGGTTCAGCCGCGCCACCAGGTCGCGCAGCAGGGCCAGCACCTGGGCCTGGATGGTGACGTCCAGTGCGGTCGTGGGCTCGTCGGCGATCAGCAGCCGCGGCGAGCCGGCCAGCGCCATCGCGATCAGCACCCGCTGGCGCATGCCGCCCGAGAGCTGGTGCGGGTAGCGGCCCAGCAGCCCGGCGGCATCGGGCAGGCGCACGAGTTCCAGCAGCTCCACGGCACGTGCCTGCACGGCCGCGCGGTTGCCGCCGGCACGCTGCACGCGGATGACGTCGCCGATCTGCTGGCCGATGCTCAGCACCGGATTCAGGAAGGTCATCGGATCCTGGAAGATCATCGAGATGCGGTGGCCGCGGATGCCGCGCCAATCCGCCTCGCTGCAGGCCAGCAGGTCGCGGCCTTCGAACTCGATGCGGCCGCCGCGCGTGCGCGCCGGCGGGCGCGGCAGCAGGCCGATCACGCTCTTGGCCAGCACGCTCTTGCCGCAGCCGGTTTCGCCGACCAGCCCCAGTGTTTCGCCTTCGGCCAGTTCCAGGCTGATGCCGTCCAGCACCTGGTAGGCGCCATCGAAGGTGTCGAACTCGAGCTGGTAGTCGCGCAGGGCGAGCAGGGCGGTCATCGGCTGCGGCTCTTGGGGTCGAGGATGTCGCGCAGGCCGTCGCCGAAGAGATTGAAGCCCAGCACCGTCAGGTAGATGGCCAGTCCGGGGAAGAGGGCGTACCACCACCAGTCGGGCATGTAGCTGCGCGCGATGCTGATCATCGAGCCCCATTCCGGCGCCGGCGCCTTGGCACCCAGGCCGATGAAGCCCAGGCTCGCGGCCGATAGGATGGCCATGCCCATGTCCATGCTCGCCTTGACGATCAGCGGCGAGACGCAGTTCGGCAGGATGTGCCGCCACAGGATGTAGGGTGTGGTCGCGCCCACGGCACGCGCGGCCTCGACGAAGAGCTCTTCCTTCACCGCCAGCGTCTTGCTTTCGATCAGCCGCACATAACCCGGCCACCACACCAGCGAC
This sequence comes from Pseudomonadota bacterium, assembly GCA_963205115.1. Lineage (GTDB taxonomy): Bacteria > Pseudomonadota > Gammaproteobacteria > Burkholderiales > Burkholderiaceae_C > Rubrivivax. The sequence continues at coordinate 78,803 of CAUJHV010000080.1, read as the reverse complement.
AGCGCGATCACGCAGTTGGTGATGCCCGGCCCCAGCGAGGCCACGATGGCCAGCGCGAGCGCCAGCCCCGGCACGGAGAGAAACACATCGGTGATCCGCATGATCACCTCGCGCGTGCGGCCGCCCATGTAGCCCGCGACGATGCCCAGCGGCACGCCGATGACGATGGCCACGCCGGTGATGATCAACCCGATCCACAGCGACACGCGTGTGCCCACGATGACGCGGCTGAGCACGTCGTTGCCCATCTCGTCGGTGCCGAAGGGGTGGGCCATCGACGGCGCCTGCAGCTTCTGCTCCAGGTGCACGGCGCCTTGCGTGTCCTCCGGATAGGGCGCGAGGCTGGGGCCAAAGGCCGACAGCAGCAGGAACAGCAGCACCAGCGCCAGGCCCAGCATGGAGCTGAAACTGCGGCGGAACAGGTGCGCATACATGCGCCACTGGCGCAGCGTGCCGGCATGGCGCTCGCGCCAGCCATCGGCCGCTGCCGGCGTGTCGGTGGGGATCGTGTCGATGCCGCTCATGCCTGCCTCGTCATGGGGCACGCAGCCGCGGATCGAGCCAGCCGTAGGCCAGGTCGATCGTGAAATTGATGAGCATGAAGCACAGGCCCACGCACAGCGCCACGCCGATGACCGGCTGGAAGTCGGAATACAGCGCCGACTGGACGGCGTACAGGCCGATGCCGGGCCAGTCGAAGACGGTTTCCACCAGCACCGTGCTGCCCAGCATCCAGCCGAAGCGCAGGCCGATGATGGCCAGCGTGGGCAGCATCGCGTTGCGCAGCGCGTAGACCGCCACGATGCGCCAGCGCGCGATGCCGTGCGCGCGCGCGGCGGTGATGTAGTCGCTTTGCAGCACCTCCAGCATCTCGGCGCGGTTCACGCGCAGGATGCTGGCCAGGCAGGGGAAGGACAGCACCACCGCGGGCAGGATGATGTGCTGCAGCGCCTGGCCGAAGGTCTCCCACTCGCCGCGCAGCAGGCTGTCCACCAGCAGCAAGTGTGTGATGGGGTCGGGCGGCGGCGTGGTCAGCGGCAGCTGGCCGGATACCGGCAGCCACTCCAGCCGGACGGCAAAGAACAGCTGCAGCAGCAGCCCGAACCAAAAGGCCGGCAGCGCCACGCCCGAGACCGAGAAGATGCGCGTGGCGTGGTCGAACCAGCGGTCGCGGTGCACGGCGCTGAGCATGCCGAAGGGCACGCCCACCGCGATGCCCAGGCCCATGGCCACCAGCACCAGTTCCAGCGTGGCCGGAAAATAACGCCCCAGTTCCTGCAACACGGGTTTGGTCGAGACCATCGAGCGGCCCAGGTCGCCGCGCAGCACGCCGCCCACGTAGTTGAGGTACTGGCGGCCGACGGACTGGTCCAGGCCGTATTCGCGCCGCAGGGTGTCGACCATGTCCTGCGTGGCATTGGGGCCTGCCATCAGGCGTGCCGGGTCGCCCGGCGCCACCTGCGTGATGACGAACATCAGCGTCATCAGGCCCAGCAGCATCAATGCCAGCAGGGCCAGGCGTTTGCCGATGTACAGCGCCATGTGGTTTCAGCGGGCGGCGCAGTGGCCGCAAGACGGGCTCGCCACGGCCGCGTGTGCCGCCCTGGCGAGCCGCGTGTGCGCGGCGTGGACTACTTCGAGTCGATCCACAGCTGGTACAGGTCGACCTCGCCGGTGAAGCGCACCGGGCTGAACTGGAAGCCCTTGAGGTAGTCGCGGTGTGCCCAGCGGCGGTTCTGGATCATGCCGAAGACTTCCGGCTGGTCGGCCATGATCTGCTGCTGGATCTGCGCGTACAGCGGCGCACGCGCTTCCCACTTCGCCAGGCCGCGTGCCTTGTCGATCAGCGCGTTGACCTTGGGGTTGTCGTAGTGGCTCATCGCGAAGTACTGGCCCCAGGCGTTGCGGTGGTACTGGTAGGCCACGGCATCGGGGTCGGTGGTGATGGGCGTGACATAGACGCTGGTCATGTGCGGTGACGTTTCCAGCTTGGTGCCGCGCGCCACCATGTTGGGCCACTGCTCGGGCACCACGTTGACCTTGATGTTCAGCTTGGAGAGATTCAGCAGCAGCACCAGGCCGATGCGGCGCGCTTCTTCCAGGCCGTTGACGTAGTAGTAGTCCAGCTCCAGGCCGCCGTTCGGATAGGCCGACTTGGCCAGGTACTCACGCGCCTTGGCCAGGTTCTGCACCGGCCGGTCGGCCACGTCGATGTGGCCGCGCATGCCCTGCGGGAAGGGGCTGGTCTCCAGGATCGCGGCGCCGTTGTAGATCTTCACCATGGCCTCGTAATCCACGGCATAGGCGATGGCCTTGCGCAGGTTGAGGTCCTTGGTCGGGCCGTTCTGGGTGTTGAACTTGATGCCGAAGGTGGTCATGCCCGGGTGGTCCTGCACCACGGTGCCCTTCTGCGTCTTGAGCTGGTCGTAGTCCTCGGGCGTCAGGCCTTCGACGATGTCGGCCTCGCCGCGCGCCAGGGCTGCCTTCTGCGCCGCCGGCTCGCGGATGATGCGGTAGACGATGGCCGCCGGCCGCTTGGCCGCGGGCATGGGCCAGCCCTTCCAGTAGGTCTCGTTGGCCAGCAGCTCGTGCATCACGTTCTGCTGCCAGCGGCCCTGCTTGTAGGGGCCGCTGCCGGCGCTGTTTTCGGTGAGCCACTTCTGGCCGTAGTCGCCGCCCTCGTTGGCCTTGACCTGCTTGGGGTTGACGATGTACCACCACGGCACCCAGCCCAGGAAAGGCGCGTAGCCCTGCTTGAGGTTGAAGCGCACGGTGTACGCGTCCACCACTTCGATGCCGCTGGGATCGAGGAAGTCCTTGATCATCCAGGCCACGCCCTTGTTGAGCTTGAGGCCGCGTTCGAAGCTGTAGCGCACGGCCTCGGCGTCCACGGGGTCGCCGTTATGGAACTTGGCGTTCTTGACGAGGTGGAAGGTCCAGGTCTTGGCGTCCGGGCTGACGTCCCAGCGCTCGGCCAGCCAGGGTTCGATCTTGGCCGGGTTGCCGGTGTACTTGGCCAGGGCGTCGTACACGGCCTGCTGCATCATCCGCGTGCTCCAGTCGTAGCGCACGTGCGGGTCGAGCACGGGCACCTGCTGGCGGCCGCCGAAGACCAGCACCTTGCGGTCGCCGACACGCTCGAAGGCCTGGGCCGGCGCGATGGCGGTGGCCATCAGCGTGGCTGTGAGTGCGCCGGTCAGCGCCGCGCGAAGGCCGGTGCGAAGGAATGGATGCATGCTCTTCTCCTGTCCTGGATATGCGGGAAGGGTGGTGGATCTGCGGTTCAAACGATCTGCTGCAGGGCGCCCGCGACGATGCGGCGCGCCAGCAGCACGGGCTTGTCTACCTGCGCAGCCACGCGGGCACGCATGGCCTCGTCGTAGCCCATGCAGTGCATGACGACGAGGTCGCAGCCGGCCAGCTCGGCGGCGGCGGTCTCGAGGCGGTTGCCGCTGTAGGGCGAATAGTGCGTGGCCGTCACGCGACGCTCGGGGCTGTCCTGCACGTGGAACTCTTGCACCTGGCGTGCCAGCGGCAGCATCACGCCCAGGTGGCGGCAGCCCAGCGAGAAGGCGTCCACGGTGGCGTCCACCACGCGCTGGGCTTCGATCAGCAGGGTGCGGCTGCCGATGTGCTCGAAGTAGCCGGTGCACAGCAGCGTGATGGCGTCGAAGCCCTTCGCGTCGGCATCCAGGCGGTCGAACAGGGCCTGCAGCCGCTGGCCGGTGGCGCGTTTGCCGATGACCACCTCGCTGCCGTCGCGCATGCGGGTGCACAGGCTGGCCTCGCCGGCCGGCGGGGCCATCGCGGCGACCTCGGCGGGCGAGAGATCGTCCAGCGCGCCGAACTCCACCGCATCCAGCGGGCTGCCCACGCGCTGCAGGATTTCCGGCAGCAGGTCGACCCGCGGCGACTGGCCGATGGTGACGAAGGCGATGCGGGGCAGACGCGAGGTTCGTGGGGGCGTGGACATGGCAAACCGCCGGACCGCCAACAACACGGACCGGCATGGGGTTGTGAAGAGCGTATGCGATGCCGGCTGGCGTCACCCATACGGATGAACACTTAAGCGCACTGCGCCCCGTGTCGGGGCCTGAGCCCGGTGTCGCGCCCCGATACGGGGCAGTTGACGGCGCCGGGGCCTACGCGGCGTGGCCGGGCGCCGCGGGCACGGCGGGCAGGCCCGGATGCTGCGCCGCCAGCACCATGCGGATCAGCGCGCCTGACGAGGCCGCCGCCATCTTGTCCATCATCTTGGCGCGGTGGATCTCCACGGTGCGCGGCGAGATGCCCAACTGGCGCCCGATGGCCTTGTTCGACAGCCCTTCGGCCACCAGTGACATCACCTGGCGCTCGCGCGGGGTGAGTGCCGCGATGCGCGCCTGCAGGTCCTGGCGGTTTTCGTCCTGCCGGGCTTGCGCGGCGCGCGGCGCGCCGATGCGCGTGCCGCCCGGCTCCAGCAGCAGGCCGATGGCGCCGGACACCACGCGCCGCGCCAGGATCACCGGGCGGCCCGTGCGCTGCACCAGCGCCAGGCGGTCGGCCTCGACGTAGCCCACGGAATTCAGCACCAGCAGGTCGCAGCCGCGCAGCGCGTCGGCGGCGCGCAGCAAGTCGGCGGCCGATCCGCTGGCGGCATGCGTATAACGCAGCGAGCAGCCGGGCACGGACCAGTTCGCGTTTTCCTCGACCTGGCGGCTCAGCGGGTAGACGATGCCCATGGTCTGCCCGGCCGCACCGACGGCGGCGATGGCCGCGTCCATCGCGCGCTGCGCATTCACCGTGGGGCAGGCGCTTTCGAATTCCCGGAACATGCCGGTGGACAGCACGATCAGCAGGTCGAAGCGCGCGGGGTCGATGTCGCGGCAGATATGCGCCAGGCGCTGCGCCATGCGCGGGCGCGACAGCACCACGTCGCGTCCGTCGCGCAGCCGCGTGACCAGGCTGCTCTCGGTGGCGCGTGGCGCCAGGGCCTCGATGTCGCGCTCGCTCAGGCCGTCGAGCGCGCCGAATTCCTGCACGTCCAGCGGCATGGACAGGTGCGACAGGATGTCCGGCACCACGTCGTCGCGCGGCGTCTGGCCGAGTGTCAGGCAGGCCACGCGACGCCGGGGCCCCGCCGCCGGCCGGGGCTGGTTAGCGGACGCGGCACTCATGGTCGACGCAGTGTATGCCGTGGCCAGCGACGGCTACGTAGGCAACCGGATAGATCAGGCCCGGCCGGTCGCGTTAGCGTGCCGCCCATCGTCAACGGTGCCAGAAAGTACGAGAACCCCATGCAGCGTGAGATCGCGGCCGACGAGATCGAGCCCCTGGCCATCGGCGCCTGGATCCTGGGCACCGGCGGCGGCGGCAGCCCCTACCTGAACTACCTCAATTGCCGCAAGCTCTACGAGGACGGCGCCCGCATCCGCCTGATGGACCCCATGGACCTGGCCGACGACGACCTGGTGGCCGTGGTCTCCAACATGGGTGCGCCGCTGGTGGGCCAGGAGCGGCTGAACGATCCGGCCACCGCCGGCCGCGCCGTGGCGATGATGGAAGAGCTGCTCGGCCGGCGCTTCCGCGCCGTGATGAGCGTGGAGATCGGCGGCGGCAACGGCCTGCAGCCGCTGCTGGTGGCCGCGCAGCTGAACATTCCCGTGGTGGACGCCGACGCGATGGGCCGCGCGTACCCCGAGGCGCAGATGACCAGCTTCGCCATCGGTGACCTGCCGATGTACCCGATGAGCCTGGCCGATGTGCGCGGGCACGAGGTCGTCATCCACAAGGTGACCAGCTGGAAGTGGATGGAGCGCATCGGCCGCAAGGTCTGCGTGGAGCTGGGCAGCATCGCCAGCACGTGCAAGGCGCCGCGCACCGGTCGCGAGGTGAAGGACTGGGGCATCCACTACACGACGACCAAGGCCATCCGCCTGGGGCAGGCCGTGCTGCGCGCGCGCCGCGAGCACGCCGACCCCATCGCGGCGGTGCTGCAGCACGAAGGCGGCCAGCAGGTCTTCCGCGGCAAGATCAGCGACATCCAGCGCCGCGCGACCGAAGGTTTCCTGCGCGGCAAGGCGCACATCGAAGGCCTGGACGCCGACCGCGGCCGCACGCTGGTGCTGGACTTCCAGAACGAATTCACCGTGGGCACCGTCGACGGCCGGCCGGTGGTGATGACGCCTGACCTCATCTGCGTGCTCGACAGCGTCAGCGGCGACGCCATCGGCACCGAGACCTTGCGCTACGGCCAGCGTGTGACCGTCATCGCGCTGCCGGCGCCGCCCGTGCTCACCAGCCCCAAGGGCTTGCAGCACGTGGGCCCGCGGGCCTTCGGCTACGACATCGATTTCACCTCGGTCTTCGCCGCACCGGCGGCTGCCGCCACGGCCGAAGGAGCCTCCGCATGAAGCGCATCGGTATCGACGTGGGCGGCACCAACACGGACGCCGTGCTGGTGCAGGACAACGCCGTGATCGGCGCCGTGAAGGTGCCCACCACGGCAGACGTGATGGGCGGCGTGGTGCAGAGCCTGCAGAAGCTGGTGGCCCAGGTGGGGCCGCAGGCGCAGCAGGGACTGGACGCCGTGATGATCGGCACCACGCATTTCGTCAACGCCGTGGTTCAGCGGCGCGATCTCGTGCGCGTGGCCGCGCTGCGCATCAGCCTGCCGGCCTCGCAATCGCTCACGCCGATGATCGACTGGCCACGCGACCTGCGCGAGGCGGTGAACCCGCTGAGTTTCATGGTCGAGGGCGGACACGAGTACGACGGCCGATTGTTCATGCCGCTGGACGAGGCGGCGGTGCGTGAAGCCGCGCAGCGCATCCGCGACAGTGGCGTGCGCACGGTGGGCATCACCGCTACCTTCTCGCCGCTGACGGCGGAGCACGAACTGCGCGCCGCGGAAATCGTCCGTGAGGTCGACCCGGGCCTGTCGATCACGCTGTCGCACCGCCTGGGCCGCATGGGCCTGCTGGAGCGCGAGAACGTCACGCTGCTCAATGCCTGTCTCGCGCCCCTGGGCGTGTCCACCATCGAGGCCTTCAAGAACGCGCTGCGCGCCAGCGGCATCCAGGCGCCGTTCTACCTGACCCAGAACGACGGCACCGTGATGCTGGCCGAGGTGGCGGCCGAATTCCCGGTCTACAGCTTCGCCAGCGGCCCGACCAACAGCATGCGCGGCGCGGCCTTCCTCAGCCGCCTGGATGACGCGATGGTGGTGGACGTGGGCGGCACCACCAGCGACATCGGCTGCCTGGTGCACGGTTTCCCGCGCGAGGCCAATAACGTGGTGGAAATTGGCGGCGTGCGCACCCTGTTCCGCATGCCCGACCTGCTGTCGCTGGGCCTGGGCGGCGGCTCCATCGTCAGCGAAGAACCTTTCGGCGTGGGCCCGCGCAGCGTGGGTTTCCGCCTGCCCGAGAAGGCCCTGGTCTTCGGCGGCGACACGCTCACCACCACCGACATCGGCGTGGCCGCGGGCCTCATCCAGCTGGGCGACAAGGGACGCGTCAAGCACCTGTCGCCGGCGCTGGTGAAGCAGACGCTGGCGCGCATCAATGCGATGCTGGAAGAGGGCATCGACCGCATGAAGACGCAGGCCGACGACGTGACCCTCATCGCCGCGGGCGGCGGCGCCTTCCTGATCCCCGAAAAACTGGCCGGCGTGGGCCGCGTGCTGCACGTGGAGCATGCGTCCGTGGCGAATGCCGTGGGCGCGGCCATCGCCCAGGTCTCGGGCGAGATCGACCAGGTCTTCACCAACGTCAGCCGCGAACGCGCGATGGCCGACGCCAAGACCCTGGCCGAAGAGCGCGCCGTGCATGCGGGTGCCGATGCGCGCAGCCTGAAGCTGGTCGACATCGAAGACCTGCCGCTGGCCTACCTGCCCGGCGGCGCGATGCGTGTGCGGGCGCGGGTGGTGGGCGATATCGCGGGCGCGCCGGCGGGTTGAGCCTCGCGCGATGGGACACGCGGGCTCATCGGAAGCCCAGCGTGTCTCGTGGGGCGCCGGCTCCCTTCTTTCAGAAGAAACCCAGCGTGTCTCATGAGGCGCCGGCCTTCTTCTTTCAGAAGAAGCCCAGCGCGTTGGGGCTGTAGCTCACGAGCAGGTTCTTGGTCTGCTGGTAGTGGTCCAGCATGGCCTTGTGTGTCTCGCGGCCGATGCCCGATTCCTTGTAGCCGCCGAATGCCGCATGCGCCGGGTAGGCGTGGTAGCAGTTGGTCCACACGCGGCCGGCCTGGATGGAGCGGCCCATGCGGTAGGCTCGGCTGCCGTCACGCGTCCACACGCCGGCGCCCAGGCCATAAGGTGTGTCGTTGGCGATCTGCAGGGCTTCGGCTTCGTCCTTGAAGGTGGTGACTGCCAGCACGGGGCCGAAGATCTCTTCACGGAAGATGCGCATGTTGTTGTGGCCCTTGAACAGCGTGGGCTGGATGTAGTAGCCGCCGGCGATGTCGCCGCCAAGCTGCGCGCGCTCGCCGCCGCACAGGACCTTGGCGCCTTCCTGCTTGCCCAGGTCCAGGTAGGTCATGATCTTGTCCATCTGCATCGCCGAGGCCTGCGCACCCATCATGGTGTCGGTATCGAGCGGATTGCCCTGCTTGATGGCGGCAACGCGCTGCAGCGCGCGCTCGATGAAGCGGTCGTAGATCGACTCCTGGATCAGCGCGCGGCTCGGGCAGGTGCAGACCTCGCCCTGGTTGAAGGCAAACAGCACCAGGCCTTCGATCGCCTTGTCGAGGAAGGCGTCGTCCACCGCCATCACGTCGTCGAAGAAGACGTTCGGGCTTTTGCCGCCGAGCTCCAGCGTGGCCGGGATCAGGTTGGACGCCGCGGCCTGCGCGATGACCTTGCCGGTGGCGGTGGATCCGGTAAAGGCGATCTTGGCGATGCGCTTGCTGTTGGCCAGCGGCATGCCGGCCTCGCGGCCATAACCGTTGACGATATTCAGCACGCCCGGCGGCAGCAGGTCGGCGATCAGTTCGGTCAGGACCAGCAGGCTGATGGGGGTCGATTCCGCGGGCTTCAGCACGACGCAGTTGCCGGCGCCCAGGGCCGGCGCGAGTTTCCACGCGGCCATCAGGATCGGGAAGTTCCACGGAATGATCTGGCCGACGACGCCCAGCGGCTCGTGGAAGTGATACGCAACGGTGTTGTCGTCGATCTGGCTCAGCGCGCCTTCCTGCGCACGCACGCAGCCGGCGAAATAGCGGAAGTGGTCGACCGCCAGCGGGATGTCGGCATTCAGCGTCTCGCGGATCGGCTTGCCGTTGTCCACCGTTTCGGCATAGGCCAGCAGTTCGAGGTTCTGCTCCAGGCGGTCGGCGATCTTCAGCAGCAGGTTTGCGCGCTCGGCCGGCGCGGTGGCGGCCCACTTGGCGGCGGCAGCATGGGCGGCATCGAGTGCACGCTCGATATCGGCAGCACCGGAACGTGCGGCCTGCGTGTAGACCTTGCCGCTGATCGGCGTGATCACGTCGAAGTACTGACCGTCGACCGGCGGGACAAACTTGCCGCCGATGAAGTTGTCGTAGCGCGGCTTGAAGGCGATCTTGGCACCGGCAGTGCCGGGAGCGGCGTATGGCATGACTTGTCTCCGAAAGGGGTTGAAAGCCGCGCAAACCGGATGCCGCGCGGATCCGGGGGGTGTCCCTTTGCATCGAGCGTGCCAGGGCAGCCTGGCGCCGATCACCCGCAATCCGCCACAAAGGGCCGCCCTGGCGGTCTGAGCGTGCGGTGTCGTCCGTGCCGCGGGACAGCAACTGTCACTGAACGGGACAGTGCACGCCGGGTTTGTGCGCGATGGCTTGGCAGACGCCGCCTGTCGGATAGTCTGTGGCTTGTCAAACGTGCGCGCACGAGACACAGAGCCCACGATGGCCGCCCCGAAGGAGACTTGACGCGTGACATCCCTTGCCATTGCCCCGCCGTCGCCGGCCGACCGCCTGCGCATTGCCCGCCGCCAGTGGCTGGACACCGGATCGCTGGCTGACGGCCTGCTGGCACCGGTCCTGCACGCGCGCTGGCTGCGCAGCCAGCGCCATGGTCTGGCGCCCGACGGCCGCACCCCGGGCACGCCGCACGCCTCGTCGGTCCAGCTGGCCCGTGCGCTCGACCATCGCCGCACGTTGGTGTCGCACGCCAAGCCGGTGATGGCATTCCTGAACGAACAGATCCACGAGAGCGACAGCATCGTGGTGCTGGCCGACCCGCAAGGCATGCTGCTGCACTCGATGGGCGACCTCGGCTTTGCCGACCGCGCGGCGCGCGTCGCCTTGCGGCCGGGCGCTGTCTGGAGTGAGCAGTGGCGCGGCACCAACGCCATCGGCACGGCGCTCGCCGAGGACGCGCCGGTCGTCGTGCACGGCGGCGAGCACTATCTGGAACGCAACGGTTTCCTCACCTGCGCCGCCGCGCCGATCGCCGATGCCTCGGGGCAGCTGCTGGGTGTGCTGGACATCTCGGGCGACCGACGCGCTTACCACCGCCACACCTTGGGATTGGTGCGCTCGGGCGCCCGCATGATCGAGCATCAGTTGTTCGACACGCGCCACGGCGCCGGCCTGAAGCTGCGCATCCACAGCCAAGCCGAGGGCCTGGGCACGGTCACCGAAGGCCTGGTGGCGCTGTCGGAAGACGGGTGGATCGTCGGCGCCACCACCGCGGCGCTCGAGATGCTGCACTTGACGCGCGCGGCCATCGGCACGACGACGATCGAGCGCGCGCTGGCGGTGGACCTTGCCACGCTGCTCGGCGGCCGCGGCGCTGCAACGCGCAGTCCCTGTGCCGTTCGCCGGCGCGACGGTGCCGATCTGTGGGCACGCCTGGACCTGGGCCGCACCGTGCGCGTGCCGACCTTCGCGCGTGCGGGTGCGACCGAACTCGCCGCGCGGCCGGTCGATGCGCTGGCCTCGCTGGACACTGGAGACAGTGCGATGCAGATGGCCATCGACCGCGCCCGGCGCGTGCTGGACAAGCCGATCGCCTTGCTGCTGCAGGGCGAGTCGGGTGTGGGCAAGGAAGTCTTCGCCCGCGCCGTGCAGCGCAGCGGGTCACGCCGCAGCAAGCCTTTTGTCGCCGTCAACTGCGCGGCCCTGCCCGACACGCTGATCGAGGCCGAGCTCTTCGGCTATCGACCGGGCGCCTTTACCGGCGCCAGCCGCGACGGTGCACCAGGGCGCATCCGTGAGGCACACGGCGGCACGCTGTTCCTGGACGAGATCGGCGACATGCCGCTGGCGATGCAGGCGCGCTTGCTGCGCGTGCTCCAGGAGCGCCAGGTCGTTCCGCTGGGCGGTGGCAAGCCCGTGGATGTGGACTTTCAGCTGATCTGCGCGACGCACCGGCGCCTTCGCAACGAAGTCGAAGGCGGTCGATTCCGCGAGGACTTGTACTACCGCGTCAATGGCCTGAGCCTGTCGCTGCCTGCGCTGCGTGACCGTAGCGACCAGACGACACTCGTGAACGCGATGCTGCGCGAGATCGAACCCGGCCGCCCGCTGGTGCTGGCACCCGCCGTCGCCGCCGCGTTTGCCACGCACCACTGGCCCGGCAACCTGCGCCAGCTCGGCAACGTGCTGCGCACCGCCTGTGCGCTGCTCGGCGAGGACGAAACCACCATCGACTGGAGCCACCTGCCGGAGGATCTGGCTGAAGACCTGGTCTCTCTGCGGCGCGCGCGCCCCATCGAGGATGCGCAGACCGACCTGCGCATGCAGGCCGACCGCTGCATCGAACAGGTGCTGAGCAGCAGTGGCGGCAACATGTCCGAGGCGGCGCGGCGCCTGGGCATCAGCCGCAATACGCTCTACCGCAAGTTGCGCAACTTGAAGCGGAGCTGAAGCCGCCGTGCCGACGCCGCGCACCACGCGATGTGCTGCCGGTGCCGGTGCCGGTGCCGATGCGCGCAGCCTGAAGCTCGTCGACATCGAAAACCTGCCGCTGGCCCACCTGCCCGGCGGTGCGATGCGCGTAGGGGCGCGGGTGGTGGGGGACATCGCGGGCGCGCCGGCGGGTTGAGCAAGGCAGCTGACAGCCATTGCTGACGACCGTTGGGGTGCATCGGCGCAACCGCGCAACCGCGCAACGCCGCCGCATCGCCAAGGCGGCCCCGAATCCCTCTGCGGGTGATCCGGGATTCGCGCAGTTCAGGACGCGTCTTCTGCCATTCGTCGCACGCCGCTCGCACGGGCGGCCCTGCGCGCCGAAGATCCACCCATCGCTTCTTCACCCGCACCGGAGACACGCCATGCAGACCCGCCTCTTCAGCCAGTTCCTCTCCCTCGGCCTGGCCGCCCTGATGACCGTGGGCGTGCTGGCCGGGATCGACCACCTGGCAAAGGCCCAGACCCCGATCGCCGACCCGGTGCTCGCCCAGGTGGCAGCGACCAGGGCATGAGCGCCATGACCACCGCCATTCTGTTGGTGGGCTGGTGCGTGCTGCTGGTGCTGTCATGGCCCGTCGCACTGGCGCTGCTGATCCTGGCGCCGCTGATCTGGCTGCTGGGCTTGCCGTTCCGGCTGTTGGGCCTGATCGTGGATGCGGTATTTGCGCTGCTGCGGGCGGTGCTCATGCTGCCGGCCCGGCTGCTGGGGCATCGGCCTTAGAGGGAAGGCCCGTGCAGGGCAGGCGAGCCATCGCTCGCTTGCGTCCTTGTGCGCGCCTCCCTCCGCCGCAAGACGTGAACGATCAGGTCGCCCCGTGCGCCTCCACGTACAGCGCGTAAACCGAGTGGCAGCTGGTCATGTACAAGCGGTTGTTCTTCGGCCCGCCGAAGGTCAGGTTGGCGCAGCGCTCGGGCAGGCGGATGTGCGCCAGCGGCTTGCCTTGCGGGCTGAACACCATCACGCCGTCCAGATCCTCGGACCGACCCTTGAGCTGGTAGACCTTGCGCCCGGCGACGTCGGTGGGTTCCGCGTTCAAGGCGCCGTTGCTGCCCCAGCCGCACCACAGGTTGCCGTCGCGGTCCACGCGGAAGCCGTCCAGCGCGCCCTGGTCGGCGGCATCGACCACCTTGGTCTTGTTGGACAGTGAGACACCGTCGGCGCCGACGTCGTAGCTCCAGATGCTGCGGTTCGGCGTGCCCTTCCATTCGACGATGTAGAGCTTCTTCTCGTCGGGCGAAAAGGCCAGGCCGTTCGGATTGACCAGTTCGGTCAGCACGGCCGTGATCTTGCCGTCGCTGCCGATGCGGTAGACATTCGTCGTGGCCTGCTCGGGCTTGGCGCGTGAGCCTTCCCATTCACCATTGATGCCGAACAGCGGGTCCGTAAACCAGATGCTGTCGTCCGACTTGACCACGATGTCGTTCGGCGCATTCAGCCGCTTGCCGTCGAAGCCGTCGGCCAGCACGGTGATCTTGCCGTCCTTCTCGGTGCGCGTGACGCGGCGTGTCACGGAGTGCTCGCAAGTGATCAGGCGGCCCTGGCGGTCACGCGTGTTGCCGTTGGCGTAGTTGGCGTTGCTGCGGAAGACGCTGACCGAGCCGTCCTTCTCGCTGAACTTCATGATGCGGTTGTTGGGGATGTCGCTGAACAGCAGGTAGCCGCCCTCGGGGAAATACACCGGGCCTTCGCACCAGCGCATGCCGGTGGCGACCTGTTCGATGGTGCTGCTGTAGATGCGGTACTTCGCGAAGCTGGGGTCGAGAATCTGGACCGCCGGATCGGGGTAGCGCTGATTCGGCTTGAAGTCGAAGGCCTGCGCGGCCGCCAGGCCGCTCATCGCGGCCAGGCCGGCGCCGGCGGAGGTCCTCAGGAAATGGCGGCGGCTCTGGTCGTTGTCGTGGGTCATCGTTGTCTCCGTATGTTCGAGGTTAGAGGTCTCGGGGTCGATCAGCCCTGGGCCACCTCGTGGTGGGCCAGCAGCTCCAGCGCCTTGACGAGCGCGGAGTGGTCCAGGTCGGCCATCCCGTGGGCGGCACAGGCCTGCATGAGTTGGGCCGCGCCGGCGGTCTGCGGCAGCGACACGCCCAGTTCGCGCGCCCCCTGCAGGGCCAGGCCCAGGTCCTTCTGGTGCAGGCGGATGCGGAAGCCGGGCGCGAAGCTGCGCTTGATCATGCGTTCGCCATGCACTTCCAGGATGCGGCTGGACGCAAAACCGCCCATCAGCGCCTGGCGCACCTTGGCCGGGTCCGCTCCGGCCTTGCTCGCGAAGACCAGCGCTTCGCTGACGGCGGCGATGTTCAGCGCCACGATGATCTGGTTGGCGACCTTGGTCGTCTGCCCGTCGCCGCTGCCGCCCACGTGCGTGATGTTCTTGCCCATCAACTGGAACAGCGGCAGCACGCGTGCGAACGCGGCTTCGCTGCCGCCGACCATGATGGTCAGCGAGGCTGCCTTGGCGCCGACTTCGCCCCCGGAGACCGGCGCGTCCAGGTAGTCGCCGCCCAAGGCCGCGATCTTCGCGGCGAAGGCCTTGGTGGCCATCGGCGAGATGCTGCTCATGTCGACCACGGTCTTGCCCGCCGACAGGCCGGCGGCGACGCCCGCGTGGCCGAACAGCACCTGTTCCACATCGGGCGTGTCCGGCAGCATCAGGAAGATGACGTCGGCCTTCTGCGCGACCGCAGTCGCATCGGCGCAGGCCACGGCGCCGGCCTCGCGCAGCGCGGCGGGCACGGACGAGCGCGTGTGGACGAAGAGTTCGTGCCCGGCGGCACGCAGGTGGCCGGCCATGGGCGCGCCCATGATGCCCAGGCCGATGAATCCGAGTTTCATGCGGGATCCTTTGATGGTGTGAGTTGCGCGGTTCAGCGGTCGAGCGCCGGACGCTTGGGGTTGAAGGTCCAGCCGGGAATCAGGTACTGCATGGCCACGGCGTCGTCACGCGCGCCCAGGCCGTGCTGGCGGTAGAGCTGGTGCGCCTTCTCGACCTCGACCATGTCCAGCTCGATGCCCAGGCCCGGCTTCTTGGGCACCTGCACCATGCCGCCGCGGATCTGCAGCGGCTCCTTGGTCAGGCGCTGACCGTCCTGCCAGATCCAGTGCGTGTCGATGGCGGTGACGCGCCCAGGCACGGCGGCGCCCACGTGCGTGAACATCGCCAGCGAGACATCGAAGTGGTTGTTCGAGTGCGAGCCCCAGGTCAGGCCCCAGTCGCGGCAGGTCTGCGCGACGCGCACGCTGCCGGCCATCGTCCAGAAATGCGGGTCGGCCAGCGGGATGTCCACGCTCTGCAGCGACAGCGCGTGCGCGAGTTGCCGCCAATCGGTGGCGACCATGTTGGTGGCCGTGGGCAGGCCCGTGGCGCGGCGGAACTCGGCCATGACTTCGCGGCCGGAGAAGCCGTCTTCGGCGCCGCAGGGGTCTTCGGCGTAGGCCACGACGCCGTGCATGTCGCGCATCAGGCGGATGGCGTCTTTCAGCAGCCAGCCGCCGTTGGGGTCCAGCGTGACGCGGGCTTTCGGGAAGCGCTCGTGCAAAGCCTTCACGGCCTCGATCTCTTCTTCCGCGCGCAGGGCGCCGCCCTTCAGCTTGAAGTCGTTGAAGCCGTAGCGGTCGTAGGCCGCCTCCGCCAGGCGCACAACGGACTCGGGGGTCATCGCCGCTTCATGGCGCAGGCGGAACCAGTCGTTGTCGGCGCCCGGTTCGCTCGCGTAGGGCAGGTCGGTCTTCGCCTTGTCACCGACGAAGAACAGGTAGCCCAGCATCTCGACGGCCTCGCGCTGCTGGCCTTCGCCCAGCAAAGCGGCCACCGGTACGCCGAGGTGCTGGCCCAGCAGGTCGAGCAGCGCTGACTCGATGGCCGTCACCGCGTGGATGGTGGTGCGCAGATCGAAGGTCTGCAGGCCGCGGCCGCCGGCGTCGCGGTCGGCGAAACGCTGCTGCACCTCCTGCAGCACCCGCTGCTGCGAGCCCAGCGGCTGACCGACGACGAGGGCGCGTGCGTCCTCCAACGTCTGGCGGATCTTCTCGCCACCCGGTACTTCACCGATGCCGGTGCGCCCGGCGCTGTCGGTCAGGATCAGCAGGTTGCGCGTGAAGAAGGGCCCGTGCGCGCCGCTGAGGTTGAGCAGCATGCTGTCGCGCCCGGCAACGGGGATGGCTTCCAGCCGGGTGATCACGGGTGTCGAAGCGAGGCTCATGTCGGTTCTCGGTGCGCGATGGGTGGCCGACGCGGATCCGGCTGGGCCGGTCCACCAGCGGGGTGCCTGGGCAGGTTGGACGCCGCAGGCTCTGCGGCGGTGGGTGCCATCAATCGGCGGTGATCTTGCGGACCTCGATCACCTTCTTCCAGCGCGCAAATTCCTGCTGCTGGAAGGTGGCAAATTGCTCCGGCGTGTTGGCGACGATCTCAAGCCCCAGTGACACAAGCCCGGGTTTGACCTGCGCGTCGTTGAGCGCCGCAACCACGGCGGCGTGGAACTTGGCCTTCACGTCGGCCGGCAGGCCCTTCGGCCCGACCACTGCCTGCCACGAATAGACGTCGACGTTCTTCACGCCGGCTTCGGCCATGGTGGGCACATCGGGCAGCACGCCGGAGCGCTTGGCGCCGGTGACGGCCAGTGCGCGCAGCTTGCCGGACCTGATGTGCTGCAGCACCGCATTGACGTTCTGGAACGAGGCATTCACCTGGCCGCCGAGCAGGTCCGAGATGGCCGGGCTGCCGCCCTTGTAGGGCACGTGCAGTCCCGTCGTGCCGCTTTCCAGCCAGAACAGCTCGGCGGTCAGGTGGTCGCTGGAGCCGTTGCCCGACGAGGCAAACGACATCTTGTCGGGGTTGGTCTTCTGGAAAGCCACCACGTCGGCCAGCGACTTGTGCGGCGAGGCGGCCGGCACGACCAGCACGTTGGGGGCCTGGACCGCCACGGTGATGGCGTCGAAGTCGGTCAGCGCGTCGTACGCGACGCCCTTGATCAGGTGCGGCGCGATGACCAGCGGCCCGAGCGAGGTGACGAGGAAGGTGTAGCCATCGGCCGGCGCGCGCTTGACGCCTGCCGCGCCGATGGTGCCGGTGGCGCCGGCCTTGTTCTCGACGATGAAGGTCTGCCCGAAGGTCTTCGAGAGCTGCGGGCCGATCGCGCG
Source organism: Pseudomonadota bacterium (assembly GCA_963205115.1). Classification (GTDB taxonomy): domain Bacteria; phylum Pseudomonadota; class Gammaproteobacteria; order Burkholderiales; family Burkholderiaceae_C; genus Rubrivivax. Next base: position 61,789 of record CAUJHV010000080.1, on the reverse strand, counting down.
GGCGATCGAGTCGGTGGAGCCGCCGGGCGGGAAGGGCACGACGAGCGTGACGGGCTTCTGGGGCCAGGCCTGGGCGTGGGCGCCCGCGATGGCAGCGAATCCGAAGGCGAGGAGGGTGAGGAGCTTCTTCACGTCGATGGGTCCTGTCGGGTGGGGGGCTTGCGAGGTCTGCGGGCGCCGTCCGGTGGTCGACACGGTAGCGCTACCAGAGACGGCTAAATGGTAGCGCTACCGTCTTCAAACGCCAAGGCGCGCGAGCCCAGTGTTTTCCCTGATCAGGCGCTTTCGCGCTCGACGATCGAAAAGCCGATGTCGACGACCGGCGACGGCACGGCCAGCCCTTCGGCGCGGTCGACGATGAACTGCGCGGCCTGGCGACCGATCTCGGCGGCGTTGATGCGCACCGTGGTCAAGGCGGGGTGCAGATCGGCCGCAAATTCGAGATCGCCGAAGCCGACCACCGCGAGCTGCCCCGGCACGTCGATCCCGCGGGAGCGGGCTTCGGTCATGACCCCCAGCGCCAGCAGATCCGAACTGCAGAAGACGGCGTCGACTTCGCCGCGGCGTTGCATCAATTCCGCCAACGCGGCGCGGCCGCTGCGCAGCGTGGTGGGCGCGGCCACGGTGACATCCGGGGCACGCTTCAGCCCCAGCGCCGCTGCGGCGGCATGGAAGGCCTCGCGGCGCCGCTGGGCGCGCTCGTCGTCACCGGAAATCACCGCCAGGCGCCGCCGGCCTTTGGCATGCAGGAACTCGACGACCCGACGGCCCACTTCGGCATGCGAAAAGCCCACCAGCATGTCGATCGGGGTGGGTGTGAGGTCCCAGGTCTCGACGACCGGAATGCCGCAGGCCAAAAGCCGTTTGCGCCCTTCGTTGGAATGCATGATGCCGGTGAGCACGATGCCGTCGGGGCGTCGGCCGATGATGGCTTCGAGCAGCGCGTCTTCACGGCTGCCCACGTAGCCCGATTGGCCGAGCATCAGCTGGTAGCCGCGTGCGGCCAGCGCCTCGGTCAGCGCCTGCACCGTCTGCAGAAACACCGGGCCGGTGATGGTGGGCACGACCGCGGCGACGAGCCGGCTGCGCGTGGAGGCCAGCCCGCCGGCCAGCCGGTTGGGCACGTAGCCCGTGCGCGCGATGGCATCGCCGACCTTTTTGCGGACGTCCTCGGACACCTGGCCCGGCGTGTTGATGGCGCGCGACGCGGTGATGGGCGCCACGCCCGCGAGCTTGGCCACGTCGTGCAGCGTCACCGCGCCGCTGCCGCGCCGGCTCTTGCGGGGTGTGGACGTGTCGGCGGGCATGGCGGAATTCTAGGGGCGCTGACAGCGCTACCGTGACCGAGGTGCAGGCCGGTCAGTGGCCGTCCAGACGACGCCTGCGCATGCGTCATGAAGCCCGCCCATCACCCGTGGCTCGGCGTGTGACGAAACGTCGGCTGCACATCACGTCGGACGTTGGCTTTCAGTCCCGCATCACCCCGCTGGCGCTGGCGCTGGCGCTGGCGCTGGCGCTGACGCCGAGCGTCACTCGACCGCCGTCCGATGACAAGCTGACTGTGGCGCCGCGTTCATTCACTCCCAATAGTGGCGCAGGCCCACGGGGTCGGCCAACAGACGCAGCGCGGCGTCCCAGTCGGACGGAAGGTCCTTGCGCGCCACGGTCAGCCGCTTCAACTCCACGGTGACCAGAGCCGGCAGGCTCTTCGCGATGGCCTCACGGTGCACGCTCGATTGCACGAAGGCCGAACGTGCGGCCTCGCTGGCCCAAACGCTCATCGTCCAGCCCTGGTTGCCGAACACCTCACGGCGTGCGGCATAGCCCAGCAGGCCGGGGTGCCGCCCCATGCTGGCCAGCACGCGGCTGTTCTGGCGGTCGAATTCGGCGCGCTGCTTCGCATCGACCACCACGTGCGTGAGCACCAGCACGACGGTCTCGTCCGCCGCTGCTGCCGATTCGGGCGCCAGCTGGGGCCAGGCCGTGCCGATGGCGCACGCGTTCAGCCACAGGCTCAGCGCAGCGAGCAGGCCCACCTTGGCGATCCGGGTGAGGGCCGAGCGCGGTGCGTATGCGCAGCCAGGTGCGGGTGTTGACATGGGTTCCAGTACGGCCGCATCGGGCGTTTGATGTTGACAGTGTCAACCAGTATCCCTACAGTGGTTGACACTGTCAACCGCGCCGTGATCCACGGCCTGCCATCCGCAGGCGCCCGCGATGCGGTTCACCTGGAGAATCAAGATGACCCCTGTACTCGGCACCACGCCGCACACGGCCCGTGGGCCGCTCCTGAAGCGTTACGGCCCGTGGGCCGTGGTCACCGGTGCCAGCGATGGCATCGGCCAGGCGTTCGCCCGCCATCTCGCGGCCAGCGGCTTCAGCCTGGTGCTGGTGGCGCGCCGGGCCTCACGCCTGGACGCGCTGGCGGCCGAACTGCAAGCGGCCCATGGCACGTCCTGTCGTGTGGTCGCCGCCGACCTGTCCGATCTCGAAGCCGTGCATCGCCTGGCCGAAGGAACGGCCGATCTGGACGTTGGATTGCTCGTGGCGGCGGCGGGTTTCGGGACCTCGGGCGCGTTGCTGGACGGCGATCTCGGCAGTGAGACCGAGATGGCCGATCTCAACTGCACCTCCGTGGCGGCCCAAGCCTGGCACTTTGGCGCGCGCTTCGCGCGGCGAGGCCGCGGCGGCGTGGTGTTCATGAGTTCGCTGCTGGCCTTTCAAGGCGTGCCGCGAGCGGCGCATTACGCGGCGACGAAGGCTTACGTGCAGACGCTGGCGGAAGGTCTGCGTGTGGAGTGGGCGCCGCTGGGCGTGGATGTGATCGCCTCGGCTCCAGGGCCCATCCGCAGCGGCTTCGCCGCCCGCGCCGACCTGCAGATGCCGCAGGCCTTGCCGGCCGAGGTGGTGGCACGGGTCACGATGCAGGCGCTGGGGCGCCGCACGACGGTGCGGCCGGGCTGGCTGTCCAAGCTGCTGGGCTGGTCGCTGGCGATGCTGCCGCGTTGGGGGCAGGTGCTGGTGATCACGCGGGTGATGAAGGGCATGACCGCCCACCAGCCATCGACGGTGCCGGCGCCGAGGGCGTGATGAGGGACGGCGATCGTCCGCACGGCTGAAGCCCAGGCGTGTGGTAGCTTCAATGTGAAAGCCGTCCCTCGCCACCCAGACCCGCATGCGCACCCCGAAGAACGAGCCGCCGCTGGAACTGCGCGACGCCTGCATCGTGGCCGCGCAGGAGATCATTGCCGAGCGCGGCCTGGAAAACCTGAGTCTGCGCGAGGTGGCGCGCAAGCTGGGTGTGTCGCACCAGGCGCCCTACAAGCACTACCCGAGCCGTGATCACCTGCTGACCGAGGTCATGCGCCGCTGCTTCCAGCGCTTTGCGGCGCATCTCGACGCGCGCCCACACCACGAGGACCCGGCGCAGGACCTGGAGGCGCTGGGCCTGCAATACCTGGCGTACGCGCGCGAGCACCCGCTGGAGTACCGGCTGATGTTCAGCACCACCTGGCCGGAGCCGGCCGACAGGGCCGACCTGACGGCCGACGCCACGCACACCTTCGACGTGCTGCGCGGCGTTCTTCGCCGCGTGCACGGCGACCGGGCCGAGATGCGCGAGGCCATCGACCTGGATGCGCTTTACATCTGGTCCACCATGCATGGGCTGGCCGGCGTGATGGACGGGCCTTGCATCGACCATCTCGACGTCAAGGCCAAGGTGCTGAAGCAGGCCGTCAGGCACGCCATGGCGCGCATGGGCATCGGCCTTTCGGGCACCGTTTGATGCGGGCGCAGCGGGGCGCCTTGTCCGACCATTGGCCCCAACGCGCCAGTCGGGTGACACGTTAGCGCGTCGGCTCCTTCGACGACAACGCCGCGGCTTGCCGCAGGAAGGCCCCGGATGCTTCGTCCGACGGGAACAGCAGCTCCAGTCTCAGTTCATCGGCCGTCAGGTCCAGCGCGGTGCCGAAGGTGCAGATCATCGAGAAGAACGACAGCGTCGCCTGACCGATGCGCAGCCTGAGCGAGAGCACGGGTACATCCACGCGCTGCGGGGTGTCTGCCGCCGCCGCGGCCGATACGCCGGGCAGATCGACCAGTTCAGCCAGCAGGACTTGCAATCCCGCGTTGGCCGGATTGGCCTGCGCCTCGGCCTGCAGCCGCATCAGCAGCGAGGCGGCCATGTCGGGCCAATCGACGACCAGCGGCTTCAGGCCGCGCGGGTGCAGCATCAGCCGCATGATGTTGCGGCCGCCCGTCGGGTCGACAGCACGCCACACGCGTGATGGCTCCCCCAGGAGGCGAACCAGCCGTTCCACGGCCGCGTTGTGCATGACCATGTCCCACTGACGGTTCACCACCAGGGCTGGCAGCGGCTCGTGGTGCGCGAGCGTGGTTTCGAGGGCGAGGCGGATGCCTGCCATCGCCGCCTCGTCGAGTCTGCGCTCGGCGTAGACCGGCGCGAACCCGGCGGCGCACAGCAGCTCGTTGCGTTCGCGCAAGGGCAAGGCCAGTACCCGGGACAGCCGCAGCACCATGTCGCGACTCGGACTGGAGCGGCCGGTTTCCAGAAAGCTCAGGTGGCGCTGCGACAGGGATGCCCGGGCGGCCAGTTCGAGCTGCGAGAACCTGCGCGTGCCGCGCCAGGCCTTCAGCAGATCATGGAACGGTGCGGGCGACGGGGATGTGGCGCGCTGCCGCACATGGGCCGCAGCGCGAGTGTTGTCGGTCTTGGTCGTCACGGCAAGGCGAAGGCGGATTCAGATGACCTCGGACGTAATTGAAGTCATTCATTGCCAAGGTTAAGCTGCAAACGGTCGGTCGTCGACGACTTCTTTTGGAGCCGGGATCCACTGGCCGCAGGCGCCTGCCGCGGCCTGCTCTCCCGACAACACCATGACGCTCTTGCGCGCGCTTCTTCTGGTCATGCTCGTTTCGCTGCTCGCCTATACCGGCGTGGTGATCAGCCGAGAGGGCACCGACTTCGTGTCGACCTTCTCCCGTGACATCGCCCGAATGACCTGGGCCGGGCAGTTCAACGTCGATTTCCTGTGCCTGCTGGTGCTGGCTGCCTTGTGGGTGGCGTGGCGACACCGCTTCAGTGCCGTCGGCATCGTGCTGGCGGCGCTGGTGCTGATTGGCGGCACGATCTTCCTCAGCATCTATCTGCTGGTCGAGAGTGCTCGCAGCGGCGGTGATGCCCTCGGCTTGGTGCTGGGGCCTCGACGCGGCGATCGCTGACGGGCCGGCTTCTGCAGGGTGGTGACGCGTCGGTGGCCATGCCTGAAGGCGGATGGCCGCACGGGCGCGCTCGCTGCGCTTCACCGGCCCTCCAGGCCCGGCCTACCAAGACAACTTCAGGGCTGGGTCAGGTGGCGCGCCGCCGACCGCACCTTGAACGCGAGCAGTACCAGCAAGATGCCGAAGACGATGGCGTAGGCGGCAATGATCCACAGCAGCGACAAGGCGCCGGCACCGGGTTGGGCCATCAACAGGAAGCCGAAGAGCACCGACACCACGCCGACCAGTATCAGCAGCCATTCGCCCTTGATGACCTTGCGCAGCCGCACGGCCGCGACGATCTGCGTCACGCCGGTGACGACGGCCCAGGCCGCGATGTAGATCACCAGTCCCAACGCGGTGAGCCCCGGGGCCACAAAGGTCAGGATGCCCACGGCAATGCCCATCAAGCCCCAGAGCAACAGGACCCACCAGTCTGCGCGCTCCTTGCGGCCGGAGACCGCCAGCACACAGCCGATGATGCCGTCCACCAGCGCGTAGGCGCCGAAGAACAGCACCAGTGTGGCCAGCGTGGCGCCCGGCCACATGTAGGCCAGCACGCCAAAGGCAATCGCGCAGAGGCCGCGCAACAGCAGCAGCCACCAGTTGCGGGACAGCGCCTCGGCCAGCCAATGTTCGGTATTCCTTGAAATGTCCAACGTGTCCATGGTTTGCTCCTCAATGCTGAGCTATGTGATGGCGACCGCCAGCAGCGAGCTGAAGGTCGTGTTCACACTAGCACCATTGAGGTGCGTCGGCTAGGGTGGGGCGCTGCGCGGGGCGCGTGTGGCGTCGGCTACTGCTGTGAAGAGTTAGAACGCCTCACGGTCTCGGGCCCAGCGCCAATGCCCGTGCCGCCGAGTCGGCATTGGATTGACGCGCCTTTGGTCGCGGCGCAAGACATCCAGAGACTGGCTGCCGCGACAGTTGCCCGTCCGATGCCAAGGCGGGCGTGACGGGCAGAAGCGCCGTCGCCGCGTCAAGCCGGCCAGTACCTCGCCCGCACCAGTTGCTTGTACAGCTTGCCGGTGGGCTGCCGGGGCAGTGCGGCATCGAAGTCGACCGTGCGCGGGCACTTGAAGGCGGCCATGTGCTGCCGGCAATAGGCCAGGAGTTCGGCTTGCATCTCAGGCCCCGCATCACGCGCGTCGAGCAGTTGCACGACGGCCTTCACTTCCTCGCCCAGGTCTTCGCTGGGCACGCCGATCACGGCCACGTCGGCGACCTTGGGGTGACCGATGAGCACGCTCTCGGCCTCCTGCGGGTAGATATTCACGCCGCCAGAAATGATCATGAACGCGCGGCGGTCGACGAGGTACAGGTAGCCCTCATCGTCGAGCCGGCCGATGTCACCCAGCGTCGACCAGCCCTGGGCATTGCGGCTTTGTGCGGTGCGCGCCGGGTCGTTGTGGTACTCGAACTCGGGCCCGTCGGAGAAGTAGACCAGGCCGGTTTCACCAGCTGGCAACTCATGGCCCGATTCGTCGCAGATGTGCAGCACGCCCTGCGCCGCGCGGCCCACCGACCCGCGGTGCGCCAGCCACTCCTGCGGCGTGATGCTGCAAAAGCCGTTGTTCTCGGTGCCCGCGTAGTACTCGTGCACGATCGGCCCCCACCAGTCGAGCATGCGTTGCTTGACGTCGATCGGGCAGGGCGCGGCGGCGTGTACCGCTACCTGCATCGAAGAGAGGTCGTGGCGCGCGCGCACGTCTGGCGGCAGTTTCAGCATGCGCACGAACATCGTGGGCACCCACTGGCTGTGCGTGATGCGGTGGCGCTCGATCCATTGCAGCGCACGCTCGGCATCGAAGCTCTCCATCACGAATACCGAGCCGCCGAGCTTGATGACGGTCATGCAGTGACGCAGCGGTGCCGCGTGATAGAGCGGCGCCGGTGAGAGGTAGCGGGCATCGCGGCCGTAGCCGAACAGCGGCGCCAGCAGCTGGACCAGCATCGTCCGCCCCCCGGCCGGCGTGGTGGGCAGCGGCCACTTCACGCCCTTGGGTCGCCCGGTGGTGCCTGACGAATACAGCATGTCCAGACCCTGGGCCGGGTCGCTGATGGGCGTGGGCTCCGCCACATCGACCACGGCGTCCCAGCTCTCGAACCCCGGCAAGGGACTGCCGACCATGAAGCACCGCAGGCCGGCCGGCAGGAGCGGCTGCAGTTGCCGGACCAGTTCATCCAGGCCCTCCGACACGACCAGGACCTGCGCGGCGCAGTCGCGCACGATGTAGGCCACTTCGTCGGCGAGCAGGCGCGTGTTGATGGTCGTGTAGTAGACGCCGGCGCGGTCGGCGCCGAAGCAGGCCTCGAGGAAGCGGCGGTGGTTCTTCATCAGCAGGGCGACATGGGTGCCCCGCTTCACGCCGCAGTCGCGCAGCACGCGTGCCACTTGATTGGCCCGTGCGTCGAGTTGGCCAAAGCTCACCGACTCGCCGCTCTCGCACATCTGGAAGGCCAGGCGATCAGCATCGCCGGGCGCCGGGTCGATCGGAAACAGCATGGTCATGCGGCGGTCGTTGTCAGTGCGCCAGGCACACCTTGCCGAATTGCGCGCCGCTCTGCAGGTAGGCCATGGCTTCCTTCAATTCCTCGAAGGCGAAGACACGGTCCACCACCGGCTTCAACTGGTGTTGATCGATGGTGCGCAGCATGGCCTCGAACCCGTCGCGGTGCCCCACGGTCACACCTTGCAGGCGCACCTGGCGGGTGATGATCAGCCCCAGCGAGGTGGCCATCGCGCTGCCGGACAGGATGCCGATCATGGCCACGGTGCCACCCGGCCGGATGCAGCGCAGGGACTGCGGCAAGGTTTTCTCGCCGCCGAGTTCCAGGATGAGGTCGTATCCACGGCCGCCGGTGATGTCGCGCGTGGCCTTGGCCCACTCGGGTGTGGTGCGGTAATTGATGGCTGCGTCCGCCCCCATGTGCCGCACGCGCTCGATGCGTTCATCCGACGAGGAGATGACGGTGACATGCGCGCCCAGGAGCTTGGCGAAGGCCACGCCGAACAGCGCCACGCCCCCGCAGCCCTGGATCAGCACACGATCCCCGGGCTGCGTGTGGGAGCAGGTGACCAGCGCACTCCAGGCCGTCAGCGCGGCGCAGGGCAGTGTGGCGGCTTCCACGTCGCTCAGGTGCGCCGGCACCTTGGACACACCCTCTTCCGACAGGCACATGTAGTCCGCCATCGTGCCGTCGATGGGGCCGCCCAGCGACTGCGTCAGGCGCTCCAGATCGGGCTCGCCGCTGATCCAGCGTTGGAAGTAAGTGGGGCATACGCGGTCGCCCACCGCCACGCGCCGCACACCCGGGCCGACTTCGGTGACCACGCCCACGCCGTCGGACACCGGGATCAGCGGCAGCTGGCCGGTGTGGCTGCCGTATCCGCGGTTGGGCACCACCAGGTCGCGGTAGTTCAGCGATGACGCCTTCATCTGCACCACCACCTGGCCTGGCCCCGCGTGGGGTTCGGCCCGCGTGGACAAGCGCAGGTGGTCCATGCCCCAGTCACCTTCGATCTGGAATACGCGCATCGTGTTCTCCCTGGGTTAAACGCCGTGACGCAGGCTGCGCGCCACGCGGTCCAGCAACATCTCGGTGGAGCCGTCGACCAGGGTGGCCACCTGGGCCGCCGCCAGGTGGCGCAGCATCGGGTACTGCTCGCGCAAACCCTCCGCGCCCATCGCGTGCATCAGTGCGGCGATGTGCCGGCCCGCCATCCGGGTGGCAAAAACCTTGGCCTGGGCCGCCGCGGTCTGGGCGTCGCGGCCTTCGTCGATCAGGGCGGTCGCGGCATCGACCATCAGCCGCGCCGCCTCGAGGTCGATGGCGGCGTCGGCCAGGCCCCAGCGCCAGCCCTGGTGCCCGTGGAGGGGCTCGCCAAAGGTGTGTCGCGACGCGCCATAGGCGCTGGCCACACGCAGGCATTCGCGCACCATGCCGCAGCACATGGCCGCGACGTAGATGCGCGCGCCGTTGATCGATGCGAGTGCGGCCTTGAAGGCCTCGCCCGGCGGGTGCAGCAGTTCGTCTGCCTGGGCCCGGTAGCCCTGCAGCACGAAGCCGCCGGCATCGATGCCACGGGCTGCGCTGCTGTCCGCACCCGGCTGCCGCACGAAGCCACTGCGGCCGCCGTCGACCACGAATGCGGCAATGCCGCGCGCGCCGCTGGCAGGCTCGGTCTGCGCGTAGACGACCACCACCTCGGCATGCGTGCCATTGACGATCCAGGCCTTGTGGCCATCCAGCTGCCACTCGTCGCCGACCCGGCGCGCCAACGTGGTGATGGCCGAGAAATCAGATCCGGCGCCGGGCTCGGTCAGTGCCGTGCAGCCGGTACGCTGCCCGGACAAGAGGGCCGGCACGTGGCGCTGCGCCACGGCCGGTGCGGCCGTGCGCGCCAGATGGTTGGCGACGTTGTGGGTGTTGATCACCGACATCGCCAGGCCGAAGTCGGCGGCGGCCAGCACTTCGGCCACCTGCCGCTTGCAGCCGAAGCTGAGGCCGAGCCCCCCGTGCGCGGCGGGCACTTCGATCCCCAGCAGGCCCGCCGCCGCGGCTGCCGGGAGCACGGCACGGGTGTCGGCACCGCCGCGGTCCCAGGCCTGGACCTGGGGTACCACGTGTGTGGCGACGAAGCCCTTGGCCGCATCGACGATGCGCTGTTCGTCAGCCGTCAGTGTGCTCATCAGGGTTTGCGGGTGATGCGGGTCATCAGCGCACGCCAGCCCTGCGCCGCCAGCGGCACCAGCCCGCGCGGCATGAAGATCGTGGCCGCCACCAGGATAAAGCCGTACATCACGAGCCGATAGTCTTCCGCCACGCGCAGGTACTCGGGCAGAAACACCACGGCGAATGCACCGACCACCGGGCCTGTCAATGTCCCGCTGCCGCCCAGGATCACCGCGAGGATGGCATTGAGCGAGTGGTCGACGCCGAAGGCATCGGGATTGAGGAAGCCGATGAAGTGGGCGTACAGCGCGCCGGCCAGGCCGGCGAGGCTGGCGCTGACCACGAAGGCCAGCAGCTTGTAGCGCCAGGTCTGCACCCCGGCGGCTTCGATCAGGGCCTCGTTCTGGCGGATCGCAAGCAGCACCCGCCCGACACGTGAGTGCAGGATCAACGCGCACAGCAGGGTGGCGAGTGCCGCTGCCGCCAAGGCCAGGTAGTAGTAGCCGACGCGGCTGCCGAGGTCCCACACCAGGCCGCCGACGGCGATGTTGGGCGGGCGCGGCACGTTCGAGATGCCGGCCTCGCCGCCCGTGAGCGAACCCCAGGTCATCAGCACGATGAAGATGACCATGTTGTACGCCAGGGTCACGATCGCGAAGTAGTGTCCCTTCACGCGCAGGCTGGGGTAACCGGCCAGCACGGCCAGCAAGGCGGTCACCGCGGGGGCGGCCGCCATCGTCAGCCAGACCGGCCAGCCCAGCTTCACGCTCAGCAGCGTGGAGCCGTAGGCGCCGATGCCCATGAAGCCGGCCTGCGCGATGGAGACATAGCCGGTGAAGCCTTGGATGAGGTTCTGCCCCTGCGACAGGACAACCCAGATCAGCGCCAGGATGATCAGGTGCTGGAAGTAGGGCAGCGTCACGCCCAGCGGCAGCGCCAGTGCCGCCAGCGCCACAACGGCCAGTCCCACGGTACGCACGGTGTGGGTACTCATCGCTTGCCCAGCAGGCCTTCCGGCCTGAACAGCAGCACCACGATCATCACCATGAACGCGATGACGTCCTTGTAGGCCGAGGAGATGAAGCCGGCTGCCAGCGACTCGCTGACGCCCAGCACGAGCCCCCCGACGATGGCCCCGGGGATCGAACCCAGGCCGCCCAGGATCAGCACGGCAAAGCCCTTGACTGCCAGGCCCTCGCCCACGCCGGGCGCAATCGCCAGCAAGGCCCCCACCAGGGCGCCTGCCGCAGCACCCAGTGCGGAAGACACCGAGAACACGATGGCCGAGACACGGTTGACGTTCACGCCCATCAGCACGGCTGCCGGGCGGTTCTGTGCGACCGCGCGGATCGACTTGCCGGTCTTGGTGCGGCTGATCAGCACGGCCACCACGCCGATCAGCGTGAAGGCCGTGAGGATCACCAGCAGCCGAAGTTGGGCCACCGCCACGCCGCCGACGTTGAAGACGCCGCGGTAGGGGGTCTGGATGACCACCTGGTCGGCCCCGAACGCGAGCAGGTTGATGCCCTCGACCATCATCGTCAGTCCCAGCGCAATGATGAAGGCGTTGATGTGCGGCGCATCGCGCACCGGCCGGTAGGCCAGCCGCTCGATGAGCACGCCGATCAACGCGCCCACGAGCATCGCCAGGGCCATCGCCGGGAAGAAGCCGATGCCCAGCCGCTCACCGAAGAAAAAGGTCAGGTAGCCGCCCGACATCGCCACCGAGCCGTGGGCGAAGTGTGCGATGCCCAGGATGCCGAAGACCACCGTCAGGCCCAGCGCGATGACGGTGTAGACCGACCCGATCGCCAGGCCGTTCAACATCTGCTGCAGGATCTCGATGAACATCGGCGAGCCCGTGGTGGTGTCAGCGCGATGCCGCGGCCAGCCGGATCACTTGCGCAGGCTGCGCAGGAACTCGGAGTACAGCGCCGGGTTGGACGGCAGATCCGACACGTAGACCCACTTGCCCTTCTGCCACTGGAATGCGCCGTTGGAGGTGTAGGCCTGGCCATTGCCGTCGAACATCGTGCCGCCCACCGGCAGGTACTTCATCACCGCTTCCTTGGGCACGGTCACCTTGCGCACTTCGGCGGTCACCTTCTTCGGGTCGTCGGCCGTGCCGGCGCGTTCGATGGCCTGCTTCAGCACGTAGACCTGGTCGTAGGCGTACGGGGAACTCGGCGACGGCGGCGTGCCAAAGCGCTTGGTGTAGTTGGCCACGTAGGTCTTGGCGTTGTCGGCCAGCGCCTCGACGGTCAGCTCGGTGGGGCGCAGGTCCCACACGCCTTCCATCTGCTCGCTGGTGGCCACGCGCAGGAACTGTTCTTCGCTGCCGCTGGTGAAGCCGTAGCGCGGAATCTTCATGCCCAGCTCGGTGGCCTGGCGATAGACAAAGGCCGAGGGCTCGACATAACCCAGCACCAGCAGCGCATCGGGGTTGAGTGCGCGCACCTTGGTGAGCTGCGGCGTCATGTCGCGGTCTTTGAGGCCAAAGGTCTCCTTGGCGACGATCTTGCCGCCGGCCTTGGCGAACTCGCGCTCGAAGGCATCGAGGTACTGGGTGTAGAAGCCGACATCCAGCGAGCCGATCACCGCGATGTTCTTGGCGCCGCGCTTGCCCACGAACACGCCCGCGGCAGCGCCGGTGAAATCAGCCGGCGGGCGTGTGCGGAACAGGTTCGGCGTGCCCTTGGCGGTGATCGCGCGCTCGGCCGCATTGCCCACCAGCATCAGCGCGTTCTCGCGTTCGATGAAGGATGCCACCGCGCTGGTCGGGCCCGAGCAGCAGAAGCCCAGCAGGTACTTGACGCCGTCGCGGTCGATCAGCTTGCGCACGCTGTTGGTCGCCTCGGTCGGGTTGGCCTTGTCGTCGTTGGCGATGACGCGCAACTTGTAGACATCCGACCCGGCCTTGATGCCGCCGGCGGCGTTGATCTCGTCGGCCGCCATCTGCACCGAGTTGGATTGCGGCAGGCCGTACACCGCGCCTGGGCCCGTCAGCGAGTCGTTGACGCCGATCAGGAGTTCCTTCTCGGCCGCCGAGGCGCCCAGACAGGCCAGCGCGGCAGCCGCCGCGGCGAAGGATCTTGCGAGCTTGTTCATGTGTTTGTCTCCATGTCGAAAGTGTTCAATGCCACGCCGTCAGTAACCCAGATAGGCCTTGCTGACTTCCGGGTGTGCCTGCAACTCCGTACCCGTGCCCTGCAGCACGATCTCCCCGGCCTCATAGACATAGGCCCGGTCGGCCAGTCGCAAGGCCATCGAGGCGTTCTGCTCCACCAGCAGGACGGTGACGCCCATCGCCTTGATGCGGGCCAGGGTCTGCTCGACCTCGGCGACGATCTTGGGCGCCAGGCCCAGTGAAGGCTCGTCGAAGATGCACAGCTTGGGCTTGGACATCAGCGCGCGTGCGATGGCCAGCATCTCCTGCTCGCCGCCGGACAAGGTGCCGGCGCTCTGGCGCGCGCGGGAGCGCAGCACCGGGAAGAGATCCATCATGGCTTCGAGGTCGGCGGCCTGCGCGCGGTCGCTGCGTACATGCGCGCCCATTTCCAGGTTCTCGCGCACCGACATGTCGGGGAACACCTGGCGGCCCTCAGGGCACATCGTGATGCCCAGACGCACGATGGTGTGGCCGGGCAGCCCGTCGATGCGCCGGCCTTCGAATTCGATGCTGCCGCCGCGCACGCCGACCAGGCCGCAGATGCACTTCAGCGTGGTGCTCTTGCCGGCACCGTTGGCACCCACCAGGGCCACGCACTCGCCGGCGCTGACGTCGAAGTTCACGCCGTGCAGCACATCGGCTTTGCCGTAGCCCGCGTGTAGATCGCGCACCTTTAGCATGTCAGTGCCGCCCGGCCGTTCCGAAGGCACTGACCGCCCCCTCGGGGGGGCGAACGCAGTGAGCGTGGGGGCTTCATGTCAGTGTGCTCCACCCAGGTAGGCGTCGATCACGGCTGGGTTCTGCTGGATGTCGGCCGGCGCGCCTTCGGCGATCTTCTGGCCGAAGTTGAGCACCACGATGCGCGAGCAGACCTCCATGATCAAGCCCATGTGGTGCTCGATGACCAGCACGGCCGTGCCGCGATCGCGGATGCGCTGGATCAGCGTGGCGAGATCCTTGCGCTCCTTGGCCACCATGCCCGCGGCCGGTTCGTCCAGCAGCAGCAGGCGGGGTTCGGTGGCCAGCGCGGTGGCGATCATCAACAGCCGCTGCTGTGCCGAAGAAATCGCCGACGCGGCTTCGTCGGCCACCGCCGACAGCCCGACAAACGCGAGGATCTCTTCGACCTTGGCCTGCTGCGTGTGTTGCTCGCGGCGCGCCGCAGCGGTACGAAAAACCGAGCCCGAGGCGCTGCTCCGGTAGCGCACATGGCAGGCGGTCAACACCTGCTCGCGCACGCTGAATTCGGGGAAGACGCTGGTGGTCTGGAACGTGCGTGCCAGGCCGAGCGGCACACGTTCGCTGACCGAGAGCTTCGCGACGCTGGCGCCTGCAAAGCGGATCTCGCCGCTCGAGGGTGGCAGCGTGCCCGAGATGAGGTTTACCGAGGTGGACTTGCCCGAACCGTTGGGTCCGATGAGGCCGACGATCTCGGCTTCGCCCACCGCAAACGACAGGTCCTTGACGGCCTGCACGCCACCGAAGCGCTTGCCCAGTGCACTCAACGCGAGCAAGGGCTCAGCCACGGAGCCCCCGTTCAACGCTGCGGTACCTGGTGATCTGCACGGCGCACCCTGCTCTGGACCCGTGGCTGCGACGGATGTCGCGGCTGACGAATTGATAATAGACCGGTCGTCTAGAAAAGGTCCCGAGGAAAACCCGAGGGATCGACGCAGCGGCCGGTTATCGGCGGCGAGTGCGGCGGGCAGGCGGCGCCAGCATCGCGAAGAACATGCCGGCAAACTGGTCCAGGGGCTCGGCGTTGCGCGTGAGCTTGGCGCGCAGCACCGCTCCTTCCCAGCCGATCCAGAAGAAGCGCGAGATGGCAGCGGCGTCGCTGTCCGGTGCCAGTTCACCCGCATCGATCGCCTGTTGCAGGCAGCCCTCGACACGCCGCTCCCACGCGATGAGCACAGCCTCCAGTTGCACGCGGAATGCGTCGTCGAGGCTGGCCAGCTCCTGTCCGAGGTTGCCGATCAGGCAGCCGCGCCGATAGCCGTACTTCAACATGCCGCGCTTGGCGTCCTCGACAAAAGCGCGCAGCCGTGAGAGCGGGGACGTGGATTCGTCGTCGAAGATGCGCGTCATCTTGCGCGCGTAGTACTCGACGTAGTTCTGGATCACCGCTTCGCCGAACTCGTGCTTGTTGGCGAAGAAGTGATAGAAGGATCCCTTGGGGACCCCCACGCGCTTGAGCACCTCGTCGATGCCAGTGACCTGGAACCCGCGTTCGGTCAGCAGCTCGGTCCCGCACCAGACCAGCGCGCGCTTCGTGTCGCCGCGCTCCATGGCGCGCACGCTGCGGCTGCGTACCGGAGGCGCTGCCTTGTCGGCAGTGACCGGTTTCTGGGTGGTTCGCGCTTGCGGTGTGTCGCCGCCGGCTGGAGCAAGTCCTCTTCTCATGGCGGCCAGACTAGACCGGTCGCCTCCGAAAGTCAACGCCTGGAGCCGTCGCCGGTGGCGCCCCGTGCAGATGGCCGGCTGGGCGGCGCGCGCCGGCCGCCGGCATGCGCGCAGGCGCGCCTACTTGGCCCGCGCCGCAAAGGCCTTCAGCGGCCCGGCATCGATGGACGCGCGGATCAGGCTCATCGGCACGGGCTCGGGAATGCTCTTGGTCGCCAGCAGCACCTGCATGGCCAGTTGCAGCTTGCCGGCCAGACCGCCATCCGCCGAGGTCAGCGAGTGTTCGGTCGACGGATCGACCTGTTGCGCAAAACTGGGCCGCTGCAGGTAGATGCGCTCCATCGTGGCCTTGGCGACAGACGGGGTCAGGCCCAGGCGCTTGACGAGCGCGTCGATGGCGATCTGCGGATCCTTGGCCACGGCGGCGGATGCGGCTGCGTCGACCTGCAGCAGGCGCAGGCCCACGTCGGGGTTGGCCTTGGCGAAGGCCGGCCGCATGGCCGTCATGCGCGGGCACACGCCGCCGGGTGTGTACTCGGGGTCCCAGCTCACCACACGGAAGCCCTCGGCATCCAGCGCCATCGAGTACGGCGCCCAGGCGATGCCCGCGTCGATCGAACTGCTCTTGAAGGCATTGCGCAGCAGCGGGGCCGGCAGGTTGACGACGTTGAGCTTGGCGTAGTCCAGGCCCGCCTTCTGCGCCATCAGGTACAGCGCCACCTGCGCGCAGGTGCCCGAGGCCGCGGCGATCTTGCCGGCCTTGCCGATGTCCTTCCACGAGCGGATGGCGCTGCCTTCGTTGACAACCAGCCCCTCGCCCGTGGCGTCGTTGGAGTTGACGAACAGGATCGACAGCGGGATGTTCTGGCCCAGCGCGAAAGCCAGCCCGAGGCCAGCGGTGACCACGTCCAGGCTTTCGCTCTTCAGGCCGGCCAGCAGCGGCGCGCCCGAGGGGAAGGCGAAGAACTTGGCCTTCAGGCCGGCCTTCTCGAACAGGCCCAGATCCTGCGCGACATAGACGTTGACGTGGTCGGCCGTTGTGTAGCCGTAGTTGATCTCGATGGGTGCGGCACCCTGGGCGACCGCAGGCCCGCCGATGAGGGCGGCTGCACTGAGGGCTAATGCGGAAAACAACAGGCGCATGAAATTATCCTTCTTGTGGTTGCGGACCTTCAGCGGCCCTTCCAGTGCACGACCCGGGTTTCCAGGGCATTCAAAGCCAGGTTCAGCAGCAGGCCGATGACGCCGATCAGTGCGATGCCGATGAACACCACCGGGATGCGGAACAGCAGCGCCGCGTCCGAGATCATGAAACCCAGGCCGCTTTGCGCGCCCACCAGCTCGGCCGCCACCACCACGGCCCAGCTCAGGGCGAGCGCGACCTTCAAGCCGGTGAAGATGGCCGGTAGCGCCCCGGGCAGCACGATGCGCGTGAAGACCTGCGCACGTGTGAGACCCAGCGACTCCGCCGCACGACGCCAGGCAATCGGAAAGTTGGCGGCGCCGGCATGCGCATTCGTCTGCACGTAGTTGAACGAGACGAAGAAGATCAGCACGATCTTGCCCACCTCGCCCAGGCCGAAATACAGCACCGCCATCGGGATGAAGGCGATGGGCGGGATCGGGCGGATGAAGGCCATGATCGGCGAGACCATCGCGCCTGCGCGGCGGCTGTAGCCGGTCAGCAGGCCCAGCGGCACGCCCAAGACGGCGCCCAGCACGAAGCCCGAGAAAGTGCGGAACAGGCTGATGCCGATGTGTTCCCACAGCGGCTTGCCCTGGTAGCCCTGGCGCACCAGTTCGACCAGCGTCGTGCTGAGTTCCACC
Source organism: Pseudomonadota bacterium (assembly GCA_963205115.1). GTDB lineage: Bacteria > Pseudomonadota > Gammaproteobacteria > Burkholderiales > Burkholderiaceae_C > Rubrivivax. The sequence goes on along the minus strand of CAUJHV010000080.1, from coordinate 44,430 downwards.
GGCGTGGGCAGGTAACCCGGCTTGACCAGGCCCGAGTAGGTGACCGCGACCCAGGCCACCAGCAGCGCGACGATGGCGCCGATGGACCACGCCACGTCCGGCACGCGGCGCGTCTGCGGCTCCGCGATGGCCGGGGCCGGATCGGGTGAGGTCATGGCAACGGGCTGCACGTCACTTGCCCAGGGTCTTCATGTACTCGCGCAGGTGGCTCGGGTCCACGGCTTCCTGGATGGCCGCCAGCGGAATCGGCTCGGCGATGGCCTTGGCCGCGTGCAGCGCTTCGCTGGCCAGCACCAGCTTGGCCACCAGGCCGCCTTCCTTGGACGTCATCGAGTACGGCGACGACGGGTCCAGCTGCTCGGCAAAGCTGGGGATGCCGCGGCCGCAGCACTCGCGCTCCAGCGTGGCCTTGGCCACGGCCGGTGAGAGCTGCAGGCGCTTGACGTAGGCGTCGATGCCCACCTGCGGGTTCTTGGCGATCGCCTCGCGGGCCATGGCCTCCACCTGCAGCAGCTTCACGCCGATCTGCGGGTTCTGCTTCAGGAACGCGGGCCGCGCGGCCGTCAGGCCGGGGCACACACCACCGGGCGGCGTGTATTCCTCGTCGAAGGAGACAACCGGATAGCCTTCCTGCTGAAGCTGCAGCGAAAACGGCGGCCAGGCCACGCCGGCGTCGATGGAGCCGCTCATGAAGGCATTGCGGAACAGCGGGGCCGGCAGGTTGACCACGTCCAGCTTGCTGTATTCGATGCCGGCCTTCTTGGCCATCAGGTACAGAGACACCTGCGCGCAGGTGCCCGTGGCCGCGGCGATCTTCTTGGCCTTGGCCAGGTCGCGGTAGGACTTCAGGCCTGATTTCGGATCCACCACCAGGCCTTCGCTGGCCGCGGAGTTGGCTTCCCAGAACATCAGCTTGAGCGGAATGTTCTGCCCGATCGCAAAGGCCAGCGCCAGGCCCGCGGTGACGACGTCCAGGCTCTCGCTCTTCAGGCCGGCCAGCAGCGGTGCACCCGACTGGAAGAAGAAGAACTTGGGCTTCAGGCCCACCTTCTCGAACAGGCCCAGGTCCTGCGCGACAAAGACCGACGCATGGTTGGCTGCGGGCAGGCCGTAGTTGAATTCCAGCAGCGGCTCGGCCGGTTTGCTTTGCGCAAAGGCCGCCGATGCGGACAGGGCCAGCAGGCCGGCAGCGGCCTTCAGCAGGCGGATCGGTTTCATCGGCGGGTCTCCTTCGGTGCTCGTGGGTTTGTAGGTTAGGTAGGCGGGGTCAATGCGCCATCGCCGGGTCGTCGCGCTCGACCTCGTTCTGCACCGCCAGCAGCAAGCGGCGTTCCAGTTCGTTGAAGGCGGTGGAGGACATGAATTCGTAGTCGCGCGGCTTGGGCGCGTCCACCGTCACGTCGGCAATCACGCGCCCGGGGCGGCGCGACATGGCCAGCACACGGTCGGAAATGAAGACCGCCTCGCCGACGTCGTGCGTGATGAAGACGATGGTCGGCCGGAAGTGCTGCCACAGCCGCAGCAGCAGCTTCTGCATCAGCAGCCGCGTCTGGTAATCGAGCGCGCCGAAGGGCTCGTCCATCAGCAAGATGTCGGGCTCGCCGATGAGTGCCCGCGCAATCTGCACACGCTGCTGCATGCCGCCGGAGAGCTGGTAGGGATGGTGCTGCTCGAAGCCCTTGAGCCCCACTTCCTCGAGCAGGGCCTGCGCGCGCGGCCGGTATTCGGCGGCGTCGGCGCCGCGGCAGTCCATGCCCAGCGTCACGTTGTCCATGACGGTGAGCCAGGGGAAGAGTGCGGCCTGCTGGAACACCACGCCACGGTTGGAGCCGGGGCCGTTCACCGGCAGGCCGTCGATGCAGACGCGGCCGCCGCTGGGTGTCTCGAAGCCCGCCAGCAGGTTCAGGGCCGTCGATTTGCCGCAACCCGTGGGGCCGACGATGGAGACGATCTCCTGCGGGGCGATCTCGAGATCCAGGCGCTCCAGCGCGACGGTCGCACCGGCGTTGGCTCGCGCACCGGCATAGCGCTTGTGGACACCCTCGAAGGAAATCTTGGCGTGGCGCGGCGGCGCGCTGGGCGTGGACGGCGACATCGGCAAAGGTCCCTCGTTGGTCGGCAGCAGGACCCGTTGTCTCGCCGGGTCTGGGGCATGCGAAGGATGCTAGGGGCGATGTCGCGCGGGGACCATTCGAATCTCGGCAGGCGCCCCTTCGAGCTTGGTGAACCTGTGGCCGGCCATTGCCGGCTGCGCACGCGCGCACATGGGCGCCGCGCAAGGCGTTGCCAAGCGAACAACGCCTTGCCGCGTCAGTTCAGGCGAGCTGGCGGCGCCGAGTCATGGGGACGCTTTCATGAAGTGGCTGACGCATTGGCCCTGGTTCTTGGCAGAACCGACCCAGCCCCCATTGAAGCAAGCTGCCTTGTCCTTCGGACCCCGCTCGAAGTTGTAGGTGGTGGGCACCGACCCTGTGATGCCGATGGTCAGGGCGTCGACGTTGCCGGAGAAAATCGCCCATCCACCGCCCGCCTTCAAGATGACGTTCGGATCGAAGAGCACGTCGCGCACACCGATGTTCGGGTAGTGGCCCACCAATTCGCTCACGGTGCAGGGCGCGCTTTGGCTGCACACGGTGGACGGGAACCGATCAGGATTGCCCGCACTGCTGAGCCACCACTTCCCGTGAAGCGTGTCCCAGGTCTGCCAGACCAGCTTCTGTACAGGCCCCAGACTGGGCTCGAAGTAGGGCTCGAAGACGAGCCGGCCGCGGAACGCAAAGTCCTGGTCCATCACGTCGTTATCGACGGGAAACTGAAGCGCGATGGCCTGGACGTTCTGATTGACCTTCACGTAAGTCGAATAGCGCAGAACGTCGATGTCCGCCAATCGGACCCCGGCGAGCCAGTCCAATCGTGCCCCCAACGACGGCCGCTTGTCCAAACCGACCAGTTCCAGGTTCGCGCTGCCGTCGCCGGCAGGCGGTGCATCAGGACCATCCACCATGCCGCAGAACTCGCCGGCAGAGCAAGGCCTGATGGTCCCGTCGTCAAAGAATGTCCAATCCTTCATGTCGAACGGCGAGACCGTGACGGTGGTCTGTGCCAGTGACTGTGCGGACCCGAGTGCCGCACACAAGCCAACGGCCGCTGTGAGGAAGTGCTTTCGCATCGTTTACTCCTTAGGGTGGGGATGACCGCAGACCTGCCAGGCGTGGGCAGTTCGGATGGCGGTGAATGCGCGGCCGACCATTCACCGCCCCCGCGAACGAGTGGGTGCGTGATGGATGCATCCCAACGACCCCTTCAACGGCGCATCGAAGTGCCGCGTACGGCAGGCGCGTCTCTCGCGGACAGGCGATTGCACGGGATTTCGTGCATCGGATGGCGATCGCGGGGACCCTCATCTTGCTCGTCTGAGAAGTGCGGTGCAAGTGTGGATATGGGGTCACTGGCCAGAGATCCCGATACGCCACGCGACATCAGGCTTGCTGGGCGCGATCTCTCTTTTGGGGATGCCAGATGCCAGCCACTGGTCCGCGGCCAGCCGCCGGCGCGATGAGCCTGGTCCCGATCGAATCCCGCCTCAAGCCCGATCGGACCCGGCGTCCAGCGGCCGCAATTGCTGCAGCAAGGTGGGCAACAGTTCGGACACCGTCGGGTGGATGGGCACCGAGCGCGCGATGACGGTATAGGGCTGCCGGGCGGCCATCAGGTCCAGCAGGCCGTGCACCACCTCGTCGCCGTGCATGCCCAGGATGGCCGCACCCAGCAGCAGCTGGCTGTCGGCATCCACCAGCACCTTCATGAAGCCCTGGGTCTCGCCGGCTTCGCGCGCGCGGCCCACGTGGCGCATGGGCATCGTGGCACCCAGCAGGCGGTGGCCGCTGGCGCGCGCCTGCGCCTCGTTCATGCCGACGCGGCCGAGGGCAGGGTCGATGAAGAGGGCGTAGCAGGCGATGCGGTCGCTGATGCGGCGTGCATCATGGTCGAACAGGTTGGCCACGACGATCTCGTGGTCGTTCCACGCGGTGTGCGTGAAGGCGCCGCGGCCGTTGCAGTCGCCTACGGCCCAGATGCCCTCGGCCGAGGTGCGGCACTGGTCGTCCACCGTGATGTAGCCGCGTTCATCGGTCTGCACGCCGGCGTGATCCAGGCCCAGGCCGTCCGTGTTGGGCCGCCGGCCCACGGCCAGCAGCACGTGGCTGCCGACGATCACTGGGCGTTCCGCGCCACAGGCCGCGCCGACGGCGATGCGCGCACCGTCGCGAGCCAGCGAGATGCAATCCGACGCCAGCGCAAAGTGCACGCCTTCGTTCTCCAGGATGGCCCGGATGCCCTCGGAAACATCCGCATCCTCGCGCGGCAGCAGATGCGCCGCGCGTTCCACCACCGTCACCTCGGCGCCGAAGCGCCGCATCATCTGCGCAAACTCCAGGCCGATGTAGCTGCCGCCGACGATGACCAGGTGATCGGGCACCTGGTCCAGTTGCAGGATCGAGACGTTGTCGAGCGTGGGTACGCTGTCGATGCCGGGCAGATCGGGCCGCATCGAGCGCGCGCCGACGTTCAGGAAGATGCGCGGTGCGGTGAGGCGCCGGTTGCCGCTGCCCGTGCCGCCAGTCACTTCAAGCGTCAGCGCATCGACGAAGCGCGCCTCGCCCTCGATCACCTCGCTGCGCGCCAGGCTGCGCATCCAGGCCTCGACGCCCTGGCGGGCGCCGCCGACGATGCCGTCCTTGCGTGCCTTCACGCGCGCCATGTCCACGCGGACCACGCCCGCATCGAAGCCGAATTCGGCACCGCGCCGGGCCACGTGAATGGCGCGGGCACTGGCCACCAGCGTCTTGGTGGGCACGCAGCCCACGTTGACGCAGGTGCCGCCGAAGTGGCTGCGCTCGATGATTGCGGCGCGCAGGCCCTCCTTGCTGCAGCGCGCGGCGATGGCCGGGCCGGCCTGGCCGGCGCCCACGATGATGGCGTCGAAGGTTTCAGCGGGCATGGCAGCCTCCTGCGATGAAGAGTGACTCCGTCTGGGGATGAATGTGTGCCTGCCGTTCGGACTGCAGACTCATCCGGCCGCAGAGTGCCCCGTGTCCAGCAGATCGCTGAATGCCGGCAGGATGGGGTTGCCTTGTGCTAGGTCGGCCAGCAGGTAGCTGCCCAGCCCGCCAGCGCACAGCACGCCCAGGATCGCGCTCACTGGAAACAGCACCTGGGCCCCGATGATGCTGCGTGTGAAGTGACGCCGGGTGGCCATGCGTCCGTAGCATGACAGCGTTTGGATAACCATCATCGTGAGTCGCGATCGCGGGCCGCGCGAGTCATGCGCGCGCCAATGGGGATAGCCTCGGCAAAGGCGTCGCATGCGGTGTGCGGGCCGAGTTTGAGGACGTCTTTCGGACGTCCACTGGAGGTGACACGATGAGCAGATCCCAAGACCCCATCGCAGAGGCCATCGACTATGGCCCCCTGGCCGGCCTGATCGGCAGCTGGGAGGGAACCAGCGGCACGGACGTCTCACCGGGCAAGCCCGACCAGCAGACGACGGATACCGAGCGGCGCTATCGCGAGCGCTGGGTCTTCGAAGCCATCAGTCCCGCCGTCGAGAACCACGATCAGAAACTGCGCCAGGTCATTGCCGACACGAATGCCTGGCGCGGCACGCCTTCCACGGCGGGCAAGCATGCCGGCGAAGCTTTCCACGCGCAGCGCGGCTACTGGGTGTGGGACCCCGCCACGAAGATGCTGCTGAACTCGTTTGCCGTGCCCCGCGGACTCGTCATCAACGCCGGCGGTATCGTCGAACCCGACGCCACCCACTTCGAGCTGGAAGCACAAGCCGGATCGGAAACCTATGGCATCTGCCAGAACGCCTTCCTGATCGACAACTTCAAGGTGGTTCGCTACACGCTGAAGGTCACGCTGAGCGGCAAGGGCAGCATCGATTACGAGCAGGACACCCTGCTGCTCATCAAGGGCCGCGGGCTCATGCACCACACGGACGCCAACCACCTGCAGCGCGTGAGCTGACCTGAGCTGGGCGCAGCCGCGACCGGGCATGCGCGCAGTGGCCTTCGCCGCGCGCGGGGCGGCTATTCGATCATGTCGAAGGCCTGTGCCTCCAGTTGCACGAACGCGCGTGTGAGTAGGGCCACGTCGCGCATCACGCGGGCGCTGGGGTGGTCGATGACGCTGTCGCACAGCGCCTCCACCCAGGTCTGCAGGTGCTGGCGGAAGAAGCGCCGCTGCTGCTCGAGGTTGCACACGGCCAGGTCGTCGCCACTGATGAGCCAGCGCATCACCTCGAACTCGAAGGCAATGTGGTCTTCGGTCTCGCCGCGTGCCGGGTCGCGCGCCAGACCCAGCACCGCCAGGTCGCTGCGCAGGCGCACCAGTGGCGTCTGGTTCAGCGCGCCGGCCAGGTACTGCGAGCCGTAGGCCAGGATCTCCGGCTTGCCGACGCTCACGAACAGCGCATCGAACTCCTCGGCCGCTTCCGCCGCGCTGGTGGCGCGCAAGCGGTCCACCAGACCGCGCCAGGGCATGGCCAGGAATCCGTCCGTCTGCGGCGCGGGAGGCGCGCTGCGGGCGACGGCATGCACGCGGGCCAGCAAGGCCGCGTCCGGCGGCGCAAACCACAGCCGCGCCAGCAGGCCGTACAGGTCGGCGCGGGCGCCTTCGGTGTCGTGGATGTCGGCGGCGTGGAGGATGGCAGGGGCGGTGGAGGAGGCAGTAGAGGCAGCCATCACAACTCCTTGGGCCTGATCGTGGGCGCGACGGCGCGCGCCTGGTGCAGCGCGTCCGGGTCCACGTGCAGGGTGTCGGTGCAGTTGCGCCGCAGGGTCTTCATGCGAGGCCTTTCTCGCCCGGGGGCGGCCCGGGGTCTGCGGCCGGGCGGGTGGCGCCGAGAGGGGGCGATCCGTATGCCGCGCCGCCTGCTGGCGCGGACCGGTCGGCCGCTTGCGCCTCCGCTGCGGTCTCCGCATATGGCGCGTTAGCGTATCCGTCGGCGACAGCGTCCCCTGCGCCCTCGGCGGCCACGGGATCCCGGCCGGCGGCTTGCGCATCCTTGGCCATCGCCTGCTGCGTCCGTTCCTTGTCCGTGAAGATGCCCAGCGAGCGGCGGTGCAGCAGCTTTTCCAGAACCTCGGCCGGTATCGGCTTGGCGTGGTGGTAGTCCTCGATGTAGACGTCCAGGCCATCCATCACGTTGAAATGCGGGTCGCTGAACAGCTTGCTCAGTGCCGCGTGCTGTACCTGCGCCGGCACGTCGCGTGCGACGAAGCGCGAGAAGTCCGGCGCCAATGGCTGCAGCGCCGCCACGTCGTCCAGCGTGGGTGGCGGGGTGGCTTCTGCACACGCAGTGGTGTTGGATGCGGCGCCGGGACTCGCGATCGGAGTCTTGCCTGTGGATGCGACCGGTGCAGGCTGCCGCGCGTCGGCTCCACGTGCAAGCGGCGAGCCCGGGTCCGCATCGACGGGCGGCTCGGGCTGCGATGGTTCGTGCACCTGCAGCTTGCGGCGCGACCAGCGCGCCATGAAGCCGTCGCCGTCGTCGCCGCAGTTCATCCGCGTTCCTGTGGGCTGCGAAACGAGGGCGGCCGCTTGCGCTGCCGCGGCTCGGGGCGGTAGTGCAGGTCGGTGAAGGCCTGCAGCCAGGTCTGCACGGGGCCCTGCAAGGGCACGGTGTCCACGCGCTCCTGCGCGTCCAGCAGGCGCGCGGCTTCGTTGTACGACAGGGTCACCATCTCGGGCCAGGCGCGAGCGGGGTCTTCGTGATGCTGGCGCCACATCACGAACCACACCGGCGCGCCGCTGCTGAGGTTGAGGTGATAGCCCTCGGCTTCGTCGCGGAAGAGCTCCACGTGAAGGCCGGCGTGCAGCGTCGTGGTGATGCCGTCGGTGTCGCGCAGGATCCGCGGCTGTGCGGCGGGCAGATCCTGCCAGCGGCCGTCATCGATGATCACCTCGGTGGGGCTGTGGCGCCACTGCTCCCAGCGCGTGGGTGCCTGCAAGCGCTGGAAGATGACAACCACGCGCATGGCCGTTGCTCCGTGGCCCGCATCCATCGGCCATCAACCCGACACCACGCGCACCGGGTAGGCCGGCGGCGGCAGCGGGTCGGCATCGAAGCGCTCGATGCCGCAATAGCACAGGAAATGCCGGTTGGCGGCGCGCCCGAACAGCGCCATGCCCAGGCGCTCGGCCATCGCGTGGCCCATGGCCGTGACGCCGTTGCGCGAGACGAGCACGGGCAGCCCCATCGCCGCAGCCTTGCCTACCATTTCACTCGTCAGGCGTCCGGTGGTGTACAGCGCCTTGTCGGCGCCCGGCACACCGTGCAGCGCCATCCAGCCGGTGATTGTGTCCACCGCATTGTGGCGACCGACGTCTTCCACGAACATCAGCATCGCGCCACCTTCACGGGCCTCGAACAGCGCGCAGCCGTGCACCGAGCCCGCACGCTGGTGGATGCTGTCTTGCGCGCGCACCACCTCCAGCATCCGGCGCAGCGCCCCTTGCGAGAAGCGCGCCGCGCTGGCGTCCGGCAGTTGCAGCCGGTCCGTCTGCGTCTGGATGTCGCCGTACACCGTGCCCTGGCCGCAGCCCGTGGTGACCACACGCCGCCGCGTGCGCACAGCCAGTTGCGGCACGCCGTGCCAGGTCTTCACGGCGGCGGCCTGCACCTGCCAATCGACGGTGACAGAAGCCACCTCGCGCACATCCGCCACCAGACGCTGGTTCAGCAGGAATCCCAGCACCAGCAATTCGGGCAGCGCGCCCAGGGTCATCAGCGTGACCAGCTCGTGCTTGTCGACAAACACCGTCAGCGGCCGCTCCGCAGGGATGTGGATGCGGCGCCGTTCGCCGTACTCGTCCAGCGCGCTGATCTCGCGCAGCAAGGGGCTGTGCGCCTGCGTCAGCCGCGGCGCACCGGGTACCGACGTGAAGCCGGTGGGCAGCACGGGCCGTGGGTCCGTGTGTGCCAGGGCTGTGGCGGGCGGGGTCATCAGGAGGCGGCTGCGGGCGCCACGCAGGGCGGTGTCTCCACGGGCGCCGGTACGGTCTTGCCCGCCGCCTTGGCGCTGGCCAGGTAGCGCGCGGCCACGCGGTCCTGTACCTGGCACAACTCATAGGCCGACACCTTCGCGGCCTGGGCCGATTTGGCGGCGGCCGCCGCCGCCAGGGCCTTGGACTCGTCCGACAAGGCCGGCAGCTTGGCCCAGGCAGGGCCGGCAGCGAGCGCGGCGCCAAGCAGCGCCGTTGCAAGGAGGGAAACGTTCATGAGGAGGCCTCTTTCGGCTGGGGATTTGCGGGTGCGGATGGCGCGCCTTTGGCGCCAGCCGAACGTTGCGCGGGGATGCGGCCGTCGGCGATGTCCTGGGCCCACAGCGCGTGGTGCTCCTGCGCCCAGGCCATGCCCACGCGGCCCGTGCGCATGCCCTGTGCAGCGCCTTTCAAGCCCAGCGTGCCCATGTAGATGTGGCCCATCAACACCAGCATCATGATCACCGCCGCCGTGGCATGGATGAGGTTGGCCGTCTGCATGTCGCCGCGGCTCGCGCCCCACACGGGCACCAGCTGATCGAGCCACAGCCCGCTGAACACCACCACGAGGCCGGCAAGCGTGAAGCCGATCCAGAACATGCCCTTCTCGCCGGTGTTGAAGCGGTGCGAAGGTGGCACGCTGCCGCCCAGGAGGGCGCCACCTTGCTTCAGCCACAGCCAGTCGCCGCGCTGCGGCAGGTTGTCCTTGACGAAGGTGAGGAGGACGATGATCAGCGACACGATGAACAAGGGCCCGACGAAGTTGTGCAGGGTCTTGAGACCGTAACTCAGCCAGCCGAACAAGGTGCTGCCCATCACCGGCAGAAGGAAGAACTTGCCGAAGGCCATGACGATGCCCGACAGCGCCAGGATCACGAAGGCCAGTGCATTCAGCCAGTGCGCCGCGCGCTCGAAAGGCGTGAAGCGCTCGATCGTGGCGCCGCCGGTGTCGGCCGCGCTGCGGCCCATGGTGCCGCGGCGCCAGTGGTACAGGCCGATGGCCACCAGCACGATGACGAGCAGCGAGCCGCCATACGGGATGACAAAGCCGTTGCGCACCTGGCGCCAGGCCTCGCCGGCGGTGGTGAAGCCCGAGCCCGGGTATTGGGTGAAGCGCTGTTCCAGCACACCGGTTTCGGGGCCGCGCACGGTGGTAATGCCGGCCTGCTCGCCGGAGTGCCGAACTTCGCGCCAGAAGGGCGCGTTGTTGCCGGGCTGGGTTTTTGCGCGCTGGGCGTTGGTGTCCGTCGGCGTGCCTGGGGCGGCTCCCGGCGTCTGCGCCTGGGCTTGCGCAATGAACAGGGCCACAGGCGGCGTGCCGCGCGTCTGAGCGGCTGTTGCCTGCGCAGCCGGTTCGGCTTGCGCCGAGGCGCTCAGGCCCAGGCACAGCAACAGGGCCAGCAGCAGCGGCCACCAGACCCGAGGCCCGGCCGGCGCGCGAATGGGAGAAGAAAGTGATCTGAACATGGTGCGACCCCTTGTCCAACACGTGGGTGCATGCAACGCCACGTGGCGCTTGTCGTCGGCACATGGCCGGTGCCGGCTGCCGGTGTCTGGCCGGCAGCCGGTCAGGGTTTGATGGGCACGCGCGTGTACTCGTTCTGCGTCTGCGCGCGCTGGTGCAGTTGCGCCACCCACGCGGCTTCGTCCGTGGGCCGGTAGTTCCGGGCCAGGTAGGCGGTGTGGTTGTCGACCCAGGGCGCGTCGTCGGCCTTGCGCTGCGCGGTCTGCGGCTTTTCGCCGCACGCCGCCAGGGCCAGCGCAGCGGCCAGCACGAGCCAACCGGGCCTGCGGCGGGTGTGTTGCAGGAGCGTGTTCATGTCTTCTTGCCCTCCGCCTTGGCTGGCGCGCCCGGTGCCGCACCGGCACCGGCGGGCGGCGGGCCATAGGCCGTTGCCCAGCCCCAGACCTCGCTGCCCTTGCCACGGGCCAGGACACGGGTGCGCAGGATGTCGGCGATGACATCGCCATCGCCGCCTATCAGCGCCTTGGTGGAGCACATTTCGGCGCAGATCGGCAGCTTTCCTTCGGCCAGGCGGTTGCGGTCGTACTTGGTCCATTCCGCGTCGCTGCCGTTTTCTTCCGGACCGCCGGCGCAGAAGGTGCACTTGTCCATCTTGCCGCGCAGGCCGAAGGTGCCATTGCTCGGGAACTGCGGCGCACCAAAGGGGCAGGCATAGCTGCAGTAGCCGCAGCCGATGCACACGTCCTTGTCGTGCAGCACCACGCCTTGCTCGGTGCGGTAGAAGCAGTCCACCGGGCACACGGCCATGCAGGGCGCGTCCGAGCAGTGCATGCAGGCCACGGAGATGCTGCGCTCGCCGGCCGCGCCGTCTCCCAGCGTCACCACGCGGCGTCGGTTCACGCCCCAGGGCAGGTCGTGCTCGGCCTTGCAGGCGGTGACACAGCCGTTGCATTCGATGCAGCGCTCCGTGTCGCAGATGAATTTCATGCGGGCCATGGTCGGGTCTCCTGCGTCGTTGTTTGTCAGGTGGCGGTGGGTGCCGGCGTGATCTGGCAGACCGTGGTCTTGGTCTCCTGCATCATGGTCACGCTGTCGTAGCCGTAGGTGGTGGCCACGTTGGCCGACTCCCCGCGCACGATGGGCTTGGCGCCGTCGGGGTAGTAGGCCGCCAGGTCCTGGCCGCCCCAGCGACCGGAGAAGTGGAAGGGCAGGAACACCGTGTCCGCCCCCACGCGCTCGGTCACCTGGGCGCGCACGCGCAGGCCCTTGAAGCTGGGCACGGCCTGCATGACCGGCGTTCGCACCCAGACGAAGTCGCCGTTGCGTATGCCGCGGTCGTTGGCGGCCTTGGGGTTGATCTCGACGAACATCTCCTGTTGCAGCTCGGCCAGGAAGCGGTTGGAGCGTGTCTCTTCGCCACCGCCTTCGAACTCCACCAGGCGGCCCGAGGTCATGGTCAGCGGGTACTCGCGGCCGATGTCCTTGTTGGCCTGCTGCACGGTCTTGAACAGCGTGGGCATGCGCCAGAAGTCCATCTTGTCGTCGTGCGTGGGGTACTTGGCGATGAGGTCCGCCCGTGTGCTGTACAGCGGTTCGCGGTGCAGCGGAATCGGGTCCGGGAAGTTCCACACCACCGCGCGCGCCCGGGCATTGCCGAAGGGGTAGCAGCCATGGTTCTTCATGACCACGCGGATGATGGCGCCGGTGGGGTCGGTCTTCCAGTTCTTGCCGTCGGCCTTCTGCTGTTCGTCCGGCGTGAGCTCGCGCCACCATCCCAGCTTCTTCATCAGGATGTGGTCGAACTCGGGGTAGCCCGTCGTCAGGTCCGCGCCCTTCGAGTGCGAACCGTCGGCCGCCAGCAGCGGCACGCCGTCGCGCTCCACGCCAAAATTGGCGCGGAAGTTGCCGCCGCCGTCCATGACGTTCTTGCTCGTGTCGTAGAGGTTCGGCGAGCCCGGGTGCTTCATCTCGGGCGTGCCCCAGCAGGGCCAGGGCAGGCCGAAGTAGTCACCGTCGAGCGAGTAGCCGGTTTCCTTGTCTATGCCGCCCTTGGCGCGCAGCGTCTTCACGTCGAAGACATTCATGTTGCGCATGTGCGCCTTCAGCCGCTCGGGGCTCTGGCCCGTGTAGCCGATGGTCCACATGCACTTGTTCACCTCGCGCAGGATGGACTCGGGCTCGGGTTGCTGCAGGCCGCCCTTGCCGGCCACCATCTTCAGACCGCGCGTGAGCTCGTTGCCGAAGCCCAGCTTTTCGGCCAGCTGGAACATGATCATCTCGTCGGTGCGGCTTTCCCACAGTGGCTCGATGACCTGCTCGCGCCATTGCAGTGAACGGTTGGAGGCCGTGGCGGTGCCGCTGGTTTCGAACGCCGTGGTGGCCGGCAGCAGATAAACCGCGCGCTGCGGGTTGAGCTCGCCGCCGGCCGAGGGCATGGCGGCCCAGGCCGACGTGGCGCTGGGGAAGGGGTCCACCACGACCAGCAGGTCCAGCTTGTCCAGCGCGCGCTTCATCTCCACGCCGCGGCTCTGCGAATTGGGCGCATGGCCCCAGAAGAACATCGCGCGCAGGTTGCTGGGCTGGTCGATGAGGTCGTTTTTCTCCAGCACGCCGTCGATCCAGCGTGAGACGGTCATGCCGCTCTTGTGCATCATGCCGGGGGCGTACTGCTTCTTGATCCACTCGTAGTCCACACCCCAGGTGGCGGCGAAGTGCCTGAACGAGCCTTCGGACAAGCCGTAGTAGCCCGGCAGTGAATCGGGGTTGGGGCCGATGTCGGTGGCGCCCTGCACGTTGTCGTGGCCGCGGAAGATGTTGGCGCCGCCGCCACTGACGCCCACGTTGCCGAGCGCCAGCTGCACGATGCACGAGGCGCGCACCATGGCGTTGCCGATGCTGTGCTGCGTCTGCCCCATGCACCACACGATGGTGCTGGGCCGGTTCTCGGCCAGTGTCCGGGCGGCCTGCAGGCAGCTGGCTTCGTCCACGCCGCAGACGTCGAGCACCTTGTCGGGTGTCCACTTGGCCAGGACTTCTTCGCGCACCTTGTCCATGCCGTAGACGCGGTCGGCGATGTACTTCTTGTCCTCCCAGCCGTTCTTGAAGATGTGGTGCAGCATGCCGAAGAGGAAGGCGACGTCGCCACCCGAGCGCATGCGCACGTATTGATCGGCCTTGGCGGCCGTGCGTGTGAAGCGCGGGTCCACGACGACGACCTTGCAGCCGGCCTCCTTGGCATGCATCAGGTGCACCATGCTCACCGGGTGTGCCTCGGCCGCGTTGCTGCCGATATACAGCGCCGCCTTCGAGTTCTGCATGTCGTTGTAGCTGTTGGTCATGGCGCCGTAGCCCCAGGTGTTGGCTACGCCGGCGACGGTGGTGCTGTGGCAGATGCGCGCCTGGTTGTCGCAGTTGTTGCTGCCCCACAGCGACATCCACTTGCGCAGCAGGTAGGCCTGCTCGTTGCTGTGCTTGGACGAGCCGACGACGAAGAGCGCGTCGGGCCCGCTCTCCTTGCGCAGCGCCAGCATCTGGTTGCTGATCTCGGCCAGTGCCACGTCCCAGCTGATGCGCTTGTACTTGCCGTCCACCAGCTTCATCGGGTACTTCAGGCGGAATTCGCCGCGGCCGTGTTCGCGCACCGCGGCGCCCTTGGCGCAGTGGCCGCCCAGGCTCAAGGGGCTGTCGAATACCGGCTCGTGGCGCACCCACACGCCGTTGTCCACCACCGCGTCTATCGCGCAGCCCACCGAGCAGTGGCCGCACACGGTGCGCCGGGTTTCCACTTTGCCGCGGGCCTCGCCGCCCGGGGCTTCTGCGGCCTGCGCAGGCTGGCTGTGCTGCACCAGGGTCAGCGGTGCAGCGGCCAGGCCGACACCTGCACCCAGGCCCGAGCGGCGCAGGAAGGCGCGCCGGTCCATCGTGGGAATGGCGCGCGACACGCCGCGTGCCAGGCTGGCAACGAGCGCCGATGACGCGTGGCCGTCGTGTGCGGCGGCGCTGCTGATCTTGCGAGTCAACATGGTGCGACTCCTGGTTGGATGGGAGGGAGAGGGCCTTGCCAAGTCACGCCAGCACATGACCACGCGCGCAGTCCCACAGCGCCCGGCATGACGAACGCATGCCGTGTGCAGTTGGATCGCGGGGCGGGCCGGCCTCAGGCGCGCCCCGCGCCCAAGGCCGTTGCGGCGGCTCTAGGTCTCAGACACCTGCGCTGCGGTAGTAGCGCAGCACATGGTCGGTGAGGCGATAGGCGCCAGGACTTTCCGCCGTGTGGTGAATGGGCTGTGAGGACACCACCGCGCGGGGAGGCGCGAGCGGCGGCATGAGGACGGCGATGCCCGCCAGGGCCCCCGCGGAGCCGGCACCGACGAAGACGGTGCGGCGGTCAATCTTCGAATCCAGCGTGTGGGTGCTCATCGCGGCCTCCAGCGGATCGAGTCGTGCGGCTAACGGTCCAGTTGCGCAGCCATGGCTCGAGCACGCAGCCTAACAGCTTGGCGACCGTGTGTAACCAACAGCATCACTCCCAATGTGCCCATTGCATGCGACTCGGCGGATGGCCTGGTGGCAGGATTCGAATGCCGATGTGCCGGCCATGCGGTTTGATGCAATGGCTTTGCATTGAATGGCTTGTACTTTTGCAGCATGCACACCAAACACGAAGGTAGGCTCGCTCCGAGTTCCTCACCGGCACGGCCGTGGCTGGTGGTGGCGCTGTGCTTCGCCTTCAACTTCATCGGGCGCGGCGTGGGCGATACCTTCATGGTGTTCCTGCTGCCCCTGGGTGCCGAATTCGGCTGGCCGCGCTCGCACATGACCAGCGTCTACTCGGCGCTGATGGTGGTCAGCGGCCTGGCCGCGCCGCTGGCTGGTCTGGTGTTCGAGCGTTTCGGGCCGCGTGTGCTGTATGCCAGTGGCTTGGCACTGATCGGCCTGGGCTATGGGCTAGCCGGGCAGGCCAGTGCACTGTGGCACTTCTATGTGTGCATCGGCTTGCTGGGCGGGATCGGTGCATCGGCATTGGGTGTGGTGCCGTCTTCGGCGCTGGTCAGCCGCTGGTTCGAGCAGCGTCTGAGCACGGCCATCAGCCTGGTCTACGCCGGCTACGGCTGCGGCACGCTAGTGATCGTGCCGCTGGTGCAGATGCTCATTGGCGGGCCGGGCTGGCGTTCGGCCTACCACTGGATCGGTGGCACGGCGCTGGTGCTGCTGCCGCTGTCCTTGCTGCTGCCCTGGGGCGTGATCCGCGCCGGCCGCGTACCGGAGCGCCAGGCCACACGTGTGAGCCAGGCCGCGACCCTGCAGGCCTTGCGGCATGCGCTGCGCGACCGCCGCTTCTGGCTGATGGTGCAGGTGATGTTCTTCACCGCCGTGGGTGTGTTCATCATCATCGTGCAGTCGGTGGCCTACTTCGTCGATGTCGGCTACACACCGCTGCAGGCCGCCGGCGCGTTTGGCACGGCGGGGCTGTTGTCGGTGCTGGGGGTGTCGGCCATCGGCTGGCTGGCTGACCGCTTCGGCTACCGGCGTGCGGCCACGCTGAGTTTTGGCGGCACGCTGTGCGGCATGGCGGTGCTGCTGTGGATGTCGTTCGACAGCGCGCATGGGCTGCTGGCGGTCTACCTGCTGTTGTTCGGTTTGAGCCAGGGTGCGCGCGGGCCACTGGTGGCCAGCCTCAATGCGCGGTTCTTCCCGGGTACGGGGCAGGCCGCCATCTACGGCGCCGTCTACACCTGCCTGTCGATCGGCTCGGGCCTGGGCGCACTGCTGGCGGGCGCGCTGCATGACCTCACTGGCGGCTACCGGGCTTCTTTCCTACTGGCCATGGTCTGCATCCTCCTGGCTGCCGCGCCGTTCTGGTATTCCGATGTGTTGAAGGCGGCGGCACGGCCGGCGGCATGAAGTCCCACGCGCCGGCCCGTAGGTTCCCGGTTGACAGCAGCCCATCTGCGCCCCGAGCATCGCCGACGATGAGCCCCGACACCACCCACGACGACATCGCCACGCGGCTGCTGGCCGCGCGCGCCAAGCGGCTCACCATCGCCGCCATCTCCGAGGGCCAGGCGCTGAGCCTGCACGACGCCTACGCGGTCCAGTCCCGTGTGACCGCTGCGCGCCTGGCACGTGGCGAGCGCATCGTGGGCTGGAAGCTGGGCTACACCTCGCTGGCCATGCGCCAGCAGATGGGCATCGCCGCGCCGAACTTCGGGCCGTTGACCGATGCGATGCGGCTGGCCAGCGGCGACAGCGTCTCGCCCGCACTCATCCAGCCCAAGGTGGAGCCCGAGATCGCCGTGGTGCTGGGCCGTCCGCTCGAAGGCCCGGTGAGCGTGGCCGATGTGGCCGCGGCGGTGTCGCAGGTGCTGAGCTGCCTGGAGGTGGTCGACTCGGTGTTCACCGACTACCGCTTCACGCTGGAAGACAACACGGCGGATGGTTCCTCGGCGGCCCAGGTGGTGCTGGGCGCGCCGCTGTCGGTGGCACCGCAGCGCCTGGCCGAGATGGACGTGGCGTTTTTCCATAACGGTTCACCTGCGGGTACAGCCACCGGTGCGGCCGCCTCGGGCGACCCGCTGGCGGGCGTGGCCTGGCTGGCCGCGCAGCTGTCGGCCACGGGGCGGCGGCTGGAGGCGGGTGACGTGATCATCACCGGCGGCCTGTGCCGCGCGGTGACGCTGGCGCCGGGTGACGTGGTGTCGGCGCGTTTCGGGGGTGATGCTGGGGTGGAGGTCAGCGTCAGGCGCTGAGCGGGCCGTCGTCGGGGGCTCGCCTGCGACCGCCAATGGTGACGCGTGCAGTGCGCCGGCGCGCAGCCCATGGGATGGCTGCTGCGAGCCTCGCTATCAACCGCGCCGCTTGTTGCGCCCCGCCGCCGGCGTCTCCCGTGCGGCCTGCTCGGAGATGGCGGCGACGTGGGCCTGCAGGCGTGTGAGCATGCCGTCCAGCAACTGGCGCTCGGCCAGGCTGAGGGTGCACGCCAGTTCCGCATTCAAGGCGCCCACGCGCCGCATGGCTCGCGCGTAAAGCTGCTGGCCCGCCTCGGTGACCATCAGGTCCTGGGTGCGGCCGGCGCCGGCCTGGCGTGTGATCAGGCCCTTCTGGATCAGGCCGGAGACGGCGCGCGAGACGCGTGGGCGATCCAGCCAGCACAAGGTGGCCAGGCGCGACGAGGGCATCGCCCCGTGCTCCACCAGCAGGGCCAGCATGTGCCAGTGACGCCGGGTGATGCCGAACTCGCCCTCGAACAGGCGCACCAGCGGCAGGCTGGTGCTGCGCGTGATGACGGCCATGCGGTAGAGCAGCAGGTCCGACACGACCTGGGGATCGGCCAGCGGGTCGGGGTTTTCACGGGTGAGGGGCATGATTGTTTTCAACAACTCCGAACCCGGGTGCTACCTTGCCTGACCTGCTGTTCATGGTCCCGGTACGCGGCAGGCTGGAGGGTACGCCGATGGTTCGCGGTTCTCATGGCACGTGTGCGTGTCGCACGATTGTGTCTGGCCGACCGGCACACGCTGCGCGGCGGACTTTGACGCGGGCGGCCGCGCCTGTGATCCTGTGCGTCGCACGTCACCTGGATTGACGCCCATGGCACACACTGGCGCGCAGCCGCGTCCCAACATCATCTTCATCGTGGCCGACGACCTGGGCCACGCGGACCTGGGCTGCTACGGCGGGCGTCCGGCCGAGTTTGGCGCGGTCTCGCCGAACCTGGACCGCCTGGCCGCGCAGGGTCTGCGATTCACCGAAGGCTACGCCAATGCCCCCGTGTGTTCACCCACACGGTTTGCGCTGATGAGCATGTGCTACCAGTACCGCCTGCGCGGTGCGCTGGAAGAACCGATCAACAGCCGCTCGCGGGGCGATCCACGCCTGGGGCTGCCGCCGCACTGGCCGACACTGCCTTCGCGTCTGCGCGATGCCGGCTACGCCACCGCACTGGTGGGCAAGTGGCACCTGGGTTATCCGCCGGACTTCGGCCCGCTGCGTTCGGGCTACGACGAGTTCTACGGCATCCTGGCCGGCGGGGTGGACTACTTCACCCACGCCTCGTCCCGCGGCGACCACGACCTCTTCGAGGGCGAGGTCGAACACCACGAGGTGGGCTATCTCACCGACCTGCTCTCGCAACGCGCCGCTGCGTATGTGCGCCGCCGCGCCGCCGCGGCGCGTGAGGGCCAGCCGTTCTTTCTGAGCCTGCACTACACCGCGCCGCACTGGCCCTGGGAAACCCGCGCTGACGAAGCCGTCGCGCGCCAGTTGCCCAACCTGCTGCACCTGGAAGGCGGCAATGTGCAGACCTATCTGCGCATGATCCACCACATGGACGAGGGCATCGGCCAGGTGATGGCCGCGCTCGAGTCCGAACGCCTGAGCGAAGACACCCTGGTCGTGTTCACCAGCGACAACGGCGGCGAACGCTTCAGCGACAACTGGCCACTGGTGGGCGGCAAGATGGACCTCACCGAAGGTGGCATCCGCGTGCCGTGGATCGCGCGCTGGCCGCGCGTGATACCGGCCGGCAGCAGCACCGACCAGCATTGCCTGACGATGGACTGGTCGGCCACCTTGCTGGACGCCGGCGGTGGGACACCCGCGCCTTCGCACCCGATCGACGGCGTGTCGCTGCTGCCCATGCTGCGCGATCCGACACAGCGTGTGCCGCGCGACATGTTCTGGCGCATGAACCACCGGCAGCAGCGGGCCCTGCGTGCCGGGCGATGGAAGTATCTGAAGGTGGACGCGCACGAGTACCTCTTCGACATCCGCGCCGATGCGCGCGAACGCGCCAACCTGGCCGCGCGTGAGCCCGCGCGGCTGGCCGAGATGCGCGAGCGCTGGCTGGCCTGGAACGCGACGCTGCCGCCCGTGCCCGAAGACGCCACCATCACCCTGGCGTATACCGACGCACACATGCCCGCACGGTGATGCCCATGCAGCCGCCCATCGCTTTCGAAGACCCCGCCGAGCGCGAGCGGCAGTACTCGCCCAGTTCTTGCATCGGCGGCAACTACCAACCCTTCATCGCCGACTACGGGGACCAGAGCCGGCTGGCCCGCGCACGCGCCGAGTCGCTGGGCGGGCGTTGGCTGGAGATCCGCTACGGCGGCAGCGCGGCCCAGCGGGCGGACCTGTGCCTGCCGCCGCCCGCCACTGGCGCGGCGCGCGGCCGCGGCTGCGCGTTGCTGGTGTTCATCCACGGCGGCTACTGGCAGGAACTGTCGGCGCGCGATTCACTCTTCGGCGCGGCCGATTGCGTGGAACGCGGCGTGGCCTACTGCGCGCTGGACTACACGCTGGCGCCTGCGGCACGGGTCGGGGACATCGTCCACGAATGCCGTCGCGCCATGCGGGCGCTGGTCGCGCAGGCGGCTCACTTGGGCATCGACGAGCAGCGCATCGTCGTGGCCGGCAGCTCGGCGGGCGCCCACCTGGCCGCCATGGCCTGCATGTCCGGCTGGCAAACGCCCGCGCAGCCCGCTTGGCGGCCGCGCGCGGCGGTGCTGGTGTCGGGCATCTACTGGCTGGAGCCGCTGCTGGGCACCTCGATCAACGAGGCCTTGGGGATGGATGCTGAACAGGCGCGGGCGCAAAGCCCCGCCCTGGAGGATCTGCAGGGCTTTCCGCAGACGGTGCTGTGCTGGGGTGAAGTGGAAACCGATGCCTTCAAGCGTCAGAGCCACGGGTTCGGCACCTTGCTGCGCGATGCCGGCACCACCTGCCACAGCCTGGAAGTGGCCGGCCGCAACCACTTCGACGTGGCGCTGGAACTGACCCGCCCGCACAGCCCGCTGGGGCGCCAGACGCTGTCCCTGCTGGGCGCCAGCTAGCGCCGACCACGCCGCACATTGCACTGTCACGAAGGAGGCCACACCATGCCCCGCTACAAGCGCCATCACCCTGAACTCATCGATCCCGCCGGCGTGCAGCCGGGCATCGAGGCGCGGCCCATGGGGACCACCAGCGACAGCTCGCGCGCCGAGACGGTTCAGGCCACCGGCGGCTTGCCGCTGGTGGACTTCCAGGGCCGCAGCAACCCGTACAACGATTACCAGAGCATCGACATGCTGTTGTCGCTGCAGCACCTGCGCAGCGACGCCTACGACGAGCACTGTTTCTACCTGATGGGCCAGGTGAAGGAGCTGCTGTTCAAGGCGTTGCATTTCGAGCTCTACAACGCGCAGCAGCAACTGCGCCAGGACGACACCGCCAGTGCGCTGGACATCCTGGTGCGGGCACGCGCGATGTGCGAGTACATCGGCCGCTCCTGGGATGTGCTCAACACCATCAGCCCCGAGGGCTTCAACCAGTTCCGGGACCACCTCAGCACGGCCTCGGGCCAGCTGTCGTTCATGTACCGGCACGTCGAGTTCATCCTCGGCAACAAGAGCAAACGCCTGGCGGGCGCCTTCCGCAACATGCCGCATGTGTGGCCTGGCATGCAGCGCGCACTGGAGTCGCGCAGCCTGTACGACGAGGCCATCGCGCTGCTGGCTCGGCGCGGCTATGCTGTCGATGCCGCGGCGCTGGAGCGCGACTGGTCGGAGGACTACGTGCCTAACGAGTCAGTCGAGCGTGCATGGCTGGCGGTCTACGCCGACCCCGGGCCGCACAACGACCTGTACCGCCTGGCCGAAGCGCTGATGGCGCTGTGCGACGGCATGACGCAGTACCGCTGGCGCCACTTTGTCTCGGTGCAGCGCCTCATCGGCATGAAGCCGGGCACGGGCGGCTCTGCAGGTGTGGGCTGGCTGCAGCATGTCACCTCACACCGATTCTTCCCCGAGCTGTGGTCCCTGCGGACCGAGCTCTGAACCTCGACCTGACCCACGCCCTCATGAAGCCACTCACCCGTGAATCCCTGGTCCTGCGTGACCGGGAAGACCCGCTGGCCGCGCGCCGCGACCTGTTCCAGCTGACCGAAGGCGAGATCTACCTGGACGGCAACTCGCTGGGTGTGCTGGTCAAGAGCGTGATGCCGCGCATGGTTCACGCCATCGGGCACGAGTGGGGCCGCGGGCTTATCCGGTCGTGGAACGACGCCGACTGGTACCCGGCGCCGCTGCGTGTGGGCGGCACCATCGCGCGCCTGATCGGCGCCCAGACGCACGAGGTGGTGGTGTGCGATTCCACGTCGGTGAACCTGTTCAAGGTGCTGGGCGCGGCGCTGCGCATGCGGCCCGGGCGGCGCGTGATCATCGGCGAACAGGGCAATTTTCCCACCGACATGTATGTGGCGGCGAGCGTGGCCGAACTGATGAACGCCGAGTTGCGCTGCGTGGCGCCCGACGACGTGGAGAAGGCCATCGAGCAGGCCGGCGATCAGCTGGCCGTGGTGACGCTGACCGAAGTGAATTACAAGACCGGCCGCCTGTACGACATGGCGCGCATCACCGCCGCGGCGCACCGCGCGGGCGGGCTCGTGGCCTGGGACCTGGCGCACAGCGCGGGCACGCTGCCGGTGCAGCTCAATGCCTGCGACGCCGACTTTGCGGTCGGCTGCGGCTACAAGTACCTGAACGGCGGCCCCGGGGCGCCGGCTTTCGTCTTCGTGGCCGAGCGGCATCTGGCGGGTCTGCGCCAGCCCATCGCCGGCTGGCACGGCCATGCGCGGCCTTTTGAATTCACCCCCGACTACGAGGCCCATCCCGGCATCGACCGCATGCTGGTGGGTACGGCCTCGCAACTCGGGTTGATCGCGCTGGAAGAAGCGCTGACGGCCTTCGACGGCGTGGACATGCAGCAGCTGCGCGCCAAGGGCATTGCGCTGGGCGACCTCTTCATCGCGCTGGTCGACCAGGAGCTGGGCGGCCACGGCTTTGGCCTGGCAAGCCCGCGCGATGGGGCCGTGCGCGGCAGCCAGGTGGCGCTGACGCACGAGAACGGCTACGCCATCATGCAGGCGCTGATCGCGCGCGGCGTGATCGGCGACTTTCGCGCACCCAATATCCTTCGCTTCGGTTTTGCCGCGCTCTACGTGCGCCATGTCGACATCTGGGACGCCGTCGCGGTGCTCCGTGATGTGATGCAGACCCGCGCCTGGGACAGCCCGGCGTTCATGGCGCGCAAAGCCGTGACCTAGAAGACCTTTCCCCGCCCACACATCCAACGACACACCTCAGGAGACAGCCACATGGCGTTCCATCATTCGATCAAGCGGTTCGGTTTCGGCCTTGCTGCCGCGGCGCTCTGTGCCGGCGCCGCCTGGGCCCAGGACAGGCCCACCATTCGCCTGCTGGTGGGTTTCCCGCCGGGTGGCGGCACCGATGTGATGGCGCGTCTGGTGGCGGAGAAGATGGCGATGTCCTTGAACGCTACCGTCATCGTGGAAAACAAGCCCGGTGCCGGCGGGCGCGTGGCTGCCGAAGCGCTGAAGAATGCTGCGCCGGATGGCAACACGGTGCTTATCACGCCCCCGGCGCCCATCGTCATTGCGCCGTTCACCTTCAGCAAGCTGCCCTACAGCACTGAAACCGATTTTGTGCCGGTGGCTCAGATCGTGCGTTATCCATTGGCCATCGCCACCGGCGGCAACAGCCCCTACAAGAGCCTGGCCGAACTGGTGAGCTTCTACAAGGCGAACCTCAAGCAGGCCAACTTCGGCACCGCGGCGGCGGGCAGCCAGCTGCACTTCCTGGGGATGCTGCTGGGGCAGGCGGCGGGTGTGGAACTCACGCATGTGCCCTACCAAGGCGGTGCACCGCTGAACAACGATCTGATGGGCGGGCAGATCGCCGCCGGCATCGACCAGTTCCCGTATGAACTGCACAAGAGCGGGCGCATCCGCATGCTGGCCACATCGGGCACGCAGCGTTCGCCGGTGATGCCCGACGTGCCCACCTTCACCGAACAAGGCTTCCCCACGGTGGTGGGTGACGCCTGGTACGGCGCCTACATGCACGCCAAGACGCCCGCGGCCACGGTGCAGCGCGTCTCGGCGGCCATTGCCGCGGCGTCGCGCCTGCCTGACGTGGCACAGAAGGCCGCCGCGCTGGGCCTGGAAGCCACCGGCCTGAACGCCGCCGAGTTTGCCAAGGTGCATGCGGCCGACCGTGCGCGCTGGGAGCCGGTGGTCAAGGCGTCGGGCTTCAAGGCCGATTGAGGAATGGCCTGCGGTGGCCTCGCCTTCGGGCGTCCATGCGAAGGTGGCTGCCGGCGCGCGGAACCACTCGTTGAGAAGTCGGGCATCGACATGCCGGCCGGGTATTGCCAGCCATGAATGACGACTTGCGCCAGGCATTGCGCGGCTGCGTCGGAGCCGATGGATGGCTGGACGCCGAAGCGGTGGCGCAGCGAGGTGCCGGTGTCTTCCGCGCGGACAGGCTGCAGGCCTGCGCGCTCGTGCGGCCGCGCTGCACGCAGGAGTTGTCTGCGGTGATGGCGCTGTGTCATGCACACCGCCAACCTGTCGTGCCGCAGGGCGGCCTGAGCGGGTTGGTGCGCGGTGCCGACGCCGCGCCGCACGAATTGATCGTGTCGACCGAACGCATGTGCACGATCGAGGCCATCGACCCCGTGGGCCGTACCGCCACGGTGCAGGCCGGTGTCGTGCTGGGCAGCTTGCGCGACGCCGTGCAGGCGCAGGGCCTGCACTACGGCGTGGACTTCGGCGCCCGCGACAGCGCCACCATTGGCGGCAGCATCGCCACCAACGCGGGCGGCAACAGCGTCATCCGCTACGGCATGACACGCGAGTCGGTGCTCGGGCTCGAGGTGGTACTGGCGGATGGGACCGTGCTGTCGTCCATGAACCGCGTGCTGAAGAACAACTCCGGCTTCGACCTCAAGCACCTGTTCATCGGCAGCGAAGGCCTGCTGGGTCTGGTCTCGCGCGCCGTGCTGCGCCTGCACGAGGCGGCGGGCCCGCCGAGAACCGTGCTCTTGGCGTGCGACAGCTTCGAGCAGGTGCTGGCCTTGCTGCGCCATCTCGACAGGGCTTTCAGTGGCAGGCTCGGCGCCTTCGAAGTGATGTGGCGCGACTATTTCGAACTGGCCGTCAATGGGAGCCCGTCGGGCCGCCCGCCCTTGGGATCGATCGCCGCCTACCAGGTGCTGGCCGAAGTCGTCGGCACCGACGACGACGCGCTGGAGGCCGCTCTGGCCGATGCCCAGGCGCTCGGCCATTTCGCCGACGCCGTGCTCGCCGCCTCGCTGGAGCAGCGGCGCGCCTTGTGGGCCCTGCGCGAAAGCGTGATGCTCACGTTCCGGCACGGCCCCGATTTCGCCTTCGACGTCTCGATGCCGCTGGCCGACATGTCGGCCTATGCGGAACGCGTGCGGGCTGCGGTGAAGGCGCGATGGCCCGCAGGCCATTGCTGGATCTTCGGCCATCTGGGCGATGGCAACCTGCACATCTCCATCGCGGTGGGTTCTGGCGACATGCAGACCCAACAGCTCATCGAAGCGCTCGTCTACGAGCCTCTGCGCGAACTGGGCGGCGCGATCTCGGCCGAGCATGGCGTGGGTCTGTCCAAGAAGGCCTGGCTGCCCGTCAGCCGCACCCAGGAAGAGCTGGCCTTGATGCGGCAACTCAAGCGGTCGCTGGACCCGCTGGGGCTGCTGAATCCCGGCAAGATGTTCGAGGCCGTCGCCTGACCCTTTCTGAACTCACTCGAGTACCCCCCATGCAATTCCGGCACAGCAGCGAGATCTGGTCGCGTTTCCCGACACTCGTCCCCATGGTCTTCATCGTCGAGGGTGTCAGGCCGGACGCCGATGTCGAAGCCGACTTCGAGCGCCTGATGGCCAGCGCGCAGGCACGCCTGGCAGCCGGGCCCGAAGGCGAGTCGATACCCATCCAGGCCTGGCGCCGCGGTTTCTCGACGATGGGCCTGAAGCCCACGCAATACCGCTGCGCCGCCGAGGCCTTGCAGCGGCGGCTGCGCAAGGAGGGGCATCTGCCGCGACTGCATCCGCTGGTGGACCTGTGCAACGCCTTGTCGGTGGCCTGGGCCTTGCCGGTGGCCGTGCTCGACATCGACGGCATCGAAGGCGACCTGACGGTGCGCACCGCCACCGGCAGTGAAGAGCACCTCGAGTTCTCCGGCGCCGTCGAGCACCCGGAGCCCGGCGAGGTCGTTTTCGCCGACGCTGGCGATCGCACGCATGCGCGGCGCTGGTGCCACCGGCAGAGCGCGCGTTCGGTGATCCGCCCGCAGACGTCGCACGCGCTCATCGTGGCGGAGGCGCTGCATGAGGGAGCCGACGCGGATGTGCGCGCGGCCATGGACGACCTGGTCGCCTGCCTGGGCCGCGCGGGCATGCGGTGCTCGGCGGTGAAGCGGCTTCGGCCGGACGATGCGGTTTTTGCGTTCTGAGCCTGCAGCGCCACCTGCACAGGGTCCAGAGCTACGGTGACTGACGCGGCCGGTTCGGCTGCTTGCAGATCCGTGCCCGCCTCGCTGTCGCGCCGGCCATCGCCGAGGTGCGTCGGCGGCGGCCATGCACCCGCATGTCCGCTTTTCGCTCGCGAATGCGTCTGATGTCCTGAGAGCTGCACAGACAGCTCCTCGACGTCAGATTGACACCGCTCAGGGACATCACTCGCACAAGACCGTTTGAAGGGGAGCGCCATGCCCGGCTTGTTCACCGCGTCCGGAACCTGCGCCAGGGCGGCCACGGTCGCAGCCGTCGCGTGGGCGGGTAGCACCGCCAGCCTCGCAGAAGTCCTGCCGCCAGCCTGGTAGGAAGTCTGCACCCCGACGGCCGCCTGGTACGGGGTGACTCTGCCCGCCGACGCGGCCTTCGAGGGCCATTGCGGCGCCTCAGTCCGCCAAATTGCCAGCCGCGCTTTCGCTCGTGGCCACACACGTTGATCCCTCCACGACGGTGGAACTTGGAGGCGTTGGACAGGCTTCCCGTTCACGAACGGTCTACTGATTTCGGTCCATGCGATCGGAGGGTGGCCTCAACTGCGCGTTACCTCTGGCGCGTGTACTTGCCGTCGACGACTGATTCGCCTTGCGGGTACCCGGCTGAGACAGGCGCCGAAACTCGGCCAGCGGGCGCGTGAAGAAGAGGCTGACGACGGGTTGAGACTGGAAGGCACGCTCGGCCTGATCAGCCATCTCGCGAGCCTTTTGCGTTTGACCGGCCCGCCATGCGCACGAAGCCAGTGCCGCTTTCAGCCTGGCGACTGCCGGGTGCTGCTCATCGTGGTCCCCATCCAGTTGTGCGAGGCTGAATTCGATGAGCTCCAGTCCGGCCAAGTGACGTCCCATGTGGCACAGAGCCTCTCCGCGTATCAAGGCGGGGGCCGTGAACAAGCCGAAGTTGGCTTCCCCGTCCTGCTTCTCGAATGCGCGCGATGGCAGCGTGTCCAGGGCGCGTTGCGGATCGCCGCGCTCGAGATGCAGGCGAGCCCGAGTTTCAGCGATGAGATTTCGGTATCGCGCCGGGTTGAGTGTCGAGACACGGATGCTGTCGATGCTGGGTGCTGCTGCGAGCTGCCTCTCAGCCTCCTCAAACTGGCCAGCCATGATCAGGTTTTCCGCCAGAAACCGGTAGTCGTTGGCGACGTACGGATGGTTTTCGCGTCCTGCCGACCGCCGTTCAGCCAAGCGGAGCTTCAGCCATCGATCGGCCTCAGTTGAGTCGCCGCGCACCATGGCGGTGAGTCCGATAGAGGTCGCGATGCCAAAGCGGTAGTACGGATGCCGCACGCTGTTCCATACCGTTGATTCGGTGCGCTTGAAGATTGCATCTGCCAATGCATGTTGTCCGTATCTTCGCAAGACCTCGCCGCGCCAGAACTCCGCTTCCAGTGTGACGTCACGGGGTACGACATCGCTCATGATCCTGAGCTGTTCGATCGCGCGCGACACGCGTGCCAACCTTTCTGGCTGTGTGGTGTGCTTCGACGGCCGGAAAGCGGCATCACGCGCGGTCTCGAGAGCCGCTCGTGCCATGGCCGGCCCCCCCAGCTTCTCCAACGCGGCTACGGCCGGTTCCAAGAAGTCTTGGATGTATGCCCCGCCAACCTGCCTGATCCAGGGTACCGCCGATAGCCGGATCTCGATGGCTGTTGTGGACAGATCGCCCTCTGCGGCAAGAGCGGACTGGACGGCGCGCTCATACACCGCAGGTGCATCTTCGTATCGGTTGTTGCGGACCAGTGCTTCTGCCCGAAGCGCTTGCAGCCATGCGGACTCCGCGCTGGGGTCCCGCTGGCCGGCGAGCAATCTGTCGCACAAGTCAAGAACAGGTGCTGCACTCTCAAAAGCACCCGATGCAATCAACGCGCGTGCGCGCAGCAAGTGCGCTCGCGTGCGCTGGCGACTGCGCTCTTGGGTATGCGGCAGCGCGGCGTCCAGCAGCGCCAGGGCTTCAGCGGAGCGGTGGTCACCCAGCAAGGCCTCTGCCAATTCCAGTTGTGCCGCGGCTCGGCTTGTGCGGCTGATCCTGGCGGGCTCCAGAAGCGACAAGCGTCGGCTGAGGTAGTCGATCTGCATCGCGCGAGCGCCCATTTCACCGAATACCTGGCCAACCATCGCGAAGAGCTCGACCTGCACGTCAGGTCGACCTTGGAATCGCTGCTCGATCAGGCCGGCACCCTGGGTCAGCAAGAGGCTCGGGGATGGCGCTGTACGACCTGGGGTTGCGCCCATGCCGCGCACGTTGAACCGGAACATCTCGGCCACGAACTGCTTGATGTCGTGTTCCCGCTCCGCTGCGACCGAGGCTTCACTGCGTTGATGCATCCAGACCGTGCCGACCGTGACGACCGCGCCCACGAGCGATGTGCTGACGATCAAGGCCACTCGGTGTCGCCGGACTGCACGTGACAGCCGGTACGCCAAACGGGGCGCGACCGCCCGAACAGGCTCTGATCTCAGGTGCCTCTCGAGATCGTCCGCGACATCTGCCGCTGACGGATACCGCATGGCCGCCTCGGTGCGTAGACACGCGGCAAGCACCGCGTCGATATCCCCAGCCAATGCGCGCGCGGTCTTCGGGTCGCTGCAGGCACTGCTGGCCGGGCGGATCTGGCCTTCGAGCACGACCTCCTCGAGGCTGCGTCGATCCTTTCCCTTGGGTTGGTGCGGTGCCCGACCGGTCAACACCTCGTACGCCAGCAGTCCCAACCCATACACATCCGTCTGCACCGTCACCGGTTCACCGCGCAGTTGCTCCGGCGCGGCATATTGCGGTGTCAGCACACTGTCCTGCGCCTGTGTCAGGGTGGCCTGTCCTTCGGCCGCCTCGTCCACCAGCTTGGCGATGCCGAAGTCCAGCAGGTGCGCCTGTCCGCCTTCCGTGACCAGTACGTTGGAGGGTTTGAGGTCGCGGTGCACCACGAGCCGGCCGTGTGCATAGGCCACGGCGCGGGCCACCTGCACGAGGAGCTGCACGCGTTCGCGCACCGGCAGCTGCTTGTCGCGGCAGTACAGGTCGATGGAACTGCCTTCGATGTAGGCCATCGCGATGTACGGCCGGCCGATATCGTCGACACCCGCGTCGTACAGCCGCGCGATGTTTGGGTGCTCCAGCATCGCGCCGATCTCGCGTTCGCGCGCCATGCGCTCACCCAGGCCCGAGCCCCAGGCCAGGCGCGGCAGTTTGAGCGCCACCTGCCGCTTGAAGCTGCCGTCGGCGCGCTCGGCCAGCCAGACGCTGCCCATGCCGCCCTGGCCGATCGCGCGGATCAGCCGATAGGGGCCGATGCGTTCGCCGGCTTTCGCCACGTCGGGCGAGCCGGCTGAGTGGGGTGCCGCATCCAGCGCGGGCCATTCGGCGAGGAATCCGGCATCGCGGCCGCTGCTGTGGTTGGCCAGCATCTGCCGCAGGAGGGGCTCCAGTGGCCGCTGCGCACCATCGAGTCCGGCGAGCCGGTCGGCCTGCGCGGCGGCGTCCAGTTCCAGCAGTTCGTCGAGCAGCTGGCTCAGGGCCGATAGCTCGGTCGTCGTTAGACGTGTGTCCGGACGCGCAGGCACGGAACCTCCGACGCTCAGGATGTCGCCTGGCGCTCCCGTGGCCGGATCTGGCCGCGGACCGCATCGCAGGGCGGGTCAGGCGACAGGACCGCACGGGCCGAACCAAGGGCCAGTCTACGCATGCTCCTCCCGGATGTGGCCCATGGCCAGGCTGTGTCGGGCGCTGATCTGGCGCATGGTGTTCTCCTCGAAGCCGTGTTGAGGTGACATGCTGCAGAGGTCCAGACGAAAGCGACTCCTCAAAGCGGACATGGCGCCGCCGCCCGGCCGCCCCTCACGCCCCCAGCATGACCATCAGCAGCAATCGCGCCTTGTCCCAGTCGCGGCGCACGGTGCGTTCGCTCAGGTCCAGGGCCTGCGCGATCTCCGCTTCCGTGTAGCCACCGAAGTAGCGCATCTCCACCACCTGCGCCAGGCGCGGCTCGGCCTCGGCCAGGGCCTGCAGGGCCTCGTGCACGTGCAGCAGCTCCTGCTCGGCGCCAGGCAGGCTCTCGAGCAGCTGGGTGTCGAGTGT
Organism: Pseudomonadota bacterium; assembly: GCA_963205115.1. Lineage (GTDB taxonomy): Bacteria > Pseudomonadota > Gammaproteobacteria > Burkholderiales > Burkholderiaceae_C > Rubrivivax. The sequence continues at coordinate 14,468 of CAUJHV010000080.1, read as the reverse complement.
CTGACGGTCCAGATCACCGCCGTGGCGTTGTGCCTGGCGTTCGCGCACGGCGTCGACAACGACCGAGCGCATCACGCGCGAGGCATAGGCGAAGAAGGCCCGGCGGTCTTCCGCGCGCAGTTCGTTGCCGCGGATGATGCGCAGGTAGGACTCGTGGACCAGTGCCGTGGTGTTCAGGTAGGTGTTGCGCCCGCCATCGAACAGGCGCGAGTGCGCGAGCTTGCGCAGTTCGCCATAGGCCGCATGGAAGAGCTCGTCGCGTGCACCGTGTTCCCCGGTGTTCACCCGCTGCAGAAGCGCTGTGATCTCAGGCATGTGCTGTCCCCCCAATACCAGACAGTCGACTCGATCGTAGTCCGGGCACTGGGTCAGGAGGGCTGTCAAGGCCACGGGGCATCTACAGAACTGTGGAGAAGCGGGGTGCGCACGTTCACGCCCGCGGACGCTCTCCACAGTTGTGATGACAAACGAGCCGGCACACCGGTGCGATCGACCCACGCAGTGTCCGGTTCTTGCCCGTGGCGGCGTCTGATCAATCGAGGGCAACGCATGTTGCGCGGCCCGCCACTCAGGGGGAGTCCACCATGTACGCACATCCAACGCTTCAGCGCCTCGCCGTGAAGCTCGGCGCGGCCGCGGCCGCTGCCGGTGTGACCTTCGCGCTGTTCGCTGGCGTGGTTTCGCTGGCCGATGACCATCCCATGGCCATCGCCGGCCAGCCCTCGCCTTACGTGCTGGCGCAGAAGCGCGCGGCCGAATGGCGTCTGGCTGCCGCCTCGGCGCCTGTCACGGCTCCCGGTGTGGTGGCGCCGATGCAGACGCGATGAGCGCAGGTCAAGCGGGCCGGGGTGGCACGCGCTTGTCACTCAGCAGTCCTTCAAGGCGCCGGGCAGGCCGCCGGCTTGGGGTAGCCCTGCGCCAGCAGTGCTGGGTTGTCCCACGGGCGCTGCATGGTCTTGTCCGTGAAGGTGCAGCCATAGGTCGGTTGCGCCGCCATGGCCGGGTCGGGCACGTTGTCGCCGGCAGGCTTGACGCCAGCCTCCACCCACTTCACCAGGTCGACGAAAGTCGTCACCAGTTCGGTGGGCGAGAAGTCGCAGTGGCCGACAGCGCGCGTGGCGCGCTGCACCAGCAGGTTCGACGCGCCACAGTCGGCGACGCGGCGCGCATGCACCTGCTCCATGTGGAAGGGCACGCACAGGTCGCCCAGCTTCGGCGGGGCTCAGCGCCGGGTTGGTGTCGAACTGGTCGAGCACGTCGCTGTTCTGCACCGCCACGCCGCCCAGGCGTAGCCCCATCGCGGTCGTCATGGAACGTCCCACGATCCCGGGTATCGTGTCCCCATGAGCACGACTTACCTCATCCCCGGCGCGGTACTGACCGAGCGCGAGCACACCGTTCCGCTGGTGCACGGCGACCCGCAGCGCGGCACGATCAGCGTGTTCACCCGCGAAGTTGCCGCGCCCGACGGCAAGGACCGCCCGTACCTCGTCTTCCTGCAAGGCGGCCCAGGGTTCGAGGCCGCGCGCCCGACGAGTCCGCCGTCCGGCTGGCTGGCGCGGGCGCTGGCCGACTTCCGCGTGCTGCTGCTGGATCAGCGCGGCACGGGGCGCTCCACACCGGTCGGCCCCATCCTGCCCGGCGCGACGCCAGCCGAGCAGGCCGAATACCTCACGCACTTTCGTGCCGACTCGATCGTGCGCGACCTCGAGCGGATCCGCGCCGAGCTCCACGTCGACCGCTGGAGCCTGCTGGGCCAGAGCTTCGGCGGCTTCACCGCGCTGAGCTACCTGTCGATGGCGCCCGAGAGCTTGCGTGAGGTGCTCATCACCGGCGGCCTGGCGCCGGTGACCGGCGTGCCGGTCGACCAGGTCTACGCGGCCACCTGGGCGCGTGTGCGCGAAGCCAACCAGCGTTACCACGCGCGCTACCCGGGTGACCTGGATCGTCTGCGCCGCATCTTGCGCACGCTCGATGACGAGGACATCCGCCTGCCCAACGGCGACCGCCTGACGGCGCGCCGCTTCCGCCAGATCGGCATCTGGCTGGGCGACAGCGCGGGCTTCGAGCGCTTGCATCACCTGCTCGAACTGCCGGTTGATTCGCCGGCGTTTCTGTGGGACGCACAGGAGGCATCGGCCTGGGAACGCAACCCGATCTACGCGACGCTCCACGAGTCCTGTTATGCCGATGGCGGCGCCACGCGCTGGTCGGCGCATCGGCTCGCGCCCGAAGAGGCGCTGTCCGGTGATCTGCTGGGTGCAGAGCATGTCTTTCCGTGGATGTGGGACGAACATGCGGGGCTGCGTGCGCACCGCGAGGCCGCGCACCTGCTGGCCGAGCACGCCTGGCCGCGCCTGTACGACGACGACCGGCTGGCGCGCAACGAGGTGCCGGTGGCCGCCACGGTCTACGTCGACGACGTCTACGTGGAGCGCGCCTTTGCCGAAGACACGGCGCGCCGCGTGCGCGGCTTGCGACCCTGGATCACCAACGAGTACGCCCACAACGGCCTGCGTGCCGATGGCGAGCGCATCTTGGGTCGCCTGCTCGATATGGTGCGCGGCCGGGCCTGATCCGGTCAGGTGCGATCGGGCGCTTCCGCCGCACCGTGGCGCTGCGCCCGAAGACAGGACCGCCTTGGTCGGCTTGGCGAGCCTTGCGTCGCACGCGTGGGCTCGCTGTCGATACCGGCAGGCAGAGATCAGCCGCGTGTCGGGGCGTCGGGAAAATCCGGAACACAGGGCCGCAGAGCGCCTCTAAGTCAAGGCGCGCCGGGTCGTGTTCGCACGGTCCTGCGTGCCTTCACCCACGGAGTCAGCCATGCACGCATCCGAACCCGACGCCGACAGACGGGCACTGCTGCTTCGATCGGCTCGCGCAGCAGCAGGCGCGGCGGGCATGGCCTGGGGACTTTCACCCTGGCCCGCCCAGGGCCAGGAGACGGCACGTCCCGACCTGCACCTGGAACTGCATGCCGAACCGGGCGAGGTGTCGATCCGGCCCGGCGCGCCCACGCGGGTGTGGCGCTACCGCACGCGCCTGCTGCAGGGTGACCGCGCGGCCGTGGAGGACATGGCCGGCAGCTACCTCGGTCCCATCATCCGTGTGCGGCGCGGCCAGCGCGTGCGCATCGACCTGGTCAACGGGCTGGGTGAGCCCACCATCATCCATTGGCACGGCCTGCACGTGCCCGAAGCGATGGACGGGCACCCGCGTTTCGCCATCGCGCCAGGCGAGCGCTATGTCTATACCTTCACCGTAGTCAACCGCGCCGGCTGCTACTGGTTCCACCCGCATCCCCATGGCCGCACGGGCGCGCAGGTCTACGCCGGGCTGGCGGGCCTGTTCATCGTGAGCGACGACGAGGAGGCTGCGCTGGGCCTGCCCAGCGGTGCACAGGATGTGCCGCTCGTCATCCAGGACCGGGCATTCGATGGCGACAACCAGTTCGTCTATCTCGGCCGCACGCTCGAGGGCGCCGGGACGCCGTCGCGCGGAATGATGGGGCGCGGCGAGGGCGGGATGGGCGGGATGATGGGCGGTGGCATGCGCGGCATGATGGGCGGCGGCATGGGCTCGATGATGGCGGCCATGATGGGCATGCTGGGTGACCAGATCCTCGTCAACGGCGCCATGCCCGCCGTGCGCGAAGTCGCCCGTCGCCCCTACCGGCTGCGGATGCTCAACGCATCCAATACCCGCAGCTTCAAGCTCGCGTGGAGCGACGGTGCGCCATTGCACGTGATCGGCAACGACGGTGGCCTGCTGGCGCGGCCTGTGCAGCGTGCGTACGTGATGCTCGCGCCGGCCGAGCGTGTGGATCTGTGGGTCGACTTCGGCAGCCGTCCCGCGGGCAGCGAGGCGGTGCTGCGCAGCCTCGCGTTCGACAGCGGCATGGGCGGAATGATGGGCGGCGCCGGGCGCGGCCTGGCTGACGGCGCCGCGTTCGAGGTGCAGCGCTTCCGGATGGATACCGGGCCTGCGCTTCCTGGCGAGCCGCCGTCCGTGTTGTCGACGATCGCACCCGCCGATCCCCGCGTGGCGGTCAACGTGTCGCATCCCAAGGTCTTCGAACCCACCATGGGCATGATGGTCTGGGGCATCAACGGCGAGAGCTTCGACATGCTGGCCGCAAGCGAGCTGGAGACTGTCAAGCTGGGCACGCACGAGATCTGGGAGTTCCGCAACGACGCGCAGGGCTCCATGATGGGCATGGCCATGCCCCACTCGATGCATGTCCATGGCCTGCAGTTCCGCGTGCTGTCTCGAACCGTGGCCCGCCGGTACGCCCGCGAATACGCCACCGTCAGCGCCGGTCTCGTCGATGACGGCTGGAAGGACACGGTTCTCCTGATGCCCGGCGAACGTGTGCGGCTGTTGATGCAGTTCCGGGACTATCCGGGCCTGTTCCTGTACCACTGCCACATGCTCGAACACGAGGATTCGGGGCTGATGCGCAACTACCGCGTGAGTGCCTGAGCCGGTTGCTTGTGGCGAGGGCATCGCCGGCTGGGCGCGGGTGGGCGCTCCAAGGCGGTCCCCCGATGAACCTGCAGCACAGGGGCGGCGCCCGCCGGACAGCCCGCGTGCGGGTCCTTATCGACCGCCTGCTGCCGTGACTGCGCAAGTCGCACTCGATCCGGCGCGCATGCCCTGATCGACGCGGCGGTGCGGTGGCGGACAGGTGACGGGTCGCCGGCGCTGCAGGCTGATCGAGGTCAAGCCAGCCGGTGCCAGGCGGTGCACAGTTCCCGCAGAGGACAAACACATGAAGATCAAGGTTCTGGGGTCCGGCTGCAGCAAGTGCCGCAGCACCATCGGCGTCATCGAACGCACCGCTCGCGACTCAGGCATCGAAGTCGAGATCGTCAAGGTCGAGAGCCATGACGAGATCAGGGCCTACGGGGTGCACGCCACGCCGGCCGTCGTCATTGCCGACCAGGTGGTCCACAGTGGTGGCATCCCATCGCGTGAATCCGTGAAGGTCTGGTTCAAGCCGGCCCGCGTCGGGTTTGTTGAAAACCCCACCCGGCATCTCTTCTTCACCGGCAAGGGCGGCGTGGGCAAGACCTCGCTGTCCACCGCCGCCGCGCTGACCCTGGCGGACGCCGGCAAGAAGGTGCTGCTGGTCAGCACCGATGCCGCATCGAACCTCGACGAGATGCTGGGCATCGACTTGCGCAATACGCCCGTTCCGGTGCCGGGTGCGCCCGGCCTGTCGGTGTTGAACATCGATCCCGACAACGCGGCCGAGTCCTACCGCCAGCGCGTGCTGGCGCAGATGGGCGCGCATGCGAGCGCGGAGGAGCTGTCGACGGTTCGCGAGCAGCTCTCCGGCGCCTGCACGACCGAAATCGCGTCCTTCGACGAGTTCTCGTCGCTGCTCGCCGATGGTGCAGAAGCCTGGGACCACATCGTCTTCGACACCGCGCCGACCGGGCACACCTTGCGGCTGCTCAGCCTGCCCAAGGCCTGGACCGGTTTCCTGGAAGGCAACGACCGGGGTGCATCGTGCCTAGGGCCGCACTCAGGGCTGAAGATGCAGGAAGTCCGGTTCAAGGCCGCGCTCAGCGCCTTGAGCGATCCGGCACAGACCACCGTGGTGCTGGTCACCCGGCCCGACCGCGGGGCGATGGCCGAAGCGGCGCGCACCTCGGTCGAGCTGCGTGAACTGGGCCTGGAGAACCAACGCCTGGCGATCAATGGCATCTTCCGTGCGAGCGACCGCGGTGACGCCGTGGCCTGCGCCATCGAAGAGCTGGGCCGGCAGGCCCTGGCCGCCATACCTGCACCGCTGCGTGAACTGCCCCAGGACCGGGTACCGCTGCGCGCCTTCGATACCGTCGGCCTGCCGGCCCTGCGTGCGCTGCTGATCCCTGGCGCCGCACCACGGACCCCGCATGCCGCAGCACAGACGTGGGAAAGCGGCCCGCTCCCGGGTCTGGCTGCGCTGGCCGATGACCTGGCAGGGGCTGGCCATGGCCTGATCATGGTGATGGGCAAGGGAGGTGTCGGCAAGACCACCATCGCCGCGGCACTGGCGATCGGGCTCGTGCAGCGCGGTCAAACGGTGCACCTGAGCACCACCGACCCCGCGGCCCACCTCGCTGCCACGCTGAACGGCGATCTGCCGGGATTGAAGGTGAGCCGCATCGACCCGAAGGTCGAGACGCAGCGCTACATCGACAAGATCATGGCCGCGAAGTCGCCCCATCTCGACGCGCAAGAACAGGCGCTGTTGCTGGAGGACCTGCGGTCGCCGTGCACCGAGGAGGTGGCGGTGTTCCACGCCTTCTCACGCATCGTCAGCGAAGGCCGCAGCGCCTTCGTGGTGCTGGACACCGCACCCACCGGGCACTCGATGCTGTTGATGGATGCAACCGGCGCCTACCACCGGCAAATGACCCGCGCATTCGAAGGGCAGGGCGCCGCGCGCGTGGTCACACCGCTGATGCGGCTGCAGGATGCGGCGTACACGAAGATCATTCTCGTGACACTGCCCGAAGTGACGCCGGTGTCGCAGGCGGCTGCCTTGCAGGACGACCTGCGGCGCGCCTGCATCGAGCCCTATGCCTGGGTGCTCAACAAGAGTGTGTTGGCGGCGGGCACGCACGACCCCTTGCTGCAGGCCCGGCTGACCGGCGAACACCGGCAGATCGAGCGCATGTCCGCAGGTCTGGCGCGGCGGCTCTACGTGCTGCCATGGCTGTCCGTACCCCCGATCGGCCTCGGTGAGTTGTCGCCACTGGTCTGTGCGCCAGCCTCCGCCACCGCTGTTCCCGCCTGAAGATTCAACCGACCCGGAGGTTCCCGAAGTACGGCTTCACCACGACGCTCACGGGCCTGTCGTTCGACGAGGCCATGGTGAAGACCAAGGCCGCGCTGAAGGCGGAAGGCTTCGGCATCCTCAGTGACATCGATGTCCAGCACGCGATGACGGAGAAGCTGGGCAAGGACATGCCGCCCTGCCGCATCCTCGGGGCCTTCCCTGACATCAGCGGCACATCAACTGAATGACCCAGAACCTCAAACATCCCCGAAGAGCGCCGGCGTTGCCATGGGTGTCTCGATCACCTCGTGGGATTCCATCCTGGCCGTGCATGCGCCAGTCGTCGGCATGGCGCTGCCGGGCGAGAGATCACACCGCCCCCGTTGATCGCCATCAAGCAGCTGCGAGAGGCATCTGCCCAGAATCGATTGAACCCGCTCGCAAGGCGCCATTGGGGCGGCGTGTGTGATGCGAACCTGATCGATGACCGCCGTTGAACTGCTCGGATTGATCGTTGCCGCGCTGCTCCTGCAGTTGATGGCAGGGATCGGCGTGTCGGTGATGCGTCGACGGGCGTTGGCGGCAATCCCACCCACGACCGCCGGGCTCGAGGGGGCGGCGCCGTCGAAGGGTGCCTGGGTCGGGTGGCGGGAGTTTCGCGTCGTGCAGCGCGCCTTCGAGGATGCGGCGCAGTCGCAGTGTTCATTCCACTTGCAGCCTGTCGACGGCCAGCCCCTGCCGGCATTCAAGCCCGGGCAGTTCCTGACCTTCACGCTGGAGGTCGGACCGCAGGGTTCGCAAGCCACTGCAGTGCCGCGCGCCATCACGCGCTGCTACTCGTTGTCCGAACGTCCCGATCCGTCGTACTACCGCGTGACGATCAAGCGCGTGCCCGCGCCGCCGGATCACCCCGAGTTCACACCGGGCCTGTCCTCCAACCACTTCCACGACCATGTGCAGGTCGGCGACATCCTGCGCCTGAAGGCCCCCGCCGGGCACTTCTTCATCGACCCCGACCCGGACGTGCCGGTGGTGCTGATCGGCGGGGGCATCGGCATCACGCCAATGATGAGCATGCTGCGCTGGTGCGTGGACGAACAGCCACAGCGCAGGTTGCACCTCTACTACGGACTGCGCAACAGCCAGGAGCAGGCCTTCAAGCAAGGCCTCGAGCAGATCGCCGCGAAGCATCCAGCACTGCGCCTGAACATCGTCTACAGCCGGCCCGGCGTAGCCGACGTCGAAGGTCGCGATTTCCAACACCGCGGCCATGTCGATGTCGAACTGATGCGGCGCACCCTGCCGCACGGACGCCACCAGTTCTATGTCTGCGGTCCGCCGGCGATGATGGAGTCGCTGGTGCCCGCGCTCGCGGCCTGGGGTGTGCCGCTGCCAGACATCCACTACGAGGCCTTTGGGCCGGCTTCCGTCAAGCTGCCCGGGACGCCTGAAGCCTCGGCTCCGCTGGCCGCTGAACTCGACGTGCGGTTCCAGCGCTCCGGCCGAACGCTGGCGTGGGAGGGCCGAGACGCCTCGCTGCTCGACTTTGCGGAGCGGCACGGCGTTGCCGTCGAATCCGGCTGCCGTTCGGGTGGCTGCGGAAGCTGCGAGACCCGCCTGCTCGAAGGTACGGTGCAATACGATCACGTGCCCGACCACGACGTGGCGCCGGGCCATTGCCTGCTGTGCGTGGGTCGGCCCACGTCGGCCGTCGTGCTGGAGGCCTGATGCCGCAGCGCCCGAAACTCCTCACCCGCGAGGTGCTGCCCTTCCTCGGGAGTTTTGCCGCACTGGCGCTGATTGCGTTGGCGCTCGACGGCATGCTCCACCTGTTCGACCTGCTCTGGGTCGGCCGATGGCTGGGCATTCCCGGCACCCTGCTGATCATCGGGTCAACCGTCTACTCGCTGCGCAAGCGCAAGCTCATCCAGAGTGGGCATCCGGCGAAACTGCTGCGCTGGCACGAGTTGCTGGCCTGGCTGGGATCGCTGCTGGTGCTGGTCCACGCGGGTGTGCATTTCAACGCCATCCTCGGATGGCTCGCCGTGTGGGCGATGCTGATCAACGTGGGCAGCGGACTGACGGGCAAGTTCCTCCTGGACCGCGCGCGCAAGCGCATGGAGGAAGCCCGCCAGCGCATGCGCGATCGCGGCCTGAGCGAAGGGGAGCTCGAGGACCGCCTCTACTGGGACAGCCTGACCTTCGACGTGGTCAAGCAGTGGCGCGTCGTGCACTTCCCCATCACGCTCGCGTTCAGCGTGCTGGCGACGGCCCACATCGTGGCCATCTTCCTGTTCTGGGGCTGGAAGTGAAGAAGCGCCCCGTCCTGCTGGCCGTGATCGCGCTCAATCTGCTCGTGCTGGTGGCGCTGGCCTTTGTCTACCCGCACCTGATGGTGAGCCCCGGGCCGCTGGTCAAGGGCCATGCAGAGCTGGCCACCGATTGCTTCGCCTGCCATGCGGTCTGGCGCGGCGCATCGTCACAGCGGTGCACCGAATGCCACGCGACGGCCGACGTTGGTTTGAAGACCACCAAGGGTGTGCCGATCCCGAGCCGTACGGTCAAGGTGTCCTTCCACCAGGAACTGATCGAGCAGGACTGCATGGCTTGTCACAGTGACCACCAGGGCCCGAAGCTCACGAAGCGCAGCCGCAAGCCGTTCTCGCACGACTTGCTGAAGGTCGCGGTGCGCGACACATGCTCCTCATGCCATGCAGCGCCCAAGGACACCGTGCACCGCGATCTGAAGATCGAATGCTCGAAGTGCCATGAGAGCAAGGCTTGGAAGCCGGCCCACTTTGACCACGCGCTGCTGGCCAAGGCCGAGCTGGACCGGTGCGAGAGCTGCCACAACGCGCCGACCGACCGCCTGCATCGCCAGTTCCAAGGCGGCTGCAAGTCCTGTCACAAGACCGACGCCTGGAAGCCGGCGACCTTCGACCACAACAAGTTCTTCGTGCTGGACCGCGACCACGAAGCCACTTGCGAGACTTGCCACAAGAACAACGACTACAGCCGCTACACCTGCTACGGATGCCACGAGCACTCGGAAGCCAAGGTGCGTCAGGAGCACGTCGAGGAAGGCATCCGGGACTTCCAGAACTGCGTGGAGTGCCACCGGGATCCGCGCGTGGAGCCGGAAAAGCGTGGCGGTCGTGAGCGGGGCGGGCGACAGAAGGACTAGCACTCGGTTCAAGCCTCGGGGATCAGCCACCCCGCACACCGGACGCATCGACTGGCCCCGCGACCGCTAAGACCGGTGTTCGTCGCGCCCGCGAACAGCCCCTTCATGCAGGCACCAGCAGCATGTCGTTGGTCGGCAGCTTGCGGGTCAGGTGGTTGTCGACGGCACAGCCCCGGCAGGCTGCGAGGATGAGCATCGACCTGGACGACAGCGTCACGGCGGGTGCACGTTGGGCTAGCGCACCCGAGTCCGGCGGCACGACCACGCCGTGGTTGGCCTCACACGGCGCGTGGGGTCGTCGGGAGGCGACCCGATCGGACCCTCCGCCGACCCCGGAGTTCCGTCGGTTCGCTTGCCCCGAATCAAGGAGTGTTGATACCCATAAGGGTATCCTTCCACTGTTGTCTCACATGCCAAGGAGCGAACCATGAAGAACCTTCGAATCATCCTGCTGGCCTCCCTGCTCGGATTGGGTACGGGTGCTGTGACGGCACAACCCGGCAGTGGCAAGGGGCCGGGCACCGGTGTAGGGCCGATGGGCGCCGGGCCTGCCGCCAGTGCGCCCGGCATGGGCGCGGGAATGGGCGCCGGAATGCGCCACGGCATGGGTGCAGGCATGGGGCCTCACGCGGGTCACGGCGCGGCGCGACCGGGTTCCAACAACACCCCTGGCTGGGGTTTGATGAATCCGCAGGAGCGCACGGAACACCGTGACCGCATGCGTGCGATGAAGAGCTACGACGAGTGCAAGACCTACCAGGACCAGCACCACGAGCAGATGGCCGCACGTGCCAAGGAGCGTGGTGGCAAGGCCTTGCCGCAGCCGCGACGCGATCCCTGCGCCGGCCTGAAGAAGTAGGGCATCCTGGCGCCGTGCATCACCCCGGCGGGTTCGGCCCGATCGTGAACCCGCTGGTGGAAACCGGATCTTGGCAGCTAACCTATAAAGTCATATGACCGAACCGACCAACAAGTACCGCGATCTCACCCAGTCCATCTCGGCAGGGCTGTCCTCGCTGCGCACCAGCACGCCCGAGGTCATGAAGAGCTTCCATGAGCTGGGGAAATCGGCCACCGCCAACGGCGCCCTGGACGCCAAGACCAAGGAACTGATCGCGCTGGCCTTGAGCGTCGCTGCGCGCTGCGACCCCTGCATCGGCTTCCATGCCAAGGCCCTGGTCAAGCTGGGTGCGACGCGGCAGGAGGTCGACGAGATGCTCGGCGTGACCACGTACATGGGCGGCGGACCTTCGGTGATGTACGCCGCCAATGCCATCGCCGCTTTCGATGAGTTCGCGCGGGCTGCAGCCCCGAAGACATCCTAGCCTTGGCCGATGACGTCGGGCCCGTGCGCCCGGTGGTGGCCCGGCCCGCACTCACGGCGCCGGCCCGGTGCTGGCGCGCACGTGCAGGTGCGTGGGCAGCCGCAGGCAGGGAATGGGCGTGCGCTCGCGCAGGGCCGCCAACAGCACGCGCGCCACCTCCTGCGCATGCAGTTCCACCGGCGTGTCCACCGAGGTGATGGCCGGCTCGAAGGCGCCGGCCAGGGCGGAATCGTTGTAGCCGCTGACGGAGACGTCCCGCGGCACGCGCAGGCCCTGCGCCTGGCACTCCAGGATGACGCCGGCGGCGATCAGGTCGTTGCTGCAGATCACTGCGGTGGGCTGCTGCCCGCGCGCCTGCAGGCTGCGCCAGGCCGCGCGGCCGGCCGGTGCATCCAGTCCGCCGTCGTCCACCACCGCGGCATGCGGCAGCGCCAGGCCGTGCGCGGCAAGCGCTTCACGCAGGGCCGTCAGGCGGCCGCGAAAACGATCGGCCAGCGCGACAAAAGGGATGACAACCGCAAACCGCCGGTGACCCAGCGCCACGAGGTGATGCGCCACGTCGGCCATCGCGCTGCCGTGGTCGAAGGCCACCGACGGCTCGTCGGGCAGCGCCGACCAGCAGCGCAGGTGCGGCACGCCGCGCAAGGCCAGCAGCGGCGCACTCTGGTCGTGCAGCGGCCGGCCGAAGAGAACGACGAAGTCCACGCCCTGCGCCATCAGCGCGCGCACGCCTTCCAGTTCGGCCTGCGGGTCGTGGTTGGCGGAGCTCAGCAGCACCGTGTAGCCTTCGCGCGCCAGCAGGCCTTGCAGGTGTTCCAGCGTGCCGGCGTAGTAGGCGTAGCGCAGCGAGGGCATCACGATGCCCACCACCATCGAACGCCGTTTGCGCAGTGAGCGCGCCAGGCCGTAGGGCTGATAGCCCAGCTGCGCCGCCGCCTTCTGCACGCGCTGCAGCGTGTCCGCCACCAGCAGGTCGGGCGTGTTGAAGGCCCGCGAGACGGTGGCCGCGGACACGCCCGCCAGGCGGGCGACATCGGCCACCGAAGGCGGTGCGGGTGGGGCGGAACCTGCCATGGGATCGGCTGTCGAGTCTGCGGTGACGATGTAATCGTTTCATTTTGCCATCCTCACCCAAGAGACGCTTTATCGATTGACGTTCGCGTCTGCCGTTCCTAGACTGGATGAAATCAATTACATGCGAGGTTCCGGCCATGAAATCCAGTGGATTCCGCTTTCGCCGCCGGGCGCTGGCCGCCGTGGCACTGAGCCTGGCCGGCCTCGCGTCGGCTCAGTCCAACGAGGCCTGGCCGGCCAAGTCCATCACCCTCGTGTCGCCGTACCCGGCCGGGGGCATCACCGATCTGCTGTGCCGCATCGTCGGCGAAGAACTGGCCAAGTCGCTGGGCCAGCAGGTGCTGGTCGAAAACCGCACCGGCGCCAGCGGCGGCATCGCGCATGCATCGGTGGCCAAGGCGCCCGCGGATGGCTACACGCTGATCATGGGCGGCAGCGCGCCCACGGCCATCACACCGGCGCTGAACAAGAGCGCCACGTACGGCCCGAAGGACTTCGAGCCCATCGGCTACGTGGCCGAGCTGCCCATCGTGCTGTCCACGCACACCTCGGTGCCGGGCACCACGGCCAGCGATTTCTTGGCCTACGTGAAGGCCAACAGCGGCAAGCTCAGCTGCGGCCACCACGGCAACGGCTCGAGCAACCAGTTCGCCTGCCTCACGCTGGCGCGCATGACGGGCACGCAGATCACCGACGTTCCCTACCGGGGCGCGCCGCAGGTCAACACCGACCTCATCGCCGGGCGTGTGCAGATCTACTTCGGCACCTTGCCCACGCAGGTGCCGCTGGCCAAGGACGGCAAGATCAAGATCATCGGCATCACCGCGCCGTCGCGAGCAGCCACGGGCCCGGACATCCCGACGCTGGACGAGCAGGGCCTGACGGGTCTGAACTTCACCTCATGGAACGCGCTGTATGCGCCGGCCGGCACGCCCAAGCCCGTGATCCAGCGCCTGTCGGCCGAGTTGCTGAAGCTGCTGGCTCGGCCCGAGGTGCGCAAGCGCATCGAAGACACCGGCTCCATCACCCGACCCGGCACGCCCGAGGCGCTGGGCCGACTGACGATGGCCGAGTTCGACAACTACCGGCGAATGGCGGCGGAGTCCGGCATCAAGATGGAGTGAAACCGACATGACCTTTTCCATCGTGGCCCGCTGCCCGCGCAGCGGCGAATTCGGCGTCGGCATCGCCACCTACTCGCCCAACGTGGGCGTGCGTTGCCCGGTGGTGGTGCCGCAGCGCGGCGCGGCTTCCTTGCAGGCAGTGGCCAACCCGCACCTGCTGCCGCTGGCGCGCCAGCTGATCGGCTCCGCACTGTCGGCCGAGAAGATCGTGGCCGAGCTGCAGTCGGCCGACCCCTTCCCGCAATCGCGCCAGATCCATGTGGTCGACGTCTACGGCCGCTCATTTGCCTTTACCGGCGAGAAAAACGCACCCTGGTGCGGACACATCCTGGGCGACGGCTACGCCGTGGCCGGCAACGTGCTGGCCGGTGAAGGCGTGGTCAAGGCCATGGCCGAGGCCTTCGAAGCATCCGCCACGAAGACACTGGCCGAACGGCTGGTGCGCGCCGTGGAAGCCGGCCGAGACGCCGGCGGCCAGCCCGAGGGCCAGAACTCGGCTGCGCTGCTGGTGTACGGCGACCAAACCTTTCCGTTGGTTGACCTGCGCGTGGACCTGCATGACCAGCCTGAGGCCGAGTTGCGCCGCCTGTGGGACTGGTTCTGCCCCATGGTGCCGTACTACGTGCAGCGCGCCCACACGCCGGCCGTGCCGCGCTGGTGGCAGTGGCGCATGGAGCATGTGCCGGGCTGGGTGGCGCGGCATTTGCGGCGTTGAGACCGGGTTGCGCGACGCACGCCTGACGATGGCGGCTGTACCCGCTGGTTCTCCCGCGTCCTGCCGGCAACACCGTACACCGCACCCATGAATTCCAATGCGAACCCCTGGTGATTCGCGACGGGGCGGGGTGGGGTCGGGTGGTTGCAGGGGCGAAACGGGCGCCCCGCAGCGCAGCGAAGGGGTGCGCGGCGCCCGAAAGGGCGCCGCGTAGGTCCGCGCTTCATGCGCGGGCCGTCACCGGCGGGCGCCCCCGTCACGGTGCGCGCGACCG
>CAUJHV010000079.1 GCA_963205115.1 Pseudomonadota bacterium | reverse complement strand
AGCCCACGCCGCAGGTGCCCGCTCGCGCCAGCTCAGCCTCGATGGTGGCGGCAAACCGGTGCTCGGCCAGTCCCTGCGCGAGACAGGTCTGGGGCGTGATGCCGGTCAGCAGGCAGGCCTCGGGGTCGGGCAGGAAGTCGTCCGCGGGGGCGCAGTACTGCAGCAGCGGCGGCTCGATCTCGTTGAGCTCGGCGTCGGTGCGCAGGCCGGCGAACTGCGCCGGCCGGTCGCGCCGCGGGTCGCGGCCAAAGGTCTCGTAGTCGTGCCAGTAAAAGCTGAAATCGGCGGCGCTGCTCATCGCCGCGGACGATAGCCGATCGCCCGCAGGGAGCGCACAATTGGCGCATGCGCCGCCTCCGGAACAGAAGTGGCTGCACGAATCTGCACAGCTCGATAAGGCTTCGTTAAGAAATAACTTGTGCACTGCTACCGTGTCGGTTACGCTTGCGGTCCATGCAAGCCGAGTCGCCGATACGGCAGCGCTGGAACCTGATGCAAGGGCACCTGGATGAGCGACAGCGTCGGGTGTTCGCTGCCGCAGAAGCCAAGACGATCGGTCGCGGCGGCATCTCGCAGGTGGCGGCGGCCACAGGGCTTGCACGCGGCACCATCATGGCGGGCCTGCAAGAGTTCGAAGGCACGACCAACGAGTTCATGGCGGGACCGCAACTCGCGCAGCCCAGGGCGGTGCGCCGCAGCGGCGGCGGGCGCAAGCCGCTGACGCACAAGGATCCCTCGCTGGTGCAGGATCTGCTGATGTTGGTGGAGCCGAGCACGCGCGGCGATCCCATGGCGCCGCTGCGCTGGACGTGCAAGAGCTTGCGCTTGCTGGCCGAGGAGCTCGGTCATCTCGGTCACCGTGCCAGTCACGTGGTGGTGGGCCAGTTGTTGAAGTCCGAGGGCTACAGCCTGCAGGGCAACGCCAAGGTGATCGAGGGCAATCAGAGTCCGGATCGCAACGCGCAGTTCGAGCACATCAACTTGAGGGTGAGTGCGGCGATGGCAGCGGGCCAGCCGGTGATCTCGGTGGACACCAAGAAAAAGGAGCTGGTGGGCGCGTACAAGAACGGCGGTCGGGAGTGGTTGCCCGAAGGCCAGCCCACCGAGGTGAAGGTGCACGATTTCGTCGACCCTGAACTCGGCCGGGCCACCCCGTACGGCGTGTACGACATTGCGGCCGACCAGGGCTGGGTGAGCGTGGGCACGGATCACGACACCGCCACGTTCGCGGTGCAGACCATTCGGCGCTGGTGGTACGCGATGGGTCAACCGCGCTACCCCAACGCGCGCGAGCTGACAATCACGGCCGACGGCGGGGGCAGCAACGGCCACCGAGTGCGCCTGTGGAAGTACGAGCTGAGCCGCCTCGCCACAGAGACCGGGCTCACGATCCACGTCTGCCACTTCCCGCCGGGCACCAGCAAGTGGAACAAGATCGAGCACCGGCTGTTCTCCTTCATCACGATGAACTGGCGCGCACGACCGCTGGTCAGTCACGAGGTCATCGTCAACCTCATCGCCAGCACCACGACACGCAGCGGGCTGGCGGTACGCGCCGAACTCGACACGGCAGCCTACCCGAAGGGGGTTTCGGTCACGGACTTAGAAATGGCCTCCATCAAGCTGGAGGCCGAGGACTTTCACGGCGATTGGAACTACCACATTCGGCCTGGCTGAGTGTTCATGTTATTGCTTAACGAACCCCTAGTGTAGTGCGCCGTGCTGTTCTGCGCTGATCGTGAGGCGGCAGCCAAGGTGGCCTTGGCCCGCGTG
This sequence comes from Pseudomonadota bacterium, assembly GCA_963205115.1. Taxonomy (GTDB): domain Bacteria; phylum Pseudomonadota; class Gammaproteobacteria; order Burkholderiales; family Burkholderiaceae_C; genus Rubrivivax. The sequence continues at coordinate 896 of CAUJHV010000079.1, read as the reverse complement.
ACCTTGGCCAGGATGTCCGAGGCGCTGGCGGTCCAGATGAAGGATTTGGGATCGCTGCTGAAGACGAATCTCGATTCGCTTGCGCTGTGCCAGGACCCGAAGCTCTCGGTCCGTCTGCGCATCCGACTCAATCGCCATTGCTACCCGCATCGCCCACCTCCCGGGCGGTTGGAGCATGCGGGTGCAGAAAAGATGAGTTCCAGTATTCTGGCGCGCCACACTGGCTTCAGCGCCCGGACTTGGCCGCGCGCACGCTGGGCCGGCTGCTGTGGGCGCTGGCAGCGCTGCGCGCGGTGCGGGCGCTGCGCGCGGTACGGGCGGCGCGGGTGGCTCGCTTGGGCTGCAGCATCACCACCACCTGGCTGCCGGGCTTGAAGCTGGCCTTCAGGCCGACATCGTTCCAGCGCGCCACGTCCTGGGCACGCAGCTTGTAGCGCTGCGCGACCCCGGCCACGGTGTCGCCACGGCGGCCGATCCGCACCAGGGTGCGGCGCAGCGGCGCGGCCTCGGGCACGAGCTGGATGGCGGCGTTCTCGGCCAGGTGCTCGGTCACGTCGGTGGCGTGCGTGGCGCGGCGTGGGACGACGATCGCCGAGCCGGCGCGCAACTGCATGCGCGGCGGAATCCGGTTCACCGCGCGCAGCTCGGCCTCGCTGGCGCCGACCATCTTCGCCGCCTGGGCCGCCGGCATGGTGCGCGGCGCGACCCAGACCGTCCAGCTCGCCAGCGGACCGCGGTGCGCGCGCAGGCCGTGCTCGAACTGCTGTGCGGCGTCGAAGGGCAGCAGGACCTGGGAGGTGCCGGCGGCCAGGATCACGGGCTTGGCGTGCTGCGGGTTGTAGGCCCGGAACTCGGCCTCTTCCAGGCCGGCCAGGCGTGCCGCGAGCTCGACGTCG
>CAUJHV010000078.1 GCA_963205115.1 Pseudomonadota bacterium | reverse complement strand
GGACAGATCCACCCCTACCCGCGCAACGAGCGCTCGTGTAATCTCCGACATGACTTCCCCTTTCCGAATAGATTGAACTTCCGCGAGTCAATCTTGGTACATCGATACCGTTGCTGGACTGGGGAAGTCCCTTCGTATTCGCTCAAGCTGACCCGCTACGGCAGGCGTCGTAAGCCCGGTCCGAGGTACTCTGTACATTCTCTCGAACCGGGCTTACAACGCCCGCCTCCGCGGGCAGCTTAGCTCGAACGTTAGGCGTCACAATCAACACTCAGAGAGTTCGAACCAATCATGGCCGCGCGTAAACCAAAAGCCCCTTCCAATCGCGCCAAGACAACGACGCCGAAGATCCAGAAGCTGCGTCGTCCTTTTCCCCGTGTTGCTTTGGAGCGGTGCCTAGCCGTGATTGCTGCCGTCAAAGAAAAGAACGGCGGCAATGCCTTGGACCCAAAGCTGGTCGCCGAGTACTGCGGAGTTGGGGCCAACACCAACGACTTCGTCTATCTGCTATCCGCGGCAGCACAGTTCGGTCTCACAACCGGGACGATTCGATCGGAAGGAATCGCCCTCACCGATTTTGGCCGTCAGCTGGCCTATGCGGCCTCGGAACAAGAAGAAGAGCGGCTTCGCAAAGAGGCATTCCTATCGGTAGACGTGTTCAAGCGGGTCCTTGAACACTACAAGGGAAGCCAACTTCCTGAGCTCAAGTACCTCGGGAACACATTGACCACGCAGTTCGGGCTACCTGAAGCGCTGCATGACGAGTTCTCCCGAATGTTCCGTGAAAACGCTGAGTTCCTGAAGCTGCAGGATTACTCGGCAGCGGCGACGGGCCCGGAGTCCGATTCAACAACTAGGCGCGAAACCTCAGCTGCACTCACGATTGGCCAACCCAAGAGGAGCACTGGAAAGGTGTGTTTCGTCATCATCCCGTTTACAGAACGGAGTGAGCAGCACTCGAAAGGATTCTTCACGGAGGTTCTCAATAGCCTACTTATTCCTGCGGCTACCGAAGCCGGGTTTGAAGTTCGCACCGCAAATCGTCAAGGAACCGAAATCATTCACGCCACAATCGTGAACGAAGTTCTAGATGCTGATCTCGCACTTTGCGACCTGACAGAGCACAACCCGAACGTTCTCTTTGAGTTGGGTATGCGCCTCGCACATGACAAGCCTGTAGCTTTGGTTCACGCCGAAGGCACTGATCGAGTTTTCGACGTTGACAATGTCCTCCGGGTGCTTGCATACAGCCCCAACCTGTGGCGAACCACCCTGGAGAAGGACGTCCCAGCACTTCGTGAGCACATCACTGCGACATGGGACAACCGCGGCAATACAGAGACGTATCTGGGAGTACTGCGAAAGCTCAAGTCCGCAAGGTGACGCCTAACGCTTATGTGGACTCCCCCACAACGGCAAGGATCTGACCGATGAAGGCCGGTCGGGAGAAGCACCTGCAGTCGTATATCCGGCATCAGTGGTGGGATCGTGTTCGTCCCGTGCCGACATGGTATCTGCATCACCGCGGCGCCACACGCTACAAGTGGCAGGCGAAGCTGCCGGAAGGGTTATCGGCGTCGTGCGGTGTGGGAGGGCTCCCGCTTGGCCATGATGGTCGATCAGACCCATCGCAAGTGGTGGCTTTGAAGTCGTACGAAAGAGGAGATCGGCGAAGCGATTGCTCGTCAGGCCGGCATCGCGAACGTCCGGCGCTGCACCTTGTGCTGTACGGGCGCGGCATCGTCATACGCGGCGTGGTCACGCAGCGTCGCGAAGCAGATCTGCGCCAGCTTGTTGGCCAGCGCGCAGGTCGCCTTGTTGTGGTTGTTGCGCGCCTGCACCTGCAGCGCCTATTGCCGCAGCGGGGTAACGGTCTTGCCCTTGTCCACGGCTGCGCTGGCCGCCCGCAAGACGCTGCGAGCGCCATGTGTGAGCAGCATGCGCAGGTACCGGTCACCCTTCTTGGAGATGTGGCCCAGGTGCCGCGTGTTGCCCGAACTGTGCTCGCGCGGCGTGATGCCGAACCAGCTGGAAAAGTGGCGAGCATCCTTGAAGTGCGTGACGTCACCCGAGGTGGCCGCGACCATCGCTGTGGCTGTGAGCAAACCGATGCCCGGCACGGTCAGCAGCAAAGTGCAAGCGGGGCTGCGGCGTGCGGCCTGGGTGAGCTCGCGCTCAACTTGCGCGATGCGGGCTTCGAGCAAGCGAACCTCCCCAAGAAGCCTGTGGTCGCTGTGGCGGATCAGGTCCGGAACGGCGGAGCGCGTGTCGGCCAGCACGCGACCGAGCACCTCGATCCCGGTGCGCGCACCCTGCGGGATCGCGATACCGGACTCGCGACAGAACCCCTGCAAGGCATTGATGCGGCTGGTGCGCGCGCTCATCCACAGCGCGCGGATGCGGTGCAATCCGTGGAAAGCCTATTGTTCGACGGACTTGATGCGCACCTGGCGCAGGTCGCAGGCGCGGGCGGCTTCGATCAGCGCGGCGGCACCAGCAGCGTCCGTCTTGTTGCGTCGTACTTAAGCGCGAACATACTGCGCCGGCAGCAGCCGCACTTCGATACCCAAGCCATTGAGCCAGCGCGCCCAGAAGTGCGCCGAGCCGCAGGCTTCCATGACAACCAGATCGACCTGGCGATTGGCAAACCAGTGCTCGAACTGAGACCGCGTCAGGCGCTGCGTATCGGTGATCTGCAAGTGGGAATTGGCGACGGCCAGTTGAATGACATGCTTGGCCAAGTCGACGGCAACGGTCGTAGTATTCATGTCGGACTCCTCTCGTTTACCAACCTGATCCCCCTACCCAGGAAGACCAGCGGGCGGATATTGCGCCGGGTGCGGAAAACGGGGGAGTCCATCCCATCACTCAGGCAGAGCACCAACGGCGTGTCACGCTGGCCATCAGGCGCTGGGGCTTCGCCCCACTTTGCGCCTGCCCTCCGGCGCGCAATACCATTGTCGCCAGCTTAGCTCGACCGTTAGTCGTCACACTCCGCCGTCCATCCCATGACGAAGCTTCTGTACAAGTACGTTGGTCCTAGCTACCTGGACAAGGTCTTCTCCGGTCCGGACATGATCACGTTCAAGTGCTCACTGCCGAGGGACTTCAACGATCCGTACGAACTCTTCCTAACGATCGACTTCAATGAAGAGCCGGATGCGCTGGCGTTCTATCAGGATGCAATCGGCAAGTTGCCACAGTTGCCTACGACGTGCTTCTCACGGTCCCCGGCAATCATCCCTATGTGGGCTCACTACGCGCAGAACTCCGAAGGAGTCGTCGTTGAACTAGCCGAAGATGAACTTGCTGCTGCGTTTCCTGATAGCAGTTTTGGTGACGTTAACTACCAAGACACTCCGCATGAAGGGCTGTCAGACATGCTGCATCGCGCGCACCAGATTGGAAAGCCTCGCTACGTCTATCTTCTGAACAAGGGCGTGTTCAGCGCAGCCTACTTCACTAAGACCACGAGTTGGTCCTACGAGCTCGAACGTCGCATGATCGTCCGCCAAACCGAGGTTCGGCAGACCGGGGATCTGCTGCTAGCGGACGTTCCTAAGAGTTGCGTGAGCGCACTGGTCGTCGGTCCACGCGCCACCAAGGCCACTAAGACACTAGTCCGGGCGCAGAGTGTTCAGTTGGACTGTCGCTATCTAGAGATGCGCATTGGACGATCCTCCGCAAATCCGTACTTCGTCGACGAGTCCGGTGTACCGTACGCGTTTGATGGTTCACAACTTGAACAGTGCGCGCAGCACTGCGGTTCATGCAAGGAACCACTCGCTGCTGATACCGAGGAGTGCTCATGGTGTCAGATCAGCGAGAACCATGCGCGCGAGGCAGCCACGCGCAATCCCTTTCGCATGCTGGCGCAGTATGGACTGCTGGGCTCCTACATTCAGGGGATGGAAGCCATCAGCAATGGCACCAAGAAGAACTGACGCCTAACCCTTATCTCGAGAGAACACCAATCGGAAAGGAACTTGGGCCGCGAGGCGGCCAGTGTCGTCATCCGCATCGCGGCCCAAGCGCCTTCCCGATTGTTGACGCTACGCTCACACGTTCGGCCTCATATGAAATCGTCGCCGCTGCCGCTAGCGTTCCACGCCATGCTCAAGCCAGAATACTTTGAACTCAAGAAGGAGGTCACCAATTGGGCCTAAAGACCACTTGCGACTCATGCGGTGCTGTGAAGTTCGCTTCGCTCACAGAGGTAAAGGGCAAGTACCTATGTCCGTTGTGCGCCTCGAATCCAGAGGGCAAAGCCAAGTATTACTGCAATGCCTGCCACAACTATGCGCCGCACGCGCTCAGGAAAGGCAGCGGCTGGATTGAAGTGGTCTTGTACCTCTTCTACATCGTCCCAGGCGTCATCTACTCCATCTGGCGCAGGGCCGGGCCTCCAACCGTTTGTCCCCTCTGCAGAGCAACGGCCCTAGTACCAGCAAGTGCTGCCAAACCGACCCTCGCGCCTGCGCCGTCCGCTCTCGGTCGGGATGAGGTTGAGTGCCCGTACTGTGCTGAACGAATCCTCGCTAGGGCCAAGGTCTGCAAGCACTGCGGGAAACAGGTTCGGTCCGAGGCGTAGCGCATAAGGCCCAACATGGCGCTGAAGTCGACGCGCTACGGCGTGCCGCCACTCGTGGCTGGCAATGGGCTTCGCCCATCTTGTGCCAGCCGCTCATGCCGCCACGCCTCCGCGCGCGGCTGAGCTCTACGTAAAGCTTCGCAAACTCCATGTCCTCTGCCCTTGAGCGCAGATTCCTGCACTTCCTGTCCGGAATCCCCGGGGCAGAGTCCCTTGACGAATTGCTCTCTGGTGAGCAGTACAAGGGCGAACGACGTGCAGACTTCCTTCTCTTCGATCGACGAGTGATCATCGAAGTCAAATCGTTGGAGGTCGACACCGCGTCGAAAGTCGAAGTAGAAATGGCTACTCATCGCGATCGCGATGACTTCCCGTTGTTCTATGGCGAAGTTGAACTCAGCAAGGTACTTGCGCACCTGCCGGACGGCAAGGAGATCAATGATCGAATCTTTCTTCGAACAACGCGCTCAGTAGAGGCGGCTGCCAGGAGTGCAGAAGATCAGATCGAGAACACGGCGCGCTTGCTTTCCTTGCCGGACTCCGTAGGTGTTTTGGTGCTGTTGAATCAGGAAATCGACATCTTCACGCCCGACGTCGTGGCACATCGGCTGGCGATGCTTCTGCGCAGGAAGAACGACGATGGGTCGGTGCGCAGCCCTATCGCATTCTCTTGGCTCATATTCGAGAGTCACTTTCTCGAACACAGTCCAGCCATCAAGACACTACCACTTCTAAACCTCAAGAGTGCCAAAGCAAAGGCATTTCCTTGGTTCGATGAGTTGCTGACTTATCTTCAGGTCGCTTGGGCCAACTTCAGCGGGCATCCAATCTTCCTCCAGTCCGCGACTTCACCTGTCAATCTTCAGGCTAGGTCATCGAGCGCTCCGGAGAACCCGAGACCCGGAGCCAAGATCAAGAGGCAAGAAATGTGGGAACTCCGATACAGAGAGAATCCATATCTTCGTCCGCTCGACGATCAAGAAGTTCTGCGCAGGGGAAAGGCAGCGGTTGACGAGCTCACTCCACGCTTTCTGAAGGGCGGACCGTCAACGTCGCCTGAACAGTGGGAGGAACTCATGATCCCGTGGAGCGATTTCCTATGCGAGGCTCGGCACCGGGGTCTTGACTTACGCAGCCTCCGCGATGCCTAACCCTTGCTATATGGACTCTCCCCACAACGGCAAGGATCTGACCGATGAAGGCCGGTCGGGAGAAGCACCTGCAGTCGGATATCCGGCATCTGTGGTGGGATCTTGTTCGTCCCGTGCCGACATGGAACCTGCATCACCGCGGCGTCACACGCTACAAGTGGCAGGCGTTGCTGCCGGAAAGCTTATCGGCGCCGTGCGGTGTGGGAGGGCTCACGCTTGGCCACGATGGTCGCTCAGACCCATCGCAAGTGGTGGCTAAGAAGTCGTACGGAAGAGGAGATCGGCGAAGCGATTGCTCGTCAGGCCGTCATCGCAAACGTCTGGCGCTGCACCTTGTGCTGAACGGTCGCCGCATCGTCATACGCGGCGTGGTCACGCAGCGTCGCGAAGCAGATCCGCGCCAGGTTGTTGGCCAACGCGCAGGTCGCCTTGTTGTGGTTGCTGCGCGCCTGCACCTGCAGCGCCCATTGCAGCAGCGGGGTAACGGTGTTGCCCTTGTCCACGGCTGCGCAGGCCACCCGCAAGACGCTGCGAGTGCCTTGTCTGGGCACAGCCAAGAGCTTTCGGATTCGCGTTCACCTAAGCAGTGCCAACGGCAAGCCAACCCGCCCGCCTCCAGGGGCGGACCGTCTTCCTTCCAGCGCACGAGTAGACCTACCGTCTGCACAGCCTAACTTCACACGTTAGCCTTCAGACTCCCATCTACCTGCTACCGAGTTGCTCATGTCCATACCGGGTCTGCTGATCGAGTACCTTGTCAACGGGGCGATTGCGCTCTTGGTGCTGTACCACACCGAAGTCGGTCCAAAGCTTCTCGAGACAGGGACAAAGCTGCCGGTTCTTGCACTCGCGCTCTACGTTGCCGGAATGGCAATCGACATCGTGGCGTTTGCGATCACGCGGCAGGCCAAGCACTGGATACGCAGAAGCGTGTTCTCGAGGTACAGGCCCGGCCAAGGTGAGGACACCGTCAGCGGCACAGAGAGACAGGCTCGAATCGGTCTCTTCGCTCCCGAGCTCTACAAGGAGATGGCCATGAGGAGTTCCCGCGATCGGATCTCACGCGGACTGATCGTCAACGCACTGCTCGCCGCGTTCCTCGTGAAGCCCACTTGGATAGGCGTCGTGGCCACGATCTCGGCCGTTGTGATGTGGCTGAGCTTCGAGCGCTTGAGCTACCTGTTCGAGCTGTGCGCGGACAAAGTCGTCACCGACAAGCTGGCGGCCAGCGCGAAGGGCTGAGGCCTGGCCCCTGGTGGAGCCGAGGCGCCGCGGCAAGGCACCCTGCGAGACGGAAAGATGATCCTGGAAGGCCAGACGACGGGCGCAGACGGCAAGGTCACCAAGCATCGGATCACGTGGACGCCCCATGCAGACGGCAGCGTCCGTCAGTTCTGGGAATCCACAGGCGCGGCCGGTGAGTGGACCGTGGCATTTGACGGCCGGTACACCCGAAAGTGAACGCCTCGCGGACGAGGCGCAATGCCTCGTCCAACCCCAGCCCGCTGCGGCCTGCTTTGTGCGGCAGCGGTTAACTCGACCGCACGGGCTTCCCCCCGTTCGTCAAGCAATTTCCGGCTGTGACGAATCGTCGAATGACGCATGTCGAGCAATGGCCTCAAAAGCCGCCGACGCAGCCGCAGTCGCGATGAACAGGTCAAGAGTGCAGATGGGTCATTTGAATGGCCAATCGGGCAACCGGCTGCATGCCGTCTTGTGCGCGGCGGGCTACAACCTGCGTGGGTTGCTGTGGATGTTTGCCAAGAAGGGCCTGCGGGCGATCTTGTGGCTGTTGCCGACCCATCTGCGGTCCGCCGTGCGAGCGGCGTTCAATGCAGATCAGACTGAATTGCACCGAATGGCTGCCATGAGGCTCGCGTCAGCGGGTTGAGATTGAATAGTTCAGGGACTGCGCGTCAGTAGTTCACCATCGCGGAGTTACAACTTCTTGCAACTGTCCAGCGACCGAGCCGGGGTCTGAACGCCGTCGCTATTGACGCTGGATCCGGGCAACACTATTCTGGCGTTGAAACCCTGGCGATTCTTCTGATGGGAGAAACTATGAATCGTTTCAAGGCAGCAAAACTTGCGCCGAGCAAAGCGACAGTGGACCGTCGAACAGTCATGTTGGGCATGGCGCTCTCTGTTTCGCTCCAAGCTTGTGGAGGCGGAGATGACCTCCCGGTCGCGGACCAAACTGCTCAGGATGGGTCTGATGAGTTGGATGCGAATCGGCAGTATGCATTGGGCACCTCCACTTCCGGTATCAAGCTGAACGATTGGGATCTTGAGCTACCGGTGAATTCCAAAGGCAAACTTTCCGGTGATGCGCTCACGCTCAACGACAACAAGACCCACAAAGTCGTAAAGGTTGAGAACTATTTCAAGGTGACCAGCGATGGATACTTCTTTTATTCACCTGCTTTCGGAGCCAAGACATCCAGCGAGGCGGGTGGCGCTCGGTGCGAGTTGAAGCGAGACAAGGAACATCGCTGGAACGCTTTCAGTGACCATCGATATTTGACCTTGAATCAGATTCTGAAGAGTACCCAAAGCGGAACCAAGCCGAGGGTCGTCATCGGTCAGATTCATGACAATACACGAAATCTGGTCATGATCAAGTATTACGGACCGTCGAACGCGACCGGAACAAACGATAAGGGCGTTATCAAGGCCGTCTTCAATTCCGAACCCAACGCTGAGGAAGTTGTCCTGGATGACGCCTACAAGCTCGGCGAAAAGATGACGGTGATTATTGGTTGCAAGAATAAGAAGGGATTTGTTGAGTACACCAAGGGCAAAACTGCGGTGTCTGCGTCGCGAACAATCGATACCAACAATGTCAAAGGTGGCACATATTTCAAGATCGGCGTTTACCCGCAAGAAATTGGAGCTGATCCTGGGGGAAATAGTGGCGCACGCTTGACGATATCAACAGTGAAGCAATCAGTGGTTACTTGACAGCAGCAGGAGAGTCGACAGGGCCCGCGGCCTTGCGGAATTCTTATGTGTGAGCTGTTGCCTGGCATATCTTATTGGAATGAGAAATCAGTGGTTTTTCGAGCTGATGAAATAGTCGCCCCAAAGAAGTTCAGTTTCAAGCTGCCGACCTGAGCGGCCGTACGCACTCTGACGGTTCCGGCGCCCTTGCCGTACCGAATATCGCCTGCACCGCCGATTGCACCTGGGCTGCCGAGAGCCACAAGACGGCCAGCAAACCCCTCTTGGCGATCATCCCCAACAACCAGCGCAGGTCGTAGCCCGCTGCGCAGCGCACCGCATGAAGCCTGCAGTCGCACTCGCTTTCCCAGTCTTCGCCACTGCGGCCGCGATCGTTCAATCGATCCGTCGGGAAAGGCGGACCAGAAGCCCAACTGCCTACCAGGCAGCAACCAGACTCGCATGGACCGTCTTGCTGTTCAATGTCGCGGGGGCCTTCTTCTTTGGCGTGTATGTCGCTTTCACGAATCCCAATACGACAAGAGACGCTCTTTGGTTCATGCCACTGCTTCTCGCCCCTCTTGAGTATGGGTTACGTTTTGGCCCGGCCATATTAGGTACCACTGCGGTACTCGCACTGGTATTCATGCGAACACACAGGTCTGCGCCGTAGTTGACACGCATTTTCGGGTTCAAATCACGATCAGGAACCCATCGTTCCTTCGAATGGCGCGACGCCAACGCGCCCACCGCCAATGATCACGATATTCTCCGCCGATCACGCGCTGCACGCACCTGAACACGAGTTCTTCCGTGGGAATCGCGTCCCTTGTTTCGAGTCCCCGTCACGGGCCGAGTTTGTGCGCGCGGAACTGGTTGCTCGTGGCAACGATATACGTTCACCGGACAGCGACAGTACCGACGCCCTGCGCAGGGTTCACTCAGGGGCCTATCTCCAGTTCCTGCAAACGGCATGGCAGCAATGGGTGGCGCTCGACCCGAACAATGCCGACATGCAGCCATTCCCATCGGTCTGGCCGGTTCGCACGCTTCGCCACGACATCGAGCCCGACAACTTCACAGCCAAGCTGGGCCTTTATTCGATGGACAACGGCACGCCCCTCGTCGCGGGCACATGGGACGCCGCAAAAGCCGGTGCCGATGCTGCCGCGAGTACGGCGGCCCTTCTGTCGCAGGGCGAGCGGGGGGTTTTCTGCGCCACGCGACCCCCGGGCCATCACGCGGGCTCGGACTTCATGGGTGGCTACTGCTTTCTGAATAACGCCGCGGTGGCCGCTGAAACACTGCTCGCCCAGGGTTGCAGGCGCGTGGCTATCCTGGATGTGGACTACCACCACGGAAACGGCACGCAGAGCATCTTCTATGAGCGCTCCGATGTGCTTTTTGTCAGCATCCATGGCGACCCCATGACCGAATACCCGTTCTACCTGGGTCATGCCGACGAAGTCGGCAGCGGCGAAGGCACGGGCTTCAACATGAATCTGCCATTGCCTGCCGGCGCGTCGGTCGAACGCTGGTTTTCGGCACTCGAAGCGGCTTGCGCGCGCATCGAACACCATGGCGCAGACGCTTTTGTCGTTTCGCTCGGACTGGATACGTATGCCGGCGATCCGATTTCGACATTCGCCCTGCAATCGCCGGACTTCCTGCGCCTGGGAAGTCGCCTGAAGGATTTGGGGCTTCCGACGGCCATGATTCTGGAAGGTGGCTATGCTGCACGGGAGCTGGGTGTGAATGCGGCCAACGTCTTGGACGGATTCACGGGCTGAACGGATCCATCGCGGGCGCGCACCAGTTGACGGCTGCCCTGAAAAATCAGGAGTGCATCATGTCTCGAACGACTCGGCTGACCCAACCGGAAATTGACGAGCTGCTGTCCCAACGCCGCAATTGGTCCATTGAAGACGACAAACTCACCCGCGTCTTGAAATTCAAGGACTTCGTCGAAGCCTTCGCCTTCATGACCCAGGTGGCCCTGATCGCGGAACGGATGAATCACCACCCCGAGTGGTTCAATGTCTACAACACCGTCCGCATTCAACTCACCACGCATGACGTAGGCGGCCTCAGCGCACGCGACTTCGAACTGGCCGAACGGATCGATGAATCGGCCTGACCGATATAGCCGTTCGGTTTGCGCGGCGCCGCTGCGCCACGGCAGCTGATCCGTCCGTTGGCATGCGGCGTCTTTGAAAGCGCTTGCAGACGTTAGATGAATGAAAGGCCGGCCCGGAAACCGCGACTCAAACCGCCTGGCATCGGCCAAACCCATACCCAACTCCGCGCATCGGGCGCCAAAACCCACGTGCAAGATCGAGGGGGTCAGCCATACCCCGCCCGCGCGGACGCCGGCGTTTGCCTGCACCGCGCGCCACGCCCCCGCGTCTGCATCCGACACCCATGCGGCAACCCACGCTCAGGATCCTCGCGCTCGGCGCCGCCTGCCTGCTCCCGGTCGGATGCAGCCTCCAAGGCCACGGCACGTCCGATCCGCCCAAGGCGATTGGCGCAGTGTCCCAGCCGCTCTTCGGCTGCCCCGACATCCAGGGCACGTACGCGTGGCCACCCACGCATGGCCACTACTCCAAGGCCGAGGCGCCGCCGCGTATCCGCCAGCCTCGGGATGCCGGCTTCCCAGTGGCCATTCATTCGTCAGCCGCACAGATCTGGATCTCCCAGCGGACGGGCGGGTTCATTTTTCGCAACCGACCTGTCTATGCCGGCGACCTGCCGAGCAACCCCGCCCTGATGCAGTGGGGCTTCAACGAGGTCAGCCGAGCGGAATACGCCTGCACGTCGGGCGGCATCGAGGTCGACCTGGGCGAGGTCCCCGACGCGATCAAGAAGAAGGAGCAGTACGGCGGCATAGGCGCCACCTACGGCTACCGGATCGTCCGCATGAGCGACGGCGCCATCGCCGCCAGCCCCGCCCGCGTACGGGACTGCCATCGAGAGCCACCTCTAACCGCCGCCCCACGTGCTGGGCAACAACGGGCAATCACCCGTGATGCGGTAAGTTGTGCTGGCTGACAATGCTTCGAATCCTTAACTGACCTGTTCACCTGACGACATGCAACGCCGCACGATGCTCCGCGCCACGGGCGCGATGGGAAGTCTGGCGCTGCTGCCGGCTCGCCCGAGCCTGGCCGCGGCCGACAAGACCTATGTATTCGGGGTCGTTCCGCAGCAGTCCGCGTCCGAGCTGGCGCGCGCCTGGATCCCGCTGTTCAATGTGCTGAGCGCCCGCGCCGGCTTTGGGCTGCGCTTTGCGACGGCGCCGGACATTCCGAAGTTCGAGACGCGCCTGGCCGCCGGCGAGTACGACTTCGCCTACATGAACCCGTACCACTACACGGTGTTCAGCCTGAAGCCCGGCTACCGCGCCTTCGCCCACGAGAAGAACCGGCGCCTGCGCGGCCTGGTGGTCGTGCGCAAAGATGCACCGCAGCAGCAGCTGGGCAACCTGGCGGGGCTGGAGATCGCCTACCCAGCGCCGGCGTCCTTCGCGGCCACGGTGCTGGTGCGGGCGGAGCTGGAGCGGCGCGGCATCCAGACCAGCGCGCAGTTTGTCGGCTCGCACGAATCGGTCTACCTGAACGTGGCGCGCGGGCGCTTTCCGGCCGGCGGCGGCATTCCGCGCACGCTGCAGGCGATGGATGCCGACGTGCGCGCGCAGCTGCGTGTGCTGTGGACCACGCCGGAATACACGCCGCATGCCATCGCCGCGCACCCGCGTGTGCCCGCCGATGCCGTGGCCGCGCTGCTGTCGGCCATGGTCTCGGCCGACGCCACGCCCGAAGGCCGCAGCGCCCTGCAGGGTGTGGGATTCAACGGCATCGAGGCGGCGCAGGACAAGCAGTGGGACGACGTCCGCGCGCTGGGCATCAAGACCCTGGCTGCCCTCTTGAAGGAATGAGCCCCGCGCCATGTCGTTCCGCCTGAAGACCATCCTGGGCATCGCCGCCATCGAGCTGGTGCTGCTGAGCGCGCTGCTGTGGAGCGGGCTGGGCTTCATGGGCAACAGCACGGAGGCGGAATTCCGCCAGCGCACCGATGCCACCTCGCGCGCCTACGCCGTGGCCGCGCGCGATGCGTTGATCAGCAACGACCTGGCCGTGCTGAAGGCGCTGACGGACGAAATGATGCGCTACCCGGGCGTGGTCTACGCACGGGTGCGGGACAACAACGGGCGCACGCTGGCCGAAGCCGGCGACGCCAAGGTGCTGGCGCGGCCCGTCGGCAGCGCGTCGGCCCCGATCGAAACCCTGCCCGACGGCGTGTTCGACACCGTGGCGCCCATCACCGAAGCCGGCACGCCTTTTGGCCGCATCGAGCTGGGCATCACGGCCGCGGATCTGGTCGCCCGGCTGGGCGAGGCCCGGCGCTTCGGCATCATCCTGGCGGGGGCGGAGATCCTGCTGGTGGGCCTGTTCTCCTGGCTGCTGGGCGCCTATCTCACGCGCCAGCTGACCGACCTGAGCACCGGCGCGCGCCGCATCGCCGCCGGCGACCTGGGCGTGCAGGTGCCCGTGCGCAGCCGCGACGACCTGGGCCAGACGGCGGCGGCCTTCAACTCGATGTCGCGCAGCCTGGCAACCACCTACGCAGACCTGGCCGAGCGCGAGCGCGAGCTCGAGCGGCGCAGCGCCTATCTCGCGCAGGTGCTGGACACCACGCACGACGGCATCATCGTCATCGACGACAAGGGCGACGTCGAAAGCTTCAACGGCGGCGCGCAGGTGATGTTCGGCTGGACCGCCGCGCAGGTGATCGGCCGCAACATCTCGCGCATCCTGCCCGAGCGCTACCGCGCCAGCCACGACGGCTACATGCAGCGTTACCTCGCCACCGGCGAGACCAAGGTGATGGGCCAGGAACGCGAGTTCGAGGCGCAGCGCCAGGACGGCAGCCCGATGTGGATCGCCCTGCGCATCGCCGAGCTGCCGCTGCCCGGCCAGCGGCGCTTCATCGGCGTGGTGCACGACATCACGCAACGCAAGCAGGCCGAACTCGAGCTGCGCCAGGCCAAGCGCGCGGCGGAAGACGCGGCGGCCGCGAAGTCCGAATTCCTGGCCAACATGAGCCACGAGATCCGCACGCCGATGCACGGCATGCTGGGCTCCATCGAGATGCTGCGCGAGACGCCGCTGAACATGCAGCAGCTGCGCCACCTGGAGACGGCCTCCACCTCGGGCAACGTGCTGCTGGGCGTGATCGACGAAATCCTGGATTTCTCGCGGCTCGAGGCGGGCAAGCTGCGCATCGAATCGATCGATTTCGACCTGCGGCACACGGTCGAAGACGTGACCGTGATGCTGCGCCACCGCGCCCACGACAAGCGGCTGGAGCTGGCCTGCTACATCGCGCCCGAGGTGCCCGCCGTCGTGCGCGGCGACCCGATCCGCCTGCGGCAGATCCTGGTCAACCTGGTGGGCAACGCCATCAAGTTCACCGAAAACGGCGAAGTCGTCGTCACGGTGGTGCAGGAAGAAACGCCCGACGGTCCCGTGCTGCGGCTGGAGGTGCGCGACACCGGCATCGGCATCCCGGATGACAAGCAGACCTCGCTGTTCGAACCCTTCACCCAGGCCGACAGCAGCACCAGCCGGCGCTTCGGCGGCAGCGGCCTGGGCCTGAGCATCGCGCGGCGCCTGGTGGCGCTGATGAACGGGGAGATCGGCTTTCGCAGCCGCCAGGGCGAAGGCTCGACCTTCTGGTTCACGGTGCCCGTGCTGGTGCCGTGCAGCGGCAGGAGCACACCGCAGCCGGCCAACTTCAAGGGCACGCGGGTGCTGGTGGTCGACGACCACCCGACCAACCGCATCATCCTGCACCGCTACCTCACGGCCTGGGGCAGCCAGTCCGGCAGCGCCGCGGGCGGCGACGAGGCCCTGGCCAAGCTGCATGACGCGGCCATCGCCGGCCAGCCCTATCACCTGGCGCTGCTGGACCTGAACATGCCGGGCATGGACGGCTACACGCTGGTGCAGCGCATCCAGGCCGATCCGGCCCTGGCCGAGATGCCGCTGATCATGCTGAGCTCGTCGGTGCAGGACAGCTCGCGCATGACGGGCCTGCGTGTGGATGTCTGGCTGGACAAGCCCGTGCGGCAATCCGACCTGCACGACGCCATCGCCACCGTGCTGACCCGCGCGCAGGCCACGCAGGCCCCGCCGACGCCCGCCCCGGGCGCGCCCTCGCTGCGCTTTGCCGGCGAACGGGTGCTGCTGGTGGAGGACTACCCGGTCACCGCCGAACTCGGGCTGCAGATGCTGCGCCGGCGCGGCTTGCAGGCCGACCTGGCCACCAATGGCCGCAGCGCGGTCGAGGCCGTCAAGTCCGGCAACTACGACGTCGTGCTGATGGACATCCAGATGCCCACGATGGACGGCTACCAGGCCACGGCGGCCATCCGCGCCTGGGAGCGCGAGACGCGCCGCTCGCGCATCCCCGTGATCGCCCTCACCGCCCACGCCCTGCCCGCCGACCGCGCGCGCTGCCTGGCCGCCGAGATGGACGATTTCGTCAGCAAGCCCTTCAGCGGCGACGCGCTGGCCAGCGTCATTGCCCGCTGGCTGCCGCCGCCGGGACAGGCGCCGGTACACGCCAGCGCGCCGACACTGGACGACAACCGCCTGGCCGAGGTGCGTGCGGCCATGGGCCGGGCCATGCCCGAGATGATGGCCAAGGTGCGCGAGGCACTCGACGCTCAGGCCCTGGCGCTGGAAGCGGCGCAGGCCCGTGACGACGCCGGCGCCTGCGCCGACGCCTTGCACCGCATCAAGAACATCGCCGGCGACGTGGGCGCCTATCGCCTGATCGCACGTGCGGCAGAACTCGAAGCGGCTGGAACCGCTCAACCGCCCGTGGGCGTCTCCATGGAAGACCTGCGCGTGGAGATCGAAGCCGCGCGACTGGCGCTCGAAAACTGGATGGCGAGGGAGAAACTGTCATGAGTGGTCAGATCCGAATACTCGTCGTCGACGACGAGTCTGTGACGCGCCTGATGGTGCGCCGTGTCCTGCTGGATTCCGGCTACGACGTCATGGAAGCCGAAGACGGAAAGGCCGCCGTGGCCAGTTGCCGCGAGCACCTGCCGGATCTCGTGCTGATGGACGTGCGCATGCCGGCCATGAACGGCTTCGACGCCTGCCGCGCGATACGCAAGCTGCCCTCCGGCCAGCTGGTGCCCATCCTGATGCTCACCGGCCTGGACGACGTGATGGCCGTGACCCTGGCCTTCGAAGCCGGCGCCACCGACTTCATCACCAAACCCATCAACTGGGCACTGCTGGGCCAGCGCCTGCGCTACGCGCTGCGCACCAACCGCACGGCCCGCCGCCTGCGCGACAGCCAGCAGCTGCTGGACCGCGCGCAGCGCATCGCGCAGCTGGGCCAGTGGACGCTGTCGATGGACGGGCTCACGCTGACCTGCTCGTCCGAGATGCGCGAGATGCTGGGCCTGGACGACGACGTCGCGCTCGACTGCGACGCGCTGCTGCAGCGCGTGGTGCAGGAAGACCGCCCGCGCCTGGCGGCCTTCCTGGACCGGCTGCAAAGCGGCGGCGGCGAAGAACCGGTCGAGGTTCGCTTCCACGTCGGCCAGGGCATGCGCCACCTGGCCTGGTCGGGCAGCCTGTCGCTGGACGACCACGGCCGGCCGAAATCGTGTTTTGGCGTGGTGCAGGACCTCACCGACCGCCGAGACGCCGAAGCACAACTGAATTACCAGGCGCATTTCGACGCGCTCACGGGCCTGCCCAACCGCGTGCTGCTGCGCGACCGCCTGCGCACCGCGGTGACGGCCTCGCACCGCGGGGGCACGGGCTTTGCGGTGATGGAGCTGCGCACCAATGCCATGGCACGCGCCCGCGCCGCTGGCGGACCGGCCGCGGCCGACCGCGTGCTGCGTGCGGTGGCCGAGCACCTGTCCGGCCTGCTGCGCGAGCGCGACACGCTGTCGCACCTGGGCGGCGAGCGTTTTGTGCTGCTAGTGTCCGACGTCAACGGCGAGGTCGACGCCGGCACCGTCGCGCAGCGGCTGACCGAAGCCTTCAGCAACCCGCTGGTCGTGGACGACTGGGAATTGCTGGCCACGGTGCACGCGGGTGTGGCCCTGTACCCGGCCGACGGCGACGAACCCGAAGCCCTGCTGCGCAGCGCCGCAGCCGCGCAGGCGCGCGCCGAGACGGAGTGCGCGCGCGAATCCGGCTACCGCTTTTTCACCGAAGGCATCCAGGAGCGCGTGGCCCGCACCATCGCCACCCAGGTGGCGCTGTTCCGCGGCCTGGAGCGCGGCGAGTTCGAACTGCACTTCCAGCCGGTGGTGCAGGTGACCGACCAGCGCTGTGTCGGCGTGGAGGCGCTGCTGCGCTGGCGCCGCCCGGGTGTGGGGCTGCAGATGCCCGACACCTTCATCGCGATGCTCGAACAGACCGGGCTGATCCTGGACGCGGGCGAATGGGTGCTGCGCAGCGCCATCGCCAGCATCAAGGCGCTGCCGATCTCGCTGGCCATCAATGTGTCGCCGCGGCAGCTGCAGCATCCGAATATCGCCAATCGCCTGCTGCGCGTGGCCGAGGAGATGGACTTTCCGCCCTCGCGCCTGGAAATCGAGATCACCGAACAGGCCGTGCTGCACGACGAGGAACGCGCCTTTGCCGCGCTGCACGACATGGCCGCACGCGGCGTGCGCATCGCGCTGGACGACTACGGCGTGGGCTACTCCTCGCTGCACCGCCTGAAGCAGCTGCAGCGGCTGCCGCTGCACGCGCTGAAGATCGACCGCGCCTTCGTCACCACGCTGCTCAGCGACACGGCCGACGCCGCCATCGTGCGCTCGACCATCGACCTGTGCCACGAACTGGGCATCCTGGTGGTGGCCGAAGGTGTCGAGGACGACAGCACCCTGGAGCGGCTGTCGTCCTTCGGCTGCGACCTGGCACAGGGCTACGGCATCGGCCGCCCGATGCCGCCCTCGGGCCTGGGCGACTGGATGTCGAACAGCCGGTTCGGCAGCTTGCCGATGTGAGGGCGGCGCGCGGCCGGGCGCGCCATCGCTAACGCCGCATCCGATGCAACGGCCGCCCGCGGCCGGTTAGTCTTCCTTGATGCCCGCCTCGCGAATGATCTTCTGGTACTTGGACGATTCGGCCTTCACGAAGGCGCCGAAGGTGGCGCGCGACTCGTCGGAGATCGTCATGCCGGCCTTCTCGATGGCGGCGCGGTGTTCGGGCATGCCGAAGATCGCCACGGTCTCGCGGTGCAGGCGGTCCAGGATGGCCGGCGGCGTGCCGGCCGTCGCGAACAGCGCCACCCAGACGGGGAAGTCGTACTTTTCGAGGCCGGGGGTTTCAGCGACGGACGGGATGTCGGCCGCGACCGGCAGCCGCTCCTTGGTCGTCACCGAAATCGGCGTGAGCTTGCCGTTCTTCACATGCGCCATGGCCGGCGGGAAGCCGGCAAACATCATCGACACCTGGTTACCCAGCACGTCGGTCAGAGCCGGCGTGACACCCTTGTACGGGATGTGGCGCATCTGCACGCCCGCCATGCGCGCAAACATTTCCATGGCCAGGTGCTGCACCGAGCCGTTGCCGCCCGTGGCATAGGTGTACTGGCCCGGGTTCTTGCGCGCCAGCGCGATGACGTCGGCGGTGGTGCGCACCGGCACCGAGGGGTGCGTCACCAGCATGAACGGGAAGCGCACCGCCATCGCCACCGGGGCCAGGTCCTTGTCGGGCGCGTAGGCCATGCGTTCGTGCATGTAGGGCGTGAAGACGATCTCGGCCATCGCGGCCATCAGCAGCGTGTGGCCGTCGGGTGCGGCCTTGGCGACGCTGGCCGCGCCGATCATTCCGGAGGCCCCGACCCGGTTTTCCACGATCACGGGCTGCCCCAGCCGCTTGCCCAGTTCAGCGGCCAGCAGCCGCGCCATCTGGTCGGCCACACCGCCGGCCGGATAGGCGGCGACGATGGTGACGGGTTTGGTGGGCCAGGCTTGCGCGTGTGCGGCCGGTGTCAGGCCCAGCAATGCCGCTGCGGCCACAACCAGCGTGCGCGCCAGGGCGCGTCGTTCGATCGGCTTCATGACTCTCCTCGGGTGCAGCCCCGCGGCCGCATGCTGTGCCATGCGCCCGGCGCCCGGTCAGGAGCGCCTCGCGGGCGCTGCGCGATGCCCGATGCTACGGGCTGACCCGGGCAAGCGGCTTGCGATCTCGGCAAGTGCGGGTTCGATCGCCGCGAAGCGCCGTGCGGGGGCTGCCGGCTGGCCTCGCCGGCCGTTGGCGGACAGCTGGCGGGCGCCGCGTCAGCGCCAATCCACCCTCGCCCACCCGCGCTCGCCGGCCACGGCGCCCAGTCGTTCGTCGCCGTTGACCGCCACGGGCTCGTCGACCACGCTCAGCAGCGGCAGGTCGTTCATCGAGTCCGAGTAGAAGACGCTGTGGTGATCCGTTAGCGTTGGCAGCCCCTGCTCGTGCAGCCAGCCGTGCAGCCGCTGGATCTTGCCGGCGCGCATGTTGGGTTCGCCTGCCACGCGGCCGGTGAAGCGGCCTTGGGCGTCCATCTCGCATGCAGTGGCCACCAGGTGTTCGAAGCCCAGCACCTGCGCCGTGCGTTCGGCCAGGAAGCGGTTGGTCGCCGTGCTCATCAGCAGCCGGTGGCCCTGCGCGCGGTGCGCGGCCAGGGTCTGCATGCCCTGGGGCAGCAGGCGCGGCTGGATGCACGTGGCCAGGTAGCGCTCGCGCAGCGCCGCCCAGTGCGCGGGCGCGTGGCCCGCCAGCGTGCCGATGAAAAACTCGCAGAACTCGCGTGTGCCGACGGTGCCGGCCTTGTAGCCCGCTTCGATGGCCTGGTTGCGCGGGCCGAAGACGGCCGGGTCCAGCACACCTTCGGCGATCAGGAAATCGCACCACAGCACGTCGCTGTCGCCCTCCAGCAGCGTGTGGTCGAGGTCGAAGACGGCCAGCACGGGTTTGCCCGCGGCGCGTGTGCCGGGCAAACCAGGGGGCTGCCCGTCCGGAGCCCGGGCTCCGCCCTCACGCGGCGCAGCTGTGCTCATGGCTGCCGTAGATGCCAGGCCTTGGTGCGCGTGAAGGCGCGGATGCCGTGTGTGGACAGCGTCAGGCCGATGCCGCTGTCGCCCACGCCGGACCAGGGCAGACGCGGGCTCACGCGGTCGCAGCAGTTCCAGTAGACGCTGCCGGCGTTGACGCGGTTCAACACCTCGCGCGCGGCCGTTTCGTCCTTCGTGTAGACACCGGCCGTCAGGCCATAGCGGGTGTCGTTCATCAGCGCCACGGCCTCGGCATCGCTCTTGACTTTCTGGATGCCGATCACCGGGCCGAAGCTCTCTTCGCGCATCAGGTCCATCGTGTGGTCCACCTCGGTGAAGACGGTGGGTGCATAGGCCTGGTTCGCCAGGCGATGGCCGCCGCGGCGCAGGCTGGCGCCCTTGGCCTTGGCATCGGCCACCTGCGCGTCCAGCACGTCCAGCTGCGGCGCACGTGCGATGGCGCCGATGTAGGTGGCGTCGTCCATCGGGTCGCCCACGCGCATGCCGTCGACCGTCGTCAGGAAGTGCTCGACGAAGGCGTCGTACACGGACTGGTGCACATAGATGCGCTCGACCGAACAGCAGCTCTGGCCGCTGTTGTACATGGCGCCGTCGGCCAGGGATTCGGCCGCGGCCTTGGGGTCGGCGTCGGCGCGCACGTAGGTGGGGTCCTTGCCGCCCAATTCGAGTTGCAGCTTGACCAGCCGCCCCTCCAGCGCGCGCGCGATGCGCATGCCCGTGGCGTGGCTGCCCGTGAAGAAGACACCGTCGACACGCTGGTCCAGCAGCGCCGCGCCGGTGGCGCCACCGCCCACCACCAGGGCCAGCACGGTGTTGGGCACGCCGGCTTCATACAGCAGGCGCACCAGGTGCTCGCCGCTCAGCGTGGCGTATTCGCTGGGTTTGTAGAGCACGGCGTTGCCAGCGATCAGCGCGGGCACGACGACGTTGCAGCTGACGAACCACGGGTAGTTCCAGGCCGAGATGTTGGCCACCAGGCCCAGCGGCACGTGGCTGATGCGCTCGCGCATGCCGCCCTCGTCATGCACGGTTTCGTCGGCCAGCGCGTCGGCGGCATGTGCGATGAAAAAGTCCAGCCGCCCGAGCAGGCCGTTCAACTCGTTGCGGCTTTGTGCGATGGGTTTGCCGACCTCCTGCGTGAGCGTCGTGGCCAGGGTCTCGAGCTCGCGCACGATCGCCGCACGGAAGCGGCGGATGATGTCCACCCGCTCGGCCAGCGGCCGGGCCGCCCAGGCCGGCTGCGCGCTGCGTGCGGCGTGCGCCTTGACGCCGATGGCGGCGGCGTCGTCGATGGGCACTTCGGCCAGCGGCGCACCGGTGGCGGGATTGGTGATGGTGAGTGTGCTCATGCGGTCAATGGTTGGGCAATGCGGTTCGATGTGGGCCATGCGCGCGATAGGGGCGATATGGGCGGTTCGGGCGATACGACTTGGGCGCGGCGGTCAGCCCTGTCAGTCCGGCAGCGCCCGCGCCGCGTGGCAGGCCTGGCGAAAATCCGTCAGCAGCAGTCCGTCGTCGATCAGGTCCGGCCGCGCGGCGGCGGAGGCCTGCGTCGTGAGGTGGAACTCGGGGTGCCACTGCACGGCGGCCACCCAGGGGCCGGTCTGCAGGCGCACGGCTTCGATCATGCCGTCGGTCGGGCAGCGTGCCTCGACCACGAAGCCCGGCGCGAGATCCTTGATGCCCTGGTGGTGCACGCTGTTGACGGTCGATTGCAGCTGCCCCGCGTAGACCTGCGCCAGCCGTGTGCCGGGCTCGATCTGCACCGGGTGGAACAGCTGGTCGTACAGGCCTGCATCGCGATGCGCCAACGCCTCGGGCCGCTGCGTGGGGATGTCCTGCAGCAGCGTGCCGCCGAAGGCCACGTTCAGCAGCTGCAGGCCGCGGCAGACGCCGAAGACCGGCTTGCCGGCAGCGACGAAGGCGCGTGCCAAGGCCATCTCATAGGCGTCGCGGATGCGGTCGCCCTGCCAGCGCGGGTCCATCGGCTGCTCGCCGTAGCTGCCGGGCCAGACGTCCGATCCGCCCATCAGCACCAGGCCGTCCAGCCACTGCGCATAGTCGGCCAGACGCGCATCGGCTGCGGGCGCGGGGATCATCACCGCCAGGTCGCCCTGCGACATCGCCCAGTGCGCCACCGATTGTTCGATGTACTGCAGCGTCTTTCCGGTGAAGATGGGCCGCGCCGGATCGGCGTGGAAGAAGCAGGCGGAAACGCCGAGCTTCAGTGGTGGGGTGTGCAGCGCAGACATGTTCGTGCAGGGGCTGGAACGGAGGTGGACCGGGGCATCACATTCTGGCGCGCGGGGCATGCCAACAACGGCGTCATCGGTCGGCCCCAGTTGCCGGACTGTTGGCCAGCAAAGCGGCGTCGCGTTGTTTCTGGCGCAGATCCTGCAGCCGACGGGCGCGTGTGGCGGCGCCCAGCCAGTCGCGGTCCGCACGTGCTTCCTCGATCACCTCACGCAGAAAGTCGGCCATGAATGCCGCCGAATCGGGGTCGTTCAAGCGCCATTGGTTCCACTCCGCCGTGTAGGCCGCTCCCTCCGCCTCGCCCAGCAGACCGTCCAGAACCGGGGCCCCGCTGTCGGCCGATGCACGGAGGTGATCGATGGCCACGTGCACACGGGCCTGGTCACCCGAGCGCAGCGATCGGCGCACATGCGCGCGCAGGGCCTCTTTCATGGGCGCCCAGCCCGGCAGCTGCTCACGGTCGGCATCGCGCAGGTAGCGCGCCAGATCGCGCGGCGAAGCGGCACCGCCATCGAAGGCGCCATCCCCTATCCAGCGCGTCCACATCAGCTCCACCTCGCGCGCCCCGGGAAAGTGCCGGGCCGCCACCCAGGCCAAGACATCGCCCATCCGCCCCGGGTCCTTGCGCACCGGCCACGCCACGAGCCGCAGCACCGCGGCCTTCTGTGCGCTGCTGAACTGCGCCGCGTGGCGATCGATGAAGCCGTACAGCGCCTGGTTGTTGGGCGGGTTGCAACGGCCCAGCAGATCGATGGCAGGGTCGATGGCGTCGGCGCGCAGTTCGCGCCCGAGGGCCACCGCCAACGCGGTCTCGCCGTCACCCGAGCGTGCGATCCAGCGCTGCAGACCGGCCCAACCCGCCCCTGTGCTGGCAAAGGCGTGGGCCAGATGCATGGCCATGCGCTCGCCGGGTTCGAGGTCGTACAGGGCATCCAGCGCCTCGTCCAGCGCCTCGAAGGTCGCCGCAAAGACCGTCGGCATGGACTCCTGGTGCAGCCCCGGCCCGTCCATGCATCCTTCGATCAGCGGCCGGAGGTCGGCTTCCTGCGCGGCCATCTGGCGCAGGGCTTCCCGCAGGCGTTCGGGATCCGGGGACAGTGGCGTCGACCTTTCGCCCAGGTCGCCCAACGCGGCAATGAGCGTGCGCGTGGCCTGGGATTGGACATTCGGGTGCAGGGCCTCGATGCCCAGGTCGCCCTGGAACCGCTCGTGTGTCTGCACGGGCTCGACCAGAAACGGCACCACTGGCTTGTGGTGCTCGCGGGCGCAGGCGAGTTCCAGCCCCACCCAGGTCGACTGGATCGACGCGTTGGAGGCCACCACGACCAGCGCATCGGACGCGGCGATGCGCGCCTGCAGCTCGCGCGCCAGCGACGCGCCAGGCCGCAGGCCCCGCTCGTCCAGCCAGGCATCGATGCCGTGAACCCACAAAGACCGCTGCAGCCGACGCGCGACGCGCTTGTCGCGGTGCGCATAGCTGATGAAGACGGCCAGCGTGGACATCGGGCGCGGCGATGGGGCGGCGATTGGGCGGCAGGACGCAGCGGCGCCCCTACATCGCCGCCAGGAACAGCCGCTCGTAGTCCTGCGCCGTCGCCGGGCGCGGATTGGTCTGGCCGGCGAAATCCTTCACCGCCAGCGGCACCAGGCGCGCGAGGTGTTCATGCGTGACACCGCGTTCGGCCAGGCCGCCGGTGATGCCGATCTGCGTCTTCAGGGCCTTGAGCCAGGGCACGAAGGCCGCGCCGCCGCCGTTCACGCCAGCCGCATGCGCCAGTTCATCGAACTTCTGCGGCACGGCCTCATGGTTCCAGGCCAGCACGGTGTCGATCATCAAGGCGTTGGCCAGGCCGTGGTGCAGGTCGTTGACGGCACCTAGCGCGTGTGCGCAGGCGTGCACCGAGCCCAGGTCCTTCTGGAAGGCGATGGCGCCCATCATCGAGCTCATCATCATGTCGCTGCGCGCCTGTATGTCCTGCGGCTGCGCCACCGCGCGGGCCAGCGCCCGCGCGCCGATGCGCAGGCCTTCCAGCGCGATGCCGTCGCACATGGGGTGGTAGGCCGGTGACAGATAACTCTCGATGTTGGGCGTCAGCGCGTCCATGCCCGTGGCCGCGGTCACGGCCGCCGGCAGGGCCAGCGTCAGTTCGGGGTCGGCAAAGACGGCCTGGGCCAGCAGCTGCGGGCCGAACAGTGCGCGCTTGACGTGCGTGTCGTTCTCCGCCACCACGGCCGAGCGGCCGACCTCGCTGCCGGTGCCGCTGGTCGTCGGCAGGGCCACGAAATGCGGCAGCGGGTTGACCATCGGCCGCACCTGCGGGTGGTCCCAGACGTACTCCATCACGTCGCCGTCGTGCACGCCCATCAGCGCCACGGCCTTGGCCACGTCCAGCGCGGCGCCGCCGCCGAAGCCGATCACCGCGTCCGCGCCATGCGCGCGGAAGGCCGCCGCGCCCGCCATCACCTGCGCGGCGGTCGGGTTGCCCCAGATGCCGTCGAAGACGGCCGTCTGCAGCCCCGGCAGGTGCGCGCGGAATTCGGTGAGCACCGGCAGCGCCGCCAGCGCGCGATCGGTGACGATCAACGGCCGCTGCAGGCCGCGCGACTTCAGGTGCTCGGCCACCAGCGCACGCGCGCCAGGGCCGAAATGGATCTTCGTGGGGAAGGAAAAGGTGGTGATGGCCATGGCGTTGCTGCTTCAGGTGGCGCGCCGCGGCGGGTGGCGCGCAGGAAGTTCGATGCGGGGTCGATGCGGGGTCGAGAGAGCGCTCAGATGATCTCGAAATACCGCTTCAATTCCCAGTCGGTCACCGCATCCTGCCACTGCCGCCACTCCCATTCGCGCGTGGCCGCAAAGTGGTCGACAAAGGCATCACCGAACCAGTCGCGCGCCAGATCGCTGCCCTTGAAAATGCGTGTGGTCTCGATCAGCGTGCGCGGTGCGCGCGGGATGTCATCCGCGCCCTGGTTGGTGCCGGTGATGGGCGGCGTGGTGAGCTTCAGACCCTTCTCCACGCCGTGCAGGCCGGCCGCAATGACCGCTGCGGTGGCCAGGTAGGCATTCATGTCGGCGCCGGGGCAGCGCGTTTCCAGCCGCGTGCTCTTGGGGCTGCCGGCGATGACGCGGAAGCTGGCCGTGCGGTTGTCCATGCCCCAGGTGGGCTTGACCGGCGCCCAGAAGCCATCGACCAGCCGCTTGTAGCTGTTGATGGTCGGCCAGAACATCGGCGCAAATTCCATCAGCGCCTGCAATTGCCCGGCCAGGTAGCTCTCGAACAGCGGGCTCATCGCGCGCGGCGAGTTGGCGTCGTAGAACAGGTTGCGCTTGCCGTCGGACAGGCTCTGGTGGATGTGGCCCGAGCAGCCCGGGTACTGCGCGCTCCACTTGGCCATGAAGCTGGGCATCACGCCGAAGCGCTTGCCGATCTCCTTGGCGCCGGTCTTGAAGAGGATGGCGCGGTCGGCCGCCTCCAGCGCGCCGCCGAAGGCGATGGCGGCCTCGTACACACCCGGCCCCGTCTCGGTATGCAGGCCCTCGATCGGCACGCCGAAGGCGCCCATCTCGTCCATCAGCGCATTGAAGAATTCGCGCTGGTCGCCCATGCGCAGCAGCGAGTAGCCGAACATGCCGGGCGTGATGGGTTGCGGGCCCACGCCGCGCTTCTCGGCCCAGCTCTGGGGTGTTTCGGTGAAGTTGAACCACTCGTATTCGTGGCCGCACATGGCCGAGAAACCGAGCTTCTCCGCACGCTTGAGCACGCGCTTGAGCACCTGGCGCGGGCACACCGGGTAGGGGCTGCCGTCGTTGGAGACAAATTCGCCCAGGAAAAACGGCACGTTGTGGTCCCAGGGCACCCGCCGCTGCGTGCGCAGGTCCAGGCGCGCCAGCGCATCCGGGAAGCCGTGGTGCCAGCCGGTGACGCTGGTGTTGTCGTAGCACTGGTCGTGCGCATCCCAGCCGAAGACCACGTCGCAGAAGCCGAAGCCGCTGTCGATCGCGCCGGCAAACTTGTCGATGTGCAGGTACTTGCCGCGCAGGATGCCGTCGATGTCGCTGACGGCCACCTTCACCTTCTTGTCGCCGTGTTTGAGCAGGCCTTCCAGCACGCCGCGTGCCTCTTCGTGGGGCAAGCCGGTGGCCGCGGCGGGCGCCGCCGGGGGTGGCGACTCGTGATTCGATGCGGGGGTGTCGTTGGCCATGCGGCTTCTCCAGGATTCGGGCGGCGGGCCGGGTCGGCCCTGGTCGCGATCGATCGACGCTACAACGCGGGCGCGCCGCTGGCGATGCCCATCTCCCCCAGGGTCTCGGAGACGGCCAGAACCGCCTGGCGCATCTCGTTGGGGCCGATGGCGCCGATGCAGCCCACGCGGAAGGTCTCCACCTGCGTCAGCTTGCCCGGGTACAGCATGAAGCCGCGCGCCTTGGCGCCCGCGTAGAAACGCTTGAAGTCATAGGCAGCGTGCCCCGGTGCGTGAAAGGTGTAGATGATGGGCGCCTGCACTTGCGGACGCAAGAAGACCTTGAAGCCCAGCGCGGCCATGCCGTCGACCAGCGCGCGGCCGTTGGCCTGGTAACGCGCCAGACGCGCGGGCTGACCGCCCTCTTCCACGAATTGCGTAATCGCTTCGTCCAGCGCGGCCACCACGTGCGTGGGCGGGGTGAAGCGCCACTGGCCGGTCTTCTCCATGTAGGCCCACTGGTCGTGCAGGTCCATGGCCAGGCTGTGGCTGTGGCCGGCGCAGCCATCCAGCACCGCCTTGCGGATGAAGACAAAGCCCATGCCGGGCACGCCTTCCAGGCACTTGCCGCTGGCGGCGATCAGTGCGTCGAAGCGCGTGCTGCGCGCGTCGATGGGCAGCGCCGCGAAGCTGGACATGGCGTCGACGATCAGGCCCTTGCCATGGCGTTCGCACAGCGCGGCGATGTCCTTCAGCGGGTTCTCCACGCCGGTGCCGGTTTCGCAGTGGATCAGGATGACGTGCGTGAGGCTGGGGTCGGCCGTCAGACAGGCCTCGACTGCGGCCGCCGAGATCGGCTCGTCTTCGGCCACGGGCAGCAGCGTGACGCGCCGCCCCATCATCTGCGAGAGCTTCCCCGCGCGCTTGCAGTAGGCGCCGTTGTCCGGCACCAGGATGTGCGCGTCGCGCGGCGTGACCGTGGCCACCGCCGCTTCCACGCTGAAGGTGCCGCTGCCCTGCAGGGGCACGACGACGTGGCTGTCCTGCCCGTGCACGATCTCCAGCAGCCGCTGGCGCACGCGGGCGGTGACGGCGTTGAAATCGGCGTCCCAGCTGCCCCAGTCGCGCAGCATCGCGAGCTTGGTGCGCAACGTGGTGGTCAGCGGTCCGGGGGTCAGCAGGATGCGGTCGCGGTCCATGGACGGGGTTCTCCGATTACGGCCGGTGGATGAGCCAGCCACCAATATCTCAGTGCGTCATGTCGCCCATCCAAGCGGCAGCCGCGGATCCGGCTCCGCCGGTCCGGTGGCTGCGCCCCCTCGGGGGGAGGCGCCGAAGGCGCTTCGGGGGGGTCCCATTTCAGGCCTTCCAGGCTTGTGTGCGCCGTTCGACCCAGCGTGACAGCAGCCAGAACAGCAGCGTGGCCACCGTGGACGCCGCCACGATCATCACGGCACAGGCCGCTGCGGCGCCGGTCTCGCCGGCTTCGTCGAGGTTCAGGATGGCGATGGACGCCACCTTGGTCTCCGGCGAATACAGGAACACCACAGCCGACACGGTGGTCATGGCGTTGACGAAGAGATAACGCGCGATGTCGATCAGCGCCGGCGTGCACATGGGCAGCGTCACGCGGCGCAGCGTGGTCCATTGCGGCACCTTCAGGCTGGCGGAGACGGCTTCGAATTCCGCATCCAGGCTCTTCAGCGCGGTCACCGCGGTGAGGTGGCCCGTGGTGTAGAAGTGGACGATCGAGCAGATCGTCAACAGCAGCATCGTGTGGTACAGCGGCGCCAGCGGGTTGCCCGGCGCGTTGAAGAAGAAGATGTAGCCCAGGCCCAGCACCAGGCCCGGCACGGCCATCGGCAGCATGGCCAGCAGCCGCACCAGCGTCTGCACGGCCGGTGACGCGCGGGTCTTTTCCAGCAGGTAGGCGGCCAGGAAGATCAGCGCCGTGCCCAGCACCGCCGTGCCGCCGGCCATGGTCAGGCTGTTGACGAAGGCAGACCCGACCTCGGCGTCCTGGATGCCCATCACGTAGTGGCGCCAGCTGGGCTCCAGCTTGTAGGGCCAGAAGCTGGCGAACGAGGCGAATACCGTCATGCCCATGACGGCCAGGATCAGCAGCGCGATGACGCTGCAATAAACGAACATCGCCGCGTCGTACAGCGGCACGCGCTTCGGCTTGTAGGGCACGGCGCGCGCCGTCAACATCGCCGTCTGCTTGCGGCCGACGAAGTGGTCCACCGCAAAGGTCAGCACGGCCGGCGCCAGCAGCACGATGGCCACCACCGCGCCGCGCTGGAAATCCTGCTGGCCGATGACCAGCTTGAAGACATCGGTGGCCAGCATGTTGAAGTTGCCGCCGATGACCTTGGGAATGCCGAAGTCGGTGATGACCAGCGTGAAGACCACCAGGGCCGCACTGATCAGGCCATAGCGCGCGCCCGGCAGCGTGATGGTGAAAAACTTGCGCGCGGCGGACGTGCCCAGCGCCTCGGCCGCTTCGTACAGGCGCGCGTCGGCCGCGGCCAGCGCGGTGACCAGGATCATCAGCGCATGCGGGAAGGTCGCGAAGATCTGCGCCAGCACCACCCCCGGCGCGCCGTAGATCTCGTCGAAACCCAGCGCCTCGCGCAGGCCCTTGGCCACGCCCTGGTTGCCAAACCAGTAGATCAGCGAGATGGCCGCCAGCAGCGTGGGCGCCAGCAGCGGCAGCAGCGTGATGCCGCGCAGCACACCTTTGCCCGGCATGCGGCTGCGCGTGAGTCCGTAGGCAAAGACGAAGGCCAGCGGCACCGTGACCGCCGTCACCACCACGGAGACCCACAGGCTGTTCCAGGCCGATTGCAGGAGCGCGGGTGTCTGCAGGTAGGCCAGCACATTGGCGAAGCCGATGTAGCGGCCCTGCACGTCTTGCACCGCCTGGATGGCGATGGCCAGCAGCGGCAGCGCCAGGAAGGCGACCAGGAAGGCAGCCACGGCCAGCAGCGCACCGGTGGCCACACGCTCGCTGGAGGTGGTGGCCAGGCGCACGTCGCGCATCGGTGCAACCGCGGCCGTCAGCGTGGTGGTGGCAGCCATGGCGCGCTCAATCCATCAGCCGCATGCGCTCGGGCAGCAGCCGCAGCGGCAGCACGCTGCCTTCGGTCAGTTGCTGCTCGGCCAGGAAATTGAGCGACAGGTAGACCGTCAGGCCCTGTTCGCCCAGCGCCGGGCTGCTCACACGCACCAGGCAGTAAGAGCCCAGGAATTCGATCTTCTCGATGCGTGCGTCGAAGACATTGCTGTCGCCCGCGGCGATGGGGCGCGCCAGCACGTCCTCGGGCCGCAGGTACAGCTTCACGGGCGAACCGGGTGCACGCGCGTGCGCGCAGTGGAATTCACTGGCGCCGATGCGCAGCCGCCCCTCGCCGGCGGCATGGCCCTGCAGCACGTTGATGCGCCCGACGAAGTCGGCCACGAAAGGCGTGGCGGGCTCGCGGTAGACCTCCATCGGCGTGCCGACCTGGTCGATCACGCCGTGGTTCATCACCACGATGCGGTCGGCCACGGACAGCGCTTCTTCCTGGTCGTGCGTGACCATGATGGTGGTCACGCCCAGCTGCCGCTGCAGCGCGCGGATCTCCTGGCGCAGGTGCACGCGCACGATGGCGTCCAGCGCCGACAGCGGCTCGTCCAGCAGCAGCAGCCCCGGCGAGGTGGCCAGCGCACGCGCCAGCGCGATGCGCTGCTGCTGCCCACCCGAGAGCTGCGCCGGAAATTTGGCCTCGCTGCCCGGCAGGCCCACCAGCGCCACCAGCTCAGCCACACGCTGGCGGATCTTCTCGCGCGGCTCGCGCCGGTTGACCAGGCCGTAAGCCACGTTGTCGGCCACGCTCAGGTTGGGAAACAGCGCGTAGGACTGGAAAACGATGCCGTAGTCGCGCTGCGCCGGCGCCAGGCGCGAGATGTCGCGCCCGGCCTGCTGCAGCGTGCCTGCGGTTTGCGCCTCCAGCCCGGCAATGATGCGCAACAAGGTGGTCTTGCCGCAGCCCGACGGGCCGAGGAAGCACACGAACTCACCGCGCTGCACGGTGAGGTCGACACCCTTGAGCGCCTCGAAGTTGCCGAACTGCTTGCGGATGCCCGTCAGCTGGAGGTAGTGCTGCGGGAGGGGCTCAGTCGCCATCGGACGACCCGGCCTTCACTTCTTGGGTTCGGACTTGGCGTTGTAGCGCTTGTTCCACTCGTTAAGGATGCGCTCGCGGTTCTCGGCTTCCCAGTAGAAGTCTTTCTTCACCAGGCGCGCCTCGTAGTCCTTGGGCACATTGGGCAAGGGTGCGGCCACGCCCGGCTGCGCGGTGATCGCAAAGTTCTTGCCGTACAGCAGCATCGCGTCCTTGCTGGAAGCCCAGTCGGCCAGCTTCTTGGCCGCTTCCAGCTTCTTGGTGCCCTTGTGGATGCCGAAGGCCTCGAGGTCCCAGCCCAGGCCTTCCTTCGGGAAGACCAGGTCGATGGGCGCGCCCTTGGCCTTGTTGCTGTTGGCGCGGTATTCGAAGGAGATGCCCACGACGTACTCGCCCGCCGCGGCCATGTTGCACGGCCGGCTGCCGGAGTGCGTGTACTGCGCGATGTTCTCGTGCAGCCCGTCCATGAACTTCCAGCCGCCGCCCTTGCCGGCGTCGTCGCCGAACATCGTGAGCCAGGCAGTCACATCGAAGAAGCCCGTGCCCGAACTCGCCGGGTTGGGCATCACGACCTGGCCCTTGTAGATGGGCTTGGTCAGGTCCTTCCAGGTCTCCGGCTTCGGGATGCCCTTCTTGGCGGCTTCGACGGTGTTGAAGCACATCGTCGCGCCCCACACGTCCATGCCGAACCAGGCGGGCGGGTTCTTCTTGTCCCGGTACTGGCTCATGATGGCGTCCAGGTTCAGCGGGCGGTAGGGCTCGAGCATGCCGTTGCGGTCCAGCAGGGCCAGGCTGGACGCGGCCACGCCCATCACGGCGTCGGCCTGCGGGTTGGCCTTTTCGGCCAGCAGCTTGGCGGTGACGACACCGGTGGAATCGCGCACCCACTTGATCTCGATGTCCGGGTTGGACTTGGCGAAGCCTTGTTCATAGGCCTTGAGCTGGTCGGTTTCCAGCGCGGTGTAGACCAGCAGCTGGGTCTTCTGCGCGGCGGCCGGCAGCGCAGCGAGCGCCAGACCGGCGGCGACGGAGAGGACGCAGAGGGCGGAGGGGACGGACCGACGCATAAGACAACTCCTCGATGGTGTGGTGTGGCGCGGGACGCGCAGCGCTGCAGGCTGCCACCCGGCTGTGACCGCGCGATGACGCAGGCACACCCCTCGCAACCTTCGGGCCATGCTGCGCCGGCCCCCGGACGGTGTCAACGGGAGAACCCTGAAGTTGCAGATTGTTGACAATCTACCGAAGCCGGGATTCAATCCAGGTGCCCCATGCAGCATCTGCTGAACCTGCTCGCCGCCATCGCGCTCCTCGTGTGGGCGACGCACATCGTGCGCACCGGGGTGCTGCGCCTGTTCGGCGCCAACCTGCGCGAACTCATCGCCCGCAGCGTCGGCAACCGTTTCCGTGCCATGGCCGCGGGCCTCGCGGTCACCAGCTTGGTGCAGTCCAGCACCGCCACGGGGCTGATCGTCGCTTCATTCGTGGGCCGCGGCCTCATCGCGACGGCCGCCGCGCTGGCCGTGATGCTGGGTGCGGACATCGGCACCTCGGCGATGGTGGTGGTCTTCTCCTTCGATCTGTCCTGGCTGTCGCCGCTGCTGATCTTCGTCGGCGTGGTGCTGTTCATCACCCGCGAACGCACCTCGGTGGGCCGCTTCGGGCGCATCGTCATCGGCGTGGGGCTCATCACGCTGGCGCTGCAGCTGATCGTCGGCGCGACGCGACCGCTCACCGAATCACCCGCCGTGCGCCAGCTGCTGGCCGCGCTGCCCAACGAGGTGCTGCTGGACATCGTCGTCGGCGCGATCCTCACGGTGTTGTCCTACTCATCGCTGGCCATCGTGCTGCTGACCGCCACGCTGGCCGGTGCGGGCATGCTGCCGCCGACCGTGGCGCTGGGCCTGGTGCTGGGCGCCAACGTCGGCAGCGGCGTGCTGGGTGTGCTGACCACCGCGCGCTCCGATGTGGCCACGCGCCGCCTGCCGGTGGGCAACCTGCTGTTCAAGCTGGCCGGCGTGCTGCTGGCCATGCCCTGGATCGGCAAGGCACTGGCGCTGCTGCAGACGCAGTTCGCCAGCGTGCCGCAACAGGTGGTGGCCTTCCACCTGCTGTTCAACGTGGCGCTGGCCGTCGTGTTCATCGGCTTCACCGGCGCGCTGGCGCGGCAGCTCGAACGCTGGATGTCCGCGCCGCCGCCCGCGCCTTCGCAATCGCGCCCGCGCCACCTGGACCCTGTCGCGCTGCCCACGCCGTCACTGGCCATCTCCTGTGCGGCGCGTGAAGCCCTGCACCAGGCCGACGTCGTGGAAACCATGCTGCGCGGCGCCATCGACGTCATCCGCACCAACAACCTGGTGCTGGCCGAACAGCTTCGCCACATGGACGACACGGTCGACGAGCTTTACTCGGCCATCAAGTTCTACCTCACGCAGATCTCGCGCGAGGCGCTGAGCGAACGCGAGAGCCGGCGCTGGACCGACA
Source organism: Pseudomonadota bacterium (assembly GCA_963205115.1). Taxonomy (GTDB): domain Bacteria; phylum Pseudomonadota; class Gammaproteobacteria; order Burkholderiales; family Burkholderiaceae_C; genus Rubrivivax. The sequence continues at coordinate 80,590 of CAUJHV010000078.1, read as the reverse complement.
TCGTCTCCTTCACCATCAACATGGAGCAGATCGGCGACATCGTCGAACGCATCCTGCAGGATGTGGAAGACAAGAAGATCCGCCCGGGCCGCAATTTCTCGGAGGCAGGCATGGCCGAGATCAGCCACCTGCACGAGCGGCTGCTGTCCAACCTGCGCCTGGGCATGACGGTGTTTCTCGACGGCCACGTCAACGACGCACGCAAGCTGCTGGAAGAAAAGGCACGCTTCCGCGACCTGGAGCGCAGCTATGCCGCCACGCACCTGGCGCGGCTGCGCGAGAACACCGCCCCCAGCATCGAGACCAGCAGCCTGCACCTGGACCTGATCAGCGACCTCAAGCGCATCAACTCGCACATCTGCTCCATCGCCTACCCGATCCTCGATTCCGCCGGCATCCTGGCCAATACCCGGCTGCGCGAATCGCGGCTGGGTGAGCTGCCCAGCGACGACGGCGCCAGGTGACGCCGGGCATGGACGGCTTCGTCGTCGCCGCCGTGCTGTTCGGCGCGCTGCTGCACGCGGGCTGGAATACGCTGGTCAAGGGCGCTGGCGACCAGCAGGCCGATCTGGCGCTGGTGCATGCGCTGGGCGCCATCGCCGCGCTGCCACTGCTGGCGATCTGGGGCCTGCCTCCCGTGGCCGCATGGCCTTATGTGGGGCTGTCGCTGACCATCCACATGGCCTACTACATCACCCTGAACGGCGCCTACCAGCACGGCGACCTGGGCCTGACCTACCCCATCATGCGCGGCAGCGCGCCGCTGCTGGTGGCCCTGGCCAGCATCGTGCTGCTGGGTGAATCGCTCAGCGCAGCCGCCTGGCTGGGCGTGCTGGGCGTGACGGCCGGCGTGCTGCTGCTGGGCCTGGGCGCCGGCGCCGACCCCTTCCACCACCGCCGCGCACTGGGCTACGCGCTGGCCAACGCCTGCGTCATCGCCTGCTACACGGTGGTCGACGGCCAGGGCGTGCGCACCACCGCCAGCGGCGGCGCTTCCGCCTTCAGCTATGTGCTGATGCTGTTCGTGCTGGACGGCCTGCCCTACCCGGCCTGGGTCTGGTGGCGGCGCGATGCCGCGGGGCGCCAGGCGCTGCTGGCCCATGCACGGCGGCGCTGGCTCGTGGCCACATTGGGCGGCCTGGCCTCTCTGGGCTCCTACGGCATCGCGCTGTGGGCGATGACCCGCGCGCCGGTGGCCGTGGTCTCGGCGCTGCGCGAAACCTCGGTGCTGTTTGCCACGGGGCTGTCGCTGGCCGTGCTGAAGGAACGGCTGATTCCGCGCCGCGCGCTGGGTGCGCTGGTCATCGTGGGCGGTGTCGTGGCTTTGCGCCTGAGCTGATCGACAGACAACTTCCCACCGCATGCGCAGCCTGCCTTGATCATCCGTCCGCCACCGACCGACCCGCCGCCATGCCCACCCTGCCGCCGCTGCCCCACTTCAAGGTCGTGCGCACCGACCGCGAACTCGAGATGCCGCTGGCCGACGCCGCGCTGCGGGCCTGGGGCGGCGACCTGGTGCTGCTGCCCGACGGCGTCTCGCCACAGGACCTGGCGCGCGAACTGGCCGATGCCGACCTGCTGCTGATGTGCTACACGCGCATCGATGCGCAGGCGCTGGCCGGCGCCACGCGGCTGAAGGCCATCGTCAAGTACGGCGTGGGCATCGACGCCATCGACCACGATGCCGCGCGCGCGCACCGCATCCCCGTCGTCAACGTCCCGGAATATGCGGAGGAAACCGTCGCCGAAGGCGCCTTCGCGCTGATGATGACCCTGCTCAAGCGGCTGCTGCCCATTCACGCGGCCGTGCAGCGCGAAGCCTGGATCTGGCCGGCGTCGAACTGGCTGGCCAGCGACCTCGCCGGCCGCACGCTGGGCCTGGTGGGTCTGGGACGCATCGGCCGCAGCATGGCGCGCATGGCGCTGGGCTTTCGCATGCGCGTGCTGGCCGTCGACCCGGCGCTGACCGACGCCCGCACGCCGCCCGGCGTGGAGCGCTGCGACAGCCTCGACGCCATGATCCCGCGCTGCGACGCGCTGTCCATCCACTGCGTGCTCAACGCCCAGACGCATCACCTCATCGGCGCGGCACAACTGGGGGCGATGAAGCCGGACGCGGTGCTGATCAATGTGTCGCGCGGCGAGATCGTCGACGAAGCCGCGCTGGTGCAGGCGCTGCTGGCGCGCCGCATTGCCGGCGCGGCGCTGGACGTCTACGGCCGCGAGCCGCTGGCGCATGCCGGCCATCCGCTGTCGCCGCTGTTCGGACTGGACCACGTGATCCTGTTTCCGCACCTGACCTTCTATACGCACGAAGCGATGCAGCGCCTGCAGGACGACACCCTGGCGCGTTGCCGCGAGGCGCTGGAAGGCCGGCCGCTGACCGTGCGCTCGACCGACCCGCGCCTGCGCGCGCAGACCCACGGCGTGCGCTTCGAGGACCCGCCCCCGCCGCCCGGCGCATGACCCTCCCCGGCGCAGCCATCTTGTTGATTGTTGACAATCCGCACAGCCCCTGCCTACGATCACCGCGCTACCGAAGCCCCGACATGCCCTCCATCGACCTGTCCAAGCGCGCCGCCGCACCCGTCCAGGCCCTCGAGATGCTGCGCGAGCACTCGCTGGCCACGCTGGCGCAGCAGGAGCTCGAACGCCGCATCCTGGGCGGCGAGATCGCAGCGGGCGCCAAGCTCAACGAGGTGGACGTCGCCACGGCGCTGGGCGTCTCGCGCGGGCCGGTGCGCGAAGCCTTCCGCGCGCTGAGCCAGGCGGGCCTCGTGCGTGTCGAAAAGAACCGCGGCGTCTTCGTGCGCGAGATCTCGCTGGACGAAGCCAGCGAGTACTACGAGGTGCGCGCCGTGCTCGAAGGCCTGATCGGCCGGCTGGCCGCCCGCCGCATCGCGCTGGACGAGATCGAGCTGCTGCGCGCGCTGGTGCGCCGCATGCAGGCGCACACGCGCACGCCCGGACGCGCACGCAGCGCCGAGGACTACTTCGCGCTGAACGTCGAGTTCCACGAGGTGCTGGCGCGCGCCGCACGCAACAACGCGCTGCTCGAGCATTACCGCAGCCTGGTCAAGCAGCTGGACCTCTACCGCCGCACCACGCTGCAGCGCGGCGCGCGCCACATCCCACGCTCCACGCAGGAGCACGAGGCCATCGTCGAGGCCATCGCGACCCGCGACGAAGCGCGTGCCGAGCGCCTGCTGACCGATCACGTGCTGGGCAGCCGTGCGCGGCTGCAGGAAGCGCTGCAGGCCGGCGCCGCGGCACGCTGAGCCCACGGCCCGACACCCGACCGCACATCCGCACATCTGACACCCGACTCCAGAAACCGACCCGCGAGACCGCCATGACCGCATCCGCCCCGACCGACAGCCGCCGTGTGAATGTCAACGGCACCGATTACCGCTGGCCGCTGCGCCCCACGGTGGTCGTGTGCATCGATGGCGGCGACCCCGCCTACCTGCGCGAATACCTCGCCAGTGGCGACATCCCGAACATCGCGCGCTTCGTGGCCGAAGGCCATGCGCTGGTGGCCGACGGCTCCATGCCCTCGTTCACCTGCCCGAACAACATGTCGATGATCACGGGCACACCCACGTCCAAGCACGGCATCAGCGGCAACTTCTACCTCGACACCGCCACCTGGGAACCGGTCGTGATGACCGGCCCCGAGCTGCTGCGCGGCGCCACCATCCTGGCGAAATTCGCCGCGGCCGGCGCGCGCGTGGTCTCGATCACCGCCAAGGACAAGCTGCGCAAGCAGCTCTCCAAGGGTCTGGACCTGGCCGGCGGCAGCGTCTCGTTTTCCAGCGAACACGCCGACCGCTGCACGCTGGCCGAAAACGGCATCGAGAACGTGCTGCCCTGGCTGGGCATGGACAAGCCCGGCATGTACAGCATGGAGCTGAGCCTGCTGGTGATGGAGGCCGGCATCAAGCTGCTGCAGGAGCGCCGGCCCGACCTGCTGTTCCTCTCGCTCACCGATTGGGTGCAGCACAAATGGGCGCCCGACGAAGACGGCGCGCGCACCTTCTACCGCCTGCTGGACAACGCCATCGGCCGCCTGGCCGCGCTGGGCGCCACCGTGGCGCTCACCGCCGACCACGGCATGAACGACAAGAGCAACGCGGACGGCGAGCCCAAGGTCATCTGGCTGCAGGACATCCTGGACGCCAAGTTCGGCGCCGGCACTACCACCGTCATCTGCCCCATCACCGATGCCTTCGTCGCGCACCACGGCGCGCTCGGCGGCTTCGTGCGTGTGTGGACGCGCAGCGCGGTCACGCCGCAGCAGATCATCGACGCCATCGCACACGTGGACGGCATCGAACTCGCGCTGGACCGCGAGACCACCTGCCGCATGTTCGACATGCCGCCCGACCGCGAAGGCGATGTGGCCGTGGTCGCGCGGGCCGACATGTGCATCGGCGCCAGCGCGAAGAACCACGACCTCACCGGCCTGAAGGGCCACCGCCTGCGCACGCACGGCGGCACGTCGGAAGCCAAGGTCCCGTTCATCCTGAACGGGCCGCTGAATGCGGCCTATCGCGCCAAGACCGCCAGCGAGACGGTCAAGAGCTACCAGATCTTCGAGTACGCGATCAACGGCGTGGTGTAAAGGGGCGCAGGCGGCCCGCCGCCCTGCACCCACCCGCGGCTGAACCACGCGCCCGGCTGCATCGGCAGCGAGCCGCTTTCGCACGGCCGGACCGTGGCCCGCGCGCCACTGCGGCTGCGCAACTCCATGCGCCATTTGACCTTCGGCAAAGGTTTCTCACGTCACGCGCGCAGGCTGGGAATGAGTCCCCATCTGACGTACCGACCCGGCAAACCCGCCGGGTCGAACCCAGATCTACAGGAGGTAATTTCCATGCGTACGAATGAGACTCGCCTGCATCCCCTGGTCCTCGCCGCTGCCTGCGCCCTGCTGATGACCGCCGCGCCCGTGCGTGCACAGGCCCCGAACCCCGGTGTCTTCGTGAATGCGCCCGAAGGCACGGTCACGGTCTACCAGCGCAAGAGTGAAGGCAGCTACGGTGTCTATGACGGACCCGTGCGCTGGGTGGTGGGCCGCCAGGAATGGAACGGCCGCACGCTGATCGCGTCGGTATCGCAGCGCCACGGCATATCCCTGCTCGACCCCGCCACGCACGGCACAGTCGCCAATCTGACGAGCGACGGCAGGCCCATGTACGCGTACAACCCGCCGCTGAGCTACGACTGGCCGCTGGCCGTGGGCAAGAGCTGGAAGGTCGTGGCCGAGATGACCATCTACCAGCCGCCCGGCGTGATGCCGCTGGTCGTCGAGTACAAGGTGGACGCGCTGGAAGACGTGACGGTGCCCGCCGGCACATTCAAGGCCTTCAAGGTGGTCAGCAAGAACTCCTTCGGTGAAACCGAACAGGTCTGGACCGTGCCGTCGCTGGGCCTGAGCACCGTCAAGGTGATCCGCGACCGCCCGCCGACGCACCCGCTGGGCGCGGCGCACCTCGAAGGCGTGCTGGTGTCGCGCGAAGCGCCCAAGCAGTGAGCCCCCCGGCGAAGCCGCCCCACGCGGCTTCGCCCGTGCCGGTGCCGCGGATTGTTGACAATCTGCAATCCGCCCGTAGCATAGGCTGCCACGAGCATGGACACACCGGCGCCCAGCGAAAGCGACATCAACGGTACGCCCCAGCGCGCCGCCTGGCAGGCGGCGCATCTGGACGAGCCCAGCCGCGCCCTGCTCGCGCGTGACAGCGCGGCCTTCCTGCACCAATCGGTCTCCACGCCCTGCCTGGCGCCCATCGCCAAGGCCGAGGGCGTGTGGATCGAAGACCTCACCGGACGCCGCTACCTCGATTTCCACGGCAACAACGTGCACCATCTGGGGCACGGGCATCCCGAGGTGCTGGCCGCCATCAAGGCGCAGCTCGACGAGCTGTCGTTCGCGCCTCGCCGCTTCGCCCCACTGCGCGCCGTCGAATTGGCCGAGGCCCTGGGCGAACACTTCCACGCGCTGACCGGCCAGGCCGCCCGCGTGCTCTTCACCACCGGCGGCAGCGACGCGGTGGAAGTGGCGATCAAGCTCGCGCGCGCCGCCACCGGCCGCTTCAAGACGCTGAGCTTCTGGGACGCCTTCCACGGCGCGGGTTTCGGCGCCGCCAGCGTGGGCGGTGAATCGCTGTTCCGCAGCGGCACCTTCGGCCCGCTGCTGGCCGGCAGCGAACACGTCGCGCCCTTCGGCTGCTACCGCTGCGCCTACGGCCACACGGTGGATGCCGATGGCCAGCCCGATCTCGACCGCTGCCGCCTGGCCTGCGCCGCCATGGTGCGCTACGTGCTGGAACGCGAAGGCGACGTGGCCGCGGTCATCGCCGAGCCGGCGCGCGCCGTGCCCTACATCCCGCCGCCCGGCTACTGGCAGGCCGTGCGCGAGGCCTGCCATGCGCACGGCACGCTGTTGATCTTCGACGAGATCCCCACCGGCCTGGGCAAGACCGGCCGCTTCTTCGCCGCCGAGCACGACGGCGCGACGCCGGACATCGTCGTGCTGGGCAAGGCGCTGGGCGGGGGCGTGCTGCCCATTGCCGCCTGCGTCGCGCGCAGCGACCTGGACGTGGCCGGCGCCTACGCGCTGGGCCACTACACGCACGAGAAGAACCCGGTCACGGCGGCCGCCGCGCTGGCCACGCTGCGCGTGATCGCCCGCGACGGCCTGATCGAACACGCCGCGGCCCTGGGCGCGCACGCGCTGGCGCGGCTGCAGGAGATGAAACACCGCCACGCGCTGATCGGCGACGTGCGAGGCCGCGGCCTTCTGCTGGGCCTGGAACTCGTCGAAGACCGCGCCTCGCGCCGGCCGGCACGCGCGGCCGCCGAACGCGTGCTGTACCGCGCGCTGTCGCAAGGGCTTTCGTTCAAGACGACCATGGGCAACGTCCTGACCCTGACGCCGCCGCTGGTGACCACACGCGGGCAGATGGACCAGGCCCTGGACATCCTCGACGAGGCCCTCGCGCACGAAAGCCGCCAGCCGGCCTGAACAAGCGCCAGGCTGCCTGCCGATCACCCACACGCCCTTCCACGATCAACCCGATCTCTCCCCGACCGACCACGAGACCCGCCATGACCACACGCCCTTCCGTCATCGAAACCCCCACGCGCGAAGCGATGCGCATTGCCGGCGACAAGGTGCACAGCGACCGCGTCATCGAGGTGCGCTACCCCTGGACCGGCGAGGTCGTGGCCACGGTGCCCAAGGCCTCGGTCGATGACGTCAAGCGCGCCTTCGCCATCGGCCGCGCCTACAAGCCCACGCTCACGCGCTACGAGCGCTACCGCATCCTGATGAAGGCCGGCGAGCTGCTGGCCGCGCGCAAGGAGAGCATGGCGCGCCTGATCACGCTGGAGTCCGGCCTGTGCATCAAGGACACGCTGTACGAAGCCGGCCGCGCCAGCGACGTGCTGCTCTTCGCCGCGCAGCAGGCGCTGGTGGACGACGGCCAGTGCTTCAGCTGCGACCTCACGCACCACGGCAAGAGCCGCCGCGTCTACACGATGCGCGAGCCGATGATGGGTGTGATCTCCGCCATCACGCCCTTCAACCACCCGTTGAACCAGGTGATCCACAAGGTGGCGCCGGCCGTGGCCACCAACAACCGCATGGTGCTCAAGCCCACCGAGAAGACACCGCTGGCCGCGCTGGCCCTGGCCGACATCCTGTACGAAGCCGGGCTGCCGCCGCAGATGCTCAGCGTCATCACCGGCGACCCCAAGGAGATCGCCGACGAGATGCTGACCAACGAAAACGTCGACATCGTCACCTTCACCGGCGGCGTGCCCATCGGCAAGTACATCGCGGCCAAGGCGGTCTACAAGCGCCAGATCCTGGAGCTCGGCGGCAACGACCCGCTGGTGGTGATGGACGACGCCGACGTCGCCAAGGCCGCCGACCTGGCCGCCAACGGCTCCTACAAGAACAGCGGCCAACGCTGCACGGCCGTCAAGCGCATCCTGGTGCACGAGAAGATCGCCGACGAATTCACCGAGGCGCTGCGTGCCAAGACCGCCGCCTGGAGCTATGGCGACCCGCTGGACCCGAAGGTCGATATGGGCACCGTCATCGACGAGCCCGCGGCGATGCTCTTCGAGCGCCGCGTCAACGACGCGGTCGCCCAGGGCGCGCGGCTGCTGCACGGCAACCAGCGTGCCGGCGCGTCATACGCACCGACGGTGCTGGACCGCGTGCGCGGCGAGATGGAAGTCGTCAAGCAGGAAACCTTCGGCCCGGTCTCGCCGGTGATGACATTCACCGACATCGACGACGCGATCCGCCAGGTCAACAGCACGGCCTACGGCCTGTCCAGCGGCGTGTGCACCAACCGCACCGACGACATCATGCGCTTCGTGAAGGAGCTCAACGTGGGCTCGGTCAACGTCTGGGAAGTGCCCGGATACCGGCTCGAGGTCACGCCCTTCGGCGGCATCAAGGATTCCGGCCTGGGCATCAAGGAAGGCGTGCAGGAATGCTGCAAGGGCTTCACGAATGTGAAGACCTATTCGATTCCCTGGTGAGCGCGCCGGCATGAACGCGCCGCTGCCGGCACAGGCCCGTGTCCTCATCGTCGGCGGCGGCATCGCCGGCTGCTCGGTGGCCTATCACCTGGCCCGGTTGGGCATCACCGACGTGCTGCTGCTGGAGCAAGGCAAGCTCACCAGCGGCACGACCTGGCACGCGGCCGGGCTGATCGGCCAGATGCGGCCCAACCGCAATATGACGCGCATGAGCCGCTACGGCATCGAGCTGTACAGCCAGCTCGAGGCGGAAACCGGACTGGCCACCGGCTGGAAACGCTGCGGCAGCGTCAACGTCGCCCGCACGCCCGAACGCATGAAGGTGCTCAAGCGCCAGGCCGCGCTGGCGCGCAGCTTCGGCGTGGAGGTGCACGTGATCTCGGCCCAGGAAGCTGGCGACCTCTACCCCGTCATGCGATGGGACGACCTGCAGGGCGGCCTGTGGATCCCGGGCGACGGCAAGGCCAATCCGGCGGACCTGTGCATGTCGCTGGCCAAGGGCGCGCGCAACCGCGGCGTGCGCATGGCCGAAGGCATCGAAGTGACGGAGGTGCTGCGTGAAGGCGGCCGCGTCAGCGGCGTGCGCGCACGGCCGCTGGGCGGGTCGGCATCCGACACCACCGAGATCCGCTGCGAGATCCTGGTGAATTGCGCCGGCCAGTGGGCGCGGCAGTTCGGCGCGCTGGCGGGCGTGAACGTGCCGCTGTATTCGGCCGAGCACTTCTACATCGTCACCGACCGCGTCGAGGGCGTGCACCCCATGCTGCCGGTGATGCGCGACCCCGACGGCTACATCTATGTGAAGGAAGAAGTCGGCGGGCTGCTGATGGGCGGCTTCGAGCCCGAGGCCAAACCCTGGGCGGTCGACCCCATTCCGGCGGACTTCCAGTTCCAGTTGCTGGACGAAGACTGGGACCAGTTCCAGGTGCTGATGGACAACGCCATGCACCGGCTGCCTTGCCTGGAGACCGCGCCGGTCAAGATGCTGCTCAACGGGCCGGAGAGCTTCACGCCCGACGGCAATTTCATGATCGGCGAGGCGCCTGGCCTGCAGGGTTACTTCGTCTGCGCGGGTTTCAATTCCGCCGGCATCGCCAACAGCGGCGGCGCGGGCCAGCTCGTGGCGCAGTGGATCGCCGACGGCGAGGCGCCCGGCGACCTGTGGGACGTGGACCTGCGCCGCTTCGGCCCGTTCACCGCCAACCGCCGCCAGCTGGCCGATCGCACACGCGAGAGCCTGGGCCTGCACTATGCGATGCGCTGGCCGCGGCAGGAACTGCTCAGCGCGCGGCCGCTGCGCACCTCGCCGCTCTATGACCTGCTGGCCGCGCGCGGCGCGGTGTTTGGCAGCAAGAACGGCTGGGAGCGCGCCAACGTCTTCAAGCCTTCGGCGCAGACGCCCGAGCCCGCGCACACGCTGGAGACACCCGGCTGGCTCCCCTGGCTGGTCGACGAGATGCGCGCCACACGCGAAGCCGTGGCCGTCTACGACCAGACCTCATTCGGCAAGCTGCTGCTCCAAGGCCCGGACGCGCTGCCGCTGCTGCAGCGCCTGTGTGCCAATCATGTGGACGTGCCGGTCGGCCGCATGGTCTACACCGGCCTGCTCAACCGCCGCGGTGGCTTCGAGAGCGACCTGACGGTGATGCGCCAGGCGCAGGACCGCTTCCTCATCGTCACCGGCTCGGCGCAGCCGCAGCGCGACGCCGATTGGCTGCAGCGCCACGCCGGCGACGCGCACGTGAGCATCACCGACGTCAGCGCGATGTTCAGCGTGCTCTCGGTGATGGGCCCGCGCTCGCGCGAGCTGCTGCAACGCCTGAGCCCGGACGACCTCACCGCCGAGGGCCTGAAGTTCTCGCACACGCGGGAGATCGACCTCGGCCTGGCACGGGTACGCGCCGCGCGCATGAGCTACGTGGGCGGCCTGGGCTTCGAGCTCTACGTACCGGTCGAAATGGCACGGCACGTCTACCTGGCGCTGCAAGAGGCCGGCGCCGACCTGGGCCTGCGCGATGCCGGCTACTTCGCGCTGGACGCCTTGCGCATCGAGGCCGGACGGCGCGCCTGGGGCGCGGAACTCGGGCCCGACGAGACGCCGTGGATGGCCGACCTCGGTTTTGCTGTTCGGGCCGACCTGACGGCCGACTTCATCGGCAGCCAGGCCCTGCAGGCCGCGCGCCATCAGCCGCTGGCCAAGAAGCTGCTGGCCTTCGTGCTGGATGCGCCGCATGCGCGCCAGCCGACCTGGCTGTGGGGCGGCGAACCCATCCTGCTGGATGGCCAGCCGGTGGGCGAGTTGAGCTCGGCCGGCTACAGCCTGGCCGCGACGCGTTGCATCGGCCTGGGCTATGTGCGCGGCGAGGCCGCCGCGCGCCTGCATGCCGGCACGCCGGTGGCCCTGGACGTCTGGGGCGAACCCGTCGCCGCCACGGCCTGGGACAGCATGGCCGCGGCGCTGGCATACGTGGCATCCGCGCGCGACTGAGACCCCGCCATGACCCCGTCGGCCTTGTGGTCGCCCGGGAACTACATCGCACACAATTCAATTGCACACGATACTCACGCCCATGCCTTCCCGCACCGCCCCCGCTGCCGACGAACGCTGGCTCCAGCTGGACCAACAGCTGTGCTTCGCGCTGTATTCGTCCTCGCTGGCGATGACCAAGCTCTACAAGCCGCTGCTCGACCCGCTCGGCCTGACCTACCCGCAATACCTCGCGATGCTGGTGCTGTGGGAGACCGACGGCCTGGCCGTCTCGCAGCTGGGCGAACGCCTGATGCTCGATTCCGGCACGCTCACGCCGCTGCTCAAGCGGCTGGAAGCCGCCGGGCTCGTGCAGCGCGTGCGCGATGCGGCCGACGAGCGCCGCGTGCGGCTGCTGCTCACCCGCGAAGGCCGGGCGCTGAAGCGCAAAGCCGCATCCGTGCCCGCCGCCGTGGCCTGTGCCGCCGGCTGCCCGCTGGACGAGATTGCCGCGCTCACCACGCGCCTGAAAGCCCTGCGCGACCTGATCACCGCTTCCACCCCGCGCGCGGCCTGAGGCTCAAAGCGAGCCTCGCCCGTGCACGACCTTCCCACCCGCAACGACAGGATGAACTGACCATGGCCATCGACAAAGCCCTCTACACCGCCAATGCCACCGCCACCGGCGGCCGTACCGGCACCGCCCGCTCCAACGACGGCCGCATCCAGCTGCAGCTGTCCACGCCCAAGGGTCTGGGCGGCGACGACGGTCCGGGCACCAACCCCGAGCAGCTGTTCGCGGCCGGCTATTCCGCCTGCTTCATCGGCGCCCTGAAGGCCGTCGCGGCCCGCCAGAAGATCGCGCTGACCTCCGAGGTCTCGATCACTGCGGACGTCGGCATCGGCCCGATGACCGGCAAGGCCGGCGCCTTCGGCATCGACGTGGCCCTGAAGGTCAGCCTGCCGGGCATGGAGCGCGCCGCCGCCGAGGCGCTGGTGGCCGCCGCACACGAGGTCTGCCCGTACAGCAACGCCACGCGCGGCAACATCAATGTAGCGCTGAGCGTCGCCTGAGGCACGCCCGCAGGGCGGTTGCGGGCGCCCCGCGCGCCCGCTCAGCGCTTCAGACCGGTTTCCAGAAGATGTAGTCGGCCTGGTAACGCACCACTTCGCGCCGGCCGCGCATCTCGGCCGTGCAGGCACTGGCGGGTGCGACGCCGCCACGCGTGGCCACGCGCTGCACATGGCTGACGCCCGACATCAGCCCACTGCCCGTGGCCGGCGCGGCTTTCACCAGCTGCAGCGGGATGTTGCCCATGCCCGCCGGCGCGACCGCCAGTTGCGTGCCCGTGATCGCCGAGCCGTCCGCTGCCGCCCAGGTGGCCGGCGGCCCGAAATAGCGGCCCACCGTACGCCCCTGCCGATCGACCAGCGATGCGGATGGGCCAACGAAGGCCCATTCGTGTTCACCCGTCATGCCGGTTTTCTCCCGGCATTCGTAGGTGATGTCGCCAGCGCCCACGGTTTCCAGCACAGCCATGTGTCCCGGCGGCACCTGCACCGCGGCCGGCAAGGCCGCAGCCATGGTCGGGGCGGACGGCGCCATCATCGCGGGCGCCTTGACGCCCGCACAGCCGCCCAGTGCCGCAGCAGCCAGCGCCAGGCCGGCCAGGGAAAACAAGTGGTTCGTCGACATGTGTAGTTCCTTTCGATCCGATTGGGAAGACGCGCCGGCTCGATGAGATCCGGCCACCCCCACTTACGCAGCAAAGCGCCGATCGGATGCAGCACGGGGCGGTGGCGTTCCGTCGCACCTCGCGGGGCGGGAATCGCGCCTGGGCTCGAGAACCGACAACCCCTGCTGACCGTCGGTCGCCGGCCGAAGGCCATCGGCGGCTGGACGATGACGGCGGGGCCGACTCATGGCCACAGCGACATCTCGAAGCCGCGCTCCAGCGTCCAGCCCAGCGCCACCAGCGCCACACACGCCGAGCCCGCCCGCACGACCACCCATTCGTAGCCGCGCCGGTGCCGCAAGACAATGGCCAGCGGCAGCAGCAGCGCGATCAGCGCCAGTTGCCCGAGCTCCACACCCAGGTTGAAGCCCAGCAGCGGCAGCGCGAGCTGGCCTTCGCGCAAGCCCAGGTCCTGCAGCGGCCCGGCAAAGCCGAAGCCATGGATCAAGCCGAACATGCTGACCACCGGCCAGCGCGGGCCGGGCAGCAGCGGCCACAGGTTGTCCACTGCGGCCACCAGCACGCTCACGGCGATCAGCGTTTCGACCCAGCGCGACGGCGGCGCCAGCACCCCGCTGGCCGCCAGGCCCAGCGTGATCGAGTGCGCCAGCGTGAAGGCGGTCACCAGCCGAAGCGTCTCTTTCCACGCCGACCACGCGCGGTCGCGCGGCACCCAGCCGCGGCCCTCACGCCGCCAGACCGCGACGACCATCAGGGTGGCCAGGAACAGCACGTGGTCCAGGCCGATGGCGATGTGGTGCGCGCCTTCGGCGACAAAACCGAAGAAGTCGCGCGGCGACGGTGCGGCGCCCTCGCCCGCCACCGCCCAGGTCTGCGGCGCCGCACCTGGCACCAGCACCGCGCTCGCGCCGCCTTCGCGCAGGCCGAGCAGGCGCGCGATGCCGCGGTGCGTGGGGTCGGTGGAGGCAAACAACCGGTAGTCGGCTTCCAGGTGCCGCACCGGCTGCGCGCAGGTCCAGGTCGATCGCAGCACCGCATAGCGGCCATCGACATGCGCATCGAGCTGCGGCGTACCGGCAGCGGCCTGCGTGCAGGCGTGCCCATCGGCGCGCAGTTGCAGTGCGGCGCTGGCAAATTGCTGGATCTCGGACCAGCGCACGCGCACCTCGCCCCATTGCAGTTGCCCGTCGTCGTCGGCATCCAGGTCCATGTCGCGATCGAGGTCGCGCAAGGCAATGTCGAAGCGCTGCGTGACCACCGCGCCGTCGACCTGCCAGGTCACGTAGGCGTCGCTGGCCTTGTGGGCCAGCGCCGGGCCGGACAGGGCAGCCAACAGCAGCAGCGCAGCCGCATGCAGCAGGCGGCCGAGGCGGCTGGCCCACGCACCGGCATGTCGCGTCACGCCGACCGCGCCAGCGGCGCATCCCGCCGCGTTCACGACAACACCTGCTTTGCAGATGGCGCAGCCAGGCGCACATCGATGCGCGCCGGATCGGCGGCCCAGTGCCGCAAAGCCTCGGCCGCAACGGCCGCTTGGCCCGCTGCGTGCGCCGCGCGCCACAGCAGCACCGCGTCGGCCGGCTCCTTCTGCCGGCGCCAGTTCTCGCGCGCCAGCGCCAGCGCCGCGCCGGGGTCGCCCTGCACATCCAGAGCCCATCGACCCTCCTCGCGGGCATGCAGGCTCTCGCCGCGCAGCCGCGCCGCGGCAAAGCGGGCCTGCAGTTCGGATGCGGCAGCGGATGCCTGCGGATCGCCCACACGCCGCAGCGCGATCGCCCGGCGCAGCAGCAACGCATCGGCATCGGCAGCGCCGCGGGCCAGCAGTGTCAGCGCCTCGCGCGGCTGGCCGCGGTCCAGCAGCCAGTCGGCATGCGCGGCCAGCGCATAGATGTCGTCGGCCTGCGCCGTCGCCGCCGCGAACAGCGCGCCCGCGGCGCGGTGGTCGCCCAGGCGCTGCGCCAGTTCGGCGCGCACGAGCGCCAGCCAGCGGTCGCCGCCGGCCGATCGCGCCAGCGCTTCCAGCAGCACCGCTGCGTCACGCGGCTGGCCTGTCAAACTGTGCAGTTCAGCCTCGCAGACGGCCGCCGGCACGCGCAGTGCCGCGCCCAGCACGGCCAGATGCGGCGCCTGCAGCGCACGGCAGGCGGCCTGCGCCTCGGCCCAGCGCCCGGTGACCTGCAGCACGGCGGTGCGGATCAGCCCGGCCTGCGCCTGGATCTCGGGCAGCTGGCGCGTGTCGAGCGCCAGTTCGTCCAGATCGGCCAGCGCGCCTTCGAAGTCATGCTGGCTCTGGCGGATGGTCGCGCGCAGCAGGCGCACGGGCGCCGGTGCCTCGCGTTGGTTCCACCAGGGCGCCAGCGCCGCCTGGGCCGCGCCGAGCTCCCGCGGATCGCCCTCACGCCGCGCGCGCTCGATGGCGGCGCGCGCGACGCTCACCGCCAATCGCCATTGGTCAGGCGCGCGCGCCAGCGCCGCGCGCTCGCGCCGCGTGGCCGCATCGGCCCGCGCCGGCAGGCGCTGCACGACCTCGCCATCGCTGGCGGGCGTGAACGGCGCCGCCTGCAGCGACGCCGCCAAGCCCGCCAGCAGCACGGCCAGCCCATGTGAGACAAACGTGTACATGGTCGACCTCCTGCTGGCGGGGCGCATCACTGCAGATCGACGGGTTCGGCCGTCTCCGAGACCGGCGGCTGGAGCTGGGCGAGCTCCAGCGGCTCGGCCTTGTCGTCCGCGACCAACGACGCGGCATACCGCACAAAGGCCTCGGGCGAGGCCATCGCGGAGGCCGGCACCGTGCGCGCGGCCGCCTCTTCGGCGGCGTCTCCGCCGCCTCCACCGCAAGCCCCCAGCAGCACCGCCAACGGCAGTGCGAGAAGCAGCTTCTTCGACATCATGGCGGTGCTCCTCAGCGGCTGCCGGGAATCGGCGTATTCAGGTACGGGAAGCCCGCGAGCAGCGGCACCACGGCCTGGTCCACGGCATCGTGCAGCTTGAAGGACGTGGCGCCCAGCGGCACCGCCGACGGGTTGCAGGCGGCACCGAATCCGAGCGCGTCGTTTGCACCGTTGGCCATGCACAAGCCGCCCATCACCGCGACCAGCGAGATGTCGACCACGTCGTCCTTGGGCCTGCGGCCGTTGGGGAAGCCCGCGTTGTCGCTGCCGCCGGCCAGCAGGTTGCCCACGATGCCCAGGCGGTTCTGCTGCGCGAAGGCCACCGGCGGGATGGCGGTATTCAGGCGCAGCATCTCCGAAGGTGTCACCGACGTGGGCTGGTTCACGCCCTTGATGCCGGTCAGGAAGGTCGTCACCAGGTCGGTGCGCGGGAAGTTCTTCGGTGCGATGCCCGGCGCGCCCAGCGCCACCTCCAGCAGCGCGGGCAACGTCGGGTGCGTCACGTAGTCGGCAAACTGCGCGTCACCCGCGGGCTTGGACGCGTTGAACTTGTCCTTGTCCTTCAGGCCGATGACCACCTCGTTGACCAGCGGCATGCCCAGGCGCGAGACCTGCACCCAGGGGCCGCCCGCCTTCTCGCTGGTCTGGTGGCCGCTGGACGGCTTGCCGTCGAGCACACGCGCCTGTCGAAGGCTGGCCGTCGTCCAGCCCCCGATCACGTCGTCGCCGCGGGTCAGGCAGCTGCGGTGCACTTCCAGCGCCAGCGTGGTGACGTTCTTGTCGCCGATGGTGTTGGGCGCCGCACCGATCAGCGCGGAGTCGGTGATGACCGCCACCGGCGCGTTGACGAGATCGAAGATCGTGCCGAGGTTGACCGCAAACGGATCCTGCCGCTGGCCGACGAACACACGCCCGGGCATCGCGCAGCCCGGGATGTTGACGCCGTAGACGTGCTTGGCCGCATAACCGGCGTAATCGGCGATGGTCTTGTTGCCGATGTTGTCGACCGGCTTGTCGAAGCTGGCACTGCCGTTGGCCGCATTCGTCACCGGCTGCACCGTGCCGCCGCGGCGGTCGCCGCGCACGACGTCCAGCGTGAAGGTCTCGGCCAGCTGCAGGTTGCCGTCCTTCACGTTGGCCACCGCGCCGGCCTGGATCAGCGGAATGCCCACCGATTTGCCGCCGATATTCAAGCTCACGCCCGCGCCGCCATTGGCCAGCGTGTTCTTGAAGCGGAACTGGAAGCTGAGGTCTTCCTTGGCGTCGCCGTTGTTGTCGATGTGGATCTCGTACAGCGCGTTCGGGTCCATCGAGAAGTAGTTCGGGCCGCCGTAGGCGTCCTGCAGCGGCTGGTAGTTGGCCAGCAGCGTCACGTAGTCGCTGCGGCCGGTTTCGTAGCTGCGGAACAGGTAGAAATCGGTCGCGTCGACCTTGGGCACGGTGGTGATGAACGGCGCCTCGCGGTGGCTGGACGCTGCGGCCGGGCCGCACAGAACGCCGATGGCGAGCGGGATGGCGGCCATGACGCCGCCCAGTCGGTGGGATGTCTTCAAGATCGGTCTCCTTCGGGCTGAGGCCGGCACCAGCAGGCGCCGGGTGTCGATGCCAAAAAGCCGGCATCCAGGCCCACTTACGCAGGCCGTGACCGATCGGATGCAGGAGACGAAAAAAACGGCGGACCGGTGCGCGCGGATGCGGCCTGGCGCGCCGCCACGGCGCAGGATGTCCATGCACCGCAGACCGAAGCCGCACCGCAGCGGGTCTTGTGGCCAACGCTGGCGTCAATCAGACTGCGGGGCAAGCGCCGCGAAGGCTAATTTTGTGCGGCACTGACACGCGACAAGATCTCCGAAAAGGACAGGCCCTGCGCACACCATGCCGCGATCATCAGACCGATGTCGCCTTGGCCGAAATGCAGCCGCGGCCCGCTGCCCTTGACCGGGACGACGGTGTTCTGCACCTCGATGGATGAGAGCTTCTCGGCCAAGATCACCTGCGCGGGCCACACGGCATTGCCGTCCCGTGGATCGCCGACCACAAGAACTCTCAGCGCCGGATGCATCCGACGCTTGTTGAGATGTTCAGTGGGCTCATAAGAGTCGTCGTAGCCCGTCGAGTCGGTTGTCCAGTTCAGCAGTGTCGCTCGCAGCTTGGGCGAAGCGGGCGCCGCGATCGGCACGGCACAGATCAGGTCCGAGCGCATGCTGATCAATGATGAAACCACGTGACCGCCACCACTGTAGCCAACGGCCACCAGTTCATTGACGCGCAGCCGGGTCTTGATGTCGTCCAATGCCGCGGAGAGCAGCACGGACTCGCCCCTGCGGCGACGCTGCATGTGGTCGCCTGACGAGCCGTAGGTTCCCGGGCGTGCCACGAGCACAAAAGGCAGGCCGAGCTGGGATGCGCGCGCTTCGGCTGACGCTTGCAAGCGGTTCACGGTGGCCCCCGCGTAGCCAGGGGCAGGCCGGCCATCCCAGACATCGCCGGTGAAGTAGACCAGGGCCTTGTCGCTCAGCCCGGCTGCCGGGAAGCCTGCGGCAAAGTACCGGATGCAGGCGCTGCCATCGCCGGCAACTGCCCAAACGGCGTTGGCAAGTGAGTCGCACTGCTCCTTGGTGGACGTGACGCCATTGATCAGCGCATAGGTCGAGCCGTCGACCTCTGCGGAAATCTGGGCCGGCGGTCCCGTCTTCGGCACGACCCGCGGCGTGAACCGTTTGGGAGGAACTGAATCTGCCGTCGCTGGCTCCTGCGCATGCGCGCACAGGGCGAAGCCCGCGAGAAAGGTGAGCAGGATGCGACGCGGCATGCGTGGCGATCGAGACCTGACGAGCCTTCAGGTCTTCAACTGCGCAGCTTGCCCAGCGAGACGATGGGCCCCGTGGGCGCGCCGGTGGGCGAGCCGCCCGCGGGCTCCAGGCTGACCGCAAAGGCCGCGGTGTCGCGCAGCAGCTGCGCCTGCAGCAGCGTGGTCGCACCGCTGGCCTGCACCAGGCCCAGCGAGCGCGGCGCGCCCTGCGCGGGCACGGCCCACAGCTCCAGCGCGCGGCCGGGCGTGAGGCTCAGGTCGCTCAAGGGCTTGAGCACCAACGCGCGCCCATCGGCCGTGACGCTGGCAACGAAGCTGGCCTGCAGCGCCTGCGCAGCCTGCGGGTTCGCGCCCAGCACCACGACGATCGGCGCCTGCGGCGCAGGGGTCTGGCTCGCGACCACGAACAGCGCCAGCGCCGCCGCCGTGGTCAGGCCGCTCAAGGCGCGCCAGGGCGCCAGGCGCTGCCACCAGGGCAGCGGCGGCGCGGTGATCGACGGTGCCGTCGCGCCATCGAACAGACGGCTTTCGATGCGTTGCCACACCGCTGCCGGCGGCGCCACTTCAGGCACGCTGGTGGCCAGCGGCACCAGGCGTTCCTGCCATTGCGCCACCGCGGCGCGCAAGGACGGGTGAGCGGGCAACAGCGCCTCGAAGCGCCGACGCGCGCCACCCCGCAAGGTGCCCAGCACGTACTCGGCAGCGAGACGGTCGGCGAGGTCGCGGCGGCTGTAGTCCATCTCAGTACCGCCCGGCCGTTCCGAAGGTACTGGGAGCCCCCCCGGGGGGCAGCGAACGAAGTGAGCGTGGGGGTTTCATGTCAGGCTTTACCCGCCAGTCGGGCGTCGGCCGGGCGGCCGAGGCAATCCTTCAAGGCCAGCAGCGCACGCCGCACCCAGCTCTTCACCGTGCCCAGCGGCTGCGCCAGATGCTCGGCCACCTCGGCATGCGACAGGCCCTGGTAGTAGGTCAGCGCCATGCACTGCTGCTGTTCGGCGGACAGCTGTTGCATGCAGTGCGTCACCGCGCGGGCCTCGGCGGCGCGCTGCAGCAGCTCCAGCGGACCGGCAGCGTCGCTGGGCAGCTCGGCCAGGCGGTCGACCTCCTCGCCGTCGTCGCGCACGACGTTGCTGCTGACCGTGGCGACTTCGGCCTTGCGCCGGCGCAGGCTGTCGATCGCGCGGTTGCGCGCGATGCTGGTCAGCCAGGTCATGGGCTGGCTGCGCAGCGGATCGAAGGCCTTCGCGGCGTGCCAGATGCTGACGTAGATCTCCTGCAAGATGTCCTCGGCCTGTGGGCGATCCGGGTTGATACGCAGGATGACGCCAAAGAGATGCGCGCTGGTCGCCTGGTACAGCGTGCGAAAAGCCGCACGGTCGCCCAGCGACACGCGCGACAGCGCCTCGGCGAGCGCCGTGCTGCGGTCGGACCAGGTGTCGGGCGCTGCGCTCATTCGCGGGCGTTGGGGCGGGCAGGATCAGGGTGCCGCAGTATGCCCATGCAGGCGCAGCACGAGTTCGATACGGGCTTGTGCCGGCGTCAGCGCGCCGGCCGATGGCCAGCCGGAGGTGCTGTCACCCACGATGCCGCCGAAGGCGCAGCGTGAGGCCCGCAGCACCTGCACACCCGCATCCTGCGCGCGCCGCAGCGCAGACTCCAGCTGCATATGCAGCGTGCCGTTGCCCGTGGCCGCGACGACCAGGCCGCGCACGCCGGCAGCCACCAGCGCATCCACCTCGCGGCCACGCGCGCCGGCATGCGAGGTGACGACCGCCACCCAGGGCGCGGCTTCGTCCGTGGCCGGCAGCGCATCGACACCCAGACCCTGCGCCGCGGGCCACATGCGCACGGCACGCAGCACGCCTTCTTCGATCCAGCCCAGCGGGCCGGCATCGCCGGCCGAGAAGGCATCCAGCCGGTAGCTGTGCACCTTGCGCAACTCCGCGCCGGCCCACACGCGCGCGCCGATCACGGCGACCACGCCGCCCTGCCCGGCCGCGCGTGCCACGCTCACGGCGTCCAGCAGGTTCTGCGGGCCATCGGCCTGCAAGGAGGTGGCCGGGCGCATCGCCGCCGTCAGCACCACCGGCTTGTGCGCGTGCAACACGCGGTGCAACACAAACGCGGTTTCTTCCAGCGTATCGGTGCCGTGCGTGACGACCACCCCGGCGACCTCGGGCCGGTCCAGATGCGCCTGCACGCGCTGCGCCAGCCGGTGCAGCACCGCCAGCGTCATGTCCTTGCTGTCGATCTGCGCAACCTGCTCGGCTTCGATCGACCCTTCCGCCAGCGCCGGGACAGCCGCCACCAGCTGCGCCACGCCCAGCTGCGCAGCGCTGTAGCCCACGTTGTCCTGCGCGCTGGCCGCCGTGCCGGCGATGGTGCCGCCGGTGCCCAGGATCACCACCTTGCCGATGCTGCTTGCCATATGTGTGTCGTCTGGATAAAAATACAGTCACTGGACAAATCGACAGCCCATCATGATCGAAAGCCCCAAGCTCACCGAACGCCAGCAGCAGATCCTCGATCTCGTGCAAAGCGCCATCGAGCGGACCGGTGCGCCCCCCACGCGTGCCGAGATCGCGGCCGAACTGGGCTTCCGCTCGGCCAACGCCGCCGAAGAGCACCTGCAGGCCCTGGCCCGCAAGGGTGTGATTGAACTGGTCGGCGGCACCTCGCGCGGCATCCGCTTGAAGTCTGACACATTGCGTCTGCTCAACGCCGCGCGGCTCTCGCAGATCGGCAAGCAGTTCAGCCTGCCGTTGCCCAGCCTGTCCCAGCTGACGCTGCCGCTGGTGGGCCGTGTCGCTGCCGGCTCGCCCATCCTGGCGCAGGAACACATCGACCAGAACTACGTCGTCGAATCCACGCTGTTCGCCCGCAAGCCCGATTACCTGCTCAAGGTACGCGGCATGAGCATGCGCGACGCCGGCATCCTGGACGGCGACCTGATCGCCGTGCAGAAGAGCAAGGAAGCCAAGAACGGCCAGATCGTTGTTGCGCGCCTGGGCGACGACGTCACCGTCAAGCGCTTCCGCCGCACACGCGACCATATCGAGCTGATCCCCGAGAACCCCGACTTCTCGACCATCGTCGTGGGCCCGCACGACCAGAGCTTCGAGCTCGAAGGCCTGGCCGTAGGCCTCATCCGCAACACCATGCTGATGTAGCGGGGGCACATCATGGGCGCTGCTGCCGTCAAGCATCCAAAGGCCACGCAGGCTGCAGATTGCCTGCGGCTGGAGCAACTGCCCAACGTGGGCCCGGCACTCGCGGCTGATCTGCGCCTCATCGGCATCCGCCATCCGGCGCAACTGGCCGCGCGCGACCCCTTCGCGCTGTACCAGCGGCTGTGCGCCGTCACCGGCCAACGCCACGACCCCTGCGTGCTCGACACCTTCATGGCCGTCACCGATTTCATGCGCGGCGCCGCACCAACGCCCTGGTGGCACTACACGCCGGAGCGCAAGCGCGTGTACGGCACAGTGTGAAGCTTCGGTCTGAAGCTTGGGTCTCAGCATCCGGGCTGCGGCGCCGTGCGATGTCGGCGTTAGGCGCCTGATCGCCCGAGCCCCAACCCAGGTACGCGACGCAGCCTGCAGCAGCGGCTGACGCGCGACGCGACGCGCTGCCCAAGCCCGCCCAGTGGCCGAACTGGCGGGCCTTTGGCGCTCAATTGGCGCGCTATCCCCCCAGCTTGTCGAAGTGCCTTCCCGCGGTCGATCTTCTTGCTGGATCGCCTGACAAGAAGGCCCGGGACACTGCATCTCAAGTTGCAGATTGCGTGCCCGATATCACGTCCATGGCTCATCCGTCCCGTCACGACGACGGCTCTTCCCGCGTCACCCGCACCGGTTTTGCGTCCAGCAGCCGGCTGCGTGGCGAGGTCAAGCCGCCGTCGCTTCGATGCGCACCGGCATCCGGATGGCAGCGCTTCTGGTTCTGGATGACCGCACCCTCGCCGATGGATGCGGCGCCGCCCACCACCGAACTGCCCGCCGTGCGCACCGATTTCCTGGCCTGCCTGGAAGGCGCGAACGACAACGAGGCGCGCGAGCTGGCCCGGCGCATCGCGCTGGCCCGCACGCTGCGTGAGCTGTGGCACATCCGGGCCACGCTGTACAGCTACCTCGCCCGCCACCGCTCGCAGAGCGAGGCCGAGTCGCGGCTGCAAGGCCTGAACCATCACTTCACCGGGCGCATGTCGCGCTCGTCCTTCGCATCGCTGGACCCATGAACGACTACCAGAGCTCCCTCCCCGGTGCCGGCCTTCCGCAGGACCGCCTCGCCAGGCTGGCCGCACGCCGGGCCTTCGTGGAATTGAAGCAGGACTTCATGGTCGCCACGGCGGGCCTGCCGGGCCTGCGCGGCGAGTGGCTGCGCGAACGCGTGCGCAAGGCCGAGGATCCGTACAGCCTGTGGCAGTTGCGCCATTCGCTGTTCATGGCGCTGGGCGGCAACGAGCTCGAAGCCTGCACGATCCGCCACGCGCTGAAGACAGGGCTGGACAGCATCTTCACGGAATTCGACTCCAGCCTGCTGGGCGCACCCGCGACCACGCAGCAGGGCGTGCTGCCCACCACCCAGCAGATGACCCTGCCGCTGGTGCCGCGCAGCGCACAGCCCGCGGCCGAGTCGCAGGCACGCGCCAACGCAGTGGTCTGACCCGCGCCATCGGGCGCGCCGGCCCCGCGGCTACACGCCGCTGCAATCCCGCGCACACGCGTGGCGATCCGCCAAAGACAGTCCGAAGCGGCAAGGCACAATTGCCCTTGCCATGAATGTCATCATCCTCGACGACTACCAGGATGCCGTGCGCAAGCTGCCTTGCGCCGATCTGCTGGAACCGTTGAACGCCAAGGTTTTTACCAACACGGTCAAGGGCGTCGGCCAGCTGGCGGTGCGCTTGCGCGATGCCGACATCATCGTGGCCATCCGTGAACGGACCCATTTCCCGCGGCAGCTGCTCGAGAAGCTGCCCAAGCTCAAGCTCATCGCGCAGACCGGCCGCGTCGGCGCGCACATCGACGTCGAGGCTTGTTCGGCCCTGGGCATCGTCGTGGCCGAGGGCGTGGGTTCGCCCACGGCACCAGCAGAGCTCACCTGGGCGCTGATCATGGCGTCGATGCGCCGCCTGCCGCAGTACATCGGCAACCTCAAACACGGCGCCTGGCAGCAAAGCGGGCTGAAGGCCGCGGCCATGCCGCCGAACTTTGGCTTGGGCGTATCGCTGCGCGGCCGCACCATCGGCATCTGGGGCTACGGCAAGATCGGCCAGCTCGTCGCGGGTTATGCCAAGGCGTTTGGCATGCGCGTGATGGTCTGGGGCAGCGAGGCCTCGCGTGAACGCGCCCAGCGTGATGGCTACGATGCCGCCGACGACCGCGCCGCCTTCTTCCGCACCGCCGATGTGCTCACCGTCCACCTGCGCCTGTGTGATTGCACGACCGGCATCATCACGATGGACGATCTGGTGCGCATGAAGCCCACCGCGCTGTTCGTCAACACCTCGCGCGCCGAACTGGTCGAGGAAGGTGCGCTGGTCTCCGCACTCAACCGCGGGCGCCCGGGCATGGCGGCGGTCGACGTGTTCGAAAGCGAGCCCATCCTGCAGGGCCATCCGCTGCTGCACCTGGAAAATGCCGTGTGCACGCCGCACATCGGCTTTGTCGAGCAGGACAGCTACGAGCTGTACTTCCGGGCGGCCTTCGAGAACATCCGCAACTTCGTCGCCGGCTCACCCACGAATCTGGTCAATGCCGAGGCCCTGCAAAGCCCTTCCGCGCTGACGAGGCAGCTTGGGCGCTGAGAACCGGCCGGCCGACTGCCGCGAACTCTTCATGGCCTTCCAGCGCCTGGCGCTGCAAGGCTTTGGCGGCGTGCTGCCCGTGGCGCAGCGCGAGCTGGTCGAACGCCTGGGCTGGCTGAGCAAGGGCGAGTTCCTGGCGCTGCTGTCGGTCTCGCAGGTGCTGCCGGGGCCCAACGTCATCAACCTGGCGCTGATCTTCGGCGACCGGCATTTCGGCTGGCGTGGCGCCTTGTCCGCCACGGCCGGCCTCATGCTGGCGCCGCTGGTGCTGGTGCTGATCCTGGCCGTGGGTGTCAAGCAGCTGGGCCCGAGCCCACTGGTGGTCGATGCCCTGCGCGGCATGGGCGTGGTCGCCGCCGCCCTGGTGCTGTCCACCGCGGTCAAGCTCGTGGGCGCGCTGCGCTCCAACCGCATGGGCTGGATCACCTGCGTGCTGCTGATCGCCGTCACCTTCTTCGCCGTGGGCTGGTTCCGCTGGCCGCTGGTGGCCGTGCTCGCGGTGCTGGTGCCAGCCGCCTGGTCCTGGGCCTACGCGGTGCTGCGGCCATGAGGTACCGCGTGATGGCCGCGGCGCGCGGCGCGCGGAGCCTTCGATGAGCGCGTTCCTCGCCGATCTGCTGGCCGGCCCGCTGGGCTGGGCGCCGGGTGCGTGGCTGCAGCTCTTCATGCACTTCGCGCTGCTGTCGCTGCTGGCCGTGGGCGGCGCGATCACGACCACGCCGGACATGAACCGCTTCGTCGTCGGCCAGAAAGCCTGGCTCACCGACACGCAGTTCGCCGGATCGATCGCCCTGGCGCAGGCCGCGCCCGGCCCCAACGTGCTCTTCGTGGCCGTCATCGGCTTCAACGTGGCGGGTCTGGCGGGACTGGTGGCCACGCTGGGCGGATCGCTGCTGCCGTCGACGCTGATGGCGGTGGCGGCCGGTCGCGTGGGCGACCAGCGGCGCGATTCGCGGCTGCTGCGCGCCTTCACCGAAGGCCTCGCGCCGGTCACCATCGGCCTGCTGCTGGCCACGGGCTGGGTGCTGACCGAACCGGCACACGGCCGCTGGAGCACCGTGCCCCTGTTGGTCGGCACGATCGTGTTGATGCAGCGCACACGCATCAGCCCGGTCTGGCCGATCCTCGCGGGCGCCTTCGCCGGCCTGGCCGGCTGGGTCTAGCCCTCGGCCCGCGTGTCGTCCTCGGGCGCGGCGTCATCTGCCGCCGCCGGCCCCGCCGCGGCCAGGCGCTGGCGCACCACCTCGAACAGGCTCACGCCGCAGGCCACGGAGACGTTCAGGCTCTCCACCGCCCCAGCCATGGGGATGCGCACCAGCACGTCGCAGGTCTTGCGCGTGAGCTGGCGCATGCCCGGGCCTTCGGCGCCCAGCACCAGCGCCACCGGCCCGGACAGATCGATGTCGTACAGCGTCTGCGCGGCGTCGTCGCTGAAGCCGACGATCTGGATGCCGCGCTCCTTCAGTTCGTTCAGACTGCGCGCCAGGTTGGTGACCATCAGGTAGGGCACCGTCTCGGCCGCGCCGCTGGCCACCTTGGCGACCGTCGCATTCAGGCCCACGGCATGGTCCTTGGGTGCGATGACGGCCTGCACGCCAGCTGCATCGGCGCTGCGCAGACAGGCGCCCAGATTGTGCGGATCGGTGATGCCGTCCAGCGCCAGCACCAGCGGCGCACCGGCGCCCGCGGCCTGCGCGTCGTCGAGCACGTCGTCCAGCGAGTGCCGCGCCGGCAGCGGCTGCACACGCGCGACCACGCCCTGGTGGCGCGAGTTGCCGCACAGCTTGCCCAGCCGATCGTCGTCGCTGTCGATCACACGCACGCCGGCCTCGTGGGCACGCTCGACAAAATGCCGCATGCGCGCGTCACGCCGCGTGGCGTCGACATGCAATTCGGCAATCGACGATGCGGCGGTCTTCAACCGCACCGTCACGGCATGGAAGCCGTACAGGACTCGCAGGCTCACGGCAGCACCTTGGGGCTGGGCCCGCGCACGACCACGGGACGTGGCGGCCATCGGGCGATCGGGTTCGATCGACCGATGGTAGCCGCCCACGCCCTGCGACCGTCGGATCAGGCGACGCGCACCTCCACGCGCCGCGGCTGTGCATGCGCGGCCTTGGGGATGCGTACACGCAGCACGCCCTGGTTCATCTCGGCGCTCACGCGGTCGGCGTCGAGCTCCTTGCTCAGCGTGAAGGTGCGACGGTAGACCTGGCGCGTGACCTCCGCATGCAGCGGCTGCAGGCCTTCGATCGACGGCAGATTCAGCTCGGCCTCGATGCCCAGCTGGTCGCCTTCGACACGCAGATGCAGCTGCTCCTTGGACACGCCCGGCAGGTCGGCCAGCAGCGTGATGCCCTCGGCGTCTTCCAGCACGTCCACGGGCGGCAGCAGGGCCGGACGGTCTTCCGCACGCACGGCCGCGCTGGCGGATTCACGGGTGACAGGGGTGACTTGGTTCATGTTCGAACTCCTGGATGTGATCGGGTAAGCGACCGCTCAATGCACGGTGATGCGGCGCGGCTGTGCGGCCTGGCGGCGCGCGATGCGCACACGCAGCACGCCGTCCTGGTAGTCGGCCGTGACCTGTTCCGGATCGATGTCGTCGGGCAGGCTCATCACGCGGCGGAAGCGGCCGGAAAAGCGCTCGTTGCTGTGCAGCGTGGTGCGCGCGTCCGGGGCCTGCGGGGCCGCGGCCGGGCGTTCGCCGCTGATGCTGAGCACGCCGCGCTCGAGTTGCACCTCGAAGCGGTCGGCACTCAGGCCCGGGGCGAAGACAAATACTTCGACGGCTTGCGGCGTGGTGCCCACATTCACGGCGGGATAGCCGCCGCGGCCCAGGCCGCGGATGGCGGGCGCACCCTCCCACATGCCCTGCATGTCGCGTTGCAGGCGATCGAACTCCGCAAACATGTCGCGCGGAAAGAGGCTTCGGTACAGCATCGTGAATCTCCTGGTTGCCGTTCGGCGGCGCCACCAGCGCGCCGCCTCGCTTCACCAGTTAGGGACGATGCACGGGCGTTTCAAGAGGGGGCTCGATCGACTGCAGAAATAGCCCTTGACGACGATCAAGGCGCGGCGAGGCCGGCCACGCGCGTGCGTGACGCGGGCGTCGCGCCGGGGCGCGCATGCGTGAGGCGGGCGCCGCGTGCGCGCGGCCCCCACAGGCGCCGCCTCAGGCGCCGCGCAACGCCAGGTAAGCCAGGATGCCGCCGATGAGCAGCGGCTGGTGCAGCATGTAGAAGCTCAGGCTCCAGCGGCCCAGCACGGCCATCGGCTGCAGCGCGGCGGGCAGGCGGCCCTGCAGCCAGTGCGGCCGGTTCAGCAGCACCCACTGGCCCAGCGCCAGGCCCCACAGCATCACACCCAGCCAGGGCAGCACCGGCACCCAATCTTCGGTCACGGGCTTGCGCGTGACCAAACCGACCCAACTTGTCCATCGGGCGTCGAAAAACGGGTGCTGCACCAGCCGCGGCAGCGCCAGCGCAAGCGCGCCCAGCGGCCACAGCCAACCGCGCAGCGGTGCGGCGAACCGGCACAGGATCAACATCACCGCGATGCCGTGCAGCACGCCGAAGCTGATCCAGCTGCGCGGAAACATGAACGACGAGCCGATGCTCACCAGCACGGCACAACCCGCCACCTGCGCCCAGCGGCGCCAGAAACGGTGCCAGCTCTGCCCCGCCTGCCAGGCCACGGCCTGGCCCATGCCCGCACACAGCAGGAACAGCGAGACGATGCAGGTGCGCTGCAGCGTCCAGAACGGGTCGACGTAGAAGTTCTGCGGCGGGCTTATCAGCCGGTAGTAATTGAGGTCGAAGCAGAAATGGAAGATGGCCATCCACACGATGGCCACGGCGCGCAGCGCATCCAGCCGGTCGAAGCGGCCGGCCGACGGGCGGACCGGTGCGGCCGGCGCCGTGGCAGCCTTCGGCGGCTTCGGCTTCTTCGCGTCTGGCGGGTTCGGCACGGCAGTGGGATCGGGAATGGGGCGAGGAGGCATCGGCACACAAGCGGCGGGCGGGGTCTCGCAGCCGGCAGCTGATGCGCGGCCGCGAATGCGGATTGTGCCGGTGGGCACCGGCGAGCCGCGCCCGGCGCCGATCGACACCGGTCGACACCAGCCGGCGGTGGCCGGGACGGGTCGGCACCCGCCGGCACCGAGCTTCAGCCACCGGCCGCCGTGGTAGCGTGCGCCGGAATTCAACCCGCCAGTTGATAACCGACCCGCACCGCCATGCACCAGCCTGCTGCCGAACCGCGCTACTCCATCTACTACCGGTATCAGGTCCACGAGCCCTGGCTGGCCTCGGCGCACGGCCCGCAGGCACGTTGCCCGGTGGCCATCGTCGGCAGCGGGCCGGCCGGCATGGTGGCGGCGCTGGAGCTGGCGCGCTTCGGCGTGCCCTCGGTGCTGTTGACGGCCGAAAGGCAGGTCTCGCAAGGCAGCCGCGCCATCGTCTTCACGCGGCGATCGATGGAGATCCTGCAGCAGGTCGGCGTCGGGGCGCGCGTCACCCAGAACGGGCTGCCCTGGCGCTTCGGCAACTCGTACTACCGCGGGCTGCACGTCTTCCGCATGGAAGCGCCGCACGAGGCCGACGACCGCTTCTTCCCGATGATCAACCTGCAGCAGCAGTATCTCGAGGAGTACCTGCTGGAAGCCGTGCGCGCGCAGCCGCTGATCGACCTGCGCTGGGGCAACAAGGTCACACGCGTGGAGCCGCACGAGGAC
This sequence comes from Pseudomonadota bacterium, assembly GCA_963205115.1. Classification (GTDB taxonomy): domain Bacteria; phylum Pseudomonadota; class Gammaproteobacteria; order Burkholderiales; family Burkholderiaceae_C; genus Rubrivivax. The sequence continues at coordinate 51,614 of CAUJHV010000078.1, read as the reverse complement.
CACGCCGAACTCGAGGTTGATACACCCGAGGGCCCCTACGCGCTGGAAGCCGAGTGGGTCATCGCGGCCGACGGCGGGCGCTCCGGCATCCGCACGCAGCTGGGGCTGGCGCTGGAAGGGTCCTCGTACGAAGGCCTGTTTGTCATCGCCGACATCCGCGTGGACCTGCCGCTGCCCACCGAGCGCCTGGCCTTCTTCGAGCCCTCCTGGAACCCGGGCAACACGGTGCTGATGCACCGCGAGCCGCACGGCATCTGGCGCGTCGACTACCAGCTGCCCCCCGACGAATCGCCCGAAGACGCGCTGCGGCCGGAATCGCTAAAAGCACGCATCGACGCGCAGCTGGCGATGATCGGCCACGGCGGCGCGCCCTGGGAGCTGGACTGGTCCTCGGTCTATTCGGCCCGCACGCTGACCCTGCCGAACTACGTGCACGGCCGCGTGCTGTTCACCGGCGACGCGGCGCACCTGCTGCCCATCTTCGGCGTGCGCGGCGCGAATACGGCCTTCCAGGACGCGCAGTCGCTGGCCTGGCACCTGGCCTTCGTCGTGCGGGGTCTGGCCGCGCCGCGCCTGCTGGCCAACTACAGCGCCGAGCGTGTGGGCGCCGCGCGCGAGATCATCGACGAGGCCGGCAAGAGCACGCGCTTCATGACGCCGCCCACGCGCGGCTTCAAGCTGCTGCGCAATGCGGTGCTGTCGCTGTCGCTGTCGCAGGATTTCGTGCGGCCGCTCTACCACTGGCGCACTTCGCGGCCGCACGAGTACACCCGCTCGGCGCTGAACTGCCCGGGCGACGACAACGCGCTGTTCACCGCCGGCCCGGGCCACGGCGCCCCGCCGCGCAACGTGCGGCTGGGGCCGGACGATTTCCTGCTGGACCACCTGGGCGGCGGCTTCGACCTGCTGGTGTTCACGCAGGATGCCCTGCCCGCCTCGGTGCGCGCCGTGGTGGACGGCGCACGCGCCGGCGGCATCCCGCTGAAGGTGACGGCCATCGGCGCCACACACGCCGTGGCCGGCGCGGACCGCACGCTGCCCGACACCGACGGCCGCTGTCGCGAACGCTACGGCGTACATGCCGACGGCGCGGCCTACCTGCTGCGGCCGGACCAGCACGTTTGCGCGCGCTGGCAGGTCCTGGACGCGGCACGGCTGCAGGCCGCGCTGGACACCGCACGGGCCGGCTGAACCCCTGGACGCAAAGACACGCCATGACCACCCACCCCACACCGCCGCAGGGCCTGGACATCGCCGGGCTCGAAGCCGTCTACGACCGCCTGGCCGCCGCCATCGACCAGGCCGGCGAAGGCCGTTCCGAACTCTTCCTCGTGAAGCTCGCGCTGCTCAGCGCCCAGGCCTCGGGCGATGCCGACGCGTTCATGCGGCAGATCGATGCGGCGCTGCGCGATCTGTAGGCCTTGAAGGCCGGAGCCACGCCGACCCGCGACGCGCCGCGTCAATCCAGCTTCTCGTAGACGTCCGTGAAGCGCGCGCCGTCCCAGGCGTAGAGCAGATAGGCCGCGTGCAGGCAGCGGCTGGCGCCGCGTGGGCGGAACAGCCCCACGCAGAAGCCCCCGCTGTGGCGCACGCTGACGTAGGCCACGCCCGCCGAGCCGCCGGCGCGCAGCGTGCGCGCCAGGGCCTGCGAAGCCGCGTAATCGTTGGGCGACATCACCGCCGCCGGCACTGCGCCGGGTGTGCGCAGGTCGTGCAGCCGCGCGTCGATGCCCACGTGGTACAGGCGCATCGGCAGGTGCATCGGGCCCTCCTGCGTGGCCGCCAGGAAGCGTGAGTGGTGGTAGCGCGTCTCGGCCACGGCCGTGGGGCGGTCGCGTGCGGCGTAGAACACGCCCCACTGCCCGTCGGAAAAGCGGCTGCCCAGGGTGTTGAGGTGCGTGAAGGCCGCCATGATCGGGCCGCTGCCTTCGCCGTACACACGCTCCTCGCGCGGCACGAGTTCGACCTGGCCCAGTTCGTCGCGCAGGCGGTCGTTGGTCATCGACTCCAGCGCGTACAGCGCGTCGAAATCGGCCGCGTCGGCCACGCGGTCGAACAACGAGATGGCCGGGTAACGGGTCGGGATGATGCGGCAGGCCTGCGCCCAGCGCACCCGCCGCACGGCGAGGGATTCAGCGGGCACGGCGGTTCAGCCTGTCAGGCGCCGCGCGCGCCGTCGAGGTAGCGCCGCACGGCGTACAGGTCGTCGACGTTGCCGCGCAGCATGCGCGCCAGCGCCGTGCCGCCGCCGAACAGCGCGGCCGTATTCGGCCGGTGCACCCAGCCATCGGCCGCCGCGGGCTCGGGCAGCAGGATCTGCAAGCTCTTGTAGATGCCCAGCAGGCAGGACAGGCGCTCCAGCGTGTCGCGCGGCACATGGGCCTTCTCGGGGTCCTTGCGCCACGCGAAGTAGGTGGTGCGCGCCGGCTCGCCCAGCAGCACGAGCTGCTGCTCGACGCTCAGGCTCCAGGCCTGCGCGATGCGCTGGAAGGCACGCAGGCCGGCCGCGGCCATCTGCTGCGGCGTGACGGCCGGCAGTGCGGGTTCGCGGGCATGAAGGACGGCGGTCATGAAATTCGGTTTCGAACGACATGAACATGATAGTCCCATTTCGAACGGCGCGCCACCGGCAGCCGGCCGAGCCCCCGGCCTTTGCGTCTCACGCGCTCAGAGCGCCTGTATCCGCCGCCGCACCATCAGGATGTGGCTGCGCAGCGCGTAGAGCTCGTCGGTGTGGCTCAGCGGCACGCTGATGTGGCCGACGCGCTCGTCGATCTCGTCCAGCTCGGCCAGCAGCGTGTCCGCGGGACGCTGGCCGATGGACGACTCGACGGCGCGCAGCTGCGCGTACCAGCGGAAGACCCGCGCGCGGATGCGGAACTCCACCAGCGGCGGCACGATGCGCGACAGCGGCAGCAGCACCGCGACGATGGCCAGCAGCGCCACCCACATGCGGTCGGCGAGGTTGGCCATCCAGAACGGCAGGTAGCGCTGCAGCCAGGGCGTGCCGTTGCGGTAGAAGCGCAGCGCCTCCGGGTCGATCGGCCGCTCGGCATCGGCCGCGTTCGGAAATTCGCCCTTGCGCTGGAACCAGCCGGGCGCGCTGTGCACCTCCTGCGCGGCCTGCACGATCAGCTGCACCAGGGCCGGGTGCAGGCCGTCGCGCGCCACCAGCGTGGCCGTGGGTGCGACCAGGTGCACGTCGGCCGGCGGCAGGTCCTGCGCCAGGTCGACGACGCCACGCGGCAGGGTCACCGCGCTCATGAAGGGAAAACGCCGCGCGTAGGCCTCGGCCTGCGCAAAGTCGAACAGCCGGATGCCCGGCGTCTGCAGCAGCATCTGCACCATCGAGGCTTCAGGCGCCGAGGCCAGCACCAGCGCATCCAGGCGGCCTTCCAGCAGCGCCATCACGGCCGGCGTGACGCTTTCCTGCGACAGGCTGATGGTCTTCGGGTCCACGCGGTTGGCGGCCAGCAGGCGTGCCATCAGCGGCGGCACGCCACTGCCCGCCACGCCGACATTCAAGGACCAGCCCGCCAGCTGGTGCAGGCTGGCCAGCGTGGGTGACTGCAGGTGGCGCTGCGCCGCGTCCTCGCGGTAGAACAGCCACACCGGCTCGTAGAACACGTTGCCCAGCGACTCCAGGCCGGGGTCGGGCGCGACCTCGCCGCTGCGCGCCTCGTCCGCCCCGCCCTGCACGAAGGCCACGTCCACGCCGCTGCCCGGCTGGCGCAGCAGCGCCAGGTTCTCGGCCGCGCCCTGGGTGGCGCGCAGTTCCACGGTGATGCCATGGCGCGCCAGGCGCTCGGCGTACCGCCGGCCGAACTCGGCATAGGCGCCGCGCTCCACACCCGTGGCCATCACCAGGTGCCGCGGCGGGTTGGGCTGCAACACGGCATAGGCCAGGCCCAGCAGCGCCAGCGCCAGCAGCAGTACCGGCGCGGCGGCCCACAGGGTCTCGCGCAGCCACGCCCACGCGGGGCGCAGCCGGCCGGTGCGGGCGTTCTCGCTCAACGTGTCGGCGGCGTCCAGCCGCCGCCCAGTGCACGGTAGACGCCCACGCGCGCCTGCAGCAGCGCCGCCCGCGTCTGCAGCGAGGCCTGCTGCGCGGCAAACAGCGCGCGCTGCGCATCCAGCAGGTCCAGTGAGCTGCCCACGCCGTTATCCACACGCACCTTCACCAGCCGGTAGCGCGCGTCTTCGGCCGCTTCCTGGGCCTGCGCGGCGCGCGCCTGATCGGCCAGTGAGCTGCGCCCGGCCAGGGCATCGGCCACATCACGGAAGGCCGACTGCACCGCCTTCTCATAACTGGCCACCGCGACGTCGCGCTGCACCTGTGCCACGGTCAGCGCGGCCTGGTTGCGCCCGGCATCGAACAGCGGCAGCAGCAGCTGCGCGGCGTAGCTCCAGGCGCCGTCCTTGAACAGATCGGACAAGGACGCGCTCGCCGTGCCCAGGCTGCCGGTCAGGCTGATGCGCGGCCAGAAGGCGGCGCGCGCTGCGCCGATGTTGGCCTCGGCCGCTGCCAGGCCCTGCTCGGCCTGGCGCACATCGGGCCGCACCAGCAGCACGTCGGACGGCAGACCGGCCGGCACGTCAGCCAGCGTCACCGCGGCGATGCGCGGCGGCGCATAACTTGGCGGCAGCGCTTCACCGACCAGCAGGGCCAGCGCATTGCGGTCGAGTTCGCGCTGCCGCTGGAAAACCGCCAGCGACACCCGCGCCGATTCCACCAGCGACTGCGCCTGGCGCAGATCGAGCTCCGAGCTCACGCCGTTGTCGACCTTCAGCTGCGTCAGGCGCAGACTGTCTTCGCGCGTGGCCAGCGTGCGCCGCGTCAGATCCAGCAGTTCTTCGTCGGTGGACAGCGCCAGGTGCGATTGCGCCACCGCGGCCACCAGCGCAATCTGCGCGGCCTTGCGCGCCTCTTCCGTGGCCAGCCACTGCGCGGCGGCCGCATCGCTGAGCGACTTGACACGGCCGAACAGATCGAGCTCGTAACCCGTCACGCCCAGGCCCGCCGTGTAGGTGCCGGTGATCTTGCCGCCCGTGCCCACCTGGCGCGCCGCACCGGCGCCCAGCGACACGGTGGGCCACTCGTCGGCCCGCCGCAGCTGCAGCTGCGCACGCGCGGCCGCGGTGTTGAGCACGGCGATGCGCAGGTCGCGGTTGTTCTTCAACGCGCGGCCGATCAGGTCGCGCAACGCCGGGTCGCCGTAGAACACCGACCAGTCCATGTCCGCTGCGGCGGGCGTGCCCGCCGTGGCATGCCCGCCAGGGAAAGTGCCCGGCACCGGCATCGCGGGCCGCTCGTGCGTCGGCGCCAGCTGCATGCAGGCCGACAGGCCGGCCGCCAGCGCCAGCGCGGCCAGGCGTGGCAGGCGTGCGCCGCGGCCCTGTGTCGGCGCGCTCATTTTTTCACCTCCGGGCTCGGCGCAAACGGGTCGGCCGGCGGCGGTGGATCGGCCTCGTGCGCGTACATGCGCCGCTGGCGTTCGCTGCCCTTGAACCATCGACGCACGAAGACGAAGAACACCGGCACGAACAGCACGGACAGCAGCACTGCGCTGACCATGCCGCCCATCACGCCGGTGCCGATGGCACGCTGGCTGGCCGAGCCCGCACCGCTGGCGATGGCCAGCGGCAGCACGCCCAGCACGAAGGCCATCGAGGTCATCACGATGGGGCGGAAGCGCAGGTGCGCCGCCGCCAGCACCGCGTCGACCGCGCTGCGTCCCTGCGCCTGCAGGTCTTTTGCAAACTCGATGATCAGCACCGCATTTTTCGCCGACAGGCCGATGATGGTGATCAGGCCGATCTTGAAATACACGTCGTTCGAATACTCGCGGCCCAGCGTCGCCAGCACCACGCCCAGCACGCCCAGCGGCACGACCAGCAGCACCGAAAACGGGATCGACCAGCTCTCGTACAGCGCCGCCAGGCACAGGAAGACCGCCAGCAGCGAGAAGCCGAACAGGAAGATCGCCGTGGAGCCCGCCTGGCGCTCCTCGCGCGATTGGCCGGTCCACTCGAAGCCGAAGCCGGGCGGCAGGCGCGCGGCCAGGCGCTCCATCTCTGCCATGGCCTCGCCCGTGCTGATGCCGGGCGCGGCGTCACCCGCGATGCGCATCGTCGGGTAGCCGTTGTAGCGGATCGACTGCATCGGCCCGGTCGTCCACCGCGTGGTGGCGAAGGTCGACAGCGGCACCGGCTGCCCGCGCACGTTCAGCGCATTCAGGCGCAGCAGGTCCTCGGGCTGCATGCGGTCGGGCGCATCGGCCTGCACCACCACCCGCTGCAGCCGGCCCTGGCTCTGGAAGTCGTTGACGTAGGCCGAGCCCAGCGCCGTGGAGATGGTGGCGTTGATGGCGTCGAAGCTCACGCCCAGCGCGGCGGCGCGGTCGCGGTCGATGTCCAGCTGCAGCTGCGGCGCATCTTCCAGACCGTCGGGTCGCACGCCGGCCAGCAGCTTGCTCTGCGAGGCCATGCCCAGCATCTGGTTGCGCGCGGCAATCAGTGCCGCGCGGCCGTTGCCGCCGCGGTCCTGCAGGCGGAAGGCAAAACCGCTGGCCGATCCCAGCTCGGGAATCGGCGGCGGACTCAGCGGAAAGATGAACGCGTCCTTGACGCCCATCAAGGCGCCGAAGGCCCGGCCGGCCACGGCCTGCGCGCTCTGGCCCGGGCCCTTGCGCTCGTCCCAGTCCTTCAGCGTCACGAAGGCCAGCGCGGCGTTCTGCCCCTGGCCAGAGAAGCTGAAGCCCAGCACGCTGACCATGCTCTTGACCTCGGGCTGCTTGAGCATGAAGTCCTCGACCTGCTGCATCACCACGCGCGTGCGGTTGACCGTGGCGCCCGGCGGCAGCTGCACATTGACCAGCACGTTGCCCTGGTCCTCGTTGGGCAGGAAGGAGGTCGGCAGCCGCAAGGTCAGCCAGGCCACCGCGGCCCCGATGGCCAGGTAGATGATCATCATGCGGCCCGCGCGCCGCACCAGCCCGACCAGGAAACCCTCGTAGCGCCGCGCGGTGCGCGAGAAGCCGCGGTTGAACCAGCCGAAAAAGCCCGCCTCGGCATGCGCTTGGCCGGCCTGCACGGGCTTGAGCAGCGTGGCGCACAGGGCTGGTGTGAGCGACAGCGCGAGGAAGGCCGAAAACGCGATCGACGAGGTCATCACGGCCGCAAACTGCCGGTAGATGTTGCCCACCGCGCCCGTGAAGAAGGCCAGCGGCACGAAGACCGAGATCAGCACCACCGTCACGCCGATGATGGCGCCCGAGATCTGCGCCATGGCCTTGCGCGTGGCCTCGCGCGGCGGCAGGCCCTCCTCGTTCATGATGCGCTCGACGTTCTCGACCACCACGATGGCGTCGTCCACGACGATGCCCACCACCAGCACCATGCCGAACATGGTCAGCACGTTGATCGAGAAGCCCAGCGCCAGCAACACGCCGAAGGTGCCCAGCAGCGCCACCGGCACGACGATGGTCGGGATGACCGTGTAGCGCCAGTTCTGCAGGAACAGCAGCATCACCAGGAACACCAGGAACACGGCTTCGACCAGGGTCTCGACGACCTTGGAGATGGAGATCTGCACGAAGCGCGAGCTGTCGTAGGGCACGACGTAGCTCATGCCCGGCGGGAAGTAGCGCTTGAGCTCTTCCATGCGCTCGCGGATCAGGCGGGCGGTCTGCAGCGCATTGCCGGTGGGCGAAAGCTGCACGCCGATGCCGGTGGACGGCTTGCCGTTCAGTCGCGCCGCGGTGGCGTAGTTCTGCGCCCCCAGCTCGATGCGCGCGACATCGCGCAGCCGCACGGCCGAGCCATCGGCATTGGCGCGCAGCACCACGTTGCCGAACTGCTCCACATTGGCCAGCTGGCCCTCCACCACCACGGTGGCGAAGATGCCCTGACCCGGCACGTTGGGCAGGTCGCCGATGGTGCCCGAGGACACCTGTGCGTTCTGCGCGCGGATGGCGGCGACGACCTCGTTGGTCGACAGCTTCAGGCCCACCAGCTTGGCCGGATCCAGCCAGATGCGCATCGCGCGCTCGGTGCCGAAGAGCTGCGCCGTGCCCACGCCCGGCACGCGCTGCAGCTCGGGCAGCACGTTGCGCGCGGCGTAGTCGCCCAGCGCCACGGGGTCCCACTTCGGGTCGTCCGAGGTCAGGATGGTGAACAGCAGGAAGTTCGAGCGCGCCTTGTCCACACGCACACCCTGCTGCGTCACCGCCGAGGGCAGGCGCGGTGCGGCGCGAGACAGGCGGTTCTGCACGTCCACCTGCGCGAGATCGGGGCTGGTGCCCGGCTGGAAGCTCAGCGTGAGCGAGCCGCTGCCGTTGGCCTGCGACACGGACTCCATGTACATCAGGCCGGGCGAGCCGTTCATTTCCTGCTCGATGACCGACAGCACGCTGTCTTCGAGCACCTTGGCCGAGGCACCGGGATACACGGCCGTGACGATGATCGCCGGCGGTGCCACCGAGGGGTACTGGGCCACCGGCAGCTGCGTGATCGAAACGATGCCCGCCACCGCCATGAACAGCGCAATGACCCACGCAAAGATGGGTCGGTCGATAAAAAACTGGGCCATGTTGCGGCCCCTTCAGCGGCTCGCCGCGGGTGCAGGCGCCACCGCGCCGGCCGATGCCGCTGGCGAGGCGCCCGATGCCGCCGGCGCGGCCATCGGGCCTGCCGCAGCGCGTGCGCCGGCGGCGCCAGCCAGATAGGGCACGGGCTTGACCGGCGAACCCGGCCGCATCTTCTGGAAGCCCTCGACGACGACCTGCTCGCCGGTCTTCAAGCCATCCGTGATCACCCATTGCGTCCCGGTGGCGCCACCGACAGTGACCGTGCGCGGCGCGGGCTTGCCACCCTCGCCCACCACGGTCACCGAGTCACCCTGCGAGCCGCGCGTGACGGCCTGCTGCGGCAGCAGCACCGCACCGCTGATCTGCCCCTGCACGAGCCGCGTGCGCACATACATGCCCGGCAGCAGCCGCGCCTGCGGATTGGCGACCTCGGTGCGCAAGCTCACCTGCCCGGAGGTCGGGTCGACCGAGAGGTCCGAGAACAGCAGCCGGCCGATCTGCGGCAGCTCGCTGCCGTCGTCCATCAGCACGCGCACGGGTGCGGCATCGGCCACGGCCTTGCCACCGGCCGCCGCCTGCCGGCGCAAACGCTCGACATCCGCCACCGCCTGGGTGGCATTGATGTAGACGGGATCGATCTGCTGGATCAGCGCCAGCTGCGTGGCTTCGGCCTGCGACACCAGCGCACCTTCGGTCACCAGCGCACGGCCAATGCGCCCGCCGATGGGCGCCGTCACCTGCGCATAGCCCAGGTTGAGCTGCGCCGTGCGCACGGCCGCCTGCGCGGCGGCCACATCGGCCTCGGCCTGGGCCTGGGCGGCCTGGGCATTGACATAGTCCTGCTGGCTGATGGCATTGGCCTCGCGCAGCGGCTTGTAGCGTGTCACGGTGGACGTGGCCTGCCCCAGCGTGGCCTGCGTCTTGGCCAAGACAGCTTTCGCGCTGTCCACGGCCGCCTGGTACGGGGCCGGATCGATCTGGAACAGCAGCTGGCCGGCACGCACCGCACTGCCTTCGCGGAAGTAGCGCTTGAGCACGATGCCGTTGACCCGGGCACGCACCTGCGCCACGCGCGAGGCCTCCACACGCCCCGGCAGTTCCACCACCAGCGGTGCGGTCTGCAGGGCCACGGTGACGACGCTGACTTCCGGCGGCGGCGGTGCGCCGGCACCACCCGGTGCCCCGCCCGGACCCTTGGTCTCACCGCCCCCACCGCTGCAACCCGTCAGGACCAGTCCGCAAGCCGCCAGCACGGGCAGACAGGCCCGCGCGGACAAGAACCGCAAGCGCTCGGCGCGCGATGGGGCAGGGGTCGACAGACGGTTCACGGACATATCCTTGTTTTTTGATGCGGGCGCTGGCGCGAGCCAAGCGCCGATGATGCGTCACGATCCGTAAGCACTGTTCCACCTCGCGGGAACAGGCCCGACCCCGTCGGGGGGAAGAAGCCGCAGCCTCAGCGCCAGGCAGGTCCGCGGCTCACAGGCGCTTGACCCGCCACCATCGCCGGTTCGATGCACGCCACCAGGTGCTCCACGCCGCCGTCCGCGTCGGTGACACGCAGGTGCTGCACCGACGGCCCGGCCAGTGTCCACACGGCCACCGAGGACGGCAGGTAGACCGGCTTGCGGAACTGCGCGCGCAAGGAAAACGCCTCCTGGCGCGGCCAGCCCGCTGCAGCCAGCGCACGCGCCAGCGTCCAGGTGCCATGCACGATGGCCCTCGGAAAACCGAACGGCCGCGCCAGCCAGGCGCGCTGGTGGATGGGGTTCCAGTCGCCCGCGATGGCGGCGTAGCGCCGGCCCAGGTCTTCGGGCGCATCGACCAGCGACACACGCGACCAGACCTCCGGCTCGCCGGGCGGAATCAGCGTGGACAAGGGCGCATAGGCCGATTCGGTGGCCTCGCTCTGGTGTCGCGCCAGCGCCACGATGGCCGATCGCCACACCAGCCGGCCTTCGATGCGCGCCTCGGTGATCAGCTCGAAGCGGCTGCCCTGGCGCACGGTCTGTGCGGGGCCCGTGCGCGCCTCCAGGCGGTAGACACCCTGCACCGGCAGCCGGCCGATCTGCTCGATGCGCTGGCCCACGTGCACCAGGCCCATCGCACGCAGCGGAAAACGCGGATCGGCCAGGATCGCCAGGTGCAGCGGCGCGGCAGCCAGCTGCAGCGCCAGCGGCGGCAGGACACGCGGCGCGCCGACCACATCGACGATGTCCCGGTAGCCGGCCAGCCAATCGGCATTGATGCAGACATCCAGCGTCTTGCGCGACACCCGCGGCACGGGCGCACCAGAGCCCGCGCCAGGGCGGCGGCGCAACAGGATGCCGGCGTACGAGCGCCAGGCCGGCAGGCGGGGTTGGGGATCGAGTGCCCGGGTCATGGGTGTGGTGGTGATGGTGGGCAACGGGGCAGGCAGTTGCGGCGCATCGACATCACGCCTTCTGCTTGGCCATCCCACGAAGCCGGGATTGTCAGCCCAGAGTGTGACAGGCACCACGGGGCCTGCCCGGAGGGCGCCTCAGGGACCATCCAGCGGCGCCAACAGCCCCTGCAGATCCGCCTCGCTGAACTTCGGTACCGCCTCGCCGTCGTGGCCCAGCACGCCTTCGGCCAGGGTGGCCTTGCGGGCCTGCAGCGCGAGCATGCGTTCCTCGATGCTGCCCTCCACCACCAGGCGGTAGACAAAAACCGGCTGGTCCTGGCCGATGCGGTGGGCGCGGTCGGTGGCCTGGCGTTCGACGGCCGGGTTCCACCAGGGGTCGAAGAGGATCACGGTGTCGGCGGCCGTGAGGTTCAGGCCCACGCCGCCGGCTTTCAGGCTGGCCAGCAGCACGGGCACGGTCTTGGCCTGGAACTGCTGCACCACCTCGCCGCGCTCGGCGGCGGGGGTCTGGCCGGTGAGGATCAGGTGCGGCAAGTCCATGGCCACCAGCTCGCGCTGGATGAGATCCAGCATCTCGGTGAACTGCGAAAACACCAGCACGCGCCGGCCTTCGTCGACAAGCTCGACGAGCATCTGGCGCAGCAGGTCGAGCTTGGCGCGTTCGGTGGTCGGCGGCGTGGTGGCGCCCTTCAACAGCCGCGGGTCGCAGCAGACCTGGCGCAGCTTCAGCAGCGCGTCCAGGATGGCGATCTGCGCGCCGGCGAAGCTCTGGCGCCGGAGCACACGCCGCACCTGCTCGTCGGCTGCCAGGCGCACGCTTTCGTACAGCGCGCGCTGTTCGCCTTCCAGCGTCACGCGGCGGATCACCTCGGTCTTGGGCGGCAGCTCGGTGGCCACGTCGGCCTTGCGGCGCCGCAGGATGAAGGGCCGCACACGCTGCGCCAGCAGCTGCGCACGCAGCGTCTCGCCATTGGTCTCGATGGGCCGGCGCCACTGCCGCGTGAAGCTGCGGATGTCGCCCAGAAAGCCCGGCAGCAGGAAGTCGAAATGCGCCCAGAGTTCGCCCAGGTGGTTCTCCAGCGGCGTGCCGGTCACGCACAAGCGGTGGCGGGCCTGCAGGCGGCGCAGCGCGCCGGCCGCGCGGCTGCCGGCGTTCTTGACGGTCTGCGCCTCGTCCAGCACCAGCAGGTGCCACTGCAGCGGCTGCAGCGCGTCGATGTCGCGCCACAGCAGCGGGTAGGTCGTGAAGACCACGTCGTGCTCGCCGATGCGCGACAGCTCGCGGGCGCGGTCGGCCCCATGCAGCGTCAGCACACGCAGCGCGGGGGCCACGCGTGCCGCCTCGTTTCGCCAGTTGGCGATCAGGCTGGTGGGCAGCACGACCAGGCTCGGCCGATCGGCGCGGCCGGACTGCTTCTCGGCCAGCAGGTGCGCCAGCACCTGCGCGGTCTTGCCCAGGCCCATGTCGTCGGCCAGGATGCCGGCCAGGCCCTGGGCGCGCAGGTACTGCAGCCAGGCCAGGCCTTCGAGTTGGTAGGGCCGCAGCGTCAGCCCCAGGCCGGGCGGCGCGGCCACGGGCGGCGGCGTGCCGGCCGAACGCAGGCGCCGCACCAGGTCTTCCAGGCCCGCCTCGCCCTGCAACTGCCACTCGCCCTGCGGGCCGGCGGACAGCGCACGCGCCGCCTGCGTGTCCAGCAGGCTCAGGCGCAGCGCCTCGATGCCCTGCGCCTCCCAGGCCGACAGCCGCAGCGGCTGCCCGCCATTGGCCGCGCGGTGCGGGTCGGTCAGCAGGTCCACCATCGCGCCGACGATGGCCTTCAGCGGCGCGGCCCGCGCGTCGATGCGCCGCCCGCCCGGCGCCCGCAGCCGCACGATGGCCTCGTCGTCGATGGCGGCGATCTCGCGTGCATCCAGCCAGCGGCCATCGCGCTTGATCAGGTCGGCCAGCATCGGCGAGAGGTCCAGCGTCTCGCCTTCGACCTCCACGCCCAGGCTCAGCAGCCACGAGCCTTCGCCATGCGGGTTGCGTAGGGCGGCCAGGCTCTGCACCTTCGAACCCAGCGGCTGGTCCAACTCGCGCCAGGCATCGCTGCTGCCCACGTTGGCGTTGCCGCCGCCATCCGCGGCGCGGTCGATCACCAGCTTCCAGCGCTCCACGGGCACGCTCTCGTGCGCAAAACCCGCGCGCACGACGATGCGCCAGCCGGCCTTCTGCAGCCGCGGCACCACATCGGCCCAGAAGTCGCCGAAGTGCGATTCTTCGGCCAGCGACCACAGCGCGCCGTGGCCTTCGGCCGCCTCGGGGCTGCGCCACTGCAGCGCGCGCGCCGGCAAGGGGCGCAGGCCGCTGCCCCACAGGGCGTCGCGGGCGTCGGCGTCGGCAGCCAGGTCGCGCTGCAGCAGCACACGTTTGTCCCAGGCACCGCGCAGCAGCTCGGTGGCCTTGCCGCGGGCATTCACCAGGCGCGTGGGCGCCGGTGTCTCCCAGCGCAGGCCTTCGCTTGTTTCGTAGGTCCAGTCGACGGTGGCGACAGTGGCCTGCGTGCTGCGCGGGCCAAAACCTTCCATGGCGCGCAGACCCAGCAGGCCGTCACCGCGGGTGAAGGTCTGCAGGGTCAGCCGGGGGCGGAAGAAACCGGGGACAGCATCGCCATCAGCGGCGCGGGAGGTGGGCATGGCGGCCATTGTCCGGGCAGGCCGCCAAAGCCCCGCCTTTGAACCGGCATCGCGCCCCGATCACACCACCATCCCATCGACATCGCCGCCGCCCGGGACGGCGCGGGCCGGACGCTCAGTCCGCAAACTGCCCGCCGCGCTCCGCCATGTCCACCACGCAGGCCGCAGGTTCGAAACGCGCACCGTGCGCCGCCGCCAGCTCACGTGCCCGCGCGACAAACGCCTTGGCGCCCATCGCGTTGATGAACTGCAGCGCGCCGCCGTGGAAGGGCGCGAAGCCCCAGCCGAAGATCGAGCCGATATTGGCGTCAGCCACCGAGCGCAGCACCTTCTCTTCGTAGCAGCGCGCGGCCTCGTTGGCCTGCGCGAACATGAGCCGGTCGATCAGCGCCTGCTGCGCCGGCTGCTGCGCGGCCAGCGGGAACAGGTCCTTCAGGCCCGGCCACAGCTGCTTGCCGGACTCGCCATAGTCGTACAGGCCCTTGCCCGCCTTCTTGCCGATGCGGCCCAGCTCGCACAGCTGGCGGATGACGGACGCGCCCGGGTGATCCAGGAACGAGCCACCGGTGGCCGCCAGGTCCTTCTTCGTCTGCTCCATGACGTGCAGACTCAGCGACAGCGAGACCTCGTCCTGCAGCGCCAGCGGCGGCATCGGCATGCCGGCCTGCAGACCGGCGGCCTCGATGCTGCGCGGGTGCACGCCTTCCTTCAGCATCGCCAGGCCTTCGTTGACGTAGGTGGCGAAGACGCGGCTGGTGTAGAAGCCACGCGAATCGTTGACGACGATGGGTGTCTTGCCGATCTGCAGCACGTAGTCGAAACCACGGGCCAGCGCCTGCGGCGAGGTCTGCGCGCCGACGATGATCTCCACCAGCGGCATCTTGTCCACCGGGCTGAAGAAATGCAGGCCCAGGAAGCTGGCCGGCCGCACGCTGGCCTGCGCCAGGCCCGTGATCGGCAAGGTGGAGGTGTTCGACGCAAACACCGCATCGGCGCCGATCACAGCCTCGGCCTTCTTCGTCACGTCGGCCTTGATGGCGCGGTCTTCGAAGACGGCTTCGATGACCAGGTCACAGCCGGCCAGCTGCGCGTAGTCGGTTGTCGGCGTGATCTTCGCCAGCAGCGCGTCGCGTTTCTCGGCGCTGCTGCGGCCCTTCTTGACGGCCTTGTCCAGCAGGCCCTGCGAGTAGCCCTTGCCGCGTTCGGCCGCTTCCAACGAGGTATCGAGCAGCACCACGTCCATGCCGGCCTTGGCCGACACATACGCGATGCCCGCGCCCATCATGCCGGCGCCCAGGATGCCCAGCTTCTTCACCTTCGACGGCGCGATGCCCTGCGGCCGCGAGGCGCCCTTCTTGATGGCGTTGAGCTGGTACCACAGCGTGCCGATCATGTTCTTCGACGCCTGCGACATCACGCAGGCCGCGAAGTAGCGGCTTTCGATGACAAAGGCGTTGTCGATGTCGACCAGGCCGCCTTCGTAGATGGCGCTCAGGATGTACTGCACGGCCGGGTAGTTGCCCTGGCTCTTGGCCGAAGCCACCGAAGGCGCGACGGACCACATCTGCACCACGCCGGGCGCACGCGAATCGCCGCCCGGGAACTTGAACTTCGGCAGGTCCCAGGGCTGCGCGGCCTGCGGGTGCGCCAGGATCCAGGCGCGGGCCTGCGCCATCAGATCGTCACGGTCCTTGGCCAGACCGGCCAGCAGGCCCATGGACAGCGCCTGCGCCACGGGGATGTCGTTGCCCTCGGCACAGATCTGCAGCGCCTGCTGGATGCCCACCAGCCGCGACAGCCGCACCGTGCCGCCGCCACCGGGCAGCAGGCCGATCTTGACTTCCGGCTGCCCCAGCTTCAGACGCGGGTTGTCGATGGCGATGCGCGCATGGCAGGCCAGCGCGAGCTCGAGGCCACCGCCCAGCGCGTGGCCGTTGATGGCCGCCACCACCGGCTTGCCCTGCGTTTCCAGGCGCCGCAGCACGGTCTTCATGGCCATGGAGCCATCGAACGGCTGTTGCGGCGTGTCCCACTTGGACATGCGGTCGATGTCGCCGCCGGCACAGAAATCGGCCTTGCCGGAGGTGAGGATCAGGCCCTTGACGCCGTCTTCGGCCAGCCGGGCGATGGCAGCATCGATGCCGTCCATCAAGGCGTCGGCGACCACGTTCATCGGCCGACCGTGAAGGTCCATCGTCGCGACGAGGATGCCGTCCTCGCCCAGGCTGAGCTGCACTGCGTGGCTCGTCATGTTCAGATCCTTTCGATGATCGTGGCGATGCCCATGCCACCGCCCACGCACAGGGTGGCGGCACCGGTGCTCAGCTGCCGGCGCTCGAGTTCGTCGAGCAAGGTGCCCAGGATGATGCAACCCGTGGCGCCCAGCGGATGGCCCATGGCGATCGCACCGCCGTTGACGTTGACGCGGTCCATGTCGAGCTCCAGGTCGCGCGCGGTTTTCATCGGCACGACGGCAAAAGCCTCGTTGATTTCCCACAGGTCCACGTCGCGGGCATTCATGCCGGCCTTGGCCAGTGCCTTGCGGCAGGCGGGTGTCGGCCCGGTGAGCATGATGGTCGGCTCGCTGCCGGTGACGGCTGCGGCGCGCACCCGCGCCCGCGGCTTCAGCCCGGCGCGCTCACCCGCTTCCTTGGTGCCCACGAGCATCAGTGCCGCGCCGTCGACGATGCCCGAGGAATTGCCCGCGTGGTGCATGTGGTCGATGCGCTCGACGGTGGTGTACTTGCGAAGCGCCGTGGCGTCGAAGCCCATGGCGCCCATCGCGGCGAAGCTGGCCTTCAGCTGCCCCATGGCTTCCAGTGTGGCGCCGGCGCGGATGGTCTCGTCCTGCGCCAGCAGCGTCATGCCGTTGAGATCGACCACCGGCACGATGGACCGGCTGAAACGGCCTTCGGCGCGCGCCGCTGCAGCGCGCTGGTGCGAGCGCAGCGCAAAGGCATCGACATCCGCACGCCCCCAGCCTTCCATCGTGGCAATCAGATCGGCGCCGATGCCTTGCGGCACGAAGCCGAGCTTCTGGTTGATGCGCGGGTCCATGAACCAGGCGCCGCCGTCGCTGCCCATGGTCCAGCGGCTCATGCTCTCGACGCCGCCGGCCACGACCATGTCCTCGAAGCCGCTGGCCACCTTGGCCGCGGCGAGGTTGATGGATTCCAGGCCTGAGGCACAGAAGCGCGACTGCGTGACACCGGCGACGCTTTGCGCCCATTCGGCGTCCAGCACGGCGGTGCGGGCGATATCCGCGCCCTGCTCGCCCACGGGCGTGACGCAGCCCAGGACGAGGTCGTCAACCAGTGAGGTGTCGAGCTGGTTGCGCGCCTGCAGCGCCTTCAGCAGCGTGCGCAGCAGCCACACGGGCGTGGCGGTGTGCAAGGCACCGTCCTTCTTGCCCTTGCCGCGCGGCGTGCGCACGTGGTCGTAGATATAGGCATGGGTCATCGGGGTCTCCGCACGAATGGATGGGGTCGGATGTCGCTTCAGCCCGCGTTCAGGCGCTCGCGGACTTCCGCATTGATGAGCCGCAGTTCGGCCAGCGTGGCGTCGATGTGGGCGCGCTTCTGTTCGAGCTCGGCAATGGTGGCGTCGGTGCGCTGCAGCACGAAGCTCAGCTGCTTCTCGCGGCCTTCGCCGTGGGCGCCGTACAGATCAAGATAACGCTTGATCTCGGCCAGCGGCGCGCCGATGGCCTTGCTGCGCAGGATGAGCGCCAGGCGCGCACGGTCTCGCCGCGTATAGACACGCGTACCGTTGACACGCCGCGGCTCGAGCAGGCCCTTGGTCTCATAAAAACGCAGCGTGCGCTGGGTGATGCCGAAGGCTTGGCACAGATCGGTGATGCCAAAGAGCTCGGCCGCATCGTCGTCACGGTGCGAAGCCACGACCGCACGCGCAGCGTGGTTTTGCCGGGCGGTGCTGGTGCGGTTGCGAGTGGCTGCGGGCTGGGGCAACGCTGTGTTCAAAGCTGTCGAGGCCATGGATCGGCGAATCGTAGCGCCTGCGCCGGACGCAAGCGATCGTGTCATTCCCTAAATGCTATCACGTTGACGTTAACGTCAGCATGTACTCCAATGCGGCCATCGTCAACTTGGTGCGCCATGCGATGAATGACGGGATGTCTGGAGTGACGCTGACCTTCATGCGGGTGGCGCGCAGCGGAGTAGCTGCGTCGCGGGCCATGCAGGCTGATCAGGCTATTGGCGCGGCTCAGGCGGCGGCGGGCCTGGCGGGGCGGCCGACGTCCGCGGTCGGCGCTGCGCGCCGACTCCTCTGCGGTGCTCGGTCATGTGGTCCGGCCTACAACTCGCTGCGCGAACTATGTTCGCTCCGCTCAGACACATCGGCCGAGTCAGATGACGAAGCGCGCTGCGCGCGCGACCACATGCCCTGTGCTCCTCGACGCTCCCCACGGCCACCCCGCCAGGCCCGCCGCCGCCTGAGAGGAACCGTCGAGGCGGTCCTAGAGAGACGCCATCCGCGTGCATCGATCGAAGCAGCGCGACCGGAAGACCCCGATGGCGCATTCAACCGCCCTCCCATTTGTCGATCGGACGCCGGCCCTTCTTCCCGGACGTCAACCCCTGTTGCCCTCGCGGCAGGCGGTGGGCCTCGGCGGGCGAATGGGGCCGACGAGCATCGCAGGCACGGGGTTGGCGCGCGCAGCGCGCATCGTCATCTGACTCGCGGCAGCTGTTTGAGCGTAGCGGGCGCAGCCCGCGCAGCGAGTTTTGCCGCACAACCCCGTGCCGAGAAGCGCAGTGGAGTCGACGCGCAGCGTCGACCGGCACCGCCTGAGCCCGCCGCGGCCCACCGCCTGCCGCGACGCGCCGCTGCCTGACCCCATCAGCGCAACCCTACCAACCGCCAATACCCACCACGCCACCCCCAAGGACACCCCTCGTGCAGCTCACCACCGAACACCGCCAGATCGCCGACACCGTCGCCCGCTTCATCGAGAACGAGGTCAACCCGCACGTCCCGGCCTGGGAGAAGGCCGAGATGTTCCCCGCCCACGAAGTCTTCAAGAAGCTCGGCAACCTCGGCCTGCTGGGTCTGAAATATCCCGAGGCCTTTGGCGGCGCCGGGCTGGACTTCAGCTACTCCGCCGTCATGGCAGAAGCCCTGGGCGTGTGTCACTGCGGCGGCATCCCCATGGCCATCGGCGTGCAGACCGACATGGCCACGCCGGCACTCGCGCGCTTCGGCAGTGACGAGCTGCGCCGCGAGTTTCTCAGCCCCTGCATCGCAGGTGACATGGTGGCCTGCATCGGCGTGAGCGAAGCCGGCGGCGGCTCGGACGTGGCGGCCGTGAAGACCACCGCGCGCAAGGACGGCGGCGACTACGTCATCAACGGCAGCAAGATGTGGATCACCAACTCGCTGCAGGCCGACTGGATGTGCCTGCTGGCCAACACCAGCGAGGGCCACATCCACCGCAACAAGAGCCTGATCATCGTGCCGATGGACACCCCCGGCATCACGCGCCAGAAGATCCACAAGATCGGCATGCATGCATCCGACACCGGCCAGATCTTCTTCGACAACGTGCGTGTGCCCCAGCGCCACCTCATCGGTCAGGAAGGCATGGGCTTCACCTACCAGATGATGCAGTTCCAGGAAGAGCGCCTGTGGGCGGCGGCCTCCTCGCTGCGCGGCTTCGACCGCCTCATCGACCTGACCATCGACTACACACGCCAGCGCCAGGCCTTCGGCAAGAGCATCCTGGACAACCAGGTCGTGCACTTCCGGCTGGCCGAGCTGCGCACCGAAGTCGAGGCGCTGCGCGCCCTCACCTGGCGCGCCGTCGAGGCCTACGTCGGCGGCCAGGATGTCACCAAGCTGGCCTCCATGGCCAAGCTCAAGAGCGGCCGCCTGGCGCGCGAGATCGCCGACAGCTGCCTGCAGTACTGGGGCGGCATGGGCTTCACCGCCGACAACCCGATCTCGCAGGCCTACCGCGACGGCCGACTGGGCTCCATCGGCGGCGGCGCCGACGAGGTGATGCTGGGCATCATCTGCAAACTGGAGGGCACGCTGCCGCCCAAGGGTTGAGCCTGACGGCGCCCGCCTGGCGAGCACGGCAACATGGAACGGCCCCCAACGTGCAGACGCAGGAGACCCAGGCCGTGAACCCGAGCACCGACCGGTATCACTTCGACACCCTGCAGGTGGTCCGTCGCGGCCCCGCGCTGCACGTGACCCTGAACCGACCGCAGGCGCGCAACGCCATGACGATGGCCATGGTGCGCGAGTTGCGCAGCGTGCTGCAGCGGGCGCAGGACAGCCGCGAGATCCGCGTGATCGTGCTGCGCGGCGCACAGGGTCATTTCTGCGCCGGCGCCGATCTGGGCGATCTGGCCCAGGCGCAGGCCCGTGCCGCACGGCCGGACGACCGCGATCGCGCGCCCGAGGGCTCGGCCGACCCGGTTGCCGAGGTCAACGCGCGCTTCGGCGAGCTGTGCTGCGCCTACGCGCAGACCGGCCTGGCCACCGTCGCCGCGCTCGAAGGCACGGTGATGGGCGGCGGCTTCGGGCTGGCCTGCGTCGTGGATGTGGCACTGGCCGCGCAGGACGTGCGCTTTCGCCTGCCCGAGACCTCGCTGGGCGTGCTGCCGGCGCAGATCGCGCCCTTCCTGGTCGAGCGCATCGGCCACTCGCAGACGCGCCGGCTGGCGGTGACGGGCACGGCGGTCGATGCCGCGCAGGCACTGGCCATCGGCCTGGTCCACGAGGTGCACCCCAGCGACTGCCTGGACGCCGCCATCGAGCGCGTGGTCCACGAGATCCTGCATGCGGCGCCCGGCGCCATCGCCTCGACCAAGGCGCTGCTGGCCCGCGCGCGACTGGCCGCGCCATCGGCCCTGGTCAACGAGGCGGCGGCTGCCTTCTCGCGCGCGGCGCGCGGGCCGGAAGGCAGCGAGGGCATGGCTGCCTTCATGGCCGGACGAAAGCCCCATTGGGCGCCGCAGGAATGACGCGGGCGGGCCGCGCGTCAGGGGTCCGCCGGGCCCGTGCGAGACTCGACGGCGGACCCTGAGGTCCTGGCCGCTTCAACTGTCGCGATGACCGCAAACGCCCACCTGCCGCCCCGTTCGGCCGACGAGCAGGCCCTGCTCGAGCGGTCCCTGATCGAGCTGTTCGAACAACGCATCACCTTCAACCAGGTCCTGGGCCTGAAAGTCGAGTCGCTGCGCGCCGGTGACGTGCGCGGGCGCATCGAGATGCGGCCCGAACTCATCGGCCACTACCTGCACGGCCGGCTGCACGGCGGCGTCATCTCGGCCACGCTGGACTCCATGGCCGGCCTGAGCCTGATGGTCGCCATCGCGGGCCGTCATCCGGCCGACAGCGCGACCCAGATCGTGCAGCGCTTCAGCCGCCTGGGCACCATCGACATGCGCATCGACTTCCTGCGCCAGGGTATCGGGCGGCACTTCATCGCCACCGCCGAAGTCACGCGCCTGGGCGGCCGCGTGGGCTCCACGCTGATGCGCATGGTCAACGACGACAACCTGCTGATCGCCACCGGCGCGAGCTCGTACGTGTTGGCCTGAGCCTGGTCGCGCGTGACGCGCAGGCTTGAAACCATGCGCGAGAACCCCATCTGACCCGGACCGCGTGTCTTCGCGGCTCCGCGACATTGCCATGCCTGAAGCTCCCCACCCTGCAGCCCCTGTTGCCCGCCGCTTCACCCTGGCGGCGCTCGCTGTCGCTGTGCTCGCCGTGGGCGCCGTGACGGTGATGACCACCAGCGTCCACAGCCGCAGCGACGCCACGCCGCGCGCCGTCACGCCGCGCGGCCCGCTGGTCGCCGATGAGCTCAACAACATCGAGGTCTTCCGCAAGGCCGGGCCTTCGGTGGTGCACATCACCACGCTGGAACTGCAGCGCGACTTCTTTTCGATGAACGTGCAGCAGGTGCCGCGCGGCACCGGCACCGGCTTCGTCTGGGACGACCGCGGGCACGTGGTGACGAATTTCCACGTCATCCAGGGCGGCAGCGGCGCGCGTGTGACGCTGGCCGACCAGAGCACGCACACGGCCAAGCTCGTTGGCGCCTTTCCCGACCGCGACCTGGCCGTGCTGAAGATCAACGTGCCGCCCGCGCGCCTGCCGGCACTGGCCATGGGCACCAGCCGCGACCTGGTGGTCGGACAGAAAGTCTTTGCCATCGGCAACCCCTTCGGCCTGGACCAATCGCTGACCACCGGCATCGTCAGCGCGCTCAACCGCGAAATCAATGCGGACAACGGTCGCTCGATCCGCGGTGTGATCCAGACCGATGCGGCCATCAACCCCGGCAATTCCGGCGGGCCGCTGCTGGATTCGGCCGGACGGCTCATCGGCGTCAATACCGCCATCTACAGCCCCAGCGGCGCCAGCGCCGGCATCGGCTTTGCGATTCCGGTGGACGAGGTCAACCGCATCGTGCCGCGGCTGATCCGCGACGGCCGCTTCGTGCGCCCGGCCATCGGCGTGACGGCCAGCACCGCCCAGATGCAACGCGCGCTGAACCTGCCCAAGGGCGTGGCGCTGGTGCAGGTGGCGCCCAACGGGCCCGCCGCGCGCGCCGGGCTGCAGGCCTTCCGCCGCAGCAACGACGGCAGCATCCTGGCCGGCGACGTGATCACCGCCGTCAACGACGAGCCCGTGACCGATCTCGACGACATGCTCGCCCAGTTCGAGCGCCGATCGGCCGGCGAGACGGTAACGCTGAGCGTGTGGCGCGCCGGTCAGACGCGCAAGCTGGCCGTGACGCTGGCGGCAGGCGAGTGACACGCGGCGGCTTGGCCGCTGCGGCGTGTCTGGGCGCAGTTGTGCGCCTGAACGCCCCTGCGCTGCGACGCTACATCCGCAATCCCTGGGCTTCGAGGCCCCATTTCACCGCCGCCAGGATCAGTGCCCCCAGCACCGCCGCAAGCCCCAGCGCGATGGCCGTATCGGCGGCGCGGTCGCGCTGCCGCATCTGGACCGTTGCCAAGTAGACAAAAGACCCTGAGATCCACAGCACGGCCACGAAGGCGAGCAGCGAGGGCGGAATTGCCGTCTCCCGGCTGCCAATCTTGGCCACCCAGACGAGGGCGGGCGCCAAGGCGGCGGGCCAGATTCCACGGAAAAAGTTCAGATGCATCTCAGGAATCCGACTCGGTGTGCACACCGCGAAATGCGTCGTCCCGCCACCGCTTGATCAGCGCCGTCGTTTCAGCGTTCTGTGTGGACCATTGCTGCAGCGCGCGCCGCTGATTCACCAGATGCGCTTCGAGCATGCCCGGCGACAGAAGAGCCCCAAAATCAGCCGGAATCTTCTCGTTGTGGATCGAAAACACGCGATCGAGAACCATACGTCCTATCAGAGGGTTGTAGTGCGAGGACTCTTGGTAGCCCGTCATCGATGGCTTGATGGGTTCCTGGGTCACGGTATGAATGCCTGAAAAATCCCAAACCGGGGCAATGCGGACAATTTCCCGCTTCCAGCGATCGAACTCGTCAGACATCCGGCTTTCTGCCCTCGCCATCGATTGCACGGCGTGCGACGGTGAAATGAAGAGCTTCAATTCGATGCCGCGCGAATTGCAGGTGTCGACGATGGCCTGCAGCGCCCGCAGTTGTGACGCATCCACATGGCGGCCGTCATACCAGCCGCCCGGTCGGATATACGCCTGGAGCAGGTGAAACTTCATCGTGTCGATCGTTTTCGCATCATCCTGCAGATGCCGGACCCGACGACCGTCGTTCAGATAGTATTCACGCGGCTCCTGCCCGCTGAGACCTTGTCCCCAGGTACGCATGCTGACCAGCAATGTATGCGTTGAAAACGCCGTATCCAGGATATCCCAGGCGAACGAGCGATCATCCAGATAGCGCTCGAAGTCGCTCGGCACTTCGGTATAGGTTTCATGGGGAAAAAATTCCACAAGATCCAGACCGATGACCACCATCTTCAGTTCGGGTTGCCATGCGAGTGCCTTTCGAAAATACTTCTCGATGGTCTGCATGTCGGCCGCTGGCAGAGCCGCGTTGTAAACCGTCCCGAAGCGTCGAAGTGAGGGATGCTGCGGATCCACGCCGATATCCGTGCGAGAGTTTCCCAGCACGATGGCTTTTGGCTTGAGCCGCTTGATGGCCACGGCCTTGAACACATAGGCATTGCGGTAGGCATAAGGCCGCCTGGGTTCTGCGGCCCCGGCAGAAGGCTCCGGCCTCAATTGGTACGGATCAATCGCCGCATTCACCCCCACCGCGAGCATGATGGTGATCGCAATAGATGCAAGATGCGGCCAAAGCGGAAGGAAATGGGGTTGCATGCTCGACGCCGATTCGTTTGTGCATCAAAACTGGAAATAGAGAAATTCACTGTTCTGCCGCAGCGCAAGCAGAGCCAGCCCCGTGCCAACACCGCCCGCAATGGACCAGCGGCCAAGGCGACCCTGCATCAGCGTCTGCGTATTGGGTGCCACGACCGCCACGGCCAGCAGCGCGCAGACGCGTACCAGATCGCCCAGACCGACGATGGCGTGCTCGACATGGAAACCCTTGGCTCCAAACATGGTGCCTGTCAGATCCAGGGCAGTCTCCACCGATGGCGCCCGAAAGAAGACCCACCCAACCACCACGCACAGCATCGTGAGCAGCCAGGCCGCGCCGACCGGAAGGCGCCATCCGCTGCGGGCCCAGGCGTGGTTGACGATCAGGTAGAGCGCGTGCAGCGACCCCCAGATCACAAAGGTCCATCCGGCACCGTGCCAGATGCCGCCCAGGATCATCGTGACCGCGAGATTGACATAACGCCGTGCGGTACCGCGTCGATTGCCGCCCAGCGGCACGTAAAGGTAATCACGCAAAAAGCGTGACAGCGTCATGTGCCAGCGACGCCAGAAATCGATGATGCTCGTCGCCTGGTAGGGTGAATTGAAATTGATCGGCAAGCGAAATCCGAACATCAGCGACAAGCCGATCGCCATGTCGGAATAGCCTGAAAAGTCGAAGTACAGTTGCAGCGTATAGGCCAGCGCGCCGACCCACGCATCCGCGAAACCGACGTTCGCCGGGTGGTCGAACACCGCCGCCACCAACTGGCTCTGCGGGTCTGCAAAGAGCACCTTCTTGCACAAACCAAGACCGAACCAGATCAACCCGAAAGTCAGATATTGTTTCGGTCCATCTGCGGCCGGGGTGACGGCAAGCTGGGGCATCAACTCCTTGTGAAGCAGCAGCGGTCCGGCGATCAGCTGCGGAAAGTAGGTGATGAACAGGTTGTACGTGAGGAAGTCGTAATGACTCAGGTCTTCACGGTACGCATCCACAAGATACGCAATCTGCGTAAACGTATAGAACGATATTCCCAACGGCAGGATGATTTGTGGAACGATGTAATCCAAACCGGCAACCGCATTCGTCGTCTGTATCAAGAACCCGGCGTATTTATAGAAAATGATCAGACCCAGATTGACCGCGATCCCCAGAACCAGCAGAACCCTGCCTGAGAAACTGGACCTTGGGCAGCGGCCGATCCAGCTGCCGATCCAAAAATTGAAGGCCACCGAAGCTGCAAGCAAGATCACATATACCGGGTTCCAGTACGCGTAGAAGACGTACGAAGCCAGCAGCAGCCAAAGTTTGGCGATCTTGTAACTTCCATGGCGCAACGCGGCGGCATAACCCAACCAGACCAATGGCAGGAATGCAAATATGAAGACGTAGGAATTGAAGAGCACGCAACGGACCCGGTCGGCGCGCACGAACCTACGGTTCGGCCACGCTCTGTGGCGGTGTCAGCGGCGAAAACGAGACCCGGACCCCGGGCGCGATTACGCAACAGCCGATGAGATCCGGCACGCCATGGGCGTGAGGCTCGCGAAAACAGGGAAACCTTCGCAGGAACCGCGATCGACGAGCCTGACGCTCAGGTCAGGGCCGGAATGCAGCGGTCGTGCGCGCCTACGGGGGCGTGACGGAGTGGAATCTGCCCAGCGGCAGTTCGCGGCCAAGGCGCGCGCGGTGATCGCGGAGCTGGCGGCGAGTCACAAGGGTCATGATGTGAATCATGTCACGGGCCGACGTACGCCACAACCCTTCACTGAGGGTGTCTGGTGATTCAGTAGGGCAATCGCGGCTGGAGGGACAAACCTCATGGTCCAGTGTGCGCCACGCGCGGCGTGTTCGACATCGAAACCGTGGTACCGGCATCACTCCATCGTTTGTCAAGTGCCACACCCCAACGGAGGGAATACATTTACAAACAATTCACGGTCAGAATGAGATCGTGCATAAGGAATTCGTAAGTCTGGCGGCCCGCGATCGGGCCAGACCTCCTGTCTCCGGACTCATCCACGCTCAGCTGCGTTGAGGCGCCAGACATGCAGTACCGCCGTGAGATCGATGGCTTGCGCGCCCTTGCGGTCGTACCCGTTGTCCTGTTCCATGCCGGCTTCCAGACCTTCGGCGGCGGCTTCGTCGGCGTCGACATCTTTTTCGTCATCAGCGGCTACCTGATCACATCCATCATCGTGGCCGAACGCCAATCCGGCCATTTCTCGATGGCCGGGTTCTACGAGCGTCGTGCGCGACGCATCCTGCCGGCGCTGCTGCTGGTCATGGCGTGCTGCATCCCGTTCGCGTGGGCTTTCATGGCGCCGCAGGACATGCGCAGCTTCTCGCAGAGCCTGGTGGCGGTGTCGCTGTTCGCCTCGAATGTCCTGTTCTTCCTGACAAGCGGCTACTTCGACACCGCAGCCGAACTCAAGCCACTGCTTCACACCTGGAGCCTGGCCGTTGAGGAACAGTACTACCTGCTCTTTCCGGGCGTGCTGCTTCTGGCCTGGCGCTTCGGGCCCCTGCGCATCATGGCCGGCCTGGGGGCGGTTCTCGTCGTCAGCCTGGTGGCGGCGCAGTGGGCGCTGCCGATGCAACCGTCAGGCGCCTTCTACCTGTTGCCCACTCGGATCTGGGAGTTGCTGCTGGGTGCCCTGCTCGCCTTCTACCTTGCCGACGCCGCTTACCCGCGTCCAGGACCGAGGATCGCTGAACTGGGCGCAGCTACCGGGCTGGCCTTGATCGCCGCGGCCGTGCTGCTGCTGGACGAGAAGACGCCCTTCCCCGGCCTGTGGGCCTTGTTGCCGACGCTGGGAACCGCTCTCGTGATTCTGTGCGCAGGGCCGTCCAACCGTGTCGGGAAACTGCTGGGGCTGCGCGCGGTGGTCGGCGTGGGCCTGATCAGCTACAGCGCCTACCTCTGGCACCAACCCCTGTTTGCCTTCGCCCGCTATGCCTCCAACCGTCCACCCGATGGGCTGTGGATGGGGCTTCTGGCCGCATCGGCTTTCGTGCTGGCGTATGCGAGCTGGCGTTGGGTCGAGCGGCCCTTCCGCTCCCGGCAGCAGATTCGCACGCGCGTGCTGGTACTGGCAGCCGGGGCCGGCACGGCGGCGATGGTCGTCTTCGGCACGCTCGGCCATTACACCAATGGCTTCGCCGCGCGTTTCCACATCGGCGATCCGGCCGTGGCGGAATTGGCCCGCATCGTCGACCCGTATCAGCACTTCCACTACAAGGAGAGCCTGCGCGACGGACGCTGCCATTCGGTGTCGCTGGACGCGCTCGAGCGCAACGGCTGTATCGACATCCGCGAACGCCAAATCCTTCTGATCGGAGACTCCTACGCGGCCACGCTATACGCCGGGCTGGCTGCAGTACGCGACGCGCGCCATCCCGAGTTCGGTATTGTTCAGGTGACCGACTACAACGGCCCGCCATTCGACGCACCCGGACGGACGGATGACGGCAAGACATTGCCCGAGGCGAACCGCAATCGCATCGCGATGGCCGCGCGCATCCGGCCTGCGTTGATCGTCGTCACATGGATGATCGACGGCAGCAATGCCGTGGGCGAACCGCGTGCCGCGGCGGATGAACTGGACCGCACCATCGACCGCCTGCTCGACGTTTCGCCCGTGTCGCAGGTGCTGGTGATCGGGCCATTCCCACGCTGGTCGGGCACGTTGCAGAAGCAAATGGTCAACGCCTACCTGCGCACGGGCCAGCCGCCGCCGCGCTACATGAGCTACGGCCTGCTCGAGCACGACGCCGAGTGGGACCAATTCTTTCGCACGCGAATCCCGCGTGACCGCGTGGCGTATGCGTCAGCGCAGGACGTGTTCTGCCGCTCCGAAGGCTGCCTGACGCACATCGGCAAGCGCCTGAGCGACCTGCCGGTGCTCGACTGGGGCCACCTCACGCGCGATGGCTCGGTCTACCTCGCCCGAGCCCTGGAAGACCAGCTCTTCCCGGCGTCCGCCCCATCCGCTACTTCCGCGCGCTGACCGCCGGCCCCGCGCCGCTGGGCACGTAGCTCGCACTGGAAGTCAGCAGCATGCGGTCGATCGGGAAGCCGTCCTCGCGCATCCAGATGTTGACGGTGTGCACGCCGGGCGTCGGGACCGTGATCGTGACCGGCGTGGCCGAACCCTCGCGCGCATTGGTCCACAGCAGACTGCCGTAGGTCTTGAGCGTCGCCGTCGTCTGCTCCACGCCGTCCAGGCCGACATAGATGCTGTTGTCAAGGTCGCTGGCTGCCCGCGCGCGCACCCAGCCGCGGTAGGTGCCTGCCGACGCGAAGCGCACCCGGTAGTCCAGTCGCGGGCTCAGGGCCGACACGTTGGCGGTGACGGTAGTTTGGGTGTTGGGCACCGCGACCACCATGCCGTTCTGCACTGCCCAGGCCTTGTTGCCCACTGGCTTGTTCGCATCGAAACCTTCGGCCTCGAAGACCACCATGCCGCCGCTCTCGGTATACGCCAGCGGCGCTGCGCTGCCGCTGCCGCTGACGGTGACCGCGGCGGTGGCGTAGATGTTGGACAGCAGGTTTTTTGCCAGCTCGGCAACCGACGTGGACACCGCCAGGTTCGCCGGCGCCAGCGCGCTGCCTGCCGTGTTGATCGCCGGTGCGGTGAAGGCCGCCGCCGGCGCCGCTGCCGCGACCACGGTGGACGACGCCGCGCCAGCGGTCGTCGCGCCGCTACGCGCGCTGACCGCCGGCCCGGTTCCCGTGGGAACGTAGCTGGTGCTGGTGGTCAACACGAACTTGTCGATCGGATAACCGTCTTCGCGCATCCAGACATTGAAGGTGTGCACCCCGGCCGAAAGCACCGTGACCGTGGCAAAGGCCGTGGAGCCTTCGCGCGCCTTGGACCACAAGGGTGAGTTGTAGGTCTTGATCGTCACCGTCGACTGCACCGCGCCGTTGATGCCCACGTAGATGCTGTTGTCGACGTCATTGGGCGCGCGGCTGCGCAGCCAGACCGTGTAGGTGCCAGCGGACTGGAAGTTCACTCGGTAGTCCAGGCGCGGGCTGGCGGTCGTGGGGTTGCCCGTCACGTTCACGCCCGTGTTGCTGCCAGCCAGCATGTACGAACCCGAGGCGCCGCCGGGACCGGCTGTCGATGACCAGGTCTTGCCGCCCATGGGCGTGTTGCCATCGAAGCCCTCGGCCTCGAAGACCACCATGCCGCCACTGGCCATGTAGGCCGACGGCGTGGTACTGCCTGCGCCCGTGGTGAAGGTCGACGAGAAGGCGCTGGCCAGCGGATTGCCCGCCAGGTCGGTCACCGTGGTGGGCACGGTCAGCCGGTAGGTGGTGCTGGCCGCCAACGGTGCGTTCGGTGTCAGCGTGACGATGTTGCCGTTGGTGGCCAGGGTGGCCGCCACGGCCGCACCACCGTCCGACGGTGCCAGGGAGATGCCTGCCGTATTGCTCACCGCTTCGCTGAAGGACACCGCCGGCGCCACTGTCAGCGACAGGCCCGTCGCAGCCACGATGGGCGACACCGCCACCACGGTGGGGGCCGTGGTGTCGGAGACCGTGATGCTGCCGCGCGCGCTGACCGCCGGCCCCGTGCCTGAGGGCACGTAGCTGCTGCTGTTCGTCAGGACAAATTTGTCGATCGGATAACCGTCCTCGCGCATCCAGACGTTGAAGGTGTGCAGGCCGCCCGACGGCACCGTGACGGTCGCAAAGACCGTCGAGCCTTCACGCGCCTTCGACCACAGCGGGGAGTTGTAGGTCTTGATGGTCACGGTGGACTGCACCGCACCGTCGATGCCGACGTGGATGCTGTTGTCGATGTCATTCGGCGCGTTGCTGCGCAGCCAGACCGTATAGGTACCAGCGGACTCGAAGAAGACGCGGTAGTCGAGTCGCGGGCTGCTGGTGGGCACGTTGGCCGTCACGGTCGCGCCCGTGTTGCTGCCGGCCAGCATGTACGAGCCCGAGGCGCCGCCAGGCCCGGCGGTGGACGTCCAGGTCTTGCCGCCCATCGCTGTATTGCCATCGAAGCCCTCGGCCTCGAAAACCACCATGCCACCCGACGACAGATAACCCTGCGGGCCGGTCGAGCAGGCCGTGCCGCTGTCGGTGTAGCTGGCGGTCAGGGTGGTGTTGGCCGAAGGCACCGTGTAGGAGTGCGTGCGCGAGCCGCCCTCGGTCCAGGACGCAAAATTCCACAGCGTGCCGCTGACACACGCGGTCGCGGGCACGGAGAGCTCATGCAGGAAGCCCTGGATCGTGTCAACCACGAACGGCAGGTTCTGCGTGACACCGTCCACCGTCACCGTTCCGCCGCTGGGCAGGTTGGTGGCCAGCGTGACCTGCACCTTGCGTGGCAGCAACGTGATCTGCGCTGTCCCCGTGCGCCCGGCCGGATCGGTGGCGGTCAGATAGACCAGATACCGCGTATTGCCCTCGTAGCCGTGGCCTGTGGTGTCGATGGGCAGGGAAATCGTAGACCCCGTGCCGCTGGCGCCCGGGTGCGTGTGCTCGTTATGGGCAAACATGATCTGCCACGACAAGGCCGCATCGGTCAGGTTGCCAAAGTCAGGGCTGGTGGCTTGGCCGTTGATGGTCACCGTCTGGCCGGCCGCAAACAAGGTGCCGTCTGTCGGCGAGGTGATCGTCGCGGTGGGCGGCGTGCCCACGGTGATCGCGATCGCATTGGACGTGACGCTGGCGCCGCCCGCAGTGACGGTCAATCGCGCCGTATACGAGCCGGCCGTGCTGTACAGGTGCGAGGGCGAAGGCGTGTTGTCGGCCGGCGAGCCGTCACCGAAATTCCAGCTGTAGGTGATGGCGTCACCCTCGGGATCGCTAGCCTGGCCCTGGAACTGCACGTTCAGCGGCGTCGCGCCGCTGGTCGGCGTCGCAGTGGCCGAGACGATCCGCGGCGGCTGGTTGGTGACGACGCCGGTATACCGGATGCGCCGCAATTCGCTGCCGGCCCAGCCGAAGCTGATGTAGTAGACGTAGCCGTCGTTGCCCGTGCCGAACCACACCGGCGTGATGCCGGCCGGCACATTCGACGGCAGGAAATTGCCGCCTGAGACACGCACGCTGAGGTCGGCGCTCGGCTTGAGCCACTCGACGAAGCCACCGGCATAGTCGCCGTGCAGGTAGATGCCCTGCATGGCCCCCGGGTACTTGCTGCCGCGGTAAACAAATCCGCCCGACACCGAGCGGTTGAAGCAGCAGGCGCCACCCACGACGTGCGGGTAATAGTGGATGGGCGGCGTGATGCCGGCCGGACAGTTCGGACCCGCCTTCGGCGGTCCCAGGGGTCCTTCGCACAGCGGCCAGCCGTAGTTGGCGCCGGGCTTGAGGATGTTGACCTCCTCGTAGGCGGTGGTGTCCACGTTGCCGCCGACATCGCCCATCCAGATCGTGCCGGTGGGCCTGTCCACGCTGATGCGGAAGGTGTTGCGCAAGCCATACGCATAGATCTCGCGCAGGGCCCCGGGGGTGGTGAAGACCGGGTTGTCCGTTGGCACGGTGCCATCGAGATTCAGGCGCAGGATCTTGCCGTGCACCGTGGTCAGCGACTGGCTGTTAGTGGCCACCGTCCCGTCGCCGACGGTCAGATAAAACTTTCCGTCGTTGCCGACTTTGAGCGATCCACCAATGTGGTAATCCGCCGTCGACAAAGTGCCAGGATTGCTCCAGATGATGAATTGCGAGGCCGCAATAGCGCTGGGCGAACTGCCAAAAGTGAAACGCGCAATACGCAGCCGGGTATCCGTATTAACCGTGCCGGACGAGTAATAGACGTAGAAGAATTTATTGCTCGCAAAATCCGGATCGAGCTCGATATCCAGCGCACCCTTCTCGCCGGCCGAGTACACGCCCGGAATGGTGAACAGCGAGGTGAAGACCCCGGTGCCGACGTCGACCACGCCCACGACGCCACGCTGGCTGAGTGTCAGCAGGCGGCCGTCCGGCATGAAGGCGCCGGCCAGCCCGAAGGCGCTGATCGTGGCGATTCGCTCGTCGGTCTGATCGACCTGCGGGTCGAAACCCAGGGCCGTCTGGTAGGCCAGGACCGATTTCCGCTCATCGTCCGATGCCACCGCGTCCGGGGAGGCCGAACGGCCCGATGGCGCATCACCGCCCCCACAAGCCTGGAGAAAAGCCAGGCACAGACACACCCACACCCACTTCCACGAGCGAACCGCCATCACCGTCCTCCGAGAGCCCTAGTCCCTTGGCAACAACCCACTCAAGTAGGTTCGCCACCACTCCGTTGCGGGAGTATTTTCAGGGTAAATCGTAATTATTGTCTAGAGCCCGTGGCGTCGATACAAACCAGAATGGCGTCGCGCGCGACGGGCAGATCAATTCATATCATGATATTCGAACAAACCCGAATGAAAAAGCATTTACTGCGCGCATGATGCATGCGCCCTACACCTATTCAGGGGGGGGGTTTAGAGGAAGACGAATGCGACGCGGGATGATCGTCATCGAGGACACGACCGCCGGTGTGGGCTAGCATGCGCAGTTGCCTGCAGCTTCATCGCGCCCGCGCCCTACCCCATGCAAGTCGTCTGTCTCGATCTCGAAGGTGTGCTGATCCCGGAAATCTGGATCGCCTTTGCCGAACGCACCGGCATTGCCGAGTTCCGGCGCACCACGCGCGACGAACCCGATTACGACAAGCTGATGCGCTGGCGCCTGGCGCTGCTGCGCCAGCACGGCCTGAAGCTGGCCGACATCCAGGCCGTCATCGCCGGCATGGCGCCGATGGAAGGCGCCAAGGACTTCCTGGACGACCTGCGCGCGCGCTTCCAGGTGATCATCCTGTCGGACACCTTCTACGAATTTGCCGATCCGATGATGCGGCAGCTCGGCCGGCCCACGCTCTTCTGCCACCGGCTGGAGATCGACGCCGAGGGCTTCGTGGCCAATTACAAGCTGCGCCAGCCCGACCAGAAGCGCCACGCCGTGAATGCGCTCAAGGGCCTGAATTTCCAGGTGATCGCCGCGGGTGATTCCTACAACGACACCGGCATGCTCAGCGCCGCGGATGCAGGCTTCTTCATCCACCCGCCGGCAGGCATCGTGGCGCAGTTTCCGCAGTTCCCGGTGAACAACAGCTACGCCGAACTCAAGGCCGCCATCGACGGCGCCGCCGCGCGACTGCGCGCCGGCTGAACGGCCAACGCGTCAAAGCCGGCCGCGCAGCCGGGCATTCGCCCGCCACGCGCGCGTGCAGCGCGACAATTGCGCGATGCCTCGCCCACAGATCGAACTGCTGGCCCCTGCGCGCGACGCCGACATCGGCATCGAGGCCATACACCACGGCGCCGATGCCATCTACATCGGCGGCCCGGGTTTCGGCGCACGCGACAAGGCCAGCAACAGCGTGGCCGATATCGAGCGCCTCGTGCGGCATGCGCACCGCTTCCACGCGCGCATCTTCGTCACGTTGAACACCATCCTGCGCGACGACGAGCTCGAAGAGGCCCGCCACCTGACCTGGCAGCTGTACGAGGCCGGTGCCGATGCGCTGATCGTGCAGGACATGGGCCTGCTCGAGCTGGACCTTCCGCCGCTGCAGCTGCACGCCAGTACGCAGACCGACATCCGCACGCCGGAAAAGGCGCGCTTCCTGCAGGACGTGGGCTTCTCGCAGATGGTGCTGGCGCGCGAGCTGACGCTGCAGCAGATCCAGGCGATCCGCGCTGAAGTGACGCGTTCGACACTGGAATTTTTTGTGCACGGCGCGCTGTGCGTGGCCTACAGCGGCCAGTGTTTCATCAGCCACGCGATCAACGGGCGCAGCGCCAACCGCGGCAACTGCTCGCAGGAGTGCCGCCAGCCCTACACCGTGACCGACACGCAGGGCCGCATCGTGGCGCACGACAAGCACGTGCTGAGCCTGAAGGACAACAACCAGAGCGCCAACCTCGCCGCGCTGGTGGACGCCGGCATCCGCAGCTTCAAGATCGAGGGCCGCTACAAGGACATGGCCACGGTCAAGAACGTGACTGCGCATTACCGGCAGCTGTTCGACGCCTTGCTCGAAGGACGGCCCGATCTGCAGGCGGCCTCTTCCGGTCGCACACGCCACTTCTTCGTGCCCGACCCCGACCTCGGTTTCAACCGCGGCGCCACCGACTACTTCGTCAACGGACGCCAGATCGACATCGGCGCCTTCGACACGCCCAAGCACGCCGGCCAGCCCGTGGGCCACGTGCTGCGCATCGGCGCGGACCACTTCGAGCTGCAGGCCGAGCCGGCCGACACCCCGCTGAACAACGGCGACGCACTGACCTGGTGGGACCGCCAGGGCGAGTTGCAGGGCGTGCCGATCAATGTCGCGCAACCCATGGACCAGGGCGTCTGGCGGCTCTTCCCGAACGCACCCATGGCCGCGCTGAAGGACCTGCGTCGCGACCTGCCCATCGCCCGCAACCGCGACCGGGCCTGGGAGCGCGCGATGGAGAAAACCTCCGCCGAGCGCCTGATCGGCGTGTCGCTGATGTGGTCCACCACGCCGGATGGTTTTGCGCTGGATGTCGTCGACGATGACGGGCACCACGCACGCGTGACGGCCGCACACGGCCATGAACCCGCGCAGTCGCGCGAGCGTGCCGATGCGGGGCTGCGCGAATCGCTGGGGAAGCTCGGCGGCACGCTCTTCACCCTGCGAGACATCCAGGTGGCGCCGTCGGCAGAAGGTCTTTTTGTCCCCGCCCGCGTGGTGAACACCGCGCGCCGCGACGCCGTGGCGGCCCTGGAAGCCGCGCGCGCCGAGGCCTTCGAACGCCTGCCGCGCGATCAGCCGGTGCAGCCGCCCGTGCCCTACCCCGAAGACACGCTGAGCTACCTGGCCAATGTCTACAACAGCCGCGCCGCGGCCTTCTACGCGCGGCACGGCGTACGCGTCATCGAAGCCGCCTACGAAAGCCACGAGGCCCTGGGCGACGTGAGCCTGATGATCACGCGGCACTGCGTGCGCTGGTCGCTGAGCCTGTGCCCCAAGCAGGCCAAGGGCGTGATCGGCGTGCAGGGCACCGTGCGCGCCGAGCCGCTGACGCTGCAGCACGGCAACGACCGTTTCACGCTGCGTTTCGATTGCAAACCCTGCGAGATGCACGTGGTGGGCCGCATCCGCAAGCCGGTGCTGCGCGAAGCCGCCGCGGTGCCCGTGCAGGTGTACCGCTCCCGGCCAAAGGCCTTGGGCTGAAAGGCCATGCCATGCGCCTGTTCTCCACCCGCGAGCGCCCCTTCCACCTGGGGCCGTATCCGCTCGAACGGCTGACGCGGCGCAGCGGCCAGTCGCTGGCCGGCGTGCCGCGCACGCAGCCGCTGGATTTCGATCTCGCCGACCCCTTGTCCATCGCCCACGCGATGAAGCCCTACGTGGGCATGTTCGACGTGGTGCGCGACGGCCCCGTGGCGCCGCTGACAGCCGAGATTCCGGACGATCCGGCCGAGCGCGCACGGCACCTGAAAGCCGCGGGCTACTACTTCGACGCCTCGATGATGGGCGTGTGTGCGCTGCCTCTGGAGGCGCTGCTCGACGTGCCGCTGCGCAATCCGCAGGTGGGCGCCATCGCCGACGAACTGCAGCGCAGCCAGCCGCAGAGTTTTGCCGCCGGCATGGACATGATCCTGGCCGACGTGATGGACGCGGCGCGCACGCAGCCCGGCCCGGTCACGCACCACACACACGCGCTGGTGGTGCTGGTGGAGTACCCGCGCGACCCGCGGCCCGACGAGCCCGGCACCGACTGGTTGCAGGGCACGCAGCCGCATCGCGCCGCCGTGCTGGCCGCGCAGACCGCCGTGCTGCTGGCCAGCTATCTGCGCATGCTGGGCTTCGAGGCGCGCTCGCACACCGCTACCTGCAGCGAGGTCTGCCTGAACACCCTGGCCGTCGCAGCCGGCCTGGCGCATGCCGATCTGGTCAATCCGTACCTCGGCCGCCGCTATGGCCTGGCGGCCGTCACCACCACCTGCGCGCTGGAAGCGGACGTGACGCTGGCGCCGCCCACGCAACAGGACCGCGCGCGCTCGCACGGTCTGGCCTGGAAGCTGGGCATGGGCACGGTCAAGGGGGCCGCCACGCAAGACCCGTATGCCAAGCGCGATTTCCACCTCGGCCCGCACCCCTTCGAGACCCTGAACCGGCGCGACGAGCCCACGACCTTCATCGACCACGACCGCGTCCCGCGCTTCCCCAAGCGGGCCGACTTCTTCGCCCGCGCGCTCTTCGGCGACCTGGGCAAGGACGTGCAGGACTCGGCCAAGAACGCCTACTACGTGCTCAAGAGCCCCATCGGCGCCTGTGCGCGGCGGGCGCTGGGCGCGCTGCTGCTGCTGCAGTTCGGCGAGGCACGCGGCCCGGTGTCGCCCACCACGGCCGATCCGCTCGTCAACGCGCAGCGCCTGAAGGCCGCGTCCTACTACCTGGGCAGCGATGCCGTGGGCCTGTGCGCCGTGCCGCACTGGGCCTACTACTCGCACGATGCCGGCGGCAACGCCATGGCGCCTTACCACGCGAACGCCGTCAACCTGCTGATCGACCAGGGCCACGAGACCATGGCCGGCGCCAGCGGCGACGACTGGATCAGCGTCGCGCAGAGCATGCGCGCCTACCTGCGCTTCTCGCTGATCGGCGGTATCCTGGCCGAGCAGGTGCGGCGCCTGGGTTATTCCGCGCGTGTGCACAGCGTGCTCGATGGCGATGTGCTGCAGCCGCCGCTGCTGCTGCTCAGCGGCCTGGGCGAAGTCAGCCGCATCGGCGAGGTCATCCTCAACCCCTTCCTCGGCCCGCGCCTGAAGAGCGGCTCGGTGACCACCGATCTGCCGATGGCCGCCGACCGCCCCATCGACTTCGGCCTGCAGCGCTTCTGCGAGCAGTGCAACACCTGCGCACGCGAGTGCCCCTCGGGTGCCATCACCGCCGGCCCGAAGCGCATGTACAACGGCTACGAAATCTGGAAGTCCGACGCCGAGAAATGCGCGCGCTACCGCATCACCAATGCCGGCGGCGGCATGTGCGGGCGCTGCATGAAGACCTGCCCCTGGAACCTGGAAGGCCTGCTGGCCGACCGCGTCTGGCGCTGGGTGGCGCAGACCGTGCCGGGCTCGGCGCCGGCACTGGCCAAACTGGACGACCGCCTGGGCCGCGGACGCATCAACCCGGTGAAGAAGTGGTGGTGGGACATCGAGCTGGACCGCCGCACGGGCCGCTATGTGCGGGCGAAGCTGACCCACGCACGCGAGCCGAATCCTGACCTGCAGCTGCGCCACGAAGACCAGACGCTGGCGGTCTACCCGGCCGACACCATGCCGCCGCCCTGGCCCATCGCGCACCCGGTGGACCGCGAGCGCGGCATCACGCGCTACCGCGAACTGCTGAGCCCGGCGCAATACCGCCAGCAGCTGGCCGAAGGCCGCACCGAAGGCCTCGCACCACCTTTCCGCATGCCCGCAGGCGAGCCGCCGGTCTTCCCCGTACGCATCGCGGCGCGCGAGGACCTGACGCCCGACGTCATGCGCTTCGAACTCGTCGCGCGCGACGGCGGCGAGCTGCCGGCCTTCGAGCCCGGCGCGCACGTCGACGTCGTCATCGCCCCCGAATACCTGCGCCCCTACAGCCTGGCCGGCGATCCGGCCGACCGCCGGCGCTGGGTGCTGGGTGTGCAGCGCGAGGCGCCGGAGCGCGGCGGCCGCGGCGGCTCGGCCTTGATGCACCGCGCGTTCCGGCCAGGACGCACGGTCTTCGTCTCGCGGCCCGTCAACCACTTTCCGCTGGATGCCGACGCCACGCGCGTCTGGCTCTTCGGCGGCGGCATCGGCATCACGCCGCTGCTGACGATGGGGCATCACCTGCACGCGCAGGGCACGCCATTCGAGCTGCACTACAGCGTGCCCGGCCGCAGCCGCGCCGGGTTCATCGACGAGATCGGTGCGGCGCCGTGGGCCGCACACGCCCGCGTGCATGCCAGCGACGACGGCTCGCGTGCCGATCTGGCGCAGCTGATTCCGAGCTGGCGGGAGGGCATCCACCTCTACTGCTGCGGTTCGGCGCGCTACATGGACGCGGTCTTCGATGCCGCGCAGGCGGCGGGCTGGCCCGAGAGCCACCGGCACCGCGAATATTTCAGCGTGCCGGACGCGCCGGCCCGCGAGAACCACGTCTTCACACTGCGCCTGCTGCGCAGCGGGCGCGATCTCGAGGTGCCAGCCGACCGCAGCGCCACCGACGTGCTGGCCGCGCACGGCCATGCCGTGCCCACGAAGTGTTCCGACGGCCTGTGCGGGGTCTGCGCGCTGCCCTACGACGCAGCGGCATCGACGGACATCGACCACCGCGACGTCGTGCTCTCCGCCGCACAGCGGCGCGAACGCGTGGTGCTGTGCTGTTCGCGCGCCGGCGCGGGCGGGGTCATAGCCTTGCCCCTGTAGGCCGCGGTGGCGACCACCCGGACCGGTACCCGCAACCCAGTGTGAAGCCCCCACCACGGAGGGATTACCCGCAACGCGCTGGCTACACTTCCGCAGTGAATCGCCTTCGAACCGAGAACCGTGTCGACCCTCATTGATCTGCTGTTGCTGGCGCTGGCCCTGGCCGTCGCCATACCGAGCCTGTGGTTCTTCGTCGAATGCGTCGTCGGCGCCCTCGTCAAGCCCGCCGCGCCGGCTTCCTATCCGATGGCCGGCAAGCGCGTGGCCGTGCTGATGCCGGCCCACAACGAGAGTGCCGGCATCGAACACACGATCCGCACGCTCGCGCCGCAACTGAACGACCGCATCCGCCTGTACGTGGTGGCCGACAACTGCAGCGACGACACCGCTGCGCGCGCCCGCGCCTGCGGCGCCAACGTCTTCGAACGGCACGACGCCGAGCGCCGCGGCAAGGGTTTTGCGCTGGCCCACGGCATCGAGCAGCTCGCCGCCAACCATCCCGACGCGGTCATCATCCTCGACGCCGATTGCGAGCTCACGCCCGGCGGCCTGAGCCTGCTGGCGCAGCAGGCCCTGCTGGACGGCACACCGGTACAGGCCGATTACCGCGTCACGACGCCCAGCGGTCGAAACGATGTGCGCGCCACGGTCTCGGCACTGGCCTTCATGGTCAAGAACCGCGTGCGTCCGCGCGGCCTGGACGCCATGGGCCAGCCCTGCCTGCTCACCGGCACGGGCATGGCTTTCCCCTGGGCCGTGCTGCGCGCCGCACCGCCCACCGACGACAACCTGGTCGAAGACATGGTGATGGGGCTGGAGCTGGCGCTGATGGGCCACGAGCCGCACATCTGCCCGCATGTGGTGGTGACCAGCCCGCTGCCCGATGGCGACAAGGCCGCCGCCACGCAGCGCAAGCGCTGGGAACACGGCCACATGGCCACCGTGCGCAGCCATGTGCCGCGCCTGCTGGCGCAGGGCCTGCGCCAGGGCCGCCTGCCGCTGATCACGCTGGCGCTGGACCTGATGGTGCCGCCACTGTCGCTGCTGGTGCTGTCGGTGCTGGGCGTGGTCGTGTTGACGGCTGCTGCCGCGCTGCTGGGTGCCACGGCCGCGCCGCTGGCCATTGCGGTGATCAGCTTCCTGGCCATCCTCACCGGGGTGATGTCCGGCTGGTGGGCGCACGGCCGCGAATGGGTGCGCGCCCGCGACCTGATGGCGATCCCGCTGTATGTGGCCTGGAAGCTGCCGCTG
Source organism: Pseudomonadota bacterium (assembly GCA_963205115.1). GTDB lineage: Bacteria > Pseudomonadota > Gammaproteobacteria > Burkholderiales > Burkholderiaceae_C > Rubrivivax. The sequence goes on along the minus strand of CAUJHV010000078.1, from coordinate 11,953 downwards.
TATGTCAGCTTCTTTGCGCGTGGCAAGCAGAAGGGCTGGGTGCGCACCGAGCGCACACCGGGCGCCGCGCCGCCGGCATCCGCCGACGAACCGAACCGTTAGCCGGCCATGTTCGGGCCGTCGCACGACAAGCCCGGCCTGCTCGTCAGGCGCTACGCGCCGGTGGCCGCGACCTGGTCGCTGGCCTGGGTGCTGATCGGCCTGATCGACCGCCGCATCGACCTGGGCACGCAGGCCATGGTCATCGTGCTGGCATCGGCCGTGGCGGCCTTCTGGGCGTCACGTTGGTTGGCGATCCTCGCCCCTGCCCTCGCCGTTCAGGCCTTCACATACTGGTACGTCCCGCCACGGCAGGACTGGATGATCAACATCGAGGAGCACGGCCTGCTGCTTGTGACCTCGCTGGTCGTCAGCTGGATCGTCTCGCTGCTGATGCAGCGGCAGCGGGAACTCGCCGACAACGAACACCGGCTGGTGCTGCGGTCCGAACAACTGCGGCGTCTGGGTGACGCGCTGCGCGAGGTCGACGATCCGGGCGCACAGGCCAGCCTGCTGCAGGACGCCCTGACGACCTCGATCGGCGGCTCGGCGGTCATGCTGATCCTGCGCAGGCCACCCGGCGACACGCTCGTCGCCCCGGAGGCCACCGAGTGCACGCTCGGCGATCCCGGCGACGACGAGGCCGCCCGCCTGCGCGCGGTGATGGCCAGCGGTGTGGCCTGGACCGGCACAGGCGACACCACACGCTGGTGTCTGCCGATGCGCGGGCGCTCGGCCAGCTACGGCGCGGCGCTGCTGCCGCTGCCGGGTGCCGTCGGCGACCCGCAGGCGATGCTGCGGCACGCTCAGGCCCTGTGCGACCTGATGGGCGCGGCGCTGGAACGCGCCAACGCCGTACACGCGGCGCACGCGGCGCGCGAAGCCGCGCAGATCCAGTCGCTGCGCAACACCCTGCTGGCCGCCATCTCCCACGACCACCGCACGCCATTGGCCACCATCCTGGGCGCGGCGTCGTCGCTGCAGGACCAGGACCTGCGGCTGAGTGCCGACCAGCGACAGCGGCTGGTCGCCACCATCGTCGGCGAAGCCACGCAACTCGCCCGGCTGACCCACAACACGCTGCAGCTGGCGCGTCTGGACACACCCGGACTCGTGCTGCAGATGGACTGGGAATCGCTGGAGGAAATCGTCGGCACCGTTGTGCAGCGCGCACGCGCGCGCGCCGGTGGCGACCGCCTGCGCGTGTACGTCAAGCCGGGCCTGCCGCTGGTGCGCTGCGACGCCGTGCTGCTGTCGCAGCTGCTGGACAATCTGATCGACAATGCCTTGACCTACGCAGACCGCGGGGCGGTGGAGGTCTGGGCCGACCTGGACCGCGACCGCATGGCCCTGGCTGTGGACGACCGAGGCCCCGGCATCGCTGAAGCGCACAAAGAGATGATCTTCGAAGCCTTCAAGCGTGGCGCCCCTGCGCCCCACGCCGACCACGCCGACCACGCCGATGCGGCGGCGACGCGCGGCGCCGGTGTGGGTCTGGCCGTCTGTCGCGCCATCGCCCGCGTGCATCAGGCCGATGTCGAATGGCGACCCCGCGCGGGCGGCGGTTCGCGTTTCATCCTGCTCTTTCCTGCATCGGCCACTGCCGATGCGCCGCAGGCCAACAGCCTACCGCTGCCCTTGTCATGAGCCCCACCGTCCTGTTGGTCGAAGACGATCGCGAATTGCGTTCCACCCTGGTCCAGGCGCTGAGCGTCGAAGGCTATACGGTCGCCACGGCAGCCAGCGTGGCCGACGCGCGGGCACAGGCGGCGCACCGCAGGCCCGACCGTCCGATGGACATCGTGCTGCTCGACCTGAGCCTGCCCGACGGCGATGGCGAGACGCTGCTGGCCGATCTGCGCAACGGCGGCCAGACACCCGTGCTGGTGATCTCGGCGCGCCACACCGACAACCCCAAGATCCGCCTGCTCGACGCCGGTGCCGACGACTACCTCGTCAAACCCTTCAGCTTGGGCGAACTGCTGGCCCGCATGCGCGTGGCCCTGCGCCACCGTGGCGCACCGGTGCGCGTGCTGCTCACGCACTACGAGAAGGACGGCCTGAGCGTGGACCTGGACAAACGCCGCGTGCTGCGCGACGGCAAGGCCGTGCACCTGACGCCCACCGAATTCAACCTGCTGGCGCGGCTGGTGCAGAACGCCGGCCAGGTTGTTACGCACCGCCAACTGCTCACGTCCGTCTGGGGCCCCGAGTACATCGATCACACGCATTACCTGCGGCTGTACATGGGCCAACTGCGCGCCAAGCTCGAAGCCAGGCCGGCCGAGCCCCAGGTGCTGCTGACCGAACCCGGCGTCGGCTACCGGCTGGCTGATTTGCAAGACTGAGGCTGGACACAAGGCTCCACCTGCGTGGAGACTTGTGCCTGCCGAAGGCCAGCGGACATCTCGTGTCCGCTGGCTGAGCCCGAGCAGCTGCCTCAGCCCTTCACGCAATCCACGTAGTAGCGCCGGGCCGTGCCGTCCGCCGCATCGTGCTCCACCAGGCCGTGCACATCCGTGTCGAAGCCCGGGAACGCGGCATTGAACTCGCGCGTGAACTTCAGGTAATCGACGATCTTCTTGTTGAAGCGTTCGCCCGGGATCAGCAGCGGAATGCCGGGCGGATAAGGCGTCAGCAGCGCCGTCGTCACACGGCCTTCGAGCTTGTCGATGTCCACGCGCTCGGTCATGCGGCGAGCGATGTGCGCATAGGCGTCAGCCGGCTTCATGGCGGGCTGCAAGTCGGACAGGTACATGTCCGTCACCAGCCGCGCGATGTCGCCCTTGGCGTACATCTCGTGGATGTTCTGGCACAGGTCGCGCAACCCTGTGCGCTCGTAGCGGGTGTGCGCGGCGCAGAACTCCGGCAGCACGCGCCACATCGGCGCGTTCTTGTCGTAGTCGTCCTTGAACTGCTGCAGCGCCGTCAGCATCGTGTTCCAGCGGCCCTTGGTGATGCCGATGGTGAACATGATGAAGAACGAGTACAGGCCGGTCTTCTCCACCACGATGCCGTGTTCGGCCAGGTACTTGGTGACGATGGCCGCCGGGATGCCGGTCTTGTCGAACTTGCCGCTGAGATTGAGGCCCGGCGTGATGATCGTGCACTTGATCGGGTCGAGCAGGTTGAAGCCTTCGGCCAGGCTGCCGAAGCCGTGCCACTTGTCGGAGGCCTTGAGCATCCAGTCCGCGGACTTGCCGATGCCGTCGGCCGGCAGCTTGTCCGGGCCCCAGACCTTGAACCACCAGTCCTTGCCGTATTCCTTGTCCACCTTGCGCATCGCGCGGCGGAAATCCATCGATTCCTGGATGCTCTCCTGCACCAGCGCCGTGCCCCCGGGCGGCTCCATCATCGCGGCGGCCACGTCGCAGCTGGCGATGATGGCGTACTGCGGGCTGGTGCTGGTGTGCATCAGGTAGGCCTCGTTGAAGAGGTGCCGGTCCAGCTGTCGGTTCTCGGCGTCCTGCACCAGCACCTGGCTGGCCTGGCTCAGGCCCGCCAGCAGCTTGTGCGTGCTCTGCGTGGCAAAGACCAGCTGGTCCTTGGGGCGCGGGCGCTTCTTGCCCATCGCATGGAAGCTGCCGTAGAACGGGTGGAAGGCGGCGTGCGGCAGCCACGCTTCGTCGAAGTGCAGCGTGTCGACATAACCGTCCAACGCATGCTTGATGGTCTCGGTGTTGTAGAGCACGCCGTCGTAGGTACTCTGCGTCAGCGTCAAGATGCGCGGCTTGACGTTCTTGGCGTCCACGCCCTCGAGCAGCGGATTCGCGGCGATCTTGCGGCGGATGGCATCGGGCGAGAATTCGCTCTGCGGGATCGGCCCGATGATGCCGAAGTGGTTGCGCGTGGGCCGCAGGAACACCGGCACCGCGCCCGTCATGATGATCGCGTGCAGGATGCTCTTGTGGCAGTTGCGGTCGACCACGACCACGTCGTCCGGCGCCACCGTGTGGTGCCAGACCATCTTGTTGCTGGTGCTGGTGCCGTTGGTGACGAAGAAGCAGTGGTCGGCGTTGAAGATGCGCGCCGCGTTCTTCTCGCTGGCGTAGACCGGGCCGGTGTGGTCCAGCAGCTGGCCGAGTTCATCCACCGAGTTGCACACGTCCGCGCGCAGCATGTTCTCGCCGAAGAACTGGTGGAACATCTGGCCCACGGGGCTCTTGAGGAAGGCCACGCCGCCGCTGTGCCCCGGGCAGTGCCACGAATAACTGCCGTCCTGCGCGTAATCGACCAGCGCCTTGAAGAACGGCGGCGCCAGGCCGGCCATGTAGCTGCGGGCCTCGCGGATGATGTGGCGCGCCACGAACTCCGGCGTGTCCTCGAACATGTGGATGAAGCCGTGCAGTTCACGCAGCACGTCGTTGGGCAGGTGCTGGCTGGTGCGCGTCTCGCCGTACAGGTAGATGGGGATGTCGGCGTTGCGAAAACGGATCTCGCTGATGAACTTGCGCAGGTTCAGCACCGCGGGGTCGAGTTCCGGCCCTGGGGTGAACTCCTCGTCGTCGATGCTCAGGATGAAGGCGCTGGCGCGGCTTTGCTGCTGCGCGAACTGGCTGAGGTCACCGTAGCTGGTGACGCCGATGACTTCGAAGCCCTCCTTCTCGATGGCCTGGGCCAAGGCCCGGATGCCCAGCCCCGAGGTGTTCTCGGAGCGGTAGTCCTCGTCGATGATGACGATGGGGAAATGAAAGCGGTGCATCGCGCAAGTCCTGAAGATCGAAGGGCCGGGAACGTCTGCAAGGCAACGGCCGGCGCGGCCGCATCACCCTGAAGAGGCGCGAAGTGTAGAGCCGGCGCATGATCGATACACTGACCCCACATAGCAGCCTAAAACAGGAGGTGATCCGATGGATCTTGCGACCTCGACCTTGTGGTGGATCCTGGCCGGTGTGCTGGTCGCCGTGGAGCTGCTCACAGGTAGCTTTTACCTGCTGATGCTGGCCATTGGCGCTGCAGCCGGCGCGCTGGCCGCCCACGCCGGGGTGGAACTGCCCACGCAAACCGTCATCGCCGCCCTGGTGGGTGGCGTGGCCACGGCAGCCTGGCACCTCAAGCGGGCGCGCAACCCCCGTTCGGCACCCGCCGAGAGCAATCGCGACGTCAATCTGGATATCGGCCAGTCCGTGCAGGTGACAGGCTGGCTGCCCGACGGCACCGCGCGCGTGCACTACCGCGGCGCGATGTGGACCGCGCAGCATGTCGGCCCCGGCCCCGCGCGCACCGGCGCGCACGTCATCGCCTCGGTCAGCGGCAACCAGCTGGGGCTGGTGCCGGCGGACGTCGCCACGCAGGCCTGACAGACCGCGATTCACTGCATCGGCCCACCGACACCCCCGGCCCGCATCGACCGCCACCGCCCTTGCGCCACGCCAACGACTTTTCCAGAAAGCGACCCATCATGGAACTCGCCCTCATCCTGCTCGTCATCGTCGTCATCTTCATCGTGCGCACCTTCAAGATCGTGCCGCAGCAACACGCCTGGGTCGTCGAGAAGCTCGGCAAATACGACCGCACGCTCACACCGGGCCTGAAGTTCGTCATCCCCTTCATCGAGAGCGTGGCCTACAAGCACTCGCTCAAGGAAGTACCGCTGGACGTGCCCAGCCAGGTCTGCATCACCAAGGACAACACGCAGCTGCAGGTGGACGGCATCCTGTTCTTCCAGGTCACCGACCCGATGCGCGCGAGCTACGGCTCCAGCAACTACATCGTGGCCATCACCCAGCTGGCGCAGACCACGCTGCGCAGCGTGATCGGCAAGATGGAGCTGGACAAGACCTTCGAAGAGCGCGACATCATCAACGCGTCCGTCGTGGCCGCGCTGGACGAAGCGGCGCTGAACTGGGGCGTGAAGGTGCTGCGCTACGAGATCAAGGACCTCACGCCGCCGGCGGCCATCCTGCACAGCATGCAGGCGCAGATCACGGCGGAGCGCGAGAAGCGCGCGCTGATCGCGGCCTCCGAAGGCCGGCGCCAGGAACAGATCAACATCGCCACCGGTGAACGCGAGGCCTTCATCGCACGATCGGAAGGCGAAAAGCAGGCCGAGATCAACACCGCGCAGGGCCAGGCCTCCGCCATCGTCGCCGTGGCCGAAGCCACCGCCAATGCCATCCGCCAGGTGGCCGCCGCCATCCAGAGCCCCGGCGGCGAACAGGCCGTACAGCTGAAGGTGGCGGAGAAGGCCGTCGAGGCCTACGCGCAGCTCGCGCAGAAGAACAACACGATGATCGTGCCCGGCAACATGACCGAGGTGGCCACGCTGATCGGCACCGCGATGGCGCTGATGAAGCAACCGGGGCCCAGCAGCGCCGGGCGCGTGGCCGACAAGCACTGAGTCCCCGGCCATGGCTGCCCATCCCACGCCCACGGCCACGTCCCTGCCCGCGGCCGCGCCCATGGGCCCGCCCGGCGTGGCACCGAGTGTCAGGACCCACAAGGGCTCAGGCCGTGGCCCGCGCAGGTGCACAGCATGACGCGGCCAGCGATGAACGTGCTGGGCGGCGACCTCGTGCCCTGCTCCTACGACCCCGTCACCGGCTGGTACCGCGACGGCTGCTGCCACACCGACGAACACGACGTCGGCAGCCACGTGATCTGCGTGCGCGTGACCGTGGCCTTCCTGAACCAGCAGATGGAGGCCGGCAACGACCTCATCACACCCCGCCCGGAATTCCGCTTCAAGGGCCTCAAACCTGGCGACCGCTGGTGCGTGTGCGCCCTGCGCTGGCGCGAGGCCTACGAGGCCGGCCACGCCGCGCCCGTGGTGCTGGAGAGCACCCACGCCAAGGCGCTGGAATACGTGCCGCTGGAGTGGCTGATGAACCGAGCGGTCTCGCGCCCGGCCGAGCCTTCGGGAGGACCCGGTTCGCCGGGCTAGAATCACGGGCTGCGCGACCGAGGGACCTCCAAGTCCGTCGGGGCATCGCAAAGTCGGTGAGGCCCCTTTCAGGGTCGAACCGCATCCCTGCGGAGGGATGGATGAGCGGTTTAAGTCGCACGCCTGGAAAGCGTGTGGGGGTTAACAGCCCCCCGCGGGTTCGAATCCCGCTCCCTCCGCCACGGGCCTGTTTCAGGGCCTGCCATGGGCCGCCGTAGCAGCGGCCGGCGATGACGCCGCAGCCTGATGCGTAGCGCGGCCGGGTAACCCACATGTCGGCCATCTCGCAACGCGCCGCGAGGGCCGCGCATTGCGCGACCTCAGCCTCGGCTCACGACGGCACCTGGTCTGGCAACGGACCCGGCCTTATCGCCTGGCACCCGACCTTTATTGGCAGCCCGATTGGGCCGTGGTGCACGGACGATTGCTGTGAGTCTGTCCCAGACTTGACACTGGTCGTTGGCTGGATTCCTGGCGCCTCCAGGCCTTCTCGCGACCCGCGATCTGCCAGGATGCGATCAGTTCGGTTCGAATATCACCAAGCGGCAATCTGATGGACCGATGGCGGCCGGGCTACCGACCGCCGCTCAGCCTCTCCTCCAGAAACTCCAGCCGATCCTGCCCCCAGAACCGCTCGCCGTCCACGACATAGGTCGGCGAGCCGAATACGCCCTTCGCGATCGCCGCCTGCGTGTTCTGGACGTACACGTCCTGCATGCGCGGGTCGCGCGCCGACTCGATCAGCGCCGCGCCGTCCAAGCCCGCATCACGCGCGATGTCCTGCAGCGTCACCCAGTCGGCAATGTCGCGGTCCTCGCACCAGATGGCGCGCAGGACCGCGTGAGAGAGCGCGAGCGCGTCCAGCCCGTGCTCGCGCGCGGCCAGGACGAGCCGGCTCGAAGGCCCGCGGTCGACGGGGTAGTGCGCCGGCTGCAGGCGGATCGGCACGCCCAGGCGCTGCGACCAGCGCGCCAGCTCCAGCTGCCGATAGCTCTGCCGCGCCGGCGATCGGCTCGAGAACGGCGTGCCGCCGGTCGCCGCGAATACCGCGCCGAGATCCATCGGCTCCACACGCACGACCGTCTGCGTGCGCTGGGCGAGCTGCGCGAAGCGTGCACTGCCGAGCCACGCCCAGGGGCTCGCCGTGCTGAACCAGTATTCGACCGTGCGGGGCATGCACCGTCCCTCGCGTCAGACCGCGATTTCCTCGGGGTGCAGTGGCATGCGCCACTGGCGCAGTGCGGCCTGCACCTTTGCGACCGGCACGTGGCGCACGGTGGTGCCTTCGTCGATGGCGATGGCCGCCGCCACGCCCGCTGCCTGCCCGATCGACATGCAGGCCGGCATGTTTCGCGAGCGCGCATGCGCCTCGTGGTCGGCCGAAATGCAGCGTCCCGCGACGAGCATCTGCTCGACGCCCTGGGGCACCAGGCAGCGGTACGGTATCTCGTACGGCGGCATGCTTTGAAAGTCGACGTCGCCGCCCTTCGGGTCGTGGATGTCGAGCGCCGACGCGTCCACCGCGATGCTGTCCTCGAAACGCGTCTCGCCGCGCGAGTCGGGCCCGGTGAGCGTGTATTCGCCGACGATGTGGCGTGTCTCGCGCACGCCGAGGATCGGCGACACCTGGCCGAGCCGCGCGGACTCGAAGCCCGGGACGCGCTCCTTGAGGAAGCGCACAACGCCCTCGATCTGCCGGTAGCACTCGAGGATCGCGGCGGTGAACTGCTCGGGCGAGAACACGTCGACGCCCAGAACGCGCGTGGCGTTCACGTACATCTGCCCGTCGGCCGTCTTCAGCGTGATGTTGTCGCGCTGCAGACGCACGCCCGTCTCTTCCTGGAAGCGGCGCAGCATGCGGTTGAAGCCCGTGAGCCACAAGCCGTAGGCGAGCCCCGCCTCGTCTGCGGGGATGGCGCGCGCGGGCACGTCGTCGCAGGTGCGCGCCCAGTCGGCCAGGCGCACCAGGTCGACATTCTTCATGATGAAGTACATCGATACGGGCTGCATGCGCGCTTCCTCATCGCCCGAGCCCATGAGGAACGGTGCATGGGCCTTCGCGGCCATGTCGGCGTCGGCCGAGCAGTCGATCAGCACCTTCGCGCCGACAAACTGGCGACCGCCCTTGCCTTCGATGACGACGCCCTTCACGGTGCCGTTCTCCACCACCGGGTTGGAGACGAAGGTCTCGAACAGGATCTGCACGCCTGCCTCGACACAGAGGCGCGTGAGCAGCATCTTCATGACTTCGGGATCGGTCGGCGAAGCGATCTTCACGCCGCCGGTCTTGGTGGTGGCCATGTAGTCGTCGCCCGCGCCGCCCACCGAGCGCGCGAGGTTCCAGATCTCGAGCGCGATGCCGCCCAGCAGCGAGCCGGATGGCTTGGTGTTCAGGCCGAGCGTCAGGATGCCGCCCAGCGAGCCGAAGCGCTCGATGAGCACGACCTTCTTGCCGCGGCGCGCCGCCGCGATCGCGGCAATGGGGCCGGTGGTGCCGCCGCCGACGACCACCACGTCGCCGTTCATGAGCACCGGGATCTCGCGCGCGGGTTCGGTGATCGTGGTCCGTGTGGGATTCGTCTGCATGCCAATGCCTCGTGGGCGCGCGGGGCGCCTCGGTTCGTGAAATGGGTTCTGGGATGAGCGCCCCGCGGGCGCGAGCGGTTCGATTCGCGTGCGGTGCGCCGCGTCAGTCCGCCTTGGCGCCCGACAGCTGCACAGCCTTGGCCCACTTGGCGATCTCGTTGCGGTTCCAGGACGCGAACTGCTCTTGCGTGTTGCCCACGACCTCGGCGCCCGATTGCGCCAGCTGCGCCTTCACATCCGGCATGCGCAGCACGGCCACGAGATCGGTGTGGATCTTGTCGACGATCTCCTTCGGGGTGCCGGTCGGCACCAGCGCGCCGATCCACGAGACAGCCTCGAACTTCGGCAGGCCGGCCTCGGCCATCGTCGGCACGTCGGGCAGGGACGGCGCGCGCTGCGCGCTGGTCACGGCAATGGGCTTGAGCTTGCCCGACTTCAGGTGCGGCGTCGCCGCGACGATGTTGTCCCACATCAGCTCGATCTTGCCGCTCATGAGGTCGGTGTACGCCGCCGGCGTGCCCTTGTACGGCACGTGCACCAGATCCGTTTCGGTAGCGCTCTTGAACAACTCGCCCGCCAGGTGGTTGGACGTACCCACGCCGCCCGAGCCGAAGTTCAGCTTGCCAGGGTTCGCCTTGGCGTAGGCAATGAGTCCCTTCACGTCCTTGGCCGGCAGCTCAGGCGGCGCGACCAGCACCAGCGGCGTGGTGGCCACCAGCGTGATCGGCGTGAAGTCCTTGAGGTAGTCGTAGTTCAACTTGGCGTAGAGGGACGCGCTGATCGCATTCGCGACCGTGCCGAAGAAGATGGTGTAGCCGTCCGCCGGCGCTCGCGCCGCCAGCTCGCTGCCGAGGTTGCCACCCGCGCCGGGGCGGTTCTCGATGACCACGGACTGCCCCCACTTGTCTTGCAGCTTCTGGCCCACGGCGCGCGCGATCACGTCCGTCGCGCTCGCGGGCGGAAAGCCGAACAGGATCTTCACGGGCTTGGTGGGCCAGTTGGTTTGAGCGATGGCTGGCGCGGCCGCGACGGCGGCGAACGAAGCGACGAGTGAGCAGATCAACGACTTCGGGTTCATGGGAATCCTTCCGGTGAGGCCATTCAACGGCCGACGAATGAGCCAAATCCTATAGTCATATATAGGACTAGTCAAGTACCGCCGACTTGCTAAGATTCCGGCACCATGGCCACCGCCCCGCCCCGCCCCGCCACCGACGATTTCCTGCGCCGCTACCGCAAGCGGGGCTTGGAAGGATTGCCGAAATACGCGCAGCTGCGCGAGGCGCTGTGCGCCGCGATCCACGCCGGCCATTGGGAGAGGGGTGCGCGGCTGCCGAGCGACAGCGACCTGACGGGCTTCACCGGCTACAGCCTGGGCACCGTGCAGCGGGCGCTGCGCGAGCTCGCCGATGCGGGCGTCGTGGTGCGCAATCAGGGCAGCGGCACGTACGTGTCAGACGGCGGTGGCGCCATCGACGCGCCACTGCACCTGCGCTTCCGCGGCAGCACGGACGGCGAGCCCGCGTTCCTGCCGCTCTACCCCAAGGTGCTGTCTCGTACCCGCGCCCACGGCAGCGGTGCGTGGTCCGATTGGCTGCGCCCCGAAGAGACCTCCGACATCGTGCGCATCGATCGCCAGTTGAGCGTCAACGGCGAGTTCATCGTCTTCAATCGCTTCTATTTCGATGCGCGCGAATTCCCCGACATCGCGGCCTGCCCGCTCGCCACGCTCGACGGTGCGAACCTCAAGCAATTGCTCGGCGAAGCGGTCTCGATGCCGATCAGCGACGTCGAGCAGCACGTCTCGTTCGTGAGCTTCGATGCCGCGGCGTGCAAGGCGATGGGCGTGAAGCCCGGCACCCGCGGGCTTCTGCTGGAGAGCGCAGCCGCGGCAGGCCGCGGCAATCCAATCTACTTCCTGGAGTCGTACATCCCGCCGAACGACCGGCGGCTCGACGTCTCGGCATTGCGCTGACGCGGCGTGCCGCGGGCTGCGTGGCCGCGGCGGCGCAACCCGCTCGCGCGCTCCGGACGTTCGCAGCAGATGAGGCGCGGGAGTGGCGCGTCCTGAGGGACAGCCGGCATGCTGCCTGTCGCCAACGGCCGCTCCTGGCCGTTCGGCGACACCCGTTGCTCAGATCCCGTCGCCCCCGAGCGGCCAGTCACCTCGCGCGCAGTCACCCGTGCCCCACGCAGCCGCGATGCATTTGCCGTTGATCCGCTGGATCACTTCCTCGACTCCTGTTTCTTGCTCTGCGGTCGCAGCGCCCACGTGATCCCGCCAAGCTGAAGGCCCTTCTCGAACTGCCGAACGGTGATGGTGTGCTGCCCGGCCGAAAGGCCCTTCGACGGCAGCAGGACGAAGCGGCAACGCAGCGCCGCGGGGGCCGGCCGCCGCACCCCCCCCAAAGCGGAGCGGAGCAGACGCGGCAACAACAGCACCCC
>CAUJHV010000077.1 GCA_963205115.1 Pseudomonadota bacterium | reverse complement strand
ATCTGGACGGCGCCGCACCAGTTCGGACGGCAGCACCAGCGGCAAGTCGGTGGGCAGCACAAAATCGGCCAGCCTGAACTCCGGCACCGTTGCCGCGCCCGGGGCCTGCCCGGCCAGCACAGCCAGCAGGTGTTCGCTGTGCTCAAGTTGCTTGCGCAGCGCAGGCATACCGGCGCGCATCTGTTCCAACTGGGCTTGCAGCGCCAGCACCTCATCGCCCGCCGCCTGCCCCAGTCGCACACGTTGGCGGGTGAGGTCGAGTTGCTCCTCCTGCATCTGAACCAGAACCTGCATTGCCGCAACCTGACCCGACAGCCGGGCACGTGCGATGGCGGTTTGGGCAATGGCCCCAGCCAGACTCAGGCGCGCTCCCTCCAACTGGTAGCGCCGATGCTCGCTGCGCGCGGCCAACGCCTCGAGCGCGCGCTGATTGCCGCCGCTCAGATCGAGGCGGTACCGCACACCGATGCTGGCGCTGAACAGGCTGAACTCGTGCCCCGCGCCCGCCTGGCCCTGCGCGCTGGGGTTGGTGCGTTGCCGCTGGGCGCCCGCATTCGCGTCGACGCGCGGATACAGTGTCGATCCAGCCTGCGCCGCATGCCACTCCCGCGCCTGTCTCAGCGTGGCTTCAGCAGAGGCCAGCGTCGGACTGCTCTTCAAGGCCTGTTCGATCAGCGTATCGAGTCGGGGCGAGCCCAGAGCCTGCCACCATGACGCGCCGATATCCCTCCCGACGCCAACGCGCTGCGGCTCCCCGTGCAGGGTTGCCGCCGACGCCGTCTGCGCGGGCAAGGGAACACTCGTATAGCCGGTCACATGGGGTGAGGCGGGCGCGAGGAAATCCGGCCCGGCGGCACAGCCTGTCAGCACCGCCGCCGCGAGCCAGGAAGTCACTGCACGATTCAAGCGCCAGTGACCTGCGGAGCGCATCCGTTCAGCGACGGCCATAAAACTGCCCCACGAAGGCCTTGCGATAGCTCTGGTGGCATGCCAGGCAGCTGTGCTGGATCTTGCCAAATGCGGCAATGACCGCGGGGCCGTCGCCGCGCCGAGCCGCCTCCCCCAGCGCCATCGCGGCGTGCTCGACCTCGCCATCGAGGCTGCGGAACCTGGCGGCATCACTGCCCAGCCAGCCCAGGATGCGAACCTTTTCGGCAGCAGGGGGCTGTTCGTGCTGGGCAATCCGGGGGGCCAGCTCGGCCACCAATGCCCAGTCTTCCCTGGATATGGCGCCGGTGACGGCCTGCATGTCGCGCCCGAGCTTTTCCATCACGCCGCGCAGCGCCATGGGCTGTTCCGGCTGCGCGGCCTGCGCCCGGGCGGGCGTCGCGACGTGGACTGTCGCCAGCACCCAGGTGGCGGCGAGGATCGAGACCAATGTGGGCGAATGATTCATGTCATCCTCGGCAATGTCGCGCACGCAGCGCGGGGTTTTGACAGGCCACGGCCCAACGCCTGGCTTGCGCGATAAGTCGATTCTGACCGCTCATGAGGCGCTCACGAGTCGTGGTGGTCATGAGCTCGCGCGGGGCACCCAGAAAGCTCAGTTTCATGAGCGGTCGCTCCCGTGCGCCAGGTCGTCCGCGGCGCTCATTCGAACCCCCTTCCCTCGCCAGCTTCCTCGTGCGTGACGCCGTCGCGGATGTGGTAGATGCGCTTGAAGGTCGGGATGATCTTCTCGTCGTGCGTGACCACGATGACGGCGGTCTGAAAGCGCCGCGCCATGTCGTTGAGGATGCGGATCACCGCCATCGCGCGCTCCGAGTCCAGCGGCGCCGTCGGCTCGTCGGCCAGGATCACGGGCGGGCGGTTGACCAGCCCGCGCGCGATGGCCACGCGCTGCTGCTCGCCGCCCGAGAGACGCGAGGGCATGGCCTGCGCCCGGTGTTGCACGTCGAGCGCGGTGAGCAGCTCGAGCGCGCGCTGGCGGGCCTCGCCATTGGGCACGCCGGCCAGCATGGGCAGCAGCGCCACGTTGTCGGTGGCGTCCAGGAACGGGATCAGGTAGGGTGCCTGGAACACGAAGCCGATCTTGTCGCGCCGCAGCGCGCGCAGGTCGCGCACCTTCCAGCCGTCGTCGAAGATCACCTCGTCGTTCAGGACCATGCGGCCGGCGGTCGGGTCGATCACCGCGCCCAGGCACTTGAGCAGGGTGCTCTTGCCCGAGCCGGAGGGGCCGATCAGGCCCACCACCTCGCCGGGCGCGACCTCCATGTTCACGTTCCTGAGCGCCAGCACGGCGGTGTCGCCCTCGCCATAGCGCTTGCTCAGGTTTTCGATGCGGATGCCTTGCGTGCTCATCACGTCACCCGATCGCATCGGCCGGATCGACCTTGAGCGCCACGCGGATCGCCACCACGCTGGCCAGCACGCAGATCGCCAGCACGGCGGCAAAGCCGGCGATCGAGTCCGCGGGCACCAGCAGCACGTACTTGGGGAAGATCGGCGCGGCAAAGGTGGCGCTGATCTTGCCGACCACGAAGCCGATCACGCCCAGCACCAGCGCCTGCTGCAGGATCATGGCAGCGATGGTGCGGTTGCGCGTGCCGATCAGCTTGAGCACGGCGATCTCGCGGATCTTGTCCATCGTCAGCGTGTAGATGATGAAGGCCACGATCGCCGCGCTGACCGCCGCCAGGATCACCAGGAACATGCCGATCTGCCTGGCCGAGGTGGCGATCAACTTGCCGATCAGGATGCTCTCCATCTGCGCGCGGTCGTACACCGTCAGGCGCTTCCAGCGCCGGATCGGCTCGGCCACCTGCTCGGGCTCGAAGCCCGGCCGCAGGCGCACCAGCACCGCATTGACCGAGCTGTTGCTGGTCTGCGTGGCGATCACGGCGTCCAGCAGCCCCGGCACGCCCGGGCGGTTGAAGGCCGGGTTGGCCTCGGTGCGGCGGCGCTGCATCAGAATGGCGTCGTTGTCCTTGAGGAACTGCGCCTCCTGAGCGTCCTTGAGCGGGACGAAAACCATCGGATCGCCCGAGGACGACACCATGCGGCGCGTCAGGCCGACGACGGTGTAGTGATTGCGCCGGATCTTCAGCACGTCGCCCAGCTGAAAGCCCGCGGCCAGGTCAGCCACCGCCTCGTAATGCCCGCGCGTGATCTGACGCCCGGCCACCAGCTGGGGCGGCCAGCCCGGGGTACCCGGCTCGCCGGCCGCCACGCCCACCACCATGGCGTGCACGTCCTCGCCGCCCTTGCGCACCTGCATGGTCAGGTAGGTCACGTTGGCCGCCTGCGCGACGCCGGGCATGGCGCGGATGCCGCGCCACAGGTCGTCCGGAATGCTGGACGATTCGGCGTAGGGACCGAGCGTGTCCTTCTGCACCACCCACAGGTCGGCGCTGCTGCTGTCCAGCAGCACGCGCCCATCATCGACCATGCCGCGGTAGACGCCGGCCATGGTCAGGGTCACGCCGATCAGCAGGCCCAGCCCCACGCCCGTGAAGATGAACTTGCCCCAGGCCTGCAGAATGTCGCGCCCGGCCAGGCTGATCATGGCGAGACCCCGGCAATGCGCTCGACCACGTGCGTGCGGGTGCGCGCGCCGAGCGCCTTCTCGCTGTAGACCACCACCCGATCGCCGGCGTCCAGCCCCTTGAGCACCTGGGCTTGCCCATCCAGGTCGGTGCGCCCGATCTCGACCGGCGCGAAGCGAAGGTCTGCATCCGTGAGCTTCCACACGCCCAGCTTGCCGCCCACGGTGCGCAGCGCCGCGTTCGGGATGGTGGGCGCGGCCGGCAGCTCGGGCAGGCGCACCGTGATTTCCGCCAGTTCACCCACCGGTGGCAGCGGCGTGGGCGGCTGCTCGAACACGACCTTGACCAGCGTCTCCTCCGTCACCGCATCGGCCCGCGGCTCGATGCGCAGCACGCGGGCGGCCAGGGCCTGGTTGCGGCGCGAGCGCAGCACCACCTGCGCCGGCAGGCCGGCGGCCAGGCCCTGGGCACTGATCTGGTCGAAGCGCGTGTCCACCCACAGGCTGGCCGGATCGATCAGTTCCACCACCGCCTGTCCGGCCACCACGGTGGTGCCGGGATCGGCGTCGCGCGATGCCACCAGGCCGTCCACGGGCGTCACCAGTCTCAGGTTGCCGCGTTGCGCGTGCATGGCCTGCAGTTCGGCGCGCAACCGGGCCCCGTCTTCGCGAGCGGCCGCCAGCGCGGCACGGGCAACCGCCAGGTCCTGGCGCTTGATGGCCACCGTCTCTTCGCTGACGCCACGCACGGCCAGCAGTTGCTCGTACCGGCTGGCCTGGGTCTGGGCAAAGCCTTCGCGCACTTCGGCCTGGCGCAGCGCGGCGTCGGCGCTCTTGATGCCCGCCTGCTGGGCCTTGATGCGCTGGTCCAGATCGACCGGATCCATCTCGCCCAGCACCTGGCCGGCCTTGACCTGCTCGCCCACATGGACCTGAAGGTGCTTGACCCGTCCGGGCACCGTGGGACCGATCCTGTAGGTGTAACGCGCCTGCACCGTGCCGATGCCGAACAGCGAAGGGGTGATGGGCCGCGACTCGACCGTGGCCACCGTCACCGCCACCGGCGCCAGCGGTCCCGAGCGCAGGGCGACGTAGACAAACAGCACGAGCATCGGCACGACGACGGCCGCCAGCGCCAGCGTGCGCCGTTGAAGCGTGGGCAATTTCATGATGCGCTCCCGATGCCGCGACGGTAGATCGCAAACGCACGCGGCGCGTCGCGGCGAATGCGGGTGGCGCTGCCCGCCAGCAGGGACTGCATCACCAGGCCCTGGATGGTGCCGATGAACAACGTTGCAGCGGCGTCAACGTCAAGACTGTGATCGAACTCGCCTTGCAACCGGCCGGCTTCCAACTGACGGTGCAGGCGGGTGCTGTACTTCTGGATCAGGGTTCTTACCATGCGCTTGGGCAACGTGTCACCCGCGCGCTGCAATTCACCGAACAGCATGCGCGGCACACCCGGATGCCTGGCCACGAAGTCAACGTGTGCCATGAACATCGCTTGCAGCGCTGCAGCCGGTGACGGTGCCCGCTCGGCCGCCTTGTCCACGCTGGCCAACAGACGTTCGCTGACCCACGACATGGTCGCCTCCACGATCGCATCCTTGGTCGGAAAGTGCCTGAACAGCGCGCCTTGGGTCAGGCCCATGTGATCGGCAATCGCAGTGGTCGTGATGTCGCTGGGGTTCTGCTGCGCCGCCAGTTCTATCACTGCCTCGACGGTAGCCGCCCGACGCTCCTCGGCCGGCAGGTAACGCGGTCGCTCAATGGCCATGACGAAACTCACAAAGAAAGTAATTTGTCACTATCTTATCGACACGCAAATCCCTGTCAATGCAAGGGTCGAGCACACCGATGTCCGAACACCAGAACATCCGCGCGCCACGACCAGCAATGGCTCATCAACCCGCGCCAGCAGACAGAATCAAAGCACGGCGGCGCGGCAAATCAGGCCGAAGATGCACAAGCCGCAGCGGCTTCAGTCAACGCACTGCCGCAAGCAGGACCGTGTCCTAAGCGTTGGATAGTCCGACGTCACTCCGAATCTGCACGCCGAGCTCGGTCAAGGGCAAGCACAGGCGCATCCGCAGTCCCCCCAGTGGCGATTCAAGGGCCTCGACGCTGCCGCCATACGTTTCAGCCAG
>CAUJHV010000076.1 GCA_963205115.1 Pseudomonadota bacterium | reverse complement strand
CCAAGCGCTCCTGGATGGGTCCGCTGGCCGGTCTGGCCGCCGGCCTGGGCCTGGCCGCGCTGGCGCATTCGCTGGGCTTTGGCGAGGGCATGGCCAACATCATGATGATGATCCTGCTGGCCGTGGTCGCCTTTGTTGCGATCCGCTTCGTGATGGCGCGCATGCGCGGCGGTGCCCAGCCGGCCCTGGCGGGCGCGGGCGCAGGCGCATCTGGCGGCGGTGCCACGCCCTGGACGCCGACACCCGTGCCGTCGGGCTCAAATCAGAATGTGAGCGCACGCTCATCGCTCGACGAGCCCGCGGCTTCGGCGGTATCCGTCACCGGTTCGCCGCTGCGCCCGATCAACATCGGCGAGAACTTGGCGGCACCTGCGGGCACGCAGGCCGGCCAGCTGGCGCTGCCGGCGGACTTCGACCGCGCCGGCTTCGAGCGCGCCGCGCAGATGATCTTCATCCGCATGCAGACGGCGCACGACACGGCCGATCTGGACGACCTGCGCCAGTTCACGACGCCCGAGCTCTTTGCGGCCGTGCGTCTGGACATCCAGGAGCGTGGCGGTGTCACGCAGCACACCGACGTCGAGCAGGTCGAGGCGCAACTCATCGACTTCGGCGCGGAACCCACGCGCCAGGTGGCCAGCGTGCGCTACACCGGCCGCGTGCGCGAGGAGTCGCAAGGTCCCGCGCAGCCGATCGACGAGATCTGGCACCTGGTCCGGCCGATGGACGGCAGCCGCCCCTGGGCCATTGCCGGCATCCAGCAGCCGAACTGAACGCCGCCGCCGCGCGCGGCGCGACCAGTCACCAACGGGGCCTGCGGGCTCCGTTTTCTTTGGGGGCCTGCGGGCTCCGTTTTTCTTTGGGGGCCTGCGGGCCCAGTGCGGCCATCGGCTGGTGCCGCGCCTTGGGCGATGATGCAGCGTGATCCCCGAGGAACTGCGCCCCCATCGCGACTACCTGCGTCTGTGGACGGCACGTCTGCTGGGCGTGGGCGCGCAGCAGATCGTCTCGGTGGCCATCGGCTGGCAGCTCTATGCACTGACCGGCTCGGCCTGGGACCTCGGCCTGCTGGGCCTGCTGCAATTCGTGCCCGCGCTGTCGCTGGTGCTGGTGGCCGGGCATGTCGTCGACCGCCACCACCGCGCGCGGCTGATGGCGCTGTGCTTCGGTGTGCAGGCCCTGGTGGCGCTCGCGCTGGCCGTCGCGCCGACGCTGGGACTGATGCAGCGCCCGCTGCTGCTGGGGCTGGCCGTGGTGCTGGGCGCCGTGCGCGCCTTCCAGATGCCCGCACAGCAGGCCGTCCTGCCGCTGCTGGTGCCCGCCAGCGTGCTGCCGCGCGCACTGGCCTTCGGTTCGATGGGCCTGCAGATCGCCATCATCGGCGGGCCCGCGCTGGGCGGGGTGCTCATCGGGGCCGGGCCCGCCGTCGTCTTCGGGCTGAGCACGGTGCTGCTGGCGCTGGCCGCCGGGCTGTGCTTGCGCATCCGGCATGCGCCGCCGCCGGCCACGCAGGCACCGGACCTGCGCAGCTTGCTGGCCGGCGTGCACCACCTGCGCGCCCACCCCGTGCTGCTGGGCGCCATGGCGCTGGACCTGTGCGCCGTGATGCTGGGCGGCGCCACGGCGCTGCTGCCGATCTTCGCGAAGGACATCCTGCAGGTGGGCGCCACGGGCCTGGGCGTGCTGCGCGCGGCGCCGGCCGTGGGTGCGCTGGCGATGTCGGTCTGGCTGACACGCCGTCCGATCCAGCGACGCGCGGGCACTCGGCTGCTCGTCTCGGTGGCGGTCTACGGCGCGGCCACCGTGGTCTTCGGGCTGTCCACGCAGCTGTGGCTGTCGGTGCTGGCGCTGACGGTCACCGGCGCGGCCGACATGGTCAGCGTGGTGGTGCGCCACACGCTCGTGCAGCTGGAGACACCTGACGCCATGCGCGGCCGCGTCAGTGCGGTTAATTCGCTGTTCATCGGCGCGAGCAGTCAGCTGGGCGAATTCGAATCCGGCGCCACGGCGGCCTGGCTGGGGCCCGTGGGCTCCGTGGTGCTGGGCGGCGTCGGGGCGATCGCCATGGCGGCACTCTGGCCGCGCGCGTTTCCCGCGCTGGCGCGGCGCGATGCGCTGGTCGCCCCCGCCGCGCCCTCGGCACCGGCTTGATCGACCCGGCATCCGGTGCGCGCATGCCAGCCGCGGCACGCGCCCACACGCCGCGGCCGGCGCCTCAGTCGCGTTTGTCCTTGGCCCGCGCCCGTCCGGCGCGCGTGCGGCGTTTCCACTCGGACAGCTGCCGCTGCCGATCCAGCGCGCTCATGGTGTCGCGCTGCGCCTCGCGCTGCAGCTTGTGCCAGCTGCGCAGCCGCTGCGGATCCAGCGTCGCACGCACCGCGCAACCCGGTTCGTCCACATGCCGGCAGTCGCGGAAGCGGCAGGCCGCCGCCTGCTCGTCGACATCCGCATACGCCGTGCGCAGCGCCGCCTCGTCGCCGTCCAGCCGCAGCGTGCGCAGGCCCGGCGTATCGACGATGCAGGCGCCGCCGGGCGCCAGGTGCAGGCTGCGCACGGTGGTGGTGTGCCGGCCGTGGCTGTCGGCCAGGCGCGTGGGCCCCGTGTCCTGCAGGGCCTGACCGCACAGCGTATTGGTCAGCGTGCTCTTGCCCGCGCCGCTGGAGCCCAGCAGCACCAGCGTGTGGCCGGGCAGCAGGCAGTCGGCCAGCGGGGCACAGGAAGCCGGGTCTGTCCCGGCCACCGCAAATGCCGCAGTTCCAGCCGGCGCGGCCGCACGCACCGCCGCCAGGCGCGCGTCGGCATCGGTCACCAGATCGGCCTTGGTCAGCACGATCACCGGCCGCACGCCGGCCATGGTCACCAGGGCCAGGTAGCGGTCGAGCCGGCGCAGGTTGAAGTCGTGGTCCAGGCCCATCACCAGCATGGCCGTGTCGACGTTGCTGACGATGACCACACGCGCCACCTTGTCGCGCCCGTCGTGCAGGCGCCGCGCCAGCTGGTTGCGCGGCGGCACGCGCTGCACGACCCAGTGGTCGCCGAAGCGGTCACCCTGGGCGACGACCCAGTCGCCCACCGCCAATGCGTCGGCGTCGTCGGCCAGCGCCTGCTGCACGGCGTGCGGCACGCGCGCGCGCATCGACGAACAGCCGTCGTGCACGCGCACGTGGTCGCGCTGCACCTCGACCACACGCATCAGCGTGGCGGGTTCGGCCTCGGGTTCATCGGTCGGGAAAAGTGCCTCGTCGGCGGCTTGTGCCGCCCATTCGCGTTCGTGCGCCGTCAGGCCGATGCAGGCCAGCCGCTCGGGCGCGAGAGAGAAAGTCACGTTCATGTCTGCCGTTCCGTGGCGGGTCCGATCCGACAGGCTGCGCAGCGGGCGCAACAGGACGGACCCGGAGATGCCGGTGAGGCATCGGGTTAGCCATTGGTCTTCGGGAACGGCGCGCCCGGGGCGGGCGCGAAATCGCTGGCGGCTGCCGGCGGGCGCTCAGGCCCGCGTGCGATCGATCAGGTCTTACGCCAGGGGCCGCGTCGGGGCGTGCCGTTCCACCGCGTCGTGTGCAAGGTCCTTTGCCATAGCAGCCTCCTTCAGGATCGGGTGGAACACAGGGTGCGAGGGCGGCACTTTGCAGCGGCATGCCGCGCGCGTCAAGCACGGCACCACGTCGGCGTGGCCTGCGCGCTGCATTCACAATGCCGACATGGTCACCACCCGTCACCTGGACTGCCGCCTCGCTTCGCGCCGCGAGCGCGCCCATGAACCGCACGCCGATGTTGCGATGCGCGCCTTGGACCCATCACGCCGCGCCGTGCTTCACCAGGCCTTGTGGGGCGCGGCTGCCTGCGCGGGTCTGGCCGCCGCGCCCGTCTCGCGCGCCCGCGCCCAACCCGGCGCCGACATCTGGCCGACTCACCGCGCCGTGCCCGGCGGCGTGGCCGTGGTCGATCTCGGCGCGGCCGCGCAGGCGCCTCGCGCCAGCCTGGGTGGCGCCGCGGTGCTGGTGCTGGGCGATGCGTCCGGCTGGCGTGCCGTCGCCGGCATCGGCCTGTCGACCAAACCAGGGCCGATCGAACTGCGCGTGGAAGGCGCCGATGGCGTGCGCCGCATCGGCATCACGGTCCAGGCCGCCAACTATTCAATTCAGCGGCTGACGGTGCCGCAAAAGCAGGTGGACCTCTCGCCGACCGACCTGGCGCGCTACGAGCGCGAACGCGCGCACCTGGCCACTGTCAGCGCGCAGCGCAGCGAGCGCCTGCCCGCCACGCTGCGCATGATCGCGCCGGTTCCGGGCCCGCGCTCCTCGTCCTTCGGGCTGCGACGCGTGTTCAACGGCCAGTCGCGCTCGCCGCACAGCGGCATGGACATCGCGGCGCCCACCGGCACGCCGATACGCGCCGCGCTGGCCGGCCAAGTGATCGACACCGGCGACTACTTCTTTCCCGGGCGCTGCGTGTGGCTCGACCACGGCAGCGGCCTGATCACGCTGTACGCGCACCTGAACACCATCGGCGTCGAAAAGGGGCGCGAGCTGGCTGCAGGCGAAGAACTCGGCACCGTGGGCGCCACCGGCCGGGTGACCGGACCGCACCTGCACTGGTCGGTGCTGCTCAACCGCGCCTATGTCGACCCGGCCCTGTTCCTCGGGGCTTGATGCTGCTCGCGCGCCGGGTGCTGCCAGCGTGCACCGGGCGGGACCCGCGCGGGCGCCCGACGGCGCCGATCGCGCGCGGGTCCTCTTTGCCGACGAGGCCTGGATCGTGCTCGACAAGCCCGCCGGCCTGCCGGCCGTGCCCGGCCGCGCCGAGGGTCTGCAGGACTGCGCGGCTTCGCGTGCGCAGGCGCTGTACGCCGACGCCCTGGTCGTGCACCGGCTGGACATGCCCACCTCCGGCCTGCTGCTGATGGCGCGCGGCCTCCAGCGCCAGCGCCAGCTCAGCCAGGCTTTTGCGCAGCGTGGCGTGGACAAGCGCTACGTGGCCATCGTTGCCGGCGAGCTGGCCGAGGACGCCGGCGAGATCGACCTGCCGCTGTCGGCTGACTGGCCGCAGCGTCCCCGCCAGCGCGTCGACACCACCGACGGCAAGCCCTCGCTCACGCGCTGGCAGGTGATCGCACGCGAGGGCGACCGCACGCGCCTGCTGCTGGAGCCGGTCACCGGCCGCACGCACCAGCTGCGGGTGCACCTTTCGGCCATCGGCCATGCCATCGTCGGCGACACGCTGTACGCATCCGACGCCGTCGCGGCTGCCGCGTCACGCCTGATGCTGCACGCCTGGACGCTGACCGCCCCGCACCCCGACACCGGCGCGTCCACGCGCTTCGAGAGTCCCGTTCCGTTCTGATCACGCCCACCATGTCCCGACCACCCCATCTCGCGCCCGTCGACCTGCCGCAGGCCTATCGCCTGATGAACCACGGGCCCACCGTGCTCGTCAGCGCGTCATACGAGGGCCGGCGCAATGTCATGGCGGCCGCCTGGGCCATGCCGCTAGACTTCGACCCGCCCAAGGTGGCTGTCGTGGTCGACAAGAACACCTTCACGCGCGGGCTCATCGAAGGCTCGGGCCGGCTGGCGCTGAGCCTGCCTTGCCGCGACAACGCGGACATCTGCCTGGCCGTGGGCAGCGTCAGCGCCAAGGACGGTGTCGACAAGTTCGCGCGCTTCGGCTTCGCCAGCTTCAGCGGCCAAGACCCCGCGCTGCCGCTGATCGACGGCTGCGTGGCGTGGCTGGAGTGCCGCGTGCTGCCCGATGCGCCGCTGGCGGCGCGGCACGACCTGTTCCTGGCCGAGGTGACAGCCGCCTGGGCGGACTGCCGGGTCTTCCGGCAGGGCCGCTGGCACTTCGACGAAGCCACCGATGGCTTGCGCACGCTGCACCACCTCGCCGGCGGTGCCTTCTTCAGCCCGGCCGATCTGCTGCAGGCACGCATGCCGGGTTGACCGACGCCGGGTAGGCCCTCGGGCTGGCCCGCGGCTCGGATCGCTTCAGCGCCTGCAGCCCGTTACTGCGGCGACGAGGCTGCAGGCGCCTGCCCACCGGCCTTCAGCGCCAGAACCAACGGCTGGCGCAGTCGCGCCGCAAACTGCGCCGGCGGCACGAATTGCAGCAGCTCGCGCCCGTGCGGGTCCAGCATCAGCGCCAGCCCCCGCGAGGGATACAGCCAGTGCCGGATGCCTTCGGTGCCGTCCAGGATCTCGTCCGGCGCTCCGAAGCGCTGACGCACGACATCGTCCTCGAGCTGCGTAGCCGGGATGAAGCCGATCGCATTGATGGGCGAGCGCATGGCCTCGGCCAGGCTGCCCGCGTCGAGGGTGATGCGCCGCGTCGTCGGCCCGACGAGCTCGTCCTTGGCGGGATGCTGCATCCACCGCCGCAGGTCCGCCGCGGACGGGTTGGCCGTCAGCAGCACGCGGCCCTGGATCCCGCCCGGACGGGCATTTTCGACCGTGGCTTCCAGCGAGGGCGGGCCTGCGCGCGGCACCATCACGGCCACGAAGAGCTGCTCGCCCCACAGGGTCTGGGCGTCGTGCAGCGTGGAGCCGGGAATGCGCAGGCCGAGCGCCCGCACGGCGCCGCCCGCGGTGACATCGGCCTCCCAGGGTGCGGCCCGTGCGGCGTGCAGGTCAGCGGCGGCGACACCACGCACCATCTGCCACAGCGCCGGCAGGAACGCGACGACAACGATCAGCAGCGCCGCCAGCACGGCGACCAGCGCCGGGCGTTGCCACCAGTGCGGTGAAGGGTTACGGCCCGAAGGCGCATGCACAGTCATGGTGCTGACATCGTATGCTTGGATACATGACAGATCCTGACAGCAGCGGCAACCATCCACGACACGTGGCCATCGTCACCGGCGCCTCGCGCGGCGTGGGGCTGGCCCTGGCCCGACAACTGCTCGCCCGCGGCGCCCGCGTGCTCACGCTGCAGCGCCATCCGCAAGCCGCGGCGGCGCTGGGCGACGGCCCGCTCGAACAATGGGCCTGCGATCTTGCCGACCCGCCCGCGGTCGCGCAGCGCCTGCAGGCATGGATCGCCGCCTTGCCGCGAGAGTCGGTGTCGGCGCTCAGCCTGATCAACAACGCCGCGCTCATGGCGCCGCCGGGCGATCTGGCGACCGGCAGCGATGCCCACCTGTCGGCGGCGATGCGCGTGGGGCTCGAAGCGCCCTTGCTGCTGAGCGCGGCCTTCCTGCGCGCCAGCGCGGACTTCATGGTGCCGCGCCGCCTGCTGCATATCTCGTCCGGCCTCGGCCGCCGGGCCATGGCCGGCGCGTCGTCCTACTGCGCGAGCAAGGCCGGGCTGGACCACCTCAGCCGCGTCATCGCGCTGGAAGAGGCCGACAAGCCGCACGGCGCGCGTTCGGTATCGATGGCGCCCGGCATCATCGACACCGACATGCAAGTGCAGCTGCGCTCGGCCGACCCCGCGCGCTTTTCCGCGCAGGGCATGTTCGCGGGCTTCCATGCCAACGGCCAGCTCGACAGCCCCGAGGGCTGCGCGGCCAAGCTGCTGGCGTACCTGGAGCGGCCGGACTTTGGCAGCCAGGCCGTGGCGGACCTGCGCGATCCGGGGTGACAGGGCTTCGCGCGGGCATCAAGCCCGCGCGGGGGCGGCTATGCGCGGGCTCACGCCCACGCGACCAGACGCTCAGGCCTGCTTCTGCGCCCGCGCCGCCGCTTCCGCGTCCTCGCGGATGTGGCGCGAGATGTAGCGCTGGAAGAAGACGGCCATGCCCAGGGTGAAGACGATCACGACGGCGCTGAGCAGGCCATAGTCGGTGGTGAAGAAATCGCGCAGCGCGTGCATGGGGGCTCCTCGAAGAGTGGGTCAGTCAATATGTTCGATGCGATCTGACACCCGCCGCGAGGTCCCCACATTGCGGTTCGTCAAGTCGACGCGGGGGCGAACTCGCTCTGGTGCATCCACGCCGCATGCTGGGGTGCGCGCCGCGTGCGGCTCCACTCTTCGAGCATCTCCCACTTCACGTCGTCGAGCTTGCGGTACATGTCGGGCGTGCCCACATCCGCGGCCAGTTCCAGGCGGTGGCCGTTGGGATCGAAGAAATAGATCGACTTGAAGATCGTGTGGTTGGTGGGCCCGATCACCGCGATGCCGGCGGCTTCGAGCTTCGCCTTCGCAGCCAGGAGTTCGTCCACGCTGCCCACCTTGAAGGCGATGTGCTGCACCCACTCGGGTGTGTTCTCGTCGCGGCCCATGGCAGGCGACTGCGGCAGTTCGAAGAAGGCCAGCACGTTGCCGTTGCCGGCATCCATGAAGACGTGCATGTAGGGGTCGGGCGCGTGCGTGGACGGCACCTGGTTTTCCGCGATGGCCAGCACGAACTCCATGCCCAGGTGCTGCCGGTACCACTCCACCGTCTGCTTGGCGTCCTTGCAGCGGTAGGCGACGTGATGGATGCGCTGGATCGACATGCTGGGTCTCCTGGGCTCGTGTCTGACAGTTTGTAGTTTGATCCTACGGCAACGACGCTCCGGCCTGCGCGGGTATGCGGCTGTGCCGCCCCGGCTTCTGCGTGCCCCCAGGGCCGGGCTGCGCCCAGCCCGCCCCGCGAGGGGGTCAAGGAAACTCGGGGCGGCCCTGCGTTTCCTTGAGCGGGGATCAAGCCGCCATCAGGGCCGCAAAGCGCTGCATGTCGACATTGCCGCCGCTCAAGATCACGCCCACGCGCCGTCCGCGCAGGTCTGGCAGCCCCTGCGCCCGGTGCAGCAACGCGGCCAGGCCCAGGACGCCCGTGGGCTCGACGACGATCTTGGCGCGTTCGGCCAGCAGCCGCATGGTCTGCACCAGTTGGTCGTCGCTGGCCGTGACGACGCCGGCCACCAGCGCCTGGATCACCGGGAAGGTCAGCTCGCCGCTGTGCTGGGTCTGCGCGCCATCGGCGATCGTGCGCGGGGTGTCGATGTGCACGATGCGTCCCTCGGCCAGGCTGCGCTGGGTGTCGTTGCCGGCTTCCGGCTCGACGCCCCAGACCTGGATGGCCGGCAGCAGGTGGCGCGCGGCGACGGCGCAGCCGGAAATCAACCCGCCGCCGCCCACGCAGACCAGCAGCGCATCCAGCGGCCCGTCGGCAGCGGTCTGTTCGATGAGCTCCAGCGCGGCCGTGCCCTGGCCCGCCATCACGTGCGGGTGGTCGTAGGGTGGGATCAAGGTCATGCCGCGTTCCTGCGCCAGCTGGCGCCCGATGGCTTCGCGGTCCTGCGTGTAGCGGTCGTACAGCAGCACCTCGCTGCCCGGCTGGCCGTCCTGGTAGCCGCGCGTGGCCTGCACCTTGATGGCCGGCGCGTCCTGGGGCATCACGATGATGCTGGGCATGCCCAGCAGGCGTGCCGACAGCGCGATGGCCTGGGCGTGGTTGCCGGAAGAGAAGGCGATGACACCCCGCTGCCGCTGCGCCGCCGAGAACTGCGACAGCGCGTTGTAGGCACCCCGGAACTTGAACGCACCCATGCGCTGGAAGTTCTCGGCCTTCATGAAAACCTGGGCGCCGGTCAGCGCATCGATGGCGCGCGAGCGCAGCACCGGCGTGCGGTGGGCCTGGCCTTCCAGGCGCGCGGCAGCGGCGCGGACGTCATCGAACTGGATCGCGAGAGTCATGGCTTCGAACCTTCTGGGGCGGTCGGCGGATCCTGGAACCCGCCTGTTCTATAAGTAAGCACTAACGTGTCTCTCCAGCCTTGCTGGAGGTTGTCCATGGGCTGGATCGGCGTGCTCTCGTGGATGACCCGGGCGTCGTCGATCACCAGCGCGCTGAAGGGCTCGGCCAGCGTGAAGCGCATGCCGCGCGGGCCGTCGGCCTGGAAGACACGGGTCTCGCCGCCGCGGATCGCGTGGCGGTCGACCAGGATCACGACCACCAGGTCCACCCCATCCCGGTGCGCACCTTCGGGGGTGGGCCGACCGATGCCGTCGGCGCAATCGATGCGGAACGGATGCGCCTCGACAAACCAGCAGGCCGCCCCCGGCTTCAGCGCATCGGCCACGCGGGCGAAGGCGCGAACCAGGCCGGTGAAGGCCGGCGCGACCCCGAAAGCCTCTTCCAGCGGATCGAACCAGCGCTCGATGCCGCCGTGCAGCGCGTTGTAGTCCAGCGGCTGCCAGTGCGCGCGGTGCGGCACGGCCCGCACCGTATCGCCCTCGACGACCAGGCTGCCATGGCGCCGCCGCCGGTAGCGCCCGCCGTCGCGCAGGTAGGCGTCGGGTGTCAGGCGGTTCCAGGCCGGCGCCAGCGCCAGCAGGTCGCCCAGGGCCTGTCCCGCGCGCGCCGCCACGTCCGCAGCAGCGATGACGCCGTAGCCATCGGCCAACAAGCGGGCCTCGAGTTGCACGCCCGGGATCACGGGGGGAAGCAGGTTCTGGGTGGTCATATCCTGGGAGGAGAGACGCATACGTCCCATTCATTGCGGATGTCAAGGCGCCGAAAACCCGGTCAAGTTCTCTAATCGGTTGTCAGCTTCATCGAATATTCGAACGTTATGGTGCAATGCATCAAAAGTGCAAACAGGCCATGAACTGCGTCACTGCCCACGAGCAACACGTCCTTGAGTTGGTCGACATCATCGACTTCAAGTGGCTGATGGCCCATGAAGGCCACCACGTGCACGTGGAGCGCCTGCAGTCGGATCGCGAGTACGCCAGCCAGTGCCTGCACCAGGCCGACCAGTCCACGGTCGGCGCGCTGCGCCAGGCGGCCAAGCGCCTCGCCCGCTCGCTGTCACTCTGAATTCCCTTCGCTGACGGCCGGCTGGCCCGGCGTCTGCGCGTCTTCCTGGCGCCGCAGTTCCGTCTTCAGCACCTTCCCGTAGTTGTTCTTGGGCAAGCCGTCGACAAAACGGTAGGCCTTGGGTCGCTTGTAGCGGGCGATCAAGGACAGGCAGTGGGCGTCCAGCGAGGCCTCGTCCACGGCCGAGCGGCGCACCACATAGGCCACCAGGGCTTCGCCCCACTGCGGATCCGGCCGGCCGATGACCGCCACCTCCGCCACCGCCGGGTGCTGCAGCAACACCTCTTCGACCTCGCGGGGGTAGACGTTGTTGCCACCGCAGATCACCAGGTCCTTGCTGCGGTCCAGCAGCGTCAGAAAGCCGTCGCCGTCGAGCCGGCCGATGTCGCCGGTCCACAGCCAACCGTCGCGGATGGCCGCGGCCGTGGCCTCGGGCTGGCTCCAGTAGCCGGCCATCACGACCTCACCCCGCACGCAGACTTCCCCCGGCTCGCCATGCGGCAGGACGCGGCCCTCGGCGTCGCGGATGCTGATCTCGACCATCGGCTGCGCGTAGCCCACGGAGGCCACGCGGTGCGTCCAGCGCGGGTGCCCGCGGTCTTCGATCACCGCACGCGGCAGCACGGAGATGGTCATCGGGCTCTCGCCCTGGCCATAGATCTGCGCCAGGTGCGGCCCGAGTGCCGCCCTGGCGGCCTCGAAATCGGCCTGGTACATGGGCGCGCCGCCATAGACGATGGTCGCCAGGCCGTCCAGCGGCGGCTGGTGCGCGGCGGCATGCGCCGCCAGGCGGTTGACGATGGTCGGCGCGGCGAAGAACGACGCCCTGCGCCAATGTGCCGCCAACGCAAAGAGCTCGGCCTCGTCGAGCGTGGACGACAGCGGGATGACATTGACCCCCGCGTTCATCACATAGGCCAGGTGATACAGGCCGCTGCCGTGCGACAAGGGCGCGGGATGCAGGCAGGTGTCGCCAGGCTCGACCGACTGCACGCTCGCCACATAGGCCATGGCCGCCCAGCGCAGGTTGCGCTGGGTGAGCGTCACACCCTTGGGCCGCCCCGTGGTGCCGCTGGTGTAGAACAGCCAGCCCGGGTCGTCCTCGCCGCGTTCGACGGGCGGCTCCAGGCCTTCGGCGCCGGCGCGCAGGCGCACCTGTGAGAGATCGTCGACCAGGACCACTGCGTCAGGCAGGTGCGGCTTCAGCTCTTCGGCATGCGCCGCATCCACCACCACCCGCTGCGCGCCGCTGTGGCCCAGGATCCAGGCCGCCTCGCGCCCGTGCAGCCGGGCATTGATGGGCACGACGACCAGGCCGCCCCACCATGCGCCCCACAGGGCTTCCACATAGGCCGGCGCATTGGCCATGAACAGCCCGATGCGGTCGCCTGGTTGCAGCCCCTGCGCCCGCCAGCCCGCAGCCAGGCGCGAGGCGCTGTCGGCCAGGTCGAGGTAGCGGTGCGTGACCCGGGTGCCCTGGCCGATGGCCGGCCGTCCGGCATGGATGCGCGCGTTGCGCTGCAGCCAGAGTGCCAGGTTCATGTCGCGACCCCCGGGCCAATGGTGTCGTGGGTGCCGATTGCCCCGGTCGGCTGCGCCGGACGACGTGAGCTGGGGGGTGGTTTCATCTCGCACGCTCCATGGGGCCATTGTGTCCCGCCAGATGCCTACACTGGCCACCCCCGCGACCCGGACTTCCCCGCCCGGGACCGCACCGCATGCCCAGCCTTTTCACCGACCTCGATGCCCTGGAACAGCGCCTGCGCGCGCTGGGTGCGGGCCCGCGCCATCTGCAACACCTGATGCGCACCTGGACGCAGGCGCTGCCCTTGTCGCGCGGTCGCAAGCAGGTCGAACACTTCCTGCCGCTGGCCGTGCGCGACGCCTGGCCGGCGATCGACACGGCCTTGCAGGGCCTGGCGCGCGAACTCTCCGTGCATCCGGGCGAGGACCACTCGGTGCGCCTGCTGGTGGCGCTGCACGACGGGCAGACGGTAGAAAGCGTGCTGCTGCCGCGCGGCGGGCTGTGTGTGTCGACGCAGGTCGGCTGCGCCGTGGGCTGCGTGTTCTGCATGACCGGCCGCGACGGGCTGCGGCGGCAACTGGGCTCGGCCGAAATCGTGGCGCAGGTAGCCCTGGCGCGGCGCCGGCGCGCGGTGAACAAGGTCGTCTTCATGGGCATGGGCGAGCCGGCGCACAACCTGGACGCCGTGATGCAGGCCATCGATTGCCTGGGCACGACCGGCGCGATCGCGCACAAGAACCTGGTCTTTTCGACCGTCGGCGACCGCCGCGCCTTCGAGCGCCTGCCGCTGGGTCCGGTCAAGCCGGCGCTGGCGCTGTCGCTGCATGCGGTGGACGACGAACAGCGCGCAGCCTTGCTGCCGCGTGCGCCGCGCATCCCCGTGGCCGAGCTGGTCGAGGCGACCGACCACTACGCGCGCCTGAGCGGCTATCCCGCGCAGGTGCAATGGGCCTTGATCGAAGGTGTCAATGACCGCGACGAAGACGTCGAGGGCATCGCGCGCCTGATGCGCGGACGCCACGCCATGATGAACCTGATCCCGCTGAACGCCGTCGACGGCGCACCGTGGCGACGTCCGTCGGCCGAGCGCGCGGCCGAGATGGCGCGGGCGCTCAACCGCCGCGGCGTGCTCACGCGATTGCGGCAATCCGCGGGCCAGGACGTCGAAGCAGGCTGCGGCCAGCTGCGTTCGCGGGCGTCTGGGCATGCACCCACGAAGGGCGTACCGATCACGCTGGTGCGCGATGCGGGAACGTCCACGCCGACCGGCTGAAACGTTTGCTGACAGGTCGCCGCCGCCGTGCGCTGAAGCGCCCGACGACGCGCCAATGGGGCATCTAGACTCCGGCCCCATGAGACCGCGCGCACCCCTTTCCGAGTCGCCTGCCCGAGCGAAATCGGCAGGCATCGCCGCGGCGCCGAGGCGCGGGACAGCCCCGGGGAAGCAGACATGAACAGCCCCTCGCGGCCTTCGCCGCCGGACCCATCCACGCCCCGCGGGCAGCCCGGGGATGCCGACGCGCTGGCCGCGCACCGTGCCCAGGAAAGCCTGCGGCTGCAACTGGCCGCAGCCGTCGAGCTCGGCTGCATCGCAACATGGCACCGTGACCTGCAGAACGACGTCCTGCATTTCAATCGCGTCGGCGCCGAATTTCTCGGGCTCGCGGACGACCGCAGCCACCTGACGCTGCCCGAGATGCTGGACCTCGTCCACCCGGACGACCGCGCGCAGCTGCGCGAATCGGCCGTACGCATGCTCCGCGGCGAGGTACCGGAGGAGTTCGAGGTGCGCGTCCTCAGCGCGCACACCCGCACCTGGCGCCACCTGCGCTCGCGCCGTGTGGTCGAACGCGACGCCGAGGGCCGCGCCGTGGCCGTCCACGGCGCCAGCGTCGATCTCACGGCCGCGCGCGAGGACGAACGCCGGGCCTCGGTGATGGTGAGCCGGCTGGAAAAGCTCGGACCGGCCGCCGGGCTGGGCTACTGGATCGTCACCCACTGGCCGAACAAGATCTTCTGGGGCCGGCAGCTGTACGCGATGCACGGGCTGGACCCCGACAGCGAGCCACCGAGCCTGCACCGCTGGCTGCGGCGGCACGTCCATCCGCAGGACCGCCGCGCGGTCTGGCAGACGGTGCGCGCCTGGCTCAGCGAGCGGCGGCCCGCGCACGAGATGAGCTTCCGCCTGCTGCGCGCCGACGGCGGGGTCCTGGACGTCACTGCGCACTCGCGCTTCGATCTGGAAGGCGGCCGGGTGAAGCCCTACGGGCTGCTGGCAGACGTCACCGAGCACCGTGCCGCCCAGGCTGCTGTGCGGCGCAGCGCCGAACAGGCGCAACTGGTCGCGCGCACGCTGGGCCTGGGCACCTGGGAGCAGGACCTGATCACCGGTGAGGTGCAGTGGGACGACCAGATGTGGCGGCTGCGCGGCATGGAGCCCCAGCGCCAACCCACCGATGCAGCCTACCGCGAGTCCTTCGTGCACCCGGAGGACCTGCGGGCGCTGAACGCGCTGCGGGACCGCGGCCTGCACGAGACCGGCCCTCTCGAGTACGAGTTCCGAGTGGTCTGGCCCGACGGCAGCACACGCTGGCTCACCTCACGCTCCATCAGCGAAATCGACAGCGCCGGGCAGCCGACGCGGCGCATCGGCCTGAACTGGGACACCACCGAGGCACGCAGCCTGCGCCAGGCCGCCCAGGAGCGCCAGGTCGCCCAGCGCGAGCTGCAGGCCAAGTCACAGTTCCTCTCGCGCATGAGCCACGAGCTGCGCACGCCGCTGAACGCGGTGCTGGGTTTCACCCAGTTGCTGCAGGCCGACGAGTCGCCGCTCGACACGGCCACGCAGCGCGCACGGCTGGAACAGATCCACGCCGCCGGCCGGCACCTGCTGGCGTTGATCGACGACGTGCTCGATCTCTCGCGCCTGGAAGGTGGCGAGATGACCGTGGCGCTCGAACCGGTGGACGTGCTGGACGCCGTGCGCACCGCACTGCCGATGGTCGAGGGCATGGCGCACGAGTACGGCGTGAGCCTGCAACTCGGGCCGCTGGAAGGCCGGGTGATGGCCGACCCCACGCGGCTGCGCCAGGTGCTGGTCAACCTGCTGACCAATGCGATCAAGTACAACCGCCGCGGCGGCCGCGTCACGATCGACGCGAACTGCGCCGACGGCGTCGCGCTGCTGCGCGTGAGCGACACCGGCCGCGGGATGTCCGAGGCGCAGCGTCGCCACCTCTTCGAGCCCTTCAACCGGCTGGGCGCCGAGCGCGGCACCGTCGAAGGCACCGGCATCGGCCTGGCCATCGTGAAGATGCTGGTCGAGCGCATGGAAGGCACGGTGCACGTGCAGTCGGTCGCTGGCGAAGGCTCCTGCTTCGAGCTGCGCCTGCGCGACGGCCACGGCCTTCCGCTCGTGCCGCAGATTCCTGCACACGCCCACATGATGGCGCTGGCCGCGATCACCGCTGGCCGGCGCACGCGCGGACGCATCCTCTACGTGGAGGACAACCCCGTCAACGCGATGATCCTGAAGCAGCTGGTGGCGCACCGAAGCGACCTGACGCTGTGCACCGCGGAGAACGGCCTCGAGGGCCTGGACGTGGCGCGCCGCTGGGGGCCGGATCTCGTGCTCCTGGACATGCAGCTGCCGGATATCGACGGCATGGAGATCTTCTCGCGCCTACGCGCCGATCCGCGCTGTGCGGACATCCCGTGCATCGCGCTGTCGGCCAACGCGATGCCCGCGGACATCCAGGCCGCACTGAACGCGGGCTTTGCGGACTACTGGACCAAGCCGCTGGACTTCGCGCTGTTCCACGCGGCGCTGAACACCTTCTTCGGTGAACAGGCCGCGTCGGCTCAATCCGCCGGCGCGCCGACCTCTTCGACCAACCCGCGCTGACGCAGCATCGGCAGCACCTGCGGGGCCCGACCGCGGAAGGCCTCGAAGGCCAGCCCGGGCGCCAGCGTGTTGCCGCTGGAGTAGATGAAGCGCGCCAGCGCCTGCGCCACGCGCGGATCGAAAGGATCCCCGGCCTCGACGAAGGCGTCGTAGCCGTCGGCATCCAGCACCTCGGCCCACATGTAGACGTAGTAGCCCGCGGCATAGCCCGAGCCCGAGAACAGGTGCTGGAAATGCACCAGGCGGTGGTTCAAGCCCACGCCGTGCGGCAGGCCCAGGCGGGCCAGCTCGGCGCGCTCGAAGGCGCACAGGTCCTGCGGCGGCTCGACGTCCTGCAACGCATGCGCGGCCATGTCCACCAGCGCACTGGCGCAGTAGCGCACGGTTTCGTAGCCCTGGTTGAACTGGCGCGCGCGGCGCAGCCGCTCGATCTGCTCGGCCGGCAGCGGCTCGCCGGTCTGCCAGTGCCGCGCGTGGCGCGCCAGCACGGCGGGATCCTCGCCCCAGTGCTCGAAGATCTGCGACGGCAGCTCGACGAAGTCGCGCAACACCTGCGTGCCCGACAGGCGTTCGTAGGTGACGTTGCTCAGCAGGCCGTGCAGGCCGTGGCCGAATTCGTGGAACAGCGTGCGCACGTCGTCGCTGGACAGCAGCGTGGGCTCGTCGGGCGAGCCCTTGGCGAAGTTGTTGTTGTTGAGGATGACCGGCAGCTCCGCATGGCCGCCAGGGGCGTTGCGGTTCTGCCAGCGCAGCGAACTCATCCACGCGCCGCTGCGCTTGGTGGGGCGGGCGAAGTTGTCCTGCAGGAAGATGCCCACCAGCGCGCCGGCGGCATCGTGCACCTCGTAGGCCTTGACGTCCGGGTGGTAGACGGGCAGATCGGCCCGGTGCGTGAAGCGCAGGCCAAACAGGCGCTGGGCGCAATCGAAGGCCGCGGCCACCATGTTCTCGAGCCGGAAGTACGGCTTCAGCGCCGCGTCGTCCACCGCGTAGCGCGCCACGCGCACTTTCTCGGCCCAGTAGCGCCAGTCCCAGTCCTCCAGCGCCTGCGCGCCGGCGCCGGCGTCGACCATGGCCTCGCGCAGCATGCGGCGTTCGCGCTCCACGGCATCCAGCGCACGTGGCCAGACGTCGTCCAGCAGGCCCTTCACCGCGGCCTGCGTGCCGGCCATCGTGTCGGTCAGCGCATAGTCCGCGTAGCTGGCGTGGCCGTGCAGCCGCGCCTGGGCGTTGCGCAGGCGCAGGATCTCGCGCGCCACCGGCCGGTTGTCGTGTTCGCCGTCATGTTCGCCGCGGCCCACCCACGCGCGCCAGGCCTGCTCGCGCAGGTCGCGCCGCTCGGAGAAGGTCAGGAAAGGCACGATTAGCGAGCGGCTGAGCGTGATGATGTGCGTGGCCGATGCGCCGCGGTCGCGCGCAGCCTGGGCGGCAGTCGCACGCACGAAATCGGGCAGGCCGGCCAGATCGGCCTCGCCGGCCAACGGCAGCTGCCAGGTGGCTTCGTCGTGCAGCACGTTCTGGCCGAAACGCGTGGTCTGCCGCGCCAGTTCTTCCATGATCTCGCCGTAGCGCCGCTGCTCCTCGCCCTGCAGACGCGCACCCGAGCGCACGAAGTCCAGGTGCATGCGCTCGAGCAGGCGCTTCTGCTCCGCCGTCCAGGCTTCAGACTCGCGGCGGGCATGCAGCGCATCCAGGCGCCGGAACAGGCCGGCGTGCATGTAGATGGCATTGCCGTGCGCCGCCAGCGGCGCGGCCACCGCGCGCTGCACGGCCTGCAGCGCGTCGTTGGTTTCCGACGCCGTCAGGTTGTAGAACACGCTTTCGATGCGCGAGAGCAGCCGCCCCGTGCGGTCGAAGGCCGCCACCGTATTGTCGAAATCAGGGGCAGACGGGTTGTCGGCAATGGCGTCCACCTCGCGCCGGTGCTCGGCCATCGCGTGGGCCAGCGCGGGCTCGAAATGCTCGGGCCGGATGCGATCGAAGGGCGGCAGGCCGTGGGGTGTCTGCCAGCTTTGCAGCAACGGATTCGCAGCGTCGTGGGCGGTATCGGGGCGCGTGTTACTCATCGTCGGCAGGCTCGTCACGAAGGAGGCCGGCATCATGCCATCGCGGCCATGGCATGCTTGCGTCTTTCACCGAAAGACCCGTTTGGCACTCAAGGCAACCATCTACAAGGCGCAACTGCAGATCGCCGACATGGACCGGCAGCTGTATGCCGACCACGGCCTGACGCTCGCGCTGCACCCCTCCGAGACCGAAGAGCGCCTGCTGATCCGCCTGCTGGCCTTTGCGCTGAACGTCCCGCACGACGACGAACGCGGCATGCTGCAGTTTGCGCGCGGCCTGTCCGACACCGACGAACCCGACCTGTGGCAACACGACTTGAGCGGCCAGCTGGTGCACTGGATCGAGGTGGGCCAACCCGACGACCGGCGCCTGGCCAAGGCCTGCGGGCGCGCCGAGCGCGTGACGCTGGTGACCTACGGCCCGTCGGTGGCCGTCTGGTGGAGCGGCATCGAGCGCAAGCTCACGCGGCTGAACAACCTGACCGTCTGGCAGATCCCCTCCGAGCAGAGCCAGGCCCTGGCGCGGCTGGCGCAGCGCGCCATGCAGTGGCAACTGACGGTGCAGGACGGCCATGTCTGGGTGCATGGCGACACCCAGGAAGTGGAGATCGTGCCCAGCTGTCTGCGCGCGCCAGCCCCGCCGCGTTGAATGGACAGGGGCCCACGCGCCTTGTCGCCTGGGTTCGGCCCCAATAACGACCCTTCGCATACGCCTGCCGTCCTTCCGCCCGCCATGCCGACCACCCGACACCGCCAGACACGTCGCCGCCTGCTGCAGACGGCCGCCGCATTCCCGATCCTCTCGACACTCGCGCCGATGACCCACGCCCAGACGCCCGCCGAAGCCGCCGCCGATCCCTACCTCTGGCTCGAGGACGTCCAGGGCGAGAAGGCGCTGGACTGGGTGCGCGAACGCAATGCCGCCAGCCGCCGCAGCCTGGAGTCCTGGCCGGCGTTCGCCGACACGCGCGAGCGCATCCGGGCGGTGCTGGATTCGCGCGACCGCATCCCGGCCGTCAGGCGGCGCGGCGGCTCGCTCTACAACTTCTGGCAGGACGCGGCGCATCCGCGTGGCCTGTGGCGGCGCACGACGCTGGACGAATACCGCAAGGCCGAACCAAACTGGCAGACCCTGCTGGACATCGACGCCCTGGGCAAGGAAGAAAGTGTCAACTGGGTCTTCAAGGGCGTCACCAGCGATGGCTCCGGCGACGGTCGCTGCCTCGTGCAGCTGTCGCGCGGCGGCGCCGATGCCGTGGAAATCCGCGAATTCGACATCGCCACGCGCCGCTTCGTGAAGGACGGCTTCCGGCTGCCCGAAGCCAAGGGCGGCGCCGACTGGATCGACCGCGACACGCTGCTGGTGTCGACCGCCAGCGATGCGGCATCCACCACCGATTCCGGCTATGCGCGCATCGTCCGGCGCTGGAAGCGCGGCACGCCGTACGCCGAGGCCCCGATGGTCTTCGAAGGGCAGAAGCAGGATGTGGCTGTCGGCGGGGGCGTCGACCGCACACCCGGCCACGAGATGCTGGTCGTCACGCGCCATCTCGACTTCTACCGCAGCGAACTCTGGGTGCAGGACCGCCACAGCGGCGGGCGCCTGCAGCGCGTGTCCAAGCCCGACGACGCGTCGGTGAGCTTCTGGTACGGCCGCGCACTCGTCGAACTGCGCAGCGACTGGACCGTGGACGGCAAGACCTGGCCCGCCGGCAGCCTGCTGGTCAGCGACGGCCTGGCGCTGCGCCAGGGCAAGCCGGTCCTCACGGCCCTGTTCACTCCAAGCGCCACACGTTCGCTAGAGAGCTATGCGCTGACGCGCGGCACCGTCCTGCTGACGATCATGGAACACGTGGCCGGGCGACTGCAGGAATGGCGCCCGGTGATGACTGACGGCCGCGAGCAGTGGGTCCACCGCGACGTCCAGGCGCCCTTCCCCGGCAACCTGTCGGTGTCCGCCTGGCACGACCCGGAAGTGCGCGACGACCCGCTGGCCGAAACCTACGCGCTGACCTACACCGACTTCCTCACACCCGAAACACTGTTCCTGGCCCGCACCGGCACCGATGCGCGCGAGCGGCTGAAGGCCCGACCGGCGCAGTTCGACGCCAGCGGCATGCGCGCCGAGCAGCGCTTTGCGACCAGCCGCGACGGCACGAAGGTGCCCTACTTCGTCGTCTGGCCCCGCGACGCCAAGGCCGACGGCCACAACCCCACGCTGCTCTTCGGCTACGGCGGCTTCCAGCAGAGCATGCAGCCCTGGTACTCGGGCGTCTTCGGCCGGAGCTGGTACAGCCGCGGCGGCGTGCTGGTGGTGGCCAACATCCGCGGCGGTGGCGAATACGGCCCGCAATGGCACATGGCTGCCGTCAAGGCCGGCAAGCAGAAGAGTTACGACGACTTTGCTGCCGTCGCCGAGGACCTGATCCGCGCCGGCATCAGCAGCCCCGCCCAGCTCGGCATCATGGGCGGCAGCAACGGCGGCCTGCTCGTGGGCGCGGTCATGCTGCAGCGGCCCGAGCTGTTCGGCGCCGTCGTCTGCCAGGTGCCGCTGCTCGACATGCGCCGCTACCATCGGCTGTTGGCCGGTGCCAGCTGGATGGCCGAATACGGCGACCCGGACAAGCCCGAGGAATGGGCCTGGATCTCGCGCTACAGCCCCTACCAGAATGTGCGCAAGGACATGGAGTTGCCGCCGATCCTGCTGATCACCAGCACCCGCGACGACCGTGTGCACCCGGGGCACGCGCGCAAGATGGCCGCCCGCCTGGCCGAGCAGGGCCATGCGGTGCGGTACTACGAAAATATCGAAGGCGGCCACGGCGGCGCGGCCGACAACGCGCAGCGTGCCGACATGAATGCACTGGAATTTGCGTTCCTCTGGCAGCACCTGTCGGCATCGGACCGCAAGCGCATTCCCGCCAAGCCCTCGCGCGAGGCCTCGAAGTGAGCCTGGACGAATCGTCGCCGCTGCGCATCGAACACCGACCCGAGGCCTCG
>CAUJHV010000075.1 GCA_963205115.1 Pseudomonadota bacterium | reverse complement strand
CTGGCTAAGTCGTTGATTTGGCGGGAAGTTCGGTCCGGCATGGGACCTGATGAAACGCTGGGATGGGGTGGCTGATGGGACTCGAACCCACGACGACCAGAATCACAATCTGGGACTCTACCAACTGAGCTACAGCCACCGTCGAGAACAAAAGATTATAGGGCCTGTGTGCCTCACCTGCCGGCAGCGGAGGCCGCTGCGGCGGCGGCCGGGGCGATGGGCTTGATCTCCACGCCGTGGCGCTTCTTCAGTGCCTCGTAGTAGGCCGCGCCTTCGGCGGCTGCCCACACGCGGGCGTACTGCTGCGGCAAGGCGGGGTTGCTGGCTTCGGCCGGGTCGGCCGGCAGCACCTTGATCAGGCGCCCCACCCAGTAGCCCTGGTCGCCCAGGCTCACACCCAACGGCAGCGGCAGCTTCGTGGCGTCGGCGCGCATCACGGCATCCACTGCGGGGCCGGGAACGGCACCCGGCGCACGCGACACCACCACGGTTTCCGGCAGCGCCGTTTCCGGGTTCTTCTTGAGCTGCTCCAACAGGGCCTCGCCGTCCTTGCGCGCCGCGGCCGCGGCCTGCTGGCGCACGACGGTCTTGCGCACCGTGTCGCGCACGTCCGCCAGCGGCGGCACGCGCGACGGCTGGTACTTGACGACACGCGCCGAAATCAACTGGCTGCCGCCCAGGTCCACCGCATCGGTGTTGCGCTTGTTGGTGAGCGAGTCCGTGCCGAACACGGCTTCCAACAGCTTGGCGTTCGTCAGCGGGCTCGCGGGCGTTCCGGGCGCGGGCTTGCGCAGCACCGTGGCCGTGCGCAGCTCGAGCTTGAACTTGTCGATCACCGGCTGCAGGCTGTCGGACTGCTCGTAGACCATGTTGGTGAACTGCTCGGCGGTCTCGGCAAACTTGCGCTGCGCGAGTTGGCGCCGAACTTCGTTTTCGATCTCGGCGCGCGCAGCCTCGAAGGGCTTCTTGTCGCCGCCACGCACCGCGTCCAGGCGGATCACGTGGAAGCCGAAGTCGGACTCGATGACCGGGCTGATCTCGCCGGTCTTCATGCCGAAGACGGCGTCCTCGAAGGGCTTGACCATCGCGCCGCGGCCGAAGAAATCGAGGTCGCCGCCGCGCGCGGCCGAACCGGCATCTTCGGAATACTTGCGCGCCAGTTCCGCAAAGCTGCCGGGCGCCTTGCGCACCATCGCCAGCACCTCTTCGGCCTTGGCCTTGGCCTTGGCGCGCTCGGCGGCGGGCGCGGAGCGGTCGGCCTTGATCAGGATGTGGCTGGCGCGGCGTTCTTCGGGCACGGCATAGCGGTTCGCGTTCTCCGCGTAGTAGCGCCGCAGTTCGTCGTCGCTGACGGTGACGGTCTTCATGAGGCTCGGCACATCGAGCATTACATACTGGATTTCGGCCTGCTCGGGCAGCCGGAACGGCGCTTCGTTGGCCTTGTAGTAGGTCTCGATGTCGGCTTCGCTCGGATTGACCTTGGACTCGTAGTCCTTGGTGTCGAAGCGCTTGGCCTGCACCTCGCGGCGCTGCATCGAGGCATTCACGGCCTCGGCCACGGCGGCCTTGGGCGCGGTGGCCGTGCTGGTCAGGCCGGTCATGACCTGGCGCATGCCCAGCTCGGTGCGCAGCTGCTGCGCGAACATCTCGGAGTTCAGGCCCTGCGCCGCCAGGATGTCCTTGTTGACGCTGCCGTCCGGGTTGCGCAACTGTGCGTACTGCGGATCGCTGACGAACAGGCGCTGCAGGCGCTCGTCGGTGGGCAGCAGGTGCTGCTGGTTCGCCGCGGCCAGCAGCACACGCTCGCGCACCATGTTGTCCAGCGTTTCCTGGCGCGCCTGCGGCGTATCGAACAGCTTGACGTCGACGTTCGGCATCTGGCGCCGCATGTTGTCGATGGCACGCTGATGCGCCTGGTCGAGTTCGGCCTGCGTGATGTTCACGCCTTCCACGGTGGCGACCGTGGCATTGCTCGCATCACGAAAGCGCGTATAGCCCTCGACGCCGAAGAAGACGAAGGATGGAATCACCAGCAGGATCAGAAAACCCAGGACCCAGCGTGTGTGTGTGCGGAAAAAATCGAACATGTATGGCGGCCTCGCAGCCTTGGTGGACAGACGGTCGAAAGAGGTTCCGCACGTCTTGCCGAGAAACGACAAAGGCGAACCGCGGTTCGCCTCCGTTCGATGATGTCTTGGTGGGTGCTGACGGGATCGAACCGCCGACCTACGCCTTGTAAGGGCGCCGCTCTGCCAGCTGAGCTAAGCACCCCGGGGTGCTGCGCGGGCGCCGGGCCCACGAAGCGAAATCAGTTGAGGGCGTCCTTCAGAGCCTTGCCGGGCCGGAACTTCGGCACCTTGGCGGCCTTGATCTTGATGGAGCCGCCGGTGCGCGGATTGCGGCCGGTACGCGCCGCACGCTTGGTGACTGCAAATGTGCCGAAGCCGACGATGGATACGCTGCCGTTCTTTTTCAGCGTGGTGCGAACACCGCCGATCAAGGCCTCCAGGGCGCGGGACGCCGCTGCCTTGGAGATATCTGCCTGCGTGGCGATATGTTCGATGAGTTCTGACTTGTTCACGAAGGGCCCCCTCTAGCGAAAAGGTGTCTCAGGTCTTCAATATCTTGCGCACGCGAAACGGTCCCTGCCCTCAGGCCACCTGCAGATCGCGCAGAGGCGGCATTCTATGCCCGAATAACAGGCAATCACCCATGGCAGGCCAGGGCTTGCGCGGCATCAAGACAACACCGATTGCGGGCAATCCAGCGCTGCCGGGAAGGCATCTGGCAGCGCGCCAGGGCAGCACGGCGAGGGCTTTTCTCAACGTCCGCCCGGTCGCACGACCAGCGCCACACCGGTGGCCGTGATGGCCATGCCCAGCAGGATCAGCAGACTCAGTGATTCGCCGAACAGCAGCCAGGCCAGCGCCGCCGTGCAGGGTGGCACCAGGTACATCAGGCTCGACACCTGCGTGGCCGCGCCGCGCTGGATCAGGCCCACCAGCAGCGAGTTCGCGCCCAGCGACAGGGCCAGCACCGACCAGGCCATCGCGCCGATCA
Organism: Pseudomonadota bacterium; assembly: GCA_963205115.1. Lineage (GTDB taxonomy): Bacteria > Pseudomonadota > Gammaproteobacteria > Burkholderiales > Burkholderiaceae_C > Rubrivivax. The sequence goes on along the minus strand of CAUJHV010000075.1, from coordinate 110,257 downwards.
ACTCGGCATTCCAGCGCACCGGCTCGGTTTCCCACAGCGCCAGCGGCAACATGATGACCAGCGCGGCCAGCATCTGCACAGCCGTGGCGCTGCGCACGTCGCCGGTGCGCACCCAGTGCTTCTGGTACAGCGTGCCCGCGGTGATCGACAGCAGGGCCAGCACGGCCATCAGCACGGTCGGGCCGCTGGCCTCGCCGATGCCCAGCTTGCGCCAGACCACGAGCACCAGGCCCGCCATGCCCAGGATCAAGCCCACCCACTGGCGTGCGCTGGCGGCCTGGTTGCTGCTGCGAGCGGCCAGCCATGCGGCGGTCAGCAGCGGCTGCAGCCCGACGATCAATGCCGCCGTGCCGGCCGACATGCCCGATTTCACCGCCGCCCACACGCCGCCCAGATAGCCCGCCTGCATCAGCAGGCCGACCACCGACAGGTGCAACCACTGCGCGCGCGACGCCGGCCAGCGCGCGCCGGACAGGCGGATCCACACCAGGAAGCAGGCGGCGCTGAAGACAAAGCGCCACACCAGGAATGTGAAGGGCGGCGCATGCGGCATGCCATAGCGCGCCACGATGAAACCCGTGCTCCAGATGAGCACGAAAAGCGCGGGCGCGACACGCACCCAGTCGAATCCGCCCTGGGCGGTGGTCGCCTGCGGCAGGCTCATCGAACCTTTGCCCGGATCTCCGGCAAAGCCTTGCGCAGGTAATAGACCATCGACCAGACCGTGAGCACCGCGGCCAGGTAGATCAGGCCCGTGCCCCAGATGCGCGTGTCGATGACGCCGAACAGCGAGCCGTCGTACAGCAGGAAGGGAATGGCGACCATCTGCACTGCCGTCTTGACCTTGCCGACCATGTGCACGGCCACGCTGCCCGAGGCGCCGATCTGCGCCATCCATTCACGCAGGGCCGAGATGGCGATCTCGCGGCCGATGATGACAAAGGCGATCAGCGCATTCACGCGGTCCAGCTGCAGCAGGATCAGCAGGGCCGCGCAGATCAGGAACTTGTCGGCCACCGGGTCGAGGAAGGCCCCGAAGGCCGAGGTCTGGTTGAGCTTGCGCGCCAGCCAGCCGTCCAGCCAATCCGTCAGCGCCACGGCCACGAAGAGCACCGTGGCAATGAGGTTGCGCATCGGCCCGTCGAAGTACGGCAGATAGAAGATGCCGACGACCAGCGGGATCGCAAAGATGCGAACCCAGGTCAGCAGTGTCGGCAGGGTCAGGAACATGCGCTGATTGTGCCCCGTCTCGTTACGGACACTTGCAGACGGTCATTCCCGTCGACATGCCGCGCCGCGTCCGAGGCGCGCCGCGCCGGCCCCGCGCGCGCCGCGAGGGCCGTTATTCCAGCGAACGCGGCTTGAATCGGCGGTTGTCGTCGAACAGGAAAACTTCCACGTAGCGCCAGGGCTTGGGCAGGTGGCCCACCGGCGGGAACGGCGCGGCGCGGCGCACGGCATCCATGGCCAGCTGCACGGTATCGAGTGCCTGCGTGGGCCTGCGCAGCACCTTGATGCCCGCGATGCTGCCGTCCACGTAGAGCTCGACCTCCAGCACCGGAATCGCCAGCAGCGGATCGGGCGGGTCGCTCATGTAGGTCATGCTGCCGTTCGCCTGGATCAGCCGACGCGCCGCCTGCACGTGGTACTCGTCCCAGGTGCGCGCGGGCATGACATTGACCGGCGCCGGCACCGAACCCGGCGCACGGGTGACCGCGCCCGGTGCCGGCGGCGGGCCCGGTGCGCGGCGCGGCGTGCTGCAGGCGGCCAGCGCCGCCGCACCGGCCAGCGCCGTCAACAGGTGGCGGCGCGAAGGCTGAGAGCCGGCCGAGGGGCCGCGCGGGTCGGCGGCGATGTCGTCGTCAATGAAGGGCACGGTAGATCTCCTCGGCCAGCTCGTGCGAAATGCCTTCGACACCGGCCAGTTCCTCAACGCTGGCACCCGCGACGCCGCGGACACCTCCAAATCGCTGCAGCAATCGCGCCCGCTTCTTCGGGCCGACGCCGGCGATGTCTTCCAGCCGGCTGCCGCCGGTACGCACGCTCGCACGACGCGCCCGCATGCCGGTGATCGCAAAGCGGTGCGCCTCGTCGCGGATCTGCGCCACGAGCATCAGCGCGGCCGAATCATGGCCCAAGTAGACCTTCTCGCGCCCGTCAGCGAAGACCAGTTCTTCCAGGCCCACCTTGCGGCCTTCGCCCTTTTCGACGCCAACGATCAGGCCCAGGTCCAGCCCCAATTCCTCGAAGACACCGCGGGCCATCGACACCTGGCCCTTGCCGCCATCGACCAGCACCAGATCGGGCAGCCGCTGTTTGGACGGCACCACGGCCGCCGCACCTTCCTGTGCGGCATCGGCCATGGCCTGCGCGATCTTGCCGTAGCGTCGCATGAGCACCTGGCGCATGGCGGCGAAGTCGTCACCGCCGGTGACACCCTCGATGTTGTAGCGGCGGTACTGGTCGTTGCGCATCGCGTGGTTCTCGTAGACCACGCACGAGGCCTGCGTGGCCTCTCCGGCCGTGTGGCTGATGTCGAAGCACTCCACGCGGAAGCTGTCGGGCTCGGCAATGTCCAGGTCCAGGGCCTCGACCAGCGCACGCGTGCGTTCGCGCTGCGAGCCTTCTTCGCTGAGCAGACGCGCCAGGGCCAGCTCGGCGCCCTTCACGGCCATCTCCAGCCAGATGCGGCGCTGCTCGCGCGGCTGGTGCGTGGCGCGCACCTTCAGCCCGGCCGCCTGCCCCACGGCATCGATCAAGGCAGCGTCCACCTCGTGGCTGGTCAGCAGCATCGGCGGCACGGGCTGGCCGACATAGTGCTGCACGATGAAGGCCTCCAGCACCTGCAGCTCGGGCGAGCGGGTGTCGTCGTGGCCAGAGCTGCTCCAGGTGGTCGCGTCGTCCACATGCGCCGGGAAGTAGGCGCGGTCGCCCAGGTGCCGCCCGCCGCGCACCATCGCGAGATTCACGCAGGCATGGCCGCCATGCACCTTGACGGCCAGCACGTCGACGTCACGGTCCGCCGCCGACAGGCTGCTGACTTCGACCGATTGCTGGTGCAGCACGCGCGACAGCGCGGTGATGCGATTGCGCAGCTGCGCGGCCTTCTCGAACTCCAGCACCTCGGCGTGCGCCATCATGCGCTGCTGCAGATCGGCCAGCACCGCGTCGGTGTCGCCCAGCAGGAAGGCCTCGGCGTCCTTGACGTCGCGCGCATAGTCGTCGGCAGAGACCAGCCCCACGCAAGGCCCCGAGCAGCGCTGGATCTGGTACAGCAGGCAGGGCCGCGTGCGGTGCGCGTAGACCGTGTCTTCGCAGGTGCGCAGGCGGAAGACCTTCTGGATCAGCTGGATGGTTTCCTTCACCGCCCAGGCGCCCGGATACGGGCCGAAATAGCGGTGCTTGCGATCGACCGCGCCGCGGTAGTAGGAGACGCGCGGAAAGACCGCGGAGGCCGTCGCTGCGACCGCCGTGCCGGCGGGCTTGGGCCCGGAAATCTTCAGGTACGGGTAGCTCTTGTCATCGCGGAACAGGATGTTGAACCGCGGGTTGAGCGTCTTGATGAGGTTGTTCTCGAGCAGCAGCGCCTCGGCCTCGGTGCGCACGACCGTCGTTTCCATGCGCACGATGCGCGCCACCATCGAGCCGATGCGTGTGCCGTCGTGGTCTTTCTGGAAATAGCTCGAGACACGCTTCTTCAGGTTGCGCGCCTTGCCAACATAGAGCAGCTGGCCTTGCGCATCAAAGTAGCGGTAGACGCCGGGCAGGCCGGGCAGGCGCGCAACCTCGGCCAGCAGGGCCTCGCGCGTGGCCTGGCGGGCGGCTTCGCGCGCGGATTCCTTGGTGGCGGCGCGCGCCAGCTCATGCGCAGCCTCGGCGGAGGCCCCACTCGGGGTCTCGTTCGGGGCTTCGTTCGGAGTCTGGGTCACAGGCTCGGCCCTGGGTTCGGTCCCGGGCTCGGCAGGCGGATCGGACGGGTCTGGCGCACGCATCGGCTTTCATTGTGACCGCTGCCGATAATCCGTCCCCCATGCCCGCGCCCCCTGCCACCATCCCCGCTTTTGCCGTCCACACCTGGGATCTGTTCTGCAGCCTGATCGACAACTTCGGCGACGTGGGCGTGAGCTGGCGGCTGGCAGCCGATCTGGCCTCGCGCGGTCAACGTGTGCGGCTGTGGGCCGACGACCCCACGCCGCTGAACTTCATGGCGCCGGAAGGCCATGCCGGCGTCGAGGTGCTGCGCTGGCCCAGCGGCAACGCCGCGGCCTGGCCGGAACCCGGCGACGTGGTGATCGAACTGTTCGGCTGCACGATCCCCGAGGGCTTCATCGAAGCCATGTGCCGCCGCGCGACGCCGCCGGTCTGGCTGAACCTCGAATACCTCAGCGCCGAATCCTTCGTCGAGCGCAGCCACGGCCTGCCTTCGCCTCAGGCCAACGGGCTGCCCAAGTGGTTCTTCTACCCGGGTTTCAGCGCCGCCACCGGCGGCCTGCTGCGCGAGCCCGGCCTGCTGGAGGCGCGGGCCGCCTTCGAGCGCGACACCTGGCTGGCCGAACGCGGCCTGGCCCGCCAGCCGCACGAGCGCGTGGTGATGCTGTTCTGCTACCCCAACCCGGCGCTCGGCCACTTGCTGCAGGCGCTGGGCGACGCGCCCACGCTGCTGCTGGCCACGCCGGGCCATGCGCAGAAACAGGTGCAGGCGCTGGCGCAGGCGGGCTTGCTGCCGCCGAACCTGCGCGTCGAGGACCTGCCCTGGCTGCGACAGGCGGACTTCGACCGCGCGCTGTGGAGTGCCGACCTGAACCTCGTGCGCGGCGAGGATTCGCTGGTGCGTGCCATCTGGGCCGGCGCGCCCTTCCTGTGGCAGGTCTACCCCATGGACGACGAGGTCCGCGAGCGCAAGCTGGCCGCCCTGCTGCGCACGCAGTGTGCCGACGAGGCGCCGGCCGGCTTCGAATCGGCCCTGGAAGCGGCGGCGCGCCACTATTGCAGCCTGGACGGCCACCCGCCCGAACGCCCCTTCGTGCTGCCGCCGGCCGATGCCTGGCAGCAGGCGGCGCACACCTTCCGCGCGCGCCTGGCCGCGATGCCGGACCTGGTGACCCAGCTGCAGGGCTTCGTGGCGACGAAGCGCGCGCGCAACGGGGTAGAATAGCGGGCTTTGCGCGCCCCACCCTCGTTTCGTTCGTCGTGTGGCCCCAGGCGCCCGCCACCAGGACACCACCCATGAAACTCGCTCAAGAAATCCGTGCCGGCAACGTCATCATGCAGGGCAAGGACCCGATGGTCGTGCTCAAGACCGAGTACAGCCGCGGCGGCCGTGGTGCGGCCACCGTGCGCATGAAGATGAAGAACCTGCTCAATGGCGGCGGGGCCGAAGTCGTCTTCAAGGCCGACGACAAGATGGACCAGATCATCCTGGACAAGCGCGAGTGCACCTACACGTACTTCGCCGACCCGATGTACGTCTTCATGGACACCGAGTACAACCAGTACGAAGTCGAAGCCGACAACATGGGCGACGCGATCCAGTACCTGGAAGACAGCATGCAGGTCGAAGTGACCTTCTACGACGGCAAGGCCATCAGCGTGGAACTGCCCACCACCGTCGTGCGCGAGATCGAGACCGACCCCGCCGTCAAGGGCGACACCTCCGGCAAGGTCCTCAAGCCCGCCAAGCTCAAGGGCACCGGCTTCGAGATCTCCGTGCCCATCTTCGTGGAAAACGGCGACAAGGTCGAAATCGACACGCGGACGCACGAGTACCGCAAGCGGGTCTGAACGGACCTTCGCATCGTTGACGCGGGGCACTTCGGTGCCCCGTCGGTTTTCTGCGGCACGCGAGTGCCCCTTTGCATTTTGGGCATCATTCGGGCATGAGCTTCGATTTCGACGCCGCCGTCACTGCCCCGTTCCGCATGCAGCCCGGTCTGCGGCGCCTGGCGCCTGACGTGGCGCATCTGACACCCGCCGGTGCCGGATCGCGCCACCAGCGAGAGAAGCTGGCGGTGCTCTTTGCCTTCGCCGATCAGGCCTTGCTGATGCGCCCCGGCTTCGACGCCACGCCGGCCTTGCATGCCCTTGCCGCGCATGCCGCGAGCGAGCATCCGGATGTTTTCACCTGGGATCCGCAGACCCGCACAGCGCAGGCGCTGGGCGTGACCGTCCGAGACGGTGAGGTGGACAGTTGGGCACCCGGGCGCTTCGGCACCGGCGACGAGGTCGCGCGCTGCATCCAGGGCCTGCGCGCGCCGTGGCGGCTGGCCGGGCTGCTGGCGCTGAGCTTCGAGGACGACCTGGCACTGGTGGATGGCCGCGACGGCACGATCCCATGGCTGGCGGTGGCCCTGCCCTCGCACTGGGCGCCGGAAGACAAGGTGGGGCGTCCCTTCGCTGCGGTGCACGCGCCGGTGGCGGACAACCGCCTGCTGCTGGCGGCATCCGAAAAGCTGATGGCGCTGGTCACCGCGGGCGAACGCTGGGAGCGCTTCGTCTGGACCCTCACCGGCCACCCGCGGCTGCATGCGCACCCGGCGCGCACCGACCCGCAGCGCTGGCCCGTCGGCGCCGATCCTGACGCACTGGCCGCACAAACCTGGTGGCGTACCGAACGTCAGAGTTTCATTCCCCTGCCCGGCCTGCAGCAGGCGGCCTTCACGATCCGTGTCGAGATCGCGCCGATGACACACGCGCTGGCCGAGCCCTCGCGCGCGCACCGGGTGGCCGAGGCACTGGCGTCGATGAGCGACGAGGTGCTGCAGTACCGCGGCCTGACCGCGGTGCGCGATCCGCTGCTCACCTGGCTGCGGCGCCAGGCGGCGGCCGATTCGCCGCAAGCCGCCACGCGGCCGACGTGAAGACCGCGCCCATCGTCCCGGCCGACATCGTCTTCACGGCCGGCCAGCCGCCCCGCGCGCCGGCTTTCGACGATGTCTACCATCCGCGTGCAGGTGCGGCCAAGCAGGCGCGGCACGTCTTCCTCTCCGGCAATGGGCTGCCCGGTCGCTGGCAGGACCGCCCGCGCTTCGTGATCCTGGAGACCGGCTTCGGCCTGGGCAACAACTTCCTGGCGAGCTGGCAGGCCTGGCGTGACGATCCCAGGCGCTGCGAACGCCTGATCTTTGTCTCCATCGAGAAACACCCGCCCTCTCGCGACGCGCTGCGGCAGGCGCACGCCGCGAGCGCGTCGCCGGCCCTGGCGCAGCAGCTGATCGACGCCTGGCCGCCGCTGACACCCAACATCCATGTCATCGAGCTCGAAGGCGGCGCGCTGCGCCTGCTGCTGGTGCTGGGTGATGTGGAAGCCCTGCTGCCGCAACTCGCACTCCAGGCCGATGCCTTCTACCTGGACGGCTTCGCGCCGGACCGCAACCCGCAGATGTGGTCTCCGCGCGTGCTGGCAGCGCTGGCCCGCCACGCGGCGCCGGGCGCCACAGCGGCCACCTGGAGCGTCGCGCGCAGTCTGCGCGAGGGCCTGCGCACCGGGGGCTTCGAGGTCGACCTGCAGCCCGGCATGGGCGGCAAGCGCGAGCAGTGTGTGGCGCGTTATGCACCGACCTTCGTGCCACGGCGCGCGCCGGGCCGGCAGGCCGTGGATACACAAGGCCCGGTGGCGCGCCGCGCGCTGGTGATCGGCGCCGGCCTGGCGGGCGCGGCTGCAGCCGATGCACTCGCGCGCAACGGCTGGACTTGCACCGTGCTGGAGCAGCAAGAGGAGCCGGCGCAGGCGGCATCGGGCAACCCTGGCGGCCTGTACCACGGCACGGCACATGCCGACGACGGCGTGCACGCACGGTTCAACCGCGCGGCAGCATTGCTCGCCGGCACACGCTACCGCGCGCTGATCGACGCCGGCGCCGTGCCTGGACAGGCCTGCGGCCACCTGCGGCTGCATCCCGGCGCGGGCGAGGCGCCAGCCTTGCCTGTCGACTATGTTCAAGCGTTGGATACCGAGGCCACATCCAAGCGTGCCGGCATGTCGTTGACCTCAACGGCCTGGTTCTATCCGGGCGGCGGCTGGATCTCCCCGCGGGATTTGTGCCACAGGCTGCTCGATCAACCTGGCATCGGCCTGCAGTGCGCGAAGCGCGTGGCGCGCCTGGTTCGCCGCGACGACGCCTGGGCGGCACTGGACGCGCAGGACCGCGTGCTGGGCGAGGCGCCCGTTGTCGTGTGGGCCGGCGGCGCGAGTCAGCCGCTGCCGTCGCTGGACGGTGTGCCGGCTGCCGAGCCCCTGCCGATGGAGGCCGTGCGCGGCCAGGTCAGCTGGTTCGCCGCGCCGGGCACGGCGCCGTCACGCCCGCTGTCGGGGCACGGTTATGCCTTGCGGCTGGACGATGGGCGCCTGCTGTGCGGCGCGACCACGCAGCCCGGCGACATGGATGCGCAGGTGCGCGCATCCGATCATGCGGACAACCTGCAACGCCTGCGCGTGCTGGCCGGCATCGGGCCGGATCTGGCCGCGCCCGCGGGATCGTCATCGACAGCTGAAGCACCGGCCAGCATCGGCGGCCGCGTCGGCTGGCGCGCCGTGGCGCCGGACCGGCTGCCCTACGTGGGCGCCGTGCCGGTGGCGCTGGACGCACTGCCGCCTGCGCAGCGCGCCGACCAATGCCGGCTGATCCCGCGTGTGCCGGGGCTGTTCGTGATGGGGGGACTGGCCTCTCGCGGCCTGACCTGGGCGCCGCTGGCGGCCGAGATTCTTGTGGCCTGGATCGAGGGCCTGCCGATGCCGGTGGAGGCCGATCTGCTGGATGCCGTGGACCCCGCGCGGGTCACGGTGCGTCGCTGGCGCCGGGGCGTGTCAGGAACGACGGAGCGCTCGAGCAACTGATGTCGGGCGCCAGGGCGCCGTGCGCCGAAGGGGCCGTCGGGGACGGGGCTCTCACGAGCCGCGGGGCTTCGCCGGGCCGGCCTTCATGCCGGTGTCAGTCGCCGCCGCTGCCGCCGTCACCGCCACCGGCATCGCTGCCGTCGGTGGCCGCGCCGTCCACGGGCGCGCCGTCACCGCCGCCGGGCAGCGGATGGGTCTTGCGGTCGGCCTTCTCGCGTTCCTTCTGCTCCTTCTTCTGCTTCTTGGCCAGTTCGCGTTGGCGCTTCTCGTAGGCGTAGTTGGGTTTGGCCACGGCTGTCCTTTGTCGGTGATGTCGAAATTCGTTCGTCTGCCGGCGAGCGCTGGCGTCAGTATCGGATGGTCTGCACGCCTTGGGGCGTACCCAGCAGGCAGACTTGGGCGCGATGCCGCGCAAAGATGCCCACGGTAACCACACCGGGCCACTGGTTGATCTCGGTTTCCAGGGCCAGCGGATCGGCGATGCGCAGGCCGCGCACGTCGAGGATCGGGTGGCCGTTGTCGGTGCGCACGCCGGCTCGCAGCGTGGCCTGGCCGCCGATGGCGGCAAAGCGGCGCGCCACTTGCGCGGCGGCCATGCCGATCACTTCGACCGGCAGCGGGAAAGCGCCCAGCACCTCCACGCGCTTGCTCTGGTCGGCAATGCACACGAATTGATCGGCCAGATCGGCAACGATCTTTTCGCGCGTCAGCGCCGCGCCGCCGCCCTTGATCATGCAGCCGCGGCCATCGATCTCGTCGGCGCCGTCGACATACACGCCCAGGCGCTCGACGCGCTCGGGCTCGAGCACCTCGATGCCGTGCTGGCGAAGACGCGCCGTACTGGCTTCGGAACTGGACACCGCGCCGGCCAGCGGCACGCGTGCAGCGGCCAGCGCATCGATGAAGCAGTTGACCGTGGATCCGGTGCCCACGCCGATCACGCTGCCGGCTTGCACATAGGCCACGGCCGCCTGTCCGACCGCCGCCTTGAGTTCGTCCTGGGTCATGGGTTTGCTGCGCGCGGCCGAAAGTGGCGGCCGCAGGAAATCGCTAAGAGACAATCGGACCATTATGGCCTTCGTCCCGTACGCGCTGACCCGCCCCTTCCTCTTCGGACTCGATCCCGAAAAGGCCCATGAATTGACGCTGTCGACGCTGGCCCGCATGCAGAACACCCCGCTGCAGCGGCTGTGGGCGCAACCCCGCGTCGACGACGTGGTCACGGTGGCCGGCCTGAGGTTTCCCAACCGCGTGGGGCTGGCCGCGGGCCTGGACAAGAACGGCCGCTGCATCGACGCGCTGGGCGCGATGGGCTTTGGCTTCATCGAGGTCGGCACCGTCACGCCGCTGGCCCAGCCCGGCAACCCCAAGCCACGCATCTTTCGCCTGCCGCAGGCCGACGCGCTGATCAACCGGCTGGGTTTCAACAACGACGGCCTGGACGCCTTCCTGGCGAATGTGCAGGCTTCGCACAGCTTCCGCGCCCGCGGCGGCATCCTGGGCCTGAATATCGGCAAGAACGCGGCCACACCCATCGAGCGTGCGGTGGACGATTACCTCATCGGCCTCAGCGGTGTCTACCCGCACGCCGACTACGTGACGGTCAACATCAGCAGCCCCAACACGAAGAACCTGCGCGCACTGCAAAGCGACGAGGCGCTGGATGGCCTGCTGTCGGCCTTGCAGGACCGCCGCGCCGAGCTGTCGCGCGGACAGGCGCGCACGGTGCCCATCTTCCTGAAGATCGCGCCCGATCTGGACGCCGATCAGGTGGCCGTCATCGCCGCCACGGTGCAGAAGAACGGCATCGACGGCGTCATCGCCACCAACACCACGCTCTCGCGCGAGGCCGTCAAGGGCCAGCCGCACGCGGAAGAAGCCGGCGGACTCAGCGGCACGCCGGTTTTCGAGGCCAGCAATACCGTGATACGCCAACTGCGCGCCGCGCTCGGCCCGAAGACGCCGATCATCGGCGTGGGTGGCGTGACCAGCGCCGAGACGGCCCGCGCCAAGATCGCTGCCGGCGCCGACCTGGTGCAGTTCTACACCGGCTTCATCTACAAGGGACCGGCGCTGGTGGCCGCCGCCGCACGCGCGCTGGCGCAGCCGCGCCGCTGAGGGCGTCTGCGGCGACGTGCGCACACGGGTGCGCGCTCGCCGCTCAGGTCGACAGTTTGCGGCCGAGCGCCTGCTCGACCTTCTCGATCTTCGATTTCAGCCGGCTGGCCGGCCCGGCGCGGTAGTCCATCTTCAGGTTCATGCTGATGCGCGTGCAGTCGCGCTCGAGCTCGCGGTAGCAGGCGGCGACCACGGCCATCACGGCATCGAAATCGCCCTCCAGCACGGTGCCCATGGGCGTGAGCTGGTAGGGCACGCCGCTCTTGTCGATCACGTCCAGGATGCGGGCGACATAGGGGCTGATGCTTTCGCCCTTGCCGCCCGGCGACATCGCAAATTCCAGCAGGACCATCGCGTTTCTCCTCGTGTCGTTCGCCGGGGGCATCTGCACGCCGCCCCCAGTTGCCGGCTTACTGCAGCGGCACGCCCGTCTTGGACTGCAGCTCCTCGCGCGTGACGCCCGGCGCCATCTCCACGACGCGCAGGCCCTGCGGCGTGACGTCCAGGACCGCCAGGTCCGTGATGATGCGGTTGACCACGCCCACGCCGGTGAGCGGCAGCGAGCAGTGCGGCAGGATCTTCAGGTCGAAGCTGCCGTCCTTCTTGCGCGCGACGTGCTCCATCAGCACGACCACGCTCTTGACGCCGGCCACGAGGTCCATCGCGCCGCCCATGCCCTTGACCATCTTGCCCGGGATCATCCAGTTGGCCAGGTCGCCCTTCTCGCTGACCTGCATGGCGCCCAGGATGGACAGGTTGATCTTGCCGCCGCGGATCATCGCGAAGCTGTCGTGGCTGCCGAAGATGCTGCTGCCGGGGATGGTGGTGACGGTCTGCTTGCCGGCGTTGATGAGGTCGGCGTCGACCTCGCTGTCGTCCGGGAAGGCGCCGATGCCCAGCATGCCGTTTTCGCTCTGCAGCCAGACCTCGATCGTCGGGTCGACGAAGTTGGCCACCAGCGTGGGCAAGCCGATGCCCAGGTTCACGTAGAAGCCGTCCTGCAGTTCCTTGGCTGCGCGCGCAGCCATTTCATCGTGGGTCCAGGCCATGTCAGGCTCCCTTCGGGTTTTGCTTCGTCGTGCGCTTCTCGATGCGCTTCTCGGGCTTGGCGTTCAGCACCAGGCGGCTGACGTAGATGCCGGGCAGGTGCACGGCATCGGGATCGAAGGTGCCGGTCTCGACGATCTCCTCGACCTCCACCACGCTGATCTTGCCGGCCATGATGACGGCCGGATTGAAGTTGCGCGCCGTGCGGCGGAAGATCAGGTTGCCGCTCTTGTCGGCCTTCCAGGCTTTGCCCAGCGAGATGTCGGGCACCAGCGAATGTTCCATCACGTAGGTGTGACCGTCGAATTCGCGCGTTTCCTTGCCCTCGGCCACCAGCGTGCCCACGCCCGTGCGGGTGTAGAAGGCCGGGATGCCCGCACCGCCGGCGCGCAACTTCTCGGCCAGCGTGCCCTGCGGCGTGAATTCGAGTTCGAGTTCGCCGGCCAGGTACTGGCGTTCGAACTCCTTGTTCTCGCCGACGTAGCTGGAGATCATCTTCTTGATCTGGCGCGTCTCGAGCAGCTTGCCCAGGCCGAAGCCATCGACGCCGGCATTGTTGGAGATGGCAGTCAGGTTCTTGGCGCCGCTGTCGTGCAGGGCCTGGATCAGGGCCTCGGGGATACCGCACAGGCCAAAGCCGCCGACGGCGAGCAGCTGGTTGTCCTTGACGATGCCCGCGAGCGCCGCATCAGCGCTGGGGTAGATCTTGTTCATGAGGTGGGGCTCCTTGGTGCCGGCACGGGGGTTGCGGCGCGGCGCGAAGCGTACTGCGTAATGGATTAAGTAGTCGTTACGTAGAATCAACTACCACTGATGACTGTGCGCTTCCCCGGCGTGGCGTGCGTCACCCGGTCGACAAACCCATGCGCGAGGAGGCGCTGATGACCACAGACACGGTATCCCTGGTGCAGGGGCAGCTCGATGAGGTGGCCGCGCCCTACGTCAAGGCGCTGGGCCTGCAGCTGCTGCGTCACGAGGGTGACCGCGTGACCATCCGCCTGCCTGTGACGCCCGCCCTGGTGCACGGCGGCGGTGTGGTGTGCGGGCAGTCGATGCTGTCGGCTGCCGACACGGCGATGGTCGTGGCGCTGAGCGCCGTTCTGGGCGGCTTCAAGCCCATGACCACCGTGCAGCTGAACTGCAGCTTCCTGCGGCCGGTGCCCGCCGACACACCGGAGCTGCAGATCATCTGCACCGTGCTGCGCCGCGGCCGCAGCCTGGCCTTCGGCAGCATCGACATCTGCACGCCCGACGGCAAGGTCGCCGCGCAGGCCACGACCACCTACGCCTTCGTCTGAGGCACCGCGATCGAGCCCGTCATGGCCGAGCCGACCATCGACTACCGCACGGCCTTCGAGCAGGCGCCCATCGGCCTGGCGCTGTCTCGCCAGCGGCTCATCGTCGACTGCAATCGGCACGTGCTGGCCATGTTCCGCGCGCAGCAGGACCAGCTCGTGGGCCAGTCCTTCGCGGTGATGTACCCCTCGGTCGACGAATTCGAGCGCACGGGCGAGCGCATCGTCGCGCAGCTCGACCAGGACGGCCGCTACGCCGACGACCGCGTGATGAAGCGCATGGACGGCGAGCTCTTCTGGTGCCACGTCAGCGGCCGGGCGATCGACCCGAAGAACCCGCACGCTGCGGGCATCTGGGCCTTCGAGGACCTGTCCTCGCGCCGCGTGCTGAAGCTGGAATTCACCCCGCGCGAACGCGAGATCGCCGCGCTGCTGATCGAAGGGCTGACGAGCAAGCTCATCGGCAAGCGCCTGGCGATCAGCCCGCGCACGGTGGACGTCTACCGCGCGCGCTTGATGCGCAAGACCGGCGCGGCGACCACGCCGGAGCTGATCAACAAGCTGCTGTCGCGCTGAGGCGCCGACGGGTCACGTGATATGGGCGCGGATGGCGTCGGGAAGCGGCACCGACTTCTGCGCCTTCACGTCCGTCCACACGACCTTCGCGCCGCCGTCGGCGTAGAGCACGCCGGGCTGGTCGGTGCGCTCCAGCGTCATGTAGCTCTCGAAGCTCGATCGCCCCGGGTTGGCCACGAAGTGCCTGGCGAGCACGTCGCCCGGAAACTCCAGTTGCCGGATGAAGTTGCAGAAGGCGTTGACGATCACGGGACCGCAGCCCACGGGCACGGGCACAGTGTCGATCTGCCGGAACCACTCCAGGCGGAGTGTCTCGAAGTAGCGGAAGTAGATCGTGTTGTTGACATGGCCCATGGCGTCCATGTCGCCCCAGCGGATGGGTATCACCATCTCGTTGGTCAGCTTCTTGTCTGCGGGTACCACCAGCCTCATGGTGCCTCCACGCCCAGTTCGCGCGCCAGGCGCTGCACCAGGGCCTTGAGCGACTCCACCTCAGCGGCCAGGCGGGTCTGTTCGGCCTTCAGCGCCGCGAGTTCGCCTGCGGTCACGCCGGCCGCTGCGCCCTCACCCGCCGCAAGACCCGTGCTCACCGGCACCTGCACCTCGCCGCACATCAGGTGCGCCCAGCGGGCTTCGCGCTCACCGGGCGCGCGCGGCAGTTTCACCACGCGGTGCGGCTCCTTGGTGGCCAGTTCCTCGAGGAAACCTTCCACCGATGAGATGTCGGCAAACTTGTGCAGCCGCTCGCAGTTGAGCCGCAGCTCGGCGGCTGTCTGCGGTCCGCGCAGCATCAGCACCGTCAACAGCGCCACCGATTGACCCGGCAGCCCCAGGACACGCGCCATGTTGTGTTCGAATTTGACGACGCGGCTGCCGCTGCCTTCGAAAACCAGGCTCAGTGACTCCAGGCCGTCCACGGCCGTCAGCACCTCGGCCTCGGTGGCTTCGATCACCGGCACGCGGGCCGTCTTCTGGTTGCAGCCCGCCGTCAGCGCATTCGTCGACAGCGGGTAGGTGTCGGGCACCGTGTGTTGCTTCTCCACCAGCACGCCCAGCACGCGTGCTTCGAGCGGGGTCAGGTATCGCATGCGGTCAAGCGTCAGACACCGAACCCGTCGTCCGCCGCGATGACCGCGCCGTTGACGAAGTGGCTCTCGTTGGCGCACAGCATCATCAGTGCCGCGTCGAGATCCTTGGGCTGGCCCACACGCTTGCGCGGCAGCATCTGCACCAGCTTCTGACCGGCTTCGGTCTGCCAGTGGTGGTGGTTGATCTCGGTGTCGATGTAGCCCGGGCAGATGGCATTGACATTGATGCCGTAGCGGCCCCACTCCAGCGCCATCGCGCGGGTCATGTGGATCACCGCGGCCTTGCTCATCGCATAGACGCCGATCTGGCCCAGCACGCGCAGACCGGCCATCGAGGCCACGTTGACGATGCGCCCGCCTGTGAAGGTGCCCGGCGCCGCGCCGCGGCTGCGCGCGATCATGCGCTTGCCGACTTCCTGCGCGACGAAGAACGCGCCGCGCGTGTTCGTGTTCATCATGAAGTCGTAGTCGTCCGGCGAGACGTCCACCAGCTTCTGCGTGGTGCTCACACCGGAGTTGTTGACCAGGATGTCGATCGTGCCGGTCTCGGTTTCGGCGTGCGCCACCGCGGCCTTGATGCTGTCCACATCGGTGACGTCCAGCTCCACCACATGCGCGTTGCCGCCTTCGGCTTCCAGCTCGGCACGCAGGTCCTTCAGGCGCTCCAGGCGGCGCGCCGCCAGCACCACGCCGGCACCGGCGCGGCTGAGCACGCGGGCGAATTGGGCACCCAGGCCACTGGAGGCGCCGGTCACCAGCGCGACGCGTCCCGACAGGTCGATTTCGTAAGCCACAGAGACTCCTCGGCAGGCATTTGTTCAGCCTTTGAAGATAGCACGTGATCCCACGAGTGCAGGGTCGGCGGCCGACGCAGCTCGCGATAATCAGGGCATGGATCAAACCGATGTTCTTGTCGTCGGCGCTGGCGTGGTCGGACTGGCCGTTGCACGTGCGCTTGCCCAGAAGGGCCTGGAAGTGGTCATCGTCGAACGCGAAGGCGCGATCGGCAGTGGCGTGTCCTCGCGTAACAGCGAGGTCATCCACGCCGGCCACTATTACGACGCCGGCAGCCTGAAGGCGCAGATGTGCGTGCGCGGCCGGCATCTGCTGTATGCCTATGCGCAGGAACGCGGCATCGAGCACCGCCGCTGCGGCAAGCTCGTGGTGGCCACGTCCGAGGCCGAGATTCCCAAGCTGAAATCCATCCTCGCCCGCGGCGAAGCCAACGGCGTCGAGGGCCTGCGCCTGATCGGCGGCGACGAGGCCCACGCGCTGGAGCCGCACGTCAACTGCGTGGCCGCGCTCTACTCACCCGTCACCGGCATCATCGACAGCCACGGCTACATGGCCACGCTGCTGGGCGACGCCGAAGCGGCCGGCGCGATGCTGGCACTCAAGAGCCCCTTCGAGGGCGCCGTGCGCGACGGCAACCGCTGGGTCTTCCGCACCGGCGGCGACGAAGCTTTCGAGATGGCCGCGCGCTTCATCGTCAACAGCGCGGGCCTGGGCACGCACAAGGTCGCCGCGTCCATCGAAGGTTTCCCGGCGCAGGCCATTCCGCGCCAGCACCTGGCCAAGGGCCACTACTTCGCATTGGCCGGCCGCGCGCCCTTCACGCACCTGATCTACCCGACTCCGGTGGACGGCGGGCTGGGCATCCACCTGACGCTGGACCTCGGCGGCCAGGCGCGCTTCGGCCCCGACGTGCTGTGGCTGCCCGACGGCACCACCGAGGCCGATCTCGACTACCAGGTCGGCCCCGAGCGGCGCACCAGCTTCGAGGCCGACATCCGCCGCTACTGGCCCGGCCTGCCTGAGGGCGCGATCCAGCCGGCCTACAGCGGCGTGCGGCCGAAGATCAGCGGTCCGGGCCAGCCCGCGGCCGACTTCCACATCGCCGGCCCCAAGGACCACGGCTGCGCCGGCGTGGTGCAGCTGCTGGGCATCGAGTCGCCGGGCCTGACCTCGTCGATGGCGATTGCCGAGCGCGTGGCGCCGATGGTCGAGCTGGATTGAGACACCGCGACGCCCCCCCGCCGAACCACGCCTCGCGGGTCTCGGCGAGGCCCGGCCGTGCACCAGACCGGCGCCTACAATGAATGTGCACCGGGCACACGGTGCCATTCGAGACAGCACGCCAGGAAGAGCCACATGACACCGCAGGACATCCTTGCCCAGTACGGCCCTCGCGAGGCCATGGAATACGACGTGGTCGTCGTCGGGGCGGGGCCGGCAGGCCTGTCCACGGCGATCCGCCTGAAGCAGCTCAATGCCGAGCTCTCGGTCGTGGTGCTGGAGAAGGGCTCCGAGCCCGGAGCCCACATCCTCAGCGGCGCGGTGATGGACCCCAGAGCCATCACGGAGCTGTTCCCCGACTGGAAAGACCGCGGCGCGCCGCTGCTGCAGCCCGTCACGGGCGACGAGGTCCTGTACCTGGACGCCACGGGCGCGCAGGCCGTGCCGCATGCGCTCATTCCGACCTGCTTCCACAACGACGGCAACTTCGTCGTCGCACTCGGTGCAGTGACCAAGTGGCTGGGCGAACAGGCCGAAGCGCTGGGCGTGGAGATCTTCCCCGGCTTTGCCGCCGCCGAAGTGCTCTACACCGATGACGGCCGCGTGCGCGGCGTGGCCACCGGCAATCTGGGCATCGGCAAGGACGGCGAACCGCACGACGGCTTCCAGCTCGGCATGGAGCTCACCGCCAAGTACACGGTCTTTGCCGAAGGCGCGCGCGGGCATCTGGGCAAGCAGCTCATCGCCCGCTTCGAGCTGGACAAGGACCGCGACCCGCAGAGCTACGCCATCGGCGTCAAGGAACTGTGGGAAGTGCCGCCCGAGCTGGCCAAGCCCGGCCTGGTGGTGCACACCGCCGGCTGGCCGATGGATGCCAACACCTACGGCGGCGGTTTCCTGTACCACCTCGAAGGCAACAAGGTCACGCTGGGCTTTGTCACCGGGCTGGATTACCAGAACCCGTGGATCAGCCCCTTCGAAGAGATGCAGCGCTGGAAGACCCACCCGGCCGTCCGCGCGCACATCGAAGGCGGCAAGCGCCTGAGTTACGGCGCCCGCGCCATCACCGCCGGCGGCCTGCTGAGCCTGCCCAAGCTGGTGTTCCCGGGCGGCGCACTGGTGGGCTGCGATGCCGGCACGCTGAATGCCGCGCGCATCAAAGGCAGCCATGCGGCGATCAAGTCCGGCATGCTGGCCGCGGAAGCCGCCGCCGCGGCCCTGGCTGCCGGCCGCAGCCACGACGAACTCGAGGCCTACCCGGCGGCCTTCCGCAAGAGCTGGCTGTACGACGAGCTCAAGCAGTCGCGCAACTTCAAGCAGTGGTTCAAGAAGGGCAACCTGGTCGGCATGGTCATGACCGGCATCGAATACTGGCTGCTGCCCAAGCTGGGCATCAAGAGCCCGCCCTGGACCATTCACCGCCACTCGCCGGACCACGTGCGCATGCACGCGGCCAGCCAGGTGGAGCCGATCCGCTACCCCAAGCCCGACGGCAAGCTCACCTTCGACCGCCTGAGCTCGGTCTTCGTGAGCAACACCAACCACGAAGAGAACCAGCCCGCGCACCTGACGCTCAAGGATGCCAGCGTGCCGGTGGCGATCAACCTGGAACGCTACGCGGGCCCGGAGTCACGCTACTGCCCGGCCGGCGTCTACGAGTTCGTGAATACCGACGGGCAGGATCGCCTGGTCATCAACGCGCAGAACTGCGTGCACTGCAAGACCTGCGACATCAAGGACCCCACGCAGAATATCGTGTGGGTCACGCCCGAGGGCGGCGGCGGCCCCAACTACGCGGGCATGTGATCGGCTGATTCCAGCTCGGCGGCGTCGAACACGGTTTCGTCGATCGGCGCGGCAGCGAGCAGCGCGTCCAGTTCCGACAGCACCCGCTCGGTCTGCAGCGGCCAGGACCAGGTGCCATCGAGATCCGAACCTGCCAGCGCACCGGTGCGTGCGTCGGACGAGGCCCCGCCCTCCGTGGGCGCGGGCACCAGCGCCACCAGGCGGATCGGCCGCGTGTAGGCCAGCGTGCGGATGCGGCTGACAAAGCGCGGTCCGTCGATCTGGGCGTCGCCCGCATCCCAGACCACGCAGTCCGGCGCGACTCGCGCACACAGGTCCAGCGCGTCTTCCACCGTCTCGGCCGTGCGCACGCGCACCAGCGGGCGGTCCTGCAGCGCGCGCCGCAGCGCGCGCAGCTGATCGGGCTGCTGCGTCAGCACCAGGATTTCCCGCTTGGGCACATCGCTGGCCGAGCCGGCATCCTGCGCATCGGCCAGCGGATCGGCCTCGAATTCATCGGTGCCGTCGGGCACGGGCGAGGCCTTGAGCCACACGCGGCACTCGCTGCCGCCGGCGTCGGTGGCCTGCCACTGCAGCCGGCCGCGCAGGCCGTCCAGCCAGCCCTGGGCCAGCATCAGCGTCATGGGGCGCGGTTCCGCTTCGGGCGCGAAGACCGTACCTTGCACAGTGCAGGTCACGGTGGCGTCTTCGCCGTCCACCGACCAGCGCACGTCGATGACATCACTGGCCTGGCTGTGGAGCACCGCGGTCTCGAAAACCGCCCGCAAGGCGGCGTGCAGGCGATGGCTCTCGGCCTCCACCCAAAGCTGGCCATGCATCGCCGAGGCGGACCGCAGCTGCACGTCCCGCGAGCCGGCGAGGCCCTCGACCACCATCAGCGCCGCGCGCGAAGCCTCCACCAGATCGACCGGCTCGATGTCCACGTCTGCCGGCTCGGTCTCCAGCCGCACGAGTTCGGCCGCTTGACGCGCCAGGCGTGCCACCTGCTCGCCGATCGGTTGCCAGATCGGCGCCGGCGCGGATTCCGCGTCGCCGTCGACATCGCCGCGGTCCAGATTCAGCAGGGCCTGGGCGGGGGCTTCCAGCGCATGCGCCAGTGCCGCCAGCCGCTCGCTGCTGAGCCGCGCGGCGCGCACGGCCACTTCCAGCGTCTGGGCGTCACGCTCGGCGATGCCGCGCTGGCCACGCCTGTCGATCGCGATCAGGCAGGTCATCGAGGCCGATCCCGCGACCAGGCCGACGATGAACTGTGTGGCCATGAGCTCGGTGGCGCTGCCGTCCGGCGCTTTGAGCACCATGTCGAAGCGGATGGCCTTGCCCTCGGCGCTGATGCGCAGATTGCGCCTGCGAATGGCCGCAGCCACGCTCGAGCCCAGCACTTCCTCGGCGGGACGCCCGGCGAGCTGGAAGCCTTGCAGGCCATAAAACGCGGCGACGGCGGCGTTGGCGTGGCCGATGCTGCCGTCGGGCCGGATCGTCACGACCCAGCCCGGAAACGCATCCAGCAACTCGTGCCACTGGTTCAGGCGCTGCGCGGCCTTGCGGTGGGCCAGGTCGCGCGAATCCATCTGCTGGCGCCAGTAGGCTTCCTGCTGCTTCAGCATCTGGCGCACACGCTCAGGCGTGTCGACGGCTTCCTCCGGGGTGGTCGCCGAGCGCGGCGCCCAGCGCCGCGCATGCACCGCCCACGCGGCCGCAGCCAGGGCACCTGCGGCACCGAACTCCATCAGCAGGCGCCACACACCGGCCAGTCCGCCCGGGCCGCCACCGTCGGTAGTCACCGTGACCAGCAGTCCCGACAAGGCCAGCACGGCGGCCAGCAGACCCAGGCTCACGGCCAGCACCGCGGGGCGGGCCACGGCCGCAAACACGCGACGCAAATAGGGTTCGCTCATGCGGCCATGTTCATGCGCGCGACGCCGCACCGGTGGCGCGATAAACGGGGTGAAGCGGCGTCTGCTGCCGCCAACCGGCGCTGCGCGGGCCTCCTCCAGATGTGTGCCCCGGGATGAATGCCCGGCCCGGTCCCGAGCCTCACAGGCGCGATCGCGCTGGCTAGCATGACCACACACATCGAGCCCTGCACGCCGGAATTCCCACGAATCTGGCGATGCGGAGCCTTGTCCGCGGGAAAACACATGAAGACCACACAGACAACGTTGGGATGGCTCAGTGCCATCGCCTTGGCCGCCCTGCTCTCCGCTTGTGGCGGCAGCGGCAGCAGCCCCGAAGAAAACGCCAGCACCCAGAGCGAAGCCACGCGTCAGAAAGCCCTGGCGGTAGCCGCGCCGGCCGCCTCGCGCTGGACCGCGCTGCAGTCGCTGCCTCTGGTGCCCGTTTCGATCTCCAACCTGCCTGACGGCAAAGTGCTGTTGTGGTCGGCCGAAGAGAAGTTCAGCTTCGGCGCCGCCACCGGCCGCACGTATTCAGCAACCTACGACCCGGCCACCGGCGCGGTCACCGAGCGCACCGTCACCGAAACGGGGCACAACATGTTCTGCCCCGGCACCACCAACCTGGCCGACGGCCGCTTGCTGGTCAACGGCGGCATCAGCTCGCCCAACACCAGCATCTTCAACCCCGCCACCGGCGCCTGGACCACGGGTCCGGCCATGAACATTCCGCGCGGCTACCAGGCCAACACGCTGCTGCGCGACGGCTCGGTCCTGACGCTGGGCGGCTCCTGGTCCGGCGGCGTGGGCAACAAGCACGGCGAGATCTGGACCGCCGCGGGCGGCTGGCAACGCAAGTCCGGCATTCCGATCGACCCGATGCTGTCAGCGGACAGCTCGCGCAACTTCGGCGGGGACAGCCACTTCATGCTGCTGCCGGCCGGCAACGGCAAGGTCTTCCACGCCGGCCCCGGCGTGAACATGCACTGGATCAACACCGACGGCAACGGTGCCGTCACCGACGCGGGCCCGCGCGGCGACGACGAGTTCAGCATCAGCGGCAACACCGTGATGTTCGACACCGGCAAGATCCTGAAGACCGGCGGCGGCCCGGGCTACGACAGCGTCAACGCCAACAGCAACAGCTACGTCATCGACATCAACACCGGCGTCACGGTCCGCAAGATCACGCCGATGGCCTATCGCCGCGCGTTCCACAACAGCGTGGTCCTGCCCAATGGCCAGGTGGTCCTCATCGGCGGCCAGACCTACGCCGTGGGCTTCAGCGACGCCAACTCGGTGCTCGTGCCCGAGCTCTTCGACCCGGTCACCGAGACCTTCACGCCGCTGCCGCCCATCGCCGCACCGCGCAACTACCACAGCGTCGCCCTGCTGCTGCCCGACGGCCGCGTGGTGTCCGCCGGCGGTGGCCTGTGCGGCGCCGGCTGTGCGGCCAACCATGCCGACCTGCAGGTCCTGACCCCGAACTACCTGCTCAAGCCGGACGGCACGCCGGCCGTGCGCCCGGTGATCAACGCCGCGCCCACGTCGGCCGGCTACGGCCAGAGCATGGCGGTCACGACCGACAGCGCGATCAGCTCCTTCGCCATGGTGCGTGTGTCCTCGACCACGCACACCGTCAACAACGACCAGCGCCGCCTGTCGCTGAACTTCCGCGCCACCGGCACCAACACCTATGCGGTGGATGTGCCGACCAACCCCGGCTGGGCACTGCCCGGCGACTGGATGCTGTTTGCGATGAACGCCGACGGCACGCCTTCGGTGGCCAAGATCGTGCGCATCTCCAACACCGGCGCACCGGTCTTCGCCGCGATCGACGACCAATCCGGCGTCACCGGCGCAGCCGTGGCGCTGCAGCCGACCGTGACGGTTCCGGGCGGTGTCGCCGCCAGCTATGCCGCCACGGGCCTGCCCGCCGGCCTGGCCATCGACCCGACGACGGGCCGCATCACCGGCACGCCCACCACCGCAGGGAGCTCGCGCGTGACGGTGCGCGCCACCGCCAACGGCGTGACGACCAGCACCGACTTCGGCTGGAACATCCAGGTTCCCGGGCAGACGCGCTACGTCAAGCTCGAGGCCCTGTCCGAGCTGAACGGCAACCCCTGGAGCTCGGCCGCCGAAATCAACCTGCTGGGCGCAAACGGCCAGGTGCTGTCGCGCACCGGCTGGCAAGCCACGGCCGACAGCCAGGAAGCCGGCAACGCCGTCGCCAATGCGATCGACAGCAACACGGCGACGATCTGGCACACGCAGTGGCAGGCGGCCAACCCGCCCCCGCCGCACTGGATCGTCATCAACCTGGGCACGGCCACCGACGTGACCGGCCTGCGCTACCTGCCGCGCCAAGACGGCGGCGTCAACGGCACCGTTGCGCGCTACAACGTCTACCTCAGTGCCGACGGCGTGAACTGGGGCCAGCCGGTCACCAGCGGCAACTTCTCTGACCTCGGTGCGGACACGACCGAGAAGACGATCTATTTCACCAACGTCGCCCGCGGCAAGGCCGCCGCACAGTCGTCGGACCCGTACGGTGCAAACGCCGCGCGTGCTGTCGACGGCAATATCGATGGGGCCTACGGCAACGGCTCGGTCAGCGTCACCAACAGCGACGCCAACGCCTGGTGGGAGGTCGACCTGGGCAGCAGCCACGCGATGCACGCGATGCGCCTGTGGAACCGCACCGACTGCTGCGCCGAGCGCCTGAGCAATTTCTACGTGCTGGCTTCGGACACCCCGATGCAAGGCCGCACACTGGCGCAACTGCTGGCCGACACCACCGTCTGGCGCAGCCAGTACGCCGCCACCGCGCCGCGCGCCGCGCTGATCGCCACGACCGGTGCCCGCGGCCGCTATGTGCGCGTGCAACTCGCCGGCACGAACTATCTGCAGCTGGCGGAAGTCCAGGTGCACGGTGTCGCGGCCGCAAACCGTCCGCCCAGCCTGGCCACGCCGGCCGGTGCCTCCGCCGAAGTGGGCGTGGCCACCAGCCTGAGCATGAGCGCAAGCGACCCCGACGGTGACACGCTGACCTACCGCGCCGCGGGCCTGCCGCCCGGGCTGTCGATCGCCGCGGCCTCGGGTGTCATCAGCGGCACGCCGACCACGGCAGGTGCCTACACCGTCACCGTGACCGTCGACGACAACCGCGGCGGCAGCACCGCCGTGCAGTTCGCCTGGAACGTGCTGGCCGCCGTGCCGCAAGTGCAGCCCGTGCTCGCCGCACCCGTCAGCAGCGGCGGCACCGCCAGCTACACGGCCGACACCGCCGTGGCCGGCACCTACACCTACCAGTGGAACTTCGGCGACGGCAGTGCCTCGACGGCCTGGTCGACGCAGAACACCACCAGCCACGTCTACACGACGCCGGGCGTCTACCTGGTGACCGTCAGCGTGCAGACCGCGGACGGCCGCATCGGCACGCGCAGCTTCTGGCAATCCGTGACCGGCGCCACTGGCCAGGGCGGGCGCTCGTCCACTCCGGTCATTCTGGAGCCGCGTTCGGGCGCCACGCACCGCGTGTGGGCCGTCAATCCGGACAACGACTCGATCAGCGTCTTCGACACCGCGATGCGCAGCCGCGTCGCGGAGATCGCGGTCGGCACCGCGCCGCGCAGCCTCGCGCTGGCGCCGGACGGCCGCGTCTGGGTCGTCAACAAGGGCAGTTCGAGCATCAGCATCGTCTCGCCCAGCACCCTGGCGGTCGTGCAGACCATCGCCCTGCCGCGCGCCTCGCAGCCCTACGGCATCGTGATCGGCGCGGACGGCACGGCCTTCGTGTCGCAGGAAGCCACGGGCCTGGTCACGCGCATCGCCGCCACCGGCACGCTGGGCGCCAGCGCCTCGCTGGGCCAGCACGTGCGTCACCTGGCGCTCAACGCCGCGGGCACGCAACTGATGGTCGCGCGCTTCGTGACGCCGGCCCTGCCGGGTGAAGGCACGGCCACGGTCTCGACCAGCGTCAACGGTGCGCCGCGCGGCGGCGAACTGGTGATGCTGGATGCAGCCACCCTCGCGGTGCAGCGCACGATCGTGCTGCAGCACAGCGAGAAGCCGGATACCACCGTGCAAGGCCGCGGCATCCCGAACTACCTCGGCGCGCCGGTGATCTCTCCGGACGGCCGCAGTGCCTGGGTGCCCAGCAAGCAGGACAACATCAAGCGCGGCAAGCTGCGCGACGGCCTGGATCTGGATTTCCAGAACACGGTGCGCGCCATCTCCTCGCGGGTGGACCTCACGACGCAGGCCGAAGACCTGCCTGCGCGTATCGACCACGACAATTCCGGCATGGCCAGCGCAGCGGCCTACCACCCCGGCGGCGCCTACCTCTTCGTGGCGCTGGAAACCAGCCGCCACGTCGCGGTCGTCGATGCCGTGGGCAAGCGCGAGCTGTTCCGCGTGGACGCCGGCCGTGCGCCGCAGGGCCTGACGCTGTCGGCCGACGGCCTGACGCTGTATGTCCAGAACTTCATGGACCGCAGCGTGGGCGTGTACGACCTGACGCGCCTGGTGCGCTACGGCGAATCGGTCCTGCCCCTGACGGCCACGATGGCCTCGGTGGGCACCGAGAAGCTCGCTGCCAACGTGCTCAAGGGCAAGCAGTTCTTCTACGACGCCCGTGATCCGCGCATGAGCCGCGACGCCTACATCAGCTGCGCCGCCTGCCACAACGACGGCGCGCACGATGGCCGCACCTGGGACTTCACCGGCTTCGGCGAAGGCCTGCGCAACACCATCAGCCTGCAAGGCCGTTCGGGCGCGCAAGGCCGACTGCACTGGACCGCGAATTTCGACGAGGTCCAGGACTTCGAAGGTCAGATCCGCCGCCTGTCACAAGGCACGGGCCTGATGACCGATGCGCAGTTCAACACCGGCACGCGCAGCCAGACCCTGGGCGACCCCAAGGCCGGCGTCAGCGCCGACCTGGATGCCCTGGCGGCCTACGTGGGCTCGCTCAACAGCTTTGCCCTCACCCCGTGGCGCAATGCGGATGCGACCCTGACCACCGCGGCAGCGGCCGGCAAGACCGTCTTCGCGGCACGCTGCGCCACCTGCCACAGCGGCAACGACTACACCAACAGCGCCAGCGGGACCTTGATCAACGTGGGCACGATCAAGGCCAGCAGCGGCACCCGCCTGGGCGCCGCGCTGACCGGCCTGGATACGCCGACGCTGCGTGACACCTGGGCCACAGCGCCGTACCTGCACGACGGCTCCGCCGCCACGGTGGAAGCCGCCGTCACGGCACACACCAGCATCACGCTGACGGCCACCGAACTGGCCAACGTGTCGGCCTTTGTCCGGCAGATCGGACGCGAGGAAGCCGCGGTCGCACCCACGGGCACCCCGGTGGGTACGGGCACGGGCCTGCGCGGCGAGTACTTTGCCAACTTGACGCTGTCTGGCAGCCCGGCGCTCACGCGCACGGAAATCGTCAACTTCGACTGGGCCGGCGGTTCGCCAGGCGCTGGCGTCCCGGCGGACAACTTCTCCGCGCGCTGGAGCGGCCAGGTGCAGGCCACGGTGGCCGGCAACTACCAGTTCCAGACCGTCAGCGACGACGGCGTGCGCCTGACCGTCAACGGCGTGCGCATCATCGACAACTGGACCGACCATGGCCCGACGGCCAACACCAGCGGCACGGTGGCACTGACGGCCGGTCAGAAGGTCAGCATCGTGATGGAGTACTACGAGAAGGGCGGTGGTGCGGTTGCGCGTCTGAACTGGATCATCCCGGGCACGACGACGGCGGTGGCCATCCCGGCGACGCAGCTGTACCCCGCCACCACCACGACGCCGCCGGCCACCGTGCGCGCATCGGCCATCTATGGCGCAGCCGGCGGCACCGCGTTCACCGATCCCGCACCCGCCAACGAAGTGCTGACCGGCGTGTCCATCCGCGCCGGCTGGTGGCTGGATCGCATCCAGGCGCTGGGTACGCCCTCGAACATGCCGTACCACGGCGGCACGGGCGGCAATGCCGTCACGGCCACGGTGCCTGCGGGCGAGTACCTGGTGCGCATGTACGGCGTCTACGGCACCACCGCCGTCGGCAAGCTGACCTTCGTCACCAACACCGGCCGGGTGCTCGGGCCCTACGGCCTGGGTCAGGGTGGCGGCACGGGCGCCGGCAGCTTCGACATCACGGTGCCCGCGGGCAGCCGGATCGTCGGCTTCACCGGTCGCTCGGGCACTTACCTGAACGCCATCGGCGTGCTCTATTCGCCTTGACCGAAGGGCCGGCGGCGCCGATAGCACCGGGATGTTCTCTCGTGCTTCTGCCGCCGCCGCCACCGAGGCGACCCACGCCATGACAGATGGAACAGGGCCCGGTTCGCGCCGGGCCCTTCGCGTGGAGCGGTGGGTGCTCGTGCTGGCCCTGGCCGGCCTGGGCGCCGCTACGGCAGCCACCTGGACGGGCCTGCGCACCATTCGTGAGGGCGAGGCCCTGTTCAACGGCGACCGCGCCCTGCCCGCGCGCCTGGCCATGCACGACGACCCGCTGCCCGCGCACGCCACACGCTGCCTCAACTGCCATGCCGGCGCGCAAGCCGTCGGCCCGGCGCTGAACCGGCGCACGCTGGCACAAGCCGTGCCGCGCCGCGGCGGCCCCGCATCGGCCTACGACGCCAACAGCCTGTGCCGCCTGCTGCGCACCGGCATCGATCCCAGCTGGGTTCAACTGGACAAGGGCATGCCCCGCTACACCGTCACCGACAGCGAATGCGAGGCGCTCTGGCGCTTCCTGGGCAGCCGATGAGCCGCTCGACGCACACCCCCGCCGGCCACGGCGGCCGCCGCCGCGCGCTGGCACTGGCGCTTGGCGCGGTGCTGGCGCCGCTGGCGGCACGCGCCCAGCACGCCAACATGGGCCCGGTGGAACCGCGCCGCGCTGCGCCGGGCTTGAAACTGACCCTGCACGATGGCCGTGCCGGCGCACTGCCGGCGTTGCTGGAAGGCCGCGTCACGGCCATGCAGCTGATGTTCACCGGCTGCAGCGCCACTTGCCCGATCCAGGGCGCGATCTTCGCGGCGCTGCAGACGCGCCTGGGCGACCGCCTGCCCACGGCGCAACTGCTGTCGGTGAGCATCGACCCGCTGGGCGACGACGCCGCGGCGCTGGCCAAGTGGCGACAGCGTTTTGCAGCAGGCCCGCGCTGGCTGGCCGGCGTGCCCGACATCCGCAACGGCGACACCCTGCTGGATTTCCTGGACGGCCGCCCCAAGCGCGCCACGGGCGGCGACCGCCACACGCCGCAGGTCGTGCTCTTCGACAAGCGCGGCCGGCTGGCCTACCGCTGCGCGGAATGGGCCAATGCCGCCGACATCGCCCAGGCGATGACGGAGCTGGCGCGCGTCGGCTGACGCCCGAAGACGGCGCCGCCCGCGCGCCACGTCTCCGCGGTCAGTCCCCGAAAGCCGCCCGCAGCGCCTGCGCCAGATCGGCTTGCAGGTCCGACACGGCTTCCAGGCCGATCGAAAAACGCACCAGGTGACCCGGCAGGCGCGTGTGCCCGTCGGCGCGCATGGTCGACAAGTCGTACGGCACCACCAGACTCATCGGCCCGCCCCAGGAATAACCGATGCGGAACAGCCGCAGGGCATCCACGAAGCGGTCGATCTGCGTCGGTGCGAAGCGCGCATCGAACATCACCGAAAACAGCCCCGCCGCGGCGCTGCAGTGGCTGGCCCAGTGCGGATGCCCGGGCGATCCGGCAAAGGCCGGATGCAGCAGCTGCGTGACGGCCGGCTGCTCGCCCAGCCAGCCGGCCAGCGTGCGCCCGGCGCGGTCCTGTGCCTCGTAGCGCAGGCGCAGGCTGGTCAGGCCGCGCAGCACCATCTCCACGTCGTTGGCGCCGACACCCAGGCCCAGGACGCCGTGCATCTGCAGCAGGCGGTGGGCCAGCGCCTCGTCGCGCGAGACGACCGCGCCCATCAGGATGTCCGCGCCGCCCGAGGGGTACTTGGTCAGCGCATGCATGGACAGGTCCACGCCCATGTCGAAGGCGCGAAAGGCCAGCCCGGCACCCCAGGTGTTGTCCAGCGCGGTGACCGCGCCGAAGCTCTGCGCGGCCTTCACCAACGCGCGCAGATCGGGAAACTCCATCGTCACCGAACCCGGCGCTTCCAGCCACACCAGGCGCGTGCGCGGCGTGCCCATCGCTGCCAGCGCGGCCGGGTCGCCCGCGTCGTATTCCCGCCAGCTCACGCCCATCGGGGCCAGCAGGCTGCGCGCCTGCTCGCGAGACGGTCCGTAGACGTTGTGCGGAATCAGCACCTCGTCGCCTGCCTTCAGCAAGGCCAGATTGACCAGCGTGATCGCGGCCAACCCGCTGGGCGCCAGCACGCAGTGCGTGCCGCCTTCCAGCGTGGCCAGGCGCTCTTCCAGCATGAAGCTCGTGGGCGTACCGTGCAGCCCGTAGGTGTAGCCCTGGCGGCTCTTCCACGAACGCGAGCGCAGCGCGGCCACGTCCTTGAACAGCACCGTGGAGGCCTTGAAGATGCCCGGGGGCACGGCCTCGAAATGGGCCGGCGGCTGGTACGGGTGATGAATCAGTTCGGTCTGCAGGTCGATCTTCTTGTCGCTCATGGGATGCGTTTGGCTTCGATGGACGGTGGGTGTGTCGGCGCGGTCCCGCTCAGATCGGCTGCGCGACCAGATCGTGGCCTTGCGTGTCGACGATGCGCGCACGTGTGAACTCACCGACCTTCAGCACGCGCGAGGCCTTTTCCGGCGGCAGCAGGTGCACCAGGCCGTCGATCTCCGGCGCGTCGGCGTAGCTGCGGCCCCGCCCGCCGCGGCGGCCCAGCGCCGGCGCGTGGTCGACCAGCACCTGCATCGTCGCGCCGATGCGGCGTTTCAGGCGCTGGGCCGACACCGATTCGGCCACCGCCATGAAGCGGGCGCGGCGTTCTTCCCGCAGGGCCTGGGGCAGCTGACCGTCCAGTTCATTGGCAGCCGCACCGGAGACCGGCGAGTAGGCAAAGCAGCCCGCGCGATCGATGTCCGCTTCGCGCAGGAAGTCCAGCAGCGCGTCGAACTCGGCCTCGGTCTCGCCGGGGAAGCCGGCGATGAAGGTCGAGCGCACGACGATCTGCGGGCAGGCCGCGCGCCAGGCCGCCAGGCGCTCGAGGTTGCGCTCGCCGCTGGCCGGGCGCTTCATGCGCCGCAGCACATCCGGGTGCGCGTGCTGGAAGGGCACGTCCAGGTAGGGCAGGATGCGCCCGCTGGCCATCAGCGGCAACACATCGTCGACGTGCGGGTACGGGTAGACGTAGTGCAGCCGCACCCACGCGCCATACGGTTCGGCCAGTGTGGCCAGCTCCTCGCACAGCTCGGCAAAACGTGTCTTGATCGGGCGGCCGTCCCAGAAGCCGGTGCGGAACTTGACGTCCACGCCATAGGCGCTGGTGTCCTGGCTGACCACCAGCAGCTCCTTGACGCCGGACTCGAACAGCGCACGCGCCTCGGTGAGGATCTCGCCGATGGGCCGCGAGACCAGATCGCCGCGCATCGACGGGATGATGCAGAAGGTGCAGCGGTGGTTGCAGCCTTCGCTGATCTTCAGGTAGGCGTAGTGGCGCGGCGTGAGCTTGATGCCGGCTTCGCCGCGGAATTCGGCGCGCACCTCGGGCACCAGGTCGACGAAGGGATCGTGCGGCTTGGGCACATGGCGGTGCACCGCGTCCATCACTTCCTGCGTGGCATGCGGGCCGGTCACGGCCAGCACTTTCGGATGCACTTGCTGCACCAGCGACGCCCCGCCCTCGCCCGCGCGTGCGCCCAGGCAGCCGGTGACGATCACACGGCCGTTTTCGGCCAGCGCCTCGCCGATCGTGTCCAGGCTTTCCTTGACCGCATCGTCGATGAAGCCGCAGGTGTTGACGATCACCAGGTCCGCACCGGCAAAGCTCTTGCTGGTGGAATAACCCTCGGCCCGCAGCTGCGTGAGGATGAGTTCCGAGTCGGTCAGCGCCTTGGGGCAGCCGAGGGAGACGAAGGCGATATTCGGGCTGCTCGCGGCATCGACCGCGCGGGTATCAGGGTTCATGCGGCGGATTTTCGCCGATCGGCCGCTGACACGGCCCGAAGGCCCTGCATTCCCCGCGCTGCCGTGCGGCGCGGACTGCGGTTCAGCCCGGCATCGAGGGCTGCGAATACACGATCGTGCACACGAAGCGGATGGGCAGACTCAAGAGCCGCTCCGGCCCGTGCAGCACATCGCCCTGCAACGTGAGCGTGTCGCCGGCCTCGAGCACATAGATCGACTGCCCGCTGCGGTACTCGAAGGAACCTTCGAGCAGGTGGATGATCTCGATGCCCGCGTGCTGGCTGGTGGGCAGCGTCACCGAGTCCTCTTCGATCGTCACGAGAAAACAATCGAAAGGCTTGTCCGGCCCCTGGTCGTAGGACAGCAGCTGGAAGGTGTGCCCTGGCCGCTTGCCGTGCCGCAGGAAGGGCATGCCCTGGCCGCTCTTGACCAGGTGCGCATTACCCGAGGGCACGTCGTAGGTGCGGAACAGCATGGCCATGGTGCTGTTGAGCGCGCGGGCGACGCGGCTGAGCGTGTCCATGCCGGCGGAGATCTGGCCGTTTTCGATCTTCGAGAGCATGCCTTCGCTGACATCGGCCAGTTCAGCGACCTGCGCGATCGTCAGGCGGCCGCGCAAGCGCAGCTCGCGCACGGCAGAGCCCACACACTTCTGCAGATCGATGGGCGAATCCTTGAGCGCAGCGTGGGGTCCATTCGGGACCGCAGCGCGCGCACGCGTAGAGACAGGCGAGGGTTTCACCGCATGTTTCCTGTAAGGAAAGATTTTTAATATATAGGAATGGTTCACCGGCGCGTGGCGGGGACCGTGCAGCCACTTCAGCGGCCCTTGAAAAGGCCACCACGACCCCAGAGGACCGCCCCATGAACACACCCGTTCGCATTTTCGCAGGCGCACTGGCCTGCCTGAGCATTCTCGGCGCCGAGGCCCAGACCCTGGACAAGATCCGCAAGGACGGCGCCATCACGCTGGGCTACCGCGAATCGGCCGCGCCCTTCTCTTACCTGGACGACAAGCAGCAGCCCATCGGTTATTCGATGGACATCTGCATGAAGATCGTCGATGCGGTCCGCGCCGAACTGAAGATGCCGGCGCTGAAGGTGAACCTCAATGCCGTGGGTCCGGCCACGCGCATCCCGCTCATCGCCAACGGCACGATCGATCTCGAATGCGGCGTCACCACCAACAACGCCGAGCGGCAGAAGCAGGTGGCCTTCGCGCCCACCACCTTCGTGACGGCCACGCGGCTGATGCACAAGAAGACGCTGGCCGTGGAGTCTCTGGGCGACCTCAAAGGCAAGACGCTGGCCTCGCCCTCGGGCAGCTCGAACATGCGGCGTGTGACCGAGCTCAACACCGCCGGCCAACTCGGCGTTCAGCTGGCGGGTGTGCAGGACCTGCCCGAAGCCTTCCTGATGGTCGAGACCGGCCGCGCCGCCGCGCTGGCCACGGACGACGTGATCATCTACAACATGATCGCCAATGCCAAGTCGCCGGGCGACTACGCGGTCTCGCGCTTCTCGCTGTCGGTCGAGCCCTACGGCATCATGCTCGGCCGCGGCGATGCGGCCTTCAAGAAGCTGGTGGACGCGGCCGTGACGGGGCTGTTCAAGAGCGGCGAGATCGACAAGATCTACGCGCGCTGGTTCACCGCACCGGTGCCGCCCAAGGGCATCAACATGAACATGCCGATGAGCGCCGCACTCAAGCGCGCCATCGCCAAGCCCACCGATTCGCCTGAGCCCAAGGACTACGAGTAACCGCGTCCCGAAGTGCCTTGCACGGCTGACGGGACCGCATGAACTACCAGTGGAACTGGCGCATCTTCTGGGACGCGAATCCCGAGGGCACCGGGACGTTTTTCTCGTCGCTGATGTCGGGCCTGGGCTGGACCATGGTCACGGCCCTGTGCGCCTGGGCGCTGGCCTTGGTGCTGGGCGTGACCGTGGGCACCCTGCGCACCACCTCCATGCGCGGGGCCGTGCGGCTGGGCCAGGCGTACGTGGAGGTCTTCCGCAATATCCCGCTGCTGGTGCAGATGCTGCTGTGGTACTTCGTGATGCCGGAGCTGCTGCCGCAGGCCTGGGGCGACGCGCTGAAGCAGCTGCCTGACTCGCCCTTCTACACCGCGGTGGTGTGCCTGGCCTTCTACATGTCGGCCCGCGTCGCCGAGCAGGTCAAGGCCGGCATCCAGGCCCTGCCGCGGGGCCAGGCGATGGCGGCTCAGGCATTGGGCCTGACGGTGCCGCAGGTCTATCTGAATGTGCTGCTGCCGCAGGCCCTGCGCATCGTCATGCCGCCGCTGGCCAGCGAATTCCTCAACACGATCAAGAACACTTCGGTGGCACTGACGATCGGCCTGATGGAACTCACCGCGCGCACGCGGGCGATGGAGTCCTACACCTCGCAGGTCTTCGAAGCCTTTGCGGCGGCCTCGGTGATCTACCTCGTCGTCAATGTCACGGTCGTGCAGTTCATGCGCTGGCTGGAACACCGCTTGCGCGTGCCCGGCCTGATCGGCAGTGGCGCCGCCGCCGCGGGCAGATGAACCCGGCAGCTGCCAAAGACGGCCATGTTCAGCAGCTTCGATTTCGACGTCATCGCGCGCTCATGGCAGTACTTGTTCTTTACCGGCATGGTGTTCACGGTGCAGCTCACGCTGTATGCCATGGCCGGCGGCATCGTCGTGGGCACGCTGCTGGCGTTGGCACGCCTGTCGAGCATCAGACCCCTGTCGCTGGCGGCCGGCGGCTACGTCAACCTCGTGCGGGGGCTGCCACTGATCCTCGTGATCTTCTGGTTCTACTTCCTGGTGCCCTACATCGGCCAGTGGATCCTGCAGAGCGAGCGGCCGATCAAGGTCGGCGCGTTCGCCTCGTGCCTGATCACCTTCATCCTGTTCGAGGCCTGCTACTACTGCGAAATCATGCGCGCGGGCATCCAGGCCATCCCGGGCGGCCAATTGCATGCCGGTCGTGCGCTGGGCATGACCCACTGGCAGCTCATGCGCTACATCGTGCTGCCGCAGGCCTTCCGCCACATGCTGCCGCTGCTTCTCACGCAGACCATCATCCTGTTCCAGGACATCTCGCTCGTCTACGTGCTGTCGATGCCCGATTTTCTGGGAGCCGCCACCAAGGTGGCGCGGCGCGACGGTCGCCTGGTGGAGATGTACCTCTTCGTGGCCGTGGTCTATTTCGTCATGGCCTTTGCCCTGTCCAGCGGCGTCAGAAAGCTGCAGGGCCGGCTGGCGGTCACGCATTGACTGCCGCCGCACCCGACCTGCGCGTGGCTGACCGCACGCGCCACTGCGAAAGATCGTCATGAGCACCGACACCCTTCCCTTGCCGCGTATCGGCGTACTTGGCGGCATGGGGCCGCTGGCATCGGCCGAATTCGTCGTCAAGCTCGTGCTGGCCACACCGGCGCGCAGCGACCAGGACCACTTTCCGCTGACGCTCGATTCGTCACCCCAGATCCCCGACCGGCCAGCAGCGATCTACGGCGGCGGCACCGACCCGATGGCGGCGATGGTGCAGGTGCTGCGCGGGCTGGAAGCGGCGGGCTGCGCGCTGGTGGCCATGCCCTGCAACACCGTGCACCACTGGTACGACCGCCTGGCCGCGCAGACGCCGTTGCCCATCGTGCATATCGCCGATGCGGTGGCGGACCGCATACGCGAAGTGGCGCCCCATGCCCGGCGGGTGGGTCTGATCGGCTCTGTCGTGACCACGCAGCTGGAGATCTTCGGCAAGCGCCTGGGCAACGAGTGGGAATGGCTGTACGCCACGCCAGCCGAGCTCGAAGACTGGGTGCTGCCCGGCATCCTTGCCGTCAAGGCAGGCGATCTGCGGCGCGGCCGGGAGTTCTTCCTCGAGGCCATCCGGCGCCTCCATGCACGCGGACCCGACGTGATCGTGCTGGCCTGCACCGAGATTCCGGTGGTCATCAGTCAGCGGGACGTGCCCATCGCCGTCATCGATTCGACCGAGGCCCTGGCGCGCCGCACGGTTGCCGTCGCCCAAAGGATGCGCGCGCGCACGGCATCCCCTTCACCCGTTCATCAGAAAGGCTCTGCCGAATGACACCGATTCGCCTGCGCAGCGCTATCGCGACGACCGCCCTCTTCGCTGCGATGGTTGCCAGCCCGATGGCGCTGGCCCAAGCCCCGGCTGCGGCCGCAGCGCCACCGGCGCCGCCCCCGCCGTTTGCCCAACGATTCAACACACTGGCCAACGGCATCGAGGCCCGCCCGATCGCGGTCGCCAGCGCCAACCCCGTCAACTACGAAGACATCATCGCGGGGCGCTCGGCGCCGGCCGTGGCGCTGGAAGCCAAGCTGTTCCTGCCCAAGGTCCGCAACGGCAAGGTGGGGGCCGTGATCATCACGCCGGGTTCCGGCGGCGTGGGTGCCGCCAACTTCGAACATGCCCGCGCGCTGACCGACGCCGGCATCGCCGCGCTGGTGGTGGACCCGTTCGGCGGACGCGGCGTGCGCGACACCATTGCCGCGCAGGACCAGTTTTCGTTCGCCGCCTCGACGGCCGACATCTTTGCGGCCATGCGCGCGCTCGAGCGGGTGGCTGAAGTCGACGCCGCCCGGCTGGGTGCGATGGGCTACAGCCGGGGCGGCATCGCCGTGTTGAATGCGGCCGTCGCGCCAGTGGCAAAGGCCGCCCTCGGCAGCATGCCGCCGCTTCGAGCCGTGCTGGCCGGCTGGCCCTGGTGCGGTTACCAGTTCATCGACCCGCACACCGCGCCGACGGCCGTGCGCATCGTCTCGGCCGACTCGGACGACTATGTGTCGACGCCGCAATGCCAGGGCTACGCCAGCGCGATGCGCCCGCGCAACCCGGAGGTGTCGATCCGTCTGATGCGCGACGCGCGCCACGGTTTTGGCTACGGCAACCCGCTGATCGAACGGCCCCAGGCCATCAAGGCCTTGCTGGCCCCGGCGGTGTATTTCGATGCGCAAGGCGTGCTGCAGGACCCGTGGAGCCAGCAGCCGGTGCCAGGCGCGAACGATCAGGCCGTGGCGAAGATGCTGACGCCCTTCATCACTCGCGGCGTCAATGTCGGCAGCAAGCCCGGACAGATGGACGAGTTCATGGCCGACCTGGTGGGCTTCTTCTCGGCGCGTCTGCGCTGACGCTGCCGGCCGGTGCGCGGCGCGCCGCACCGGCAAAGGCACCTCATGCCCGGGCGCGCAGGACCGGACTATCGGAACACCAGTACCGGAATCCGGCTGTGCACCAGCACCTTGTGGGTTTCACTGCCCAGCAGCAGGGCCTTCACCCCGCGCCGTCCGTGCGAGGCCATCAGGATGAGATCGCAGCCATCGGCCTCGGCGGTGCGGATGATGGACTCGTAGGGATGGTCGCTGGTCTCGACCACTGTCCTGCAGGGCACGCCTGACTCGGCGGCCTCGCGCTCCAGTTGCGCCAGATGCGTGCGTGACCGGGCCTGGCTAGCAGCCAGGTACTGGTCTTCGGTGTCCTCGATCATCTCGGTGTCCAGCGCCAGCACGTGGAAGGGCGGTGCGACGCTCAGCCCCGTGATCCTGGCGTTGGCGTCCTTGGCCAGCCGCACGCCTTCGCGAATCGCTGTCTCGGACAACGCGGAACCGTCCGTGGGCAACAGGATGTGCTTGAACATGATGACCTCCGGGTACGAGGAATGTCGAAAACCCGGAGCGCCCGAACCCCTCGGCCGAATCGCCCGGGTTTGCGGCGCGCGTCAACGAGAGTGGCCGCGCGCAAGGTCACTGTAGACCTCGCGATGGCGGGTGTCCACCGCCGACGCGTCGTGAGCAAGGTCTCCATGGCAGCGCGGGGCGCGGCAGCCGAATGGGCGCGAAATCCCGCGTCGTCGGCTGCGCGGCGGTGCCCGTTGACCGCGCGGGCAGCGGCCCCGCCGCGGCTCAACGACCCCAACGCAAGACCAGCGGATCCAGGCGCCGCGCCGTCTCCATCAACCCGGCACGCGTGGCCGGATGCATCGCCGGGAAGGGGTGCCGTGGTGCGTCGCAGGCGATCACACCGCCTTCTTTCATCAGGGCCTTGGCCGTCAGGATGCCGCCCTGGCGGTTTTCGTAGTTGATCAAGGGCAGCCAGCGGGCGTATTCGGCAACGGCGTCTTCGCGTCGGCCCGCGGCATAGGCATCGACGATGCGGCGGATGCCGTCCGGATAGCCGCCGCCGGTCATGCTGCCCGTGGCGCCGGCATCCAGGTCTGGCAGCAACGTGATCGCCTCCTCGCCGTCCCAGGGACCTTCGATAGCCGCACCGCCCAGCGCGATGAGCTCGCGCAACTTGTTGGCCGCGCCGGCAGTCTCGATCTTGAAATACGCCACCTGTTCGATCTCCTGCGCCATGCGCGCCAGGAACGCGGCACTCAGCGGCGTACCGGCCACCGGCGCATCCTGGATCATGATGGGGATGTCGATGGCGTCCGACACCTGCGCATAGAACGCGTGGATCGCCGGCTCGCCGACGCGGATCGTGGCGCCGTGATAGGGCGGCATCACCATGACCATCGCCGCGCCCATGTCCTGCGCGCGACGGCTGCGCTCGGCGCACACGCGCGTGCCGAAGTGCGTGGTCGTGACGATCACCGGCACGCGCCCCGCCACGTGTTCCAGGATCGTGCGCGTGAGCAGTTCGCGGTCTTCGTCGGACAGCACGAACTGCTCGGAGAAGTTGGCCAGGATGCACAGGCCGTTGGAGCCCGCGTCGATCATGAAATCGACGCAGCGCTTCTGGCTGGCGAGGTCGAGTTCGCCGCTGTCAGTGAAGGTGGTGGGCACCACCGGGAAGACGCCCCTGTACGGCCGTGGCATGCGGATCACTCGATGATGTGGAACTGGTCGAGAAACTCGGTCTTCAGCGTCAGGCCCAGGCCCGGCGTGGTGTCGCTGAGCTGCAGGAAGCCGTTCTCGGCCACCGGTTCGCCGTCGAAGATGTAGTAGAAGAGTTCGTTGCCCACCTCGACATCGAACATGGGGAAGTACTCGCTCATCGGGCAGTTCAGGCTGCTCATCGTGAGGTGGTAGTTGTGCATCTGCCCGGCATGCGGGATTACCGGCACGCTGTAGCTCTCGCACAGCGCATTGATCTTGTGCGCCATCGTGATGCCGCCCACGCGATTGGTGTC
This sequence comes from Pseudomonadota bacterium, assembly GCA_963205115.1. Taxonomy (GTDB): domain Bacteria; phylum Pseudomonadota; class Gammaproteobacteria; order Burkholderiales; family Burkholderiaceae_C; genus Rubrivivax. The sequence continues at coordinate 72,360 of CAUJHV010000075.1, read as the reverse complement.
GTACTGCACCACGCTGACCGCCTTGCGCTCGAGCAGCTGCTTGAAGCCGTAGAGGCTGAATTCGTGCTCGCCGCCGGAGATGGGCACGATATTCATCTGGTTCAGCTCGGCATAACCGTCGATGTCATCAGCGATCACCGGCTCTTCCAGCCAGCGCGGCTGGAACTTCTCGAGCTTGGGCAGCATGCGCTTGGCGTATTCCAGGTTCCAGCCCATGTAGCACTCGAGCATCAGGTCGGTGTCGTAGCCGATGACCTCGCGAACCGCCTGCACGCTCTTGAGGTTCTCGACCACGCCCTTCTGCAGATGCGCCGGTCCGTAGCCGAAGCGCATCTTGAAGGCCGTGAAGCCCTGCTTCAGGTAGGTCTCGGCCTCCTTCTGCATCTCGCCCAGGTCGGTTCGGTAGAGCTTGCTGTAGTAGCACGGGATCTTCTCCTTGGTGCGCCCGCCCAGCAGCTTGAAGACCGGTTTGCCCACGCTCTTGCCCAGCAGGTCCCACAGCGCGATGTCCACCGCCGAGATGGCCGCCATGCCGATGCCCTTGCGGCCCCAGGCGTGGGTGGCGCGGTACATGCGCTGGTTCAGGTATTCGTAATCCCAGGGATCCTGGCCCATGATCAGCGGCGTGAGGTACTGGTCGACGATCTGCTTGGCCACGCGCGGCGCCAGCGCCACGTTGCCGTAGCCGACCAGGCCGGTGTCGGTCTCCACCTCCACCACGGTCCATTGGTGGAAGCGGAAGGTCTGCATGGTCTCGACGGGCGAGTACAGCAGATCCATCGCGTTCGAGCAGAAATTGCCCTGCGGCGGCACGGTCTTGCCCTTCCACTCGAAGGTGCGGGCGCGTACACGGGTGATCTTCATCGCTTCTCTTTCTCAGGTCAGTCGTGCGCGACCCATGCGGGCCGCAATGTCGAAGGCATTCACCAGCGCATCCACGTTCGCGCGGCCCTGGCCAGCGAGGTCATAGGCCGTGCCATGTGCCGGCGTGGTGATGGGAATCGGCAGGCCGCCCTGCACCGTCACGCCCTGGCTGAAGCCCATCAGCTTCAGTGCGATCTGGCCTTGGTCGTGGTACATGGTGACGATGGCATCCAGTTCGCCGTCGCGCGCGCGCAGGAAGATGGTGTCGGGCGAAAACGGGCCGACCACGGGCAGGCCGCGCGCGTTGAGTTCGGCCACGGCCGGTGCGATGACGTCGATCTCCTCGCGCCCGCAGGTGCCGCCGTCGCCGTTGTGCGGGTTGAAGCCTGCGACGGCCACACGCGGCGCAGCCACGCCGCTGGCCTGCAGCGAGCGGTAGATCAGCGTCGTGGCGTCGATGATGCGCGGCTTCACGATGTAGCTGGCCACATCGCGCAGCGGCACGTGCGAGCTGATGCGCGAAGTCCACAGCCCGCGCAGCGTGTTGAACTCGCAGAAGTAGCCCGTGACGCCGAGATGCTCCGCGAAGTGGTGCAGTTCGTCTTCGTGTCGGAGGCCGCCCAGCTTCATGGCCTGCTTGTTCAGCGGCGCGAAGGTGATGGCGTCCACATGGCCGTCGCGCACCGCGTCCATGCAACGGTTCAGCACCGCCAGCACAGACGCCCCGCCGGCGGCTTCCGCCTGGCCACGGTGCACCTGGCGCGGCTGCACCGTCTCCATGGGCAGGAAGGCCGGCCTCACGCTGCCGGTCCGCCTGCGCACCTGCGCCAGCGAGTCGACCGGGTCGAGCGCCACCGAGGTACCGGCGATACGCTGACCTTCGTCCCACAGCCAGGGGTCGCCGACCAGGACCACCCGCGCGGTTTCCAGGGTCTGCGGCCGCGCCAGCAGCCGCGCAATCAATTCGGGGCCGATGCCGGCCGGATCGCCGAGCGTCAGCGCGACGACGGGAAGCGCCTGGGTCTGAAGAGCCATGTCAATCCACCTTGATGCCGCGCTTCTTGATGACCTCGGCGTAGCGCTTGTTCTCAGCGAGGTGGAAGGACGCAAAGTCAGCCTGCGACATCGGCGCGATCTCCGAGCCGATGGCGGCCAGTCGCGCACGGGTATCGGGATGCGGCAACAGCTTGTTGACCTCCTCGTGCACCCGCTGCTGCACGGACCTGGGCGTGGCCGCCGGCATGTAGACGCCGTACCAGGCGCTCATCTCCACCCCCTTCACACCCGCTTCGGCCAGTGTCGGCACATCCGGCAGCTGCGGGTTGCGCTGCGAGGCCGCCACCGCCAGTGCCTTGACCTTGCCGTTCTTGATGTGCCCGGCCACCGAGGCCAGCGTGTCAAAGCTCATCTGCACCTGGCCACCCATCAGGTCGATCAGCGCCAGTGCGCTGCCGCGGTAGGGAATGTGCGTGATGAAGGTGCCCGTGGCCTCCTTGAAGAGCTCCGCCGCGATGTGCTGCGTGCTGCCACTGCCGCTGGAAGCGTAGTTCAGCCGGCCCGGCTGCGAGCGGGCCAGTTTCACCAGATCGGCCACGCTGTTCACGCCCAGTTGGTTGTTGACCACCAGCACATTCGGCACCGCACCGACAAAGGCCACCGGCACGAGATCCGTGTCGTTGTTGTAGGCCAGCTTCAGCAGGTGCGGGGCAATGGCGTGCGCGGTGGACACGCCCATCACCAGCGTGTGGCCATCGGTGGACTTGGCCGCCACATCGGCGGCCAGCGTGTTCGATGCGCCGGGGCGGTTTTCCACCAACACGGTCTGCTTCAGCGCCGGCCCCAGCTTGTCTGCCACGGCTCGCGCCATCACATCGGTGCCGCCGCCCGGCGCCGAGCCCACCAGCATGCGAAGGGGCTTGTTCGGCCACTCCTGGGCCTGCACGCCGCCGATCGCCAGCAGCGCCGCGCAGCCCACCAGCGGCGCCCACAGCGCCCGTCGAGTCGTCATTCTCATTGCCCGTTCTCCAGAACCTTCAATAGAACCACCGCGCCGGCACCATCACCAGCGACGGAAATAGCACGAACAGAAACAGCAACAGCACCTGCGCCAACAGGAAGGGCCACACACCGCGCGTCACGCGGCCGAGGTCCACGCGCCCCACGCCGGCCACGACGTTGAGCACCGTGCCCACCGGCGGCGTCAACAGGCCGATGGCGTTGTTCATGATGAACAACACGCCGAAATAGACCGGGTCGATGCCAGCCTGCTTCACCAGCGGCATCAGCACCGGCGTGAGGATCAGCACGGTGGGCATGAAGTCCAGCGCCGTGCCCACCACGACCACCAGCGCCATCATCGCGAACATCAACAGCACGGGCTGCGCCATCAGCGGACGCAGCCACTCGGCCACTTCCTGCGGAATGCTGGCGATGGTGATGAGCCAGGCCGACACCAGCGCGCAGGCCACGAGGAACATCACCACGCTGCTGGTCTTGGCCGCCGACAACATCAAGCCGGGCAAGTGCTGCAGGCGCAGTTCGCGGTGCACGAACAGGCCGATCACCAGCGAATAGACGACCGCCACCACCGCTGCTTCAGTGGGCGTGAAGACGCCCGCCTTCATGCCACCGATGATGACCAGCGGCAGCACCAGAGCCCATACACCTTCGCGCAGCGCGCGCCAGGCCACCCGCGGGTCGAAGCGTGAGGCCGGCACCGGTGGCGCATCGCGCCTCGCGCAGATCCACCAGGTCATCCATAACACCAGGCCCATGGCCAGGCCCGGCACGATGCCGGCCAGGAACAGCTTGGTGATCGATACACCGCCCGCCACGCCGAAGACCACGAAGCCGATGGACGGCGGGATGATCGGCGCGATGATGCCGCCCGAGGCGATCAGCCCGCAGGCCCGCGGCAGGTCATAGCCGGCCTGCCGCATCAAGGGAATGAGGATGGCCGCCAGCGCGGCGGTGTCCGCCACGGCCGAGCCCGAGATGCTGGCCATCACCAGCGCCGCCAGGATCGCGACATAGCCGAGCCCGCCTCGCACATGCCCCACCAGCGCCTGCGCCATGCCGATGATGCGGCTGGACAGGCCCCCGGCATTCATCAGTTCACCGGCCAGCATGAAGAAGGGCACCGCCATCAGCGGGTAGCTGTTGGCGCCCTCCATCAGGTTCTGCGCCAGGATCTGCGTGTCGAAATTGTTCAGGTGCACCATCAGCGCCAGGCCACAGGCCAGCAGCGCAAACGCGATGGGCATGCCCAGTGCCATGCTGCCGAGCAGCGAGCCGATGAAGACGACGATGGTCATGGTTCAGCCCCGGTTCACTCGGTGGCCGCGCCGGGCCCCGGCACGAGTTCATCGGCCGGCATGCGCCCCGTGAGCTGGCGCCACAAATCATGGGCCACCAGCGCGGCCATGCCGAGCGCCGACACCACCAGCACACCCACGACCCAGGCCATCGAGATGCCGGTCACGGGCGCGTGGTCGGACACCGCGATCACCGTCTGGCGCCAGGCGCCGCGCGCGAGCATCAGGCAGCAGCCCAGCACGACCAGATCGGAGACGAAGCGCATCACGCGCTGCCCACGCGGCGGCAGCGCGGCGATCAGGCTGCTCACACCCAGGTGCGCGCGGTCGCGCATCGCCACCAGCGCACCGAGCAAGGTGAGCCACACGAAGACGAAGCGCGAGACCTCTTCGGAGAACACCAGGCCGGAGTTGAAGCCGTAACGCAGCACGACATTGCCGAAGACCAGCACGACCATCACCCCCAGCAGCCCGATGAGCAGCCACTCGAGCGTGCGAAACAGCTGCTTGACGATCATGCGTTGGCCCGTTCGAGCGGGCCCAGGCGGTACAGCGACCAGGCGTTGTCATGCCAGATGGCCTGGCGGTCTTCAGCGGGGAGGTGTTCCAGGCCCGAGGCCACGGCATCGACCAGATCGACATAGCCGATGCGCAGCCCCGCCACTGGAAAGTTGCTACCGAAGACACAGCGGCGTGCACCGAAGATGTCGACCGCCTCGCGCAGCAAAGGCAGGTTGTCCTCGCGCCGCCAGGGCTGGTCACGCAGACCGAATTCGCTGAGTTTCAGGTGCACATGCAGCAGCGCCGCCAGTGCCCGCAGCCCTTCACGCCACTGATCCAGGCCGTGGGCGCTGCGGTCCCAGGGCAGGCCCAGGTGCTGCACCACCACCTGCAGCCCAGGTATGCGGGCCACCAGCTCGGCCGCCTCGCGCAGGTGCCAGAACGGCACCCGCAGCTCCCACAGCAAGCCGCGCTCGGCCAGGGCGTTCAGACCGCGCGCCCAGCGCGGATCCTGGAGGCTGCCAGGCTGGCCGGCCACGACCGCCGCCGATGTCGCATCCGCAGCCACCACGGGCTTGAAGCGCACGCCGCGCACGGCGCCGGCTGCGAGCTGGCGGTCCAAGGCCACGCCGACGTCATCGGCCAGCAGGTCCACCCAGGCGATCACGGCCGTGGGCAGCCCGTCGGCAGCGGCCACGGCCTGCAACCAGCGCGTTTCTTCCAACGCCTGCGCGCGGCTGCGTTCGGCCTCGCAGTGCACCGTGGCCACCACCGGCAGGCCGGCAAAGTCACGCCGCAGGTCGGCCGGCAGGTAGTCGCGACAGAGCGGCGCGTATTCGCCGAGGATGAAGTGCGCCGGCGCGTAGGCCTCCTGCAGCCACGGGTAGTGCCCCGCGTCAGGACCCGGCGTCAGCGGCCACAAGTGGTGGTGCGTGTCGACAATGGCCGCGGGCCGCCGCGCGATCACGGCGGCGTCCGCGTGCGGCTCGCGGAGAGTGGCGGCGCCAGCTGTGTCCACGAGCGGCTCTCAGCGCAGCTCTTCGATGGCCTTGAGCACCGCGTCGCCGTTCTTTTCGATGAACTGGCGCCGCGTCTCGGCCTTCACCGGGTCGCGCACCGCCGACATGTCCGGGTTCTCCACCACCTGCATGCCCTTGGCGCGCAGCTCGGCCAGCGCGCCGGCCTCGCCCTTGGCGTTGAGTTCACGCTGCAGCCGCGCCGCGGCACCGGCCTCCTGCAGCAGCACCTGCTGGTGCTCGGGCTTCAGGCTGTCGAACTTGCCCTTGTTCATCACCACGATCAGGGCTGTGTAGGCATGGCGCGTCAGCGACAGGTGCTTCTGAACCTCGTGCATCTTGGACGACAGGATCAGCGTGGGCGGGTTCTCATGGCCGTCGATGGCCTTGGATTCCAGCGCGGCGTAGACCTCACCAAACGGCATGGGCTGCGGGTTGGCGCCCATCATCTGGAAGGCCTTGATATGCGCCGGGTTCGGCGTGGTGCGCAACTTCAGGCCCTTGATGTCGTCGGCCTTGGCCACCGCTCGGCGGCTGTTGGCCAGGCTGCGGAAACCCACTTCCCAGAAGGCCAGGCCCTTGAGCTGGTGCGCTTCCAACTCGTTGAGCAGGCTGCGCCCGACGGCGCTGTCCAGCACCTTGTAGGCCTGCGCCGCGGTGTCGAAGTGGTACGGCAGGTCCAGCGCATTGAGCTTGGGCACCAGTCCGGTGAAGAACGGGTTGCCGGAGGTCTCCATGTCGATGGTGCCGCCGCGCACGCCGGCGATCATCGTGTTGTCGTTGCCGAGCTGGTTGTTCGGAAAGACCTGGATCTCGACCGCGCCCTGCGTGCGCTCCTTGACCTTCTTGGCGAACTCCAGTGCCGCCAGGTGCTGCGAGTCGGTCTCGGAGTGGGCGTGCCCGAAGCGCAGCTTGACGGGCGCGGACTGCGCCCACGCGGCGCCGGCCAGGGCGGACATGAGCAGCGTGCACAGGCTGCGGCGGATCATTCGGTTCATCGTTTGTCTCCTCTTGTGGATGGGGTGGTGATCAGGAATGGCCGGAACGCCCGGCGCGGGCAGCGGCCCCCACGTCGCCAGACGTTCGACAGGTACGGATACCGTACCAGTTGGGACGCAGGAAGGGCTTCATGGACCGGCCGGCGCGGATCAGCGCTTCATGACCGCACGGGTCGTGCGGTGGACCTGCTCGAGGTGCCGGCGGATGGCCTGCACGGCCTCTTGCGGTTCGCGCGTGCGCAAGGCGTCGACCATGCCCTGGTGTTCGTCCACGCTGCTCGCGATGGCGCCCTGGCGCTGCAGGGCCAGACGCCGGAACTCCAGCGCGTAGCCGTAGAAATCGAAGACCACCTCGGCCAGCAAGGCGTTGCCACAGGCGGAATACAGCAGCCGATGGAATTCCTGGTCCGAAATCTGAAAGCGCACCGGATCACCCAGCATCAGGCGCTGCTCGTCTACCAGGGCCTGCAGCCGCGCGATCTGCGCCGGCGTGATGCGCTGCGAGGCGAGCCAGACCACCTGCATTTCCACCGCCGCACGCGCTTCGGTCACCTCTTCCAGCGACCGGTGCTTCAACCCACCCAGCACACCCACCGATTCGTGCAGCGGCATCGACCCGCGACCCAGCACCCGGGTGCGCGCACCCTGATTGACTTCGATCATCCGGCGTGCCTGCAGCAGCCCGATGGCCGCCCGCACGGTCTCGCGCGAGACGCCCAGCGTGGCCGCCAGTTCGCGCTCGGACGGCAGTTCATCACCCGGCAGCAGCAGCCCGGAGTGAATCATGTAGGCCAGTCGGTCGCTGATCTGCTCCTTCACCGTGCGCTTGGCAATGGCCGCCTTGTCGCCCGGGATGCGGTCGATCAGGTTCAGGGGCTGGCGCGCGGACATGCTGTGCTTTCAACTGGTCTGGTTACTGTACCAGTCAGAGCAGGCGTGCTTCAAGAGCTGCTTGGCCGCGCATGCCTACCTGCATACCCGAATAGGGAACGCCTGAGTGCATGGCAGCCCGTCAGCAGCGGGGCCGTGGATGTGTGGGCAGCAGGCGCGGGCTGGCGGCCAGCCAGTGGCGATCTTCAGCCGATATCACGGCGCCGCCTGACCGGCGGCCGCCATGACGACGCCTAAGGCTTCGGCGGAAACCCCGGCATGCCCGGGAAGATGCCTTGCGAGGCCTTCTGGAACTGCTCCTGCATCTGCGCCAGAGCGGCCTTGCTCTGCTCGACGTAGGCGTTCATGAAGCCTGGCATGCCCGGGGCGGGCGCCTGGAACAGCTTGGCCCAGGCTTCGGGCGAATACGCGGCGGGGTCGAAGATGCTCTTGCCCGCACCGGCCATCTGGCTTTGCAGTTCGACGAAGGCAGACAGGTTCTTTTCGAGGAAACTGCCCATCATCCCCTGCATGGCGTGGCCATAGAAGCGGATGAGCTGCGCCAGCATCGGCGTGGAAAACATCGGCACGCCACCAGCTTCTTCTTCCAGGATGATCTGCAGCAGGATGCTGCGCGTGAGGTCTTCGTGGGTCTTGGCGTCGCGGACCTCGAAATCCTCACCGGCCATGACCATGCGCTTGACGTCGGCGATGGTGATGTAACTGCTGGTCTGGGTGTCGTACAGCCGGCGGTTGGGGTATTTCTTCAACACGCGGGGACCACCGGCAGATTCCTGCGCGCCGGTCGCCGTTTGGGGCTTCGGGGTCTTGCTGACCATGGACGCTGTGCCTCAGGCTGGTACGAATGATCGATTCTAGGTGTCGCCGGCGCACCGCCTCAGGGCGGGTTTGCCCGGGCCGCTGGCGCCGCCCGCCAGGTGCCGCTTCAGCCCCGCTTCGCCGGCGCGCATGACGCCGTCGTGGTTCCAACGGAAGACCCGTGACAGCAAGGGTGCCAGCCAGCGCATCCAGGGCCTGACCAGACGCACGCGCCACACGTAGGTGACGTCGGTGTAGCCCTCTTCCGCGCGCAGCAGCCACAGGCCTTCGCCGTCCAGTTGTCCGCGCGAGCGGCCCCGCAGACGCTGGTGGCGTACCGACTCCACGGCTTCGACGTCGATGACGATGCGGTACGGCAGCCGCGTGGACCAGTCGATACGTCGCACGCTGCCCACGCCGTCTGCGCCGCCTTCGCGCAACGGCCGTACCTGTTGCACGTAAGGCCACCAGGTCGGCCAGCCGGCGGGATCGGCCAGCGCAGCCCACACCTGCTCGACCGGCGCTTCCAGGCGCCAGTGACTCACAAGGTCGAAGTGGCTCTCGGCCCCTGGACTCGCGGGGACGGCGGCGCAGCGCGGCATGAAACGCTCCTGTTAGTCGTCGTGCATCTCAGTACGGCCCAAGCGCTCGGCTGGATGCAGTCGAGCGCCTGCCTGCTTGACCCCTGCCCGCTCCCGCACTTGAATCCAGACTTCGACTTGCTGCGTAAGACAGGCATGGACTCCTGCGACGACCCGTCACCTGCTGCGCCCGGCGGCACCTCCGCCACGCGGGTCCGCGCCCGTTCGATCCGCCGGCGCCTCATGGAACGCGTGGCCGACGCCGACGACACCCACCTGACGATCGGGGGCGACGACGGCGAGTGGCAGCCGTTCCTGGACGGGGTTCACATCAAGGTGCTGCGGGAGCATGCCGGCGTCCTGTCGTACCTGTTGCGCCTGGCGCCCGGTGCGAGCCTGCCCGCGCACCGGCATCCGCAGGACGAGGAATGCATCGTCATCGAAGGAAGCCTGCAGGTGGGTACGCGAACGCGTTTCGGCGCCGGCAGCTACCACCTCGCCCACGCGGGTGCGCTGCACCCGACGATCAGCACTGGGACCGGTGCCACGATCTTCCTGCGGGGCGCGGCGCCGCAAGCCGACCAGATCCTGGCATAGATGCCGTCCGGGCTCCCTCACCACCGCATCCGAGAAGGTCGCTGCATGAACGCTGCCACCACCCCTTCGTCAGACGATGTGCAGGCGCAGGCAGCGCCCGCCATCGATCCCTGGGACGAACTGCCCGCTGCGTGCGACGACGCCGACGGGACCGCTGCTGCGTGCGCCTTCGACGGGGTTGCATCGGTCGCCCTGCCTGCGGCGTCCGAGCAGCAGCTGGCCGCGTGGATCGAGGCGGTCGTCGATCAGGACGAGCGCGCCCTCGCGGCCCTGTATGACGCCACGTTCACGCGTGTATTCGGTCTGGTCCAGCGCATCGTGCGCAGCGCGGCCTTGGCGGAGGAAGTGGTCGAGGACACCTACTTCCAGGTCTGGCGTCAGGCCGTGCGCTTCGACCCGGGCCGCGGCAAGGCCCTGACCTGGCTGCTCGCCATCGGACGCTCGCGCGCCATCGACGCCCTGCGCCACGAGGCGCGTTTTGCGCACGACACGCTGGACGAGGACGGCCCGCTCGAACCTGCCTGCACGCAGCCGGTCCACGATGAGTTGCTGGAGCTCGCGCGCAACCGTGCCGACCTGCACCAGGCGCTCATGCTGCTGGGCGCCCAGCCACGCCAGTTGGTTTCGATGTCGTTCTTCCGTGGCCTGAGCCACGAGGAGATCGCCCAGCAGATGGGGCTGCCGCTGGGCACCGTGAAGACGCAGATCCGCCGCGCGCTGCTGGCGCTGCGCGACGCGCTGGGCGATCAGGGGCAGCGCCTGCTCGCCTCATGATCACACCTGTCGACACCACCGCCAGAACCCCGAAGCTTCAGGACAATCCCGCCATGGTCTCCCGCCGCACGCCCCTTCGCATCGACCCTGCGCCCGATGCCGTCGATCCCGAACTGGTGCCGCTGTTGAGCGAACCGTTCGCCGCGGCCTGGTCGGCTGCACCCGACGCGCCGGACGCCGACCCGGGTGCGATGCGCCAGCGGCTGCTCGGTCGGCTCGCCGCATCGAAAGCCGCGTCGGCCGCCATGATCACAGCGCGCCGGCGCCAACTCGTCAGCGTCTGCGTGGCCGATGGCGTGTCGATGCGTACGCTCTATGCCGCCGCGGCAGACCGGCCGCTGCGGCCGGGTGAGCCGTTGCGGGCCAGCCTCGTCGAGCTGCAACCCGGCGCACACTGGAGCGGGCCGGACCCGGCGCATCGCCGCGAATGGCTGGTGCTGCGGGGCCGGGTACGCGTGGGTGGCACGTCGATGGCGCTGCGCGATTACCGCGCGCTGCCCGCGGGCTGGCCTGCCGAGACCGTGGGCAGCGAGTCCGGCGCCCTGCTCTTCCTGCGCGAGTCGGCCGTGCCGACCCAGGGCGCGGAGTCGGCCTGCTTCGTGCGCGACGCGGCAGCTGACTGGCCCGCCTTTGGACCCGGCATCCGCCGGCGCGTGCTGTGGCAGCAGGACGGTCAGGCCGCCCTGCTGTACCACGCCGAACCTGGCGCCTCGGTGCCCATGCACACCCACGGCCACGACGAGGAGTGCCTGATGGTGCAAGGCGAACTCTTCCTCGACGACATCCTGCTGCAGGAAGGCGACTACCAGCTCGCGCCCGCGGGAACCGGCCATCGCATCACCCAGACCGACACCGGCGTCGTCATCTACGCGCATGGTGATCTCGATCTGAAATTCATCGGCTGACGAATCCGGTCGCGGCGCGCGGCCGTATGGCTTCCATCGCAACCCGATGGAGACCCCGATGAGCACCGCGCTTCTCACCGTCCAGCAGATCTCCGCCGCCTTCGCGCAAGGCGACAGCCCCTACGCGGACACCGCCAAGCACATCGCAGCGGCTTGCTGAGCCCCAACCGCTCCAGCGGAGGAACGATCATGACCACGCATTCGTCACTCGGCGTCTCGCCGACGTCCACCCGTACACGCGCCGTCGTGCTGGGCGCCAGCATGGCCGGCCTGCTGGCCGCACGCGTGCTGAGCGACCACTTCGACGAAGTGGTGCTGCTCGAACGCGACGCCTTGCCCGAGGGCCCGCTGCCCCGCAAGGGCACGCCGCACGCCGTGCACCCGCACGGCCTGCTCGCGCGCGGGCTGCAGGTGCTGGAGACGCTGTTCCCGGGCTTCACGCGCAGCATGCAGGCGCGCGGCGGGCTGGTCGGCGACATGACCGGCGACGTCGCCTTCGACGCCAACCGCGAGCGCTTCGCCGCCTGCCATGGCGGGCTGCAGGCTTTGGTCGCCAGCCGACTGGCCATCGAGGCCGAACTGCGCGGCCGCGTGCTCGGTCGCCCGAACGTGCGGGCCATCATGCGCGTGGCGGTGCTCGCGCCGTCGCATGCAGGAGGCCGCGTCGTGGCGGCGCGCTGGCGCGCGGGGCCCGATGGTGCCGAGCACGAACTCGCGGCAGACCTCGTCGTCGACTGCAGCGGCCGCGGATCACAGGCACCGCGCTGGCTGCGCGAGTGGGGCTATGACGGCCCGACCGAGGATCGCGTGGAGATCGGCATCAGCTACACCAGCGCGTACTTCAAGCGCACGGGCGGACTGACCCTGGGCGCCGGCATCCAGAAAGTGGGCACTTTCGGTGCAGTGACAAACGCGCAGCCGCGGCCCGGCGTGCTGCTGGCGCAAGAGCCCGATGCCCAAGGCACGCCGCGCTGGGTGACCGCGGTCGGCGGCTTCCGCGGTGACCAGCCCGAGGCCACGCTCGAAGGCCTGCGCGCTCACGCACGATCGATCGGCGCTGCCGAGCTGCAGAAGGTCACGCACGAAGGTGAACTGCTGGGCGAGGTGATGCGCTATCACATGCCCCACAGCCAGCGGCGGCGCTACGAACGGCTGCGGCGCCTGCCGCGCGGCTTCCTGGTGATGGGCGACGCCATCACCAGCTTCAACCCGATCTATGGCCAAGGGATGACCGTGGCGGCCTGCGAGGCGCTCGCGCTTCAGGCCGAACTCACCCGCGGCGGCCGCGACGTGGAACCCAGGCGCTACTTCCGCGCCGCGTCCCGGGTCATCGACATCCCGTGGCAGGTGGCCGTCGGAGGCGACCTGTCGATCGACCGCGTGCCCGGCCAACGTCCGCTGCCGGTGCGCATCGTCAATGCGTACATCGGCCGCCTGTACCGCGTGGCGCCCAGCGCACCGGTGGTGAGCCTGGCCTTCCAGCGCGTGGTGCACATGCTCGACCAGCCGGCCGCGCTGTTTGCGCCGCGCGTGCTCTGGCAGGTGCTCGCGAACCGCCGGCCGCAGCCCATCGCATCGGCGCAAGAGCGCGTTGCATCGGCCAGGCAGTCACTGACCTGAAGGCCGCGTCACCGGGTCGAAGCCCTTTCAGCGCGCGCGGGCTGACGGGCCTTCGGCGGTGCGCGTCGGGCAGCTGCGGTGCGGCGCCTGAACGCCGCGCCCCCTTATCCGAGGATCGAGGGTTCTCCCCAGGCTGGGCGATACTGCCGGGCGATTTTGCATGGCACCCGCGTGCCTGCGGCCGCTCTTGCAGCCGCCCTGCCCCATGGCCCATATCCACATCGTCACCGTCAATTACCGGACACCGGACCACGTCTGCCGGCTGATCCAGAGCCTGCTGCAGCAGCGCTGCGCGCACAGCTGGCGCATGAGCGTGGTCGACAACTGTTCCGGCGATGGCTCGGTGGAGCGCATCGGGCAGTTCCTGGCCGATCAGCGGATCGAACCGGTGCGCGTGATCGCCTCGCCGCGCAATGCCGGTTATGCCGCGGGCAACAACCTCGCGCTCAATCCCATCCTCGCCGGCGAGGTGCCGGCCGACTACATCTGGCTGCTGAACCCCGACACCGAAGTCGGTCCCGGCGCGGTCGACGCGCTGGTGGACTTCCTGGTCAGCGGCCGTGCGGACATCGTCGGCAGCCGCCTGGAAGACCGCGACGGCACGCCGCAGGTGGCGGCCTTCCGCTTCCCCAACGCCTGGGGCGAGCTCAGCGGGGGTGCACGCCTGGGCGCGCTGGACCGCCTGCTGGCCGACCGCCTGGTGCCGCTGCCGCTGCGCGACGAGCCCTTCCCCTGCGACTGGCTGGCTGGCGCCTCGGTGATGATGACGCGCCAGGCGCTGCGCACACTGGGGCCGATGGACGAGGTCTACTTCCTCTACTACGAGGAGGTCGATTACTTCGTGCAGGCGCAGCGCCGCGGCCTGCGCACCTGGCACGTGCCGGCCAGCCGCATCTTCCACGAGGTCGGCGCCTCCACCGGCATCTCCAACCTGCGCAAGGCCGCACCGCGCCGGCCGGCCTACTGGTTCGAGTCGCGCCGGCGCTTCTTCCTGAAGAATTTTGGCAAGCTGCAGGCCCTGGCCTGCGACCTGCTGTTCGTCGCCGGCTACAGCACCTGGCTGGCCCGCAAGACACTCACGCGCGCCCCGGAAGTCGACAAGGAGCCGCCGCGCTTCCTGCGCGATTTCCTGCGCCATTCCTGCCTCTTCCAAGGATTCAGCCTCACACATGAGATGGCAGGACCTGCTGCAAAGCATCCGGTCTGACTGGGTCGCCCACGAGCGTGACTGGACACGGCCGGGCTTCCGCGCGCTGGCCGCGTACCGTTTCGGCACCTGGGTGGACGCACGGCCCTCGCGCCTGGTGCGCGCACCGCTGCGCGTGATTCATCGCTTCCTCTACCGCCACGCGCGCAACGTCTACGGCATCGAAGTGCCGTCGTCGGCACGCATCGGCCAGCACGTGATCTTCGAGCACCAGCACGGCATCGTCGTGCACGGCAGTGCGCAGATCGGCGACCACACCATCGTGCGCCAGGGCGTGACCATCGGCAACCGCTCGCTGGACAAGCCCTTCGACGCGCCGCAGATCGGCAGCCACGTGAACATCGGTGCCGGCGCCAAGTTGCTGGGCGGCATCGTCATCGGCGACCGCGCCACGATCGGCGCCAATGCGGTGGTCGTGCGCGACGTGCTGCCCGGCCAGACGGTCGTGGGCATTCCGGCGCGGCCCGTGGGCCGCACGGCTGAGGTCGACACGGCCGAGATCCTCTGAGCGGCGCGGTCTGCCGCCGCTGACAAAACCGGTCTCTTGCGGTGCGATCGCGCCGCACGAGCGGCCGGCAGGCGCCTCGAATTTCGTGACGTATTGCCTGAACGCGTTCCCGAAACCGTCAGAACTGTCACGATCCGCGCGCACACTGCGCGTCGCTCGTTTCACAACAAGAGGAGGTCCGCATGGACGTAAATTCGATCGAGAAGTTTCTGAGCACCACCGCCACCGAACTGGGCATCAAGGTCCTGGCGGCCATCGTGTTCTGGGTGGTCGGCCGATGGCTGATCGGCTGGGTGATCGGCCTCGTCCAGCGCGGCATGAACCGCAACCACGTGGACCCGACGCTGACCAAGTACCTGGGCAGCATCATCACCATCGCGCTGAATATCGCGCTGGTCCTGGGCATCCTGGGCTACTTCGGCATCCAGACCACGTCGTTCGCCGCGATGCTGGCGGGCGCGGGCGTGGCCATCGGCGCGGCGTGGAGCGGCCTGCTGGGCAACTTCGCCGCCGGCGCCTTCATGCTCGTGCTGCGGCCCTTCAAGGTCGGTGATTTCGTCACCGTCGGCGGCGTCACCGGCACGGTGCGCGAGCTGGGCCTCTTCGGCACGACCATGGTCACGCCGGACAACGTGATGACCATCGTGGGCAACGGCAAGATCTTCGGCGACACGATCCAGAACTTCTCCGTGCTGCCGGAGCGCCGCGTCGAACGCGTGGCGCAGCTGGCGGGCTCGGTCGATCCGATCGAGGCGATCGAGAAGCTGCGCGCGGCTGTGGCGAAGATCCCGAACATCAGCACCGAGATGCCGCCCGAGGTCAACCTGCTGGACATCAACCTCAACGGCCCGGTGATCTCGGTGCGCCCCTACTGCCACACCGACCACTACTGGCAGGTGTACTTCGACACCAACGAGACCATCGTGCGCACCTGCCGCGAAGCCGGCTGGCCCGCGCCGATGCCGCACGCGGTGCACCACGTGCTGGGCGCGGCCTGAGACCCCGCCTGAAACCTCGCCAGGCAGCGGCCTGAACCGGGACGGCGATACTGCGCCGCCCCATGTCGATCTCCACCCGCTGGCTCTTCTGGACGCCCACGCTCATCTGGGCGTCCACCTGGCACGTCATCCTCTACCAGCTCGCCGAGAGCACGCCGCTGGGCGGTGTGGCCTGGCGCTTCGCACTGGCCGCGTCGATGCTGGTGGCCTACGCGCGCTGGCGCGGCCAGAGCCTGCGGCTGCCGCCCGGCACGCTGGGCTGGGTGCTGTTCACCGGCGCGCTGCAATACGGCGTCAACTACGCCGCCATCTACGAATCGGAACGGCACATCCCCAGCGGGCTGGAGGCCGTCCTGTTCACCTTGATGGTCTTCGTCAATGCCGTCACCGGCCGCGTGTTCTTCCAGCGGCCGTTCACGCTGCGCTTCGGCCTGTGCGCGCTGCTGGGCGTGGCCGGCGTGGCGATGATCTTCTGGCCGGAAGTGGTCAGCACCCGCGCGCGGCCCCAGGCAGGCTTCGGCCTGGCGATGGGCTTGCTGGCGGTGGCCGGCGCCTGCGCGGGCAATGTGATGACACTCAAGCTCACCGCACGCGGCGTGGGATTGGTGCCCTTGCTGGCCTGGTGCATGGGCGCGGCCTCGGCCTTCCTGGTGCTCGTGGCACTGGCCAGCGGGCAGAGCCTGGCTCCGGGCCACTCGGTGGTCTGGTGGACCTCGCTGCTGTACCTGGCGGCGTTCGGCTCGGTCATCGCCTTCCTCACCTATTTCCGCCTGGCCGAACGCGAAGGCCCCGGACGCGCCGCGCTGACCAGCGTGCTCACGCCGGTGATCGCACTGGCGCTGTCGGCCCTGTTCGAAGGCTGGAAGCCGCAGTGGCTGTCGCTGGGCGGCATCGCGCTGTGCGTGGGCAGCGTGTGGTGGGCGACGCGACCGGCGGCGGCACCCGCCGCATCGGCGCTGTCCGGTGGCACCGAGAAGAATGGATGATTCGCGCATGGCGATCATCACGACACACGACGAACTGCCCGCCGCCGATGCGCGGCTCATCGACGACGGCCTGGGCGACGCCAACGACCGCGCCGCGCCGCTGCACGAGGTGCGGCCGCTGTCGTGCGTGGCGCATGGCGACGACGGCGCACTGCTCGGCGGCGCCATCGGCCGGCGCTGGGGCACGTGCTGCGAACTGCAGCAACTCTGGGTGGAGCCCGCCAGGCGCGGCCAGGGGCTCGGCTCGCAACTGCTGCGGGCCTTCGAGGCGCACGCACGCAGCCAGGGCTGCCGCCGCTTCTACCTGGAAACCTTCAGCTTCCAGGCGCCGGCTTTCTACGCCCGACACGGGTATCGCCAGGCGCACGCGCTGGACGTCTTCCCGCACGGGATCGTCAAATTTCTGATGACCAAGGACGACGCGGCCGCGGGTGACGCGGCGCTGCGCGAGGCAGGCGCCGACAGCTAACGTCGCAACTGCGTGTCTCAGCGGCCTTGACGGCGACCCAGCCGGCGCGCATTGGCCGTGGCCGTGCGGTGCACCGGCGTCAACCCCGCCGATGCCATGCGCACCCAGGGCGTCATGCTGCCCAAGCCGCCCATGCCACCGCTCATGATCGTCCAGGGCCAGCGCATGGCCTCGATCCACATGGCCATCCAGCCCTGCTGGAAGGCCATGAGCTTTTCGGTGGTCATGCGCTGCATCTCGGCGTGATCGGCCGGCCCGGGGCGCATCCCGGCGCGGGCCATCTGCGTGAGCCGATGGGCCACCACGGATGGTGCTGCCACGGCCAGTTCGGCGGATTGCCGCATCAACAAGGAAGAAGAGCCGGACGAGCGGGAATGACGTTTCATGGGTGCAAGCTTACTCGTCGCAGCCCTTCAGCCCACTGACGCCATGGCCCGAGCCCGGAGATCGGCGACCCAGGCAAGCCGGGAAACCAGGCCAGGACCGCATGGCGGGACAATATGACCTTGCGAGCGCCATGCGCATGCGCGCGCCGCGCCGGATCGGCACACATGTCCCCCCTCTTCCTGCTGGCCAGCCTGGCCCTGGCCGTCACGCCGGGCCCCGGCGTGCTGTTCATCGTCGCCCGCGCGCTGGCTGCAGGACGGCGTGCGGCGCTGTTGTCGGTGGCCGGCGTGGCATTGGGCAACTTCGCGAATGCAGTGGCTGCGGCGCTGGGCCTGGCCGCCGTGCTGGCCAGTTCGGCGCTGGCCTTCACGGTGCTGAAGTGGGCTGGCGCGGCCTATTTGCTGTACCTGGGCCTGCGCGCCTGGCGCGCGCCGGCGGCCACGGTCGAGTCGTCGGCTCAGCCGGACGCCTGCGTAGACGGACGCGGACCTGCGGGCAACGAAGCGACGGCCACGGCCGACAGCCCGCGCGCGGCGCCCGGCAGCTTCCGCGAGGCCTTCTGGGTGGCCTTGCTCAATCCCAAGACCACGCTGTTCTTCGCCGCCTTCCTGCCGCCATTCGTGCAGCCCGGCGCTTCGGTTCTGGTCCAGACCCTCGGCCTGGGCGCCACGTTCGTGGCCATTGCCGCGGTCACCGACACAGCCTATGCGCTGGGTGCGGCGTGGCTTCGTCCGTGGCTCTCGCGCGGGCCTCGACTGCAGGTCTGGGGCCGGCGTGCGTCAGCGGCCGTCTACGTGTTGCTGGGCGTCTTTGCCGCGCTGGCGGAGCACCGGCCGGCCACACGCTGAGCCCGCCCGGCGCGCATCACGACGGCAGCGCCTTGCGCCGCGCAGCCGCCCGTTGCGCCTGCGACTCATCGCCCAGCGCGCGATGGAGCAGTTCGAGCTCTTCGAACACCTCCGGGTCGGGCGCGCCGTCAGCGTCCCAGGCGCGCTCGAGTTCGAGCTGCATCGCCAGTGCATCGCGCAGCCGGCCCTGAAGCCGCAGCACACGCGCAATCATCCAGTCGGCAAAGCGCACGGGCCGCGTGCGGCCGTCGCGCGCATAGGCGGCACGCGATGCCCGATAGGCCTGCATCGCACCGTCCAGGTCGCCCTGCTCCTGCAAGGCCCATCCCAGGTTGTTCTGCAGCGAGCCTTCCCAGCGGCGGCCCCGCGGCTGGTCCGAACGCAGCGCCATGTCCAGCGCGCGGCGGTTCCAGACGATCTGCTGCGCCGGGGCCGTATCGACGAAGACCATCATGTGCAGCGCGTCGATGGCCAGCGCATCCAGACGGGCTGCCGCGGCCTGCTGCGCCGCGTCCAGGAACAGGCGTCGCGCGGTCTCGCGATCGGCGTCGCTGATCTCCTGATCGCGGTGGGCGGCAGAGGCATGCGTGCGGCCGAGTTCCAGCGCCTGCCGAACGCGCAGTTCGATCCGCGCGTCACCTGGCTGGGAAGCAGCGCCGTCCAGCGATGCCGTGGCGGCCGCGACCTGCGGCGCCTGGGCTTGCAGGAGCTGTCGCGCCCGCGCGAAATCCCGGCGCAGGCCATGGGTGCGCGCGATCTGCGTCTCCAGCAGCAGCCGGCCGATCGGCGATGCCCGCGCTTGCGCGTCACGAAAGCGCGCTTCGCTGCGCGCCGGCGAGCTGAAGTCCCACAGCGCGTCGATATCGACAAGAGCCGCCACCGGGGCGCTCGCGCCCGGCGCGGAGACAGCTGCGGCCGACGACAAAGCAGGAGCCGAACCCAACGGCGCGTGGGCGGACCCGGGTGCGGGCGCATCCGTCGCACAGGCCACCAGCGAGAGGGCCGTCGCGGTGCTGGCCAGCCTTGCCCACCGGCCCTGGCTGGCCTCGGCCAGAGAGTTTCGCCGCCCGTTTGCCGCCACAGCGGTACGACGTGACAGGTCCGCTGGCCGGGTCGGTATGCTGCACATGCCCGCAGCGTACCAGCGACTGGCGCAGGCTCAGGCCAGCACCCGCACCGTGGCGCTCGCCGCGTCCACCTGCAACTGCTGGCCGTCACGCACGCGGCGCATGATGCCGGGCACGTTCACGACGGCCGGGATGCCAAATTCGCGTGCCACGATCGCGCCGTGCGAGAGGAAGCCGCCGGTTTCCATCACCAGCCCGCCCACCTTCAGGAACAGCGGCGTCCAGGACGGGTCGGTCGAGGGCACGACCAGGATGTCGCCTGGGCGCAGCTTGGCACCCTCCTGCGGCG
Source organism: Pseudomonadota bacterium (assembly GCA_963205115.1). Classification (GTDB taxonomy): domain Bacteria; phylum Pseudomonadota; class Gammaproteobacteria; order Burkholderiales; family Burkholderiaceae_C; genus Rubrivivax. Next base: position 52,682 of record CAUJHV010000075.1, on the reverse strand, counting down.
ACTGCATCGTGCAGGCCGCGCCCGTGGCCTGGCCGCGGCCCACGCACACGCCGTGGAACACCGCCTGGCTGGCGGACGCGGCCACAGGCTCGTCCGCGCCCGCCGGCGCCGCCATGCCTGGCGCGCCTTCCAGCAGCACGTCCGGCACGTCATCCCGCCGGCACTGCAGGTCGAAGCGCACGCGGCGGTCGTCTGCCAGCGCGCGCAGGCCCGGGCCGTCTCGCTCGCCGTCCAGGGCGCCCAGCAACTCCGGCGCGGTGAGGAAGAAGCTGTCGTCGGCGCGCGTGAGCCAGCCGCGCGCCACCCAGCGTTCGCCCAGCGTCAGCAGCAGCCCGCGCGCGGGTTCGATGGCGCTCATCACGGCGCTGCGGGCGCGTTCGCGGTCGCTGAATTCCTGCCGCGCCATGTTCACCAGCGGTTTCAGGCGCAGGGCCTGCCACCACGGCAGCGCGCGCTGCGCACGCACCATCGCCTGCTGGGCGGGCGCAGCGTCGCGCACGGCGCGCAGGTCCAGCGCCATCAGCCCGGTGAGCTGCCGCAGCAGGTACTCAGGCGTCTCGCGCCAGCGTGGGTGCCGCGTATAGGTCTCGTAGGTCGCGCGGTGGCCATAACGGTCCAGAAAAGCGGCGAAGGCCTGCCGGAAGGGGTTGTCCGCGGGCAGCGATTCCCAGTTGCTGGCGTCGCTGGCGCCGCCGGCGCCCGCTGCAGGCGCTTCGGCGTTCGCCCGGTCAAAGCGCTCGAGCCAGGCCCGCGCCAGCGGGTCGGCCTGCGCCACGCGCGCCACGTCCGCGAGATCCAGGCTTTGCTGCGCCGTCACGCTGGGCTCGCCGCCGGCGAGCATGGCGCTGGCCAGCGCGTGGCCTTCGCCGGGCAGATAGCGCTCGATCAGCTGGACCAGCATCCACATGCTGGCCCCGGCCGAGCCCTGCAGGAAGATGACACCTTGCATCCGGCCGTACCAATCGGTGCGTTCGCGCCACAGGCGCGCCAGGCCGGCGTCGTCGCCGGGCAGCGCCTTCTGCGCCTGCGCCCGCGAGTAGCGCAGCACCTCGCCGGTCTGCCGCCGGCCCAGCCGCCGCAGCCCGGGCGTGAAGGCGAGATAACGCGCAAAACCAGCGGCACGTCGCAGCTGGTCACGCCAGGTCGCGGCGGGCGCGCGGACCTCGCCATGGTGCCCGCCGATCATGCGGTTGAAGTCCGCCGGTTCCATCGCGTAGGCCGCCCAGGACTCCCACTGCATCAGCGACATGTTCAGGTACAGATAGCCCTGGCGCAGCGCCAGACGCGGCAGCGCGGGTGGCATCGGGAATCCGCCGGCGCGCGGGGCCGCGTCACTGATCGGAAAGGCCACGGCTTGCGTCGCGCTCCAGTCGATGGGCTGCAGGGGAAAGGGCGAGATCTCGCGCACGTTGCCGCGGCTGAGGATCTCCGGCTGCTCACGCAGCGCGGCGTAGGTGTGGCGCGCCATCGCCGTGATCGGGCGCGCCTGCAGGATCCAGAAACGCGTGCCGTCCCAGGCCCATTCGCAGTCGAAGGCCGGCCGCTCCCAGTCCAGCGCCAGCGCCGCCCGCTGCAGCAGGCCGCCGAGTTGCTCCGCCTGCTCGCGCGTCAGCACCGGCTGCGCGCGCCGCGCCGCGTCGGGTGTGTCCAGGCGCGTGCCGCCGCTGTCCTGCTGCACGCTGCGCTGCTGTTTTTCGCCGATGCGCTGGGACAGCCACTGCACGCGGTGGTCCAGCGGGCTGCTGGCCAGCACGATCTCGTCGCCGCGTGCGTGGCCGCCCACCAGGCTCTCGCCCAGGCCCCAGTTGGCGTGGATGAGCAGCCGGTCCGGCCGACCTGTGGCCGGCTCGTGCGTGAAGCCGATGCCGCTGGCCTGCGCCGGGATCAGCGGCATCACCAGCACCGCCATGCGCGCCTGGTCGTGCGCCAGGCCCATGCGCGTGCGGTAGGCGGCCGCGGCCGGCGTCCACAGCGAGCACCAGACAGCGACGACGGCTTGCCAGAAGGTGTCATCGCCCTGCCTGCTCGGCCCGTCGTTCGAGTCGGCGAGCGCGTGCAGTTCCTCCGCCGCGCCCCGCGGCAGGTGACCTTCGTGCGCCCGCACATTCAGCACCGAGTGGTGGATGCCCGCAAACGAAGCCTGGGCCGAATCCTCCTGCGGCGATGACGACCGCACCGCCAGCGGCGCGCCCGCCGCCCAGGCGGCCGGCCCTCGCACCGCCTCCTGCCAGGCCGCGCGCAGCGCCTGCGGCACCGGCACCTGCGCCAGCCGCGCGCGCAGCGCCTGCCACTGCGCCGGTGTGGCGGCATCGCCCACTTCGCACAACTGCAGCAATTCAGGCCGCAAGCCCGAGGCCTGCAGCCACGCGTCGTGCACGGCCGTCGGCAGGCACAACCCCGGCGGCACCGGTAAGCCGTAGCGCGCCAGCCGCGCGAGGTTGCCGGCCTTGCCGCCGGTCTGCGCCGGGTCGGCCGCCGCGATCGCGGCCCAGTCGGTCAAGAGCAGGTCGTGCGTCATGGCCGGCGCTCCTGTCCGGCGCCGCCGAAAAAGATATCGAGCATGCGGTCGAAGGCCGCGCGCAAATCCAGCGTCGGCTCCACCAGCCAGCGCGTCAGCGTGGCCAGGTACAGCGCGTGGAAGGCATCGGTGAGCGCCACCGCGTCCACATCGCGGCGCACGTCGCCGATGGCCTGGCCGTGCGTCAACAGCGACAGGAAGATGGCCGATGTGCCGCTGCGCTGCTCGACGCGCGCGTCCGGACCGACAACCTCCATCATGGTCTGCAGCCGGTAGCGCACATAGGGCGCAAACAGCGCCTTGTGGCCGTCGATCCAGTCCACCGAGGCCTGCAGATAGGCACGGAAACGCGCGCGTGTGTCGGGCAAGCGCGCGAGCTCGGCGCGGTAGCGCGGCGCGCCTTCGGCCAGTTCGCGGTGCAGCCGGTGGCTCAGCAGCGCGCCCTTGACCGGGAAGTGCTTGTAGAGCGTCGCCTTGGCCACGTCCGCGGCTTCGGCGATGGCTTCCATGCTCACGGCGTCGAAGCCGAAGGCCTGGAACATGTCCCAGGCGGTGTCGGCCAGGTGGTCGGCCAGCTGCTGGCGCTTGCGTTCGCGGCGGCCGGGCGCAGCGCCGTCGTCACCGGCGGCGGGGGTGGAATCCGATGCGGCTTGATTCATATACGACGGATCTTACTATACGTCGTATACGTTTCAAGCCACCCACTCGGGGCCCGGCGCTACTCGATGACGAGGCTGCGGATCCAGCGTGCCTGCGGCGGCATGTCGTCGCGCAGCGCGCGCCGGAACGGCGGCACGGACGGGTCCGCCGGCGGCGCGGCGATGCGGTTGAGGTCGATGGCCTTGGGCGTGCCCACCAGCCCCTTGTCCGTGAGGCGGAATTCGAAGTAGACGCCGTTCCACAGCTTGGCCCCGAAGTCCGCCGGCAGCTTGTAGAAGAACAGCAGGCTGTGCTCGAGCCAGGTCAGGTCACCCGGCGTGACGACCCGCGGGTTGGCGTAGGGGTACGGCACGTGGCAGCTCAGCTCGGTGCGGCCCGCCAGGCACTTGAACTCGCGCATCGACAGGAAATGGTCGCTGAAGGGCTGGGTGTCGAGCGTGAGCGTGAAGGCCACCGCCCCGCCCGCGGCGGGCTGGAAGCGCACCGCACCCAATGGCAGCCGCGTGTCATCGCCGAGCACGGCCACCAGCTGCTTGTCACCGTCCAGCGCGCGAACGGTCTGTGCGGCTGCCGGCAAACCGACCGCGACGGCGGCCAACAGGCCCAGTGCGAGGCCACGCAGGGGCCCCCACCACAAGCGACAGCGATTCATCTCTGGAGCCCTCCTGCCGCGTCATGCGACGGGCCCGATTCTGATCGGCACCGGATGCCCGGCAGACGCTCGTTTCGCCCAGCTTGCGCTCAGCGCGCAGCAGGCCTGAAGCCCGGCGGCCTCACTTGCGCACTCGCAAGGTCCGGGTCCAGCCCAGGGCCCTGGCGCCGGTGACGCCGACGATGCGCGCGCCCACGATCGAGGCCCGCGTGTTGTCCTGCGTCTGGCCGATGCAGATGCGGTGCAGCAGGCTCAGGTACAAGGACACTTCCCAATCGACCCCGGCGCCCGGGTCGAGGTCGCGCGCGACATCCACGAAGCGCACCTCGTCGAATCGCGCCAGCGCGCGGCCGTCGCGGCTGACGATGCGCCGGCGCCGGTCGAAGACAAACTCGCCGCGGCTGGAGTCGATGACCAGCCGATGTGGACCCGGCTCCACGATCTCCAGGTAGTGCGGCCGGAAAATGCCGCTGGTCCAGCGGCGCAGCCACTTCATGCGCGCCAGGCCCCCGGTGGGGCGACACGTGCAGAGACGAGGCAGGCAGAACGATTCAACGCAGCAGCAGCAGTCATGGGGGCAAGGACGTGGCCGGCCCGCAGTCTAGGCGGCTGCAGGGCTCAGCTGGCGACACGGCCCCTAGCTTGTGGGCGCTGCTGGTCGGCTGCGATGGGGACTCCGGGACGTGCTCATGAAACCGTTCGATACAGGCGCGCCGCCATGCGCGAACGGCGGCCTGCGCTCAGCCGCGCGGCCCTTTGTGCCTGCCCCAGCAGATCCGCGGCAGGCTGTGTACAGTCAAGTCGACGCCTCGCATGCGGCACGCGCAGCTGAACGCGCCGCCAGTGGGGCCAGCGAGCCACGCGACACCTTGGAGGGTGTGAAAAGGAGGCCCCATGCAGACCGAAGCCGGACTTCGCCAGCGCGCCCGGACGCTGCTGGCACAAATCGAGGCCCAGCCGCTGAGCGAGCACACCGAGCCCTGGGCCTTCGAGAACCGCCTGGCCGACCAGAACAGCTGGACGCTGGGCCACGCGACGCAAGCCACGCGGGAGTACCGCCGCTTCCTGGTGCTGACGCAGTTGGCGGGGCATGAGGTCTGCCCGTCGGCCGATGTCGACGAGGCCTGGCACCTGCACCTGACGCAATCGCGCGCCTACGCCCAGCTGTGCGCGAAGGTCTTCGGCCGCTTCCTGCACCACGACCCGTCCAAGGGCGGCGCGGGCGAAGACACGCGCCACCGGGAGATGTACGCCCGCACGCTGCAGCGCTACGAGCAACTCTTCGGCGAGCCGCCGAACCCCGAGCTCTGGCCCGACGTGCAGCGCCGCTTCGGCCCGGACCAGGCGCGCCTGAGGCCCGCGGACCGGCCGGCCTCGATGCGCCTGCCCGCACCGCTGCACACGCGCGCGGGGCTGGCGACAGCGGTGGTGCTGTTGGCCCTCGTCGTGGGCTGGATGGCGGCGGTCTGGGGCGTGCTGGGACCTTGGCATGGCCTGAGCAGCGCGACCGCCTTGGGCTGGTACCTCGGCGCGCTGATGGTGCTCGTGGTGCTGCACCTGGGCGCCCCCTTCACGGCGAAGCCGGCAACGAACGCGCCCCAGCCACCGACCACGCTGGACGCCTATGAAGTGGCCTGGCTGAGCGCAGGCCCGACGCGGGTGGCGGCGACAGTGGTGGCCGAAGGTGTCGCCCGCCGCTGGTACCGGCTGGACGCTGCACGCACGAAGCGTGGGCGCATCGGTGGCGCGAACTTGATCGTCGACAGCCATCCGACGGCTGCACCCGGCTCCTCCACGCCGCCGCACCCGGTGTGGCTGGCCGCGCAGCACGCCGAGCCCGGCCAGACGATCCGCCCCGGCGCGATCGCCTGGCGCCTTGGCCACGCCAGCGGCGAGATCAACCGCCGCCTGGCCGCCGCAGGCCTGGCCTGGCTGCCCGGCCAATACCCGCTGAAGCCGCTGGTGCTGATGGGGCTGGCGGCCCTGCTGCTGTGCCTGGCGACGGCGCGCGCCGTCCACGGCGTGGCGGCCCACCGGCCGGTCTTCTTCCTCCTGGCGCTGATGCTGGGCAACGCCGTGCTCATGGCGGCCCTGGCCAAGCCCGCGCGGCCGACACCCGCGGGCCGCCGCGTGCTGGACCGCCTGGCCGCGCAGCTGCGGTCCGAGGGCAGCCCGTGGCCACCGAAGTCCGACGACCCCGTGGCCCGCCAGCGCGCCGCCGAACTGCTGCCGATGAGCTTTGCCGTGCTGGGCACGGCAGCGGTGATGGCCGACCCGGACTTCGCCGGCATCAACTTCGTGGTGTCGCGCGACAGCCTGGCGCGCACCGGCACCAGCGACGGCGGCGGCGGATGCTCCGCCACTTCGGTCGATGGCGGTGGTGGCGGTAGCGGCGGCGACGGAGGTGGCGGTGACGGCGGAGGCGGCTGCGGCGGGGGATGCGGCGGCGGCGGTTGACCCCACCCCTCCCGGCCGTCGCCGGATGACTGATGATGCGGCTTCCCCAGCCCGCCACTCACATGCCATGGCCGTCGAATCCAACATCGTTTCCTACGCCCAGGTGGCCGCCGATGCCCGCACCGCGGCCGACAGCGGCGACCGCATCGCGTCCATCGCGTTGTCGCTCGTGCTGCTGCCGCTGGCCACGCCGGTCAGCGACGCCAAGGTGCTCACCGGGCGGCAGAAGCCGCTGACCGAGATCGCCTTCATCTTTGCGGAAATCACCTCGCGCGACGGCCACCGCGGCGTGGGCTTCGGCTACTCCAAGCGCGCCGGCGGGCCGGGCCTCTTCGCGCATGCGAAGGAGCTGGCGCCCAACCTCATCGGCGAAGACCCGTCGGACATCCAGCGGCTCTTCACGAAGCTGCTGTGGGCCGGCGCCAGCATGGGCCGCAGCGGCATGACGACACAGGCCATCGCGCCTTTCGACGTGGCGCTGTGGGACCTGAAAGCCCGCCGCGCCAATCTGCCGCTGGCCAAGCTGCTGGGCGCGCAGCGCGATTCCGTGCGCTGCTACAACACCTCCGGCGGCTACCTGCACACGCCGCTGGACCAGGTGCTGAAGAACGTGACCATCTCGCGCGACAGCGGCATCGGCGGCATCAAGCTCAAGGTCGGCCAGCCCGATGGCGCGACGGACCTCAAGCGCGTGGCCGCGGTGCGTGAACTGCTGGGCCCCGACTTCCCGCTGATGGTCGACGCCAACCAGCAATGGGACCGCCCCACCGCGCAGCGCATGGGCCGCCGGCTCGAGCCCTTCGAGCTGGTCTGGATCGAAGAGCCGCTGGACGCCTACGACTTCGAAGGCCACGCCGCGCTGGCCGCCAGCCTGGACACACCCATCGCCACCGGCGAGATGCTCACGAGCTTCGGCGAACACGCGCAGCTCATCATGACCAACGGCAGCGATTTCATCCAGCCCGACGCACCGCGCGTGGGTGGCATCACGCCCTTCCTGCAGATCATGGCGCTGGCGGATTTCAAGGGCCGCATGCTGGCACCGCACTTCGCGATGGAGATCCACCTGCACCTGGCCGCGGCCTACGCCCACGAGCCCTGGCTGGAACACTTCGAGTGGCTGGGGCCGCTGTTCAACGAGCAGTTGCAATTGAAGGACGGTCGCATGTGGGTGTCCGACCGGCCGGGCCTGGGCTTTTCGCTGAGCGAGCAGGCACGGCGCTGGACGGCGGACACGGCTTCCTTCGGAATCCAGAGCTAACGCCCCACATACGCGGACTAACACTCCGCACCGCCACTGCGGACCGCCACTCCGGACGGCTACTGCGTCGCGCCGGGCCATATCGGTCCTTCAGGGCCACTCCCGTCGCGCGCCGGAGCCGTCAGCGTCGTTTCGGCGCGTCCGCGACCGTCTGCGCCGCGGTTAAGTTTCGCTTCATTGCACGAGGCTCCAATGCATTCACCGGCCCACACAGAGCCGGATGCACAAAGTCTCGACTCAATAAGGAAACCACAGATGTTCAAAGCCCTGACAACCGCCGCACTCGCCCTGACCGCCCTCGCCGCCCAGGCAGGCCCCACCTGCCAGGTGTCGCCCGACAAGTGGATGAAGGAGACCGACTTCAAGGCGCGTCTGTCCGCGGACGGTTACCAGATCAAGACGTTCAAGGTCAGCAAGGGCCAGTGCTACGAGATCTACGGCTTCGACAAGTCCGGCAAGAAGGTCGAGATCTACTTCGACCCGGCCACCGCCGCTGTTCTCGAAAGCAAGTGATGCACGGCCGCAGCCTGCCGATGCGCACCGAGTCCGTCGCGGTGTGGGACTTGTTCGTACGCGTGTTCCATTGGTGCCTGGTGGGCTGCGTGCTGCTCAACTATTTCGTGCTCTCCGATGGCAAGACACTCCATCAGGCACTGGGCTACATGGCCTGCGCGCTTGTCGCCGGGCGTGTGGTCTGGGGCTTTACCGGCAGTCGCCACGCACGCTTCGCCGCGTTTGCGCCCACGCCGACGCGACTGCGTGCGCATGTGCAGGCCTGGCGCGCGGGGCAGCCTCTGCGGCACGAAGGCCACAACCCCGTCGGCGCCGTGATGATGCTGGCCCTGATGGGCTGCGTGTCGGCGCTGGGCCTCACGGGCTGGCTGCAGACCACCGACCGCTTTTGGGGCGAGGAGTGGCTGCAGGACATCCACGAGGCGCTGGGCCACGGCCTCATCGTCATGGCTGGGCTGCACGCCAGCGCCGCCATCGTCATGGGCCATCTGGAGCGCACCAATCTCGTCCAGGCCATGGTCACCGGCACCAAGGTGTTCCGCCGATGACGCGCCATCGCCCGTGAACCCCGGAGCACCCGCCATGCGATTGCTGCTGCTCGAAGACGACAAGATTCTCGGAGGCGGGCTGCGCAGCTTCCTCCAGGCCGAAGGCCACGCGGTGGACTGGTGCGAAAGGCTCGGCCAGGCACGCGCGCTGCGCAACGAGCCCTTCGATGCCTTGCTCGTCGACTGGCAGTTGCCGGACGGATCCGGCGTCGAATGGGTCAGGTCGCTGCGCGCACACGGCGACAAGACGCCGGTCGTGATACTGACCGCACGCGACCTGCTCAGCGACCGCATCCGCGGGCTGGACAGCGGCGCGGACGACTATCTGGTCAAGCCCTTCGAGCCCGAAGAGCTCAGCGCCCGGATCCGCGCCGTGCGTCGCCGCGCATCGGGCGAAGCCAGCCCGCGCCTGGCCTTCGGCGATGTGGCCATCGACCTGGCGGCGCGGCACATCTGGCTCAAGGGCCAACCCCTGGACCTGACCGCTCGCGAGTGGGCCTTGACGGAGGCCCTGGCGCTGCGTGCGGGTCGCTTCGTCAGCAAGCCGGACCTGCAATCGCTGGTCCTCGGGCTCGAAGGCGAGATCTCCAGCAATGCGCTGGAGGTCCACATCCACTCCCTGCGAAAGAAGATCGGGCGCGCGCAGATCGAAAGTACCCGCGGCATGGGCTACCGCTGGGTCGCGTGCGATGGCTGAGGCCACGCCGTCCATCCGCACCCGCCTGTCGCACACCCTGGTCCTCGTCTCCCTGGTCTGGGGTGTGGCGGTGGCGGCGGTGGTCACTGCCGTGGTCCGACACGAGGTCGACGAGATCATGGACGCGACGCTGCGTGAAGCGTCGCAGATCCTGCACGCCCTGCTGCAATCGAACGTGACCTCGCTGTCGCTGGGCGTCGGCAGGGTCATGCCCGCGCCGCCGCACAAGGAAGAACTCGTCTGGCAGATCGTCGATCCGCAGCAGGGTGTGCTGCTGCGCTCCCATGAGGCGCCGCCCGCGGCACTCACGGCAACGGCCCACCGGGGCATCGTCGACGTCGATGCCACCTGGCGCGTGCTGGTCTCCGAGTTCGACATGCGTGGCCGGCTGTTGATGGTGGCGCAGACGGGCAACGAACGCAGAGAAGCCAAACTCGAAGCCACGCAGTACACCGTCGGCGGCGCGCTGGTGGTCGGCGTGCTGTGCGCGTGGTGGCTGCGCCGGCGCGTGCGTCGCGAACTGCAGCCGCTGTCGGTGCTGTCGCAGGCCGTGGCGCAGTTCGATCCCCTGCAGCCCGGCGCCGCGCTGCCCGATCCGCACCGCCAGGAACTGCAACCCGTCAGCGACGCCATCACGCTGCTGGGTGCGCGCCTGGCATCGCGCGTGGCACACGAACGCGCCTTCTCGGCGCACGCCGCCCATGCCCTGCGCACACCGCTGGCGGGCATGATGGCGCAGCTGGCCGCCGCGCAGCGTGCATCACCGCCCGAGGCGCAGCCGATGCTCCAGCTGGCCCGCCAGGCAGCGGACCGCCTGCGGCGCGTCGTCAGCGCGATCCTGACCCTGTTTCGCAGCGGCACCCAGGTCAAGTGGCAGCGCGTCCAGCTGGCTGACCTGATGTCCCAACTGAGCGTCGAAAACCTGACCGTCACGGTGGAGCCGTCCTCGGAAGTGATGGCCGATCCCGATCTCCTGGCGGCCGCCATGGCCAACCTGCTGGACAACGCGGTCCGCCACGGCGCCGCCCGTGTGCACATCCGCGTTCAACGCGAAAGCGCCGGCACCTGCATCCGGCTGCAGGATGACGGCCCGGGCATCGAAGACGAACGCCGCGCGCTGCTGCAGCAGGCCCTGAGCGAGCAGAACTACCAGGGCCAGATGGGCATGGGCCTGATGCTGGCCGATCTGGTGGCGCGTGCGCACGGTGGAACACTGGGTCTGCCACGGCCCTCCGCCGGTGGTTGCGTGGTGCTGTTGCGCCTGGGCCTGCCCGCGCCTGCCGCCGGCACGCCTGCGGCCGATCGAACTGACGGTTCGACTGGCGGCAGCGACGCGTCGTGTTGAGAGAGGCCGCGCGCGCCGTCGAGCGCGGCGCCATGACCGGCCGCGATTGACCCGGATCAATCACCCCTGGCCGCCAGGCACCCACACTGACGCGAACCCACCGCCCTCGCGTATCCTCCCCACCATGTTCCGCCACCGACTGCACCTGCGCCGCTGGGCCGCCCGCGTGCTGCTGGTGTGGCTGATGAGCCTGGGCGTCACCGTGGCCCACGCCTGCCTGCGCAGCGGCCCTGCCGCTTCGGCACCGTTTGCCGCGGCGGCCCTGCAAGCCTCGCTGGCGATGGACGCGCAAGCCGCAGCGCCGGTGGCCTTGGCGGATGCGGACGCCGGCAAGGCGGACATGGCCGCCATGGCGACCTGCGACCAGGCGCATGGCCATGCCGGTGCGCCGGGCCAGGCCAATTGCCAGGACTTCTGCGACAAGGCCGCCACGGCCATGCCGCCGCTGAAATCGCTGCTGGACGACATCCAGCCGCACGCCCTGTGGCTGGCCGTGGCCAGCCCCGTGCCTGCACCGCCGATCTGCGAGCCGCAGATCCCCAGCGAGCCGAGCCGCGACAGCAAGCACGCGCCGCCGCTCACCATCGTCTTCCTGCGACTGGTGTTGTAGGCCGCAGGGATCGGCGCCGCGGCTGCCACGGCCGCGCCCGATCCTGAACCGGCTGGCGTGTGGTCCGGCATCGCGGCGTCAAGGCCGCGTCGCCGCAGGACCCAGCGGAAACAGGCCCCAAAGCCCGAAGTCCGCAAGGCCAGACCCGCACGAGGCCTCGAGCCTCTCGGCCCCACAGCCGCCACGCCTGCCCGCTCCACCGTGGTGACCCGGTTCCGACGCGCGCCGCCCGAGCCCGCCGAACCGGCCACCGACGGCCACCGACGGCTACCGATTGACCGACCAGGGCCGCACCACCAACGGCGCAGCCCGCGGAGACCCCGACCATGTCGACACATTCCCTCCCGCCCCGCGGCCAACAAGCGCGTGGGCGAGGTACACCCGCACACCGGCCCGCCTGGAGCACCCGACTGCTGCTGTGTGCGGCTGCATGTGCCGGCATGGTCGGCAGCGCCTTGGCGCAGGACACGCCGCACGCGCCGATCGACACCCCGATCAGCACCCCAGCCAGCGCCCCGCTGGGCGCCACGCTGCAAGGCCTTCTCGCCCACGCCCGCGCGCAAAGCCCTGAACTGCGCAGCATGCGGCTGGAAGCCGCTGCCGCCGCGCAACGCATCGGCCCCGCCGCGGCGCTGCCCGACCCGGTGCTGCGTGTGGAGCTCATGAACGTCAACAACTACGGCAGCGATGCCGCGCCCAACCTGCTGCCCGCGCGTGTGGGCGAAACGCGCTACACGCTGATGCAGAGCTTTCCCGCCTGGGGCAAGCGCGATGCGCGGCGCGACGTGGCCGCCGCCGACGCACGCCAGGCCGATGCACGCGCCGACGGCACCTGGATCGAGCTGGCCGCGCGCATCAAGACCGCCTATGCCGAATACGGCCGCACCGCCGGCAACGAGGCGCTGGCGAACGAGGTCATCGGTCTGCTGGCGCGCCTGGAACGTGTCGCACAGGTGCGTTATGCCGCCGGCCTGGCGCCGCAGCAGGACGCCATCCGCGCGCAGCTCGAACAGACCGCCATGCAAGGCGAACTGCTGATGCTGGCCGGCGAGCGCCGTAAGACCGTGGCGCGTCTGAACGCGCTGCTGGCACGCGACCCGACCGCCCCGCTGGCTGCGCCCGAAGCCCCGCGCCCGCTGCCCACCTGGGCGCCGGCCGACATGCCGCGGCTCGTCGATCGCGTGCGCGAACGCAACCCGCTGGTCGCCGCCGAACGGGCGCGTGTGGAGGCCGCGCAGAAGAACCGCGAGCTCACGCAGCGCAACCGCTACCCGGACGTGGTGGTGGGCTTGGCGCCCTCGCAGGTGCGATCGCGCATCACCACCTGGGGCGTGATGCTGGAGATGAATATCCCCTTGCAGCAGGAACCGCGCCGCAGCCAGGAGCAGGAGGCGCAGGGCATGGCCAGCGCGGCCCAGGCCCGCGCCGACGCGCTGACGCAGCAGATGCTGGGTGAGCTGAACCTGAACCTGGCCGCGCTGGACACGGCGCGGCAGACCGAGAGCCTGCTGAAGACACGGCTGCTGCCGCAGTCCGAGCTGAACCTGCAATCTGCGCTGTCGGCCTACGAGGCCGGCAAGGGCGACATGGGCATGCTGCTGGAAGCCCAGCGGCAGATCCGCAAGGCCCGCAAGGACCTCCTCGAAAGCCAGGTCGAGGCGCAGATGCGCCTGGCCGAGATCGAACGTGTCCTGGGAGACGACCTGTGAAAACCGCTTCTGCCCTGCTGTCCCTCGTCCTGCTCGGCGCCGTGGGCGCCGGCGGCTACTGGCTCGGCACCCGCGCGACGCACGGCGCCGGGCCCGCTGCGGCCGGCCCGGCGCCAACGGCCACCGCAGCGGCGTCCGCCACCGTCGCGGCACCCGCGCGCAAGCTGCTGTACTACCGCAACCCCATGGGCCTGCCCGACATCTCGCAGGTGCCCAAGAAGGATTCGATGGGCATGGACTACGTGCCCGTCTACGAAGGCGAGGACACGGCCGCCGCAGCCAGCAACCCGGGCGCGGCAGGCCGTGTGACGCTGAGCACCGAGAAGATCCAGAAGCTGGGCGTGCGCACCGAAGCCGCGGCCATGCACCTGCTGGGCCAGACCGTGCGCGCCGCCGGCCGCGTGGAACCCGACGAGCGCCGCATCTCGGCCGTGACGGCTCGTTTCGACGGTTATGTCGAGCGCCTGTACGTCAATGCCACCGGCCAGGCTGTCTCACGCGGTCAGCCGCTGTTCGAGGCCTACAGCCCCGATCTGGTGGCCGCGCAGCGCGAATACGCCATCGCCGTGCAAGGCCAGCAGGCGCTGAAGGACAGCGGCCCCGACGCGCAGGCCGGCATGCGTCAACTCGCCGAATCCGCGCTGGTGCGGCTGCGCAATTGGGGCCTGTCGCCGGACCAGGTGGCCGCACTCGCCGCCTCGGGCGATGTCAAGCGCAGCATCGTCTTCCCCTCGCCCGCCTCGGGCATCGTCACCGAGAAGAAGGCGCTGCAAGGCATGCGCTTCATGGCCGGCGAGATGCTCTACCAGGTGACGGACCTGTCCTCGGTGTGGGTCATCGCCGACCTGGCCGAGCAGGACATCGCCGCCGTGCGCAGCGGCGCGCGTGCGCGCATCACCACCACGGCCTATCCGCGCGAGGTCTTCGAGGGCCGCGTGACCTACATCTACCCGACGATGAAGGCCGATACGCGCAGCATCCCGGTGCGCGTGGAACTGGCCAACCCGGGGCAGCGGCTCAAGCCCGCGATGTTTGCGCAGGTGGAACTGGCCACGGGCAACGCGACGCCGGTGCTCACCGTGCCCGACTCGGCCCTCATCGACACCGGCACGCGCCGCATCGTGTTGGTGCGCCTGGACGAAGGCCGGTTCGAGCCGCGCGAAGTGGAGGTCGGCCGGCGCGGCGACAACCGCATCGAGATCCTCAAGGGCCTGCGCGAAGGCGAGCCGGTGGTCATCGCGGCCAACTTCCTGATCGACGCCGAGAGCAACCTCAAGGCCGCCATCGGCACGCTGACCGCGCCTGCGGGCGCAGCATCGGCAGCCGCCGGCGCAGCCAAGCCCGCCGCGCAGAAGCCGGCAGGCGTGTCGCACCAGGCCGACGGCCGCGTCGACAGCATCGACGTCAAGGCCGGCACGCTGAGCCTCGATCACGGGCCCGTGCCCTCGCTGAAGTGGCCGGCCATGACGATGGAATTCAAGCTGGCGCATGCCGGCTTGGCGCAAGGGCTGCGCGCGGGCCAGGCGGTGCATTTCGAGTTTGTCGAGCGCCAGCCAGGCGACTATGTGGTCACGGCCATCCAGCCCACAGCAGGCCGGTCGCCATCAGCTCCACCGGCAGCCGGCCGCGCGCCTGCGGCTGATGCGGCCGCGAAGCCCGCGCCAGCCGCATCCGGCCACAGCGGCCATTGAGCGGGGGCGAACGATGCTGTCCTCACTCATCCGCTGGTCAGGCCGGAACACCTTCCTGGTCCTGCTGGCCACGCTCTTCGTCGTGATCGGCGGCGTCGTGGCGCTCAGCCGCACGCCGCTGGATGCCCTGCCCGATCTCTCCGACGTGCAGGTCATCGTCTATACCGACGTGCCCGGTCAGGCGCCGCAGGTCGTCGAAGACCAGGTCACCTACCCGCTGACCACCGCGATGCTGTCCGTGCCGCGCTCGCGTGTGGTGCGCGGGTTTTCGTTCTTCGGCGCCTCGTTTGTCTACGTCATCTTCGAAGACGGCACCGACATCTACTGGGCGCGCAGCCGGGTGCTGGAGTACCTGAACTTCGCCGCCTCGCGGCTGCCGCGCGGGCTGACGCCCTCGCTGGGGCCGGACGCCACGGGCGTGGGCTGGGTCTACCAGTACGCGCTGCTGGCCAAGGACCGCACGCTGGCCGAGCTGCGCACGCTGCAGGACTGGTACGTGCGCTACCAGCTGACCAAGGCGCCGGGCGTGGCCGAGGTGGCTTCGCTGGGCGGATTCGTGCAGACCTACCAGGTGACGGTGGACCCGCTGAAGCTGCGCAGCTACGGCGTGCCGCTGATGAAGGTGGCGCAGGTCATCCGCGATTCCAACCGCGACGTCGGCGCGCGCGTGGTCGAGATGGCCGAGACCGAATACATGGTGCGCGGCAAGGGCCTGCTGCGCGGCAAGGAAGACATCGAGACGCTGGTGGTCAAGAGCGAAGGCGGCACGCCGGTCCTGGTGCGCGACGTTGCGCGTGTGGAGCTGGGGCCGGATGAGCGCCGCGGGCTCTCCGAGCTCAACGGCGAGGGCGAGGTTGTCTCGGGCATCGCCGTGGCGCGCTTCGGCCAGAACGCGCTGGAGGTCATCCACGGCGTCAAGGCCAAGGTGGCGGAGATCTCTGCCGGCCTGCCGCCGGGCGTGCGCATCGAAGCCGTCTACGACCGCTCGGACCTCATCCACCGCGCCATCGACACGCTCAAGCGCACGCTGATCGAAGAGGCGCTGATCGTGGCCGCCGTGTGTGTCGTCTTCCTGCTGCACCTGCGCTCGGCCCTGGTGGCCATCCTGATGCTGCCGGTGGGCGTGCTGATCGCCTTCATCGCGATGCACCTGCTGGGCATGAACTCCAACCTGATGAGCCTGGGCGGCATCGCAATTGCCATCGGCGCGATGGTCGACGCGGCCATCGTGATGATCGAAAACGCACACAAGCACCTCGAGCGCCTGCCTGCCGGCCACACGGTGGCGCAGCGCGCCGAGGCCATCACCAAGGCCTGCACGGAGGTCGGGCCGGCGCTGTTCTTCTCGCTGCTCATCATCACGGTGTCCTTCCTGCCGGTCTTCACGCTGGAATCGCAGGAGGGGCGGCTGTTCTCGCCGCTGGCCTATACCAAGACCTTCTCGATGGCGGGCGCGGCGCTGCTGTCGGTGACGCTGGTGCCGGTGCTGATGATGCTGTTCATCCGCGGGCGCATCCTGCCCGAAGCGCGCAACCCGCTGAACCGCGTGCTGATCCGCCTGTACCGGCCCGTGATTTCGGCCGTCATGCGTTTCAAGTGGTTCACGCTGGTGCTGGCCGTCGCGGCGATGGCCGCGAGCATCTACCCCGCGACGCGGCTGGGCAGCGAATTCATGCCCGCGCTGGACGAAGGCACGCTGCTGTTCATGCCCTCGTCGCTGCCGGGCATGTCCATCACCAAGGCGGCCGAGGTGCTGCAGACGCAGGACAAGATCATCAAGAGCTTTCCGGAGGTCAGCTCGGTCTACGGCAAGGCCGGGCGCGCCAACACGGCCACCGACCCGGCGCCCATCGAGATGTTCGAGACGGTCATCAACCTCAAGCCGCAGTCGCAGTGGCGGCCTGGCCTCACCACCGAAGGCCTGATTGCCGAGATGGACCGCGCGCTGCAGTTTCCGGGTATCGCCAATGCGTGGACGATGCCGATCAAGGCGCGCATCGACATGCTGTCCACCGGCATCCGCACGCCCATCGGCATCAAGGTCTTCGGGCGCAACCTGGCCGAGATGGAAACCGTGGCGCGGCAGATCGAAGCGGTGGTCAAGACCGTGCCGGGCACGACATCGGCCTACGCCGAGCGCCTGACCGGCGGCAGCTACCTGGACATCGAACCGCGGCGCGAACAGCTGGCGCGCTACGGCCTCTCGGTGGGCGAGCTGCTGGATGTCGTGGGCACGGCGCTGGGCGGCGAGATGGTCACCACCACCATCGAAGGCCGCGAGCGGTTTGGTGTCAGCGTGCGCTACCCGCGCGAGCTGCGCAGCAACCCCGAGCAGATCGCGCGCGAGGTGCTGGTGCCGGTGATGGGCGGCGCGATGGTGCCGCTGGGCCAGGTGGCCACGGTCACGCTGTCGCGCGGCACGCCGGGCATCCGCACCGAAAACGCGCTGCTGTCGGCCTACATCTTCGTGGACATCCACGGGCGCGACATCGGCTCCTACGTGGCCGACGCGCGTCAGGCCGTCGCCGCTCAGGTGGCCTTTCCCGCGGGCACCTACATCACTTGGAGCGGCCAGTTCGAGGCCATGGAGCGCGCCATCGAGCGCATGAAGCTCGTCGTGCCGGTGACGCTGCTGCTGATCTTCCTGCTGCTGTACCTGAACTTCCGGCGGCTGTCGGAGACGCTGATCGTGATGCTCTCGGTGCCCTTTGCGCTGGTCGGCGGCATCTGGCTCATGTGGATGCTGGGCTATCACCTCTCGGTGGCCGTGGCGGTGGGCTTCATCGCACTGGCCGGCGTGGCCGCGGAGACCGGCGTCGTGATGCTGATCTACCTGGATCACGCCTGGCAGCGCGCGCGCACCCGCTGCGCCGAGGCAGGCCGCGCGCCTGACGCCAGCGACCTCTACGCCGCCGTGATGGAAGGCGCCGTGGAACGCGTGCGGCCCAAGCTGATGACGGTGGTGGCCATCATGGCGGGCCTGCTGCCCATCCTGTGGGGCACGGGCACGGGCTCCGAGGTGATGAGCCGCATCGCCGCGCCGATGGTGGGCGGCATGTTGTCGTCCACGGTGCTGACGTTGTGCGTGATCCCGGCGCTGTATGCGCTGGTGAAGCAGGCGGAGCTGCGGCGCGAGGCGCGGCACGTGGCATAGCGGGCTTGTGGACTTGTGGCAGCGACGCGACCGTCGCTGCCGCAGCCTGCTCAGCGCCGCGGCTTCCTCGCCGGCAAGGCCGCCACGAAGCCCACGCACCAGCCGACCCAGGCCTCCAGGTCGCGGTCGGATTCCAGCCCGGCGGGCTCGATGTACACGTAGCCGCGCATCGGCCGCCCGGTGAAATCCATCGGCACCACGTGCGGCTGCGCCAGCGCGTCCTCGTGGCGCTCGGGCCCCACGCGCGCCATCAGGCGCGAGCCGGAGATGCCGACGAACATCTTGCCGTCCACCAGGAAGGCCAGGCCGCCGAACATCGCGCGCTCGGTGATGCCGTGCCGGCCCTGCAGGGTGTCGCGTACGCGCTCGGCAAGTCCGGTGTCGTAAGCCATGATGGAGCCCTCGCGGTGTTCGTCGACCTGCGCGAATCATCTCCGATCCGGGCCGTGGTTTTTACCCGTGCGCACCCGAGAAACCGCCCCTGCGACAGCAACGAAAAGGACTTCGACATGGACCTCGGACTCACCGGTCAGGTGGTGCTGATCACCGGCGGCAGCAAAGGCATCGGCCTGTCGTGCGCACGCGCATTTGCGCTGGAAGGCGCGCGCGTCGCGATCGCCTCGCGCACGCAGGCGCATCTGGACGCGGCGATGGCCACGCTGGCCGCTGAAGGCATCCGCGTGCATGCCGTCGCGGCCGATCTGTGCAAGGCCGAAGAGGCCGACGCCATGGTTCGCCAGACCGAAGCCGCGCTGGGCCCCATCGACGTGCTGGTCAACAGCGCGGGCGCCGCGCAGCGCACGCCGCCGGCCGAACTGACGGCCTCGCACTGGCACGCCGCGATGGACGCCAAGTACTTCACCACCATCCACGCGATGCAGGCCACGCTGGGCGGCATGGCTGCACGCGGGCGCGGCAGCGTGGTCAACATCGTCGGCGTCGGCGGCCTGGTCGCCACGCCCACTCACCTGCCCGGCGGCGCGGCGAACGCCGCGCTGATGCTGGCCAGCGCCGGCCTGGCGCAGGCCTGGGGCCCCAAGGGCATCCGCATCAACGTCATCAACCCCGGCCTCGTGGCGACCACGCGCATGCAGGAAGGCCTGCAGGCGCAGGCGCGCATGAGCGGGCAAGACGTGAAGGCGCTGGAAGAACATCTGCGCGCCGGCATGCCCCTGGGGCGCATCGCCGTGGCCGAGGACGTCGCCCGCATGGTGCTGGTGCTGGCGTCGCCGGTGGCGGGGTATGTCAGCGGCGCGGCGCTGAAGGTGGATGGGGCGGGTGTGGCGCTGGGGCATTGAGCCCGGCACGCCACGCTTCACGGCGGTCGTGGTCGACAGGTCTTGGGCGGGCCCGCCACGAACTGCTGGCGGGCGCGCCTGAGCCTGCACCGCGGCGGGTTCGGGCCTTCGCCTCCGACAAGCCCCGCGCAGGCGGGCCTTGTCGTCCGACTCAGGTCTTCGGCCCCACCAGCGCAAACATGGCGCCCTGGGGATCGATGGCATTCACGATCCAGTTGCCGCCCGGCACTTCCATCGGCCCGTTGATCACCTGCCCGCCGCTGGCCTTGATGCGCGCTTCGGCCGCGGTGATGGAATCGACGCAGAAGTAGTACAGCCACGCCGGCACCGGCTGCTGGGGCATCTTGGTCATGATGCCGCCGGCCTGCGCGCCGTCGATGGCGAAGAGTTGGTAAACACCCGCCGGGCCCATGTCCATGGCCGTGTCCTTGGTCCAGCCGAACTGCTGCATGTACCAATTGGCCGCGGCAACACCCTCGCCCGCATGCAGCTCGTGCCAGCCGATGGTGCCGGGCGCCATGGGCGGTGGCGGCGTCGGCATGTCGTCGCCGCTGCCCTTGAAGAGCATGAAGCTGGCGCCTTGCGGATCGGCCATCACGGCAAAACGGCCCACGCCGGGGATGTCTTCCGGTGCCTTGCAGATCTGCGCGCCGGTGGCGGCCAGCCGATTCGCGGCGGCATCGACATCGTCCACGCCGATATAGCCGCCCCAGCACGGCGGCATGCCGGACGTGGTCATCTCAGGCGTGAGTTCCATGAGGCCAGCCACCGCGCCGCCGCCCTCGGGGCTGCCCGGCGGGCTGGCCAGCACATAGGGGAACGGCATGCCGGCGTCCTGCATGCGCCAGCCCACCACGTGGCCGTAAAAGGCCTGCGCGGCCTTGACGTCGGAAGTCATCAGTTCGAACCAGACAAACCGGTTGGCAGATGTGCTCATGTGCGGCTCCTCAACGATGAATGGATGAACGCGGGAATGTACGGCCAGGATGTGTCATTCCGATGCCAGCTTGCCCTTCACGTGCCGCGCGAAGCTGTCGAGGATGGCCTGCCAGCCGGTGCGCTGCTGCTCTTCCGAATGGGTTTGTTCGCCGTCGAACGTGACGGTCACCAGCACCGCAGAAGCCTGCTCGATGAACTCGACGCGGCCGACGCGGTCGCCAAAGGCGTATTCGATCAGCTGGTGCGGCACGACCTGCGTGTACTCGCCGGCGAAGTCGAAGCCGAAGGAGCCGTCCTTGGCCTCCATGCGCGAAGAGAACTGGCCGCCCGGCCGCAAATCGACGGTGGCCGCGGTGGTGTGCCAATCCGGCGAAGCCGTGTTCCAGGCCTTGATGTCCTCCGGCGTGGTGTAGGCGCGCCAGACCTCGTGCATGGGCGCTTCGACGAGGGTGGAGACGACGATCTTCATGGGAAGCTCCTTGTGCGAGCGGCCGCGCGTTCATGCAGGCACTGCGCCTGCTGGTGGCGACATGCCAGGCACCAAGGTACGGCCTCCCGGTCAACCGCGCAAGAGCGACCCGCGCATGGGCGAGATCGCAGTCGTGCGATCGCTACACGAGCGACACGAGTGACACGAGCGACAGCCCAGACACGTGCCGGTAGAACGCGACTCAGCTGACCACGCTGCCCGGGATCGGATAGACCTGAATACCCATCTTGCCGTCGAAGTCTTCACGGCTGCCACCGAAAACCGGGTCGCTGCGGATCGCCTGCTCCAGCACGCGCGCTGCCTCCTCGATGCCAGACCAGCCATCCGATGACGACCAGCGGAATCAGCCAGAGCAGCGACATACGGTGGTCCTTATGGATCACGGCGCACGCCGCTCGGGCTGTGAGGGCCGATGCTCAAAGCTGAAGACCCGCGCCAGCAGCCAGCGATCCTTGTCGAGCCGCCAGAGGTTGGCAAAGCGCGCGTGCTCAGTGGGAATCTCCGCCTGACCCGACGGCAGATGAAAGAAGCGATGCATGCCTACCGCGAGCGCGCCGTAGCTTCCCATGCGGTGGACAGCCACGGACCCTGGAACGAGTTCGCGACGGGTCTTTGTTTCTTTGCCCGCCCGCTGGTTCTCGCAGGAGGCCCGTATCGCGCTGACGAACTCCTGTCCGGAGCGCGCCACCTGGCCGCCCTTGTCATGGAAGAACTCGAGCTCCGGAGCCACCAAGGCGGACAGCTGATCCGCGTCACAGTCATCGAAGACCGCTCGGTACAGGGCGCCCTCGGCGCTGAGAACCTCGGCAGTGATTTCGGACGGTGTCTTCTCTGCTGCGAGGGCCGGGCCGGCCCCGGCCAGAGCGAGCAGCAGGAGCATGATGGACTTCATATTCGCGGACCCCTGGCTGGACATGTACCTGGCGCGGCACCAGTGTAGTCACGCCCCAGCAGCAGGCCTTCAGGCCGCCAAGCGTTCACCCAGGGCGATGCTGGCGGAGCGCCGCGCGCAGTTGTCGAACCAGTCGATGAAATCGTGGCTGTCTTTCAGCGCCGCCAGGCCGCTGCCGACCAGTTGCCGCAGCGGTGCGGCCACGCGCGCCTGAGCGGTGGCCAGCGTTGCCGGGCTGAGATCGTCGATGCGTGCCAGATCGAAGCGGGCATCGAAGTCGTAGGCGAGCGGTTTGAGCACGCCTCGTTCGTCGATCACCAGTGGGTTCACCCAATCGGACAAGGAGCGCGCGCCGACGGGCC
The DNA here is from genome assembly GCA_963205115.1 of Pseudomonadota bacterium. Classification (GTDB taxonomy): domain Bacteria; phylum Pseudomonadota; class Gammaproteobacteria; order Burkholderiales; family Burkholderiaceae_C; genus Rubrivivax. The sequence continues at coordinate 30,886 of CAUJHV010000075.1, read as the reverse complement.
GGCCCTCGCAATCGGCGAGCAACGACGAATAGTCCTCACGCTGGCGCCACAGCGCCTGCGCGGGTGCGAGGTCGCAGTTCAGCGGCACGTCCGGCAGCTCCTGGCGAAGCGCGTCCACCACCAGCGACAAGCGGGCGCGGTCGGCGGCGCTGTAGAAGCAGCGCGGGTCGAGCATCGCACCGCGTCCCGCGCGGGCAACCGGACGGATCTGGAAACCACGGGCGCCCTGCTCCAGCAATTCGTCCACCAGATCGGGCAGATCGGCCAGGGCCGGGCGTGTGAGCGAAATCGCCGCGGCGGCCGGTCGGCCGCGCGCGGCGGCATGGCGCAAGGCCGCACAGGCACGACTGAAGGCACCGGCGCGGCCACGCAGTTCGTCGTGCAGCGCACGCGGCCCATCGAAGCTGATGGCCAGGCCATCGAGCCGTGCCAGCGCCGACTCGTGGCGCGAATCGGCCAGCAGGCCGTTGCTCACCATCGTGACGCGCCAGCCCTGCTGACGCAGGCCGTCCAGCAACGGAAGCAGATCCTGGTACACCAGCGGCTCACCGCCCGAGAGACTGACCTGTTCGTAGCCCTCGGTGCGCAGGACCGCGAGTGCCGGCAGCAGCGCCCGGGCCTCCAACTCGCCCCGCGCATCGGGACCGGAGTGCGAGTAGCAGTGCGCGCAGGCCAGGTTGCACAGCCGCGTGGGGTGCAGATGGACGATGCGCGAACCGAGAAAGCCCGAAGGCGCTGCGGCCGGACCCATGTCAGTAACCCAGGCCGTGCGAGGCGTTCGGGATCTCCGGCACCTCGAAACCCGCGCGCACGTGCCAGCGGTCCCAATCGATGATGCCGTAGGGGAACACTTCCAGCCGCGCGATGCCGCCCCGCTTCCAGAACGGATCCAGCACCGGGGGCTTGTCGGTCCAGTAGTCCACGCAGATGCCGTAGATGCACGGGTGGAAGCGCCCGATGTCCAGCCCATCGACCTGGATGCGACCGGCCAGTTCCTTGATGACGGCGTCGCTGAGTTTGAAGCCAGCCAGGCGCTTGGACAGACGGGCGCTGAGCTTGGAAGAGGTAGCCATGGGGAACTCCTTGAAGAAGGCAGTGTTGGAACATCGGGCAAGGCCGTGAAGCCAGAACCGCGAGCAAGCACCGCATCACCCCCAACCGTGCACAGCGCCATTTGCCACGACCCCGGAACAGCATCGGCGCCGTGATATTCACGCTGCCGGGCGTAACGCGCATCCGTAGGGCAGTGGACCCACAAGGTGCGTATGGATACCGCCGCGGGACGTTCATGCGCCGGCGACTCCCGGGGGCGCGCAAACGCGGTGCTTGCCGCGAGGTTTAAGGCAAGTCCTCGGTTTCATCCCTAGCCGCGTCGGGCTCGCCGCGTTCTCGGGTACGCAGTTGTTTGTGGCGTGCGATGGCCAGCCGCAGCCGCTGCAGAGCCTCGGCGTGCTGCGACGGTGCCAGACGAGCCAATTGCTCGGCGATCTGCGCCAGCTTCACGTCCTGGAGCGCCTGTTCTTCCGCCAGGTTCAGATGCTTTTGTTCGACCATATGCCCGATCTCCCGGCTGCTTCTGCGCTGCAGGTTGCGCAGGTCCTCCAAGGAGTGGTTCAAGGCTTCGCGTGTCACCGCGAGCTCTTTGACCAGCCGCTCGCGCTCCGCACGCTGCGACTCTTCGAGTACCGTGACACGCGTACTCATGCTCGCCAGGCCGTCACCCAGCTTTGCCGACGTGATCGCATCCACCTTGACCTGCAAGGAGGCCAGGCCCACGGTCAGACCGGACACCGAATCCGGCAACTTGGCGGCCAGCAACTGCGCTGTCGCGCCTTCCAAGCGCGAGATGGCGATCTGATTCGATTCGATCGCAGCGAGGCGGGGTCGCACCCACACCGCCCAGGTCAGGCCCAAGGTCACCCACACCAGCCCGATCATGAGCAAGGCCAGAGAAACGGCCAAGCTCGCGTTGGCATTCACCCAGGCCTGGAAGCCGTCCCACATCGAATGATCCCCCCATTGCGGGGGCTTTTAGCACGCGGCCCGCCAAAGCAAATCCACATGCACAAGGGATGGCGCAAGCCGTCGCGTGCGCCGTTCTCACACGGCACGAAGCGCGCGACGCGGCCCCACGCGAACCGGCCAGATCAACGGCAGCCGAGACCGGTGTCCGCTCGGGCGCACCCCAATGCTGCACCGCGGACGCGCAGGGCTCGTGCGCCGCGCGCCAGGCGTGTCTTGTACGACCGCCAGCCGCCGATCACAACGCCCGGATGCGCACCGACTTCCACTTGATCGGCCCGCCCTGCGCACCGTTCACGCCGGGGCCGTACTGCAGCGCCACGGGGCCCTGCGCGAACTTGCCGTTGTCCATGACGGACGTGACCTGGCCATTGAGCTTGACCGTGACCTTGCTGCCGCGGGCTTCGATCTCGAAGGTGTTCCAGCGGCCGCCGGCCTTGTGGGTCAGCGGCACGGGCACGGTGGCGAAATTGACGATCGCGCCGGTGCCGTATTTCGGATCCGGGCGGATGTCCCAGATGTTGACTTCGTAGCTGTTGTCCGCGGTGATCGTCTTCGCATCGGACAGGCGGATGAAGATGCCGCTGTTGGTATCGGTCTCAGCCCAGAACTCCGCCACCAGCACGAAATCGCGGTAGCTCTTCGGCGTGACCAGGAAGCCCACGGTGCCCTTGTCCGCCACCACCAGCCCGCCCTCGCTGCGCCAGTTGGCATTGCCCACCTTGTCCAGCCCGGCCAGGCCCTGGCCATCGGCGATGACCGTTTCCCAGCCCATGCCGGGCATCGTGCCGCAGCCAGCCAGAGCGGCCGCGGCGAGGGTAGCGAGGATCAGTCTGCGCTGCATGGGCGGGTCTCCTGCGGGTATGAATGTTGTGATTCAGCCTAGCACGGCGATGGGGCTTCGCGAAGCGGGCGGACCCGGGCGAGCGGGCCTGGCTGCGGCGGTCTGACAGCAGTCGACAAGCGCCACTGGCGACGGCCTCGCAGCCCCACCCGGCGATCACAGGCGCGGGACGGCGCCGCCCCGCATCAACGCCTCACAGCACCCGACGCCGAAACCGCGACACCCTTTCCGGCGCGCGAAAGCGCGGCAGCGGCGCCGCCTCATCCGGCACAGCCACCAGGTGGAAGACGATGCCCGGATAGATGCCCAGGTCACTCATCCGGTCGTCGCTGCTGCGCGAGACGCTCAGGCCCGTTTCCGGCATCAACATCGCATGCACCTGCTGTTGCTGACGCCGCGACAAGGCTTTCCATTCGCCCTCGGCCTTCGCGTCGACCAGCACCCAGCGCAGCTTCAGGTCTTCGTACGCGCCCGTCTGCGCCTCTTCCTTCAGGCCCGCGGCCAGGCGCGCGTGGTCGGACAACCACTTGACGCTGACCCGCGGCGACACCGACAGGTTCACGAGCGCGCCCGTGTGGACCGACTCGATGGTGATCGGAATCTCCCCTTCCGGCACCACCGGCTTGCCGGCAAGCGCGGCCAGCGCCGTGCCGATGGCGGGCAGGCCTTCGTCGAAGCTGTGGTGCATGAGACCGCGGATCAGCGGATAGCGCTGAAACACCTGCTCCTGGGCATTCAGGATCAGCGGCAGGACCTTCTGCTTGCCATCGGCGGAGGCGGACAAGGCCGCGCTCATCTCGAGCTCCGTCCACGGCCGGCCGAGGAAGGCTTCTGAAAGGCACAGCAGCACCATGCGGCTCTTGGCGAGCCCCTCGTTGATCTTGGCGGCCAGCGGGTCGCCCCAGGCGATGTCGATGGCGTCCAGCCAGTAGGTGAGCTTCAACCGGGTCAACTCTTGGACCAGCGGCTCGATGTAGTGGGCCTTGTCGGCGGTGGCGTGGGAGATGAAGAAGTCGCGGGTGGTGGGCGCGGTGTTCATGCGGATCCTCGGTGCCTGGACACAAGCTCTTGCGGCTGCGCGTGGGCCGGCGCTGGAGCCGATGGTCTGGGTGGGCGTCGAGCGATCAGCGGAGCCGGCGGCGCATGATCAGCATGCGCGCCTGCGAGAAGGGGTTTCTGATGCGCGTCAAAGGCCTGCGGCAGGTTGCGCCGCACGGGCAACAGATGCCGTCCGATCCTTCGCGGCGGTAGCGGAAGACCACCACGCCAGACATCCGCCCCGGTCAGCCCGACGAGGTCCCCGATGCCACAGGCCGTTCAACATCCCCGCAGCGTCTTCGTCAGCTACTCCACCGAAGACACCTACTTCGTCGACCTGCTGGTGAAGCTGCTGACCTTCCACCGCATCCGGCCCTGGCACGACAGCCACGAGATCGCCGCGGCACGCGACATCCCCGATACCCTGCGCGAAGGCCTGCGGACGACTGAATCCATGATCGTCGTGCTCTCGCCCCACGCGCTGCAGTCGCGCTGGGTCTCCAAGGAGCTCTTCGCATTCACCACCCTGCGCGGCACGAATGCCGTCTACCCGGTGAAGCTGAAAGACTTTCAGGACACCGAAGGCGTCTTCCAGGAACTGCGCGGCCGCAAGGCCATCGACTTCAGCGGCAACATGCTGGACGGGTTCCAGCAGCTCACCGAAGCCTTCGGCAAGCCCTTCCTGCCCCTGCCCGAGAACCGCCGCGCGACGAGCGACCGGCGGACATGCCCAATCGCCGAGCGGCTGGAATTCGATTTCCAGCGCATCGTCGACCGCTTCCCTTCGGTGTGCAGACCGGAGAGCCTCACGCGCGAACGGCGCGGCGTGCTGTTCGTGGATTTTGTGGAGGCGCTACATGCGCGGCTCGTCGAGCGCTATCGGCTGATTGATCGCCGCACTGGGGCGGAAGTCCACCTGCCTACGACGTTGTTCGAGCAGAGCGTGTTGGGGAGCGACACCGGGTTCGACGCGTTGGAGCAGCGCGTGCCGGATTTTTTCGTCGGCGCGGTGGTGCTGAGGTTGGCGCAGTCGTTCAGGATTGAGGCGCGGAGTCGGCGGGTGGCGGCTCACGCTCAATGAACGACAGGCCACTTGTTTGACGCGCGGTGCGCGACGGGCTCGCCGGACCATGGCGGCCGTCTAGTCGCAATACATTGGCCTGCGACCCTTCAGCAAATTCCCCCCACTGACCCCGTCACACGGCCAGGTCGGAAGATGCTCCCGCGCGATTAGCGCAGAGACGGCCCGCCAATCGGTCGGGTCGCCTTCCCTCGGCATCATGCGGTACTCGTGCGCGCGGGCAATGGCCGGCCAGTGCTGGCCGCCGAATTGCGCCAGAAGGTCACGGGCGGCACGCCTGGTTCTTCACTCGGCCTTCTCTTCGATTTCTCGAAGAACGACACGGCCGTTGGTCGGCGTGGCGTCGAGCAAGAGGTCGAAGCCTTTCCCGTCCTTGTGCTTGAAGGCGACGCCAATTTCGCGCCAGGTGGCTTTCTTGTCTTCACGGTCGCGGACCACATAGGCCGCGAGGTCTGGTCTGTTATCACTCATGGATTCCCCCTCCTTGATGGGTCATTCTCCAGAGTGACGCAAAAGCGTTAATAGACCGTGAACTGGCCGCCTGAGGCGGAATTCAAATACCTGTGGGGCTCCGCCCCACGCCCCGCCCTCGCCGGAAGGCAGGGTTGCAGGGATCTTCTTTCCCTGCAACCTCCTCCCTGAGGGTATTTCTCTTTCCTCGCGTCAAGGGTAAAGGCTTACGCCCTTTTGCCCTTCCCGTGTCCTCGGCTTCGCCTGTGGGCCGCGCCAGTCAGGACAAAAGCCCTTGACTCGGTTAAACAATCAAGTACTCATCCATTAGTCTGGGAAGCTGGCAATTCTTAATTGCTTCCGTGGGTCCCAGTTCTTAGGCTTGTTGGTGACAGAGCCACGCCACAACATGCCACCATCAATCCACCTAGATCGCACTTGAGCATAGTACGTCATTCTAGTCGATAGCGAAACATCATCAAGATCAATCACATCATCCAAACCGAACTGAATTCCACAGCATGGACACATTTCATCTGAAGGACATTCATCAGACCATGGCAAAAACCACAGCTCAAAGCCACAAACCGGACACATATTAGAGGTCAACATGCACCCCCCAATTGCTTGGCCCAATATGAATCATTTCCACTCCTATTTCTACCTATGCTGAAGAATGTCTTTGCCAATCCATCATTCGTGAATGATCCAAATCTCCCAGAATGCTCATCATATACACGTATGCCGCCGTTCGAGTCAATTTTGCAGTGATACTTTTTTCTGTCAGCAAAGAACTCAGCGGCAATTCGCATATAATCATACTTGTCCCTTGCCCCAACTTGAGCTCCATGCCTCTTGAAATGATCATCAAGTGTTCGTAAGTCGGCCCATGTCGGTTGAGAAGCGGCACCCGAAAACCTGGAAGAATATTTATTCTCATTTGACAGCAGTCTTTTCTGTCTAGCGTCCGCAATCCTCCCCTGCACCGCCGCCGCGATGGAAGTCTGGGTGACAGCAGACTTTCCTGCTCCTGACCCACCGCCAGCGGCAAGCTTTCTAAACTCCGCGCTGATACTGGCCTGCTTCTGTTGGCTCCAGCCCGTCGCCAGTGCGGTCTGGCTGGTTTCGGTCCGCCGCGGAGCCACCCCAATGCGCGAAGACGGGACTGCTACGACCCTGTTCTGAAACCGCACCAAGGCTTTGCCGTCTGCGGTCACCTTCCCTGTGTAGCCTCGCTTGGCCTCGGCGGGTGTGGGCTGGCGGGGAGCCGCAGCAATGCCGTTTGAAGCGCGGAACGGACCTGCGCGACCCGCTGCGTCGCCGGCAGGACGAGCTACACCGAGCTTTCCTTGCTGTCGCCAGTCTTCCCGTTGCTGCTTTGCTGTGGTCAGGACCTGCTGTCTCGCGTCATTCGCGCGGTCTTGTTTGATGCTGTTGCGGATGTCATCTCTGACCCGCGCTTGCTCTTGTCGAATCTGTTGCTGGCGCACTTCGTCCCGAATGCGCTGCTGCTCAGCTCGCCGCAACTGCTCGCGCGCGGCGTCTTGACGCTGTTGGTCAATTTGCCTCTGTCGGTTGAAGTCCTGCTGCCGCTGCCAAGACTGGGCATTTGCGAAAGTCGCAAAGCATAAACTTCCCGCCACCGCGGCCAAAAGAAACTTCGAAAAGATAGTTTTCATACTCTCTCCCCGCCTCTTCTATCGCAGACTCATAAATCTCCACACTTAGAAGCAGGACTCAAAGTGGGAGCGATTCGCACGAATGATGGTCTGTGCGCCACTATAAAAATTCGTTGTGAGAAGATTTCTTTGCTTCCGCGACATCGTTGCCCCGAGCGTGAGTTTTCTGGTAACACACCTACAAAATCCACTCGCGTTGGACACGCCGCTCTTCGATTGGCTTGCGACACAGGAACTCATGATGGATTGCGTTGAAGCACGGGGCGCTCCATCATTCTCGATGTAGCGGACCATATTTCCCATGACGGTCTTGAGCTCTTGGCTTCGGCAACTATGCTTACTCATAAGCACATACGCATCCGTCACCGCCTCTGTCACGAGTTGCTTCATGTTGGCCTCTTCCGACATGGTGGCCTCAATGCCAGGAATAATCAACTTCCCTTGCGTGATGCCATTTCGCACAGTCGCAACGTTGTCGAAAATCTCCCAAATAACCATCCATCCAGTTTCCGAACTCCAGTCCATAGCGGTCGCCTTGGATACAACTTGAAGATTCTTAATGTCCGAGCTCGTGAAAAAAGCTTTGCAGTCTTCAGCGACAACCTCTGCAATGGTCAGCAGATACTCCTTAACCCATGCCTCATTGTTGGTTACTTCATCCAAGTCGCCGCGCAGCAGGTTTTCTATGATGTCAGGATTAATGTAGTCACGATTCAAACCACTTCCCGATACTGCTATACGCGCCAGTTCATCCTCCTCCTTTTCAGCCTGTGCAAACTTATCCGTATGGTCTTCGAATTCGGCCAGAATCTTCCGGGCCGGCTCGAAACCAGATTGGAGAGCTCGCATGTAAAGGCCATGCGCGATGATGGGGTCTGCTTCGATGCCTGGCGCGCCATCAAGGTGGATGTCGCCAAGATAGGCAAGTGAAGCGCCGTGACCCTCTTTCGCGGCCTTGAGAAGGCTTTCGATGGCCGGCTGGATGCGTCCTGCCTTCAGGTAGCCGCGTGCAAGCTGGAAAGACAGTCGCGGCGAGGCTGTATCGATCCTCGTTGCCGCCTCACAGACTTCGATCACGCGCGATGCTTCGAGTTGGTCGTCTGCCACACCCGAGGCGAAGGATTCCGGGTCGTCTGGATGGGAGGCAAGCTCGTCGCAAGCCTGTATGGCTGCCACAGGAGTACCCACGCCCTGCGCTGTTGCTCTGCCAACGGTGCCGACAAAAAGCATCAGTCCAACCACTCCCACCATAAGCCAACACCGCCGCAACGATGCGGCGGCGTATGAGGGGTTTGTCTTTATATTGCACATACTCGATAAAATCGAAGATCAATCCAATGTCAGACGCTCAGTCTCGCCTGGAGCGCGCTTAGAAATACCGTCTGGAGCCTGAATTCCAAGCTCCGAAGCTGCCAGCTTTTGCAGCGAGACGGTCTTAAAATACGATGCATAAACTTTCTGTTTGTCCGCGAGCAGGCGCTGCCTATCCATATCCGCAACAATCTTCGGCTTGCTCGCTTTGAGAAAGGAGACAACCACGTCGCGCGATTGCTTATTCAACTCGACAAGGCGCAACTTGCCCGGTGAGCTATTATTTATGACTCTCATGCCGCAAAGCATGATATTTTGCTCACGCAAAATCTCATATCTATCGACTAAATCGAAGGTCGACAACGAGAGATGCTTCTTCATCTTTGTCAGAGCTTCTTCATAGATCTTCGAAAGGTCTGCAAGATAGACATCTTCGCGTCGACGAATCTCGGTGTCCATGCTGCCTAGAATCTGAAAGTTGTAATCAAGAGCTTTTATCGCTTGTTCAACTTCGGCAGCTGAATGGTTTCTTGCTTGTGGTGGTGGTGTTCGTTGAACCTGAGGAACTGGCAGAGGCGCGCGTTGAGCGGCTTCGGGTCTTTTTGCTTGGCGTGGTGACACCCCACCATCCTGAGAGCGCGAACTCCCAGAGCCGTCAGTTGTGTTGGATGGGAAAGAAGCTCCAGTCCTTCGTCCCAAACCTTCCAATACACGCTTCTGAGCTTGGGCTCTATCCATATGGAATTGCCAAACGTGGCGCATTTTGGCAATCTCTTGTCCACTGCGCATCAATCCGTCATAGGCACTTCTGTCGAAGAAAGTATCTTCCTGAGTGACGCGTATATCGCCCAGACCACCTCCTGGGCGACAATTGTTTAGCATTTCCTCGGTATCTTGGAAGGCGCGCGGTTTAATATTTGGATTGATGGCATCATTCTTTTCCCACCCGAGCAGATAGATATCGTAGAAGGGCTCACCCTTTTTTACTCGCGCAAGATAGATGCCGAGGTCTGCATTGGTGGTTGGAAGAAACGGCAGGTTTGCAGCAAACCGGCCATCACGCTGAGGCTGTTGGGTAGGTGTCACGCACCCCACAAGCGCGGAAGCCATCAGACAAAGCACTATCGCCCTGGGATGTGTGGTGAGGATGAAATGCATTGATGCTCCCGCCAATTTTGTAATCGCGCTGGTGAATACGTCGTGACTTAAATGACTGTGTTTGTGGTGATGACGCGGCTCTCATGTTTGAGAACTGCATAGAGAACAAGAACATCACACACGCATTCGGATGCGAGCAAAAAACTTAGTCAAGGTTGCGTTCTTGATTCAACTGCACCTAGCTAAACTTTTTTATTAACTCTCGACAGGACTCAAAGACTATTTCTCTCGCACGAGAATCGTACTCAGCCAACTCTGCGTCCAACTTCTGGAGTGCCGCCTTGTCGTAGTCTTTGCGAACGGACTTCGAAGGAAATTCATCTGTCTCTGAAGCATAGCCCCGTAAGGTCAAGAAGGCTTCGTCATCGGGATTGTCAAGGTCAAACCGAAGCGCCACAATCCTTCTTACGCCATCAAGGATGGGATCCTTGCCCGAAACAATTTGACTGGCAATCTTGACGATTTCTGCTCTCGCAGTGCTTTTCATGTTATTGCTTTCCATTTACCACGGTCTTGAACTCCGCCCTCTTTCCTGTCTTGATATTCTCAACCCAATGCGTCTCTTGTTTGTTGCCATCCTTGTCGGTATAGGATGAGCTGGATTTCTTCACCCAGTCCTCAGTTTTCCCGCCATGAGTTCTAGCAACTCGCTGTGCATCCCTGAATGGAGCCTTCCCACCTCCAGCGATAATCACACCAGGCTCCTTCATTTGGGCCTGGCTTGCAAGTGATTTATTTAGTTTTACAGCATCACTTGCACTTTTAGGATTAGAGCCAGTTTTCGCAGCCTTCGCGCTCTGCTCTGCCTTGGTCTGCTTCTTATTGACTGAGCCATCCGCGTTATGGCGCGTGTCGGGCTTTTGTTGGTAGTTACCGTTTGCCTGCTTACCGCTGTTTTGGGCAGACTTCCCTGTCAATGGCTTCGGTACCGATATGGGAGACTTTTGAGGAAGAGGCTTCGGCGCAGGCCTTGGCATTGGGGCCGGCCTTGGCGCCGAGCGAGACGGCATCGGTGCGCGTCTGGGAGGTGGGGCGCGGTATCCGCCGTAGCGAGCCGCAAGCACTGGCTCACTTGCCAGAACAAAGAGCACGCTGGTAGCAAGAGTCGCGAGGCCGCGGATCCGAGACATGTCACCTCCCAATGACCTCATCCAGACGATGGGTATCGTATCCGAATCGTTTCACGGGCTGGGGTAGAGCCGTAAGCTCCCCCGTCAAGTAGGCAACTCAGAAGTAGAGACTTTCGCGTTGAATACCCTGGGCTTGAACACCGCCGGCGGCACGTTACCCAGTGACTCGTGCGGCCGGTACTCGTTGTAGTCGGTCAGCCACTCGTCGGCAGCGTCTTGAACCTCGCTGACCGCGTTGAACAGCCAGGCATTTAGAACCTCCTCGCGGAAGCTACGGTTGAAGCGCTCGACGAACGCGTTCTGGTTGGGTTTGCCAGGCTGGATGAACAGCAGCTGGACACCACGTTCCTTGGCCCAGTCGACGTACGTGTCGGCGGTGAGTTCCGGACCGTTGTCCAGCCTGATGGCTTGAGGCTTGCCATACACCTCGACCAGTTGGTTCATCACCCGCACAACCCGGACTGACGGGATCGATGTGCCGCATTCGATGCGCAGCGCTTCCCGGTTGCCCTCATCGATCACGTTCAGCGTTCTGAACGGCCTGCCGTCGTAGAGCGTGTCGCGCATGAAGTCCAGCGCCCACACGCGGTTCAATTCCTGGCTGGCCAACAACGGCTGCCGCTCTCGCGTGACCAGTCTTCTCTTGGCCTTGCGCTTGAGGTTCAACCGCATGCCGCAGTACACCCGGTAGACCCGTTTGTGGTTCCAGCCGCGACCGTCCGATCGCAGCCGCTCGAAGCACTTCCAGAAGCCCCAGCGAGGCCGCTTCTCGACGACCTCATTGAGCGCCTGAATCACCGGCGCGTCTACGGCAGCCAGATCTCGCATGGGTTTGTAAAGCGCCGACCGCGGTAGCCCCACGGCTCTGCAGGCTCGCGCGCGCGACAGGTGGTGCTCGTCGACCATGATCTGCACGGCGGCTCGCCTGGCGGTCGGCGTCACAATTTTCGCGACAGCACGTCCTTGATCGCTGCGTTCTCCAACGCCAGCTCGGCATACATCCGCTTGAGCCGCGAGTTCTCCGCCTCCAGCTCCTTGACCTTCTTCAGCTCGTTGGCCGACATGCCGGCGTACTTGCTTTTCCACTGGTAGTAGCACGCCGTGCTGATGCCGTGATTGCGGCACACCTCGGCCACCGGCAAGCCTGCCTCGCCTTCGCCCAGGATCGCCAGGATCTGGGCTTCCGTGAATCTCGACTTCCTCATCGCTCTTCCTCGAAGATGCGGAAGCCTCCATTTTCAAACTGTCTCCTCAGAGGGGGAGCTTACGAACGCGATAACCCCTGCGTGCCTCAAGCACGCTGAACGAATGGAGTCCTGCCTAGCGATTCGTATCTGGCGCCTCGGTGATCGCCACCGAAACAAGCCCGCCTGTAGATGTGCAGTCTGTCCTTCCACGGTGCTGTCTTCGACCATCACGTCCCGCTGCCAGTCACATAGCAAGTCAGCTATGCAGAACAGCCGCTGAGAACTGTTGACTCAATGAGAAGTCCCTGTAGAGGGGTTAGGCCACACTCGCGGAGGCTTCATCGTCGTACTTGGTGGACGGCAGGACAATCTTCGCCTTGCCTTCACTTACCGATATAAAGACGAACTGGTCCTTAACGGCCATTCCTGGGGCGCCAATGGTGTAGCGCAACGCAAGTAGGTCTAGGCCGCGCGGAATCTGAATTCGCAGCGGAGGAGTAGGTATCTCGATTGCGATCCCGGCAAAGAGAGGCAGTCCCTTCTTGTCATCCCACAGGATGGTTAATTTCGCCAGTAAGACTTCGGCTCCTTCCATCTTGAGCGAGCTCTTCTCGTTATGCTTTCTAACATCGTTCGGCAGTTCTACTATCCGTATCCGTTCATCTAGATGCAAATGGAATACTGCATGTGAAGCCACCGCCTGCGAAAGGTTCTGCACAAGAGCGGCTAGCATGACCTCTGCGTAGTAGGAGTCGGACTCTACTGTTAGGTTGGTCTCAGCATCACCTGGACGAAAAACAAACTCAAGAGAAAGATCAGGCGCCGTAGATCTGTTCGAGACGTCGCGGATCTCGTACTCTTCCATCGGCACTGACTCAAAGTTGAAGCGCTTATAGAAGCGCTTATCCCAAGATTGATGCGGCGCACTCTGGCTCTGCGGAACGTGGACAACATAGGCGACACGACTCGGGGCAGTACGATCAAGTGGCACTTGATTCACTCGGACGCCAGCGATGCGGCGCTGAATCCGTGAGTTGATGACTTGCTCTAGCCATTCTTTCGTGATGTCTGTTGGATCAAAGCCAACGTCGATCTCGGTAGGAGTGTGCCCGTTCTCCTTCATCCCGTAGACGATTGTTCCGCCTCCTGAGTTGGCGAAGGAACTGATGTCCTTGCTGATCTCGTTCTTTTTGCCGTCCGAGCGCTGCAGGGCATCGCAGCGCTTGTAGTCAAGCTCGAGGCTCTCTTGGACGCCAAGCGTGATGAGTTCCAGCAGGTCCTCTTCGGTCCAGTCCCAGGGATTTGGCTTCATACGTTGTTCATGGCAAGGGTGAAGCCGGTCTGTTTCGTGCGGCCTAACTAGCTGTGTAACCTGCCCGCAGCGGCGTGGGTGGCGCGGGCAAGAATGAAGTGAAGGCCCGCGACAGCCACGCCGTTGCGGGTCAGGTTGACGCAATAGTTAGGCAGCGCGGCGGGCAACGGCACGGCCATTTGTGGTTTGCATCCTGCGCAGCGAGCGGTGTGCTTGTTCGACCCCGACGATCGATGGGTTAGGCCTCAGACTCACCAATGCCGAGAATTTCGATCACTTGGGAGAGCCTGTCGTATTGTCTTTCTTGCTCGCTCTCCTTCATTTCCGAGATTGGATCACTTGGTGGATTGAGCGACTGGAAAGCATTCAGGTTCTTATCCCTGGAGAATCGGCACGGGCGTATCACAATTGGAATTATCTTTGTCCCATTGGATTCTGACTGAGCAAGGAGAGGCGGCAATTCGTTGTTCGCAATGAAGTCTGACGCCAGGAAGTCCGCAGAAACAAGCAGGATCGCGGCTCGAGACTTGGCAAGTGCTTTCTCGATCTCAAGTTTCCACAAGTCGCCTGGAGCAATTCTCTCATCTGACCAGACATCAATGATCCCTAGCCGCACCAAAGGCTTGAGATGAACTAAAACTCTATCGAGATAAGCTTTATCCTTGTGGCAGTAGCTTATGAAGACAGACCTGAGCCGGGAGTCCACCTTAGCTCCTAGCAGATATCGTTCTGGGTTGGCCAGAGCGCTGTTTAAATGTTGTGTGAACTGACCTTCTAGCTCGCTGTACTTGTTAAATCTGTTGCTGTAGTGAAGCATCTGCAGTTCGGCCAAACTAGTCCAACCGATCCTCTCACTTTCCGAAAGTACGATGATCGGCTTGCGCTTTGCATGCGCGTATCCAATGGCATATATCGAATCAGCTCCTCCGTTGTCGATATCGACGACAAGCAGGTCTGATTTTTCAATCTCTGAAGCAAGCAGTGTAAGCGGCAGCTCTAAACCAACCCCTGATTCAGGAGAGATGGGTACTGCTCCAGCGGCTCGGATAACATCACGAAGCATCTCCACGCGACTTCGCCCATTTACATATATTATGTGCGGTAGAAGCAAAACGCGAGGAGTCTTCATATTGCGTCAATGTATGGATTCAAAAAGAGTTATCGGCTGTCCCCAAACTGCAAGCCATTGAAAAATTGTAGAAGCGACGGCGAGCTGCTCTGAGGCCTAACGAATGAAAGGGACTTCCCCGTCCCGACCTAGCCGCATTGCGGCAACAGGCATCGAAGTGCCACGATCGGAAGTGCGAAATCTCAGCAACTCGGCCGATAGGGGGAGTCCACGGCTATTCTGTTCGTCGGCATCGATCTCGCCAAGAGCGTCTTCGCGGTTCACGGCGTCAACGACGCCGGCAAACCCGAACTGGTACGTCCCAGCGTGCCTCGCGGCAAACTCCTGGAACTGGTTGCCGAGCTGCCGCCCTGCACCGTCGGCATGGAGGCCTGCAGCGGCGCCCACCACTGGGCGCGATTGTTCCAGGCACACGGCCACACCGTCCGGCTGATGGCACCCAAGTTCGTCGCGCCGTATCGCCTGTCTGGCAAGCGCGGCAAGAACGACGCGGCCGACGCCCAGGCGATCTGCGAGGCCGTGCAGCGCCCCAGCATGCGCTTCGTGCCCGTCAAGAGCGCTGACCAACAGGGCCAGCTGATGGTGCATCGTGCGCGGCAGGGCTTCGTCGAAGCCCGCACCGCGACGATCAACCGCATCCGCGGCCTGCTCAGCGAGGTGGGCGCCGTGCTGCCACCGAAGGCCGACACGGTGCGGCGCCAAGCCATGGCTCAGCTGGAGGATCTGCCCGGCTGGGTCAACACGGTGATCGGTGACCTGCTCAGCGAGGTCACGCACCTGGACGAGCGCATCGCCCAATACGACCGGCATATCGCCTTGATGGCTCGCCAGAACAGCAGTGCTCAGCAACTGCAGCGCCTGCGTGGCATCGGCGAGGCCACCGCCACGGCGTTGATCGCGACGATCGGCAACGGCCACGACTTCCGCAACGATCGCCGGCTCAGCGCCGGGATTGGGCTGGCGCCAGGGCAGTACAGCTCGGGTGGCAAGACGCGCCTGGGCCGCATCGCCAAGAGCCGCGACGCCCACCTGCGCAGCCTGCTCATCATGGGCGCCCGAGCCGTGTAGAACGCGGCCAAGGACAAGACCGACAGGATCAGCCGTTGGGCCACTGCGCTGGCCGAACGAGCGGGCTATTGGAAGGCGGTTGTGGCCATCGCTGCCAAGAACGCGCGCATGGCCTGGGCGGTGCTGGCCAAAGGCGAAAACTTCGTCGTGCCCGCATGACCGAACAGCCGTCGCTCGTTGGACAACCGACCGGCCAGACACCCAGAGATTGATCCGCCGCGTGACGGCTAGCGTTGATGCGTCAAGGTTGGACCTGTGCGGGGAGTGCCTGATTAGCTCAAGGAGGCGGCCTGTACCGACCTCGGCTAACGAATGAGGTCCCCGCGCGCGTCTTGCATCAGGGTCAGCAGCGGATGAGCTGCGTCGATGACCGCTTGTAGTACTCCCAGTCCGCACCCTTGACCTGTTCATCGCGACTGCTGACACGCCGCCGGCTATTGAGGCCAATACTCGAAATGAGTCGTTCGACGACTCATTGCAGCCGGGTATTGCTTGACGAATGGGGAAGCCCTTGTAGTTGGCGCTAAGCGGTCGCCCGCGGCATAGCGCCAGGGCCCGGTTGGCGAAAATGTACCGCGTACCGCCGACCGGGCCCTGGTGGCATGCCGTTGGTGCTCTGCTTGAGATACGGGTTAGCCGTCACCTGCTGGGGCCTTGGCGCTAGAAGCCGCTAGGACGGCTGCGGCCACATTTGGCGCGGATTCAATGCCCGCGTAGTGAAGCGCAAGCTGCACTCGTAGTGCGTCCTGAATAGCGCTGTCGGAAATGTTGTCACACATCGCTCTCGATTCTGCGGCCTGGCGATCTTTCCGCAACTTGTCGAAGAATTCACCCATGGCCTGTTGAGCATTCTTCGACTGGACAAAGAACAGCGCTGCGACAGCATCAATTATTGCGCCTGCCGAAAAGGTTGCCACTGTTGAACCGGTACGTTCCTGCGAATACAGCAACGCGGCGGCAATAATCACCACGAACCCTAATGACGCAAACACCAGGCTGAACCAAAAACTGACCTTCGACTGCGCCAAGACCTGGGCATAGTAGTTGGCCAACTGCGCTGTCTCGAATGGAAGTGGATTCTCCCTGCGGTTGACAAACGCTGCCGCAATGTCGCTCGCGTCCTGGATCTCGCGCGCGTGACCTTCGATGCTCATGGGACCGAAAGTGATCTTCTTGAGCGCACCCGCCTTTAGCGCGACGTAGATCGAGGCAACGGTACCCAAGACCGCAATGCCGACCGACAAGGGCTCGACGATTCGGAGCATGAATTCAGTGAGATCGAGTGACATTGAAACTCCGTGGTAGAGGGCAACCGGAGAGCTTGCGACGCCTAACTAGCTGTGTAACCTGCCCGCAGCGGCGTGGATGGCGCGGGCGAGAATGAAATGAAGGCCCGCGACAGCCACGCCGTTGCGGGTCAGGTTGATACATAGTTAGGCATGGCTCATCGGAGCGATTCATACCGGCCTCATAGCTCGAGGCAAGTACCAAACGGCGAGCAGCGCGGGGCACATCTCAATGACGGCAGCTACGAGGTTTTGGGGGTGCAGCTTCGTCGCATACTCTTGGAGTTACGATGCGTTCGTGGTGTCTACCTTGGCGATCTGAGCGCCAAGCGCAATTTGCGGGAACATAGATACCGCACATGTGACGACCCTTCGGACGCCAAGTGACACGAATAGTGCAGACGGCAGCAGCGCCCAAGGTCTTGCAACATGGGTCCAATGCAAAGCCGATATCAGAATTGCAACGACGATTGGCCAAGTTTGGAGGAGGATTGAACTCATACAAGGATGCTCAGGTGGTTTGTGTGTTAAGTTCTGCGCTCTAACGCTGCCAATCGGACCGCCGCAGTGAGCGGACATTGCCCAGAGCGAAATGGAGGCCCAAGGCCGTAGGTCGTGGTGGTTTATGTTGACTAGGTAGTTCGGCATCTGTTGAATCACTCGGAATACATTGATTTGCACAATCTCACCGAATAGCTGTAGTTCCCAGCACTGATGTGCGCACAGGCGCACTCAAGCCGTACTTTGAACAAAGATCCTGAATTGCCTCCTTAAACTCAATCTCCGCATCCGGGGAGACTACTACGCTCCTAACTAGAGAGTTGATGTTGTACAAGGGGAGGCGGATTGCCATCGGATTATCTTTCCAGTTTGAAACTTGATGCGGTACAATTATGCGGATCTCCTGCTCATAGGTGTACGCTATATTCTTGTGCTCAAGTGGAAATGTATACCCATCTATGCCAATCCCATTGCAGTTCCACTTGCGATGATCGATGTATTTGACTTGGCTAATAACGGTTTCCCGTCTCCATAGACGGCAAACGCTAGCTAGGCGGTGCAATGTGGTAGTGATGGCAATCGATGTTCGCGTGCCGCCATATAGCTGCCATAGCGCCATGTTATCAGTGGCGCCTATCGACCAGCAGCTGACATAGTTACCTGCAGTAGAGCGACGATAAAACTCCTCTCCATCGTATTCGCTTTCCCCGCGATTATATTCAGTATCGAGAATATTGCGATAGCTCTTCGGGTACGTACCCTCAAGTCGGTCCGAGAAGCCATCTGCCCGCCGCAGATAAAGAGAACTTGAGTGCAGCATGTCCAGCAGTTTTGGGAGATCCATGTACCTCCTCAGAATTGTCCGTCCGCTGAGCCGTTCTGGAACAGAAACGCGTTTTACCGACATTGGATGCCTAACTAGCTGTGTAACCTGCCCGCAGCGGTGTGGATGGCGCGGGCGAGAATGGAATGAAGGCCCGCGACAGCCACGCCGTTGCGGGTCAGGTTGACGCAATAGTTAGGCCGTGTGGTGAGCAACGGCACGCCCTTCGTGTGCGAACTCTGACACAGCGAGCGATGCAGTTCCGCGTTCCCGGCGAGCGAGCGGTTGGGCCCCATTCGGCGCAAGCGTCGTACCCGGAAGTTTGGCGCGCTCAAGTACGACGGAAAAAACCAGATATCTCATTCGATCTGTGCACCCATCCTTCTTGGCTAGTTAGTGACCCCGGTTCGATGCCCCAGGTCTTCTCCAGCACGCTGACGAATAGGGAGAATAGCGGAGCTCCACTGGGTTCCGACCAGAGCTCATCAAGCGCACCTGTCTTGGTCTCGTCAGATGACAGATAGCTAATCGATATGCGCTCAGTCCCGGCGAAGCAGATACCAAGCTTAGAGTCGGGCGACTCAGCGAATCTCGCGTGCCAGTTTTTAAGGAGGCTGTTGGGGCCGACATTCAACGCGACGAAAAGCGAGGACATTGGAGCGGCGACTTCTGCAAACTTTTCTGCCGAGACGAAATGGCTGGACCCGTCGGACTCAACTAACTGAATGAAGCGAAAGGTTGAGCCAACGATCGACTCAGGTCCGTATGACTGACAGCACCACGACAATAGGTCAATGCGATTGGCAGAGAAACCTTGTTCTCCCAGCGCATTGAGACCATTGGATACTCGCGGTCGTATTGCCAATCGTGCGCGCTGAAGGACGGGTTCAAGCTCAACGTCTATGCCGCGCCTCCTCGATGCGTCCGGCGTCACGGTTTCGCTGTTGATTACTCCAGTGAAGCCTGGAGTCCTTACTGATTGAAGCGCAAATCCGCGCAGGCAAAGAATGCTAAATCCAGCCTTATCTGCAACCAGCCTCACGCCAGGCTCGGAGTACTCTGGCGCGTCAGTTATCCAGAATGGCTCAGCGGTACTGAAGCCCCGGCGATAGCGCATCATCGAGTGGTAATAGAGAGGCTCTTCGCGCTCCGCGCTACCGCGATCGGCTCTTTGGAGGACCTCGTTGGTGTCTGCAGCCCATTTTCGAAGTTCCTCGACACCTGCGGAAAGAAGCCATTTCTCCGGCAAAGTCACCGTTGCCTTTGATGTAACTATTTCGAGCGGAACGGGCAAGAGCGGGAAGTAACACCGGCACAATGCCTGAAGCTCTTTCAGTTCTGAGGCGACGTTATCCTTTAGAGCCACCCTGATTTCGCTTCCGCTGTACCCGCTATTTGCCTCTCTGCGAAGCTCGGCTCGACGACCTAGGCCATGGACAGAGAGTTCATACCGCGAATCTCCGCTGCGCTCGGTTGATACCCAAATCTCTTCTCCGAGCATAAACACGGATAAGAAACCGATTCCGAATCGACCGGTTGGAGTGAAGCTGCTCGCGCCGCCTGGAAAATCTGAGAAGTACTGCACTTCCCAGTAATCTGAGGCAATCGTTAGCAGGTGATCTGTAATGATTCGCTGAGACATGCCGATACCCCAGTCCCGTACCGACAGCGAGAGGGTGCCGCCATGATCGATGAGCGAAACGCTAATGGGCAGTGCCGCTAGAGCAGTGTCAGCGGGGGATTTCGCTACTGCCTTCTTTAGCAAGACCGCATCGACGGCGTTTTGCACCAGTTCCCGAACAGGCGCCATGAAGTTGCGGCCATATAGTGACTCTCCCGCAAGGAGCTTCACTAGTCGCGTTATGGAGCTTGCCCGTACTCCTATTTCAAGCGGTAGGAAACCTGATGTACGGATGAACTTCGAGGCCTGATCAGGCGAGCCGGCCCCTCGAACTCCTATTAGGCTCAACCGACCAGAAGAGACAGTGCGCTTCTGCAAAAAGCTTCGGACTTGTCTGATCTCGTTGTCGAGACCTCTCAACATTTCGTAGTAGAGCCACCAGGCATCAACGTTCTGAAGCTCCTTGGCGGATCTGTAGACAAGTTCGTCTCCTGTTCGTTCGGGGCCGTCGATATCTTGTTGCGCGTCCCAATGCACAGAGCTCTCTTCGCCGACATTCGGACGTAGGCTTCTTGTCAACACAGAAGCCCGGTCGCGGTTGATGTGTGCGTAGTCGATCAGGCGCAGTGCCGCGGCCACAAAGCCCAGATCGGCGCTCCGACCGCCAGCTAGAGGGACGCGGTCCTGTGCTCCAAGCTCGGTGTCTAGGCGCTCTACGGACCAATGATGACTAGCAGCAATGCGGCCGCAGGTCAGACCGAATTGCTCGCGTATGTTGATCGGCTCGATTAGAAACTGAGTTGTGCCTGGAATGGGTGAGGTTGCCAGTTCGGTTGCTACGGCTGCATGCTTGGCTCTTATTGCGGCACCTAGCGCTTGTCCGCGAAGCGCGGGTTCAATCTGGGTGCTTGTAGTTGACTTGAGTACAGCGAGGTACTCTGGGCTGGCCTCTAGACGTCGGCGTCCTTCTTCGGTGGCTGCATATGCCATTCCAATGTCATGGAGATAGAAGCCGGAAGTGAGCAAAAATGCTTCCGCAGGACTAAGTGTTTGTATTTCTTGGTTAGTAAGAATCCTTTCGGCCACAGACCACAGCGCGTCCATATGGCGAATCGAGTGATCAGTGAAGCCTGGGGCGTCGCGAGCTATTGTCTCTGCGAGCTGCTCGGCTGTTCGCCTTAGGTTGCCTAAACTAGCAAGGAGTTCAGGATCTCGCGCCAGAACTTGATGAAGTGCGGATGCAGAGAGCTCAGGTGGGAAAGTCATGTCTCTTAGCTCTTGTGATGTTCGACAGATGAGGACAGTATGACCCGGCCGGGGGCGTTTCTCCTGACGAGACGTTGGGGTGAGAGATTTGTCCATAGCACTGAGCGAGCACCGGTGCCGGCAATTTGGGGCCTAACTAACTGGGTAACCCGCCCACAGCGGCGTGGGTGCTGCGGGCGAGAATGAAATGAAGCCCGCGGCAGCCACGCCGTTGTGGGTCGGGTTGACGCAATTGTTAGGTGGGCTTTTTTGCAGCTAGTATTCCAAGGCTTGAATGATGGGTGTACTCAAACGAGACACTTTCGTTTGAGTTGAAGGTAAGCTTCGGCAATTTCAGCGATGCTCTCGTTATAAAGACTACATAGCTCAGTTACTCTCTTGAGGAGGCGGTTGCGTGTCTGTTGTTCCGTTTCCGCATATTGACAACCGAAAAGAGGCCAGAGCGACATTTCTTCTGCAACTACAGTGAGATCGACAAACTTAATAATTGTTCTATACTGCGTGGATTCGTGAGGCGCGAAGTTCAGTGCCTTATTGATCGTCGACACATATGCGAGAACTTCTCTTTCAATCTCAGACTGCGGATCCAATAGAACTTTTGGCAATAAGTAAAGTTGCGCGCACAAAGCGTCCTGTCGTTGAAATTCGAGACGAATCTCCTTCGCAGACTCCGCAAGAGATACATTCATATCAAGTAGATTTCTGGCCAACCGATCAAATGCGGAATGATGGCGATCTTGAAGTGTGAGAATGTGCTTCTGAATGGGGTCGACTACTTCATTGAAGAATGCGCGTCGATGGACCTGTCTTTCTCTCAGAAGAGATATACCTCGGTCTATTGCCGCTAGTATTTCTGTAATCATTGATGTGAGACTCTTTGAGGCCTAACTAGATATATACGGAATGCATCAGCCAGCCGTTGGCCTAAAGCCTTCCAATCATGTTATAGATGGCCCAATGTAACGCATATAGACCGCCTATTCGACGCAAGAAGCCGCTCTCCGAGCCCACGAACAGCACCATGACCAGATCATTCGATGGGCGGATTTTGAAATATGATTGAGCTTCAAACTATATTCTTCCGTATATTCAATCTTAATATTTAGAAATCGAGCGCCAATAACCGCGTTCCAGACATTTCGCCTTCATGCACCCACCCCACCCCTACTCCCGCACCACCCAATTACACATCTCCCCCACAGCCGCCCGCGACCGATAAATCCTCGAATGCATCAACCCCTTCGGTGACCATTTGATATCCGGATCCGCAATCGCCCTGAACGCCGTATCCGCCGGCGCCAGCGGCGTATAAGTCACCAAAACCCGCGTGACCAGGCTTTCCACAAACATCTTCCAGTTCAACCCGAACAAAACCGCCAGCACCACGCTGCCGATCAAACCGCCCACGATGGCCACGGCTATCCAGGACGCCAGGGTCATGCCCACGGCCAGCGAGCCCACGGCCCAGCAGCTCCAATCGGTGGGGCACAGCTGCATCCACGGCCTGGTGCCCAGGCAGATGGCGGCGCCCACCACGGCCACGCCCAGTGCGGCGGGGTGAAACAGCAACTGCGGCAGGTTGGCGACGCCTTCGCCCAGGCCCAACAGCGTGATGGCCTCGTCGTCCGCGCTGGAAAGGCACAGCACCTTCGGGCGCGGGCTCCAGGGTTCTGGCTTCTGCGCCCGCTGCCGCAGCAGCCTGCGGTTCATCAGCGTGGCCAGCGCCAGCAGCGCGGCGAACACGCCAAAGATCACCATCACCGTGGTGGGCTCCATGTCGGCGTGCAGCAGGCGGTTGAAGATGGCCAGTGACTCGGCGCCCACCGGCTTGAGATAACTCGTGGCCAGGCCCAGCGCCACCAGCACCAGCAGGCACACAAACATCCACACGTAAAGAAACTGGCTGCTTGCACGCAGTTCGAGTTTCAAAAACGGGGTGTTCAGGCAGACCACGCCGCGCAGCGGAAACCCGGGGTCAGCCTCCATGCGGTGTCTGGCCGCCTGCGTGGCGATATTGCCGCCGTGGCTGTGGCCGATCAGCAGGTAGTCGGTGGGCACGCCGCGCTCGCTTTGGCGGCAGTCTTCGATCAGCTTGGCCAGTTGGGTGGCGGTGCGCTCGCGCGCCATCCAGCGGTTGCTGCCGGACCAGACAACCGTGCGGTGCACGATGGCGCGGTAGCGCGCAGCCAGGCCTGCTTGCAGGCCCTCCTTGAATTCGGACCCGTCCCGGGTCCAGCGCTCGCTCGTCGACCAAGTTCCGTGAACCAGGATGACGATCAGCTGGCGCTTGTTCGCTCCCTCTTGCTCTTGTGCGGTCATGCATGCCCAGTGGTGCTGCGTGACCTGCCCCTCCCAATCCTGTGTCGTTCTTCTTGCGCGGTGGCAGGATGTTTCTGTCAGCTTACTCTACACATGAGCGGAGGCATCCCGTATTCGCGTGGTGCCCAGGCGCTGGTCGGCGTGGCAGCGGTGGCCACACCTATTCCAGCGCGCGCGCAGCGCCACTGCGGGAATCTGCGGATGCCTACCCCTCCTCACCAACCATGTCGATCGCCCCGCAAGGGCACTCCGCGGCACACACGCCGCAGCCCTTGCAGTACTCGTAATTGAATTCGAACCGCTTGCCCGGCCCGAGCTTGATCACCGCGTTATCGGGGCAGACCCCATAGCAGTTGTCGCACTCGAAGCAGTTGCCGCAGCTCAGGCATCTTCTGGCCTCGAACTGGGCATTCTCTTCATTCAACCCGCCCTGCACCTCATCAAAACTGCTGACGCGGCGGGCCGCATCCAGTTGCGGGCGGACGGTTTTGGGGGCATCGGTGTAGTACCAGGTGTTCAGCCGTTCGAAACCGGCGGGCGCGTGTTTGGCCGGTAGGGTGGGTACAGCGGGTGCGGGCGCTGCGACACTGGCGGATGCCGCCCCAGCGCGCAACCAGGCGTCGATATGCAGGGCCGCCTTCTTGCCGTGCCCCACGGCCACGGTGACGTTGCGCTCGGCGGGCACCATGTCGCCGCCGGCAAATAGGCCCGGCCGCCCGGTCATCAGCGTGGCGGGGTCCACCTGCACCACGCCGTCTTTCACGTCCAGGCCGGGCACGCCGTTCAGCAGGCCCAGGTCCACGTCCTGGCCCAGCGCCAGCACCAGGCTGTCGGCCTGCAGGGTCTCGAATTCGCCGGTGGGCTGCGGGTTGCCCTTGGCGTCCAGCGTCATCTTCTCGATGGTCAGGTCGCCGCCTTCGCCCTGCTGCTTGATGGTGCTGAGCCACTTCACCATCACGCCTTCCTGCAGCGCTTCTTCCACTTCGAAGTCGTGCGCGGGCATCTTCTCGCGTGTGCGGCGGTAGACGATGATGGCTTCGGTGGCGCCCAGGCGCTTGGCGGTGCGGGCCACGTCGATGGCCGTGTTGCCGCCGCCGTAGACCACCACGCGGCGGCCGAGCATGGGCTTGTCTTCGCCTTCCATGCTGCGCAGCACGGAGACAGCGTCCAGGATGCGCGCGCCGTCCTTCGCGGGTATGGTGGTGCGCTTGCCGATATGCGCGCCCACGGCCAGGAAGGCGGCGTCGAAGCCGCCTTGCGTCATCTCGGTCTCGATGGCGCTGACTTTTGAATTCAGCCGCACCTCCACGCCCAGGTCGACGATGCGCTGCATCTCGGCCTGCAGCACGTCGCGCGGCAGCCGGTATTGCGGTATGCCGAAGCGCATCATGCCGCCCATCAGCGGGCCAGCTTCCATCACCGTCACGCGGTGGCCGCGGCGGCGCAGGTGGTAGGCCGCGCTCATGCCCGAAGGCCCGGCGCCCACCACCAGCACACGCTTGCCGGTTTCCAGTGGCGGCAGGTCGAAGCGCCAGCCGCGCTTGAGGGCCTCGTCGCCCAGAAAGCGCTCGACGGAGTTGATGCCCACGGCCTCGTCCAGCTTGCCGCGGTTGCAGGCGCCTTCGCAGGTGTGATAGCAGACGCGGCCCATCGTGGCCGGGAAGGGGTTATCGCGCGTCAGATGGCGCCACGCGGCTTCGTAGTCGCCGCCTTCGGCGTGGAAGAGCCAGCCCTGGATGTCTTCACCGGCCGGGCACTGCGCGTTGCAGGGCGGCAGGCGGTCCACGTACACGGGCCGCTGCGTGCGCCAGGTGCCGGTCTTGTTGGCCAGCGAAGAGCCGGGGTCCAGCGTGATGGCAAAGGGTTTGGTGGCGTCGTGGTTCATGCGGCGGCTCCTTCGCTGGCGGCTTCAGCAGCCATCGCGGACTCCGGCAGCAGCCCGAAGCGGCGGATGTTGCGGTCGGCCTCGGCCTGGATCAGCGCGATGGTCTCGGGGTGGCCGTTCGGGCCGAAAAGGTGCGCGAATCGTTTCTGGGGTTTGAGGTACTCCTCCACCGGCAGGCGCTTGCGGATGGGCGTGACGCTGGTGACCTCGCCGTGTTCCGCTTCGAACTCCGCAAAGATGCCGGTCTCGCGCGCCAGCCGCGCCAGGCGGATGGTGTCGTGGCTGGCCGATCCCCAGCCCAGCGGGCACGGCACCAGGATGTGGATGTAGCGCGCGCCGCGGATGCTCATCGCCATTTCCACCTTGGACTCCAGGTCGCGCAGGTCGGCCACGGTGGCGGTGGCCACGTAGGGAATCTCGTGCGCCATGGCGATCCGCGGCAGGTTCTTGCCCTTGCCGAAGTCCGCGCCCGGTGCGCTGCCCACCGCCATGGTCGTGGCCGTGCGCGCGGCCGGCGGCGTGGCGCTGCTGCGCTGCACGCCCGTGTTCATGTAGGCCTCGTTGTCGTAGCAGATGTACAGCACGTCGTCGTTGCGCTCGAACATGCCGCTGAGGCAGCCGAAGCCGATGTCCGTGGTGCCGCCGTCGCCCCCCTGCGCGATGACACGCGTGGCCGGGTGCGGCCCCTGCCCGGCCTTGATGGACTTCACCTTCAGCGCCGCGGCGATGCCCGTGCCCACGGCCGCGGCATTGCCGAAGAGGCTGTGGATCCAGGGCAGCTGCCAGCTCGTCTCCGGGTAGGGCGTGGAGAAGACCTCCAGGCAGCCCGTGGCGTTGGCGGCGATCAGCTGGTTGTTGGATGCGCGCATGGCGGCATCCACCGCATAACGCGCGCCCAGCGCCTCGCCGCAGCCCTGGCAGGCGCGGTGGCCGCTGTTCAGGCTGTTGCTGCGCTCGGTGCTGGATTGGACGCTGCGCTGCTCGGGCGACAGCAGGCGGTTGCCGACGGTGAACGTGCCGGTTTGGTAGAACTTGATCGGAGTCATGTGAGGACCTTCAAGACACTTTGGAGGCCACGGCCCCGACATCACGCAGCAGGTTCTCCGCGATCGGCCCGCTGCGCCGCGTGGCGGCTTCGCGCTGCAATTGGCGCTCGACGATGCCCTTGTCCAGATCCAGGAAGGTCAGCGGCTCCAGCGTATCCGCCGCCGCTTCGCGCAGCATGCGCGCCAGCGACGCCTTGGTGATCGCGCGCCCGCCCAGCCCGGCGATGACGGTGTAGCCGCGCAAGTGCAGGCCGCTGAGCGCCAGCCGCACATCCGTGCTGACCACGCCGCCCAGGCCCACGCTGAAACTCTTCTCCAGCACCACCACGCGCTGCGCGCCTTGCAGCGCCTCGCGCACCGCCGCCAGCGGGAAGGGCCGGTAGCTCTGGATGCCCAGCACGCCGATCTTCATGCCCGCCTCGCGCAGCTCTTCCACCGTGTCGCGCAGCGTACCGATCACCGAGCCCAGCGCCACGACGATGGTCTCAGCGTCCTCGCAGTGGTAGCCGCGCACCAGCCCGCCGGTGTTGCGGCCGAAGCGCTGCGCAAACTCCGCGGCAATCTGCGGGATGCGCTCCAGCGCCATGCCCTGCTTGGCGTGCGCGAGGTAGCGCACCTCCATGAAGGCCTCGGGGCCGACCATCGCGCCGATGCTCACGGGCTCGGCCGGGTCCAGCACCTGGCGCGGCTCGTAGGGCGGCAGGAAGGCGTCCACGTCGGCCTGGCTGGGGATCGTCACGCGCTCCACCGCGTGCGTGAGGATGAAGCCGTCCATGCACACCATCACCGGCATGCTCAGTTCCTCGGCCAGCTTGAAGGCCTGGATGTGCAGGTCCACGGCCTCCTGGTTGTGCGCGGCGAACAGCTGGATCCAGCCGCAGTCGCGCTGGCTCATGCTGTCGCTGTGGTCGTTCCAGATGTTGATGGGCGCGCCGATGGCGCGGTTGGCCACGGTCATCACGATGGGCAGGCCCAGGCCGCTGGCGTTGTAGACGGCTTCCGCCATGAACAGCAGGCCCTGGCTGGCGGTGGCCGTGTAGCTGCGTGCGCCGGCCGCGCTGCTGCCGATGGCCACGCTCATCGCGGCGAATTCGCTCTCCACGTTGATGAACTCGCAGGGTGTCAGCGCCCCGCTCTTCACCAGCTCGCCCAGCCCTTCGACGATGTGCGTCTGCGGGCTGATCGGGTAGGCGCAGATGACTTCCGGCCGGCACAAGGCCACGGCCTCGGCGACGGCCTTGGAGCCTTCGATCTGTTTGATGGTCATGCTTCAGGCCTTGCTGTCCGGGGAGGCGCCTGTGTGCGCCAGTTCGTCGATCTCGTGCCGCACGTAGGCATAGGCCTCGCGCGCCGCGGCCACGTTGGCCTCGGCCACCGCGCCGCTGAAGGTGTCGCGGATGGCGTGTTCCACCGCTTCCAGCGTCACCAGCCCGGCCAGCGCGGCAAAGCCGCCCAGCAGCACGGCGTTGGGCAGCGGGCGCTTGAGGTGCTTCATCGCGATGTCGGTGGCCGGCACGGTGGTCAGCCGCTCGTGGCGGAAGCGCGCCGCCACGGCCGCCAGGCCCAACTCGTCGAAGCTCTTGCGGGTGTTGATGAGCACCCAGCCGTCGGGCTTGAGGCCCTGGAAGACGTCCACCTGGTGCAGCAGCGTCGGGTCCTGCACGATCAGGACGTCGGGCGCCATGATGGGCTCGCGCAGGCGGATCTCGCGCGTGTCGATGCGGCAGAAGGCCACCACCGGCGCGCCCGTGCGCTCGCTGCCGAAGCTGGGAAAGGCCTGCGCGTGGCGCCCCTGCTCGAAAGCCGCGACGGAGAGCATCTCGGCCGCGGTGACCACGCCCTGCCCCCCTCGCCCGTGAATGCGGATTTCCAGCATGGGCGTGTCTCCAGTGTGAATGTGCGCCGATTCTTCGGCGCACCCCCGGCGGTGTCGTTGAGGCGTATCAAGCACGCCGCAGGCCTGCGCCACGGACGCCGGCGCACCGGGCGAAGGGCAACGCGGCGTTTCAACACCACAAAAGCAGTCGGTGTTTACCCGTGAAAGCGGCACCCCCCCTCAAATGGACGGCAACCGCGGCGCTGATCGCGCGTTAGCTTTCCAGCACGCGGCGTAGAGTCGTTTTCCCCCCGATCCGCCCGCGACAGAGAGTCACACCATGCGCCCACCCCTGCACACCCATCGCCCGCAGCGCCTGCCGCGCTGGTTGCGCAATGTCTGGGAGATGGCCGCACCCTGCCTGCTGCTGGTGTCGCTGCTGGCCCTGGTGGCACACGTGCCGCGCTGGACCAGCTGATCCGGCACTCCACTTTGGCTTCGATCCCGCCCGGGTGAGAAGCCGCGAAAGGCCGCGACCGATCGCACCTTTTCGCCACGGTTCCTGCGGCTGCTCAAGCTGCTGTTCCCGCACCTGCACCCACCCTGCCCGCACGCACGCACCGCGCACACTGCGCACCGCGCGCCACACGCCCAGCCGTGCTGCAAACGAGCCCTGTCGTGGCTGATTCGAGACGCCGTCTCATCAGGACGCACGAGGCGCCGGGGCCCGACGCGCCCTGCGCACCCGCCATCCCCAGAAACACCCCCGCAGGGGGCGTATAACCTCGGCTTCAACGGTCGGCGCGACGCGTCGGCATCCGGGCCGCCTGCGGCCTTTTGCAAGCGAGGAGTGGGGAATGAATCGAGTCTTCTGGTGGGTCGCATTGGTCGTGGCGTCTTTGCTGGCCGGTTGCGGCTACCGCGCGGGTCAAGGTGGCACCGGCGGCACGGGCGGCACGGGCGGCGGGACGCACTCGCCGCGCCAGGCCGTCGTCAGCCTCACGCCCAGCAGCACGCCGACCGGATTCGTGCCCACCGCGACACCCGAGCCCTTCCCGATCACGCGCGGCAGCGCTGCCCCGGGTCAACCGATTTCCGCCACCTGGGTGTTGCCCAACAACCCGGTCGGCACCCGGCTGACGATCCGCATCCGCCGCTTCCTGCCGCTGGGCATCGCCTCGCCCACGGCTGCAGACTACCGCGCGGCCTTCGAGCGGGTGAACAACTCCGAAGCCAAGTGCCCGCTGGCCGCACTGCCCACGCAGCAGAACTGCGAGTGCGCGTCGGACACCAACAAGGTCACGGCGACCTGCACCTTCCAGAGCAACGCGCCGGCGGTCTTCAAGTACGACATCTGCGTCAAGCGGCCGAATGATCCGATCCCGACCTGTGTCGATCCGATGGGCATGATCAACTGAGCACGGTGCTGTCCGCTGCGGCAGGCCGGGTCAATTCGAAGAGGCCGTCCCGCAGCCGCACGATCGCCGCATCGACCGGCTGAAGATCGGCGCGCGCCACGGTCTGGTGCAGCACCGAGGCGCCGACGGCAGCCTCCAATGACCGCAGGTGGCGGGCCATGAAGGCCTCATCGGCGGGGTCGCGTCGCAGCCCGCTGTGACGCGCCATGGCCTCCGCCCAGGACCAGAACTCCAGGGCCCGAGGCCAGGCCTCGCGCACGCAGGCCAGGCCGCATGCCACTTCGAGCGTGCTCTGCACCAGGGCGTGCGATCCGCTCTCTTCGCACATGTCGAGCACCTGGCCCAGCAGCGCCGCTGCGGGCGCCGCCCCCTTGGCCCCGCGCGCATCCAGGGCCGTCATCGCGTCGTTCAGGCGGGTGATGGCTTCGAGATCGCGGTCTTCCTGCGCTTGCGCGGCTGCGCGCGCGGATGCGCTCAGGCGTTCGGCTTCGGCGAAACGTCCCGCCACGCGATGGATCTGCCCCAGGGTGTTTTCGGCATAGGCCTGGAAGGATCGGTTCCCGGCCTGCCGCGCCCGCTCACAGGCCGCCTCCAGGTGCGAGGCCGCCGCGTCCAGGTCGCCATGCGCCAGACAAGCCATCGCCAGGGGCTGCAGCGCCGCCACCTCCAGGCGCCCGTCACCCAGCGTGCGCGCCAGGCGCAGGCAGGCCTCGAGGTAGTTCTGGGCGCGCGCATATTGGCCGACAAAGACGCACATCTGGCCCGCGTCCGCCAAGGCCGCGCAGCGTGTCGCGTCGGGCACATCGGGCTTGAGCCACTCCAGCGAATCGACGCACAAGCGCAGGCCGGTGCCCAGCAGCCCGCGGTTCAGCCAATAGGGCTTCAGCGCCCAGCTCAGACGCGCGCCGCGCTCGGGCCCTGCCGGCACCGAGCGGCAGGCCTGATGCGCCGCCAGCAAGTTGTCCCGCTCCAGATCCAGCGTCGCCAGCCAGGTTTTCTGCTCCGGCCCGCCCAAATGCGGCCGGGCGCTCTCAGCCAGGGCCAGATGAAACTGCAGGTGCTTCGCCTGCGCCGCAGCGGCCACTTCGGCTGAAGCGGCCAGGCGCTCCTGCGCATACTGCCGCACGGTATCCAACATGCGGTAGCGGCCCGTGACCGGGTCCATCTGCACGAGCGATTTCTCCACCAGCTCGCCCAGCCACTCGATCATCGATTCGGCCGGCAGCGTGTCGTCGGCACACACGGCCTCGGCGGCTTCCAGGGTCCAGCCGCCGGCGAAGACCGCCAGGCGCTGGAAGATCTGCTGCTGCGGCGGGCTCAGCAGCTCGTGGCTCCAGTCGATCAGGCCGCGCAGCGTGGCCTGGCGTTCGCTGGCCACGCGTGTGCCGTGCACCAGCGTGCCCAGACGGTCTTCCAGCCGCTCGGTCAACCGCGCCAGTGGCATGCGGCGCGTGGCGGCAGCCGCCAGCTCCAGCGCCAGCGGAATGCCGTCCAGC
>CAUJHV010000074.1 GCA_963205115.1 Pseudomonadota bacterium | reverse complement strand
GCCGGCTGGTCACCCGCCGGCAGGTAGGGCTGGTACAGCTGGTACGGCGATCCGGGAAACGACACAAAGCTGCCCTGCGCCGTCCCCGGCTCGGCATCCGGCGTGGTTTCCATCGAGGCGGTCGCTTCGCTCATACGCATGCATCCTAAAATCGCAGGTTGCCAAGCGGGCGACTCGCCACGCCGGGCCAACCTGCCAGCGTACCGCAAGCAGGACCGGGTCGCGCGGGACGCCCTCATTCACCGTCACAGGAACCCCTATGTCCCTCTTTGCCGCCGTCGAGATGGCCCCGCGCGACCCGATCCTGGGTCTGAACGAACAGTTTGCTGCCGATACGCGCACCGACAAGGTCAACCTCGGCGTCGGCGTGTATTTCGACGAAAACGGCAAACTGCCGCTGCTGGCCTGCGTCAAGGCGGCCGAGGCGCAGCTCGTGTCCGCGGCCAAGCCGCGTGGCTACCTGCCCATCGACGGCATTGCCGCCTACGACAAGGCCGTGCAGGGCCTCGTGTTCGGTGAAGGCGCCGCGGTGCTGAAGGCCGGCCGCGTGGCCACCGTCCAGGCCCTGGGCGGCACGGGCGGCCTGAAGGTCGGCGCCGATTTCCTCAAGCGCGTGAGCCCGAACGCCAA
Source organism: Pseudomonadota bacterium (assembly GCA_963205115.1). Lineage (GTDB taxonomy): Bacteria > Pseudomonadota > Gammaproteobacteria > Burkholderiales > Burkholderiaceae_C > Rubrivivax. Next base: position 85,726 of record CAUJHV010000074.1, on the reverse strand, counting down.
GGTGCTGATCAGCGACCCGAGCTGGGAAAACCACCGCGCGCTGTTCACCAACGCGGGCTTCGCGGTCGACACCTACCCGTACTACGACGCCGCCACGCGCGGCGTGCGCGCCGATGCGATGGTCGAGGCCCTGCGCGCGGCACCGGCCGGCACCATCGTCGTGCTGCACGCCTGCTGCCACAACCCGACAGGCGCCGACCTGACGCCGGCGCAGTGGGCCCAGGTGGTCGACGCCGTCAAGAGCCGCGGCCTGGTGGCCTTCCTGGACATGGCCTACCAGGGCTTCGGCGAAGGCCTGACCGAAGACGGCGCCGTCGTCGGCCAGTTCCTGGAAGCCGGCCTGGACTTCTTCGTCGCCACCTCGTTCTCGAAGAGCTTTTCGCTCTACGGCGAGCGCGTGGGCGCCTTGAGCGTCGTGTGCGGCAACCCCGACGAGACCGCGCGTGTGCTGTCCCAGCTGAAGATCGCCGTTCGCACCAACTATTCGAACCCGCCCACGCACGGGGCGCAGGTGATCACGACCGTCCTGACGACGCCGGCGCTGCGCAGCCAGTGGGAGCAGGAACTCGGCGGGATGCGCGTGCGCATCCGCGAGATGCGCAAGGCCCTGGCCGATGGCCTGGCGGCGGCGGGCGCGCCCGGCGACCTGTCCTACATCACCCGTCAGAAGGGGATGTTCAGCTACTCTGGCCTGTCGAAAGAGCAGATGCAGCAGCTGCGCAGCGAATTTGGCGTCTACGGCGTCGATTCGGGGCGCATCTGCGTCGCCGCGCTCAATCACGGCAACCTGCCCGCGGTCATCCGCGCCATCGTTGCAGTGATGAAAGCTTGAGTGACAACCCGGATGCGGGGCGCATTTTGCTGCATTGCAGCAAAATTCGTGTCACCATGCGGGTTTGTCAGGCCGGATTCAGTGGAATCGGCGTCACTCTGACCTGACAGACTCACCGCTTCAGAACCGAGGATCGCAATGCTTTATCAGCTTTATGAGACCCAGCGCGCACTCATGGCGCCGTTCTCCGAGTTCGCCAGCGCTGCGGCCAAGCTCTATACGCACCCGTTGTCGCCCTTTTCGCATTCACCGGTATCGCAGCGCGTGTCGGCCAGCCTGGACCTGATGCACCGCCTGGCCAAGGAATACGAAAAGCCCCAGTTCGGCATCACCGCCGCCACGGTGGACAACATCGAGGTCGCCGTGCAGGAGCAGGTGGCCATGACCAAGCCGTTCTGCCGCCTGCTGCGCTTCAAGCGCTTCTCGGACAACCAGCACGCGCTGGCCGTCATGAAGACACAGCCCACCGTGCTGGTGGTCGCGCCGCTGTCGGGTCACCACTCCACCCTGCTGCGCGACACCGTGCGCAGCCTGCTGCACGACCACAAGGTGTTCATCACCGACTGGACCGATGCGCGCATGGTGCCGATGGAAGTGGGCGCCTTCCACCTGAGCGACTACGTCCGCTACGTCCAGGAATTCATCCGCCACATCGGCCCGAACGTCCATGTGATCTCCGTGTGCCAACCGACGGTGCCGGTGCTTGCGGCCGTGTCGTTGCTGGCCAGCTCGGGCGACATCACGCCGCGTTCGATGACGATGATGGGCGGCCCGATCGATGCCCGCCGCTCGCCGACGGCCGTCAACAACCTGGCGATGAACAAGAGCCACGACTGGTTCGAGAACAACGTCATCTACCGCGTGCCGCCGAACTATCCCGGCGCCGGACGCCCCGTCTACCCGGGCTTCCTGCAGCACACGGGTTTCGTCGCGATGAACCCGGATCGCCACGTCACGTCGCACTACGACTACTTCCTGGATCTGGTGCGCGGCGACCAGGACAGCATCGAAGGCCACCGCCAGTTCTACGACGAGTACAACGCCGTGCTCGACATGCCGGCCGAGTACTACCTGGACACCATCAAGACCGTCTTTCAGGACTTTGCACTGGTCAACGGGACCTGGCAGGTTGAAGGCGAGCTGGTACGTCCGCAGGACATCCACAGCTCCGCCGTGCTGACGGTGGAAGGCGAACTGGACGACATCTCCGGCGCCGGCCAGACCAAGGCCGCGCATGACCTCTGCAGCGGCATTCCCAAGGCGCATCAGTTCCACTACGACGTGCCGGGCGCGGGCCACTACGGCATCTTCAGCGGCCGCCGCTGGCGCGAGATGGTCTATCCCCGTGTGCGGGACTTCATTGCCCGCTACGACGCCAACCCGATCACCGCGGCTGCCGACAAGCCGGCCGCGTCCCCTGTGGCACGCACCGCGCCTGCCAAGCCGGCACGAAAGTCGCCGGCCCTGGCAGTGGCCAAGTCGGTGACCAAGGCCGTGGCGAAACCGGCGGCAAAACCGGCGAAGAAGGCGGCCACCAAGGCCGCACCCCAGGCGACCAGCAAGACAGCAGCCCGGGGCGCGCGCCGCAGCGCGTAACCCAGACTGCCTCAGCAGCGCAACGCGGCAAAGGCAGCGCCGCACATGCCGACGCTCGCCGACACCGTCGATGCGCTGCTGCCGCAGACGCAGTGCACGCGCTGCGGCTATCCGGATTGCCGCGCCTATGCCGAGGCAGTCGCCAGCGGCGCTGCCGGCATCAACCAGTGCCCGCCTGGCGGCGCCGAGGGCATCGTGCGGCTGGCACGCGCGACCGGTCGGCCCGTCCTGCCGCTGGATGCCACGCACGGTGTGGAAGGCCCGCGGCTGCTGGCGGTCATCGATGAAACGTGGTGCATCGGCTGCACCTTGTGCATCAAGGCCTGTCCGGTGGACTGCATCCTGGGTGCGTCCAAGCAGATGCACACCGTCATCGAGCCAGATTGCACCGGCTGCGAGCTGTGCGTACCCGCCTGCCCGGTGGACTGCATCGCGATGATCCCGGTCACGCCGGGCCGCAGTGGCTGGGCCGCGTGGAGCAGCGATCAATCCAGTCGGGCGCGCGAGCAGTACGAATTCCGGCGCATGCGCCTGCAACGCGCCCAAAGCGACAACGACGAGCGGCTGGCGCGCAAGGCCGCCGAAAAGCTCGCCGACCTCGCGGCCGCCAGCCGGCATACCGATCCGGCGGTGCTGGACAGCAAGCGCGCGGTCGTCGAGGCCGCCCTGGCACGCGTGCGCGCCCGTCGTGAGGCGGCGTCCGCGCCGGCGGAGCCATCGGCTTCGACCCCTGAAGGCCCGGAGCACCGATGACGCCCACCGACATCGAGCACTTCTTCGCCACGCTGCGCGCAGCCAATCCGGCGCCGGTGACTGAGCTCGAATACGCCAGCGTCTTCGAGCTGCTGATCGCCGTGCTGCTGTCGGCCCAGGCCACGGACGTCAGCGTCAACAAGGCCACGCGCTCGCTGTTCGTCAAGGCCCCGACGCCGCGGCGCATGCTCGAGCTGGATGTGGCGGGTGTCGAAGCGCACATCCGCACGATCGGGCTGTACCGTACGAAGGCCCGCCATGTGGTCGAGACCTGCCGCATCCTGCTCGAGCAGCACGAGGGCCGCGTACCGCGCGATCGTGCCGCGCTGGAAGCGCTGCCCGGCGTCGGGCGCAAGACCGCCAATGTGGTCCTGAATTGCGCCTTCGGCGAAGAGACCATGGCGGTCGACACGCACATCTTCCGCGTCTCGAACCGCTCCGGCCTGGCACCGGGCCGCACGCCGCTGGAGGTCGAGAACGGCCTGCTCGAACGCGTGCCCGCGGCCTATCGTGCCGACGCCCACCATTGGCTCATCCTGCATGGCCGCTACGTGTGCACCGCCCGGCAGCCGGACTGCCGCTCTTGCGCGGTCTCGCAGTGGTGCGACAGCGGTCCGGACAGGGTCGCGCAGCCGCCCACCTACAATCCTTGAAATCATCCACCGCCCTTTAGAGCGAGGCGTGAACGCCATGCACGATCTGCGCGATCTGGCCGAGCGCATCGAGCGCCTGGTCCTGAGACACGAGGAACTGAAGCGCACCAATGCCCTGCTCGCGCAGGAGGTCGCCACGCTGACGGCTGAGCGTGATGGCATGCGCTCGCGTCTGTCCGCGGCGCGATCGCGCATCGACAACCTGCTCGAGCGGCTGCCCGCTCAGGCCCCGGGCGCCGATGGAGAGGCCGAATGAAACAAGTCGAAGTGACGATCCTCGGCCAGGGCTACATCCTGGGTTGTCCAGAAGGCGGCGAAGCGCTTCTCGAGTCGGCCGTCAGGATGGTCGACCAGGAGATGAGCGCCATCCGCGACGGCGGCAAGGTCAAGGCCCGAGAGCGCATTGCCGTTCTGGCCGCACTCAATCTGGCCTACCGGATCGCCGAACTTCCCACGCCGGAACCGGCAGGCGAGGAGTCCCCGCTCACCTCGGAAGACGCGCAAGCTCGTGTGGATGGCCTGGTGCGCACGCTGGACCGCGTGCTGCAGGACGACGGCCAGCTGATCTGAAAGCGGCGCCGGGCGCTCAGCGCTGCGGGTCCTGCAGCCATTAGCGGCGCCGCGAGGCACTTGATACACAAGGCCCGTAGCTGGTTCGCGGGCGGCCTGCGCTGTCGAGTTCGACGCAGCGCTGCTGCTGGGCGCTGGCGTCGCTCACCGGCGGTCGCACCGTCATTCGAATACGGCCCAGGGGCGCCTGCACGCGTCCGAAAACACCAAACGTGATGGCGGTCGGCGCCCCGTCCAACGCCGCGGAGCCGGCCTCGCCGGTCCGACTGGCGAGCACCTGCCCCGCGGCCGTAACCGACCAACCGCTGCTCCAGTCACCGTTGACCGGCGTGACAGCCACGACCGCATGGCGTGTCAAGGCTTCGCTGCGCGCCAGCAGCAAGTCACTCATCAAGTCTTGACTGATGGCCCTGACCTTCTGACCTTGGACGAATTGGCGCAGCGTGGGTGCGGCCATCGACAACGAAATGATGACGATGACGGCGACCGTCATCAGCTCCACCAGGGTGAAGCCGTGCATTCGGCGGGGTTGGTCGTGGCGCATGAACCGGATCACCAGCATCCAGGGTTGGCGGCTGTCTTGGCGCCCGCCTGATCGCTGCTCAGCACGCCGCAGCCCTGCAAGCCCTTGGGTGTCGCATGAAGCGGGAATCCGCGCGGCGGCCCGGCCGACAGCGTCAGCTCGAAGTCGTAAGCGCCTGCCTCCGATGACGTCACCGGCACGTCCAGCGTGACCAGATCGGGCACGAACGCGCGCCGGTCGACCAGAAACGGGTACTGCCGAGTGGCCTCGTCCTGCAGGCAGGTCTGCGCCGCGGCGCGCGCACCGCGGCGAATGTATTCGCGGCAACTGGGCATCGCCGCCGCAGCACTGACGACAACGAAGGCCGGCGTGGGCGTCGATTCGATCATCGTGAAAGAGCCGCCGCCTGCGTGAGACTGAGCAGTCAAAAGGTGCGCGGCCATATGAACTCCCCGATTGGTTCAGGCGATGCATCAACGACTTCGTGCCGACGCAAGAGTTGCCACCCATCCGATGTGTTCGTGAACGCTTGCATCCACCATGGATGCACCGCAGCTGGCACGGCCGATGGGGTCTCGATTGGCCTATTCCATCAGTTCAATTCATTCGCCAAAGTTCGGATGAAGACCCATAGAATGGTCTTGTCCGTCGCGGATTCGGGGGTCCTAATAACCTCGAACCGATGCTCATTGAGCAAGGGCTTGGAACATTGCCAGACAGGTGTGATCGTCTCGCGTCAGATGAACCCGAAGCCTGGTTGACCTCGCCCACCTGAATCTTCGCTGAGGGTTCGGGAATGCGACTCCCGAGTCGCGGCGGACATCTTTTTTTCCGACTTCTCGGAGGCCGAGATCGTGGGCTCGACGACGCAGTTCTGGCTCATGAAGAGCGAACCGGAAGAAGCTTCGATCGACGACTTGCAGGCTGCACCGAACCGCACCCTGCCCTGGACCGGCGTACGGAACTACCAAGCGCGCAACTTCATGCGCGACAGCATGCGGCCAGGCGATGGCGTGCTCTTCTATCACTCGTCGTGTGCGCAACCGGGCATCGCCGGCGTGGCGGAAATCGCCGGTGGCCTCGCGCCCGACCTGACGCAGTTCGATCCGCGCAGCCCCTACTTCGATCCGAAATCAGACGTGGCGGCGCCGCGCTGGTTGCAGATCGACGTCCGGTTCGTTCGCAAGACCCGGCTGTTCGCTTTGGACGACATGCGCCGCGAACCCCGCCTGGCATCGATGCGCGTGCTGCAGCGAGGCAACCGCCTGTCCATCACGCCCGTTTCGCCCGACGAGTGGGCGGTGGTCATGGCATTGCTGCAGGCCTGACGCCTGGCAACGCTGGCCGGATCAGTTGTCCTCGAAGCGGATACTGGCCAGCGACACGTGATTGCCGCGCGTGCGCGCCTGCGCCACTGCCTGCTCGCACGCCAGGGTCAATTCGTCGCGCGTGTGCGCCGTGTGCGGGAAGCTCGCCAGACCGATCGACACCGTGAAGCGCAACTCCTGCGAATCCAGCATCACGATCTGGGTGGCACATTGGCGCCGCAATTGCTCCATCCGGCCGTGGGCCGTCGCCAGGCCCACACCGGACAGCAGCACGGCGAACCGGGCCGCCTCGAGGTGGCAGGACGCATCCATCGCACGCGTGTTGCTGCGCAGCAGCCGTCCGACCGATTCGATGATCTTTTGCTGGGCGCCTTCGCCCAGTTGCCGAACGGCGTCGCCCCAGGGGTCCACTTCGATGAGGACGAGCGAAAACTCCCGGTGTTCGCGCATCGACAGGTCGACTTCGCGGCGGAGCTGATCTTCGAAATGCGGGCGGGTGAACAGGCCCGACGCGGCATCGCGCGTGCCTTGATCCTTGATCTCGCGACGCAGGGTCTCGTTGGCACGCTGTTCGCGCTCGAGCTGTTCGAGCGCGGAGCGCAGTTGCGCTTCCTTCAGGCGATTGGCACCCTGGTCGCGCCAGACGCTGCACAGGTAGTGCTGGCCCGCCACTTCCAGAACGAGGCGCCACACCGAGTAGTCGCGGCGCAGACCGGCCCATTCGAAGCGGTGATCGCTGACGGTGGCCGTGGCCGACCCTTGGGCGGACAGATCGGCGGAGCGGAAGTTGGTGGCTGTCGGCCCATCGAACAGGTCGTTGTCCGACAACCCGACCACGCTGGCCGGTGGCCGCTGCAGCAGCGCACCCATCTCCGCATTGACGAAGCGATACCGGCCGGACACCGGATCCTTGATCGACATCGGATCGCCTTGGTGTGCCAACCAGGCCGGAAGCACGGCAGCAAAGACAGCCTCCAGGGGAACCGCCGGTTCGGCGTCGGCTACGCGGGTGGGCTGGGCTGTCATTTCGACCGTGAGCATGTAGTGCGGACTCGGCTGCGGGGAGACTCAACGCGCGATGTTGGTGGACAGCGGGCGCACGATCAAGACTTCGTCGGCACTTCGGTCGAAAAGACCCCTAGCTTGAGGGCTGAGCGCGCGCGTTCGACGGCGCCGCAGGTGACCGGGTGTTACCGCCCGCGCCTGGCGGGGGGCGTCCGAAGCGCCCTCTGGATCCCCCAAAGGAAACGGTATAGAATCCCTGTCTTTGCCGGCAACACCAAATACCTACATTCATGACCACGATTCGCGTCAAGGAAAACGAGCCCTTCGATGTTGCGCTGCGCCGCTTCAAGCGGACGATCGAAAAGCTCGGCCTGTTGACCGAACTTCGCGCGCGCGAGTTCTACGAAAAGCCCACAGCTGAGCGCAAGCGCAAGAAGGCTGCGGCCGTCAAGCGCCACTACAAGCGCGTGCGCAGCATGCAGCTTCCGAAGAAGCTGTACTGATCGCATCCAGTCTCGCCGGCTGAACCTACAGAAGCCCGCGCGGGCCACCGCGGCGGGCTTCATCACTTCTGAAGGCCTTCGACGTGAGCGCACTCAAAGCCCAGATCCAGGAAGACATGAAAACGGCCATGCGGGCCAAGGATGCCGAACGCCTGGGCACCATCCGCCTGCTGCTGGCCGCGTGCAAGCAACGTGAAGTCGACGAGCGCATCGAGCTCGACGACGCGGCGGTGGTCGCAATCATCGACAAGCTCGTCAAGCAGCGCAAGGACTCCATCGCCGCGTTCGACGCGGCCGGACGGGCCGACCTGGTGGCCAAGGAAACCGCCGAGAAGGCCGTGCTCGAAGCCTATCTGCCACAACGCATGACCGCCGAGGAAATCGGCACCCAGGTGGCCGCACTGGTCGCTGAACTGGGTGCGAGCACGCCTGCCGACATGGGCAAGGTCATGGGCGCGGCCAAGGCGCGCTTTGCAGGCAAGGCCGACATGGGCATGATTTCCGCCGCGGTCAAGGCGGCATTGGCGCCCTGAGCGCCCGTTCCACCAACCTCCACCGCCCCGCAATGAACGCATCCATTCCCGTCCGACAGATTGCCCACGACGTGTGCGTCGCGCCGCAGTTGACGCCCGAGTCCATGGCCGCCGCCGCTCAGGCCGGCTTTCGCAGCGTGGTGAACAACCGCCCAGACTTCGAAGGCGGCGCGGAGCAGCCAGCCAACGCCGACATCGAAGCCGCCGCGCGTGCCGCGGGGCTCGAATACCGCTACCTGCCGGTCAGCAGCGGATACCAATCCCCGCAGGACGTGGCCGCGATGGCGCAACTGCTGAAGGACCTGCCGAGGCCGCTGCTGATGTTCTGCCGGTCAGGGGCCCGCTCCGCCCATCTGCACACCTTGGCCAGCGCGCGCTGATGGTTGCTGCAGACGCGGGCTGATGCGCCCGCGAGGCCGGTCCGCTCAGACTGGCGGGGGCGTACGGCCCGTGGGGTATGACCGTCCGGTCACCGGGAAAGCGACTCCTAGAATCCCGCCGGCACACGCGATGGCACTGGAAGAAGCCGTCAAGCAGGACGAACGCCAGAAGAAGAAGTGGCCGCCGACAGCTGCTACGCCCCTTGCAGGCCCCGCCATTCCACATACCCATGGACGGTCTACATCTGACGGCTGACCTCAGCGGCTGCGACCCGGCCCTGGCGCTGATGCGCGAGCCGGCCGCCCTGGCTGCGCTGTGCCGCGATGCAGTCTCCGCCTGCGGGCTCACGGCCGTGGCCGAACTCTTCCACGCCTTCGCGCCCGCCGGCTCGGGCATCACCGGCGTGGTGCTGCTGGCCGAATCGCATCTGGCCGTGCACACCTGGCCGGAACTCGGTGCGGTGACGCTGGATGTCTATGTGTGCAACTACGGCGGCGACAACAGCGACAAGGCCCGCGCACTGATGCAGCGGCTCACACAGGCTTTCGGGCCTGCGCGTCAGTCCACGCATGCCCTGACGCGGGGCGGCACGGGCTGAGACGCAGCCGCCTCAGCCTCTGGCACGGCAGCGGGCGATGGCATCCGGCGGCGTACCCTGCGCACGCCCGGTGAGCGCGCGCTAGACCGGCGGTCGCCGGGCGCCCATCGCGGCCGCTACCCGCGCGCCGGCGCGCAGGCCCAGATCGAAGGCTTCCTCGAAGACCGAATACCCGGCCAGGTCGGCGTGCGCCACCTGCACGCGGCCGGCCAGGCCCTCGGCACGCAGCGCCACCAGATCCGCATCGCTGCGCACGCCGGGCGCCGGGATGGCCATGGCGTGGCCGTGGCGCGCGATATCGACGCGACGCACCCGGGCCGGCAAATCGGCATGCGTGGCCGACAGGTCGTCGATCACCCAGCGGCTCCAGGTGGACCACGGCTGGGCGAGCAGCGCCGGCCGCTGGTCGATGGGCAGCGCGTGATAGGCCGTGAGCACGTGGGCCGCGGGCCGGAAACCCAGGCTCTGGTGCGCCGAATCGACGTAGCCCAGCCCCGTGCGGCCGGCGACCACGTTGTCCCAGGCGGGCGCCACACCGGGCCGATCGGCCAAAGGGCGGTCCAGCATGAGATTGGCCACCAGCCAAGGCGCGTGGGTCAGCCGGCCCGCCCCACGCGCCAGAGCCGCCGGCGCAGCGGGCCAGGCTCTGACGGCCCACTTCAGCGGCGTGGCCAGGATCACCTGCTGGGCCAGCCAGCGCCGCATGGGACCACCCGCGGGGGACTCGCGCGACACGTCCTGGGCCCAGACCTCGACATGGTCGCGCTGTTCCTGCACGCGGCTGACCAGCCAGCCGGTTTTCACGCGCTCGCCCAGCGGCTCGGCCAGGCGGCGCACCAGCCAGGCATTGCCTTCGGGCCAGGTCAGTACTGCATCGCTGCCGGCCTCGGTCTCCACCCCGGGCGCGCGAAAGCCGTGCCGGCTGGCGAAGTAGTGCACGCCGGCCCAGGCCGACACGGCGGCGGCTGGCGCGCCGTAGTCGTCCAGGCAGCAGTAGTCCAGATACCAGCGCAGCAAGGGGTCCGTGATGCCTTGCGCATCCAACCAGCGCGCGAAGCTCTGTGCGTCCAGCGCCGCGTGACCGGGCATGACGTCGACACCCGCAGCCGGCATCGCAAAGCCGAGCTCGCGCGCCAGCGCATCGATTGCGGTCGACAACTTTCCGGCCTGCGCATGCGCAGGCGACCCCGGCCGCAGCGCCGGCAACAGGCCCTCGTGCCAGGCCCCGTCGTGCCAGACCCGCTCCTGCGGGCTGTGGCACAGATGGCGCTCGTCGAAGACCGTGCGGCCGGATTCCTGGCGGGCCAGGCCGATCTCGTGCAGCCAGCGCAGCAGCTGCGGATTTCGATCGTCAGGCACCGGCAGGTAGTGCGCGCCCAGCGGACAGGGCATCGCATCGATGCGGTGACCGCGGCTGTTGCCGCCGGCCTGCGAGTGCAGCTCCAGGAGCGTCACGTCGTCGATGCCCGCTTCCCGAAGCGCGCGCGCTGCCGCGAGGCCGGCGATGCCGGCGCCGACGATCAGCACCCCGCAGCGCTGCGGCTTGCGATCGTCCACCCGCGGGGGCTGCGCGCCGCCGTCGCGCCAGCGGTGGCCGGCCGCCACCGCATCGCCCACGAAGGCGCCGGTCCAGGGCGGCAGCGCATCGGCCGCCGGCCGCGAACACGCGCCCAGCAGCGCGGCGGATGCAGCGACCGCCTGCCGGCGGTTGATGCCCCGCATCACTCGCGCACCTTGCCCCATTCTTCTTCGAAGACGTGCACCAGCGACTGGTTGGTCAACCGGTTCGCTTCGGTCGGCACCCGCGCCATGTCCGGCGGGAAGTCGAAAAGCGCGGGCAGGCCTGCGCGCGTGATGAAGCGCAGGCCCGACGGGAACGCCGGCAGCGACGCGGCCGGCCGCACGGGCCGGCGGCCCGCCAGCACGAAGCCCCATTCGCCAAAACTCGGCACATGCGCGTGGTACGGCGTCGCGGTCAGGCCCACGGCCTCGAGCGTGCTCACCACAGTCCAGAAGCTGCGCCGCGCCACCAGCGGCGAGGTGGTCTGCACCACGGCAAAGCCGCCCGCCGCCAGGTGCTGGTCCACACGCTGGTAGAAGCTCGTCGTGTAGAGCTTGCCCAGCGAAAAGTTGCTGGGATCGGGAAAGTCGATGACGATGACATCGAACATCTCGCGCTGCGTGTCCAGCCAGCCGAAGGCATCGGCATTCACCACCTGCAGCTTCGGGTTCGCCAGCGACGCGCCGTTGAGCTCCCGCAGCAAGGGGTGATCGGTAAAGAGACGCGTCATTTGCGGGTCGAGTTCGACCAGCGTGACCGACTCCACCGACGCGTGCTTCAAGACCTCGCGCACGGCCATGCCGTCGCCGCCGCCCAGCACCAGCACTCGCCGCGGTGCGCCATGGGCCAGCATCGCCGGGTGCACCAGCGCTTCGTGATAGCGGTACTCGTCGCGCGAATGGAACTGCAGGTTGCCGTTGAGGAACAGCCGCGTGCCGGCCGGGCTGCGCGTGACCACGATGCGCTGGTAGGGCGAGGTCTCGCGCAGCACGATGTCGCCGCCGTAGAAGTGGTCTTCGGCCCAGGTCGTCAGCCGCTGCGCGCCCAGCAGCGCCGCCCGCAGCACGGCGACCACCGCGGCGCACGCGGCAGCATGCGCGCGGAAGGCACGCAGCTCGCCGCGAAAGAGCCACAGCGCCCACACCGCCACGCCGGCATTGAGCAAACCGAAGAAGACGCCCGTGCGGATCAGCCCCAGGTGAGGCACCAGCAGCAGCGGGAAGGCCACCGCCACGACCAGCGCGCCGAGGTAATCGAAGGTCAGCACCTGCGAGACCAGGTCCTTCAGGCCGTAGCGCTGCTGGAACTGCCGCTTCAGGATGCGCATCACCAGCGGGATCTCCAGGCCGACCAGCGTGCCCACCAGCAGCACCATGCCGTAGAGCAGCGCACGGAAGGCCCCGGTGGCCGCGGCCGGCAGGGTGGCATGCGCCATGAACAATGCGGCCGGCATCAGGCCGCCCACCAGGCCGACCAGCAGTTCGATGCGCAGGAACTGCGCCACCAGCTGCCGCTCGACGAAGCGGCTGAGCCACGAGCCCACGCCCATCGCAAACAGGTAGGTGCCGATGATGGTGCTGAACTGCAGCACCGAATCGCCCAGCAGATAACTGGCCAGTGCACCGGCAGCCAGCTCGTAGACCAGCCCGCAGGCGGCCACGACGAAGACCGACGCGAGCAGGGCCACCTCGGCCGGATGCACGCGGCCGCGGTCCTCCACCGGAATGGCGGCGCTCAGGGGATCAACCGCCGTGGATGGCGGCCGCCACGATCAGCCCGATGGCCAGGCACATGGCCGCCACCACGGTGGCCAGGGCCTGGTTCTTGTGCTCGACGATCTCCGTCCACAACTGGTAGGGCGTGAGCTTGTCGATGATGACGAAGCACAGCCAGAAGATGATCACGCCCATCAGCGCGAACAGGATGCTGCCGAAAAATACGCCCGGCTTGAGCCACTCGATACCCACCATGAGACTTCTCCTCGTCCGTCGAATGCGGCGCTGGGCAGGCTACTTGTGCCCGCCACCGCCGCTGGAATAACCACCCCAGGAACCGCCGCCCGAGCGGCTGCCGCCGCCGCTGCCGCGCGACTGCACGCACTGTCGATATTCGGGGCTGAGGTTGCCATAGGCCTGCTCGACCGTTCGGCAGTCGTCGCCGCCACCGCAACGCGTGAACAGCAGCATCACGACCAGCAGCACGACCACCAGCAGCACGACCGTGCCCAGGCTCATGCTGCTGCGGCCGCTGGACGGGCGCACGTCGCCGCTGCCCTCGCGGGCGAGCTGTTCGGGCTTGAGCCCGAAGGCCGCTTCCACGGCGCTGGCGGGCATCTGGCGCCCACCCGACCAGGTGACTTCGCTGGCGGTCTTTTCGCGCGACAACAGCCTGCCGCTGGCACTGCCCTCGCCTTCGAAATCGGTGACGAGCGCACGCTCGTCGCGCTTGACGAGCCAGTAGAACTCACCTTCGACCCACAGGACTTTTGCCGGGTAGGCAAAGGTCTTGCGGTAGGTTCCGCCCTCCCATTGCGCCAGGTTGCCGTTGACCTGCGGCGCGCCGGTCAGCGGCCGCACGAGGCTCCAGCCGTCTTCCGTATCGACCAGGAAGGCAAAACCCGCCGTACGGTGGAACAGCAGATATTCGCTCCAGTAGCCGGGCTCGTCGCCGCTGTCCTGCGGCACGTCGCAGCGCACGAGATAACCCACGCACTGCCAGTCGAGCACACCTTCGCTGCCGATGGCCAGACGCCCGGTCGAGCCCAGGGCGATCTTCGGCAAGCGGCCCTGCGGCGGCGAGGCCGACTGCTGGACGCTGGCGAGCTTCTCGCCCACACCCTGCGACAGGTCGATCAACGAGTGGCACTGCCCGCAGCTCAGGGCCTTCGTGCCGGCCAGCTGGACGCTCAGGCCCGCGCCGCAATGCGGGCAGTTCAGGGCCGCGGCGCCCAGCGTCCTCTCGCTGCTGGCCTTCAGACCCTGCATGCGGAATTCGGACAGCGCGGCCGAACGGCCCATCGCAAACTGCACCGCCGCCGGGTCGCCGTAATCCAGCGTACCGACCTCGCCCAGGTTGTTGCGCAGGTCGGCCACCGTGAATTCCGCGCCCGTGCGTGGCGGTCGCGGCAGTTCACCCTGCGCGGCAATCAGCCGGGCCTGCACGACGGAGGCCACGTCCCAGGCCACGCCGCCGGCGCTGACACGCTGCCCGGCCTGGAGCTCGGATGCAGCCGGCGCGGGCCCGGTCAAGGGCGTGTCGAACGCCAGGACATACGCGCCGTTGTCTTCCGACAACCAGCCGTTGCGCCCGTTGTCGAACCACAGGTACCACTCGTTCCACGTGCCGTCGGCATAGCCGTACTGCAGGCGGCCGATCAGCGTGAAGGTCACACCCTGCAGCGTGCCGCTGGCACCCAGCTGCAGCGGCGAGTGGTCGTCGAAGAGCTCGGCGCTCTGGCCGATGCGCTTCAGGGCATCGCCATCACGCGCCAGCGTGCTGCGGCAGAAGCTGCAGACGGCCGTGGACGATGCGGCCGAGCGGAATTCGACCGGCGCGCCGCAATTCGGGCACGCCGCACGCCAGGCGCGCTGCGGGGTCGGTTGTTCGCCGGCCACGCGTCAGCGCACCGTCATCGGCCGCGCCCGGGCACGCCCGGGTCGGCACAAGCCCACAGCATCGCCCACGCGCGCCGCGGCTGGCGCGCAGCCGGAACCCGGGCAGGCCATGGCCTAGACGAGCTTCTTCAGCAGTTCTGCCTTCTTGGCCGAGAACTCCTCGTCGGTGAGGATGCCCTTGGCCTTGAGCTCGCCCAGCTTTTCCAGCGTGGCCATGACGTCCTCGGCCCGCACGCCGGTCGGCGCGGCGGCGGCCGCCGCTGCAGCTGCAGCCGCCTGGGCCGACGCGGCACCGCCCTGCAGACCCTGGCCCAGCTGCTGCGCCAGCACCTGGCCCAGCGCCACGCCCGCACCCAGGCCCATGGCGTCACCCGCAATGCCCGAGCCGCCGGCACCCGAGGCCATCGCGGGAATCGCCTGCGCGGTCTGGTACTGCATGAACTTGCCCATGTCGTTGCCGACCATGCCCATGCCGATCTTCTGGTCGAGCACCTTCTGCAGCTCTTCGGGCAGGCTGACGCTCTGCAGCTGCACGGTTTCCAGCGCCAGGCCGAGCAGCCCGAAATCGGGCGCGGTCGCGTCCTTCAGCTGCTTGGCAAATTCCACCTGGTTGGCCGCGAGGTCCAGGAAAGGGATGCCGCTGGCGGCCACCGCGTCGCTGATGTGCTGCAGCATCAGGCCGCGCAGCTGGCCGTCCAGGTCGTCGACCGTGTAGGTGTCGCGCGTGCCGGAAATCTGCTGGAAGAACAGCTTCGGGTCGGCGATGCGGTAGGCGTAGTTGCCGAAGGCGCGCAGCCGCACGGCCCCGAAGTCCTTGTCGCGGATGCTCACCGGCTGCGCCGTGCCCCAGCGCCGGTCGATCTGCTGCCGCGTGCTGAAGAAATACAGGTCGCTCTTGAAGGGGCTCTGGAACAGCTTGTCCCAATTCTTCAGGTAGGTCAGGACCGGCAGGGTCTGGGTCGTCAGCTTGTACATGCCGGGGCCGAAGACATCGGCCACCTTGCCCTCGTTGACGAAGACGGCCATCTGGCTTTCGCGCACCGTCAACGAACCGCCGTACTGGATCTCGTTGTCCGCCATGGGATAGCGCCAGGCGAGCACGCCGTCGCCCGACTCCTGCCATTCGAGGATGTCGATGAACTGCTTGCGGATGAAATCCATGAGAGCCATGTCGAACCACTCCTTGCGCCTGCACCTTCGCGGCGCAGGGATCATACGGCGCCGCGGCGCGCCAGGCACGACCCGAGGCCGCTGCCTGCGACGGGACGCCGGGCGGGCCGATGAAACGCCGTTTCAGGTTCGTGGCTGACGGCACGCCGCGCCGACCCGTAAGGGCCGCATAAGGGATCGCCGCCGCGTTCCATGCGGGTTTTCTCGCTCGGCCTTCCCATGCCGGGCTGGGTACAAACCGCTTCGTCGAGGCGCCCGTCGGTGTGGCGCGACAGTCCTCAGGTCCCGCTTCTTGCAAGTCCTCCAAGTCCTGGTCAGTGGCATCGCTCAAGGCTGCATCTATGGCCTGATCGCGCTGGGCTTCGTGCTCATTTACAAGGCCAGCGAAGCGGTCAGCTTCGCCCAGGGCGAGCTGATGATGCTGGGTGCCTTCATCGGCCTGGGGCTGCTCACTGCGCTCGGCTTGCCCTTCTGGATCGTGGTGCCGGCCGCCATTGCCGCCATGGCCGTCTTCGGCATGCTGCTCGAGCGCCTGGTGATCCGACCGATCCTCGGGCAGCCGACCTTTTCGATCGTGATGCTGACCATCGGCATCGGTTACGTGTTGCGTGGCCTGGTGACGATGCTGCCGGGCGTGGGGACCGAGACCTACACCTTCCGGGTGCCCTACAAGGACGCGACCCTCCCGCTGGGTGACGTGGTTCTTGCGGTCGAGCAGCTGGTCGTCATTGCGGCCACGGCCATCCTGTGCGGGCTGCTGTACCTGCTGTTCTCGCGCAGCAAGGTCGGCGTCGCGATGCAGGCCTCGTCGCAGAACCAGCTCGCGGCCTATTACATGGGCATTCCGGTCAAGCGGCTCAATACCTGGGTCTGGGGCCTGGCCTCGGCTGTCGCGGCGGTGGCGGGTCTGCTGCTGGCGCCTATCACCTTCGTGCACGCCAACATGGGCTTCATCGGCCTGAAGGCCTTTCCCGCGGCCGTGGTGGGCGGCTTCGGCAGCCTGCCCGGGGCCATCGTCGGCGGGCTGATCGTCGGCGTCGTCGAGTCGATGGCCGGCTTCTACCTGCCCGAAGGTTTCAAGGACGTGGCGGCCTATGTCGTCGTGCTCGTGATGCTCATGATCAAGCCGAACGGCCTGTTCGGCGAGAACCTGCGCAAGAAGGTCTGAGGGCCAGGACCGCCATGCGCTTCATCTTCAAGACCCGCTACGACCAGGATATCGATCTCGCTCGGCACGGCGGCCACCGCTTCTGGTACGGCCTGCTGCTGGCGGCGCTGATCACCGCGCCCTGGTGGATGGGCGACTACGGCCTGGCGCAGCTCACCTTCATCCTGATCTACGGCACCGTGGGCCTGGGCCTGATGCTGCTGTCGGGGTACACCGGCCTGTTCTCGATCGGCCACGCGGCCTTCCTGGGCGTGGGTGCCTATACCGAGGCCGTGCTGGCCGCCAAGGGCTGGCCGTTTCCGGTCTCGATGGCCGTGGCCGCGGGGCTGTCCGCGGCGGTCGGCGTGGTGGTCGGCCTGCCGGCACTGCGCGTCAAGGGCATCTACCTGGGCATCGCGACCATTGCCTTCGGCTTCATCGTCGAAGAGGTGCTGGCGCGCTGGGAATCCGTCACCGGCGGCAACAGCGGCATGAACGTGGGTCCGGCACAGGCCTTGGGCTGGGCCGCGGATACCGGCACCTCGTTCTACTTCGTGTGCCTGGTCACCGCCGTGCTGTGCACGCTGACCGTGCTGAACCTGTTGCGCTCGCCCACCGGCCGCGCCTTCGTGGCCATCCGCGATTCGGAGATCTCCGCGCAGAGCATGGGCATCCACCTGGCCTACTACAAGACGCTCAGCTTCGCGATCAGTGCGGCGCTGGCGGGCCTGGGCGGCGCCTTGTATGCGCACCAGATCCGCTTCCTGTCGCCCGACCAGTTCAACATCATCCAGTCCATCGACCTGCTGCTGATGGTGGTGATCGGCGGCCTGGGCAGCGTGCACGGGGCGTTCCTCGGGGCCATCTTCCTGATCGGGCTGCCCCAGGCGATTTCCTCGGTGAAGGATCTGCTGCCCGAGACCCTGGCGCAGGCGCCAGGGCTGAAGTCGGTGATCTACGGCCTGGTGCTGATCGCCTTCGTGCTCTTCGAGCCGCTGGGCCTGTACGGCCGCTGGCTGAAGATCCGCACCTGGATCCAGCTGTTCCCGTTCTACCGCAAGGGCCTGTTCAAGCGGCAGAAGGCCTTCACCAAATCGGACCGCCTGCGCTAGGCCCGATGACGCCATGAGCAGCGAACCCCTCCTCTCGGCCCGCGACCTGCAGATGCGCTTCGGCGGCGTGCTGGCGGTCGACAAGATCAGCTTCGACGTGCAGCGCGGCGAGGTCTTCACCTTGATCGGGCCCAACGGCGCCGGCAAGACCACCGTCTTCAACCTGATCAGCCGCATCTACACGCCCACCCAGGGCGAGCTGCGCTACGACGGCAAGGACCTGCTGGCCGCACCGCCGTACGACATGGCCGGCCTGGGCATCGCGCGCACCTTCCAGAATATCGAGCTGTTCGAACACGCCACCGTGCTGCAGAACCTGCTGATCGGCCGCCACGTGCACCGGCGCAGCAACCTGTGGCAGGAGATGATGTTCCTGCCCAGCGTGCGCCAGGCCGAGCGCCAGACGCGCGAGAAGGTCGAGGAGGTCATCGATTTCCTGGACCTGCAGCACTACCGCGACACGCTCGTGGCCGGCCTGCCCTACGGCGTGCGCAAGGTGGTCGAACTGGCCCGCGCGCTGTCCATCGACCCCAAGCTGCTGCTGCTGGACGAGCCGTCCTCGGGGCTGAATGTCGAAGAAACCGGCGACATGGCGTTCTGGATCCAGGACATCGTCAACGACCTGGGCATCACGGTGCTGATGGTCGAACACGACATGACGCTGGTCTCGCGCGTGTCCGACCGTGTCCTGGCCATGAACCAGGGCCAGGTCCTGGCGCTGGGCACCCCGTCCGAGGTGCAGTCGCATCCCGGCGTGATCGAGGCCTACCTGGGTACGGCGGACGACGTCTCCTCGCTGCGCAGGAGCGCCCGATGAGCGCCACGATCCTCGAGCTGCTCAACGTCGAGAGCGCCTACGGCCCGATCAAGGCCATCCGCGGCGTGAGCCTGAAGGTGGAGAAAGGCCAGATCGCCACCGTGCTGGGCAGCAACGGCGCGGGCAAGACCACCATCCTGAAGACCATCAGCGGCATCATCGACCCGCGCAAGGGCAGCGTCACGTTCAAGGGCCAGGACATCACGGCACGCGACCCGGCCTACGTCGTGCAGCAGGGGCTGATGCACGTGCCCGAGGGCCGCGAGGTGTTCCCGCTGCTGTCGGTGCACGACAACCTGATGATGGGCGCCTACACGCGCAAGGACCGCGACGGCGTCGGCCGCGACCTGGAAGCCGTCTTCGGCTACTTCCCCATCCTGAAGGAGCGCGCCAAGCAGGACGCCGGTCTGCTGTCGGGCGGCCAGCAGCAGATGCTGGCCATCAGCCGGGCGCTGATGGCCTCGCCCGAACTCATCCTGCTGGACGAACCCAGCCTGGGCCTGAGCCCCAAGCTCACGAAGGAGATCTTCGAGATCGTCGTGCGCATCAACCGCGAGCGCGGCACGACCATGCTGCTGGTGGAACAGAACGCCAACATGGCGCTGAATGCCGCCGACTACGGCTATGTCCTGGAAAACGGCCGCATCGTCATGGAAGACACCTGTGAGCGGCTGCGCGAGAAGGAAGACATCAAGGAGTTCTACCTGGGCATGAAGGAAGCCGGCGTGCGCGGCGAGCGCCGCTGGAAGAAGAAGAAGACCTGGCGATGAGGCACGTCGAACCCACCCTCCCCCACCCGCCTGCCGCCCACGGCCGAATGCAGGAGCGCTGATGTCGGTTCTCTGGGACACCTCCCACATCCAGCCGCGCAACGATGTCGTCGTGCCTGGCGACACGATTCCCGAGGTCTTCTGGAATGCGGTGGCGATGCGCGGCCCGCAGGTGTGGCTGCGCGAGAAGCACCTGGGACTGTGGCGCGAACACACCTGGACCGAGGTCGGCGGCGCGGTGCGCGAGATCACGATGGGCTTGGTCGCGCTGGGTTTGGAGCCAGGCGACTGTGCCTCTGTCCTGTCGAACACCGTGCCGGAGTGGGTGGTCTCGGACCTGGCCATCCTCAGTGCGGGCGGGGTTTCCAACGGCATCTACCCGACCGATGCGGCCTCGCAGGTGCAGTACCTGTGCGAGGACTCTCGCACGGTGGTCCTCTTCGTGGAAGACGAAGAGCAGTTGGACAAGGCGCTGACGGTGCGCGAACAGCTCCCGCTGCTGCGCAAGATCGTCGTCTACGACATGGAAGGCCTGCAGCGCCTGGACGACCCGATGGTCATCAGCTACCAGGCGCTGCGTGAACTGGGCGCCCGCCACGACCAGGCCCACCCCGGCTTGTTCGACCAGCGCAAGCGCTCCCGCCAGCCCGCCGATCTGGCCATCCTGATCTACACCTCCGGCACCACCGGGCGGCCCAAGGGCGCGATGCACAGCCACCAGGGGCTGGTCTACACCACCCGCGGCTACAACACGCTCATCGCCCAGAACGAGCAGGACGAGCGCATGTGCTTCCTGCCGCTGTGCCACGTGGCCGAGCGCCTGGGCGGCGAGTACTTTGCGATGTACACCGGCGCAAAGCTGAACTTCGTCGAAAACCCCGACACCGTGGCCGAGAACGTGCGCGAGATTGCGCCCACCGTCTTCGTGGCCGTGCCGCGGGTCTGGGAAAAGTTCTACTCGGCCGTCACCATCGCGCTGGCAGAGGCCAGCAAGGCGCAGCAGATCGCCTACGCGTGGTCGATCGGCGTCGGCGGGCGCATCGTCGATCTCGTGCTGGCCGGCAAGCCCGTCCCTGCGCTGCTGCGGCTGCAGTTCCGCCTGGCGCGTGTGCTGGCCCTGGACAACGTGCGCAAGATGGTCGGCATCCACCAGGCACGCTTCCTCGTGACGGGCGCCGCGCCGATCTCGCCGGAGCTCATCCGCTGGTACCTCGCGCTGGGCGTGCCGATGCTCGAGGTCTGGGGGCAGACCGAATCCGGCGGCGCGTCCACCGGCATGCCCGCGGCCCGCATCAAGCCCGGCTCGATCGGCCCGGCCTGCAGCTACAACGAGGTGAAGCTGGACCCGCAGACGCAGGAGATCCTGGTGCGCGGTCCGAACTGCTTCATGGGCTACCTCAACCAGCCGGAAAAGACTGCCGAGACGATCGACGCGGACGGCTGGCTGCACACGGGCGACGTCGGCACGGTCGATGCCGAGGGCTACTTCCGCATCACCGACCGGATGAAGGACATCATCATCACGGCCGGTGGCAAGAACATCACGCCCAGCGAGCTGGAAAACGAACTGAAGTTTTCGCCCTACATCACCGACGCGGTCGTCATTGGCGACAAGCGTCCGTTCCTGACCGTGCTGATCATGATCGACCAGGAGAACGTCGAGAAGTTCGCCCAGGACCACGACGTGCCGTTTTCCAACTACGCCAGCCTCACCCGTGCCCGCGAGGTGCTGGACCTCATCCAGGCGGAGATCGACAAGGTCAACGCCAGGTTCGCCCGCGTCGAACAGATCAAGGTCTTCCGCCTGCTGGAAAACCAGCTCACCGCCGAAGACGAGGAACTCACCCCGACGATGAAGCTCAAACGCAGCCTCGTACAGAAGAAGTACGCCGCGCTGATCGACGGCATGTATCGGGGTTAGCCCTGGTCGGCCCGCGCGTGAGCTCACGCGTTTGCTGTTGCTGCCCCGCCTTTCCACCGCCACCCAGGAGATCTCGACGATGAAGACCCCAGCCTTGATTGCCGCCGCACTGGCGCTTGCCAGCGGCCATGCCCTTGCCCAGCAAGGGGTGAGCAAGAACGAGATCGTGATCGGTTCGATCCAGGATCTTTCCGGGCCGATCGCCGGCTTCGGCAAGCAGGTCCGCCTGGGCATGCTGCTGCGCGTGGACGAGGCCAACGAACAAGGCGGCGTCAACGGCCGCAAGCTCAAGCTGATCGTCGAGGATTCGGCCTACGACCCGCGCAAGGCCGTGCTGGCGGCACAGAAGCTGGTCAACCAGGACAAGATCTTCATCATGGCCGGCCACATCGGCACGGCGCAGAACATGGCCGCCATGCCGGTGCAGTTCGAGAAGAACGTGATCAACTTCTTCCCGGTCACCGCCGCGCGCGAAATGTATGAGCCCTTCCACAAGCTCAAGTACAGCTTCGCCGCCACGTATTTCGACCAGATGAGGTCCGCGGCGCCCAAGCTCTACAAGGAAAGGGCGGCCAAGAAGGCCTGCACGATGTACCAGGACGACGAGTTCGGCCTGGAAGTCATGCGCGGCGCGGAGGCCGGCCTGAAGGACATCGGGGTGGAACTGGCCGAGAAGACCACCTACAAGCGCGGCGCCACCGATTTTTCCAGCCAGGTCGCCCGCATGAAGTCGGCGGGCTGCGACTTCGTCGTGCTGGGTACCATCATCCGCGAGACCATCGGGGCCATTGGCGAGAGCCGCAAGACCGGCTTCAGCCCGACCTTCCTGGGCAGCAGCGCGGCCTACACCGACCTGATCCACAAGCTCGGCGGCAAGGCCATGGACGGCCTGTACGCGACGATGACGGTCCAGCATCCGTACCTGGATGCGGCTTCGCAGCAAGTGAGCTTCTGGGCCAACAAGTACAAGACGAAGTTCAACGAAGACCCGACCGTGTTCTCCGTCTACGGCTACAACGTGATCGACACGATCATCCGCGCCTCGACCAAGGCCGGTGCCAACCTGTCCACCGAGACCTTCATCAAGGCCATGGACACCATGACCATTCCGCCGGACATCTTCGGCAGCGCCGAAGCCACCTTCGGCCCGCAAAAGCGCCTGGGCAGCAACCTGTCGCGCCTGTCGCAGCTGAAGGATGCCCGCTGGGTCGTTGTCTCCGACTACATGAAGTGACGACTTGAGTTCCGTCTGACGGGCGGGCCACCAACGGCCCGCGCGCGATGAAAAGGGCTGCCCGCGGGCAGCCCTTTTTCATGGGCACAAGGCAACGGCATGCCCCCGTTTGCGGGCCGTCATCTGCGGGAACGTGCCTGAGGGTTCGCACCCGCCGCGCCGGTGGCCGATAACCATAATGACTGCAAATAATTTGTGTCGTTAAGGGGTGGCAGCCATGCCGATGAAGGTGATTGGCGCCGCGGGGCTCGTGCTGTTGATGCACGTGCCGGCGGCGTGGGCGTGCGCGCCGGTGTCGTTCGAGCGCGGCTTGCAAGCCGCGTCCGAGGCGTTCATGCCGGTGGGCGCTTGTTCGCACGCCTGGTTCGGCGCCGCCGCGCCACCGCGTTTCACAAGTCCGGTGCCCCGCGTCCAATGGTCCGGTGCGCCGATCGGCGGCGCCATGGCCTGGACACGCCAGGCGCTGCCCGATTCGGACGACAGCGCCTTGGACGACGGCCTCAGCCGTGTCCATACCGCTGCCCAGCCACACTGGCCGTCAACGGTGCCGGCGCACGCGCCGGTCGCCACGGTGGACCTCTCCCAGGTGCCGCCGCCCTTCGCGATGGCCACCGAGCGGCCCACGCTATTCGAAAGCCCTGCGGTGTTCACCTGGCTGGCTCGCGTGACCGGCACCGACCGCAACACCGGCTCGCGCGCCATGCAAGCCGGCATGTCGACACCCGTCACGGCCGGCCCGTTCGTGCAGCTGATCGTGCTGCTGATGCTGGCGGCCAAGCTCCTGCGGCGTCGTTGGGCCGACAACCTGTGAAGTACTCCGCGAGCGCCTGACGGCGGCCCCGCCCGGCACCCGCGCACAACATCACGGCAAGCCTGCGGCCAGGGCGCGGACCCTCGGTTTGCGGGCCCGGTCCGCCAGGCGGCCCTCTCCAGAATGCATCGCTCAAGCTCGCGGAGACGCCCGGCGTCCCGCGACCAGCGAAGTCCCCCCTGGAGATTGCACGTGATGTCGACACCCGCCTGCCCGAGCCGATCGATCCGCCGCCTGCACCCATGCACAGCCGCCATGAGCCTGCTGGCATCGGCCATGCTGGCGGCCTGTGGCGGCGGCGGCGGCACCGGCGAGACTGCCGGCGCAGCGGCGGGAGCGATCTCCGGCGCGGAGAGCTCGACGCAGGTCTCGCGCAAGCAATCGATGGGCACGACGCTGCCGGCGCAGATCCCGGCGGATGCCCACGTGAATGGCGTATGGAGTGCCGTTTACGACTGGCCGCTGATTCCCATCCACTCGGTGCTGATGCCCGATGGCCGCGTGATGACCTACGGCAGCCAGCCCGACGGCGCGTCCACCGCCTACTTCAGCCTGGACGTCTGGGACAACGCCGGCGAGCCCACCGCTGGCCACCTGTCGGTCGTCAACGGCACCGGCAACGACATCTTCTGCGGCTCCCAGCTGCTGCTGCCGCCCGTGGACGCCAGTGGCGCGCCGAATGTCTTCATGGCCGGAGGCGACGCCTGGAACGGGGTGCGCAGCACCTTCATCGGCATCACCGGCAGCAGCGTCTTCAACGCCGCGACCAACTCGTTGAGCGCCGGCATTCAGATGAACCAGCCGCGCTGGTACTCGAGCTCCATCACGCTTCCCACCGGCGAGACGTACATCCAGGGCGGTTTCGGCGGCACCAGCAACCCTGAGGTGCGGCAGCTCGACGGCAGCTTCCGCCGCCTGACCACGGCCGATACGAGCTTCCTGCTGTGGTCCTATCCGCGCAACTACGTCATGCCGGACAGCCGCGTCTTCGGCTACGACTACGAAGGCCGCATGTACTTCGTGGACCCCAGCGGCACGGGCAGCGTCTCCGCGCGCACCATCCTGCCCTGGCAGTACTTCGGCACGGGCAGCTCGGCGATGTTCCGCCCGGGCCGCATCCTGCAAATAGCCGGCAATACCAATGCCGCGGCGGTGATCGACGTGACCAGCGGCAATCCGGTGTTCACGCCCACGCAATCGACCAGCACCAATCGCAAGCTCAATACGGCGACGCTCCTGCCCAATGGCCAGGTGCTCATCACCGGCGGAAGCCCGGTGTGGAACGAACTGCCGGGCGCCAACCGCCGTGCCGAGACCTGGAACCCGGTCACCGGTCAATGGACGCTGGGTGCCGAGCAGGCCCGCGCGCGGCTGTACCACTCCACCGCGCTGCTGCTGCCTGACGCGACCGTGCTGGTGGGTGGCGGCGGCGCGCCGGCGCCAGTGGGCGGCAACCCGCTGGGTGAGCGCAATGTCGAGGTCTACTACCCGCCCTACCTCTTCGGCGCCGATGGCACGGTCGCTGCGCGTCCGGCCATCACCGCCACACCGGACTGGCTGGAAATCGGCAAGACCTTCACGGTCCAGACCAGCGGGTCTAGGCCCATTTCGCGCGTGACGCTCGTCAAGACCGGCTCGGTCACGCACGGCTGGAACTTCGACCAGCGATTCCTCGACCTGCCCTTCACCCGCAGCGCCACATCCGCCGGCGCCACGCTGGCCGTTAATGCCCCGGCCCGCGCCGGTGAGGCAACGCCCGGCTACTACATGCTGTTTGTCTTCGACGATGCCGGCGTGCCTTCGCAGGCCCGCATCCTGCGCATGGGCATCGCACCGCCGGCACGTACCGATGTGACGCCGGTGGTCACGAACCCGGGCAACCTGACCAGCGCGCTGGGTGCAGCCTTCAACCGCACGATCCTGGCCACCGACCCGAATGGCGACCGCCTGACCTACAGCGCGGCCGGACTGCCGCCGGGCGTGACGATCAACGCCAGCACGGGCCTGATCAGCGGCACGCCGGGCACATCGGGCAGCTATGACGTCGTGGTCGCGGCCAGTGACGGCAGCTACACCCACAGCGCCAGCTTCGTCTGGACGGTCACGCCGCAGACGGCACTGACGCTGACCCTGATGCCCACGCCGGGCGCCAGCATGGTCGGCAGCAGCGCGGCCTTTGCCGCCACGGCCACCGGCCAGGGCACGGTCGAGTACGCGTGGTCCTTCGGCGACGGCAGCGCGGACACCGCCTGGTCGTCGCAGCCCAATGTCTACAAGACCTACGACAAGCCCGGCACGTATGCCGTCACGCTGCGTGTGCGTGACGCCAGCGGCATGACCGTCAGCCGCACCTTCCTGCAGACGGTCTACCTGCCGACCGGCGACAAGCGCCCGACCGCGTCCACCAACGTGACCGTCGAAGTGCCCATCCACGGCCGGGATCGCCTGTGGGTCGTCAACCAGGACAACGACTCCATCTCCGGCTTCGACACACTCACCAACGAAAAGGTCGGCGAAGTGGCCGTGGGCGCGGGTCCCCGCAGCATTGCGGTGTCGAGCGCCGGACAGCTGTGGGTGACCAGCAAGTTCGATTCGACGATCGCCGTCATCGACCCGTACACGCGGGCCACCGTGCGGACAATCGCGCTGCCGCGGGGCTCGCAGCCGTACGGCGTGGCCATCTCGCCGACCGCCAACCAGGCTTTCGTGGCGCTCGAGGGCACCGGGCAGGTGCTGCGCTTCGACACCAACAGCTTTGTGCAGACCGGCCAGCTCGCCGTCGGGCCGAACGTCCGCCACGTGTCGGTATCCGGCAGCGGCAAAGAGGTGTACGTCACGCGCTACATCACGCCGCCGATGCCCGGCGAGAGCACCGCCACGGTGAGCACGCCGGCCGGCACTGGCGGCGAGGTGCTCCAGCTGGACGCCACGGCGATGACCCTGACGCGCACCATCGTCCTGGCGCACGCCGACCGCAGCGACAGCGAAAGCCAGGGCAGCGGGCTGCCCAACTACCTGGGCCCGCTGACGATCTCGCCCGACAACAGCCAGGCCTACGTGCCCGGCAAGCAGGACAACGTCAAGCGGGGCCAGCTGCGCAACGCCACGGCGCTGAATTTCCAGAATACGGTGCGTGCCATCAGCTCGCGCGTGGTGCTCAAGGGCACCGGTGCCGGCGCGGAAGACCTGCCCCGCCGCATCGACCACGACAACGCCAGCCTGGCCAGTGCGGTCGCCTACGACATCCGCGGCGTGCTGATGTTCGTGGCCCTGGAGACCAGTCGCGAAGTGGCCGTGCTCGACGCGCACTCCGGCGCGCAGGTCACGCGCTTCGACGTGGGTCGCGCCCCGCAGGGGCTGACGCTGTCTGCCGACGGTTTCACGCTCTACGTCAACAACTTCATGGACCGCAGCGTGGGCGTGTACGACCTGCGGCCGCTGCTGACTGCGGGCATCGCCGCGGTGCCGTCGCTCACCACGCTGCAGGCGGTCGACACCGAGCGCCTCAGCCCGACCGTGCTGAAGGGCAAGCAGCTCTTCTACGATGCACGCGATCCGCGCCTGGCGGCCGACCGTTACATGAGCTGTGCCGTTTGCCACAACGACGGCGGTCACGACGGCCGGACCTGGGACCTGACGCATGCCGGTGAAGGCCTGCGCAACACCATCAGCCTGCGCGGACGCGCCGGCGGCCAGGGCCGCCTGCACTGGAGCGCCAATTTCGACGAGGTGCAGGACTTCGAGGCGCAGATCCGCTCGCTGGCTGGTGGCACGGGCCTGATGGCCGATGCCGACCTCGCCACCGGCACGCGCAGCCAGCCGCTGGGCGACGCCAAGGCCGGCGTCAGCGCCGACCTGGACGCGCTGGCCGCCTATGTCGCCTCGCTGGACAGTGCATCGGCCAGCCCGATGCGCGACACGAACGGGGCGCTGACAGCGGAAGCCGCGGCCGGCCGCACCGTCTTTGCCACGCGCTGCGCCAGCTGCCACGGCGGCGGCGACTTCTCGGACAGCCGCGGCCAGGTGCTGCACGACGTGGGCACGATCAAGGCGGCCAGCGGGCTGCGCCTGGGCAAGATGCTGGGCGGGATCGACGCGCCGACGCTGCGCGACGCTTGGGCGACCGCGCCGTACCTGCACGACGGCTCTGCGCCGACGCTGCAGGCGGCCATCCAGTCGCACCGCGGCCTCACGCTGGGTGCGACGGAACTCGCCCAGGTCGTGGCCTACACGCAGCAGATCGACAAGGACGAAGCCGCCGCCCCGGCCAGCCAGGCCAACCTGATCGTGCGTGCACTCGCCACGCTGGCCGACAAGATCGGCGCGCTGTTCGAAGTGCGCGTCGACCGCGTCGTCGTGGCGTCGGGCCAGCTCGATTCGCGCAGCTGGGTCGATCTGTTCGTCGACACAGCCACGCTGGTGAAGGACTCGCTGATCGAGATCGTCTTCAAGAACGACACCACCATCGCCGGCGAAGACCGCAACCTGGCCATCCAGTCGGTGCGCGTCAACGGCGGCACGACGCTGGCGGCCAACGCGGCCGGGGTGACGCTGGACGTGGGATCGGGCGCCGCGGCTTTCGACGGCGTGGATGTGCGCAACGCCACGCAGACCGGCGGCTGGATGCCCTGGGACTCGGCCATGCGCATCGTGGTGCCCGGCGATCCGTCGACCGGCACCGTGACGGTTCGCGGCCGCGCCACGCTGGCGGCCGGCGTCGGGGCGCAGATGGAACTGCGCATCAACGGCAGCCTGGTCGCGACTCGACTGGTCGACTTCGCCACGGTGCAGGACATGGTCTTCACGACCCCGGCTGTGGCCCCTGGCGACCGCATCGACCTGCACTTCACCAACGACGCGATGATCAACGGCGAGGACCGCAACCTCTTCGTCGAGTCGATCACGGTGCGTGGGCTGACGGTGCCCGTGGGTACGGCAGGCGTGGTCATCGACAAGGGCTGGGGCGCCCAGGCGACCGACGGCCTGGACCTGGTCGCCGCCAACATCTACGGCGGTTGGGTGCCGTGGAACGGCGCCGTGCGGTTCACCGCGCCGTGAGCGTACGCTGAACGCGCCGTGGGCGCGGCCTGCCCGGGAGGGTAGGCCGCCTCAGGCCGCCACGGGCACCAGGAAATCGCGCCCGATGCCAGCGCCCAGGTCGTTGACCTTGTCGAGAAACTGGGTCAAGTAGGCATGCAAGCCGGTCATCAGGATCTCGTCGATGCGCCCGTAGCGCAGGTCGCTTTGCAGCCGACCTGCGCGGCGCAGCGTCTCGTCGCTTTCCTGGTTGGCCACCAGCTGCAGATTGGCCACCACCTCGTTCATGCTCGCCGCCAGTGAGCGCGGCATGTCCGGGCGCAGGATCAGCAGCTCGGCCACCTTCTCGGGACGGATGACGTTGCGGTAGACCTTGCGGTAGATCTCGAAGCCGGACACCGAGCGCAGGATCGCGCTCCAGTGGTAGAAGTCGACTTCCTGGCTTTCCTTGACGTTGCCGCCAGGGCCGAAATACTCGCCGCCGGTCAGCGCGTGGTACTTCACGTCGAGCAGCCGCGCGGTGTTGTCGGCGCGCTCGAGGAAGGTGCCGATGCGGATGAAGTGCAGCGCCTCGTCCATCAGCATCGTGCCCACCGTGACGCCTCGGCTGAGATGCGAGCGGAACTTCACCCACTCGAAGAAGGCCCCCGGGTCGCGCTCGAAGGCATTTTCCTTGAGCAGGCGGTTGAATTCGAGCCAGGTCTGGTTCTGCGTCTCCCAGACTTCCGTGGTCAGCGTGCCGCGCACGGCGCGGGCGTTCTCGCGTGCGGCGCGCAGGCAGTTCCAGATGCTCGAGAAGTTGTTCTCGTCGCGCACCATGAAGTCCATGACCGGACGCGCCGTCACTTCTTCGCCGCGCTGCGCGAAGGCGCTGGTCAGTTCGCTGATGCTCAGCAGGCCGCGCCAGCCCTGCTCGGCCATGTCGGCCGACTGCGGCAGCAGCGAGGTCTGGTAGTTGACGTCCAGCATGCGCGCGGTGTTCTCCGCGCGCTCCATGTAGCGCGCCATCCAGAACAGGTGGTCGGCCGTGCGTGACAACATGATCGTGAACTCCCTCAATCTTTCATTCCAGCACCCAGGTGTCCTTGGTGCCGCCGCCCTGCGACGAATTCACCACCAGCGAACCCTCCTTGAGCGCCACGCGCGTCAGCCCGCCCGGCACCATCTGCACGGTCTTGCCCGACAGCACGAAGGGCCGCAGGTCGATGTGGCGTGGCGCGATGCCGCGCTCCACATAGGTCGGGCAGGTGGACAGGCTCAGCGTGGGCTGGGCGATGTAGTTGGTGGGGTTGGCCTTCAGCGCCGCGCGGAAGCCTTCGATCTCGGCCTTGTTGGCGGCCGGGCCGACGAGCATGCCGTAGCCGCCGGCGCCGTGCACTTCCTTCACCACCAGTTCGGACAGGTGGTCCAGCACATAAGCCAGATCGTCAGCCTCCCGGCACAGGTAGGTGGGCACGTTGTGCAGGATCGGCTTCTCACCCAGGTAGAACTCGATCATCTTCGGCACATACGGATAGATGCTCTTGTCGTCCGCGATGCCAGTGCCGATGGCGTTGCACAGCGTGATGTTGCCCTTGCGGTAGACATCCAGCAGGCCCGCGCAGCCCAGCGTGGAGTCCGGGCGGAAGGCGCGTGGATCCAGGAAGTCGTCGTCGACGCGGCGGTAGACCACGTCCACACGCTTGGGGCCTTGCGTGGTGCGCATGTAGACAAAGTCGTCGCGCACGAAGAGGTCCTGGCCCTCGACCAGTTCCACGCCCATCTGCTGCGCCAGGAAGGCGTGTTCGAAGTAGGCGCTGTTGTACATGCCGGGCGTCAGCACCACGACCACCGGCTCGTTGACAGCCGGCGGCGCGACACCGCGCAGCGTGTCGAGCAGCAGGTCGGGGTAGTGCGCGACGGGCGCCACCTTGTTCTGCGCAAACAACTCGGGGAAGAGCCGCATCATCATCTTGCGGTTCTCGAGCATGTAGCTCACGCCGCTGGGCACGCGCAGGTTGTCTTCCAGCACGTAGTAGCTGCCGGTGCCGTCGGCATGGCCGGCGCGCACGATGTCGATGCCGGCGATGTGCGAATAGACGCCGCCGGGCACGTGCACGCCGCTCATCTCGGGGCGGAACTGCGTGTTGTTCAGCACCGCCGCCGCGGGCACGAGGCCGGCGCGCAGGATTTCCTGGCCGTGGTAAACGTCTTCCAAAAAGCGGTTGAGCGCGGTCACGCGCTGCACCAGGCCGCGTTCCATCTCACGCCACTCGTGCTTGGGGATGACACGCGGGATGAGATCGAAGGGAATCAGCCGCTCGGTGCCGGCGCCGTCTTCGTCCTTGGCGCCGTAGACCGCGAAGGTGATGCCCACCCGTCGGAAGATGACTTCGGCTTCCTCGCGCCGCGCGCGCATGACTTCGTCAGGCTGGGCCGCCAGCCACCGGGCGTAGTTGCTGTACTGGTCCCTGACGGCACCGTCGGTGGCGCGCATCTCGTCGAACGGGTATCTCATGATGAGGTCGGTCCTGTGTACAGAAGGCTAAGCAACATCCGGGCCCGGTCTGACGGGGTCGGGCATGCGACGTGTGGTAACCCCGACGGCCAGCGTGTGCTCGCCGCCGCCGCGGATCACGCCGCGCAACGGTGTGACGTCGCCAAAGTCGCGCCCTACCGCCAGACGCACGTGTTCCAGGCCGGGGACGAGGTCATTGGTCGGGTCCAGGTCCAGCCAGCCGTCACGCGGCACGCCCGGCGTACCCGGCACGTAGACCTGCACCCAGGCGTGCGAGGCGTCGGCGCCCACCAGCGCCGGCTCGCCGGGCGCCGTGCGGGTCAGCAGATAGCCGCTGACATAACGCGCCGGCAAACCCAGCATGCGGCAGGCGCCGATCATCACGTGGGCGAAGTCCTGGCACACACCCAGGCGCTGCGCAAAGGCCTGCTCCACGGGCGTGTCGACGTCGGTGCTGCTGCTGCGGTATTCGAAATCGGCGTGGATGCGCCGCATCAGATCCACCGCCGCCTCGGCCGCCGGGCGCCCCGGGCTGAAGCTGCGCACGGCATAGGCCCGCAGCGCATCCAGGCGCGGCACATAGGGCGAGGGCTGCACAAACTCGACGGCCGGGTCGAAGGGCGCACGCGCGACATAGCGCAGGCGGTCACGCAGGCCTTCCCAGCGTGGCGAGGCGGCCGGATCCAGCCGCGCAAAACGCGGGCGCACGCACACCCGGCTGAAGGCGCGCACGCACAGGCTGCGATGCGGCTGCCCGATGGCCAGATGCAGGCTGGCATTGCCGAAGCTGTCCACGCGCTCGTGGCGGGCCGAGGGCGCGGGCTGGATCACCAGATCGGACGCCAGCAGCGTCTGTCCCTCGTCAGCCATCGGCTTGAGATGCGCGATGTGGTGCGATTGCGCCACCGGCTGCACATAGGTGTAGACCGTCTCGTGCACGACCTCGATGGTCGCGGCGGGCGCCGGTGCGCCAGGATCGGGGCGGGCCGGGGCTTCAGACACGCTGCGCCTCGTCGGCCCCGCCGGGCAGCGAGAAATACTGCAGGCCGATGTCCTCGGCCAGATCCAGCGCCACCGCATGCAGGCTGTCGCACAACGCGTGCAGCCGCGCGACGAGCCCAGCGTCGTCCAGGCCCGCCAGCTGCTCCAGCTGCAGCCCCGCACCCTCGGCCGGCAGCCGGCTGCGCCACGGGTCGCCCAGCCGGTCCTTGCCGGGCAGCTTGCCCAGCTCGGTACGCAGGCGGCGCAGCACGCCGGCCAGCGCACGCGGGTTGGCGCTGTCCACCACCAGCAGCTCGATCAGCGCCAGCAGGTCGTCGTGCCGCTGGTAGCGGGCGCGAAAGGTGATGGCGCTGTCGAACAGGTCCAGCAGCAGCTCCACGCCCGACGGGCTGCCCATCGCGCCGGTTTCGGCGAAGGCTCGCAGCCGCTGGGTCAGGCCGATCAGCCGCTCCAGCAGCCGGCCGACGGTCAACAGCCGCCAGCCGTGGTCGCGTGTCATGCGGTCGGTCTGCGCGCCGGTGGCCGCGGCCAGCTGCAGCGCCACCTGGTCCAGCGCGGCGATGGCCCGATGCGTGGGCGGCACACGACCCGGCGCCGCATGCAGCGCGGCCAGGAAGCCGTCCTTCATGCCGCGCATCAGGCCCCACTGCTCGGCCGACAGCCGCTGGCGCAAGGCCTGTGCGGCCGACTCCAGTGCCTGCAGGTTGAAGGCCACACTGAACGAGGTCTCCACATCGCCCAATGCCGCGAGCACGGCGCGCTGGAAGACTGCCGGCGATTGCTGCATGCCCGGCACGCCCTTCGGCGCCAGGCCGCAGCCCACGGCCAGCCACGACAGCGCCTGCTGCGCCGCGCCGTCGGCATCGTGGTCGGTCTCCAGCAGCTGCAGCGAGACGCGCGCCAGGCGCACCAGCTGCTCGGCCCGCTCGGTATAGCGGCCCATCCAGAACAGGTTCTCGCCGGTGCGGCTGCTGACCGTCGTGCGCCGCTGCAGGATCTCGTCGACGGTCAGCCGGTTGGGCAGCATCGAGTAGGTGTCGACCGGGCCGTCCGTGAGCACCCAGGTGTCCAGGCTGGATCCGCCGCGCTGCATCGACAGGCTCGCGTCCTCGCGTATGGAAACACGCGTCATGCCGCCCGGCAGCACATGCCAGCGGCCTTGCGCGTCGGCCATCGCGTAGACGCGCACCAGCGCGGGGCGCGGCTGTGTGCTGCCCTGGCTCCAGATCGGTGCACGCGAAAACCGCAGATGCGTCTGCAGCGTCCACGCATCGGGATCTTCCTCGACGAGGGACTCGGAAAACGGGTGCACCTGCGAGGTGCGTCCGCCCTGCGGGAAGGTGCTGCGCAGCCGTTTGCCGGCGCTTTGCTGGCGCACGTCGGCCCAGGCGGCGGGTTCTCCGCACCACCAGCTGGCCACGGCCGGCAGCGACAGCTTCTCGTCCAGCAGCCGTTCGGCCATGCCGGGCAGAAAGCCCATCACGGCGGGCGACTCCAGCCAGGCGCCACCCAGCGCATTGGCCAGCACGACGCGCCCGGCACGGGCCACCTGCAGCAGACCCGGCACGCCCAGGGCCGAATCGGGCCGCAGCTCCAGCGGGTCGCAGAAGTCGTCGTCCAGGCGGCGCAGCACGCCGTGCACCGGCTGCAGGCCGTCCACGGTCTTCATGTAGAGGCTTTCGCCGCGCACGGTGAGGTCCCCGCCCTCCACCAGCGGCAGGCCCAGGTAGCGCGCCAGGTAGGCGTGTTCGAAGTAGGTCTCGCTGTACAGGCCCGGCGTCAGCAGCACGACGCGCGGCGTCTGGCCGCCGGCCAGCTCGCGCGAACGGGCTTCCAGCGTGTCCAGCAGCAGCCGGTAGCCCGAGGCGAGGTGCTGCACGCCCATCTCGCGGAAGGCCTCGGGAAACTGGCGCGAGATCACCAGCCGGTTGTGCATCACGTAGCCCAGGCCCGAAGGACCCTGCAGCCGCTGCGCCATGACCCACCATTGGCCGTCGGCGTCGCGCGCGATGTCGAAGGCCACGCTGTACAAGCGCTGGCCGGCCGGTGGCCGCACACCCTTGAGCGGCCGCAGGTAGCCCGGATGGCGCAGCACCAGCGCGGGCGGCAGCAGACCTTCGTGCAGCATGCGCTGCGGCCCATAGCTGTCGTCCAGCACGGCCTGCAGCAGACGCGCGCGCTGCATGACGCCGGCTTCGATCTGCGCCCAGTCGCCGGCCTCGATCAGCATCGGCAGCAGTTCCAGCGACCAGGGCCGCGAGGCCACACCCGTCTCGCTGAAGACGTTGTGCGTGACGCCGTCCTGGCGGATGCGCTCGGCCACCTGGGCCACGCGGCGGTCCAGCGTGGCGGCGCCGTCCACGCCGGGCGCGGACGGCGGCATCCACTCGGTCAACCGGGCCCAGGGCGCACGCAGTCGGCCATCGGGCTGGCGCAGTTCGTCCCAGACACCAGGTTCGGGCGGCCAGGCGCGGCGCAGCACGGTCGCGCCCGTACCTGCACCCGGTGCCACGGGCAGGTCCAGGGCCAGCGACCGCTGGGTCTGCTGCTGGCTGCCGGAAGACTGCTGCTGGTTCAAACCGTTAGGGCTCCATCGGTGACATCCGGGCGCTCGCGCCCGGTCGAGCCCGTGGCCCGGGCATCAGGCCCGCGCCGTTCGCAGGTCGAGCGTGAACGGAAATTCGCGACTCGGTTGCGCCGGGCGCACCACCATTTGCCCCGGCGTGTGGCCGAAGCGGAAGAAGCGCGCCAGGCGACGGCTCTCGGCCTCGTAGGCGTTGATCGGGAGGGTCTCGTGGCTGAGTCCGCCCGGATGTGCCACATGGTAGCGGCAGCCGCCCAGCGAGCGGTTCTGCCAGCTGTCGACGATGTCGAAGGTCAGCGGCGCGTGCGAGGCGATGGTCGGGTGCAGCGCCGAAGGCGGCTGCCAGGCGCGGTAGCGGATGCCCGCGACGAATTCGCCCGCGCGGCCCGTGGGCTGCAGCGGCACGGCCTCGCCGTTGACGGTGACCACGTGGCGGTTGTCGTTCAGCCCGGTGACCTTCAGCTCCAGCCGTTCCAGCGAAGAGTCCACGTAGCGCACCGTGCCGCCCGCCGAGCCCTCCTCGCCCATCACGTGCCAGGGCTCCAGCGCCGTGCGCAGCGTCAGGCCGATGCCCATCGTCGCGATCTCGCCGATCAGCGGGAAGCGGAACTCCAGGTGCGGCGCGAACCACTGCGCGTCGAAGGCAAAGCCGGCCTGCTGCAGATCGGCGATCACGTCGGCGAAGTCCATCTGCACGAAGGTCGGCAGCATGAAACGGTCGTGCAGGCCCGTGCCCCAGCGTGTCAGCCGCGAGGACACGCCGCCGCTGTAGGGCGTGCGCCAGAACCAGGCCACCAGCGCGCGCAGCAGCAGTTGCTGCACGAGGCTCATGCGCGCATGCGGCGGCATCTCGAAGGCGCGCAGCTCCAGCAGGCCCAGCCGCCCGGTGGGGCCGTCGGGCGAATAGAGCTTGTCGATGCAGAACTCCGAGCGGTGCGTATTGCCCGTGACGTCGATCAGCAGGTTGCGCAGCAGCCGATCGACCATCCACGGCGGGATCGCCTGCGACGGCAAGGTCGCCGCCCCATCCGGGCCGACGGTGCCCGTCAGACGTGCCATCTCGGCGAGCGCGATCTCGATCTCGTAGACCTGGTCGTTGCGCGCCTCGTCGAAACGCGGCGCCTGGCTGGTCGGGCCGATGAACAGGCCGCTGAAGAGATAGCTCAGGCTCGGGTGGTTGTGCCAGTAGGCCAGCAGGCTGCCCAGCACGTCGGGCCGGCGCAGGAAGGGACTGTCCGCCGCCGTGGCGCCGCCCAGCACGAAGTGGTTGCCGCCGCCCGTGCCGGTGTGGCGGCCGTCGAGCATGAATTTCTCGCTGGACAGGCGCGACTGGTGTGCCGCTTCATAGAGGAATTCGGTGCGGTCGACCAGTTCGTTCCAGTCGTGCGACGGATGGATGTTGACCTCGATGACACCGGGGTCGGGCGTGACCTGCAGAAGCTTCAAGCGCGGGTCGCGCGGCGGCGGGTAGCCCTCCAGCATGATCTTCACGCCCTGTTCCTCGGCCGTAGCCTCCAGCGCCGCCAGCAGCTCGAGGTAATCCTCCAGGTGCGCCAGGGGTGGCATGAAGACGTACATCACGCCGCTGCGGCCGCCGGCCTCGCGCTCGGCCTTGGGGCCGTTGGCGCGCTGCGGGTCACGCACTTCCACGCACAGTGCGGTGCGCGTGATCCAGCTGGCCGATTCGCCGTGGGCCGGCCGGTCGCCAGAGGCCCGCAGCGGCGGCCGCGTGGGTGTGTGCGGATGGTCCCCCGCGCCCCAGGCGGTGCTGCCGTCAGGCACGCCCAAAGCCTTGCCGGGCACGCCGCCGCCCTCGCCCGCCTTCGGCAGGCCGGTCATCGCCCCTTGCGGCAGCGCCACGGCGCCACCCTCGGCAAACCCGCCGCCAGCGCGGTGCGCGTTCCAGCCGCGCGCCTGGACCCGCATGGCCGCGGCATCGGGCAGCGGCCGCAACGCGGCAAAGGGGTCCTGGCTCAGGAACATCTCGCGGTCGGCGGCCGTGGCCCAGGGGAGCGAATCCAGCGGCAGCCGGTAACCCATCGGTGAGTCGCCGGGAATCAGGAACAGCCGGTCGTCCCGCAGGAACCACGGGCTGGTGAGCCAGCGCGGGCCGGCTTCGCCGACGATCCACTCGCGCTGCAACGGCAGCACATAACCCACGGCGTTATCCAGGCCCGGCTCGAAGACCCGGCGCAGCCGCGCGCGCTCCATGTCGTCGTCGAGCCGGTTGTCCAGCGCGTCGACATTCACCGGCAGGCGGCGTTCGCGCCACAGGTAGTACCAGGCATCCTCGTAGCCGGTCTGGATGGTCGAGCTGCCCACGCCCAGGCGCTGCGACACCGCATCGAGAAAGGCCTTGGCATCGGCGCTGGTGTAGCGGTGCGTCTCGCGCTCGTCGGCGAACAGCGACGGGTCGTGCCAGCAAGGCTGCCCGTCGGCGCGCCAGGCGATGCTCAGCGCCCATCGCGGCAGCTGTTCGCCCGGGTACCACTTGCCCTGGCCGAAGTGCAGGAAGCCGCCTTCGCCGTACTTCTTCATCAGCCGCAAGGTCAGGTCCGTGGCCAGGCCGCGCTTGGTGGGGCCCATGGCATCGGTATTCCACTCGGCCCCGTCGCGATCCTGGTCGGAGACAAAGGTCGGCTCGCCGCCCATCGTCAGCCGCACGTCGCCCTTCACGAGCTGCTCGTCCACCACATGGCCCAGCGCGTGGATGGCCTGCCACTGGTCTTCGGTATACGGCTTGGTCACGCGCGGCGACTCGTGCACGCGCGTCACGCGCATCTCGTGCTCGAAGCTCACCTCGCACTCGTCGACCGCGCCGCTGACCGGAGCGGCAGTCGCCGGCTCGGGCGTACAGGCCACAGGAATGTGCCCCTCGCCCGCCATCAGACCGGAGGTCGGGTCCAGGCCGATCCAGCCGGCGCCGGGCAGGTAGACCTCGCACCAGGCGTGCAGGTCGGTGAAATCGTGTTCGGCGCCGATGGGGCCGTCGAGCGACTTGACGTCGGGCTCGAGCTGGATCAGGTAGCCCGACACAAAGCGCGCCGCCAGGCCCAGGTGGCGCAGGATCTGCACCAGCAGCCAGCCCGTGTCGCGACACGAGCCGCAGGCCGTCTCCAGCGTCTGCTCCGGCGTCTGCACGCCGGGCTCCATGCGGATCAGGTAGCGGATCTCGTGCTGCAGCCGCTGGTTCACCTCGACCAGGAAATCGATGGTCCGGCGCTTCTCGCGCGAGACGCTGGCCACCCACGCGGCCAGGCGCGGCGTGGCCGGCGCCTTCACCAGGTAGGGCGCCAGGTCGTGCGCCAGCTCGGGCTCGTAGGCGAAGGGGAAGGCCTCGGCCGAGGGCTCCAGGAAAAAGTCGAAGGGGTTGTAGACCGCCATCTCGGCCACGAGATCGACCGTGACGGTGAAGGACGTCGTCTTTTCCGGGAAGACCAGCCGCGCCAGGTGGTTGGCGAACGGGTCCTGCTGCCAGTTGATGAAGTGCTCGGCCGGCTCGATGCGCAGCGAGTAACTGACGATGGGCGTGCGGCAATGCGGCGCCGGACGCAGGCGCACGACCTGGGGCGACAGGCTCACGAGCCGGTCATAGCGGTAGCGGGTGACGTGGTGCAGCGCGACGTGGATGGACAACGGGGACCTCCTGGATCGTTTCAGCTTGCCTGGGGCAATTCGAATGACTGCATGCAAGCTCCGGGCCACCGGGTCGCGGCGGGGCCTACGGTGGCCGTCGCTCATCGGCGGCCGGTATGCCGGGATGATGCCAGTAGCGACGCTCGCGCAGCCTTTCACAGCTACCGGCTTGCGCGCGATCGAGGCCGCGCCAGGCGCCGCAGTGGTCGCTGCGCACCAGCGCAATGCCCAGCCGGGCCAGGCGGGCACGCACGTCCGGCGCCGGATGGCCAAAACGGCTGCGGTAGGCCGCCTGCGCAATCGCCAGCTGCGGCTGCACGGCCTGAAGGAAGGATTCAGTGGACGAGGTCCGGCTGCCGTGGTGCGGCAGCAGCAGCCACGGCGCCTGCAGGGCACCGGGCGGGCTGCGCGCGACGAGTTCGGCTTCCTGCGCGGCTTCGATGTCGCCGGTCAGCAGGATCAGCGGGCCCTGGACGTCGCTCACGCGCAGCACGCAGCTCAGGCCGTTGGACGGCAGCCCGCGCGCGTAGTCCTCGGCACGCGGGTGCAAGACCTCGAAATCCACGCCGTCCCACTGCCAGCGCTGGCCCGCTTCGCAGCGCTGGTGCTGCGGCAGGCGCTCCTGCAGCGCGTGGCCGGGCTCCAGCGAACTCAGCGTGCCGTCGATCGCCACACCGCGCAGCAGGCTGGCCGTGCCGCCCGTGTGGTCGGTGTCGCGGTGGCTCAGCACCAGGCGGTCGATGCGCGGCTCGCCCCGGGCACGCAGCAGCGGCAGCAGCACACGCCCACCCGCATCGGACTCCAGCGAGTAGCGCGGGCCGGCGTCGTAGACCAGCAGGTGCGCGTGCGTGCGCACGAGCACGGCCGTGCCCTGCCCCACGTCCACGGCCACGACTTCCACCTGGCCTGGCGCCGGCGGATGCGCGGGCGGCCACAGCAGCGGCAGCATCAATGGCGGCCCCAGCAGCCGCAGGCGCAGCGGCAGCGGCATCACCAGCAGCGCGCCACCGATCAGACCCGCCACCCCCGCCCACAGCGGCACCGCTGCCGCCGTGTGCACGGCGCCGGGCAACGTCGCCAGCACCTCCAGCACCGCCATCAGCCCCTGCACCGCCCAGGCGCCCAACTGCCACAGCGGCGGGCACAGCATGCCCGCCAGCGACAGCGGCATGACCACACCCGTCACCCAGGGAATGGCCAGCAGATTCGCCAGCGCCCCCACCACGGAGACCTGCTGGAAGAACAGCAGCGACAGCGGCGCGAGGCCCACCGTGGCCACGGCCTGGGCGCGCAGGACCTCGCGCAGCCAGCGCAAGAACGCGCGCCCGCGCCGCGCCGCTGCGGACGGCCCGGGTACCGCCGCCTCGGTCTGCGTGTGTGCGCCGGGCACATCTGCCGCCATCAGCAGCCCCACCGCGATGAACGACAACCAGAAGCCCGGCTGCAGCAGAGCCCAGGGATCCGCCGCGATCACGGCCGTGCCCGCCACCGCCCACACCGCCGCCGCAGGCCAGCGCCATCCCAGCGCACGCACCAGAGTCACCACGGCCAGCATGCCCACGGTGCGTTGCGCCGGCACGCCCCAGCCGGCCAGCAGCGCATAGGCCGCGGCCAGCAGCAGCCCGCCCCAGCGTGCCGCATCCGGTGTGGGCATGCGGGCCATCAGCCGCGGCGAGCGCCGCCACAGCAGGCTGACCGCGCCCGCCGCCAGCCATGCAAAGCCGGTGACGTGCAAACCGCTGATGCTCATCAGGTGCGCCACGCCGGTGATGCGAAAGATGTCCCAGTCGTCGCGCTCGATGGCCGCCTGGTCGCCCACCGCCAACGCGGCCAGCACGCCAGCGGCCGTCGGATCGGCCACGCGCAGGCGGATCGCGTCGCGCACCGCCTGGCGCGCCTGCTCGAACGGGTGTTGCCAGGTGCCCGACAGCCGCCGCGCGCCATCGCGCACCTGCCCGGTGGCTTGCAGACCGCGCTCGAAGAGCCACAGTTCGAGATCGAAGCCATGCGGGTTGCGCACGCCGTGCGCCTGCTTCAGCCGCACCGGCAATTGCCAGCGTTCGCCGGCCACCACGCGACGCGGCGCATCGGCCAGCGCACCTTCGCCCTCGCCGTGGAACCAACCCAGCGACAGCCGTGGCGGCACCGTCACCGGCTGCTCGCCGCGCCGGGCGCGCTCCACCTCGAATTCGAAGCCCTGGCCGATGGGGCTCAGGCGCGGCATCGCCGCCACCACGCCGGTCAGGACCAGGTCCACGCCTTCGAGCGCGGGGTCCAGCCGCTCGTCCAGGCGCTGCGCCGCGCACCAGTCGACCACCGACCAGGCCACGGCCGCACAGGCCATCGCCACGAGCACGGCCACGCGGCCCAGGCCACCCGGCCGCACACCCAGCCGGCGCGCCAGCAGACCGCAGGCCAGACCCGCCAACAGCACCGCGCCGGCCCACAGCGGGCCGGCCACCTCTGCACGCTGCAGTTGCACGGCAGTCCCGGTCAACCACCCGGCGCAGCCGCTGGCCAACCACGTGCCCCCACGCCCCTGCCTGCCCATCGGCTCAGTGTAGGATCGCCCTCGATGGCGGGGGATCCTCGGCACGCGTGGCCCCAGCGGGCGCCCGCGAACGGGTTCCCTCCGATGGGTCCTCGCAGGAGACCCCGGTCGTGCCAGCCGAACGCGGCCCGCCAGCCGCCTCACCCGCTGCGCCAGCAGCCGCCCGCCAGGAGTGACCTCATGAGCACCGTGTCCGAACGCCTTACCGCACTGGGCATCGCCCTGCCCCCCATCGCCATTCCGGCGGCCGCCTACGTGCCCTTCGTGCGCAGCGGCTCGCTGGTCTTCATCTCCGGCCACATCGCGAAGAAGGACGGCAAGCCCTGGGTCGGCCAGCTGGGCCTGACCATGACCACCGCCGAAGGCCAGGGCGCGGCACGCGCCGTGGCGATCGACCTGATGGGTACGCTGCAAGCCGCCGTGGGCGGCGACCTGCAGCGCGTGAAGCGCCTGGTGAAGGTGCTGAGCCTCGTCAACAGCACGCCGCAGTTCACCGAGCAGCACATCGTGACCAACGGCGCCTCCGAACTGCTCAGCCAGGTTTTCGGGCCCGAGGTCGGCGCGCATGCACGCAGCGCCTTCGGTGTGGCCCAGCTGCCTTTTGGCAGCTGCGTCGAGATCGAACTGATCGCCGAGGTCGTGTGAACCGCCTGTTCGACAAGCCCGCGATCCTGTTCGCGCTGATCGCGCTGGCCAGCTTCGCGGCCGTCGGTGCGGGGCTGGTGACGCAGCATGTCTTCGACATGCAACCCTGCCCGTGGTGCATCCTGCAGCGCATGATCTTCGTGCTGATCGGCCTGGCGGCGCTGCTGGGCCTGGCTTGGCGTTCGCGTGTGGGCTCGTTGGTGTCCGCCCTGCTGGCCGATATGCTGGCCGCCTGCGGTGTGGCGGCCGCGCTGTGGCAGCACTTCGTGGCGGCCAGCTCCACCTCCTGCAATCTGACGCTGGCCGACAAGATCGTGGCGGCCACCACGCTGGACGGGCTGCTGCCCGAGATCTTCGCGCCGCGTGCCTCGTGCGCCGATGCGGCCGTCAAGATGCTCGGTGTGCCCTACGAGTTCTGGAGCCTGGCACTGTTCATGGTGCTGGGTGCGCTGGCCGTGATGGCCCTGCTCGGCAGCCTGCGACACGCGCGTTGAGCGCCCACCGAGGACCCCTCGCGCCATGAAGCTCTCCGTGCTGGACCAATCCATCTGGGTCGAAGGCCGCGGCGAGGGCGATGCCCTGCGCGATACGCTGGACCTGGCCACGCATTGCGAGGCGCTGGGCTACGGCCGCTTCTGGGTGAGCGAGCACCACGGCCTGCCGACCATCGTCGGCAGTGCGCCGGAGGTGCTGCTGGCGGCCATCGCCGCACGCACCACGCGCATCCGCCTGGGCAGCGCGGGCGTCATGCTGCCGCACTACTCGGCCTTCAAAGTGGCCGAGGTCTTCCGCGTGATCGATGCGCTGGCGCCCGGTCGCATCGACCTGGGCGTGGGCCGCGCACCCGGCGGCGACCGCCGCACGGCCATGGCCCTGAACCCGGCCGCCTCCGGCATGGCCGAAGACTTTCCGCAGCAGGTCGTCGACCTCATGCAGTGGCTGCAGGGCGCGCCGCACCAGGGCGTGATCGCGCACCCGCGGCCCACGCCGGGCAGCCCGGCCGCGGATGTCCCGCAGGTGTGGATGCTCGGCAGCTCGGACTACGGGGCCCAGTTGGCGGCGCACCTGGGCCTGCCCTATGCCTTCGCCTACTTCTTCATGGACGGGCAAGGCGTCGAGCAGGCGATGCAGCTCTACCGCAGCCTCTTCCGCCCGAGCGAACGCCATCCGCGGGCGCAGGCGACGATCTGCGTGTGGGCCTTGCTGGCCGACACCGACGAGCAGGCGCGACACGCCGCGCTCAGCCGCGACCGCTGGCGCCTGGACCGCGCACGCGGGCGCCTGGGTGCGCTGCGCCACCCGGACGAGATCGCACGCGTCGGCTTCACCGCCGAAGAAACCGCCACGCTCGAGCCGATGCGCCGCAAGGGCTTCGTGGGATCGCCGGCGACGGTCATCCCGCGGCTGCAGGCGCTGGCCGACGAACTGCAGCTGGACGAACTGGTGGTCAATACCTGGGCCACCGAGCCACAGGTGCGGCGCCATTCGTACCGCCTGCTGGCCGAGGGATTCAGCCTGGACGGCAGCGCGAGCCGCTAGCGCTGCGGGACATTCTGAGGTGCGCTCCCCAGACCGCGGTGACTAGCATCTGCACGAGGGCCGTGGCATCGGTCCACAGGAGGCAGACATGTTCGATTACGTGATCGTCGGCGGCGGCTCCGCCGGCTGCGTGCTGGCGGCCCGGCTGAGCGAGGACCCGAACGTGCAGGTCTGCCTGCTCGAAGCCGGTGGCCCGGACGACAGCCCGATGGTCCAGTGCCCCGGTGCGCTGGCCGTGCTGACCAACCCCCTGAACCCGCTGGCGCGGCCGCTGAACTGGGGCTTCGAGACCGTTCCGCAGCCCGGCCTGGGCGGGCGCCGTGGCTACCAGCCGCGCGGACGCGTGATGGGCGGCTCGAGCTCGGTCAACGCGATGATCTACATCCGCGGCCACCGCAGCGACTACGACCACTGGGCCGCCGAAGGCAACCCGGGCTGGTCCTGGGACGAGGTGCTGCCGTATTTCAAGCGCGCCGAAAACAACGAGCGCGGCGCCGATGCCTTCCACGCCACGGGCGGTCCGCTGAACGTCAAGGACCTGCCCACGCCCAACCGGCACGCACGCGCCTTCGTCGAAGCCGGACGCCAGGCCGGCTTCCCGGTGAACCCCGATTTCAACGGCGCCGATTTCGAAGGCGTGGGCCTGTACCAGGTGACACACCGCGGCGGCGAGCGCTTCAGCGCGGCCAAGGCCTACATCACGCCGAACCGCAACCGGCCGAATCTGCGCGTGATCACCGGCGCGCGCGCCACGCGTGTGCTGTTCGACGGCACGCGCGCCGTAGGTGTGGAGGCCCGCGTCGGGCAAGGCCCGTTGCAGACCTTCGCGGCGCGGCGCGAGGTGCTGCTGAGCGCCGGCGCGCTGCAGTCGCCGCAGCTGCTGATGCTCTCGGGCATCGGCCCGGGCGCGCATCTGAAGTCGCTGGGCATCCCGGTGCTTGCCGACGTGCCGGGCGTGGGCCTGCACCTGCACGACCACATCGATC
The DNA here is from genome assembly GCA_963205115.1 of Pseudomonadota bacterium. Lineage (GTDB taxonomy): Bacteria > Pseudomonadota > Gammaproteobacteria > Burkholderiales > Burkholderiaceae_C > Rubrivivax. The sequence continues at coordinate 41,817 of CAUJHV010000074.1, read as the reverse complement.
TGGTGGACGTCGTCGACGCGCCGCAGCTCAAGGATCTCTTCGGCGTCAGCCTGGTGGGTGCCTGGCACGCGCTGCAAGGCATCCGCGAGTGGCGCGCACACCGCACCGGCATGCTGACGACGAATTTCGCCGAGGCCGGCGGCTTCGTGCGCAGCCGGCCCGAAGAGCCGCTGCCCGATATCCAGTTCCACTTCGTGATCGGCAAGCTGCTCGACCACGGACGGCGCACCGTCTTCGGCCACGGCTACTCCTGCCATGTCTGCGTGCTGCAGCCGCGCAGCCGCGGCAGCCTGCGCCTGGCCAGCGCCGACCCCACGGCCGCGCCGCTGATCGACCTGGGCTTCCTGTCCGAGCGTGAAGACGTGGACCGCCTCGTGCGCGGCTTCCAGGTGATGCGCCGCATCCTCGGCCAAGCTGCCCTGGCTGGACACGGTGGCCGCGAGTTGCCGCATGTCGCCGCCGCGCAGACCGCCGAGGAGATCGAGCAGTTTGCGCGGGCGTACGCCGACACCGTCTACCACCCGGTGGGCAGCTGCCGCATGGGCCCGGGGCCGCTGGACGTGGTCGATGCGCAGTTGCGCGTGCGTGGCGTGCAGGGGCTGCGCGTGGTCGATGCGTCGGTGATGCCGCGCATCGTCAGCGGCAACACGAATGCGCCGGTGATCATGATCGGCGAGAAGGCCGCCGACCTCATCCGCGCGGGCACCTGATCGGCACCGCTTCGCGCATCGCCCGCCCCAAATAGAAACCCCCCCGGCCTTGCAGCACGGAGGGGCAGGTGGACATGCCACCGTGAGGCTCAGGAGGGATGATGTCCCGGGCCCCTGACGCGCAGAGACTGCGCCGTCACAAGGTTGTCTGCATCGCAGACAAGCGAACCTTACTCCTGCGCCGGCACCCTGGCAAGCGACATGCATCGACCATCGAGCATGAAATCGCAACTGACGGAAACGGCCGGCCGCGCGGTCGGCGCGAGGGCCATCGGGCGTGGCGCCACCGACGGCGATCCCGGTGCCGACAAGGCCACGGCCGCCTTCAGATTGAGGCGAACGTAGGTGGCCGGATCCGTGGCCGACCCGACACTCATGACGACCACACGGTTGCGCGCGGTCGGGTGCAAGGCGTGCCGGTCGGGTGGCGCGGCGGCATCGGCCCGCCAGCCGCGCGCGGGCGGCATCTGGCTGAGCAGATAGGCCTCGTAGCGTTCGTCGCCCTTTGAACGCATGCGGTAATCGCGCACCGAGGCCTGCACGGCCCACTTCAGCGCCTCGGCAACCTCACGGCGCTCGTTCGCGCCCGCGCCGCTGGCCGCTTCTTCGCTGCGACGGCCCATCGTGGCCTCGGGCTCCCAGCCCATGGCCGTGGCGACCGCCAGGATGAAGACCACACCCACCGCCATCCAGGCGCCCTTGCTGCGCCCGCTGTCACTGGCAGCGGCGACAAAGCGCGGCGCACGCAGGCCATTGCCTTTGCGCGGAGGGGCTGCGACAGGCGCCGGCGTGCCGGCTCCGTCGCCAGCCGTGATGGCAGGTTTCGTCAGTGCCGTCGGCGCGGGCCGCGAGGCGGCTGGCGGCGCGGGCGGGCTGGGCATGGCCTGTGGTGCCGGCCCTGCAGGCGGCGCCGTGCGAAGGCCCTCGATCAGCGCAGCGGCACGCGCCAGGCCTTCGAAGCTGACCGGTTTGGACACCCAGGCCATGCCCGGCAGGCCGGGATCATTCTGCGCCAGCACGATGCAAGGACGCGCGGTGGCCGAACGGAACCGCAGCATCTCCGCGCGTGCCGGGGCGTGGTCGTGGTCGGCGATCATCGCGTCGGCCTGATCGGCCGGCGCGGGCGAAAACAGGTGGCGCCCCGGCCCGTGCAGATAGGCGTTGAGCAGCGCCTGGAGCCGCTCCGGATGCGCCGCCAGAGCCACGTTCAGGCGCATGCGGCCCTCTCGAGTACGAGGCCCGTCGAGCAGCGGGCAGCGGGACCCGCGTGGCACGCGCACGGGTGTGGCAGGCTCATGATGCGCCGGCGGGCACGACGGTGGTCAGCCCCATCAGGCGCCAGGCCTGCAGACCGCCGCGGTAATAGGTGATACGTGTGGCCGGGTAGCCCAGCGCCGTCAGCGAGGCGATTGCCCGCACCGACTGGTCGCTCCACGGCCCGTTGCAGAAGACCATCAGCCGGCGCGCGCGATCGAAGGCCCAGCGACCATTGACCTTGCGCGCCCCCAGCGCCAGCAGGATCCGGTCGATGTGCGGGTTTTCCGGCTTGAGCACCGTGAAGGGCAGGTTCATCGCCGTAGGAATGGTCTCCAGGCGATGGTATTCCGGCAGCCGCGCGTCGACCAGCAGGCCGGCGTCGTTGCCATGCCGCGGGTGGATGAAGTCCAGCAGTTCGAGTTCGCCCACGGTGTCGATGCCGGGCGCAGCCTGCATCGGGCGGATGCAATCGGGCGGGCAAGGACGCGAGGTACGGGCCAGGTCGTCGTCGAGACGGTATTGCGTATCCGCGATGCGCTGGATACGGACCTTGCGTCCTTCGTGGAATACATCCAGGAAGGGCATGGACTCCGTGATGCCCACCGCTGGCGCCTGCGCCCAAGCGACGGACGCTCCTGCCGCCCACGACGCGACAAACCACAGGCCCCAGCGGGCGAACGACCCCATCATTCCTCACCCAGATACATCGACCCGGGTTCGCCGCGCGAGCGCGCGCCGGACGCGCGCGGACGAACCGCATCGCAGGTCTGCCTGCAATCATAGGCAGCGGACCCGAGCCCGGCTTTTCCCCCTGAGGGGTGTATTGACCGCGCGATGACGCCCGGTCGAGGCAGGCTGCGGGACGGCCGACGCGCGCAAACGACCACATACAGGCCGTTACGCGGCACGGCCGGGCCTCGGGACAATGCCGCCATGCAAGTCGTAGACGGGTTCGCCAGGCTGGCGACAACCACCATCGCCGCGCTACTGTTGCTGGGTGGCTGCACCCCGGGTGGGCAGAAGGCGGCCGCAGGGCCGACCAGCCCGACAGGCGGCGCCGATCAGGCCATGCAGACCGAACTCCAGCGTGCCTCGGAACGCGCCGCCATGTGCAGCACGCGCGAAGCCTTTGCCGCCGGGCTGCGGGCCGAGTATTTCGAACGCCCGGGCTTCGAGGGCGCCGTCCGAGTGGCGCGCCTGGAAGGTCCGCTGGACCAGGCGTGGCCAGCCGCGGAAGCCGGATCGGCCGCGCCCCGCTCGGCGCGCTGGCTGGGCTGGGTCAAGCCGGCCATGGCCGGGCGCTACGTCTTCCACAGCGCCGAACCGACGGCGCAGATCACCGTGGCCGGTCAGCGCTTCGGCGCGGGCGCGGACCCGGCCGCCGCCGTCGACCTGGCCACCGGCCGCTACTACCCCATCCGCATCGAATGGCCCGATCGCGCGGCCACGAGCACGCAGGCCGATCTTCGGCTGAGCTGGACGGCTCCGCACGGTGCGCGCTACCTGGTGCCGCGTGCGGCGCTCTTCCCGCCGTCGGACACCGTGGCGGTCGCCAGCCCGGCGCGCTGAGTTCGCCGCCCCGCCGCGGTGGGCAGTGGCGTCGCGGGTGCTTACCATCGCGGCCACACCGTCAAAGGAGCGCGGCCCATGGCTGGCAAGTGGTTCGAAGAGTTTTCCATCGGGCAGGTGTTCGAGCACGAGATCCGGCGCACCGTCACCGAATCCGACAACACCTGGTTCTGCGCCGCCACCTACAACCCCGCGCAGTTGCACATCGACCACGACTACTGCAAGGGCACGGAATTCGGCCAGCCGCTGGTCAACAGCCTGTTCACGCTGGGTCTGGTGATCGGCCTGTCGGTGCAGGACACCACGCTGGGCACGACCGTGGCCAACCTGGGCATGACGGACACACGATTCCCCAAACCCGTCTTCCACGGCGACACCATCCGCGCCCGCACGACGGTGATGGAGCTGCGCGAGAGCAAGAGCCGCCCCAACGCCGGCATCGTGACCTTCAGGCACCAGGGCCTGAACCAGCGCGGCGAAGAAGTCTGCATCTGCGTGCGCCAGGCCCTGATGCTGCGAAAGCCGGTTTGAGGGCGCCGCACCGGACTCAACCGATCTGCCACCACCCCGGCAGCAAGGCCGCCACGTCGGCACGCCGGTAGCGGTCGTCCAGCAGCCACAGCCAGCCGATGTCCTCGGGCGTGCGAATCACGCGGCCGGCCGCCTGCACGACCTTCTGCATCGCCGGGATCAGGTCCGCATAGCCGTGGTCCGCACCGAACAACGTGTCCAGCCGCGCCGCGATCTGGTCCTGCAGCGGCGACACCGGCGGCAGGCCCAGCGTGGCCACGAAGGCGCCGATCAGCAGCGAGCCAGGCAGGTCCACACCTTCGGCGAACACGCCGCCCAACACCGCAAACCCGATGCCCCTGCCCTGCGGCGCGAAGCGCGCCAGGAAGGCCTGCCGCGCATCGACCGCCATGCGGCGGTCCTGGCGCCATTGCGGGATGTCGGGCCGGCACTCGCGCAGCAGGGCTGCGGCCTTGTCGAGGTAGTCGAAGCTGCTGAAGAACGCCAGGTAGTTGCCGGGATGCGCGTCGAACTGCTGCGCGACGAGGTCGACCAGGCGCTGCAGCGAGCGGCCGCGATCGGCAAAGCGCGTCGAAATGCCATCGGCCACCCGCACCGTCAGGTGTTCGGGCGGAAACGAGGGCGGCACGTCGATCCAGGCCGTGTTGTCCGGAAGCCCTAACAGTCGAATCGCGTAGTCCGGCGGCGACAGCGTGGCCGAGAACAGCGTCGCGCCCTGCAGCGCCTCGAAGCGCGGCCGCAGGAAGGCGGCAGGCGCCACGTTGCGCACGCACAGTGTGGCGTCGGCGGGCGTGCCGTCGGTGTCGGCGTCACCCGCGTCGGCCGCCACATCCTTCTGCACATCGAAGAGCGAGTGATCGCCCAGCGACTCCACCAGCCGCACAAAACGCTGCAGGCCGAAGAAGAAGTTCAGCAGCGGCCCCAGCGACAAAGGGTGCTGGTGGAAGTGTTCGGCCAGCGCGCCGGCTGCCACCAGCAGCGCCTGCGCCCACGCGTCCGGCACGCTGGGCAGCACGGTGTAGGCCGCTTCGGCATCCGCCACCAGTGCCTGCGAGGCCTGCAGCAGCGCCGCCAGCGGCGTGCGCACCGCTTCGGGCGCCTGTTGCAGCGCCGCGCGCAGCGAGGCCAGGGACAGCTCGGCCGTGTACATCTGCCGCGCGCGCTCCACGAGGTTGTGCGCCTCGTCCACGGCCACGGCCAGGTTCCAGTCCTGCGCCCGCAGCAAACCCCACAGCTGGCCGTGGGCGTCGAAGAAGTGGTGCACGTCGCCCACCAGCACATCGGCCCAGCGCACGAGTTCCTGGCCCAGGTAGTAGGGGCAGATGCCGTGCGCGTCGGCGACGCGACGCTGCGCATCGGCGTCCAGCCAGCCCTGGGCGACGGCCTGTGCGCGGGCGGCCGGCAGGCGGTCGTAGAAGCCGCGCGCCAGCGAGCAGGCGTCGCCGTGGCAGGCCTTGTCCGGGAAGACGCAGGCCTGCTCCTTGGGCACCATCGACACCACCCGCAGGGCCTGGCCTGCCGTGCCCGCGCGCAGGCCGGCCAGGGCGTCCAGCGCCGGCAGGCGGCCCGTGCCCTTGCAGGTCAGGTAGGCGAGCTTGTGGATGTCGCGCGCGGGCATCGCGCGCAGCAGCGGAAACAGCGTGCCCACGGTCTTGCCGATGCCGGTGGGGGCCTGGGCCAGCAGGCAGCGGCCGTTCGCCGCCGCGCGGTAGACGGCCTCGGCCAGCTCGCGCTGCCCGGCGCGGAAGGACGGCTTGGGAAACGCGAGCTGCTGCAGCGCGGCGTCACGCGCCAGACGGTGCTGCGCTTCCTGTTCTGCCCAGCCGCGAAAGGCCTCGCAGCGCGCGACAAACAGCGCATCCAGTTCCTCGGCGCCGTAGACCTGCCGCAGCTCGGTCTCGGTTTGCGTTGCCGCGTCGACATACACCAGCGCCAGCGCGATCTCGTCCACCTCGCGGGTGCGGCAGAACAGCGCGCCGTAGGTCTGAAGCTGCGCCCAGTGCAGCTCACGCCGGTTGACGGGAATCTCGTCCAGCCGGCCGCGGATGGTCTTGATCTCTTCCAGGCAGCGCCGGCGCGGGTCGTAGCCATCGGCGCGGCCGCGCACGCGCAGACCGCCGTGCTGGCCTGCCAGCGCGATCTCGGTTTCGTAATCCTGCCCACGCCGCTGCGCGACGCCTTGCTGACCCCTCAGACCTTCCAGGGCCGTCGCGGATGGCGTGAAACGCCGGTCGAGGTCCCCGCGCTTGGCGGTGAACTCGCACAGCGCGCGCACCGACACCGTGTACGCCCACGCGGTCGCGGCCACTGCCCGCACCTCAGGAACGGCGGTGTCGACTGGCGGGAGCGAGGCCTCGGGCATGGCGGCATTGTGGCCAGCCGCCATTCAGGTCGGCCCCGTTGGCCCGGCGCGGCGGCCAGGCCGCGCGCCGGTGCCGCCGGCGCGGCTCAGTCGGCCCAGGTCACCCAGCCCGTGTAGGCCGTCAGCAGCACCAGGCCGCCGAACACCAGGCGGTACCAGGCGAAGGGCACGAAGTCGTGCGAGGACACGTAGCGGATCAGCCAGCGGATGCACAGCAGCGCCGCCACGAAGGACACGACCGTGCCGACCACGAACATCGGCAGGTCGTCCATGCGCAGCAGGTCGCGGTGCTTGTAGACCGAGTAGGCGCCGGCGCCCATCAGCGTGGGGATGCCCAGGAAGAAGCTGAACTCGGTCGCGGCCTTGCGCGAAAAGCCCAGCAGCACGGCGCCGATGATGGTGGCGCCCGAGCGGCTGGTGCCCGGAATCAGCGCCAGGCACTGCAGCAGGCCGACCTTCAGTGCGTCGAGGGCGGTCATGTCGTCGACCGTCTCGACGCGCGCATGGCGCTTTCCGCGGCTGTCCATGGCACCGTACAGACGCTTGTGGCGACCTTCCACCCACAAGATGATCAGGCCGCCGATCACGAAGGCCAGCGCCACCGGCACCGCGTGGAACAGATGCCGCTTGATCAGTCCACCCAGACTCAGGCCCAGCACGACCGCCGGCACGAAGGCAATCAACACGTTCGAGGCAAAGCGCCGTGCGACGGGATCGCTGCCGATGCCGCGCACGGTGTGCATCAGCTTGGCGCGGTACTCCCAGATTACGGCGAACATCGCACCGGTCTGGATCGCGATCTCGAAGACCTTGACGGCTTCGCCCTGGAAGTTCAGCAGCGAGGCCGTGAGGATCAGGTGGCCGGTCGACGAGATCGGCAGAAACTCCGTCAGGCCCTCGACGATCCCCATCACGGCCGCCTTGGCCAACAGCATCCAGTCCAGCATCGCGTCCTCGCGGCTTGCGCAAAGCGGCGGATCATACGTTCGTGCAAACCCTGACTTTGACGGGCACCCCTCGGATTGGGCATACTACTGACTAACCAGTCAGTAACAATGCGTGAATCCAGCAAACCTCTCGCGGGCGTCGACGGACCGGCGACGCCCGCCCCCGCGCGCCGTCGCCGCAAGGACGCGCGGCCCCAGGAATTGCTGGATGCCGCGCTGGAGCTGTTCGTCGAAAAGGGCTTCTCCGCGACGCGCAGCGAAGAAGTGGCCGCTCGCGCCGGGGTGTCCAAGGGGACGCTGTATCTCTACTTCCCCAGCAAGCACGACCTGCTCGAGGCCGTCGTCCACAGGCACCTGTCGGTGTCCATCGCGGAAGGCCAGGCCATGGCCGACCAGTTCGACGGGCCGACCACCGAACTGCTGCGCCAACTGCTGCGCAAGCTGTGGCAGCACCTGGGCCAGACGCCTGCCGGCAGCATCTGCAAGGTGATCATTGCCGAGGCGCGCAATTTCCCGGACATCGCCCAGTTCTACATGAGCGAGGTCATCGAACCGACGCACCGGCTGCTGACCGGGACCCTGCAGCGCGGCATCGCGCGGGGCGAGTTCCGGCCGGTGCCGGTGGACCTGGCCGTGCCGGCGCTGATTGCTCCGGCCCTGCTGCTGGCATTGCACAAACATTCGGTCGGCGCCTGCCCCACCTGCAACAGCCTGCCGCAGGACGAGGCGGCCGTGATCGACACACAGATCGACCTGGTGCTGGAGGGCCTGCGCCCGCGCCCCGAACAAGCACAGACTTCGAAGAGAAACGCATGAAGAAGCCCGTGGTGATCGGACTGGCGGCGCTGGCCGTGGTGGCCTTGGTGGGCGCGGGCACGTACCGCGTGCTGCAGTCGCAGCGCAAGGCCGCCGCCCTGGCCGCGCAACCCGAGGCCGCGGCGTCGGCAGCGGCGGCGCGGGTGCTGGAGCTGCCCGCGGAAGACTTGCTGCCCGTGCGCCGCATGGAACTGCAGCGGCGCATCGAGTTCTCCGGCAGCGTGCGCGCCACGCAGAGCACCTTCGTGAAGGCGCGTGTGGCCGCCGACGTGCGCATTCTGAACGTGCGCGAAGGCGACCGCGTGCGCATGGGCCAGGTCCTGGTGCAGCAGGACACCACCGAGTTCGACTGGCGCGTGCGCCAGGCCGATCAGCAGGCGCAGGCCGCGCGCGCGCAGCTGGAAATCGCACAGCGCACGCTGGCCAACAACAAGGCGCTGGTGGCGCAGGGTTTCATCTCCTCGACCGCACTGGAATCGTCGGCCAGCAACGAAGCCGCCGCGCAGGCCACGCTGCAGGCTGCGCTGGCCGGGCTGGAACTCGCCCGCAAGTCGCGCGCCGACACGACGCTGACCGCGCCGATGAACGGCCTGGTCTCGCAGCGCCTGGTGCAACCGGGCGAGCGCATCGGCGTGGACACGCGCATCCTGGAGATCGTCGACCTCTCGCGCCTGGAGATCGAAGCCGCGCTCGCACCCGAAGACGTGGCCGGTGTGCGCGTCGGACAGCCCGCGCACCTGACGGTCGATGGCGCCTCGGGCGAGATAGGCGCGCGCGTGGTCCGCATCAGCCCCAGCGCCCAGACGGGGTCGCGCACCGTGCCGGTCTACCTGCAGGTGGACAGCCACCCGGCCCTGCGCCACGGCCTGTTCGCGCGCGGCGGCATCGAGGCCGAGCGCCGCGCGGTCCTGGCTGTTCCGGCCGCCGCCCTGCGCAGCGACCGCGCCGATCCGTATGTGTATGTCGCCCAGCCTGATCGCATCGTGTCTCAGACCGTGCGTACCGGCATGCGCGGCACGGCCGATGGCCGCGAGTGGGTCGAAGTGACCCAGGGCCTCAGCGAGGGCGCGCGTGTGGTGGCCGGCAGCGTCGGTCCCCTGCCCGAGGGCGTCCGCTGGAAGCCTGCGGCGGCCGGGTCGGGGCCCACGCGCGGCACCGCCGCTGGCGGCACCCCCGGCCAGTCGCCGGCCGCATCTGCTCCTGCTTCCGCTGCGGCGCGCTGACCCGCCATGTGGTTCACCCGCGTCTCGATCGCCAACCCCGTCATGGCGGTGATGGTGATGCTCGCCTTCGTGGTCCTGGGCCTGTTTGCCGTCGACCGGCTGAAGGTCGACCAGTTTCCGAATATCGAATTCCCATTCGTCGTCGTCAGCACGGATTACCCCGGCGCCTCGCCGGAGGTCGTCGAGATCGAGGTCACGCGCAAGATCGAAGAAGCGGCCAACACCGTGGCCGGCATCAACCAGATCTTCTCGCGCAGCTACGAAGGCGTCTCGGTCGTCATCGTCCAGTTCAATCTCGAGATCGACGGGCGCAAGGCCGCGGATGACGTGCGCGAAAAGCTCGCTCTGGTGCGCGCGCAGTTCCGCACCGAGGTCAAGGAGCCGCGCGTGCAGCGCTTCGACCCCGCGGCACGCCCGATCTGGACGCTGGCGCTGACCTCGCCCGACGGCTCGCGCACGCCGGTGGAGCTGAGCACCTACGCCGACCAGGTGCTGAAGAAGCGGCTCGAAAACGTGCGCGGCGTCGGCGCGGTCACGCTGGTGGGTGCACGCAAGCGCGAGATCAACATCTATCTCAATCCGCAGGCGCTGGATGCCTTCGGGGTCGGCGCCGACCAGGTGATGTCGGCCCTGCGCACCGAGAACCGCGACCTGCCTGCCGGCGCGCTGCGCTCGCGCGAGGCCGAGCGCGTCGTGCAGATCGACGGCGCGGTCAAGCGGCCTGAAGAGCTGCGCGAGATCATCGTGGGGCGCCGCGGCCCGGCGCTGTCGCCCGTGCGGCTGTGGCAGGTGGCCGATGTCGTCGACGGGCCGGAGGAGATCGACACGCTGGCGCTGCTGAACGGCCGGCGCATGCTGGGCATCGACGTCCAGAAGAGCCAGGGCGAGAACACCATCGAGGTCGTCGACGGCCTGAACCGCGTCACGCAGGCCATGGGCCCGCAACTGCCGCCGGGCATGAAGCTGGACGTCGTGCGCGACAACTCGCGCGCCATCCGCGTGGCCGTGGCCAACGTCAAGCGCACGCTGTTCGAAGGTGCGGCGCTGACCATCCTGATCGTCTTCCTGTTCCTCAATTCCTGGCGTTCGACGGTCATCACGGGCCTGACGCTGCCGATCTCGCTGATCGGCACCTTCCTGTTCATGCAGGTCTTCGGCTTCACGATCAACATGATCACGCTGATGGCGCTGAGCCTGTGCGTGGGCCTGCTGATCGACGACGCCATCGTCGTGCGCGAGAACATCGTGCGCCACGTGCAGAAGGGCCAGTCGCCGCACGATGCCGCACTCTTCGGCACCGACGAGATCGGCCTGGCGGTGCTGGCCACGACGCTGTCCATCGTGGCCGTGTTCCTGCCCATCGGTTTCATGGGCGGCATCATCGGCCGCTTCTTCCACGAGTTCGGCGTCACCATCGTCGCGGCGGTGCTGATCTCGATGTTCGTGAGCTTCACGCTGGACCCGATGCTCAGCTCGGTATGGCACGACCCGGCCATCGACCGCGAAGGCAAGCCCTTCGTGCCGCGCAACCTGTACGACCACACGCTGGGCCGCGTCACGCATGCGATGGACCGCGCGCAGCACCACCTGGCCGATGTCTACGTGGCCGTGCTGGGCTGGGCGCTGAAGCACCGGCTGGCCACCTTGGGCATCGCCGTCCTCTCACTGGCGGCGGCCATCGGGCTGACACGGCTGGTCGGCACGGAGTTCGTGCCCAAGGCCGACTTCTCCGAAACCTCCATCACCTTCAACACACCCGTGGGCTCGTCCATCGAGACCACCGAGGCCCGCGCGCGCCAGGTCGACGCCATCCTGCGCGAGATGCCCGAGGTGCGCTACACCGTCACCTCCATCAACACCGGCAATGCGCAGGGCCGCAACTACGCCAGCGTCTACGTGCGCCTGGTCGATCGCACGGCGCGCACGCGCAGCGTCGACGAGATGTCCGTGCCCTTGCGCGAGCGTCTGGCCAGCGTGCCGGGCATCACCGTGACACACGTCGGCCTGCTCGACGCGGTGGGCGGCTCCAAGCCGATCTCGCTGTCGATCCAGGGCCCGGACCTGGACGAGCTGCAGCGCCTGACCAACGAACTCGAGGCACGGCTGCGCCGCATCCCCGGCCTGCTCGACCTGGACTCCAGCATGAAGCCGAACAAGCCCATCGTGCGCGTGGAAGTCCGCCGCGACGCCGCAGCCGATGTGGGGCTGTCGGTGGGCAGCATCACCTCGTCGCTGCGCGCGCTGATCGCCGGTGACACGGTCGGCCAATGGCAGGCGAGCAACGACCAGACCCACGACATCAAAGTGCGCCTGGCGCCCGACAAGCGCGACAACCTCTCCGACCTGCAGCGCCTGGGCCTGGTGACGGGCACGCAGGCGGACGGCTCGGCGCGCATCGTGCGCCTGAACCAGGTGGCGGACCTCAAACCCGGCGTCGGCCCGAACCAGATCAACCGTCGCGACCTCAACCGCGAGGTCGAATTCACCGCCAATACCGGCGGCCGTTCGCTGGGCGAGGTCTCGGCCGACATCCGCCGCGCCATCGACGCCACGGCGCTGCCGCCGGGCTACAGCATGCGCTTCGGCGGCGCCACCAAGGACATGCAGGAGAGCTTCGCCTACGCCATCTCGGCGCTGGCCATGGCGGTGATCTTCATCTACATGATCCTGGCCTCGCAGTTCCGCAGTTTCCTGCAGCCGCTGGCGCTGATGAGCTCCTTGCCGCTGACGCTGATCGGCGTGGTGCTGGCGCTGCTGCTGTGGGGCAGCACGCTGAACATGTTCTCGATCATCGGCGTGATCATGCTGATGGGCCTGGTGACCAAGAATGCGATCCTGCTGGTGGATTTCGCCAACCGCGCGCGCCAGGAGGGCATGGACCGCCAGGCCGCGCTGCTGGAGGCCGCGCGCGTGCGGCTGCGGCCGATCCTGATGACCACGCTGGCGATGATCTTCGGCATGGTGCCCCTGGCCTTCGCGCTGACCGAAGGCAGCGAGCAGCGCGCGCCCATGGGCCAGGCGGTTATCGGGGGTGTCATCACCTCGTCTCTGCTGACGCTGGTGGTGGTGCCGGTCATCTATCTGTACCTGGACGACCTGGCGGCCTGGGCCCGCCGGCGCTGGCGCGGCAAGCCGGCAACGCCGGCCGGCGATGCGTCAGTCACACGCCAGGGCACGACCTAGAATCCCGGGTGGTCCCGCGCACATCCATAGGCTGCATCCCATGAATACCGAACTCGCACGCTTCAACATGATCGAGCAGCAGATTCGCCCCTGGCAGGTGCTCGATCCTGTCGTGCTCTCGCTGCTGGCCACCGTCAAGCGCGAAGACTTCGTGCCCGAGAAGCACCGGGCGATGGCCTTCGTCGATACGCAGGTGCCGCTGACCGACAAGCCCGGGTCGCCCTGCATGCTCGAGCCCAAGGTCGAGGCCCGGCTGATGCAGGAGCTGCGCGTCACGCACAGCGACCGCGTGCTGGAAATCGGCACCGGCTCGGGCTTCCTGGCCGCACTGCTGGCGCACCGTGCCCAGGAAGTGACCACCGTCGAGTGCGACCCGCAACTCGCCGCGCGCGCCCGCGAAAACCTGCACCGCGCCGGCCTGTCGCGCGTGAAGGTGGTCGAAGGCGACGCCTCGCGCGAGCTGCCGACCGGCGGCCCGTGGGACGTGATCCTGCTGTCCGGCTCGGTGGCCGAAGTGCCCAAGTCGCTGCTGCAGCAACTCAAGCCCGGAGGCCGCCTGATGGCCATCGTCGGCGACGCACCCGTCATGCGCGCACGCCTGTTCACGCGCGTGTCCGACAGCGGCTGGTCCCACGTGGATGTCTTCGACACCGTGGCGCCGCGGCTGGCCGGTTTCGGCGAGCCCAGCCGCTTCAAGTTCTGAGCCGATGTCGATCTGTCGCGTCCTGCGGCCGGTCGTCACCGGCACGACAGGTTTCGTCGCCTAGGGACTGCAGGTTCGGGCGTTGTCGTCTACAAATCGATTCGAAGTCCATTTTCCCGGAAGGATCCCTCATGCGCCCACCCCGCCGCCACCTGCTCTCGGTTCTGACGCTCGCGATCGCTTCCTGGGGCACGACGGCACATGCGCAGAGTCTGCAGGAGCTCTACGATGCCGCGCGCTCGTACGACGCGTCCTACCTGGCGTCGCGCGCACTGGCGCAATCCGCGGAGTTCAAGGCCGCGCAGGCCGATGCGCTGGGCCTGCCCTCGGCCTCGCTCGCCGCCAACGCCACGGGCAACCGCTACGAACTGCCCAAGGTCAACGGCGATTCCAACACCGTGGGCGCGGCCGTCAATGCCCGCTACCCGCTTTTCAACAAGGCCAACGACGCCACCCGCGCGCAGGCCCAGAAGTCGCTGCAGGCGGCCCAGGCCGACTTGGTCACCGCCGAGCAGGACCTCATCCTGCGCGTCAGCCAGGCCTACTTCGACGTGCTGGCCGCGCAGGATGCACTGAACACCACGCGCGCGTCCAAGGCCGCGATCACCGAACAGCTGGCGTCGGCCAAGCGCAATTTCGAAGTCGGCACCGCCACGATCACGGACACCCGTGAAGCGCAGGCACGTTTCGACCTGGCCACGGCACAAGAAATCGCCGCGGACAACGACCTGCGCACCAAGCGGATCGCGCTGGACCAGGTCGTGGGCCGCACGAACGTCACGCCCTTCGGCCTGGTCAAGCCCGTCGTCCTGCCGCCCACGCAACCGGCCAACGCCGAAGAATGGGTGACGCGCGGCGACGAGAGCCACCCGGCCGTGCGCAAGGCCCGCCTGGCCATGGACCTGGCGCGGCTCGAGACCGACAAGGCACGTGCCGGCAAGCTCCCCACGGTCGACGCGGTCGGCGCAGTGGGCATGCAGAACGCCTCGGGCAACCTGGCCACCACGCCGGGCACGACCAAGAGCGTGACCCTGGGCGTGCAACTGGCCTGGCCGCTGTATACCGGCGGCGCGGTCGAGAACCGGCTGAAGGAAAGCGTCGCGCTCGAAGAGAAGTCCCGCAACGATCTCGAGGCCGCACGGCGCGGCGTCGCCCAGCTGACGCGCCAGGCCTACTTCGGCCTGCAGTCGGGCATGGCCCAGGTCAAGGCGCTGGAAGCCGCCGAGGCCTCCACGCAGCTCGCCCTGGAAGCCACGCAGCTGGGCTACCGCGTGGGTGTGCGCGTGAACCTGGACGTGCTGAACGCGCAGAGCCAGCTCTTCACGACCCAGCGTGATCTGGCCAAGGCGCGCTACGACGTGATGCTGGCCAATCTGCGCCTGCGCCAGGCCGCCGGCGTGCTGACCGCGGACGACCTGCGCACGCTCAATGCGCTGCTGGCGCGCTGATCCCGCAAGAATTCAAGTCGTTCCGCGCGAACCCGCGTTGCGCTGCCGCAGCGCGGCGTCGGCCATGCGCTGCGAGGCGCCTCGGTGCGCGGCCGCGAAGGACAGTGCACGCTCGACCCAGTCGTTGCGGCGCGGGTCCATCGCCAGCGCCACCGCGGCCTTGACGCCTTCTTCGATGTTCTGAACGCGGTGCGCCGCGCCAGCCGCCTTGGCCATTTGAGCGGCCTGGGCGAAATTGAAGGTGTGCGGCCCCATCACCAGCGGGCAGCCACAGGCCGTGGCCTCGATCAGGTTCTGCCCGCCCAACGGCGCAAAACTGCCGCCCAGCAGGGCGACATCGGCCATGCCGTAATACATCGGCAGTTCTCCGACACTGTCGCCCAGCCAGACGTCGACATCGTCGACCACCGCCGGCAGGACATCGGTGAATTCGCTGCGCCGGCGCAAGCGCAGGCCCGACTCGACGATCAGGTTGGCGACCTCGTCGAAGCGCTGTGGGTGCCGGGGCACGATGAGCAGCAAGGGCCGCGGCGCGGGCAGGTCCATCCAGGCCTTGAGCATCGGCCACTCTTCGCCATTGCGCGTGCTGGCGGCCACGACCACGTAACGGCTGACGCGCTGGCGCCAATCCAGGCCGCGGGCCAGCAGCCGCGGCGGCGGCGTCATGTCGAACTTCAGGTTGCCCATGACGCGCACCTGGCGCGCGCCGGCCTTGCGCAGGCGAAAGGCGTCGTCTTCGGTCTGGGCCAAGGTCTGGTCCAGCGCGCCCAGCGCCGCGCGGGACAGCGACGGCCAGCGCTCGGCCTTGCGCAGGCTGCGCTCGCTCAGCCGCGCATTGGCCAGCACCATGGGCACGCGCCAGCGGTGGGCCTGGTGCATGAGGTTGGGCCAGATCTCGGTTTCCATCAGCACGCCCACGGTCGGCCGGTGGCGACGCAGGAAGCGCTTGACCGCTCCCGGCGTGTCGTACGGGAACCAGGCCTGCAGATCACCGGGGCGCAGCAGGTTCTTGCCGGCCTCGCAGCCCGTGGCCGTGCTGTGCGTCAGCAGCAGCGGCATCTTGGGGTCCATCTCGCGCATGGCGTTGATGAGCGCCTCGGCCGCGCGTGTCTCGCCCAGCGAGACCGCATGCACCCACACACAATCCTTGGCCGCGCGCTGCCCGCCGTAGGCCAGGCGGCCCATCAGGTCACGCCGGTACAGCGGCTCACGCACGCTGCGCAACAGCAGGCGCAACAGGTACAGCGGCGTGATCAGCCGCAGCAACCAGGAATAGAAAAATCGTGCCGGCGCGGACAATGCAGGGGTTCCGGGAAGGTCGGCGGGCGACGCGCTCAATGCGCCGCTGCCGCGATCTGGGCGTCGGGCTTGACGGCACGCAACGCGGCCATGAAGTCCGACTCGATGCGGTGCAGGGCCTGCTCGGTATGGCCCTCGAAACGCATCACCAGCACCGGCGTCGTGTTCGATGCGCGGATCAATCCGAACCCATCCTTGTAGTCGGCGCGCAGACCGTCGATCGTCGTGATCTCGGCGCCGGGGAAACGCGCGCTCTTCTGCAGTTCCGTCACCAGACGCGCCGGCTCGCCTTCGGCGCAGGGCACGTTCAGTTCAGGCGTGTTGAAGCTGGTGGGCAGCGCATTGAGCACGGCGCTGGGGTTCTTCGACCGCGAGAGGATCTCCAGCACGCGTGCCGCCGTGTAGGTGGCATCGTCGAAGCCGTACCAGCGTTCCTTGAAGAAGATGTGGCCGCTCATCTCGCCGGCAAACGGGGCGCCCGTTTCCTTCAGCTTGGCCTTGATAAGCGAGTGGCCGGTCTTGAACATCAGCGGCACGCCGCCGGCTTCGCGGATGACCGGCGCCAGGCGCTGCGTGCACTTGACGTCGTAGATCACCGTGGCGCCCGGATTGCGCTTGAGCACGTCCACGGCCAGCAGCATGATCTGCCGATCGGGATAGATGATCTGCCCGTCCTTGGTGACGATGCCCAGGCGGTCGCCGTCGCCGTCGAAGGCCAGGCCGAGTTCGGCGTCGGTGGTCTTGACCACGTGGATCAGGTCGGCCAGGTTTTCCGGCTTGCTCGGATCGGGGTGGTGGTTCGGGAAGTCGCCATCGACCTCCGAATACAACTCGCGCACCTCGCAACCCAGCGCACGCAGGATGCCCGGTGACGAGGCACCCGGAATGCCGTTGCCCGAATCGACGACGATCTTCATCGGTCGCGCGAGCTTGCAGTCGCTGGTGATGCGGTGCAGATACTCGGCCTGGATATCCATGGCGGCCGACCGGCCGGGGCCGCTGAAATAACGTTCGGCCTCGATGCGACGGCGCAGGTTCTGAATCTCGTCGCCATAGATGGCCCGCCCGGCGAGCACCATCTTGAAGCCGTTGTAATCCTTCGGGTTGTGGCTGCCCGTGACCTGGATGCCCGAGTGGCAGCCGTGCTGGCCGCGCGTGGCGGCCACGTAATACAGCATCGGCGTGGTCACCGGCCCGAGATCCACGACGTCCAGGCCCGTCGAGGCCAGACCGCGGATCAGCGCCGCTGACAGACCCGGACCCGACAGACGCCCATCGCGGCCGACGGCCACGGCCTTTTCGCCCGCCAGGATCGCCTCCGAACCGAAGGCGCGGCCGAGGTGTTCGGCGAATGTCTCGTCGATGGTCTTGCCGACGATGCCGCGGATGTCGTACGCCTTGAAGATGCTGGGTTCGAATTTCATTGCAGGTGACGCGTCTGAGCCGAAGTGGTCATTGTAGGCAGCGCCCCATCGGTTCCCGCTGACAGCAGCGGCATCCGCAGCCCCATTCGACCCTGGCTCGAGGGATTGCTCCCTAATCTGCAGACACCTGACGCAGCACGAGCAGGACGCTTGCCGGCCGCAAGGGCCGGCGTATCCCTGGCCGGCCGAAGCACATGTCCGAAAACGGCGAGCCTTGCGCCAGCCAACGCCTACCATGCCCGCATGTCCAGCGAACTTGCCACCACCGGCCGCGCGTCTGCCATCAGCGCGGAATCCACGCGCTGGTATGCCGCGATGCAAGCGCACGACGCGCGCTTCGATGGACGCTTCTTCGTCGGCGTCACCAGCACCGGCGTGTATTGCCGGCCCGTGTGCCGCGTGCGCATGCCGCTGCAGCGCCATTGCCGTTTCTTCGGCCACGCGGCACAGGCCGAGGCTGCGGGCTTCCGGCCCTGCCTGCGCTGCCGGCCAGAGCTGGCGCCCGGACTGTCGCTCGTCGATTCACCGCACGCGCTGGCCCAGCAGGCCGCGCGGCTGCTGGATCTGGCGGTGGCCGAAGGCCGTCCGATGCGCCTGCCGCAAGTCGCCGCACGCCTGGGCGTGACCGACCGCCACCTGCGGCGCATCTTTGCCGAACGCTTTGGCGTCTCGCCCGTGGAATACCTGGGCACACGCCGCCTGCTGCAGGCCAAGCAGCTGCTGACCGACACACAGCTCAGCATCACCGACATCGCACACGCCACGGGCTTTGGCAGCCTGCGCCGCTTCCATGCCGCCTTTGCCGCGCAATACCGGCTGCAGCCCACCGCCTTGCGGCGCCAGCGATCCGGGGCCGATGCCGATCCGGCCGCCGCGCACGCGCTCGTGCGACTGCCCTATCGGCCGCCCTACGACATCGCGGGCCTGCTGCGCTTCTTCCGCAACCGCGCCATTCCCGGTCTCGAGCAATCGACCGATAACGGCTTCTTTCGAACGTTATGCATCGACACTGCAGACGGTCGTCGCGTCGTGGGCTGGATGCAGCTCACGTTTGACGCCACGCGCCCCGAGGTCCATCTGCGCCCATGCGCCGCGCTGCTGCCGCACCTGGGCGCCGTCATCGCGCGCTGCCGCGTGGCGCTGGATCTGGACGCCGACCCCGACGCCATCGACCCGGCCTTGGCACTGCTGCCCACCGCGGTGCCCGCGGGCCTGCGCCTGCCGGGCAGCTTCGACGGCTTCGAGACCGCCGCGCGCGTGATCCTGGGCCAGCAGGTCACGGTCGCCGCCGCGCGCACGCTGGCGTTGCGACTGGTCGCGAGCCTGGGCGAGCCCTTGGCCGACGCGCCGGCCGGCCTGACACACGTCTTCCCGACCGCCGCCGCCGTGGCCGCGGCTTCGCCCGACACCCTGGGCCGGCTGGGCATCGTGCGCCAGCGTGTGGGCGCACTGCAAGGCCTGGCGCGTGCCGTGGCCGAGGGGCGCATCGCGCTGCATGCCGCCGCGCCGGTCGAGGAGACCCTGGCCGCTCTGCAGGCCCTGCCCGGCATCGGCGAATGGACTGCACAGCTGATCGCCATGCGCGTGCTGGCCTGGCCCGATGCCTTTCCCGCCTCGGACATCGGCGTGCTCAATGCGCTGGGCTCGCGCGACATCGCCGCCGCGCGCCTGCGGGCCGAGGCCTGGCGGCCGTGGCGCTCGTACGCCGTCATCGGCCTGTGGCAACACCTGGAGAAACCCCATGACCACCTCCCTGCTTGACCTGCCGCTGGTGGCGCGTGCACCGATCGAATCGCCGCTGGGTGCGATGACCGCGCTGGTCACCGAGCGCGGCCTGGCCGCCTTGCTGTTCGAAGGCGACAAGTACCACCGCGAAGACACCTCGCCGGTGCCGCTGGACACGCAGCACCCGCACGTGCGCGCTGCGGCCGCCTGGCTGCAGGCCTACTGGCGCGGCGAAGACCCGTCCGTCGACGACGTGCCGCTGGACCTGCATGGCAGCCTCTTCCAGCGCGCCGTGTGGCAGGTGCTGCTGCAGATCCCCCAGGGCCGCACCTGGACCTATGGCGAGGTGGCCGCCCGCGTGGGTTCGGGCGCCATGCCGCGCGCCACCGGCACGGCCATCGGCCGCAATCCCGCGGCCGTGCTGGTGCCCTGCCACCGCGTGATCGGCGCCAACGGTTCGCTGACGGGTTACGCTGCCGGACTGCCGCGCAAGGAGCGCCTGCTGCAACACGAAGGGGTGCTGCTGACGTGAACCGTTCGATGTCGATGGGCCAGGTGGCCGAATTGCTGGCCCTGGCGGCGTTGTGGGGCGCGTCATTCCTTTTCATGCGGCTGAGCGCGCACGAATTCGGCGCGGCACCGCTGGCGGCCGTGCGCGTGCTGCTGGCCACCCTGGCGCTGCTGCCGATCGTGCTGATGCAGGGCCAGTGGCCGGCGTTGCGGCAGCAGTGGCGGCCGATCGCTGTCGTGGGGTTGGTCAATTCCGCGATCCCCTTCCTTGCCTACGGCTACGCGATGATCTGGATCACCGGCGGGCTGGCCTCGGTCTTCAATGCCTCGACGCCCTTGTGGGGCGCCTTGATCGCCTGGCTGTGGCTGCACGACCGCCCCGGACGGGCGCGCGTGACGGGCCTGGCCCTGGGTTTTGGCGGTGTGCTGTGGCTGCTGGCGGACAAGGCCGGCATGCGCGCGACTGGCGACGCCACCCACGCCTCATGGGCCGCGCTGGCCTGCGTGCTGGCCACCATCGGCTACGGCTTCGGCGCCAACTACACCAAGCGCTACCTGGCGGGCGTGCCGCCGATGGCCGTGGCGGCCGGCAGCCAGATGGCGGCGGCCGCGTGGTTGCTGGTGCCGGCCCTCATGACCTGGCCGGTCGTGCAACCGACGCCCGTCGCGTGGGCCGCCGTCGGCGTGCTGGGCGTGGCCTGCACGGGCCTGGCCTACCTGCTGTACTTCCGCCTCATCGCCCATGTCGGGCCGGCCCGCGCGATGACCGTGACCTACCTGATTCCGGTGTTTGCCATGGGCTGGGGCGGCATCTTCCTGGAAGAAGCCGTCACGCCGGTGATGCTCGCCGCGGGCAGCGTGATCCTGCTGGGCACCGCGCTGGCTGCCGGGCTGTGGACGCCCGGCCTCAAATCTCAGCGCACGTGACCGACCTCGAAATCGTTGCGCCCGCTGCGGTCGATGCCACGCAGCAGCCAGAGAGGACGCCGCGCAAAGTCGACGGGCACGCCGGTCTTGCCGTCCACCGGCCGCAGCGCACGATCGAACAGCGAGCTCGACGGCATGTAGCGCAAGGCCACCCCCGTGCGCCTAACGGACGAGGTGTTCGCATGCGCCCCATGGATCATGTAGACGTCGTGCATCGACATCTGTCCGGGCTCGAGTTCGATATTCACGGCCTGCGATTCGTCGAAGCTGCCGTCGGCCATGCGCTGGTTCAGCGTCAGGTCGGTGCGGTCCTCGTGCAGGTGCGGGTGCAGGACCTGCCCGTGGTGTGAGCCCGGGATCACGCGCAGACAGCCGTTGCTGCGCGTGGACGGTTCCAGCGCCACCCACACCGTGCAGGTGGCCAGCGGGCGGATCGGCCAGTAGTGGCCGTCCTGGTGCCACGGGGTTTCGTAGCCTTCGACCGGCGGCTTGCAGAAGACGTGGCAGCCCCAGAGGATCACGTCGTCGCCGATGACGTCGCTGACCAGGTCGACGAGTTCCGGGTCCCGCGCCAGATCGAGAAAGTCCGCGACGCCGCGCACGCCCTCGCCGTTGTCGCCCGCCACGTGTGCCGACACGAGCTTTTCGGGGCGCACGCCCGGGTTCAGCCGCAGCAGTTCGTCCAGCGCGCCGACCATCTGCGAGACCTGCGGCGCGGGCAGTCGAAAACGCGGCACGACCCAGCCTTGCTGGTGGTAGTGCGCCACTTCGTCAGGAGCGAGATGAGCCATGCCGGCATGCTGCCACGCGGTGCGCGTGCAGCCATCGGGCTTCACCCGCAGCGCCGATCCCGCGCGATCCGTTCGATGCCGGAGCCGGTGTCGGCCACCGCAGCGGGTCTGGCCCCGCGGCGGGGCGCACCGCGGGTGGGAGCTTTCTACCCCGTGCCGCCTGGAGATTCCTCCCGTGTGTCTGCTGGCCGGCTCCCACACACTGGCCTGCATGCCCTGTGATCCGGTCGTGCCACCGTCGACGCCCGCCTGGCCACGACCCTTGCCCGCCACCGGCGTCGCCAGGGACCCGAAAGTCGCCGCTGACGGCGCTGCGCCCACCATGGACCCGCCCCGCGCACACCCCATCGTCCGCGCCAACCGCATCGCCCGGGCGATCGGCATGCCCTCGGTGGTGCCCATCATCTTCCTGGTCCTGCACGCCCAGGGCCGCGCCGGGCCGCAGCTGGTGACGCTGCTGCTGATGTGGGGTTTCCTGTGGCCGCAGTGTGCGTACCTGCTGGCGCGCCGCAGCAGCGACTCCAAGCTGGCCGAACACCGCAACCTGCTGTGGGACTCGGTGATGGTGGGCGCCTGGGCCGCTGGCATGCACTTCAGCCTGTGGCCCACGGTGGTGCTGCTGATGTCGGTCAATCTGTCCAACTTGGCCGTGGGCGGCGTGCGCCTGGCGCTGTGGGGCTGCCTGGGCGTGGCCGTCGGCATGCTGGCCGGCGGCATGGCCACCGGATTTGCGCAGAACCTGCCGGCCCCGCTGCTGCCCACCGCGGCGGCCATCGCCGGGATCTTCGTCACCAGTTCCTGGATCGCCTACCGGGCCTTTCTTCAAGGCCGCCAATTCGTCGAACAGCGCCGCCTGCTGCAGGAGCAGAAACAGCAGGTCGAGGAACAAAGCGAACAGCTCGCCAAGGCCAGGGACGCCGCCGACGCCGCCAACCGCGCCAAGAGCCTGTTCCTGGCCAACATGAGCCACGAGCTGCGCACGCCGCTGAACGCCATCATCGGCTACAGCGACCTGCTGCTGGAAGAGGCCGAAGAGACCGCAGGCGCCGGCGCCATGGCCGCGGACCTGCACAAGATCCAGGGTGCCGGCAAACACCTGCTGGGCCTGATCAACGACGTGCTGGACCTGTCGAAGATCGAAGCCGGCCAGATGAACGTGCAACTAGAAGCCGTGGCGCTGGTGCCGCTGCTGGACGAGGTGATGAATACCGTGCGGCCGCTGGCGCAGAAAAACGCCAACGAATTGCTGCTGCAACCCCACCAGCTGCCCGCCGAGTGGCGCACCGACCCCGGCAAGCTGCGCCAGGTGCTGATCAACCTGCTGGGCAATGCCGCGAAGTTCACCGCCCAGGGCCGCATCGAGTTGCGTGTGGGACACCAGCCTCCAGGCGCCACCGATGCGCCGGGCTGCCTGCTGTTGGAGGTGGCCGATACGGGCATCGGCACGACACCTGAGCAATTGGCCCGGCTGTTCCGTCCCTTCTCCCAGGCCGACGATTCCACGACCCGCAAATTCGGCGGCACTGGCCTGGGCCTGGCGGTATCGCGCCAACTCGTCGGGCTGCTGGGCGGCGAGATCGGTGTGCACAGCGTGCCGGGCACCGGCACCACGTTTGCGGTGCGGCTGCCGGTCCTGCCCGCCTGAAGGCGCACCGCGGCCAACCGGACAGGGGGGAGGAACCTCCTGGTAGACGAGGGAGGTTTCTACCGCTGCGGTCGATGAGCTTTCTCGGATGCGCTCGGGCAGTGGCGGATGAACACTGGTCCATCGATCGCCGCGCCCTGCTTCTGCGGCGACACCGAAGTCCACCTGCTCAGGGAAATCGATCGCCACCATGCCGCTCGCCACCAGAACAGCCCTCGCGGGTATCGCGCTGATGCTGTGCCACACGACGGTGCGGGCCGACATCACCGTCGGCGCGCCGTTCGCCCTCAGCGGACCGGTGGCCGAACAGGCCAAGGCCATGCGCCAGGGCGCCGAGTTGGCCATGCAGCAGGTGAACGCCCAAGGCGGTGTGCTGGGCGACACCTACCGGCTGGTGTTTGCCGACACCGCCTGCGACGCCGACAAGGGCGTGGAGGCGGTGCGGCAGCTGATCCAGTCGGGTGCGGTGGCGCTGGTCGGGCCGGTGTGCTCGGGCGTGACGCTGCGCCAGGCCCGATCGGTGTCCATCCCGGCCGGCGTGGTGACGCTGTCGGTGGCATCGGCATCGACGCAGATCAGCCAGCTGGCCGACCAGGACCTGGTCTTCCGCACCGCGCCTTCGGATGCCGTGAAGGGACAGTCGCTGGCTCAGCAGGCGGTGGCCATGGGCATCCGCCAGATCGCCGTCAGCCACGCCAGCGATGCCTACAACACCGGCGTGGCGCAGGTCTTCGCCCAGGCATTCAGCGGCCTGGGCGGGCGGGTGGTCATGCAGCAGGTGCATCAGCCCAAGCAGGCCGACTACGCGGGCGAAGCACGCGCCTTGGCGGCAGGCGCCGGCGATGTCGCGCTGTTTGCCTACTCAGGATCCGGCGGCGTGCAGTTCCTCAAGCAGCTGCTGGCCGAAAGCGGCCTGCGCCGCGTGCTGGGCACCGATGGCTTGATGTCCACCGAACTGGCCTCGGCCCTGAGTGCCGAACAACTGTCGCGGCTGACCTTCGTGCTGGCCGCCGCGGACACCGAACGCGAGGGCTACAAGCGTTGGCTGGCGATGGCCCACGCCGCCCGCATCAAGCCCGACGGCCCCTATGTCGCACACGCGTATGACGCGGCATTCATGATGGCGCTGGCCATCGAGGCTGCCGGCGCGCCCGACCGCAGCAAGGTGTCGGCCGGACTGCGCGCGGTTTCCGGTCCGACCGGAACGACGGTCTACCCGGGCGAATTTGCCAAGGCCAGGGCGCTGCTGAAACAAGGCACCCGGATCAACTACGACGGCGCTTCGGGCCCGGTGGACTTCGACGCGGCGGGCGACATCACGGGGCGGGTCAGCGTCAACCGCTTCGCCAACGGGGCCTGGCAGGCCACGCTGGTCAAGTAGACACGGCACGGCCTGCCACGTCCCCTCACCCGCGCCGCCCGCCCGCCACCATGTCTGTGTTCTCCCGCCTCTGGTACCGCGCCTCGGTGCAGACCAAGTACCTGCTGATCATCGTGCCGGCGGCGTTGCTGATGACGATCGGCGGCAACGCGTTCCGGCAGTACATGGCGGGCCAGCGGGTCCTGAACGCAACGGCCGAGCAGTTCGAAGAAGTGGGCCGCCGCACGGCCATCGCCCTGTCCACCGAGTACTGGAACTACAACACCTCGCAGGCGCGCGCGATCGTGCAGACGCTGCTGCTGATTCCCAACGTCGTGCGCGTGTCGAGCACGGAACTGGTCCAGGGAAAGACGGCCGTGGGCAGCCCGTTTCACTTCAAGTTCGAGGACGTGGAACTGGCCGCGACGGACCCGTCAGAGCAACGCACGCTGGCATTTCCCATCCGCGTCAAGCGCACGGAAGCCGAGCCCGAAACCGTCGGGCAGCTGACCATCGTCTACAGCCTGGCCGAGCAGAACCGCCTGAACGACCAGGTGTTCCACCGGACATGGACCACCGCTGCCGTCATGGCCGCGATGGTGATCGCGATGCTGACCTACGCGCTGAACCGCGCGATCATCAAGCCCATCGGCAAGGTCTCCGACAGCGCGCGCCAGTCCGACGAGGACTTCGTGCCCATCGAATTGAATACCGGCGATCAGCTGGGTCAGCTGGTCACCGCCTTCAACGACCTGCGCGCCCGCCACATCGAGAGCACGCGCCAGCTGCAGGCGGCGCGCGACGAGGCCGTGGCCGCCAATGCCGCCAAGTCGGCCTTCCTGGCCATGATGAGCCACGAGCTGCGCACGCCGCTGAATGCCGTCATCGGCTACAGCGAGATGCTCAAGGACGAGCTGGCCGAAGACGGTGTCACGCCCACCACCATGGCCGACCTGGACAAGATCAAGTCGGCCGGCAAGCACCTGCTGGAGCTGATCAACAGCGTGCTGGACCTGTCCAAGATCGAGGCCGGCAAGATCGAACTGGAGATCGGCCCCGTCAGCGTGCAGCAGCTGGTGGACTACGCCGCCTCCACCGTGCACCCGCTGATCGAACCCAAGGGCAACCGTCTCGTGGTGCAGGTGCCGCCGGACATCGGCAGCGTGCGTTCCGACGCCACCCGGCTGCGCCAGGTGCTGCTGAACCTGCTGTCCAACGCGGCCAAGTTCACCAAGGCCGGTGTCATCACGCTGTCGGCCCGGCGCGAGCGCGCCCCCGGTGGCACCGAACAGCTGGTGTTCGAGGTGCAGGACACCGGCATCGGCATGACCGCCGAACAACAAGGCAAGCTGTTCCAGGCCTTCGTGCAGGCCGACAGCAGCACCACGCGCGAATACGGCGGCACCGGGCTGGGCCTGGTGATCTGCCGCCGCCTCTGCCAATTGCTCGGTGGCGACGTCACTGTGCGCAGCGTGCCCGGCCAGGGCAGCTGCTTCACCGCCCGCGTGGCCTGCGATGGGCCCCAGACCGCCGCAGGAGACGGCCATGCCTAAGATCCTGCTGGTCGAAGACAACGAGCTGAACCGCGAGATGCTCTCGCGCCGCTTGGTGCGCAAGGGCTTCGAGGTGGTCATCGCCGTCGACGGCCTGCAGGGCGTGGCCCTGGCGGGCGCCGAGCGTCCCGACCTCGTGCTGATGGACATGAGCCTGCCCGGCATCGACGGCTGGGAGGCCACGCGCCGGCTGAAGGCCGATGCCGCCACGCGCATGCTGCCCGTGATCGCGCTGACCGCGCATGCGATGTCGGACGACCGCGCCAAGGCCGTGGCTGCGGGCTGCGACGACTTCGACACCAAGCCGGTGGACCTGGAGCGCCTGCTGGGCAAGATCGACAGCCTGCTGCGGGTGCTGCCGGGCCAGGGCCAGACACCGCAGGGCCCGGCCACAGCGGGCCACGCACCAGCAGGCCCACCGCCGCAAGACGCGCCATCGTGGGCGATCGAGCTGCGCCTGCCCGCCGAGGCGCAAAGCCTGCCGCCCCTGCTGGCCGCGCTGGACGACTTGTGCACGCGGGCCGCAATCGACCGCGAGGTCCGCGCCGACCTGCACGTGGTGCTGGACGAAGTCTGCGCCAACATCTTCAAGCACGCGTACGCGCCCGGCGCCAGCGGCAGCGTGCAACTGACGCTGCGCCACCTGGGCGCACAGACCGGCGGACCCTCGACGCGCCCCGCGGCCATCGAGCTGATCTTCTGCGACCAGGGCCGGCCGTTCGATCCCTTGACGCGCCCCGCGCCCGACTTGAACGCCTCGGTCGAAGAGCGGCCCATCGGCGGGCTGGGCATCCACCTGGTGCGCCAGCTGACCCACAGCCAGCACTACAGCCACTCGCCAGAGCTCGGCAACCGGCTGACGCTTGTCAAACACCTGAGTGCAGCCGCAAGCCCACACACCCCGACCCGCGCCCCCTGACACACTTGAAGGAGCAGCCCATGCAGATCACCCTCACACGACAGGATTCCATTGCCGTGTTGTCCATAGCCGGCAGCGTCGACAGCCTCACCGCCGACCAGCTCACCGAGGCGCTGGGTGAGCAACTGCGCGCCGGCCACGCGCGCCTGGTGGTGGACTTCCGCGAGGTGGACTACACCAGCAGTGCCGGCCTGCGATCGCTGCTGGGCACCTTGAAGGACTGCCGGCGCCAGGGCGGCGACCTGCGCATGGCGGCGGTGCAACCCGCCGTGCTGCGCGTGCTGTCGCTGTCGGGCTTTGCCAGCATCATCAAGCTGTTCGACGACGTGGGCCTGGCCGTCGCGAGCTACCAGGTGAGTGCCTGATATGGGTCCCGTACAAGCCGTGGCCCAGAACCCAGGTCGCCAGCCCGCCGTGACCCTGGTCATCGGATCGGGCAGTGTCAAGTGCGCCGCCGCCATCGGCGTGGCCCAGGTGCTGGCGGAGTCCGGCATTCGCGTGGAGCGGGTGGTGGGCTGCAGCGGCGGCGCGCTGTTTGCCACGCTCATCGCGATGGGCCTGGACGCCGACGCCTCGCGCGAGCTGACGCTGCGCCTGTGGACCAAGGAGATCGCCGCCACGCGCAACACGCGCGCCATGCTCAGTGTGTTGGCGCCCAAGCTGCTGGGCTTTGCGGCCAGCCGCTTCGGCCTGCGCGACGACCGTCTCATCAACCGGCGGCTGCGCGATGCCTTCGGCGACCTGCAGATCGAAGACACGAAGATCCCGCTGCACATCACGGCCACCAACTTCAAGGACGGCGAACTGGTCGACCTGTCCAGCGGCCCGGCCACCCAGGCCATACGCGCCAGCCTGGCGATCCCGTTTGCCTTCGCACCCGTGGAGCTCAACGGCCAGTTGCTGGTGGACGGTTATGTGTCGGACCCCATGCCCGTCAGCGTGGCCATCAAACACGGTGCACGTGTCATCGTGGCGGTGGGCTTCGAGAGCCCGATGATGGAACACATCGGCAGCGCCGGGCGCTTTGCGATGCAGCTGAGCTCGATCATGTCGAACAACCTGCTGCGCGCGCGTTATGCCTTCAACAGCGTGGCCCATCACGCCGAGCTGATCACCATCATCCCGGAGTTCACGCAGCGCATCCGCCTGTTCGACACCGACAAGGTGCCGTACATCATCGAAGCCGGCGCCCAGGCCGCGCGCGAGCAGATCGACTACCTGCGCCGCGTGCTGGCCGACGATGCGGCCTCAAAGGTGGTCGCGGCGTGAACCCCGCGCCGCGCCACAAGATCGCCATGGTCATCGGCTCCGGTGGCCTGCGCTGCGTGTCCGCATTTGGCGCGTTGGCTGTCCTGCAGCGCGAAGGCATCGGCATCGACCTGGTGGTGGCCTGCAGCGGCGGCGCGCTGTGCGGCTACTGGATCGCCAGCGAACGCAACGACACGGCCGAGGGCATCGCGCAGTTCGCGCAGGGCTGGATGGGCACCTTCGACAAGCTGGCCTACCGCCAGATCCTGGGTGCGGTGTTTCCGCGCTGGTTCGGCTTCGATCCGCGCTTCGGCGTCATGAAGGATGACGCCGTCAACCGCGCGCTGGCCGACTATGTGGAGGGCACCCACTTCGACGCGCTGCGCATCCCGCTGCACCTGGTGGCCACCGACGTGCTGGGCGGCGACCAGGTGGTGCTGTCGCAAGGCCCCGTCTTCGACGCCATGCGCGCCACCGTGGCCATTCCCCTGGTGCTGCCGCCCTGGCCGGTGGATGGCCGGCTGTTGATGGACGGCGCGGTGTGCAACCCGCTGCCGGTGGACGTGGCGATGCGCGAAGGCGCCGACATCATCCTCGCCGTGGGTTTCGAGGAGACGCTGTTGCCGCAGATCGGTTCGGGCCTGGACCTGACCAAGCAGGTGCTGGCCGTGGTCACCAACCACCAGCTGCGCGCGCAGTTCGCGTTTCACAGCATGGCGCACCACGCCGAAGTCATCGCGGTGATGCCCGACTTCGGCCAGCAGGTGGGTCTGCGCGACACCCACCTCATCACCCACCTCGTGCGCCAGGGCGAGCTGGCCACGGAGCGGGAAGTGCCCTATCTGCGGCGGCTGCTGCAGCAGCCACGGCCTTTGACACAGAGGTCCGCATGAGCGCGCCGGGCCGTTCCCAAGCGCTCATCCCGGAGCCCACAGGGCGAAGGGTCGTCCGATGAGCGCGCCGGGCCGTTCCCAAGCGCTCATCCCGGAGCCCGCAGGGCGAAGGGTCGTCCAGTGAGCGCGGCGGCCACCGACCCATCGGTCGCGACAGCCCATGTGCTGATCGTGGACGACCTGGAAGTCAACCGCGACCTGCTGGCCCGCCGTGTCGCGCGGCTGGGGCATTCGCACGCCTTTGCCGCGAGCGGCCGCGAGGCGCTGGTGCGCCTGCGTGAACACAACTTCGACCTCGTGCTGCTGGACATCACCATGCCCGAGATGGACGGCTACGAGGCCCTCGCGCAGATGAAGGCCGATGCGCGGCTGGCGCACATCCCGGTGGTCATGGTCACCGCCATTGACGGCGTGGACAGCGTCGTGCGCTGCCTGGAACTGGGCGCCGAGGACTACATCACCAAGCCCTTTAACCCCGTGGTGCTGAAGGCGCGCATCGAGTCGTCGCTGAACAAGAAACGCGTGGCCGATCTGAATGCACGGTTGCTGAGCTCCTTGTCGCGCGAGATGGAGATCGCGCAGAAGATCCAGCTGGGTTTCCTGCCCGACGCACTGCCGCAGCTGCCTGGTTGGCCGCTGGCGGCCACCTGTGTGCCGGCGCGCCAGGTGGGCGGCGACTTCTTCGACGCGCTGGTGCTGGGCGACGGCCGGCTGGCCTTCACGGTGGCCGACGTGTGCGATAAGGGCGTGGGCGCGGCCTTGTACATGGCGCTGATCCGCAGCCTGCTGCGCATCAGCCTGCAGCAAGCGGCGCCCGGGCAGCCTGCCGGCGCCTTGCTGGCGCAGGCGGTGGCCTTCACCAACGACTACATCGCCACCGTGCACGCGCGCGACAACATGTTCGCCACCGTCTTCACGGCCATCCTGTGCCCGCGCACGGGGCAGCTGGACTACATCAACGCCGGTCACGACGCACCACTGCTGCTGCGCCAGGGGGCCACGCATGCCGAGACGCTCTCGCCCGAAGGTCTGGCGGTGGGCATGATGGAAGGCCAGATGCACCAGGCCCGCCGCACGCAGATGCAGCCCGGTGACAGCCTGCTGGCCTTCACCGATGGCCTGCCGGAAGCCCTGAGCCCGCAAGACCAGCCCTTCGGCGAAGAGCGTGTGAGCGCGGCGCTGATGGCAGCCCGCGGCAGTCCGCAGACTCTGCTGGCCGACTTGAACGCCCAACTGGCACGGCACATGGCCGAGCGGACACCGCACGACGACGTGACGCTGCTGTGCCTATCGGCTGCCCCATGGACGGGCCCGGCATGAGCTACCCGCCCGCAGGGCCGCCTGCGCGGGGACGACAGCCCCTGGCAGGCGGCGCACCGGCCGCAGGGATGGCCCATCATCGGCGCCGGCCCATGGGGTCCATCCAGCAGGTTGCCGCCTGGAAGTTGCCCGCCGGGCATGCCGGCGCGCCGAGCGCCCTTACGATGTACCGGGCTCAGGCAGCGCCCGGCTTCGCCAGCGCAACCTCGAACGGTTCGCCTGGCCTCGCATCCAAGAGGGTTTATGCCAGCTGTTCATGCTTTTGGACGCCGGAGTTGGGGCAGCGACAGCTGCGCCTGCAGCCGGTACCGCAGGTCCTGCGCCATCGACGCCTGTCGACACCGCCGCATGTGCGCCGCAGGTCCGCGAGGCAGCCATGAGTGAGCGTGCGGCGTCCATGGCGGGTGTCGAAGGAGTCGCCCGCCGCGCGCAGGAGGTGACCTCCCTGGCAGCGGCGCAACGGGTGTCCATGGTGGTGTTGCTGGGGCTGGTGCTGCTGTCGGTAGACCGTTCGCAGCCCTACGTCTGGGTCTTGATCGCGGTCTTCGGCGTGACCGCGTTGCTCAACCTGTGGCGCGCCTCCACGGGCCGGACCGGCTCGTACGCGAAGCCGTGGTTCTACTGGTCATCCGCGGCCGTGGTGGTGCTGATCGCGCGCGGCACCTCCGGCGGCGTCATGCTCCTGGTGTTGTTCCTCTACCCGCTGACGATGTGCACGGTGATGCACGGCCTGCGGCACGGATTTGCCCTCGGCGCCGCGGCGGCCGCGGTCTGGATGCTGGACCTGCGCGGCTGGGGCATGGAGCAGACCGATGCACTGCCTGCCCTGGCCATGGTGCTGTTGCCCGTGATCACATCCGTCGCCTCGTACCCCGTGGCGGCGCTGCGTCAGCGCATCCAGCTGGTGGCCGAGCTCGATCAGCAACTCGATCCACGTCGGGGCCTGGTGGCCGTAGGCCTGGAGGTGGGCGAGCGACTGCGCCAAGCCACTGCCGCGCGCCGCGTGTTGATCTGCCACCGGGACGCCGAAACGCCCACCGTGCTGGTCTGCGACGCCGACGAAGGCGCCTATGCGGCCTCGGCTGCACTGGGCGACCGCGTGCTGGCGATGCTGGCCGATCTGCCGGCGGCGCCACACGCATTTGACGCGCGCGACGCCAGGCGTTCGGGCGGCCCGTCGAACGCACAACAATGGGCCGATCAGCCGCCGCCAGGTGCTTCGCTCGAAGACCTGGCGCAACTGCTGGATGCCGACCATCTGCAGCTGGTCCCCGATGCACCGGGCAAGGCCAGCACCAGCTGGATGCTGGTCGCCTACGGCCCCGACACCGGCTGGCGACATCGGCCCTGGCCCTTGCAGCCGCTGGCGGGCTTCGCGGCCGATTTGCGACGGCTGCTGCAGCAGGCCTCCTACGTCGACCGTCTGCAGGAAGAAATTGCCGCCCATGAACGTTCACGCATCGGGCGCGACTTGCATGACAGTGCCCTGCAGCCCTACCTGGGCCTGAAATTCGCCATCGAAGGCCTGGCGCTGCGCTGTGACCCCGGCAATCCCTTGCAGGTGCAGATTCAGGAGTTGCGCGGCGTGTGCGACTCCGAGCTGGTTGAATTGCGCAGGACCGTCTCCGCGCTGCGTGCCGGCGACACCAGTGGCGAGAACTCGCTGGCCGCCGCCCTGCAGCGGCAGTGCAGCCGCTTTGCGCGGTTGTTCGAAATCCAGGTCGAACTGCAGGTGCCGGCCGAGCTGCCCGCGAGCCGCACACTCGTCAGCGCGCTGCTGCACATGGTCAACGAGGCCTTGAACAACGTGCGTCGCCACACGCAGGCCCAGCGGGTCTGGATCCACCTGAGCGACGTGCCAGGCGCGCTGCAACTGGTGATCCGCGACGACGCGGGACAGCGAAGCGGCAAGGCGGCACCCGATTTCGAGCCGCGTTCGCTGACCGAGCGCGCACGCGAATTGGGCGGGGTGCTCGAACTGCGCCGTCCCAACGGTCTGGACACCGAAATCCACATCACCGTACCGACATGAGGGCACCGTGAACACCACCCAATCCGCCGCCACCGCGCGACCGCCCATCCGCGTGTTCCTGGTCGAAGACCACGCCATCACCGTCTGGGGCCTGCAGCGCCTGATCGAAAGCGGCCCCTGCGCCATGACGGTAGTGGGCACCGCCGACTCGCGTGCCAGCCTGGTCAACCACCCTGAGTTGCCCAGCGCCGACGTGCTGGTGCTGGACCTGGACCTGGGCGACGAAGACGGACTGGACGCGATGCCGGAGGTGCAGCGCCGCAGTGCGGCCCGGGTGCTGGTGCTGACCGCGTCGGACGACACCGACCGTCACTGCAGGGCCGTCGAACGCGGCGCGCGCGGCGTGCTGCACAAGTCCGAAGCGCCGCAGAACATTCTGGAAGCGATCGAACGCGTGTGCTCAGGCGCCGTGTGGCTGAGCCCCCAGCTCGTGGGCCAGGCACTGGGCCGGCTCACGAGCCAGCCGCGCGGCGATCACGCGCTGAACAAGTCCGCGCAGTCCCGCATCTCCAGCCTCACCGCGCGCGAACGCGAAATCGTCAAGATGAGCAGCCAGCGCCCGGGCGAGAAGCTGCTGCGCATCGCCACCGATCTGGACATGAGCGAGAACACGCTGCGCAACCACCTCACCACCATCTACAGCAAGCTGGGTGTGCGCGGGCGGCTGGAGCTGCACGTGTTTGCCACGGAGCAAGGGCTGGCAGCCGAGTGAGACGGCCGCTGCGCGCTCGATGCGGAGCCCCGAAAACGACACACGGGCCGCGAGGGCCCGTGTGTGCTGAGATGCTTGGCGGAGTGGACGGGGCTCGAACCCGCGACCCCCGGCGTGACAGGCCGGTATTCTAACCAACTGAACTACCACTCCGCGTGGCCGGTGGCTTCAGGCTCTTTCGAGCCTCAAGTGCCGCCGAAACTTGGCGTCCCCTAGGGGATTCGAACCCCTGTTACAACCGTGAAAGGGTCGTGTCCTAGGCCTCTAGACGAAGGGGACAAAAATCTTCGTCTCCTGAATCGGCGCGTTGACTTGGTGGAGGTAAGCGGGATCGAACCGCTGACCTCTTGCATGCCATGCAAGCGCTCTCCCAGCTGAGCTATACCCCCACGATCTTTCGATCTCAAGGCTAGCGCCGATCAGTCGAGCCTCGCATTATATGCGGATTTTTTCCGCCTCACAAAACCTCCAGTCGCGAGAGCACGACTTCGCGCGCAAACAACGCCAGCACCGCATCGATGGACGGCGTTTGCGCGCGCCCGCAGACGAGCACGCGCACGGCCGGCGCGAGCTGCGGCATCTTCAATCCGTGCGCGGCGAGCGTCTCCTTCATGGCCTGGGCGATGGAGGGCTTGTCCCACGCGGCCATTGCAGCCAGGCGCTCGCGCAGGCTGTGCAGCGCGGGCTTCACGGCCTCGGTGACATGCTGTGCCCGCTCGTCCTCGCGCGGCGTCACCGCCACGTGCAGCATCTCGATCCAGTCGGCCAGTTCGACCGTCGTGTGGCAGCGGTCCTTGAACAGCGCGCAGGCCGGCGCGAGGCCCTGCGTCTGCGCAGCGGTCAGCCCGCGGGACTGCAGTTGCTGCGCCACCAGCACCGCCAGACGTTCGTCGTCCGCCGCCTTCAGGTAGTGCGCATTGACCCACGCGAGCTTGGCCGGGTCCCATTGCGCCGGGCTCTTGGCGAGGTGGCTGCCGTCGAACCACGACACCATCTGCTCGCGCGAGAACAGTTCCTCGTCGCCGTGGCTCCAGCCCAGGCGCGCCAGGTAGTTCAGCATCGCCTCGGGTAGATAACCCGCCTCTTCATAGGCAGTGACACTGACGGCGCCGCGCCGCTTGGACAGCTTCAGGCCGTCGTCGCCCAGGATGATGGGGCAGTGCCCGAAGGTCGGCAGCGGCGCGCCCAGCGCGCGGAAGATGTTGATCTGCCAGGGCGTGTTGTTGACGTGTTCGTCGCCGCGGAAGACATGTGTGATGCCCATGTCCCAGTCGTCGACCACGACCGCGAAGTTGTAGGTCGGCACGCCCAGCGCCTGCGCATCGGCAGACGCCCCTTCCGGCGCCGGGCGCAGGATGATCAGGTCGTCGATCTCGCGGTTGGAAATCGTGATCGGCCCCTTGACCAGGTCGTCCCAGCTGACCTCGCCGTCCAGCGGATTGCGAAAGCGCACCACCGGCTGCACGCCCGCGGGCACCGGCGGCAGCACCTTGCCCGGCGCGGGCCGCCAGCGGCCGTCGTAGCGGGTCTTTTCGCCACGCGCGCGCTGCGCCTCGCGCATCTCGTCGAGTTCCTGCGGCGTGCACCAGCAGCGGTAGGCCGTGCCCGCGGCAATCATCTGCTCGACCACTTCGTGGTAACGCGCCAGGCGCTGCATCTGGTAGTGCGGGCCTTCGTCGTAATCGAGCCCCAGCCAGCGCATGGAAGCGAGGATCTGGTCGACCGAATCCTGCGTGGATCGTGCGACGTCGGTGTCCTCGATGCGCAGCACGAACTGGCCGCCGAAGTGGCGCGCGTAGGCCCAGGAATACAGCGCGGTGCGCGCGGTGCCCAGGTGCAGGAAGCCCGTCGGCGACGGAGCGATGCGCGTGCGTATGGTCGGAGTGCTCATGCGTTCAATCGTTGGGCACCGGGGCTGTGCGGCGGCCGCCGCGACCACCCCGGCGCGGGGATCAAGCGTTGGAACCGGTGCCCGAGGCCAGCGCCAGGCGGCTGCGCGAGGAGTCCTCCTCCTCGTCGGCCTGCGAGCGGCGCTGCTGCTCGATCGCGGCGAAGTCCGCCGCGCTGATGTCGCCGGTGATGTAGTGGCCGTCGAAGCAACTGGCCTCGAAGCCGTCGATCGCCGGGTTCAGGGCCTTGACCACGCGCTTCATCGCATCGACATCCTGGTAGATCAGCGCATCGGCGCCGATGAAGCGACGGATTTCTTCGACGCTGCGGCCGTGGGCGATGAGCTCCTCGCGCGTGGGCATGTCGATGCCGTAGACGTTCGGGAATCGCACCGGCGGCGCGGCAGAGGCCATGTAGACCTTGCGGGCCCCGGCGTCGCGCGCCATCTGCACGATCTCCTTGCTGGTCGTGCCGCGCACGATGGAGTCGTCCACCAGCAGCACGTTGCGGCCCTTGAATTCCAGGCCGATGGCATTGAGCTTCTGGCGCACGCTCTTCTTGCGCACGCCCTGCCCCGGCATGATGAAGGTGCGCCCCACGTAGCGATTCTTGACGAAGCCTTCGCGGTAAGGCTTGCCGATGCGGTGGGCCAGCTGCATCGCGCTGGGCCGGCTGGATTCGGGGATGGGGATGACGACATCGATCTCGCTGGGCGGCATCGTCGAGATCAAGCGCTGCGCCAGCGTCTCGCCCAGGTTCAAACGCGCCTGGTAGACCGATACGCCATCGAGCACGGAGTCCGGCCGCGCCAGGTACACGTACTCGAACATGCAGGGGTTCAGCTGCGGGTTCTGCGCGCACTGCTGCGTGTGCACGCGGCCCTTCAGATCGACGAACAAGGCCTCGCCGGGCGCGACGTCACGCACCAGGCGGTAGCCGTTGCCTTCCAGTGCGACGGACTCGCTGGCGACCATCGCGCCATGCCCTTCAGGGCTGTCGAGCTCGCCCCAGCACAGCGGGCGGATGCCGTACGGGTCACGGAAGGCCAGCAGCCCGTGCCCGGCGATCAGCGCGATCACGGCATAGGAGCCCCGCACGCGGCGGTGCACCGCGCTGACGGCTGCGAAGACCGCCTGCGGCGTCAGCGGCAGGTCGCGCGCACTCTGCTCGAGCTCGTGTGCCAGCACGTTGATCAGCACCTCCGAGTCGCTCTCGGTGTTGATGTGGCGCCGGTCGATGTCGAACAGCTCGGCCTTCAGCGCCGGGGCGTTGGTGAGGTTGCCGTTGTGGACCAGCACCACGCCGAAAGGCGCATTCACGTAAAAGGGCTGCGCCTCTTCTTCGCTGTACGCGTTGCCGGCCGTGGGGTAACGCACCTGGCCGAGGCCCACGGGGCCAGGCAGCGCACGCATGTTGCGCGTGCGGAAGACGTCGCGCACCATGCCGCGCGCCTTGTGCATGTAGCACTTCGTGCCCTGCATGGTGACGATGCCCGCCGCGTCCTGGCCGCGGTGCTGCAGCAGCAGCAACGCGTCGTAGATCAGCTGGTTGGCGGGGGAGGGAGAGATGACACCGACGATGCCGCACATGGCGCTATTGTCCTCGCGGCGCGTCCGCAGAGACGCGCGCAGGTAAAACGGGCTCGATCGAGCCGGGCAACACCGCGCGCAGGCCGGCCAGCGCCACACCCAGCCACTGCACGCCCACCGACTGACGCCAGGCCGGCGACTGGCTGGCCGGCGTCAGCGCCACCACGGTGGCCACGACGATCAACAGCACCAGGCCGCGCACCAGCCCGAATGCGGCGCCGAGAAAGCGGTCGGGAATCGTCAAGGGCGTCGCGGCGATCGCCATGCGCACCAGCCGCGCCAGCAGCGTCCACAGCACCAAGGCCAGCAGGAAAACCGCAACGATGGCCGCGGCGTGGTTCAGGGCCGAACCCGGGTCGCCAATCGGCAGCATCGGCGAAAGCTTCGGTGCGAAGGCCACGGCCGCCAGGTAGGCGACGATCCAGCCGGCCAGAGACATCAGCTCGAAGGCCAGGCCGCGCCAGATGCCGATCAGGATCGACAGCGCCAGCACCGCCAGCAAGGCCCAATCGACCGGCGCGAGCGTGCTCACAGCGTCAGCAAAGCCGCAGGCAGCTTCGCCGCCTTGATGGCGGCGGCGGCCTTCTGCGCTTCGTCCATGGTGTCGAAGGGGCCGACGCGCACGCGCATGCGCCGGCTGCCGCCCACGTCGACGGCCTGGGTATAGGTCTTCAGTCCGAGCCGCTCGACCTTCTGGCGCGCTTCACGCGTCGATGCGTCGTCCGCGTAGGCACCGACCTGCACGACATAGCGGCCCTTGGCAGCTGCCTTGGCTTCGGCCGGCTTCTCGGGCGCCCGTTCGGCGGGCTTTTCCGCCGGCTTGGGATGCGGCTTTTCGACCGGCTTCTCGGGCGCCGGTGGCGGGGCGACCGGCGCCACCGCGGCCGGGGCTGCGTCGGCCGTCACCACGGCGGCTGCAGGGGCTTCAGCGACCACGCCGGAGGCGCTGCGGGTGGCACGTGCGGGCGGCGCCAGTGCCGGGGCACCGTCGCGCGAGGGAATCACCATCGGGATGTCGACGGGGATCGGCCGCGGCTGCGTCTCGAACAGCAGCGGGAAGGCGATCACGCCGGCCACGAGCAGCACGGCCGCGCCGATGAGCCGCCGGCGTGCCCGCGTGCGGGCCTTCAGCTCGGTGGCATCGACGGCAGCAGCGGATTCCGAAGCCTCGGAAGTGCGACGTTTGAATAGCGGGGGCAGGGCCATCGAGGGGCGAGACCCACTGCCGGTGACGACAGCGGGTGCAGGATCAGGAGAATCAACCGACGTGGGGCGCCTGCCGGCGCGGCAGGCCTTCCTTCAGCACGCCGCCCACGGTGTAGAAGGATCCGAAGACCACGATTCTATCAGCCGGGTCCGCGGCATCCACCGCGGCACGCAGGGCCTGGGCGGGGTCGGCATGGCACTGCGGCGCCGGCTGCCCGGGCTTGGCCGGGCACAGCGCCGCGAGGTCCTGCGCACGCGCCGCGCGCGCGGTGGGCAGGTCGCAGAAGTGCCAATCGTCGACCAGCGCCTGCATGCGCGCGAGCAGGCGCGGGAGGTCCTTGTCGGCCATCGCGCCAAATACCGCGTGCGTGCGCGGATAAAAACCCATCTGGTCCAGGTTGATGGCCAGCGCCGACACCGATTGCAGGTTGTGCGCCACGTCCAGCACCAGCGTCGGCTGGCCGGGCACGATCTGGAAGCGCCCCGGCAGATCGACCAGCGCCAGCCCGGTGCGGATGGCCTGCACGGCCACCGGAAGGCGCGGCCGCAGCGCTTCCAGCACCGCCAGCACGCCAGAGGCATTGATGAGCTGGTTCGCCCCGCGCAGCGCTGGAAATCCCAGCCCCGAGAAGCGTTGCTTGCGGCCCCACCACTGCCACTGCTGGCGATCGCCGGCATGTCCGAAATCGCGTCCCACGCGCCACAGGTCGGCGCCGATGGCCTGCGCATGCAACTCGATGCTCGCCGGCGGCATCGGGTCGCTGACGATGGCGGGCCGCCCCGGCCGCATCACGTGCGCCTTTTCCAGGCCGATGCCTTCGCGATCCGGCCCGAGGTACTCGACATGGTCGATGTCGATACTGGTGATGACCACCGCATCGGCATCGACGATATTCACCGCGTCCAGCCGCCCGCCCAGACCCACCTCGAGGATCACCAGGTCCAGCGGCGCCAGTGCCAGCGCACGAAGGATGGCCAGCGTGGTGAATTCGAAATAGGTCAGCGGGATCTCGCCGCGGGCCCGCTCGACAGCCTCGAAATGCGGCGCCAGGTCCGACGCCGCCACGGGCGCGCCGCCGATGCGGCAACGTTCCTCGAAGTGCACCAGATGCGGCTTGATGTAGAGCCCCACGCGCCAGCCCGCCTGCAGGGCGATCGACTCCAGCATCGCGCAGGTCGAGCCCTTGCCGTTGGTGCCGGCCACCGTGACGACCACGGCCTCGAAGTGCAGGCCCATGCGGTCGCGCACGGCGGCCACGCGCTCCAGGCTCATGTCGATGCGCTTGGGCATCAGTTGCTCGCAGTGCGCGAGCCAGTCGGCAAGTGAATCGTCGGCAGTCACGCGCGCATGGTAGCCGTGCGCGCCAGGCCGGCACGCGCGCCGCGCCAAGCAGAAGGCGGCCCGCAGGCCGCCTCGTCACCCCATCCCGCCGTCGACGGGCCGGCTCAGCGCCGGGGCTGTCGGCGGCGCGCCGCAAAGCCGACCAGCGCCAGCCCGCCGACCATCATCGCGTAGGTGCTGGGCTCGGGAACCGGCGTGGCCACGACGAAGTCCTGGTGCGCCGGGCTGACCAGCGCGTCGATGTCGTAGGTGGCGACGGTCTGGCGCACGGCGTTCCAGTCCAGCGCATTCAGCCAATCCTGGGTCGGTTGATCGAGGCCGCTGGCGGTCACCTGTCCGCTGGTGAAGCTGTAGGCGGTGCCTTGCTCGTAGACGACTTCCCAGATCGCCGCCTGGACCATCGCCGAGTCGGTCGAATACTTCGGCGTCATGCCGACGTAGGTGATCAGCTTGGCCAGGTCGTCGGCCTTCTGGGCACCCCAGGCCGTCGCGCCGTCGACGCGCGTGTAGTCGCTGTAGGTCGCGCCGAAGGACGCGTACTGCTGCAGGTCCACGCAGTAGGTCGCGAAGGACGCGCCGTTCCAGCTGGCGTCGAACTGGCCGGCGGCGCCGTACCAGGCGGCGCCCGTCAGGTTGGCCACGCTGACGTTGACGCCCGAGGGGCCCAGGATGCTGAAGTCGTTCAGGCGCACCTCATCCGCACGCGCCATGCCGGCACTCAGGACCATCGCCACGGCGATGCAAACGGGTTGGATACGAAGCTTCATCGGACGTCCTCTGCAGTGATCGCAACATGTCCCCGAAGGAACCATGGAATCACTGTAGGCAAGCCCGACGAAGGCCCGCTCACCCCTTCACGGGGTCAATGGCGCGCTCCGTGCAGCAGTGCCGTGACCCGGGTCACGCCAGCGCGTCAGCGCTCTGGCGTTGCAGGATCGTGAGCATGCGCGCGATGGTCACGCGCAATTCGCGGCGGTCGATGATCATGTCCAGCGCGCCCTTGCCGAGCAGGAACTCCGAGCGCTGGAACCCCTCGGGCAGCTTCTCGCGCACGGTGTTCTCGATGACACGCGGCCCGGCAAAACCCACCAGCGCCTTGGGCTCGGCGATCACCACGTCGCCCAGGAAGGCGAAGCTGGCCGAGACGCCGCCCATGGTCGGGTCGGTGAGAACGCTGATGTAGGGCAGCCCGGCCTTGGCCAGGTGCGTGAGCGACGCGTTGGTCTTGGCCATCTGCAGCAGGCTCAGCAGGCCCTCCTGCATGCGAGCACCGCCGGTGGCGGTGAAGCACACAAAAGGCACCTTCTGCTCGATCGCATTTTCGACGCCGCGCACGAAGCGCTCACCGACGACCGAACCCATCGAGCCGCCCATGAAGTCGAATTCGAAGCACGCCGCCACCAGCGGCACGCTCATCACGGCGCCGCCGATGACCACCAGCGCATCGGTCTCGCCCGTGGACTCCAGCGCGGCCTTCAGCCGCTCGGGGTACTTCTTGCTGTCCTTGAACTTCAGCGCGTCGACCGGCAGCACTTCCTGCCCGATCTCGTAGCGGCCTTCCGGATCGAGGAAGGCATCCAGCCGCGCGCGCGCACCGATGCGGTGGTGGTGCGCACACTTCGGGCAGACATTGAGGTTCTGCTCGAGGTCGGTCTTGTACAGGACCGATTCACACGACGGGCACTTGATCCACAGGCCCTCGGGGACCGTGCGGCGCTCGCTCGGATCGGTTTGCTGGATCTTCGGGGGCAGCAGCTTGTCGAACCAACTCATGTCCCGTCTCCTCGATAAGGTTCGTCCAGGGCCTGGCGGATCTCGGCCATGAATGCACGTGCGGCCGGTGCGGCGCCCTGCTCGTCCTGGCCTTCCAGGATCTGCACCAGGCGCGAACCGATGACCACGGCGTCGGCCACTTCGCCCACGGCGCGCGCGGTCTGCGCGTCGCGAATTCCGAAGCCTACACCCACCGGCACCTTGACCCGCGCACGGATGCGCGGCAGCGCCTGCGCGACCGCCGACGTGTCCAGGTGGCCGGCGCCCGTCACACCCTTGAGCGACACATAGTAGACGTAGCCGGTGGCCATGCGGCCGACGGCCTCGATGCGCGCGTCGGTCGACGTGGGCGCGATCAGGAAGATCGGGTCCATCTGGCGCTGGCGCAGGCGTGCGGCGAAGTCTTCGCACTCTTCGGGCGGGTAATCGACGACCAGCACGCCGTCGACGCCGGCATCGGCCGCGTCGGTCACGAAGGACCCAGCGCCGCGCCCCTGGTCGTAGCGTTCGACCGGATTCGCGTAGCCCATCAGCACGACCGGCGTGCGGGCATCGCGCAGGCGGAATTCACGGACCCACTGCAGGACCTGACCCAGCCCCACGCCGCGCGCGAGTGCGCGCTCGCTGGCCTTCTGGATCACCGGGCCGTCGGCCATGGGATCGGAAAACGGCACGCCCAGTTCCAGGATGTCCGCGCCGCCTTCGACCAGCGCGCACATGATGTCGACCGTTCGCTGCGGATACGGGTCGCCCGCCGTGACGTAGGGAATGAGGGCCCGACGGCCCTGGGCCTTCAGCGTGGCCAGGACGCCTTCGATGCGGCTCATCGTGCCACCTCGACCACCTGCGGACCACCCTTCACGCCCTGCCCGCGACACGACGGCCGGCAGTAGAAATCGGCGCCGGACAG
>CAUJHV010000073.1 GCA_963205115.1 Pseudomonadota bacterium | reverse complement strand
CGGCACTCAGGTTCCAGTCGTGGGCGCCGAGCTCTTTCAGGTAGCGGACCTTGTCGATGGTCTCCGCAAGGGTGCTCGGGCCGTGACGCTTGGACGGCGTCTTGAGCCACTCCAGGCACGTCGTGTCGGTGCCCGGCCGCGTGCTGTATGCGGCGTCGACAACCTTCTGCGCCGCTGCCGGTGGTACGGCGGCACTCACCGCGCTTAGGATCTGCGCCTCCACCGCGGCGAATGCATCTCGGGCCCAGTCCTGCAGGCGGCGCGCTCCTGGGATCAGGATGCGCCGCGTGAACAGCCAGTGGCTGGCCGACTGGACCAGGTCATCGGCGTGGGAGGCGTCGGCTGCTTGGGCCAGCAGGGCCGCGGTCAGCGCGGCTTCGTCGTCGATTTCAAGTTCGCGCAGGCCGAGGTAGGTCTTGGCCCAGCGCTGGTGCTTGAAGAGGGTCTGCCGGCGCTTGTAGATCGACCGCAGGCTGGCGATGGACGGCGGCGACACGGCCAGGACCTGGGCGGTGTGCCGGAGGAGGTTTCGGGG
Source organism: Pseudomonadota bacterium (assembly GCA_963205115.1). Lineage (GTDB taxonomy): Bacteria > Pseudomonadota > Gammaproteobacteria > Burkholderiales > Burkholderiaceae_C > Rubrivivax. The sequence continues at coordinate 6,060 of CAUJHV010000073.1, read as the reverse complement.
CAGCACGTTGAAACCGTCGAGCGGTCGGCCGGCCACGCGCATGAACATGAGCATTAGCGCGGCGGGCAGGCGGTGGTCGCTGCGGAACTGCTCCCGGATGGCAGCCACGTCCGCCGACGTGAGCGTGAAGAACTGCTCCCGGTCGAACTCACTCAGGCGAGGCGGCAAGGCCTCCTGGCCGACGAAGCGCAGGGCGAAGGCGGGCATGGCAGTGGGCAGCGGCAGATGGGCGGTCAATGTACCGCCATGGCCGCCGCCAAGGCAGTCTGGCGCTCATCTTCCGGGGGTGGCGACCGCCGTGAACCCGCATGGATACTGGGCTTCAAGCCAAAGCGCACCAATCTGCACGAAAAGTACGACTACCCCGCCATGGAAGCCGCTTCGAGGGTTACGCCGAAACGGTGTTCATTGCTGGGCTCGGACTGCTCGCTCTCGGGGCGGTCGTGCTGGCGTTCGCCATCAATTGATGCCTGGCAGCGGTTCGGCCGCTGCGTCGCATACGCACACCTGATCAGCAAGCTGCCTCAGCCGAGCGGGTCGTCTTGATAGGGCGTGGAGCAGTTTGAAAGGCGTCCCGAGCCAGCCGGATCAGGATGGATCTCAGCCTGTAGCGGCAATTGAAGAGGTACTGGACCTGCCCGAGGTAGCGCTGGCCGTACTTCTTGAAGGCGAAGGCGTGGTACGTGCCTGACAGGGAGGTCTTGATGTTGCCGAGCGCCGTGTTCACGGCCTGGAAGGACGGGTGCTTGGCACTGGACGCACCGCCACTGGTGATGTGGTGCTCGTGCAGGATGCCGGTGCCATGAACGGCCGTGAAGCAGCCCAGCCCATCGGAGACCAGGGTCGCCGGCGCCGCCAGCGACTTCTCGGCGAAGGCCTGGATCGACTCCTTGGTGAAGGGACGCTGAGACAGGCACATCACGACCGGCTTGGCGTCCTCCGTCGTCTGCACCGCTGCCACGAAGGGAACCTTGTTCGGCGAGCCCCGGCCCGCCTTGCCTCCGCGGACCTCGCCCCCCAGGTAGGCGTCGTCGATCTCGACGCGGCCGGTGAGTTGCCGCTGAGCCTCCCGCAGCACCATGACCTGCATGATCTTGTGCTTCAGCAGCCACGCCGTCGGGTAGGACACCCCCAGATGCCGCTTAAGCTCCAGCGCCGAGACGTTGTTCTTGGCCTGCGTCATCAGGTGCATGGCCAAGAACCAGCGCGGCAGCGGCAGCTTGCTGGACTCGAAGATCGTGCCGCTGACCAGGCTGCACTGGTAGCGGCAGCTGCTGCACTGGAAGTACAGGCGGTCGTGCCGCCGGAACTCGCTGTGCCCGGTCTGCTCGCAGCGCGGGCAGACGAACCCGCTCGGCCAGCGCCAAGCCCGAACCCGCTCCTCACACTGTTGCACCGAGCCGAATCGATCGAAGACCTCCGGCATCGACAGCCCCTTCTGGTACTGAACCCTGTTCTGCGCCATGACCGACCTGCTGTGTGGATGGCGCATGCTCGCTGTCGGGTAGCTCAATGGGTGAGCCTGCTACTCGGTAGGCTGAGTCATCTTGCTGGTCAGGTGGGCGCTTCGCATCGATCGCGAGAAGACCTTCTAGAGCCTCGTCGGCAAGCAGCTTCACCGCGATCGAGCAGCCCGACTCGGTTCAATGCCGATGCGCGTGATGCGCATCCGGCACGTGGGGATGGGCGTGCCGCGCCGGCTCGTGCCAATGCCGGTGACTGTGCTCGCCGACCGGCGTCACGTCGTGCACATGGTCGTGATGCCCGTCGTCGTGGCGGTGGGCGTGTTCGTGCTCCAGCGCCTCGTGCTCGTGTTCGTGGCCGTGTGACTCGGCCAGGTGCAGCACCACGCCAACCAGCATCAGAACGCTGCCCAGCACCATCAGTCCGCTCGCCGAACGGTCGCCCAGCGCCACCGCGAACGCCGCGCCGATGAAGGGCGCGAACGCGAACACCGAACCCGTGCGAGCGGCGCCAAAGGCCCGCTGTGCCAGCAGGTAGAACCGCAGGCTCAGGCCGTAACCGGTGGCGCCGATGGCGAACAACGCCAGCGCGGCGATCGCCGAAGGCAGCGGCTCGCCAAAGACCAATGCCAGCGCACCCGTGGCTGTCGCCCCTAGCAGCGACTTGGCCATTACCACCTGTCCGGGGTCGCGTTCCGCGAGTGCGCGCGACAGCGTGTTGTCCACGCCCCAGGCCGCGGTGGCCAGCAGCACGGCCAGCAGGCCCCACAGCTGCGCGCCGCCCGTGCGTCCCTGGTCCAGCACCAGCACCATCCCGCCTGCCAGCAGCAGGGCCATCGCCGTCCAGACGCGGCCGTCCATGGTCTCGCGGTACAGACGCCATGCCAGCACGGCGGTGAAGAGGGCTTCGAGCGTGAGCATCAGTGACGCACTCGTGCCGCTCGTGTTCTGCAGGCCCCAGGCCAGCGCGACCGGGCCGATGGCGGCGCCGAACGCGGCCATCGCCAGCAGGCGGGCCAGATCGCTTCGCTGCAGCCGCGCTTCGCGTTCGATGCGCTGGCGCGACAACAGGCCGACGGCAGCGGCCCCGGCGTAGAGCAGTGCCGCCGTGCTGAATGCCCCGAGCCCGACACCGAACTGCTGCACCAGCGGCGTGCTGACGCCGAACAGTGCTGCGGCCAGCAGGGCAAGCAGCCCACCCCTGAGGGCGGGCAAGGTGGTTGACATTCGGTTCATGGCTTGAACATCATCAGGCAGGACAGCTTGTGCGGTCTCACGCCGGGACCGCCGGGCTACGGCTCAGATGACGTACTCGATGGCGGTGTGTTGTTTTCGGACCGAGTTCAGCGAACCGTCACGTCGGCGACGAGACGGGATTTCAGGGCGCGTTCGCGGATCGATGCCTCGGGTTCAGCGGCCCACTCGTAGGAACTCTTCCAGGACCAGACGGTGCCGTCGATCCTCACGAAACGCACGTCACCCGCCTTGCCCTCCACGGTGATGGACTGGCGCTTGCCCTCGAACTCGAAGGCGATCACATGCGCGCCGGGCTTGAACTTCAGGCGGATCATCGTGTTGGGCAGGGTCTCGACACCCGGACCACCATCCGAATAGACCTTCACGAAGTTGCGGCCGTCGGCCCAGTTGCGGCGCACCACAAACACCGTCAAGGCGCTGGGATCGGGGGCGAAGCGTTTTGCGTCGGCATCCGCATTCAGACTGGGGACTGGCGCGCTGGTGCACGCGATGGTCCTGCCTTTGTTGGTCTTGTAGCAGTGCGGGATTTCGGCCGCCGGATTTGGCGGCGGCGGAGTGGCGCAGCCAGCCAGCAGCGCGGCGCCCGCGACGAGAGCGAACAGGTGGGGACGAATCGACTTCATGAAGGTGTCTCCGAGCTTGGAAATGAAAGAGATCAGCGCTTGAGAGGTGGTTTGCCGCGGCTCACGTGGCACCCGGGATACGCACCCGCAGCAGCTTCACCGAGTTGACGAAAACCAGCACATCGGGTCCGAGGTGGATGATCGCGGCCTCGATCGGCCCGATCCAACCCATCAGTGCGGCGGCAATGCCCAGCACATGCACCACGCCCACGCCGACGAACAGGTTCTCCTGAACCGTGCGGTAGGCGCGGCGGGCGATGGCGCGGGCGGCCCCGATCTTGGCCAGGTCGTCGGTCATCAGTGCCACATCGGCGGCCTCCAGCGCCGCCTGCGTGCCGCCACCGCCCATGGCGATGCCGACGTCGGCCCGCGCCAGCGCCGGCGCGTCGTTGATGCCGTCGCCGACCATGGCCACGCGGTGGCCCTGCTTCTGCAATTCGGCGATGACACCCACCTTGCCCTCGGGCAGCAGCTCGGCGTGCACTTCGTCGATGCCCAGTTGCTGAGCGACCGCGTGCGCAGTAGCGGCGTTGTCGCCGGTGAGCATCACCGTGCGCTTGACGCCGGTGGCCTTCAACGCCACCAGCGCCTCGCGCGCCCCCGGGCGCACCGCGTCCGCGATGTACACGATGCCGGCAAAGCGGCCGTCCACGGCCACGTGCACCGGCGTGCTGCTGCCGATGCCCGCGGCGTCCGCCGCTGCCGTGGCCCCCGTGGCCAGCGTGGATGAAGGCAGCGCGACGCCGGCCTCGCTCAGCAGCGCCGGATTGCCGACCAGTACCGCACGGCCTTCCACCGTCGCCTTCACCCCGCGCGCCTGGATCTGTTCGTACTGCTGCGGCTCGGGCACCTCGATGCCGAGTGCCGCCGCATGCGCCATGACGGCTTGCGCCAGCGGGTGCGCCGAGCGCCGGTCGGCAGCGGCAGCCAGCCGCATCAGCTGGCGTTCGTCGATGGCGGCGTCCTGCGTCGAGACGCTCACCACGGCAGGCCGGTTGGCGGTCAGCGTGCCGGTCTTGTCGAATACCACCACGTCGACCTTGGCCAGCAGTTCCAGGTACAGCCCGCCCTTGATGAGGATGCCATTGCGCGCCGCGCGTGCCACCGCAGCGATCATCACCAGCGGCGTGGCCAGTCCGAGTTCGGCCGGCGAGGTGAAGATCAGCAGCGTGACGACGGTCCGGATGTCGCGCGTGACCAGCCAGACCCCCACCAGGAACACGAGCACCACCGGGATCAACCAGGCAGCGACGCGGTCGGCCAGTTTCTGTACCGGCGCCTGATGCGCCTCGGCGTCTTCGACGAGGGTGATGATGCGTGCGAACATCGTGTCGGCGCCGAGCTTGTCGGTGCGCACGTCGAGCGCGCCGCTGGCCAGCACCGTGCCGGCGAAGACGGTCGAGCCAGTCTGCTTGTCCTTGGGCAGGCTCTCGCCCGTGATCGAGGCTTCGTTGACCGCGCCCTGGCCGCTGAGCACGCTGCCGTCGACAGGCACCTTTTCTCCCGCGCGCACCAGCACCACGTCGCCCACACGCAGCTCCGCTACCGGCACGCTGCGTTCGCCGACCTCGCCATCTTTGCCGCGCACCAGCGCGACCTGCGGTACCGAACCGATCAGCGACTTGATCGAGGCGCGCGCGCGGTCCGTGTTGAGCTCGGCGATGAACTCAGCGATCAGGATGATGACCATCAGCACCGCACCGGCCACCGTCTCACCGCCAAGCATCGCCACCAGCGTGGCGATGGTGACGAAGATCTCGGTGCCGATCTTGCGTTCGCGCACCAGATCGAGCAGGCCGGTCTTCACCAGCGGATACAGGCCAATGGCCACGGCCGCCCAAAGTACTTCGATGGGCACGGCCTGCCGCCAATACAGCAAGGCGGCGAGGCCGGTGAGCAGGATGCGACCGACTTCGATCCAGCGCTCGCGCGTCATCAGCGCGCCCCAGCCCGATTCAGCGGCGGCAGGTCGGGCGGGGGCGGGCGTCGCGGTCATGCGCGGGCTTTCGCAGCGGGACGTCGGCTATCAGTCATTGGCGTGATTCCAGATCAGGTGGGCGTCGATCAGCAGGCGGTAGTTCCAGCGCAGCGCGTCGGCGCGCGCTTCGCCGGCGGCGCGCAACGCCTCCAGCGACTGGCGGCGCACGAGCAGCAGCGACTGCAGGTCCACCTCGCCCAGGGTGTAGGCGCGCTGGGTCAGGCGCGCGCTCTCGCGCGCCGCCTCGGCGCCGCGTTCGGCGATGCGCCAGCGCTCGAGGCCGCCCATGGCGTCGGCATGCGTCTCGGCGATCTCGATCTCGATGCCCTGGCGCGCGCGGTCCAGCGCCGCGCGTGCGACTTCGGCCTCTTGCAGTGACTGCTGCAGGCGTCGCTCACGCACCGTCCCGCCGAACGGGATGCTGACGCTGATGCCGATCACCCGCTCGTTGCGAAAGGCCTCGCTGGATGTGAACACGCCCACAGTCGGGTCCGGCACCTTGTCGGCGCGGGTCCGCGACGCGGTGAGCTCGGCTCGGCGCACCAGCCGTTCGGCCGTTTTCAGCGGGTCGGCCTCGGCGACGATGCGCTCGCGCCAGCGGGCCTCCGGCCACATCGGCTCGGCCGGGTCGGAGAGTGCGGCAGGCGCCAGCGTGGCCTCGGGGAAGCGCAGCTTCAGCTTCGCACCTGCCTTGGCCAAGGTGGAGTCGGCCTGGCTGGCCTGGCGCCGCACCTCGGCC
>CAUJHV010000072.1 GCA_963205115.1 Pseudomonadota bacterium | reverse complement strand
CGCCGACAGCGAGGCGCGCGTGGCTGCCTGGCCATGCAAGCGGCACAGCTCGACCAGGCAGTCGAGCAGCGGATCCGGGTGGATCAGGTCCTCGCGCAGGCGCACGGTGTTGGCCTTGGCGGCCGCGGCGGGGTCCTGCGGGGTGGGCTGGGTCATGGGCGGGTTCGGTCCGATCAACCAATATCGGCGCAGTGGAAGCCGAATTGACCCTTGCGGCGGTCGTCGAAGTAGCGGTGCAGGGTTTCCTTCACGGTGCGGAAGGCGATCTGCTCCCAGGGGATCTCGGCTTCGCTGAAGAGCTGGGCTTCGATGGTCTCCGGGCCGGGGGCCAGGCTCGTGTCGAGCATGCGGGCCCGGTAGAAGAAGTGCACCTGGCCGACGCGGACCACGTTCAGCACGGTGAACAGGTCCAGCATCTCCACGTTGGCACCGGCCTCTTCGATGGTCTCGCGCAGCGCGCCCTGGGCCGTGCTCTCGCCGAGTTCCATGAATCCGGCAGGCAGCGTCCAGAAGCCGTGGCGCGGCTCGATATTGCGGCGGCACAGCAGCACGCGGTCTTCCCAGGCCGGCACGGTGCCGACCACGTTCAGCGGGTTCTCGTAGTGGATCGTGCCGCAGGCGGTGCAGGTGGCCCGCTCGCGGTTGTCGTCGGCCGGCACGGCGTACTGCGCCGGCGCGCCGCAGGCACGGCAGTGCTTGATGCTGCGGGGGTTGAACATGGCCGCGGCAGTGTAGCGCGCGCTCCGCTGCCACCGGGCGTGCGCCCGTGGCTTTTGACCGCCTGCGTGGCATCATCGACGACGATTCGCGACCCCTTCCTGGAGATCTGCCCATGAGTTTCGTCGTCACGCCACCCGCTCCTGCTGCCGTTCCCGTTGCCGGTGGCGCGCCTGGCGCGCAGTTCCCCGTGCACCGCATCTATTGCGTCGGCCGCAACTACGTCGAGCATGCGAAGGAGATGGGCTTCACCGGCCGCGAGCCGCCGTTCTTCTTCATGAAGCCGGCCGACGCCGTGCTGCCGGTGGCCGAGGGGATGGTGGGGCGCATGCACTACCCGAGCCTCACGAAGGACCTGCACCACGAGGTCGAACTCGTGGTGGCGATCGGCCAGGGGGGCAGAAACATCACTGCGGCCGACGCCATGAAGCATGTCTGGGGCTATGCCGTCGGCCTGGACATGACGCGCCGCGACCTGCAGGGCGAGGCCAAGAAGCAGGGCCGCCCCTGGTGCATCGGCAAGGGCTTCGACGAATCGGCGCCGATCGGGCCGATCCGGCCGGCGGCGCAATGCCAGGTCGGGCCGGACACCGCGATCGTGCTCGATGTCAATGGCGCCAAATGCCAGGCGAGCACCATCGGCAAGCTGATCTGGAGCATCCCCGAGATCATCGAGCACGTGTCCGCGGCCTGGACGCTGGCGCCCGGCGACCTGATCTTCACCGGCACCCCCGAGGGCGTGGCGGCGGTGGTGGCGGGCGACACGCTGAGCGCACGCATCGACGGCGTGGGCACGCTGCAGGTGCAGGTGGTGCAGGGCTGAGTTCACAAGGGAGTCACGGCATGGCGTTGCAGCTCTTCAACTACTTCCGCTCGTCGGCCTCGTACCGCGTGCGCATCGCGCTGGCCCTGAAGGGACTGGACTACGACTACATGCCGGTGCAACTGGCGCGCAACGAGCATTTCAAGGAGTCGTATGCGGCTCTGTCTCCGGCGCGGCTGGTGCCGCTGCTCAAGGACGACGAGCGCATCGTCACGCAGTCGCTGGCCATCATCGAGTACCTCGACGAACTGCACCCGCAGCCGCCGCTGCTGCCCGGCACGGCGCTGGAGCGGGCCCGCATCCGGGCGCTGGCGCTCGACGTGGCCTGCGAAATCCACCCGCTGAACAACCTGCGCGTGCTGCGCTACCTCGTCCATGACCTGAAGGTCTCGGAAGACGACAAGAATCGCTGGTACCGCCACTGGGTGGAGACCGGGCTCGAGGCCGTGGAGCAGCAGCTCGCCTCGCATCCGGCCACCGGCCGCTTCTGCCACGGCGACGCGCCGACGCTGGCCGACGTGGTGCTGGTGCCGCAGATCCACAACGCGAAGCGCATGGACTGCCGGCTCGACCACGTGCCCACCGTGATGCGTGTCTTCGAGGCTTGCATGGCGCACGACGCCTTCGCCAAGACCCAGCCGTCAGCCTGCCCCGATGCGGCCTGAGCGCCGATGACGAGCGCCGGGCATCCCGACTGGCTGCAGCCTGACTGGCACGCGCCCGGTGTGGGCGCGCTGATGACGACACGCCACGGCGGCATCAGCCAGGGGCCGTTCTCTGGCATGAACATTCGTGGCGGGCTGGGCGACGACCCGGCCGCGGTGGCGCACAACCAGGCCCTGCTGGCAGCCGCCATCGGCGCGCGACCTGTCTACCTGGATCAGGTGCACGGCCGCGGCGTGGTGCGGCTCACGCCGGAGCTCGTCGGCCACGTGCCGCAGGCCGACGCCAGCGTCTGCACCGAGCCCGGACTGGCCTGCACGGTGCAGGTGGCCGATTGCCTGCCGGTGCTCTTCGCGGCGCCGGGTGCGCGCGGCGTGGCCGGCGCGCATGCCGGTTGGCGCGGTCTCTCGGCGGGCGTGTTGCAGGCGACCGTCGAGGCCCTGTGCGAGGCGGCGGCCTGCGCGCCCGCCGAAGTGCAGGCCTGGCTGGGCCCGTGCATCGGGCCGCGCCGTTTCGAAGTCGGAGCCGACGTGCTGCGAGCCTTCGGCGCCGACGCGTCGGACGAGAGCGCTGCCTGCTTCCGCCCGCATGCGCCGGGCAAGTGGATGGCCGACCTGGCCGGCCTGGCCCGGCAGCGGCTGCGGGCGGCGGGTGTGACGCAGCTCAGTGGCGGCGACTGGTGCACCGTCGAGGAGGCTTCAAGGTTCTTTTCGTTCCGGCGCGACGGCGTCACCGGCCGCATGCTCGCCGCCATCTGGCTGGAGCGGCGCAGCTGACGCGGCTGGCACTTGCTCCCGGGCGATGCGCAGGCGGCGCCGCGACGGCGTTCCCAGGATGTAAAGCACGATGGACAGCGGCAACACGCCATAGAGCAGGAAGGTGAAGACCGCACCGAGCACGGTCCCATTCGGCGCCGTGGCCTCTGCGACGGCCATCATCAGCACCACGTAACCCCAGGCGATCGCAACGAGATACATGGTTCTTACCGAATGGTGAAATGCACTGTCATTATGTGGTAAGCTTCGCGCGGTAAAAACGCACGCTACAAGAACAGATTCACCGGATCCGAAGCATCCGTGAGGAGACTTACATGAAAGCCACTTCCCGCGCCGCGACCGGGGCATTCACGCCCACTGATCCAGCCGACGCCGCCAAGGCCTTCGGCTCGACTGTCGGCGAGATCTGGAAGTCGATGTCGGGGCTGAATCTGCCTCTGCCCGTGGTGTCGAAGCTGCAGGCCAACTACTTGCAGCAGGCCACCGATCTGTGGAACCTGAACCTGCGCGAAGCCAACCCCGACGCGGCCGCTGCGCCAAAGGCCGCCGACAAGCGCTTCGCCGCACAGGAATGGGCCAAGAACCCGGCCAGCGCCTACATCGCGCAGATGTACCTGCTCAACGCGCGCACGCTGATGGAGATGGCCGACGCCGTCGAAGGCGACGCCAAGACCAAGCAGCGCATCCGCTTCGCCGTTCAGCAGTGGGTGGATGCGGCCTCGCCGAGCAACTACCTCGCGCTGAACCCGGAAGCGCAGCGCAAGGCGCTCGAAACCAAGGGCGAGAGCATCGGCCAGGGCCTCAAGCACCTGTGGAATGACATCCAGCAGGGCCACCTGTCGCAGACCGACGAGAGCGTCTTCGAGGTCGGCCGCAACGTGGCCACGACCGAAGGTGCCGTCGTATTCGAGAACGAGCTGTTCCAGCTCATCGAATACAAGCCGCTGACGGCCAAGGTCTACGAGCGGCCCGTGCTGTTCGTGCCGCCGTGCATCAACAAGTACTACATCATGGATCTGCAGCCGGAGAACTCGCTGATCCGCTACACGGTCGAGCAGGGCCATCGCCTGTTCGTCATCAGCTGGCGCAATGCCGACGAGAGCATCGCGCAGTACACCTGGGATCAGTACATCGAGGATGCGGCGATCCGCGCCATCCGCGAGGTGCAGGACATCACCGGCAGCGAGCAGCTCAACACGCTTGGCTTCTGCGTCGGCGGCACGATTCTCGCCACCGCGCTGTCGGTGCTCGCCGCGCGAGGCGAGCAGCCGGCCACCAGCGTGACGCTGCTGACCACGCTGCTGGACTTTTCCAACACCGGCGTGCTCGACCTGTTCATCGACGAAACGATGGTGCAGGTGCGCGAGATGACGCTCGGCCCCCAGAGCCCCGGCGGCGGCAGCCTGCTCAAGGGGCAGGAGCTCGCCTCCACCTTCAGCTTCCTGCGTCCGAACGACCTGGTCTGGAACTACGTCGTCGGCAACTACCTGAAGGGCGAGACGCCGCCGCCGTTCGACCTGCTCTACTGGAACAGCGACAGCACCAACCTGCCCGGGCCGATGTACTGCTGGTACCTGCGCAACACCTACCACGAGAACAACCTGGCCAAGCCCGGCAAGGTGACGGTGTGCGGCGAGAAGATCGACCTCGGGGCCATCAAGGCGCCGACCTACGTCTATGCCTCGCGCGAAGACCACATCGTGCCCTGGGACGGTGCGTACCAGAACACCCAGGTGCTCACCGGCGCCAAGGGCAAGATCCGCTTCGTGATGGGCGCCTCGGGCCACATCGCCGGCGTGATCAACCCGCCGGCCAAGGGCAAGCGCAGCCACTGGATCGGCACCACGAATGCCGTTCCGGCCGACCCGAAGGAATGGTTCGCCAAGGCCAAGGAGCACCCGGGTAGTTGGTGGACCGACTGGGCCGCCTGGCTGAAGTCCCACGCCGGCAAGCAGATCGCTGCGCCCAAGGGCTATGGAAACCGCAGCCACAAGGCCATCGAGCCCGCCCCGGGCCGCTACGTCAAGCAGAAAGCCTGACGAATATCGCTTGATGCCGCCACGGCGAAGCGCGACAGTGCGAACCGTGGCCCGCTTCCACCTCGAACCGTTTCATTGCAGGAGACTTTTCCCATGACCACTGACATCGTGATCGTCGCCGCCGCCCGCACCGCCGTCGGCAAGTTCGGCGGCACGCTCGCTTCGACCCCCGCACCCGAACTCGGCGCCGCCGTGATCGCCGAACTGCTCAAGCGCGCGAAGCTCTCGGGCGACCAGATCGGCGAGGTCATCCTCGGCCAGGTGCTGCAGGCCGGTGCCGGCCAGAACCCGGCGCGCCAGTCGGTCATCAAGTCGGGCCTGCCCAACCATGTGCCCGCGATGACCATCAACAAGGTCTGCGGCTCGGGCCTGAAGGCGGTGATGCTGGCCGCGCAGGCCATCCGCGACGGCGACAGCGAGATCGTCATCGCCGGCGGCCAGGAGAACATGAGCCTGGCGCCGCACGTGCTGCCGAACTCGCGCAACGGCCAGCGCATGGGCGACTGGAAGCTCGTCGACACGATGATCGTCGACGGCCTGTGGGACGTCTACAACCAGTACCACATGGGCATCACGGCCGAGAACGTGGCCAAGAAGTTCGGCGTGACGCGCGAGGCGCAGGATGCGCTGGCGCTGGCCAGCCAGCAGAAGGCTGCCGCCGCGCAGGACGCCGGCAAATTCAAGGACGAGATCGTTCCGTTCAGCATCGCGCAGAAGAAGGGTGACCCGATCGTCTTCGCCAACGACGAGTTCCTGAACCGCAAGACCAGCGCCGAAGGCCTGGCCGGCCTGCGCCCCGCCTTCGACAAGGCCGGCAGCGTGACCGCCGGCAACGCCTCGGGCCTGAACGACGGCGCCGCCGGCGTGGTGG
>CAUJHV010000071.1 GCA_963205115.1 Pseudomonadota bacterium | reverse complement strand
GCGCTGCGCACCCTCCTGTCCCTGCTCGGCGCCAGCCTGCCCGCCCTGGCGTCAACCCGCGCCCCGCGTACCGAGCCGATCCGCCTGGCCCTGATCGAGTCGCTCAGCGGGCCGTTCGCCAACACCGGCGAGGCGGTGTATCGCAACCTCAGCTGGGCCGTGGAGCGCGTCAACGCGCGCGGCGGGGTGCGCACCGCGCGGGGGACGCGGCCGCTGGAGCTGCTGCGCTTTGACAACAAGGGGCAGACCGAAGAAACGCTGGCCATGCTGCGCGCCGCCATCGACAGCGTCGCCCGCGTGGTGCTGCAGGGCAATTTGTCCAGCGCCGCGGCGGCGCTGATCGACGCCATCGACAAGCACAACGCGCGCGAGCCGCAGCGCCAGGTGCTGTTTCTCAACTATTCGGCGGTCGATCCGGCGCTGACCAATGCCGCGTGCAGCTTCTGGCACTTCCGCTTCGACGCCCACGCCGACATGCGCATGACGGCGCTGATGCAGCTGATCGAGGACGATCCGCAGCTGGCGCGCATCTACCTGATCGGGCAGGACTACAGTTTCGGTCATGCCGTGCTGCGCGAGGCGCGTCGGCAGCTGGGGATGCGCCGGCCTGACGTGGCCATCGTCGGCGACGAGCTGCACCCGGTCGGCCGCGTGAAGGACTTCATGCCCTACGCGCTCAAGATCAAGGCCTCGGGCGCGCAGGCGGTGCTGACCGGCAACTGGGGCAACGATCTGACGCTGCTGGTCAAGGCGGCGCGCGACGCCGGCTTCGACGGGCGCTTCTACACCTTCTATGGCAATGCGCTGGGCGTGCCGGCGGCCATCGGCGAGGCTGGCATTGGCAAGGTGGTGGCGGTGGCCGACTGGCTGCCCAACCTGCCCACGCCCGAGAGCGCCGCGTTCTACCGCGCGTTCCGCCAGCGTTTTCCCCGCCCGCAGGACGATTACGTGCACCTGCGCATGCAGCTCATGATCGAGGCGCTGGCGCAGGCCATCGAGCGCGCCGGCGGTGATGACGCACTGGCACTGGCGCAGGCGCTGGAGCAGGCCGACGTCACGCTGGCCGGGCAGCGCGGCCGCATGCGCGCCGACGACCACCAGTTCCAGCAACCGCTGGCGGTGGGCGTGATGGAGCGCCAGGGCGCGCCCGGCGTGCCGTTCGATGTGGAAGGCTCGGGCTACGGCTTTCGCGTGGTGCGCCGCATCGACGCCCGCAGTGCATCGATGGCGCACAGCTGCCGCATGGCCCGGCCGGTGCCTTGACGGCGCTCAGCGCGGCAGCGTGCTGCTGCCCATCAGCGCCTCGTCGATCGCCCGCGCGGCCTGCCGGCCTTCGCGGATGGCCCACACCACCAGGCTCTGGCCCCTGCGCATGTCGCCGGCGGCAAACACGCGCTCGACGTTGGTGCGATAGCCGGTGACGGCGTCGGTACCGGCACGGGCGTTGCCGCGCGCGTCCTTGTCGATGCCGAAGGCCTCCAGCACGCTGCCGACGGGGTGGACGAAGCCCATGGCCAGCAGCACCAGGTCGGCCTGCCAAGTCTTCTCGGTGCCGGGGACCTCCGTCATTTTGCCGCCGGCCCATTCGACCTCGACGGTCTTCAGCCCGACGATGCGCCCCTTGTCCTTGCCGGCGCCGGCAATGAACTCCTTGGTGGCAATGGCGAACTGGCGCTCGCAGCCTTCTTCGTGGCTGGAGCTGGTGCGCAGGCGGTAGGGCCAGTACGGCCAGGTCAGGGGCTTGTCTTCCTGTTCGGGCGGCATGGGCATGAGCTCGAACTGGGTCACGCTGGCGGCGCCCTGGCGGTTGCTGGTGCCGACGCAGTCGCTGCCGGTGTCGCCGCCGCCGATCACGATGACGTGCTTGCCGGTGGCGCGCAACTGGCCTTTGAGCTTGTCGCCGGCCACCACCCGGTTCTGCTGCGGCAGGAACTCCATGGCGAAATGCACGCCGTCAAGCGCGCGGCCAGGCGCCGGCAGGTCGCGACTGACTTCGCTGCCGCCGGTCAGCAGCACCGCGTCGAACTCGGCCAGCAGCTGCTCGGCGCTCAGCGTCTGCCCGGCGTGACTGGTGACCTTGCTGTCCTGGTCCAGCGCGCCGACCAGCACGCCGGTGCGAAACACCACGCCTTCGGCCGTCATCTGCTCGATGCGCCGGTCAATGTGGCGTTTGTCCAGCTTGAAATCGGGGATGCCGTAGCGCAGCAGGCCGCCCGGCTGGGCGTTCTTCTCGAACACCGTCACCTCATGACCAGCGCGTGCCAGCTGCTGCGCCGCCGCCAGTCCCGCCGGCCCGGAGCCGACCACCGCCACCTTCTTGCCGGTTTTCACGGCCGCCGCTTGCGGCGTCACCCAGCCTTCGGCCCAGGCGCGATCGATGATGGCGTGCTCGATGCTCTTGATGCCGACCGCGTCGTCGTTGATGTTGAGCGTGCAGGCGGCCTCGCAGGGCGCCGGACAGACGCGGCCGGTGAATTCCGGGAAGTTGTTGGTCTGGTGCAGTACCTCGATGGCCCGATGCCAGTCGTCGTGATAGACGAGGTCGTTGAAGTCGGGAATCAGGTTGTTGACCGGGCAGCCGTGGTTGCAGAACGGCGTGCCGCAGTCCATGCAGCGTGCCGCCTGGGTGCGCGCCTGCGCGCTGTCCAGCGTGATGACGAATTCCTTCCAGGTCTTCAGCCGCGCGGGCACGGGCTCGCTGCGTTCCTCGACGCGTTCATATTCCAGAAAGCCGGTGATTTTTCCCATGATGTGGTCTTGCTTGGATGGATGTCATTGCCCCGTGGTCAGGGCGGCATGGGTGCGCGCCCTGGCCATGGCGCTGTCGGCGGTGGCCATGGCGGCCTGCTCGGCATGCGCGGCCAGCACCCGCTGGTATTCGCGGGGCATCACCTTGACGAAGCGCGCGCGTGAATCGGCCCAGTGGTCGAGGATCTCGCGCGCCCGTTGCGAGCCGGTCCAGCGCAGGTGCTCCTCGATCAGCCTGCGCAGCAGGTCCTCGTCGGCCATCTCACGGTGCCAGCCGACCGGCACGCCGGGCTGGGCATCGCGCGGCAGCACCTTGTCGAGCGCCACCATGCTGGTGTTGCAGCGCTCGCCAAAACGGCCGTCCTCGTCGAACACGTAGGCCACCCCACCGCTCATGCCGGCGGCAAAGTTGCGGCCGGTGTGGCCCAGCACGACCACCGTGCCGCCGGTCATGTATTCGCAGCCATGGTCGCCCGTGCCTTCGACCACCGCGGTGGCGCCCGACAGACGAACCGCGAAGCGCTCGCCGGCCACGCCGCGGAAGAAGGCCTCCCCGCTGGTGGCGCCGTACAGCGCGGTGTTGCCGACGATGATGTTGCGGATCGCATCGCCACGGAAGTCGATGCTGGGCCGCACGAC
>CAUJHV010000070.1 GCA_963205115.1 Pseudomonadota bacterium | reverse complement strand
GACCATCGCGATGGGCGCCGGCATGATGCCCATCGCGCTGGGCTGGGGCGTGGACCCGAGCTTCCGCGCACCCATGGCCATCGTCGTGATTGGCGGGCTGATCACCTCGACCTTCCTGAGCCTGCTGGTCATCCCGGTGATTTACACGCTGGTGGACGATGCGGTGCAGCGCGTCGCGCGACTTGAACTTTTCCGCCGCCGTGCCATCTGACGCCGGCTGGGAGGGTTTCCGATGAAGCCAGGAATGGTGTCGCGCCGGGTGTTCTGCGCCGGGCTGGTTGCGGCGGTGACGCTGCCTGCGGTGGCCGACGATCTGCCGCCGGTGCAGGTGCTCGATTTCGAATGGCAGGACGCGGCGCGCCAGCGCCCCGTGCCGGTGCGCCTGTACGTGCCGGCTGCTGCGCGAACAGGCGCCGTGCCGCTGGCAGTGTTCTCGCACGGCCTGGGCGGCTCGCGGCGCGGCTACAGCTACCTGGGCCGGCATTGGGCCGAGCGCGGCATGGCGAGCCTGCACCTGCAGCACGTGGGCAGCGACCGCGAGCTGTGGCTGGGCAATCCGCTGTCGCTGGTCGGCCGCCTGCAGGGCGCGGCGCAGGAGAGCGAAGCCGTCGCGCGGGTGCATGACCTGCGCTTCGCGCTGGACCACCTGCTGGCCGGCGATGCCGGCATCACCGTCGACGCGACGCGCATCGTGGCGGCCGGGCATTCCTACGGCGCGAACACCACGCTGCTGGCTGCGGGTGCACAGGTCGAGCGCGCCGGCCGCGCGATGGGCCTGCGCGAGCCGCGCATCCGCGCCGCCGTGCTGCTGTCCGCGCCGCCGTTCTATGGCGAGCGCGAACCCGAACGCATCCTCGGTGCGATCCGGCTGCCGAGCCTGCACGTGACCGCCACGCAGGACATCATCACGATTCCGGGTTACTACAGCGGCCCCGACGACCGCGTGCGGGTTTTCGAAGCCATCGGCAGCACACCCAAGGTGCTGGCCGTCTTCGACGGCGGCTCGCACAGCATCTTCACCGACCGCACGAATACCGGTGGCGCCGAGCTGAATCCGCTGGTCAAGCAGGCCACGCAGGAGCTGAGCTGGGCCTTCATGCGCCGGGTCCTGGACGGCGACGACAGCCTGCTGCGCCAGTGGCCGCAGCGGCACGCGGCGATCGTGGCGCGGTACGTGGGCGCGTCGGCCTGAGGGTTTTGTCGCCGCGTGGCCTGGCCGGCACCGATGGGCGGCGGCGATGACGGGCCACCAGCGGCGTCAGGCCGGCGCTTTCACCACCGCATAACGCGCCAAGGTACGTGCACGCGCCTCGTCGTGCGCGACGATGGGCATCGGGTACTCGCGCCCGAGCGTGACGCCCGCGGCCAGCAGGTCCACGGGTCGCGCCTCCCAGGGCGCGTGGACCGCGTCGTCGGGCAGCGCGGCCAGTTCCGGCACGTAGCGGCGGATGAACTTGGCGCCGGGGTCGAACTTGCGGCTCTGGCTCACCGGGTTGAAGATGCGGAAATACGGCTGCGCGTCGCAGCCCGTGGACGCCGCCCACTGCCAGCCGCCGTTGTTGGCGGCGAGGTCGAAGTCGTTCAGGTGTGTGGCGAAGTAGGCCTCGCCGCGCCGCCAGTCCAGCCCCAGGTCCTTGGTCAGAAAACTGGCCACCACCATGCGCAGCCGGTTGTGCATGTAGCCGGTCTGGTTGATCTGGCGCATCGCCGCATCCACCAGCGGATAGCCCGTGCGGCCCTCGCACCAGGCCTGGAACAGTGCGTCGGCGTGTTTGCCCTTTTCCCAGTGGATGCGGTCGTATTCCGGCCGGAAGGCGTGGCCGACGACGTGCGGGTGGTGGTACAGAACCTGGTGGTAGAAGTCGCGCCAGATCAGCTCGGACAGCCACACCTCCGCCCCGCGCGAGCCGGCCTGCATGCGCTGCCAGGCCTCGCGCGCGAGCTGGCGGATCGATACCGTGCCGAAGCGCAGGTGCGTGCTGAGGTAACTCGGGCCCTTGACGGCGGGGAAGTCGCGCGATTCGGCGTAGCGGTCGATGCGCTCGAGCAGGAATTCGCCCAGCAGCTCCTGCCCGCCGGCGCTGCCGCTGGGCAGGCGCAGCGTGTGCAGGTTGGTGGGCTCGAAGCCCAGCGAGGCCAGCGTCGGCACGCCGTGCGTGGTGCCATCGGGCATGCGGGCGGGCAGCGGCGCCAGCGCGCCGGCATGCCGCGCAACGGGGTAGGCCTTCAGGTAGAAGGCGTCGAGCTTCTTCAACCACGCGTTCTTGTAGGGGGTGAATACGCCGTAGGGCGTGCCGCCGGCGGTCATCACCTCGTCGCGCTCGAAGACCACGTGGTCCTTGCTGGTGTGCAGGGCGATGCCGGCGTCGGCCAGTGCGCCGCGCACCTGCGTGTCGCGCGCCCGTGCGAAGGGCTCGTCGTCGTGGTTGGCAAAAACCGCCTGCACGCCCAGTTGACGCGCCAGCGCGGGCAATTCGTGGGTGGCCTGCCCGTGCCGCACGATCAATCCGGCGCCCTCGATACCGTGCGAGAGGGCCAGGGCGCGCAATTCGGCGTCCAGCCCCGCCAGGCTGTCGCGGATGAAGGCCACGCGACGGTCGGCGCGGGGCAGAGCGTCGAGGATCGCGCGGTCGAAGACAAACGCGCACCACACATGGCGCGCGCTGCGCAGCGCGTGGTAGAGCGCCGCGTGGTCGTCCAAGCGCAGGTCGCGTCGCAGCCAGACCAGCGCGCGGTCGAGGGACTCGGGTGCGGGATGCCGGTTCACACTGACGAGTGTGCATGCATTCGACGCGGGAGACGGGGCCGCCGACTAGAATTCCGGTCATGTCCGCGGGCGAACCGATCAATCTCACCAACCAGTTTCTCATCGCGATGCCGGGCATGGCCGACGAGAACTTTGCGGGCACGGTGATCTATCTGTGCGAGCACACCGCGCGTGGCGCGCTGGGCCTGGTCATCAACCGCCCCATCGACATCAAGCTCAAGAGCCTGTTCGAAAAGGTCGAGCTCTCGCTCGAACAGCCCGAACTCGCCGACCAGCCGGTCTATTTCGGCGGGCCGGTGCAGACCGAGCGCGGCTTCGTGCTGCACCCCAAGACCGACATCGTGCCCAGCCCGTATTCGTCGACCATGGTCATTCCCGGCGCGCCGCTGGAAATGACGACCAGCAAGGACGTCCTCGAGGCCATCTCGCAAGGTTCCGGCCCCAGCAAGATGCTGGTGATGCTGGGTTACAGCGGCTGGTCTGCCGGGCAGCTGGAAGAAGAGCTCGGCCGCAACGGCTGGCTGACCGTGGACGCCGATCCGGCCGTCATCTTCGACACGCCGGTCGAGCAGCGCTACGAGCGCGCCCTGCAGTTGCTGGGCATCGACCCGCGCATGCTGTCGCAGGAAGCGGGTCATGCCTGAGCGCCTGGCGCCGGCATCCACCCCGCTCAGCCTCATTGCTTTTGATTTCGGTACACGCCGTGTCGGCGTGGCCACCGGCAATACGCTGCTGCGCCGCGCACAGCCGCTGCGCACGATCGCCGCAGAAGGCGACGCACGCTGGGCCGCCATCGCCGCGGTGATCGCCGAGTGGCAGCCGGCGGCGCTGGTGGTCGGCGTGCCCTGCCACCCGGATGGCGCGCCCCACGACAATACGCACCGGGCCCGGCGCTTCGCCCGCCAGCTGCACGGCCGCTTCCGGCTGCCGGTGCACGAGGTGGACGAGCGCTACACGACGACCGAGGCCCTTTCGCTCGGCGCGGCCGATGCCGACGCTGCCGCGGCTGCGATCATCCTCGAACAATACCTGCGCCAACTGCCGGAGTCCGGAACGTGATGCTCCAACTGAATGCCGAAAGCCTGTATGCCGACCTCAGACGCGGGGTGCAGTCCCTGCTGCCGGAGCGGCCCGACGCCGCCCTGGTGGGCATCTGGTCGGGCGGCGCCTGGCTGGCCGAGCGCCTGCAGCGCGACCTGCACCTGCCCGGCGCGCCCGGCGTGATCACCAGCGCGCTGCACCGCGACGATTTCGGCTCGCGCGGGCTGGCCTCGGGCAGCGGCAAGACGCAACTGCCCTTTGCCATCGACGAACGCCACATCATCCTCGTCGACGACGTGCTCTACACGGGCCGCACCATCCGCGCGGTGGTCAACGAGCTGTTCGATTTCGGCCGCCCCGCCAGCGTGACGCTGGCCGTGCTGGTGGACCGTGGCGGTCGCCAACTGCCCATCGAAGCCGCCGTGGCTGCGGCGAGAATTACCTTGCCGCCGCAAGAGCGCCTGTCGCTGGCCCGGGACGAGCAGGGCCACTTCACCTTTGCCGTGCGCACGCTCGCCTGAGCGCCGGACACCGCCCATGCTGTCGAAACGAAACCCCCAGCTCAACGCCCACGGCGAACTGATCCACCTGCTGTCCATCGAAGGCCTGCCGCGGGCCACGGTGACGCAGATCCTCGATACCGCCAGCACCTTCCTCAGCGTCAACGAGCGTGACGTGAAGAAGGTGCCGCTGCTGCGCGGCAAGAGCGTCTTCAACCTGTTCTTCGAGAACAGCACGCGCACGCGCACCACGTTCGAGATCGCGGCCAAGCGCTTGTCGGCCGACGTGCTGAACCTGGACATCGCACGCTCGTCGACGGCCAAGGGCGAGAGCCTGCTGGACACCATCGCCAACTTGAGTGCGATGCACGCCGACATGTTCGTCGTGCGCCACAGCGAGAGCGGCGCGCCCTACCTGATCGCCCAGCACTGCGCGCCGCACGTGCACGTGGTCAATGCCGGCGACGGCCGCCACGCACACCCGACGCAGGGCCTGCTGGACATGTACACCATCCGCCACTACAAGCAGGATTTCACCCAGCTGTCGGTGGCCATCGTGGGCGACATCGTGCACTCGCGCGTGGCGCGCAGCGACATCCACGCACTGACCACGCTGGGCGTGCCCGACATCCGCGCCGTGGGCCCGCGCACGCTGGTGCCGGGCGACCTGCGCGAGATGGGCGTGCGCGTGTGCAACGACATGGCCGAGGGCATCCGCGGCGCCGACGTGATCATCATGCTGCGTCTGCAGAACGAACGCATGAGCGGCGCGATGCTGCCCAGCGCCGGCGAGTTCTTCAAGACCTTCGGACTGACCGCAGACAAGCTGCGGCTGGCCAAGCCCGACGCCATCGTGATGCACCCCGGCCCGATCAACCGTGGGGTCGAGATCGATTCGGCCGTTGCCGACGGCACGCAGAGCGTGATCCTGCCGCAGGTGACCTTCGGCATCGCGGTGCGCATGGCGGTGATGTCCATCATCGCGGGGAACGAGGCATGAAGATCCTGATCGAGGGCGGCCGGGTCATCGACCCGTCCAGCGGACGCGACGAGACGGCCGACGTGGCCGTGGCCGACGAGCAGGTGCTGGCCATCGGCCGCGTGCCGGACGGCTTCCAGCCCGAAATGCGCCTGGACGCGCGTGGCTGCATCGTGGCGCCCGGGCTGGTGGACCTGAATGCGCGGCTGCGCGAGCCCGGCCTGGAACACGAGGGCATGCTCGAGAGCGAACTCAAGGCCGCGGCCGCCGGCGGTGTCACGAGCCTGGTCTGCCCGCCGGATACCGACCCGGCGCTGGACGAGCCCGGCCTGGTGGAAATGCTGAAGTTCCGCGCACGCAAGCTCGGGCGCTGCCGGCTGTACCCGCTGGGCGCGCTCACCCGCGCGCTGCAGGGCGAGGCGCTGACCGAAATGGCCGAGCTCACCGAAGCGGGCTGCGTGGGCTTCTCGCAGGCCGATGTCGCGATCACCGATACACAGGTGCTGATGCGCGCGATGCAGTACGCCGCGACCTTCGGCTACACGGTGTGGCTGCGCCCGCAGGACCGCTGGCTGGGCAAGGGCGTCGCGGCGCAGGGCTCGGTGGCCACGCGCATGGGCCTTTCCGGCGTGCCGGCCGCAGCGGAGACGATTGCGCTGCACACGATCCTGGAACTGGTGCGCAGCACGCAGGCGCGGGTGCACATCAGCAAGCTGTCCAGCGCGGGCGGCGTGGCGCTGGTGCGCCAGGCCAAGGCCGAAGGGCTGCCGCTGACGGCCGACGTCAGCATCCATTCCCTGCACCTGACCGACGCCGACATCGGCTTCTTCAGCGCCGCGATGCGCCTGACACCGCCCCTGCGCCAGCAGCGCGACCGCGACGCCTTGCGCGCCGCGCTGGCCGACGGCACGCTGGATGCGCTGGTCAGCGATCACATGCCGGTGGGCTCCGACGAAAAGACGCTGCCCTTTGCCGAAGCCGTGCCGGGCGCGACCGGCCTGGAACTGCTGCTGGGCATGGCCCTGAAGTGGGCCGAGGACGACGGCGTGCCGCTGCACCGCGCGCTGGGTGTGGTGACACAAGGCCCCGCGCAGGTGCTGGGCGCGGCGCTCGGCCCGCAGCACGGCCATGCCGGCCGGTTGATCGAAGGCGGCGTGGCCGATCTGTGTGTATTCGATCCGCAGGCCGACTGGGCCGTCACGCCCGACGCGCTGGTCAGCCAGGGCAAGCACACGCCTTTCGACTTTTCGATCAGCGGCATGCGCGTGCCCGCGCGGGTGCGGGCCACGCTGGTGGCTGGCGGCCTGGCCTGGCAGGCCGGCTGACGCCGCCGCAGACCATGCGCACGCTGCGCGCCTGCTGGCGCCTTGCGCGGATGATCGTCCATGGCCTGCATGGCCTGGCGATCGTGTGGCTGGTGCTGCCGGGCGCCACGCCCGCGCAGCGCCAGGCGCGTGTGCGCTGGTGGTCGGCCAAGCTGCTGAAGGTGATGGGGCTGGAATTGCAGGTGCAGGGCCGGTTCCGCCCGGGCGCCAAGCTGATCGTCGCCAACCACATCTCATGGCTGGACATCATGGCCGTTCACAGCGTGTGTCCCGAGGCGCGCTTCGTCTCGAAGGCCGACGTGCAGGCCTGGCCGCTGGTCGGGCGCCTGATCGATGCCGGCGGCACGCTGTATATCCAACGCGAGAAACGACGGGACGCGCTGCGCGTGGTGCACGAGATGGCCGCGGCCCTGAAGGCGGGCGACACGGTGGCGGTTTTTCCCGAAGGCACGACGGCCGACGGCCACGCGCTGCTGCCCTTCCACGCCAATCTGCTGCAGGCCGCCATTGCCACGGAAACGCCGATCCAGCCCGTGGCGCTGCGCTTTTCCGATCGCCACGACACGGTCAGCCGGGCCGCGCAGTACATCGGTGAGACGACCCTGGCGCAGAGCATGTGGCGGCTGGCGATGGGCGATGACGTGCGGGTGACCGTGGCCGTGCTGCCGCCGCAGGCCAGTGCACATGCCGATCGCCGCGCGCTGGCCGAGTACCTGCGCGAACAGATCGGGAGTACCCTTGCAGGCCTATGAACGGCCCGACCCTGCCGATTCGACGCGTGGGCATCGACACCTGGCGCGAGAGCGTGGTCTTCCTCCATCGCGACTGTCCGGTCGTGCGCGCCGCGGGCTACCAGGCGCTGGCCAAGGTTCAGGTGCGCGCCAATGGGCAGTCGCTGATGGCGGTGCTCAACGTTGTGGACGATGCCTGCATCGTCGAGCCGCGCGAGCTCGGTCTCAGCGAAGAAGCCTTCCGCCGCCTGGGTCTCGAAGCCGGCCACCCCGCTTGCATCGAACAGGCCGAACCGCCGGCATCGATTGCCGCGCTGCACCGCAAGATCGCCGGTGAGCGCCTGGCGCGCGCCGACCTGATGGCCATCGTGCAGGACATCGCGGCCGGGGCGTATTCGAAGATCGAACTCGCCGCCTTCGTCGTCGCGACCAACCAGTTCGAACTCGACCGCGACGAGGTGCTGCACCTGACCGAGGCCATGATCGCCGCTGGCCGTCGCATCGACTGGCAGCACGAGGCCGGTGCCGGGCTGGTGGTCGACAAGCACTGCATCGGCGGCATCCCCGGCAACCGCTCCTCGCTGCTCGTGGTGCCCATCGTCGCGGCACTCGGCATGACCTGCCCGAAGACCTCGTCGCGCGCGATCACCTCGCCGGCCGGCACGGCCGACACGATGGAGGTGCTGGCCGATGTCGAACTGCCGCTGGCGCGTTTGCAGCAGATCGTGCGCACCACGCAGGGCTGCCTGGCCTGGGGCGGCACGGCTGACCTGAGCCCGGCCGACGACATCCTGATTTCGGTGGAGCGGCCGCTGGGCATCGACTCACCCGGGCAGATGGTGGCGTCGATCCTGTCCAAGAAGGTGGCGGCGGGCTCGACGCACCTGTTGCTGGACATCCCCGTCGGCCCCAGCGCCAAGGTGCGCAGCATGGCGGCGGCGCAGCGGCTGAAGCGGCTGTTCGAATACGTCGCCGCGCGGCTGGGCCTGGAACTGGATGCGGTCATCACCGATGGCCGCCAGCCCATCGGCCGCGGCATCGGTCCGGTGCTCGAGGCACGCGACGTGATGCAGGTTCTGGCCAACGACCCGGATGCGCCACAGGACCTGCGGCAGAAGGCCCTGCGTCTGGCGGGCCGCATGATCGAATTCCACCCCGATGTGCGCGGCGGCGACGGCTACCGCATCGCGCGCGACATCCTGGATTCGGGCCGGGCCCTCGAACGCATGAACGCCATCGTCGACGCCCAGGGTCGCCGCGCCCGTCCGCCCGAACCCGGCGCGCTGCAGGCCGAGGTCTGCGCCACGGCCGAGGGCACGATCGTTGGCGTGAACAACCTGCGCCTGGCACGCATCGCGCGGCTCAGCGGCGCGCCGCAGGTGCCGGGCGCGGGCGTGGATCTTCAGGTTCAGCTTGGCGACCACGTGCAGGCGGGCCAGGTGCTGTACCGCATCCACGCGCAGTTCGAGGCCGACCTGGAACTGGCGCGCCGTCTGGCTGGCGATGGCCACGGCTACACGATCGGCGCGGCCGAGTTGATGCCACACGACTTTGCGTCGCCGCCGGGAGTGCAGGCATGAGCGAGGCGGTCGGGCGTGCAGGACACCCGGCGCAGGAAGGGCCGGGCCTGGGACGCGCGCGCGACGGCCAGACGGGTGTGATGCTGCTGGCCTTCGACGACGAGGCCGCGCTCGCACTGCAGCTGGCCAAGGCCGGCGCGTGGCCGATGGCGCTGGTGGGCCGCCACCGATTTCCCGATGGCGAAACCCGGCTGCGCCTGCCGCCCGTGTTGCCGCCCACGGTGGTGGTGCTGCGCGGCCTGCAGCAGCCCAACGAAAAACTCACCGAGCTGATGCTGGTGGCCCGGGGGGCTCGTGAACTCGGGGCGCAACGCCTGATCCTGGTGAGCCCCTACCTGGCCTACATGCGCCAGGACATGGCCTTCACGCCGGGGGAAATCGTCAGCCAGCGGCATGTCGGCCGGGCGCTGGCCGACTGGTTCGACGCGGTGGTGACGGTCGATCCGCACCTGCACCGCGTGCACAGCATGGACGAGGTGGTGCCGGGCCGCTGCGGTGTGGCCCTGACGGCGGCACCGCTGCTGGGCGCGTGGATCGCGCAACGCATGCCCCGGGCGCTGTTGCTGGGCCCGGACGAGGAGGCGCTGCAATGGGTACGCGCCGCGGCGGCCGAACACGGCCTGGATCACGCGGTATGCCACAAGCAGCGGCACGGCGACCGCGCGGTGGACGTGGCCTTGCCCGACGTGGCGGTGCGCGGGCGCGAGGTCGTGCTGCTGGATGATGTCGCCAGCACGGGGCGCACCCTGGTGGAAGCCACGCGTGGCGTCCTGCTGGAGGGCGCGGCCAGCGTGGATGTGGCTGTCACGCACGCGCTGCTGGTGGGCGACGCCTGGGCGCAGTTGCGCGAGGCAGGCGTGCGCGAGCTGTGGAGCACCGATTGCGTGCCGCATCCCAGCAACGCGGTCTCGGTGGTGCCGCTGTTGGCTGAAGCGGTCTGTGCACTGGTGGCGAGGCGCGACGCGTCCGCACGCGAACGATGACGCACGGGGCGCGCGGCCGCATGTGCATCCGGGCGCCCAGAGGTCCGAGGATCCGCGCGCCCGAAGCCGCGATCAACCGGGAGCTGGCTGCATGACTGTCTCGAGCACGCGTGTCCCGCTGACCCAGGTGCATGACCTGATCGCGCCAGGCTGCGCGCTGCCCTTTCGTGTGCTCGATGCAGAGGGCCGCTTGCTGCTGGCCGCCGGCCAGACGGTGGTGGACGTGCGCCAGCTCAGGGCCTTGCTCGAGCGCGGCGCGTGCGTGGAGGTCGAAGACGTCCGGGCTGCGCGCCAGGCCGGAACCACGGCCCAGTCCAGGACACCGTCGGCGCGCAAGCTCACCTTGTTCGATACCTGGGAGCAGCGCACCTGGGAGCTGGATGCGCTGCTCAAGGCGGTGGGCCGCGACAGCGATCAGGCGCCGCGCATCGAGGCCTTCGCCGACAGCCACATCGCGCTGGTCGACAAGCAGATCGAGGCGGCGCTGTTCGTCTGCATCCGCCAGGACGACCGGCGTTTTGCGCTCTATGGGCTGACGCACGCGCTGCATACCGCCACGGTGGTGCTGCTATGCGCGCGGCAACTGGACTGGACCACGGACCGCGCGCGCATTGCCGTGCGAGCGGCGCTGACGATGAACGTGTCCATGCTCGAGCTGCAGGCGCGCATGGCCGAGCAGAGCGATCCGCCGGGCAAGCGCCAGCTCGACGAGATCCGCACGCATACCGAACGCTCGGCCCAGATGCTGCGCCACAGCGGCGTGGCGGACGAGGAATGGCTGCAGACCGTGCTGGACCACCACGAGCAGCCGGGCGGCGGCGGGTATCCGCGTGGTACGGCCGAGATCGGCGAGATGGCGCGCGTGCTGCGCGTGGCCGATGTCTTCATGGCCAAGATCAGCCCACGCGCCTTGCGTGCACCGCTGTTTCCGCAGGTCGCGGCGCGGCAGCTCTACCAGGACGAAAAGGGCAGTCCGATCGCCGGGGCGCTGATCAAGTCACTGGGGGTCTATCCGCCTGGCGATTTTGTCAAGCTCAAGAACGGCGAGACGGCGGTGGTCGTGCAGCGCAGTGCGGCCAGTCATGCGCCGCTGGTGGCGGTGCTGCTGGACGGCGCGGGCCGCGCGGTGCACGGCGCGCCGCGGCGGGATACCGCGGAAGCGGCGTGTGCCATCACGGGACCTGCGACCGAGCGCGCGGGCTTGCCGCGGGTCCTGCCCGAGACGGTCTACGGGCTGGTCGATTCCTGAGGCGGGCGTTGGCGCAGCGCCGGGCCTTGGCCCGGGCGCGCGGTGGCCCTCTTCGGTGTCGTCAGGCCGCGTGCAGACGGGCCTTGCTCAGGCCTTTTTCCCTTGGTTGGCGACGGCGGCGGCGGCCTTCGCGGCGGCTTCGGCGTCGCCCAGGTAGTAGCTCTTGATGGGCTTGAGCGCGGCGTCCAGCTCGTAGACCAGCGGGATGCCGTTGGGGATGTTCAGGCCGACGATGTCGTTGTCGGAGATGCCGTCGAGGTATTTCACCAGCGCACGGATGCTGTTGCCGTGTGCGGCCACGACCAGGCGCTGGCCCGCGCGGATGGCCGGCGCCAGGCGATCGTTCCAGCAGGGCATCACACGCGCGACGGTGTCCTTCAGGCACTCGGTCAGCGGAATCTGCTCGGGCGCCAGGGCGGCATAGCGCAGGTCGCCACGCTCGCTGCGCGGATCGCCCGGCTGCAGCGCCGGCGGCGGCGTGTCGTAGCTGCGGCGCCAGACCAGCACCTGCTCGTCGCCGTATTGCTTGGCGGTCTCGGCCTTGTTCAGGCCCTGCAGTCCGCCATAGTGGCGCTCGTTCAAGCGCCAGTCGTTGACGACGGGCAGCCAGGTGCGGTCCATCGCATCCATGCAATGCCACAGCGTCCAGATGGCGCGCTTGAGCACCGAGGTGTAGGCCACGTCGAATTCGCAGCCGGCTTCGCGCAGCAGGCGACCCGCTTCGCGTGCCTGTTCGACGCCGGTGGGCGTCAGGCCGACATCGGTCCAGCCGGTGAATCGGTTTTCCAGGTTCCACGCAGATTCACCGTGGCGGATCAGGACGAGTTTGTACATGGCTTGGGACGTTCGACAGTCGTTGGCGGACCAGGATGGACCTCTGTGCGGGCCGGAACCTGCGCGGAGCCAGGCGGGCCGATCGGGCCGGCGCACCCTGGGAGAAACCCGCAATTCTATAATTCGTCACTTTCATCAACTGACGGGCCGACGTGAGTTTCCTGATCGACAACTGGATGCTGATCCTCCTGGCCCTCGTATCGGGGGGGATGCTGCTGGTGCCGCAGCTCGGCAACATGGGCAATGCCATCGGCACTGCCGAGGCCGTTCGCCTGCTCAACCGCGAAAAGGGCGTGCTGATCGACGTGTGCGAGCCGGCCGAATTTGCGGCGGGCCACGCCAATGGCGCACGCAACATCCCGCTGGGCAGCCTGGAGAACTCCAAGGATCTGCCCACGAACAAGGCGCTGCCGCTGATCGTGATGTGCGCCTCGGGCACGCGCTCGCGGCGTGCGGCCGGCATCCTGCGCAAGCTGGGCTATCAGAACGTGCAGCCGGTGGCCGGCGGCAATGCGGCCTGGCGCGAAGCCAACCTGCCGATGGCCAGCAAGGCCAACTGAGCCCGCGGCCGAACGGACGGCGCGCGCCCTCGAGGGCCTCCGATTCTGGCGTTCCAGGCAGCGGCGGTCTTGGCCCCGCGCCGCGCAGGGATCTGTACGCCACGGGACAATCCACACTCCCAGCCAGCCCTTTCCACAGCCACCGCATGAATATCGTCAAGATGTACACCACGCAGGTCTGCCCGTACTGCGTGCGCGCCAAGGCCCTGCTGACCCAGCGCGGCGTCACCGCGATCGAAGAAATCCGCGTGGACCTGGACGCGTCTGCGCGCGACCAGATGGTGGAGCTGACGGGGCGCCGCACTGTGCCGCAGATCTTCATCGGCGCCACGCATGTGGGTGGCTGCGACGATCTCATCGCGCTGGACCAGCGCGGCGGCCTCATGCCGCTGCTGGGCTGATCGGCGCGCGGCCCAGGCCCTTCGGCCGGGGCCTGTGCCGGCTGCACCGGGGCAGGGGTCGCGGGCCCGGGCGATAATGTCCGGCTGCCCTGCAGGCCGTGTCGGCGCTGGGGGCCTACCCAGAGACAGACCATGGCGGACACCGACAACACCCCCGTATTCCAGATCCAGCGCATCTACCTGAAGGACCTGTCGCTCGAGCAGCCGAACTCGCCGCAGATCCTGCTGGAGCAGACGCAGCCGCAGGTCGACATTGCGCTGGGGATGAGCGCCGAGCCGGTGGCCGACGGGGTCGTCGAGGTGTGCGTCACCGCCACCGTGACCACCAAGGTCAAGGACCAGGTGCTGTTCCTGGTGGAGGCCAAGCAGGCCGGCATCTTCGAGATCCGCAACGTGCCGGAAGACCAGATGCAGGGCATCGTCAGCATCGTCTGCCCGCAGATGATCTACCCCTACCTGCGTGCCATCGTCTCCGACGTCTGCACCCGGGCGGGCTTCCCGCCGATCCTGCTGACCGAGGTGAACTTCCAGGCCATGTTCGAGGCGCAGCAGCAGCAGTCCTCAGGCGACAACGGCTCGCGGATCATCACCAGCGCCAACTGAACGCGCGCATGCCCACCGTCTTCGCAGACGACGGGCGATTCGCCAGCCACCCATGAAGATCGTCGTGCTCGGGGCCGGTGCCTGGGGCACGGCACTGGCCTGCCAGGCCAGTGCGCGGCATGAGGTGCTGCTGTGGGGCCGTGATGCCGGTCAACTGGATGCCATGCAGCGTGAGCGCGTCAACGCGCGTTACCTGCCGGGCATGCCCTTGCCTGCGGCGCTTCAGTTGACCAGCGATGCCGCAGCGGCCTGGTCGCATGCGTCCGCTGACGGCCTGGTCGTGGTGGCCACGCCCATGGGCGCCTTGCGTCAGACGCTGCGCGGCCTGCCCGCGGTCTTCCCGGTCATCTGGCTGTGCAAGGGCTTCGAGTCCGGCAGCGGCGCACTGGGCCACGAGATTGCGCGCCAGGAGCGACCGGGCATGCCGGCCGGCGTGCTGTCCGGCCCCAGCTTTGCCATCGAGGTGGCGCGCGGCCAGGCGACGGCCCTGGTGGCCGCCAGTGCCGATGCGGCGCTGGTCGATCGTGCGGTGCAGGCCTTCCATGGCGGCGGCCTGCGTGTCTACCGTTCGACGGATCCGGCCGGGGTCGAGGTCGGCGGTGCGGTGAAGAACGTGCTGGCGATTGCCACGGGCGTGCTGGACGGCCTGGCCGCGGCGGCGGGCGACAGCCCCGATGCGCGCACGCCGGGCCTGAACGCGCGTGCCGCGCTCATCACGCGCGGCCTGGCCGAGATGACACGCCTGGGTGTCGCGCTGGGCGGGCAGCCGGCCACCTTCATGGGCCTGTCAGGACTGGGGGATCTCGTGCTGACGGCCACCGGTTCCTTGTCACGCAATCGACAGGTGGGATTGGGACTCGCTGGCGGCCGCACGCTGGCCGAGGTGCTGGCCACGCTGGGGCATGTCGCCGAAGGCGTCTACAGCGCCCGCACGGTGTGGCGGCGCGCGCAGGACCTGGGCGTGGAGATGCCTATCACGCAGGCCGTGGTGGACCTGCTGGACGGTCGGCTGACGCCGGTGCAGGCACTCGAACGTCTGATGAGCCGCGAAGCACGGTCGGAATGACGATGCGCCGGCCCGCCGCGACGGCGGGTCTGCGGGTGTGCATCGGGGCGGCTGAGCTGCTGCCCGGCCCCAGTCGGTGTGTGTCTACCGCGCCACCTCAGGCGCTGCCCGCAAAGCCGTGCTGCCGCCAGGCTTCGAACACCGTCACGGCCACCGCGTTGCTGAGATTGAGGCTGCGCTGGCCGGGCCGCATCGGCAGGCGGATGCGGTGATCGGCGGCAAAGCGCTCGCGCAGTTCAGGATCGAGGCCGCGGCTTTCGCTGCCGAATACCAGCCACGCGCCGACCGGCCAGGCCACCTCGTCGTGCGCGCGCGCGCCGCGTGTGGTGAAGGCGAAGAGCGCATGCGCCTCGGGCTGCTCGGCATCGAGAAAGGCTGCCCATGAGGCATGTCGTTTGACATCCGCATATTCGTGATAGTCCAGACCGGCGCGCCGCATCAAGGGGTCGTCCATTCGGAAGCCCAGCGGCTCGATCAGGTGCAGCTCGCAGCCCGTATTGGCAGCCAGACGGATCACGTTGCCGGTATTCGGCGGGATCTCGGGCTCGACCAGGACGATGCGAAACATGGCGGGGCGTGGGCGGACCGGTTCAGGCGGTGCGCGCCACAGCCCACAGCTCGACCTGCGCGGCACCCGCGCGCAGCAGTTCGGCCGCAGCCTCACGCGCGGTGGCGCCGGTGGTCACCACATCGTCGACCAGCGCGACGTGGCGACCTGCCAGGCGTTGCCGCTGCGCCGGATCAACCATGAAAACACCCCGCAGGTTGC
Organism: Pseudomonadota bacterium; assembly: GCA_963205115.1. Lineage (GTDB taxonomy): Bacteria > Pseudomonadota > Gammaproteobacteria > Burkholderiales > Burkholderiaceae_C > Rubrivivax. The sequence continues at coordinate 120,505 of CAUJHV010000070.1, read as the reverse complement.
GCAGGCGCGCCTCGCGCGTCAGGCCCGACTGGCGTTCGCGTTCGACGGGCCGCTGCAGCAGCGTGGCCGCAGGCGGCAGCTGCAGCAGATCCGCGGCGTGTCCTGCCAGCAGCGCCGCCTGATTGAAGCCGCGTTCGCGCAGGCGGCGTGGCGCCAGTGGCACGGGCACGACCAGCGACACGCAGTCGTGCGTCAGGCCGTGCGCCAGCATGGCGGCCAAGGGCCGCGCCAGCTCGGTGGCGCCGCCGAACTTCAGATCGGCGATCAGGCGATCCCAGGGGAATCCGTAGTCGACGGCCACGTGTGTGCGCAGGAATGGCGGCGGATCGGCCGTGCATTCGGCGCACAGCCCTTCGATGGCCAGCGGCTCGGCGCAGCGCCGGCAGCGCGGGCGCGGCTTCGCATGCAACTGCAGGCACGACGCGCACACCGCGTCGAGCCCCCACTGGCGGCACACGGTGCAAGGTCCGCCGAGCGCCCGTGCGGTCTGGCGAAGGCCCTGGCCGGCCTGGTGGCCCAGCATGGAGAACAGGCGTCGATACACCCGCTCAATATACTGCCCGCATGTCGAGTGATTCGAAGGGCACGGGCACGGCCAGGCCCGTCGATGCGGTGGCACTGGCGCGCACGCGGCGTCGTCTGGAACAGGATGCGCAGGTGCCCTGGCTGCATGCCGAGGTGTCGCGGCGCATGGCCGAACGCCTGCCGCTGTTCAAGCACAAGCCTGGCCTCGTGCTCGACGTCTGGCCGGGACCCGGCGGAAGCGGCCCGGCGCTCAAGGCGGCGCTGCCGCAGGCTCGCGTCGAATGCCTGGTCGCGCCGGCGACGTCTGCCTCGGCGGTCTTGCCGTGGTGGTCGCCCAGGCGCTGGTCACCCGGCCGCCTGCAGATGCAGGAGCGGGACCTGCAGGCGGGCCGCTACGAACTGGTCTGGGCCAACATGCTGCTGCATCACCTGCCAGACCCGCCGGTGCAGTTCGCGCAATGGCACCGGCTGCTGGCGCTGGGCGGCTATCTGATGTTCTCGACACTGGGACCCGGCACGCTGGGCCGTCTGCGCGCGCTTTACCGCGAACGCGGCTGGGGCTCGCCGATGGCGGAACTGGTGGACATGCACGACCTCGGCGATCAACTCGTGCAGGCGGGATTCGGCGATCCGGTGATGGACCAGGAGACGATCCGCTTGACCTGGAGCAAAGCGGACGACGCCATCACCGAACTAAGATCAATAGGGTCGAATACGGATCCGGTGCGAGCGTCTGGTCTTCGCACGCCCGGGTGGCGCAGACGCTTGTTTGAAGCGTTGGCTGCGGACGCGGCGCGGACGGCATCCGGGCGCGTCGAACTGGAATTCGAACTGGTCTACGGGCATGCGTTCAAGGCATCGCTCGGGGTGAAAGAAGGCGGGCAGACGCGCATCGGTCTCGAGGAGATGCGTCAGAGCTTGCGCGCCGGGCGTTCGCGTCCACCCGGATAAGCCCCCGCTTATGCGTGGGCTAGAATCTTTGGAAACCCGCATCCAGGTGGCGACCTGCATGCGCGCGGCATGCCGTGCCGCGGTTCGCCCATCCGAAGCAAAGACCGTCACATGAACATCTCGCCCCGTATTCGCCATGCCCTGAGCCGCGGTGCACAGGCTGCCGGCTGGTCGCTGCTGCTTCCCGCAGCAGTGCTGGCCAAGGTCAACGACCTGCCGGGCGGCCCGGGCGTCAACCAGATGGGCTTGCAGGAGGCAGCCTCCCAGATGGCTGCCGACATCGACAGCATGCACACGGTGTTGATGTTGCTGTGTGCCGTGATCTTCGTGCTCGTCTTCGGGGTGATGTTCTATTCCATCCTGAAGCACCGCAAGTCGGTCGGCCACAAGGCCGCCAACTTCCACGAGAGCATGGCGGTCGAAGTGGCCTGGACGATCGTGCCCTTCGTCATCGTGGTCTTCATGGGCGCATTCGCCACGCGCACCGTCGTGGCCCAGAAGGACACCAGCAACCCCGACTTGACCATCAAGGTCACCGGCTACCAGTGGAAGTGGGGCTACGACTACCTGAAGGGCGATGGCGAAGGCATCGCCTTCCTGTCCACGCTCGACGTGAGCCAGCGCCAGGCTTCCGACACCGGCAAGCCCGAGCCCGTGGACAACTACCTGCTGAAGGTGGACCGGCCGCTGGTCGTGCCGGTGGACCAGAAGGTTCGCATCATCACCACGGCCAGCGACGTCATCCACGCCTGGATGGTGCCGCGCCTGGGCATCAAGCAGGACGCCATCCCTGGGTTCGTGCGCGACAGCTGGTTCCGCGCGTCGAAGACCGGCGACTTCTACGGGCAGTGCGCCGAGCTGTGCGGCAAGGAACACGCCTACATGCCGATCCACGTGAAGGTCGTCAGCAAGGCCGACTACAGCGCGTGGGTGGCCGAAGAAAAGAAGAAGCTGGCCGCGGCTGCCGACGACCCCAACAAGGTCTGGAAGCTCGAAGACCTCGCCGCGCGTGGCGAGAAGCTCTATGCCGCCAATTGCGCCGCCTGCCACCGCCCGGACGGCAAGGGCGCGGGCCCGATCAAGCCGCTGGACGGCAGTGCCATGGTCCTGAACGATCCGCTCAAGCAGATCCAGACCGTGCTCAATGGTGCGGCCAATGGCGCGATGCCAGCCTGGAAGCAGCTCTCCGATACCGAGCTCGCCGCCATCATCACCTATACGAAGAATAGCTGGTCCAACAAGACCGGCCATGTCGTGCAACCCGCGGATGTGGCCGCGGTGCGTGCGGGCAAGACGCCTGAACTCGCGGGTGCCAAGGGCGGCGCCTCGGCATCGGCCGCGCCGGCCGCGCCGGCCGCCGCTGCCGCTGAACTGCCGCTGTCCGTGATGTTTGCCAGCGGCAAGAGCGAGCTGGACGATGCCGCGCAGAAGGTCATCGCCTCGGCGGTGGACTTCCTGAAGTCGCATCCCGAGGCGAAGGTGGCGCTCTCGGGCTTCGTCGATGCCTCTGGCGACCCGGCCAAGAACGCCGAACTGGCCAAGCAGCGGGCCTTTGCCGTGCGCGACGCCCTGGGCAAGGCCGGCGTGGCCGCCGATCGCGTCTCGCTGCGCAAGCCCGAACAGATCGAAGCCGGCAGCGCCAATGCCGCCCGCGCGCGCCGCGTCGACATCGTGTCGGCCGGCTGACGCCTTGCGCGTGATGCCAGAGATTCAGCAGGATTCAGGAGTTCCACGATGAGCGCAGTCCTTCCTCCCGTCGGCCATGCCGGTGGTCACGACCACGCACACGGCCACGACGACCACCACGGCGCCCCGCATGGCTGGCGCCGCTGGGTCTTCGCGACCAACCACAAGGACATCGGGACGCTGTATCTGTTGTTCAGCTTCACGATGCTGATGATCGGCGGCCTCCTGGCGCTGGGTATCCGCGCCGAGCTGTTCCGCCCGGGTCTGCAATTCGTGAATCCGGAGCTGTTCAATTCGTTCACCACGATGCACGGCCTGATCATGGTGTTCGGCGCCATCATGCCGGCCTTCGTGGGCTTCGCGAACTGGATGATTCCGCTGCAGATCGGCGCATCGGACATGGCCTTCGCGCGGATGAACAACCTGAGCTTCTGGCTGCTGATCCCGGCGGCTATCATGCTCGCGGGTTCGTTCTTCATGCCCGGCGGCGCGCCGGCTGCCGGCTGGACGCTGTATGCGCCGCTGACGCTGCAGATGGGCCCGAGCATGGACGCCGGCATCTTCGCGATGCACATCATGGGCGCCAGCTCGATCATGGGCTCGATCAACATCGTCGTCACCATCCTGAACATGCGCGCGCCCGGCATGACGCTGATGAAGATGCCGCTGTTCGCCTGGACCTGGCTGATCACGGCTTACCTGCTGATCGCCGTGATCCCGGTGCTCGCCGGCGCCATCACGATGACGCTGACCGACCGCCACTTCGGCACCTCGTTCTTCAACCCGGCCGGTGGCGGCGACCCGGTGATGTACCAGCACATCTTCTGGTTCTTCGGCCACCCCGAGGTCTACATCCTGATCCTGCCGGCCTTCGGCATCGTCAGCCAGATCATCCCGACCTTCGCCCGCAAGAAGCTGTTCGGTTATGCCTCGATGGTCTACGCCACGGCGTCGATCGCCATCCTGTCGTTCATCGTGTGGGCCCACCACATGTACACGACCGGAATGCCGGTGACCGGCCAGCTGTTCTTCATGTACGCCACGATGCTGATCGCGGTGCCCACGGGCGTGAAAGTCTTCAACTGGCTGGCCACGATGTGGCGCGGCTCGATGACCTTCGAGACGCCGATGCTGTGGGCCGTGGGCTTCATCTTCGTGTTCACGATGGGCGGCTTCACGGGCCTGATCCTGTCCATGGCACCGATCGACCAGCAGCTGCACGACACCTACTACGTCGTGGCCCACTTCCACTACACGATGGTGGCAGGTTCGCTGTTCGGCCTGTTCGGCGGCGTGTACTACTGGGGTCCGAAGTGGACCGGGGTCATGTACAACGAGACGCGCGGCAAGATCCACTTCTGGCTGTCGCTGATCTTCTTCAATCTGACCTTCTTCCCGATGCACTTCCTCGGGCTGGCCGGTATGCCGCGTCGTTATGCCGACTATCCGATGCAGTTCACCGACTTCAACGCGCTGGCGTCCATCGGTGCCTTCGGCTTCGGCCTGATGCAGGTGTACTTCTTCCTGTTCATCGTCGTCCCGATGATGCGCGGCAAGGGTGAAAAGGCCCCGCAGAAGCCGTGGGAAGCTGCCGAAGGTCTGGAGTGGGAAGTGCCCTCGCCGGCGCCCTTCCACACGTTCGAGACGCCGCCGAAGCTGGATGCGACGGCCACGCGCGTGATCGGCTGATCACACGTCGGGCGGGCAGGTGCACATCATGGTCGACGACAAGCAGCGCAAGGCCAACCTGCGGCTGGCGCTCATCCTGCTGTCCTTGGCCTTGGTGTTCGGCCTGGGCTTCGTCGCCCGCATCTGGCTGCTGAGCTGATGAAGCGCTTCCTGCTCGAAGACAACCGTCGGCTCCTGGGCAAACTGGTTGTCGTGGCCGGGCTGATGTTCGGCTTCGGCTATGCGCTGGTGCCCATGTACAAGGCCATCTGCGACGCGCTGGGCATCAACGTGCTTGCGCTGTCAGAGATCCGCACGGCCGTCGACCGCCCGTCGACCATTGCACCGAATACGCAGATCGACCGCAGCCGTGTCGTGACCGTCGAATTCGATGCCAATGCACGCGGTCCCTGGGACTTCAAGCCCGCCGTGCGCTCACTGCAGGTTCATCCTGGCGAGCTGGCCACGGTCATGTACGAGTTCCGCAACGTGCAGGATCGGGTGATGGCGGCTCAGGCCATCCCGAGCTATGCGCCGCGCCAGTCGGCCGCGCACTTCAACAAGCTCGAGTGCTTCTGCTTCAACCAGTACACGCTGGCTCCGGGTGAATCCAAGAGCTGGCCGGTGGCCTTCGTGATCGACCCGAAGCTGCCGCGCGACGTCACGACCATCACCTTGTCCTACACCTTCTTCGAGGTGGGCGGCAAGGTGCCGCCCGCGCCGGCGGGGCAGCTGGGCGAGCGCAGCCTGGCGCCCGCTGTGGCGAAGCGCGTGGAAGGTCCGCAGTCATGAGCCCCACGGGCGGCCATATGGGCGACACACACGGTGCGGCACAAGGCGCAGCGCCGGTGAATACAGCCGGTGCCGACCTGCGCGAGCTGGCCAGTCGCCGCGCGTCGTTCGCGCAGACGGCCAAGGCCGTGGGTTGGTCATTTTTCGGGGTTCGCAAGCGTTCGGCGTACGAGCAGGACGTGCAGAAGCTCAACCCGGTTCACGTCATCGTGGCCGGTATCCTGGGCGCTGCATTGTTCGTCGGCGTCCTCATAGTCATGGTGCGCTGGATCGTGGGCAGCGGCATCGCGGGTGGTTGAGAGCCGCTCACAGCATCGGTTTGGGATCGAGGAGAGTCTTGCAAATGTCGTCAACTGCACATAGCGGCCGCGCGCCTTACTACTTCGTGCCCGCGCCGTCGCATCATCCGGTGATGCTGGCCACGGGCCTGTTCTTCGTCATTCTCGGCGCGGCACAGTGGGTCAATGGTGTCGGCTGGGGCGCCTGGGCGCTGCTGGCGGGCATGGTCATCTGGCTGGGGGTCCTGTACCGCTGGTTCGGCGATGCCATCCACGAGAGCGAAGGCGGCCAGTACTCCGACCGCGTGGACCACTCCTTCCGCTGGAGCATGGCCTGGTTCATCTTCTCGGAGGTGATGTTCTTCGCCTCCTTCTTCGGAGCCCTGTACTGGGCGCGTGTGCACGCGCTGCCGGCGCTGGGCAACATCGACAACCAGCTGCTGTGGCCCGATTTCAAGGCGGTGTGGCCGAGTTCCGCGCCCGGCGTGACCGCATCGCCGGCCGGTACGGTCGAGCCCTTCACGACCATGGGCCCGTTCTGGCTGCCCACGATCAACACCGCGCTGCTGCTGACCTCGGGCGTGACGCTGACGATCGCGCACCATGCGCTCATCGCCAACGAACGCGGCAAGACGATCTTCTGGATGTGGGTGACCGTGCTGCTGGGCGCCACGTTCGTCTGCGTGCAAGGCTATGAATACGCGCACGCCTACAGCGAACTGAATCTCAAGCTCAGCTCCGGGATCTACGGCTCCACCTTCTTCATGCTGACCGGCTTCCACGGCTTCCACGTGCTGGTGGGCATGCTGATGCTGCTGTTCATCACCTTGCGCCTGATGAAGGGCCACTTCACGCCGCAGCGCCACTTCGGATTCGAAGGCGCAGCCTGGTACTGGCACTTCGTCGACGTGGTCTGGCTCGGCCTGTACGTGCTGGTCTATTGGCTGTGACCCGCCAGGCGGGACGCGCATGAAAAACGCCGCGCGAGCGGCGTTTTTTCTGTCCGCTCGCCCCTGCTGTCAGGACTTGCCGATGGGAATGCCGTGCGGCTGCAGCCAGCCGAAGTGCCAGGCCAGCAGCACCAGCAGGAACAGCGTGACCGACAAGCCCACGCGCAGCGCCAGGGCTCGGGCCATGGCCTTGGGATCCCGCTCGCGCCCCTGCGCCGGACGGCGCAACATGCGAAAGCCGGCCCCGGACAAGGCGCCCAGCACGGCAATCAGCAACAGCACGATCACGATCTTCATGGGACCGAATTCTCGCACCCGGGGCTTTGTGGCACCTGGCGTCGCGGATTTGCGCGTCCATCGGCATTCGCGGGCCGTGACCCCGCCCAGGACGACCGGCCGATGAGACGTTCACCGGCGCTGGTGGCGATCGCGGCCGTGGCCTTGATCGCATTGACCGCCCGCCTGGGCTGGTGGCAGCTCGACCGTGCCGCACAGAAGCTCGCTGTGGAGTCCGCCATGCAGGCGCGTCGTGACCTGCCGACGCTGGACGCCAGTGCGCTGGCGAGAACGGCCGACCAGGCGATGCAGCAATACCACCGGGCCGTGCGCCTCGTTGGCCGCTGGGACGGCGCCCACACGCTGTACCTCGAGAACCGGACGCACAAGGGCCAGGCCGGCTTCATCGTGCTGACGCCCTTCGTGCTGGCAGACGGCAGCGCGGTGGCCGTGCAGCGCGGCTGGCTGCCGCGCGACCGCGTCGATCGCACGCGCGTCCAGGCCCCCCCTCCAGCGGACGGCCCGCAGGCACTCGACGGCCGCATCGCCGCACCACCCTCCCGGTTGTACGACTTCGACGGCGCCGCGTCGGGTGCGATCCGGCAGAATGTCGACTTGTCCGCCTGGGCCCAGGAGACGGGTCTGGCGCTGCGCCCCCTGTCTGTCCTGCAGACGACGTCACCCGTGGCAGACGGCTTGCAGCGCGACTGGCCGCAGCCCGCCGCTGACGTGCACAAGCATTACGGCTATGCCTTCCAGTGGTTCGCGCTGTCCGCGCTCACATTGATCCTCTATGTCTGGTTCCAGATCATCCGTCCCCGGCGTCGGCGAGCCCGCCCTGACTGAGCCCATCGGCCTGACGGTGCACACGATGCCGCGCGTCGATGCGGCCCTGGCCGAACGGCGCACGGCTTCCGGACGCCTGAAGATGCTGCTGGTGCTGGCCATCTGCGCCGCACCCGTTGTCGCGTCGTATCTCGCGTATTTCGGCGTGCGGCCCATGGCGCGCAACAACTACGCCGACCTGATCCAGCCCACGCGCAGCCTGCCAGCGGATTTGCCACTGCGCACGCTGGAGGGCCAACCCGTGGCTGCCCGCGACCTGCACCGGCAGTGGCTGCTGGTGTCGGTTGCCACTGGCGCCTGCAACGCCACCTGCGAGGCCCATCTGTACATGCAGCGCCAAGTGCACCAGATGCTCGGCAAGGACCGCGCGCGCATGGACAAGCTGTGGCTGGTGGTCGACGACGCGCCGCCGCGCCCCGAACTGCTGCCTGCCCTGACGCAGGGACCCGATCCCGCACGCATCCTGCGTGTCCCGCGTGAGGCCGTCGCGCGCTGGCTGGAACCGGCGCCAGGCGCCGCGCTCGAGGACCATCTCTACCTGGTGGATCCGATGGGCGAATGGATGATGCGGGTACCGGCGAAGGCCGATCCCATGCGCCTGAAGAAGGACCTGGACCGCTTGCTGCGTGCATCGGCCAGCTGGGACACGGCTGGCCGCTGAGGCGCCGGCAGGCCCGTCACCCCACCATGAAGAGCAGCACGAACCTGGTCGATCTCGCCCCAGCGGTGCAACTGCTGGCGGGCGCCGCGCTCGCCGCCGCGGTGGTGCTGGGCTGGCTCGCCTGGCGGCGCCGCGGGCAGGGCGCCAGCGCCTGGCTGGCCGCATTGACGGCGCTGACCGTGGTGCTGACCTTCGACCTGGTGGTCTTCGGGTCGTTCACGCGGCTGACGGATTCGGGCCTGGGCTGCCCTGACTGGCCGGGCTGCTACGGCCAGGCCAGCCCCGTGGGCGCGGCGCGGCAGATTGCCGCCGAAGAAGCGGCGATGCCCACGGGCCCGGTCACGCACAGCAAGGCCTGGATCGAGATGATCCACCGCTACCTGGCCATGACGGTCGGCGGCTTGATCCTGGTGCTGGCCGTGGCGAGCTGGATCCGACGCCGCGAGCTCCCGCACTCGCCCTGGTGGGCTACGGCCACCCTGGTCTGGGTCGTGATCCAGGGGCTGTTTGGCAAGTACACGGTCACGTTGAAGCTCTACCCGGCGATCGTCACCCTGCACCTCCTGGGCGGCCAGTTCCTGCTGGCGTTGCTGGTCGTCCAGTACGAACGCTGGCAGCAGCGTCCGCTGGCCTTGACCGACGGCACGCGCGGGCTGCTGCTGGCGGCGGTTGCGGCCCTGTGGATCCAGTGCCTGCTGGGCGGATGGGTCTCGACCAACTATGCGGTGCTGGCCTGCAGCGGATTCCCGCAGTGCAATGGCCAATGGTGGCCGCAGGACATGGAATTCGAACAGGCGTTTTCGGCCTTTCGCCACTTGGGCCAGACCACCGATGGCCAGCTCCTGGGTTTGCCTTCGCTGGTCGCCATCCACGTGGTTCACCGGGCCTTCGCGGTGATTGCCCTGGGGCTGCTGGCGTTCGTGGCGTGGCGTCTGTGGCAAGAGCGTCAGGCCATCGGCCACCGCCCGGCGGCCTGGGTCGGCGGCCTGGCAGCGGCTCAGCTGGCCAGCGGACTGTCGAACGTCGTGCTGGGCTGGCCGCTGGCCGCCGCCTTGATGCACAGCGCGGGCGCCGCGGCCCTGGTGGCCGTGGGCACGTCGCTGATGGCGCGTTCGCACCGGTATCACCCGGCGGGCGTCGGGGTCCGCGGACGTCCCGATCCGCACGCTGCCTAGAATTCTTCACGCATGTCCCAGACGCTCGCCCAATCCCCTCCGCGCAGCAGCCGCTGGTCGCAGTTCTACGCGCTGACCAAGCCGCGTGTCGTGCAGCTGATCGTCTTCTGCGCGCTCATCGGCATGCTGCTGGCCGTCCCCGGCCTGCCCGAATGGCGCGTCACCCTGGCCGCCACCGTCGGCATCTGGCTGGTGGCCGGCGCTGCCGCCGCCTTCAACTGCCTGATCGAGCAGCAGATCGACGCCAAGATGGCGCGCACCGCGTGGCGGGCGACGGCCAAGGGCGAACTCTCGCGCACCGAGACGCTCGCGTTTTCCACCGCCCTGTGCGTGGCCGGATCAGCGCTGCTGTGGTTCGAGGTCAACCCGCTCACCATGTGGCTCACGCTGGCCACCTTCGTCGGCTACGCCGTGATCTACACGGTGGTGCTCAAGCCGCTGACGCCGCAAAACATCGTCATCGGCGGCGCGTCGGGCGCGATGCCGCCGGTGCTGGGTTGGGCGGCCTTGCGCGGCGACGTGGGCCACGAGGCCTTGATCCTGTGCCTGATCATCTTCCTGTGGACGCCGCCGCACTTCTGGGCGCTGGCGCTGTACCGCGTCGAAGACTACCGGCGCTCAGGGCTGCCGATGCTGCCCGTGACGCACGGATCGGAATTCACGCGGCTGCAGGTGTTGCTGTATACGGTGGTGCTGTTTGCGGCCACGCTGCTGCCGTTCGTGGTCCGCATGAGCGGCCCGTTCTATCTCCTGGCCGCAACGATACTGGGCGCCGGGTTCATCTCCTACGCATGGCGGCTGTGGAAACACTACAGCGACGCACTGGCCCGCAAGACCTTCCGCTTCTCGATCTGGCACCTGTCGCTGCTGTTTGCGGCGCTGCTGATCGATCACTACCTGGACCCATGGCTACGAACGTTCGCCGCACCCTGATCCTGTCCGCCCTGCTGGCGTCGGTAGTGGCGCTGAGCGCCTGCGACCGCGCTCCCCAGATGTCCTCGCCCGGCACCTTCAAAGGCATCGACATCACTGGCGCCGACTATGCCAAGACGCTGGCCATGACGGACGCCGACGGCAAGGACCGCACGCTGGCCGACTTCAAGGGCAAGGTGGTGGTGGTCTTCTTCGGCTTCACGCAGTGTCCGGACGTGTGTCCGTCGACCCTGCAGGAGCTGGCCGAGGTCAAGCGCCGGCTGGGCCCGGATGGCGCCAAGCTGCAAGCGGTCTTCGTCAGTCTCGATCCGGACCGCGACACCCCGCAGCTGCTGAAGGCCTACATGGCCAATTTCGATTCCAGCTTCGTGGCGCTGCGCGGCACGCCCGAAGCCACTGCCGCCACGGCCAAACACTTCAAGGTCTTCTATGCCAAGGTGCCTGGACGCACCGAGGGCAGCTACACGATCGACCACACGGCCGGCGCCTATGTCTTCGACACCAAGGGCCGGGTGCGGCTGTTCACCCGCCACGGCATGGGTCCCGAGGCGATGCTGCAGGACCTGAAGCAACTGATGGCCGAAGGCTGATCGGGCGCCGCACAAACGGCGACGGCCCCGAAGGGCCGTCTGGCAATCAGTCCGGAAGGTACCGCCTCAGGCGGCCACTTCCAGCGACTTGCGCATCTTCTTCATCGCCGCCACTTCGATCTGGCGGATGCGCTCGGCGCTGACACCGTATTCCGCCGCCAGGTCGTGCAGCGTCATGCCGCCCGAGCTGTCGTCGTTCACCTTGAGCCAGCGCTCTTCGACGATGCGGCGGCTGCGCGCATCCAGGCTGTCCAGCGCACGCAGGATGCCTTCACCGGCCATGAGGTCCCGCTGGCGGGCCTCGATCGTGTGCGTGGGCTCCTGGCGTTCGTCGGCCAGGTAGGCGATCGGCGCAAATTCGTCTTCGCCGTCGTCGCCCGGCGGCTCCAGCGCGACGTCGCCGCCGGCCATCCGCGTCTCCATCTCGGTGACTTCTTCGGGCTTCACGTTCAGCTCGCGCGCCACGATGGCGATCTCGGCCGCGGTCAGCGCGCTGCGGTGGGTGTCGCCTTCGGCAGCGCCCGCCTTGAAGACCTGCTTCATGGAGCGCAGATTGAAGAACAGCTTGCGCTGCGCCTTCGTCGTGGCGACCTTCACCATGCGCCAGTTGCGCAGGATGTATTCGTGGATCTCGGCCTTGATCCAGTGGATGGCGTAGGACACCAGGCGCACGCCCTGTTCGGGGTCGAAACGGCGCACAGCCTTCATCAGGCCCACATTGCCCTCCTGGATCAGGTCGCCTTGCGGCAGGCCGTAGCCCAGGTACTGCCTCGACAGCGACACCACCAGGCGCAGGTGCGACAACACCAAGCGGCCGGCGGCTTCGATGTCGCCGTTCTGACGCAGGCGACGGGCCAGATCGGCCTCTTCGGCGGCCGTCAGCATCGGCATCCGGTTGACCGCGCTGATATACGCGTCGAGGTTGCCCAGCGAGGGAACCAGCGACCACGGGTCACGCAGGGACAGGGCGGTAGAGGTGCTCATCGTCTTCATACGCTCCTTGGAGCCATCCCGATAAGTCGGGTTCCCAAAATATTAGCACTCCCAGGGTGAGAGTGCTGACAACGGATCCCCGTGCGATGTGGGTGAATACACACTCCTGATAGATCTATCACACGTATCGATGTTGACACAGTCGGCGGGCCAGGCCCGAGAACCCGACTCGACCGAAGGTCCATGGCGGGACTCGTCCCCGCCCGCGTTCGTCGGCTGGTGCGCGAAACCCATCCGGGTCAGATGGCCGCAGCAGAACGGAACATAAAGATCCGCCGCGGCCACGCACATCCCCACAAGCAGTGGCGGGACGGTCTGCAGCCCCTGCCAGCAGGGTTCTAGGGGCCAGGCGCAGAGGTCCCCGCCCGCCGCTTCCAGCACCCGCATGCCGACTGACGGCGCTCAGCCGACCCAGCGCACCCGGAATTTGGTCAAGAGGGCCGCCGGACCGTAGGACAGCTTGGTCTGGCGGAAATTGCGCAGGCCCAGGTCCTGCTCGAAATTCAGCCAAGCCAGATCGGGATCCGCCTGGCAGAGGTGCTGGAACATGTGCTGGTACAGGCCCTTGAAGACCGCCAGGGCCTTGGCAAAACGGATGACGAGCACCCCCGGTGCGAGCCACTCGGCCAGCAGGAAGCCCGCCGCACGCCCGTCGACACGGAACAGCAGGCCGTGCAGGCCCAGCACCGACGCCATGGCCAGCGCCTCGCGGCAGGGGTCGTCGTCGGCGCCGCCAGCGGGCTGGGACTTGTCGCGCAGCCAGCCATCGAGCACCGTCCGCGCCTCGTCGGCCAGGGCCTCCCCGTACGGCTGCACATCGACCGCATGCGACGCGAGCAGCTGCCGGACCAGGTTGCCCTTCTTCTGCAGCAAGCTGCCACGGTACTGCCGGAATTGATCGGCAGGGTAGACGTAGTCGGCGTCGTCGCGCGAGTGGCTGAGCGCGAAGCGTGTCGGATCCAGCCGCGCCACGTGAGACGCGCTCAGAGGGGCGAAGGCGTCGTGTCCCTGCAGCAGACCCTCCAGGGCTGAAGGCGGCGCGGCTTCCAGTGCGAACAGCGGCACCACCACGCGTGCGCCGTCATAGGCGCGGCCGGTGAGTGACGGCCACTCGCCGGGCTGTACGTGCCAGTCGTGTGCGGCCCGGAACAGAAAAAGATTGGCCAGGCTCAGGTCCGACAGCGTCGCCTGTGGCGCGTCTGGCGCCTCCTGGCGCCGCGCGCGGATGAGCGGTTCGAGGAACTCCCGGTGCGCCAGGCTCAGCGGTTCACCGGGCATGTCCGGGCCCTGCCAGACAGCCCCGCGCTGTCATGCCGCGTCGACGCGCCGCACGCCGGGGGCTGGCCCGTCGGCTGGTGGGCCGGCGAAGCACTGCGCCATGTGCATCCAGTCCGTCATGGGGCCGGGTGTCACCCGCAGCGCCGTGTCGTCCAGATGCCGCCGCTGCGTCACGACCAGGCAGAAGTCCAGCGCCGGGCCGCTGACCGCGTGAACGCCGCCGGGGTCGCCCCAGGTCCAGGTGCTGCCGTCCGGTGCGGCCAGCGACACACCCGGGCTGGCGTCGGGCACAGGCAGGCCGCGGTTGACGAAGGTCCAGCCATAGGTGGTCACGCCCAGGTGGGCGATGTGCTTGAGGCGCGCGTTGCCGGGCCGCGGCCGCCGCATGACGTCCCAGATATCCTGGCCATGGGCCCAGGTTTCCATCAGCCGGGCGGTGGCAAACGAGCGGGCGCTCATGGGCGGGCCGTACCAGTTCAGGCGCGCCTTGGGGTCCAGCGGGGCCAGCGCGGCCGCCAGCGTCTCGAAGCCCTGGCGCCAGCGCTCCAGCAGAGCCGCGCCGTCCAGCGCGCCGAAGCGCGCCCGCGCGACAGCACTGATCGGCTCGTCGGCCGCCATGCGCGCGCTCAGCGCCTGCGCCTCGGACACAAAGCGCGCGGGGTCGGTGGCCGAAACCAGCGCCGTTTCGTCGAAGTAGCACAGGTGCGCGATCTCGTCCCACGGCGTCCAGCCGTAGAAGGCGCTGGCGCGGTGCCAATCTTCGGCGCTCAGGGTCTCGCACAGCGCGGCCAGTTCGCGGCATTCCGCCAGCAGGTCATCGACCATCTCGTCCGTCCTTGTTCCGGGACCCTTGAACCGAACCATTCTGGCGTATGGGGCGGTCGCATCGGTGGCCCGGGGAGGCCGTCCGGCAAGGTTTTGAATCACCATCCCGTTCTGGCGGCCGGCGACCCGCCGTGCCCCGGGTACATGGCCGCAGGCGCGGACCGGCCAGCCGCGATCAGAACGGGTAGTGCCGCTCGCCCATCTGCATGGTCACCCAGCGCAGCTCGGTGAAGGCCTCGATTCCGGCCTTGCCGCCGAATCGGCCCCAGCCCGAGCCCTTCACGCCGCCGAAGGGCATTTGCGCTTCGTCGTGGACCGTCGGGCCATTGATGTGGCAGATGCCCGACTCGATGCGCTGCGCCACGCGCCAGCCGCGCGCGGTGTCCTTGGTGAAGACGGCTGCGGACAGGCCATAGGCGTTGTCGTTGGCCACGCGCACCGCCTCGTCTTCGCCGCGCACCCGCACGATGGGTTTGACGGGCCCGAAGCTTTCTTCGTGGTAGATGCGCATGGCGGGGGTCACGTGATCCAGCAAGGTCGCGGGCATCAAGGTGCTGTCGGCCTTGCCGCCGCAGACGAGCGTGGCGCCTTGCGCCAACGCATCGTCGATCAGCGCGTTGCAGCGCTCCACCGTGCCCGTATCGACCACCGAACCCAGCACCACCGGCCCCTTGCGCGGATCGCCCAGCGGCAGCCCCACGGCGCGTGCGGCCAGCTTGGCCACGAAGGCATCGGCCACCGACTCATCGACCACGATGCGCTCGGTGCTCATGCAGATCTGCCCGCTGTTGGCAAAGGCACCGAAGGTCGCACCGTTCACGGCGGCTTCCAGATCGGCGTCGTCCAGCACCAGCAGCGGGGCCTTGCCGCCGAGTTCCAGCACGACGGGCTTCAGGTGCTCGGCACAGGTCCGCGCGATGAGCCGCCCCACGCGCGTGGAGCCGGTGAAATTGACGCGGCGCACGCGCGGATGCGCCACCATCGCGTCGACCACGGCCGCGGCATCGGCCGGCGCATTGGTCACGAAATTGATCACTCCGGGCGGGAAACCCGCCTCCTCGAAGGCATCGACGATCAGGCCGTGCGTGGCCGGGCACAGCTCGCTGCCCTTGAGCACCACGGTGTTGCCGCAAGCCAGCGGCACGGCCACGGCGCGCACGCCCAGGATGACCGGCGCATTCCAGGGCGCGATGCCCAGCACCACGCCGGCGGGCGCGCGCAGGGCCAGCGAGACACTGCCTGGTACGTCCGACGGGATCTGCTCGCCGCTGATCTGCGTCGTCAGCGCCGCCGCTTCCTGCAGCATGCCGGCCGCGAGGTGCACGTTGAAACCCGCCCAGGGTGCGGCAGCGCCGGTCTCTGCGGCCATGGTGGCGATGAAACGCGGCGTCATGGCTTCGAGCACGTGCGCGGCCTTCAGCAGCAGCGCGCGCCGCTCGCCCGGCCCCTTGGCCGACCAGGCGCCAAACGCCGCCGCAGCCGCGTCCACCGCGCGCCGGGCGTCGTCCGGCGTGGCGGCCGGTGCGCGGGTGGCGACGCTGCCGTCCAACGGGTTGCGGCGCTCGAAGCTGCTGTCTGCCGTGGACGCGCAGCGCGCACCGCCGATCAACATGCGGATCTCGTTCATGGCTGTCTCCAGTGCTCAGGTCTTGAAGGCGGGTCCGCTGCGCGTGAGCGCGTCGAATCCGTAGCGGTTCATGCTTCCGAAGGCCGGCGCGGCCGGGTGCGGCAGGAATTTCGTGCGGCAGTCCAGTACGGCTGGCAGGCCGCTGGCGCGGGCGCGCTCGATGGCCGCCGGGATCTCGCCGGCGTCCACGACCACCTCGCCGTGGCAGCCGAAGCCGCGCGCGATGGCCGCATAGTCGGTGCCGGCCAGCGAGGTGGCAAATTCGAAGTCCAGGGCCATGCGCTGGCCCTGGCGGATCACGCCCCAGGATTCGTTGTTGTGGATGATGGTGACCACCGGCAGGCGGTAGCGCCGCGCGGTATCCAATTCCTGCATCGTGAAGCCGAAAGCGCCGTCGCCCGTGAGATTGAAGACTGGGCGGTCTGGGTGCATCGCCTGTAGCGCCAGTGCATACGGCAGGCCGAAACCCAGGTGGCTCATACCCGGGTCGTGGAAGCGTGTGCGCGCCGCGTGCACCGGCGTGAGGTCGTTGCTCCAGAAGGTGGTGTGGCCGCCGTCATACACGGCCAGCGCATCGGCCGGCAGCGCCAGGCCCACGGCCTGCGCCAGCGCGGCCGGGTGCATGGTCGGTGTGCGGTCCCCGGCCATCTGCTGCAGGCGCCGCTCGTAGGTGGCGCGCACGCGCCTGAGGCGCGGCAGCCAGCCACTGTCCCGGCCCGGAAGCTGCGCAGGCAGCGCGGCGAGCAGGTCGTCCAGCGCCGCGCGGGCATCGGCCTGCATCGCCACCGTATGCAGCGCCGGCGAGCCCAGCGCAGCCGGATCGATATTGATGTTGACCAGCGCCTGATGGCGCCGCGCGAAGGGCCCGCGCTCGTCCCACATCCAGGACGAAAAGCGGCAGCCCACCGCGACGATGAGGTCAGCGCCTTCGAATGCCGCACGGATCGCGTCACCGGCAATCAATCCGCCATGCCCGATGAAACTCGGGTGGTCGCTGGCGACCACGCCCAGCGCCATCTGCGTGGGAATGACCGGCGCGCCCAGGCGTGCGGCCAGTTCGCGCAGGGCGCCGTCTGCGCCGGCGTGCACGCAGCCGCCCCCGGCGACGATCAGCGGCCGGTGTGCCTGACGGATCAATTCAGCCGCACCCTTCACCGCCGCCTCGGAAGGGCGTGGACGATCCAGGCTGCGGTAGTGCCCCGGTTCGAGCTCGAACTCGTCGGCCTGCCAGGTCACCGACGCGCCCAGCACGTCCTGGTGGATGTCCAGGTGCACGGGGCCTGGCCGGCCGCTCAGCGCTTCGCGCAAGGCCGTACGCACGAGTTCCGGCAGGCGCCGCGGGTCGCTGACCACCGCGTTCCACTTGGTCAAGGGCGCCAGCACGGCATGCGTGTCCATGTCCATGAACATGCCCTGGTGCGGATAGGCTGCGGCGCGGGTCTGGTTCGTGGTGATCAGCAGCGCGGCCAGGTGGTTGTTGAACGCCACGCCCGCGCCCGAGGCCAGGTTCAGCCCGCCAGGCCCCATTTCGCCCATGGCCAGGGCGATGCGCCCGGTGCCGGCAAAGACGGCCGCCGCCATCATCGCGGCGGCGGCTTCGTGCCGCACGCCGATGAAGGGCAGGCCGCTCTTGGCGATCGCGTGCAATAGCGGCGCGAGCTTGCCGCCCACCACGCCGAAGGCCATCGGCACGCCCTCGGCCTGCAGCAGGCGCACGAGCGTCTGCGCGCCGGTCAGCGTCAGCGGACGGCTGCGCTCACTGCGAAGACGCCGCACGGGAACGTGGTCGGGCGACAGGTCGGGGCGGGTGGCAGCCTGCGCAGCTGCGGGCGGATCGCGTCGCATGGTGTCAGTCGTCCGGCGAGAAGCCGGTGGCCTTGACCACCGGGCCCCAGCGGTTCACCTCGTCGCGCAAGCGCACGGCGAAGGCCTCGGGCGATTCGCGCAGCGGCAGCAGGCCGTGGCGCACGAAGACCTCCTGCATCTCCGGCGTTGCCAGCGCGTCCTGCACACTGGCGTTCAGCCGCTTGACCACATCCGCCGGCGTCTTCGCGGGCGCATACCAGCCCAGGAATTCGACCGCGGCGATGTCCTTGTAGCCGGCCTCCTGCAGCGTCGGCACCTCGGGCATGGCCGCCCAGCGCTGCGGGCTGGCCACCGCCAACGAGCGCAGCTTGCCCGATTTCAGGTGCGGCATCACCTCGCTGACCACGTTGAACGCCACCGGGATCTGCCCGCCCAGGAGATCCTGCAGCAACGGCCCGCCGCCTTTGTAGGGCACGCTCTTGAACTCCGCACCGGAGCCGCGTTCGAACATCATGCCGATGAAGTGCGGCACCGAACCTGCCGCGGGGATGCCGTAGTTCGCCTTGCCCGGGTTGGCCTTGGCCCAGCGCACGAAGTCGGCGACGGACTTCACGTCGTCCGGCACCATCGGGCCGACGGTCATCGAGAAGGTATACGCCGCCAGCGGCGCCACGGCCACGAAGTCGGTCAGCGGGTCGTAGGTGAGCTTGCGTCCGTAGGTGTGCAGGTAGATGCTCATCGGCGACGACGGCACCTGCAGGATCGTCCCGCCATCGGGCGCGGCGCGCTTGACGAAGTCCGCCGCGATGCGACCGCCCGCGCCGGCCTTGCTGTCGTAGATGAGCGTGGAGGCGTACTTGCCCTTCAGGCGCTCCAGCAGCGGCCGCGTGACCTGGTCACCCAGGCCGCCGGGCGGAAAGCCGGACCAGATCTGCGTCTGCGCGGGCTGTGCCTGCGCGGGTGCGATGCCGGCCATGGCGCCCATCAGGATGGCGCCGAGCGCCGGTACCCGCAAACGGCGAAAGAAGTTCATCGTCTTGTCTCCGGTCGGCGGCTCTTTGTCGGCCGCGCTGGCGCGGATGATGCGGCGCGGGCACGCCGAGAGGCCATGGACAAAACGGACACGGCCGGTATATTTCCGACCTCGATGAGAGCCGCACCCCTTGCCGTCGCCTTTCGCGAAGTGCGGCATTTCAAGCCGGATGACTGGCTGCACTGCGAGCCGCTGGCCTTGCGCGCGGAAACCCTTGGTTGGACGATTCCGGCCCATCGCCACGAGGCCTTGCACCAGATCCAGTTCCTGCGCCGCGGGCGTGCGGCGGTCACGTTGGACGGTGTCGCGGCGGACCTGGTGGCGCCGGCGCTGCTGATGGTGACGCCGGGATGCGTGCACGCCTTCCGATTCGACGGCGCGGCGGAGGGCCTGCAGGTGACGGTGCCCTCCGCGCGCCTGGATCGTGCGCTGGCCGATGTGCCGCTGCTGCGCGAACGCCTGTCGCAGACGCAGATGCTGCAAGGCCCGGCGGTCAGCGAAGGTCTGCCGCAACTGCAGGCCTTGTGGGATGCCTTGCAGCAGGAATTCGACACGGTCGCGCCGGGGCGCCACGAGGCCTTGCAGGCGCACTTGGTCTTGCTGGCCACCTGGCTGCTGCGTCGCGTGCTGCCCGATGCCGCACAGGCGCAGCGGCATGCCCAGCGCGACACGCTGGTGCAGCGCTTCCGCGCGCTGATCGAGCTG
Organism: Pseudomonadota bacterium; assembly: GCA_963205115.1. Lineage (GTDB taxonomy): Bacteria > Pseudomonadota > Gammaproteobacteria > Burkholderiales > Burkholderiaceae_C > Rubrivivax. The sequence continues at coordinate 100,907 of CAUJHV010000070.1, read as the reverse complement.
CACCTGCGCCAGCACGCGGCGCTGGGTTTCTATGCGCAGCGCCTGAAGGTGACACCCGACCACCTCAGCCGCGCCTGCCGCGCCGTCACGGGCCAGTCGGCACTGGATCTGCTGCACGAGCGCATGCTGGTCGAAGCCCAGCGCCTGCTGGCCTACACCGACGGATCCGTCGCGGCCGTGGCCGCGGACCTGGGCTTCGAGGACGCGGCATATTTCAGCCGCTTCTTTTCCCGCCGGGCCGGACGTGCGCCCGCGGCCTGGCGGACGGCCTTACTGGCGGGTGAAGTGGTCGCACCGTCGTCGCGGGCGCCATCAACGCCGAACGGCGACTGAACGGCCGCGCCGCACGTCCGCCTGGGACGCGCGCATGCCCCGGGGCACAACGGACCCGCGCCGCCGCGCGCAGGCTCAGCCCGCGCTGTCGCCGAACAGCTTGGGGTCGTCGCGGATGATCTTCTCGGTGCGCTGGACGTGCGCCCGCAGCAAGGCCACGGCCTCGTCGGCGCGGCCTTCGATGGCAGCCTGCATCAGCTGCTGGTGTTCGCTCTTGACGCCGCGCTTGTGGAAGGCCCGCGGCGCGGACAGCCGCCGGTAGCGCTGGTACTGGTCGGCCAGCTGTTCGCAAAAACCCAACAGCCAGCGCGAGCCGCAGCCGGCGATCAGGGCTCGGTGAAATTCCCGGTGCCGGGGCTCCCATTCGGGGTTGTCCTCGAAGCGCGCTTCCGACAGCGAGCGCGGCGTGCGCGCCAGCCGGTGGTGGGCCAGCACCAGTGCCTCTTCCCAGGCCGTGGTGTGCGCGGCGATGGATTCGCGCAGCGCGATCTCCTCCAGCCAGCAGCGCGTGCGCGTGATCTCGGCCAGGTCCGCCGCGCTGATGGGCGCGACGACAAAACCGCGCTGCTCGCGGCGCTCGACCAGACCGTCGGAGACCAGGCGGTTGAGCGCTTCGCGCAGCGGTGTGGCGCTGGCCGCGTAGTGTTCGGCCAGGGCTTCGATGGCCAGCTTGGCGCCGGGCTCGATGCCGCCGGCCAGCAGGTCGGCGCGCAGCTGGTCGTACACGCTGGTGGCGCGTGTGGCGGCGCCGGGCATGGGGACGGTGGCGGCGGTGCGGGCCATGGATGCCGGCCAATGTACACAAGCCGCGGGCGTCGTCAATTTGTGTCATTACCCTTGTCTATCCCAATTTTGTATATAAAACTCGGCCGCCTCGAATGGAGACCGCACCATGCCCACGCTCACCTTGTCCCAGGCCCGCACGCTGATCGACGCCGCCTTGATGACCGCCCGCCAGCAGGGGTTCAAGCCCATGGGCGTCGTCGTGGTGGATGCCGCGGCGCAGGTGGTGGCGTCGGCGCGCGAAGACGGCGCCAGCGCGCTGCGGCTGGATATCGCGCTGGGCAAGTCCGGCGCGGCCGTCGGCATGGGCGTCAACAGCCGCACGCTGGCGCAGCGTGCGAAGGACCTGCCGGCCTTCTTCGGCGCCGTGGCCTCCACCGCGCAGCAGGCTTTCATCCCGCAGACCGGCGCGGTGCTGATCACCGACGAATCGGGCGCCGTGATCGGCGCGGCCGGTGCGTCCGGCGGAACGGGCGACGAAGATGAATTGATCGTCATCGCAGGCATTGCCGCGGCCGGTCTGCGGCACGCCTGAATGCCGCACCCGAAGCCGTGACCTGTACCCCTGCGCCACGCGGCTTGCGACGCCCGCCGGCCATCGAGGAAACCGCATGAAGTCCCCCTGGATCTGCGGGCTGCGCAGCGTGGCGCTGACGGTGCCCGATCTGGCGGCCGCCGAGACCTTCTACACAGCCACCTGGCGGCTGTCCGTCGCCGCGCGCAGCGCGGGCGTGCTCTACCTGCGTGGCAGCGGCAGCGACCACCACTTGCTGGCGCTGCATGCCGCGCCGGGCACGCCGCAGATCCTGAAGGTCACGCTGCGTGCGCGCAGCCGCGCGGCGTTGGACGCCGTCGCGCAGGCCACGCAGGATGCGGGCGGCGTGGTCGAACGGGCTGTCGCGGCCGCTGAGGATCCGTCGGGTGGCGAGACCCTCGTCATCCGCGATGCCGACGGCCGCCGCATCGAGATCGTGCACGGCGACGCCCAGCGGCCCGCGGACGCACCCGTGCCGGCCGACCAGCCGCTGCGGCTGGCGCATGCGGTGCTCAACAGCCACCGCGTCGAACACACACGCGTTTTCTTCGAACAGGCGTTGGGCTTCGTGCTGGCCGACCGCACGCGCATCATGGCTTTCATGAACTGCGACGCCGACCACCACACGGTGGCGCTGGGTGACACCGACAACGATGCGCTGAACCACATCGCCTTCCTGATGCCCACGCTGGACGCGGTGATGCGCGGCGGCGGCCGCCTGAAGGACGCCGGCCTGCCGCCGCAGTGGGGCCCCGGCCGGCACGGGCCGGGTCACAACGCCTTCAACTATTTTGTCGACCCCTTCGGCATCGTCATCGAGTACACGGCCGAGGTCGAGCAGATCGACGACCACTACCGCGTCGGCGCACCGGGCGACTGGACATGGCCGCCCGGCCGCATCGACCAGTGGGGCATCGGCCAGATGCCCACCGATCACCTCAAGCAGGCCCAGCGGCGGGTGTTGTTCACCGCGGCGACCTGACAGCCCACGTTTCATTTCAAGGGAGACATCCGATGCGTTTTTCCACTCTCATGATCCAGGGCCAGCCGCGGCTGGCCGTCGTCGACGGCAATTCGGCCATCGACCTGGCCGCCGCGCGACCGGGCGCGCCATCCGACCTGCGTGCGGCACTGGCCGCCGGCGTCGACCTGAAGGCCGAAGGCGCGGCCGCGTGTGCGTCGTCCGCGCCGCGTCTGCCGCTGGCCGCGCAGACCTTCGCGCCGCTGGTGCCCGAACCCGGCAAGATCGTCTGCCTGGGCCTGAACTATTTCGATCACGCCAAGGAAGGCGGGCGCGACAAGCCCGAATACCCCTGGTTCTTCTACCGCGGCAAGAGTTCGCTCGTGGCCCACGGGCAGCCGGGCCTGTGCCCCAAGGTCTCGAGCAAGTTCGACTACGAGGCCGAGCTGGCCGTGGTCATCGGCCGCAACGTGCCGCGCCACGTCACGCGTGCCGACGCGCTGCAGTACGTCTTCGGCTACACCTGCTTCAACGACATGTCGGTGCGCGATTTCCAGAAGCGCACGCCGCAGTGGACCATCGGCAAGAACTTCGACGGCACGGGCGGATTCGGCCCTGTGCTGGTGACGGCCGATGAGCTCGCGCCTGGCGCGGCCGGCCTGCGCATCCAGAGCCGGCTGAACGGCCAGGTCATGCAGGACGCCAACACCAGCGACATGATCTTCCCGGTCGACGAAACCATCATGCTGCTGGCGCAGTGCATGACGCTGGAAGCCGGTGACGCCATCATCATGGGCACGCCCGCAGGGGTGGGCCAGGCGCGCACGCCACCGGTGTGGATGAAGCCCGGCGACGCGATCGAGATCGAGATCGCCCAGATCGGCGTGCTGCGCAACCCCATCGTCGCGGAAGGCTGAGCGCCTTGGGTGCCGCCGCCACGACCAGCGTCGACGTCGCCATCGTCGGCTTCGGCCCGGCCGGCGCGGTGGCTGCGGCCTTGCTGGGCCAGGCCGGCCTGACGGTGCACGTCTGCGACCGGCTGGACGGGGTCTACGAGATCCCGCGCGCCATCGCGCTGGACCACGAGATCATGCGGATCTTCCAGCAGATCGGCATCGTCGACGCAGTCCTGCCCTTCACCGAACCCTTCACGAATTCCGAGTGGTTCGGTGCCGACGGCCAGTTGATCCGGCGCATGACGATGGTCGATCCGCCGTATCCGCAGGGCTATACGCCCTCGCTGGTCTTCACGCAGCCGCCCGTGGAGCGCGTACTGCGTGAACGTGTGCGGCGGCTGCCGAACGTGCAGGTGGCGCTGGGCACCGAGATGACCGATCTGGCGCAGGACGCCGATGGTGTGACGCTGTCCTTGCGCGGCGCCGATGGCGAACCATCGAGCGTGCGCGCGCGCTGGCTCATCGCCTGCGACGGCGGCGCCAGCCGCGTGCGCGGGATCGTCGGCATCGAACTCGACGACCTCGACTTCGACGAACCCTGGCTGGTGGTCGACGTGCGTGTGAACGCGCGGGGCCTGGCCAAGCTGCCGCGCACCAGCGTGCAGTTCTGCGAACCCGACCGGCCCTGCACGATGGTCATCGGCCCCGGCAACCACCGGCGCTGGGAGATCTCGCTCAAGCCCGGCGAGGATGCGATCGCGGCCGCCACGCCCGAGGGAACCTGGGCGCTGTTGTCGCGCTGGCTCACGCCGCAGGACGGTGAACTCTGGCGCCAGGCCAGCTATCGCTTCCATGCGCTGGTCGCGCGCGAGTGGCGGGCCGGGCGTGTTTTTGTCGCTGGCGATGCGGCGCACATGCAGCCGCCCTTCCTGGGCCAGGGCATGTGCCAGGGCCTGCGCGATGTCGCAAACCTCGCCTGGAAACTCGCGGCCGTGGTGCGCGGCGAGGTGCGGGGTGCCGCCGCGCAGGCGCTGCTGGACAGCTACGGCCGCGAGCGCCGGGCGCACGTGCGCGAGCTCACCAGCCGGCTCAAGGGCCTGGGGGCCATCATCTGCGAACGAGATGCGGCGAAGGCCCGCGCACGCGACGCGCGGCTGTTGGCCGAATGCGGCGGTGTCGTCAAGGACACGCCGCGCCAGGACGTGCTGCCGCGCCTGGAGTTCGGTGTGCTCTCGGACACGGCCAGCAGCGGGCGCGGCGGCCTGTTTCCGCAGCCGCGGCTGGCGGGTGACGTGGGCATGGACGCGCGCTGCGGCACGGGCTGGCGCCTGGTGCTGGATGTGTCACTGCCGGCCTGCCCGGTGGACGTCGACGTCACCTGCATCGCGCTGGCCGAGCCCGCGCTGGCCGAGACCGAAGGCGTGGTGGCCGCCTGGATGGCGCGGCATGCCTGCCGGGCGGCGCTGGTCCGCCCCGATCACTACGTCTACGGCACGGCCGTGGACGCCGCCGGCGTGACTGCCCTGCTGGCCGAACGCCGCGCGGCGCTGGGCCGCTGACACATCAAACGTCTGACATCCAGAATCATCACCGGAGACATGCCCATGCAACGACGCCACTTCAACGCCGGCCTTGCCGCCGCCGTGCTGGGGGCCGGCGCTCCCGGCCTGCGTGCGCAGGCTTGGCCCGACAAACCCGTGAAGTGGGTGCTGTCTCAGCCTCCCGGATCCGGCCCGGACAACGTGGCACGCCTGCTGTCGGACCGCCTGGCGAAATCCTGGGGACAGCCGGTGATCATCGAGAACAAGCCGGGCGGCCAAAACGTCGTCGGCGCACAGGCTGCGGCCCGCGCGCCGGCCGACGGCTCCAGCTTCTACTTCGCCACCACGGCTGCGCTGGTCACCAACCCGCTGCTCTTCAAGAACCTGCCTTACGACCCGGCCAAGGACTTCGTGCCCGTGGCTTTCATCGCACGCAGCCCCTTCGCCGTGCTGGTGCGGGCGGAATCGCCGGTGCAGTCCATCGACGATCTGGTCGCGCGCTCGAAAGCGGCGCCGGGCGTCTTCACGCTGGGCAACGAAGGGCCGCGCACCTTCAGCGGCATGATCGCGCGCCTGTTCAATGCGCGCACGCAGGCCGGCGCCAACCTGGTGCCCTACGCCAACGTGGGCGTGGGCACGCAGGACCTGATGGGCGGGCATGTCGATGCGATGGTGGCCGACCTGGCCTCGACTGCACGGCTGGCGCGTGACGGCCGGCTGCGGGTGCTGGCCACCACGGCGGCCCGTCGCGTCGCGGGCTGGGACGCCGTGCCCGCACTGGCCGAGAAGCTGCCGGGTTTCGACATGGTCGGCTGGTTTGCCGTGGTCGCGCCTGCGGGCACGCCGGCGGCAGCCATCGAACGCTGCAACCGCGACATCAATGCGCTGCTGCAGGACAAGGAGGTGGCCGAGCGCATCGCCGCGATCGGGCCACTGGTCGACGGCAGCATGGGTGTCGCGCAGGTCGGCGCTTTCCTGCGCACCGAGAACACCCGCTGGACCGACATCACCAAGGAACTGGGCGTTTTGCCGGAGTGAATGCCATGAACGAAGACCTCGAGACGCTCGCCCTCTACATCGCCCCGGGCGCCTGTTCGCGCGTGACGATGGTGGGCCTGGAAGAAGCCGGGCTGCCCTACACGATCCGCAAGCTGGCGCTGATGCAGGGCGATCAGCGCAAGCCCGAGTACCTGTCGCTGAACCCCAAGGGCAAGGTGCCGCTGCTGGTCACGCCCGACGGGCTGCTCAGCGAAAACGTGGCGATCCTGTCGTGGCTGGATGCCATGTCGCCGGCTGCCGGCCTGTTGCCGGAGGCCGACCGGCCATTCGAGCGCGCGCGGGCGCTGAGCTGGCTGGCCTGGAGCGCGACGCAGCTGCATTCGCAGCTCTATCGCATCCGCATGACGGCGCGCATCCACCCCGATGCCGCCACGCACGATGGCGTGCGCCACGCGGCGCTGGCCGAGATGGCCCAGCAGCTCGACGCCGCCGAGCAGGCGCTGGCCGACGGCCGCCCCTGGTTGATGGGCGCACGCTGGCACATCGGCGACGCCCATGTCGCCTGGGTCATCGACCGGGCACGCCAGAGCGGCTTGTCGATGGATGCCCTGCCGCGCGTGACCGCGCTGCTGGATCGGCAGATGCAGCGCCCGGCCTGGCAGCGTGCCGTCGCGCGCGAAAGTGCAGACGCCTGAGTTGGCGTCATCCGTCCCACGCCGTGGGTTGCCGCGCAAGGGTCTGACCGGCCGGTGCTGGTTGGAACCGTTGCTGGCGCACGTGGTGCCATTCAAGATCCGCCGGCCGCGTGGCGACGCACCGCCGGCCCCACCAGAACCCGCAGGAGAGAAACCCATGTCACGTCTGCCTATCGTGTGGACCGTTACGGCAGGTGCCGCCTTTCTGGCCGCCTGCCAGGCCCCCTCGGGGCCGGCCGCGGCGCCCGGCGGTGCCGCGGCCCTGGCGGCCAACCCTTGCGCGGCTTTTGCGGCGGCAGCGCCGGCGGGCATCCAGCTCAAAGGCGAACCCGTGGCGGGCGACAGCGTGCGGCCGCCCGGTGCAACAGCCGGCCCCTTGCTGGCCGCGCACTGCCGCCTCACCGGCCAGATGGCGCCACGCACCGGCCAGGACGGCAAGCCGTACCACATCGGTTTTGAATTGCGCCTGCCGACGCAGTGGAACGGGCGGCTGTTGTACCAGGGCGGTGGCGGCAACGACGGCGTGGTACGCCCAGCGGTCGGCCCGCAGGCCGCACCCGGTTACGCGCTCAACCGCGGCTTCGCCGTGGTCACCACCGATGCCGGCCACCAGGGCCCGACCGCCGACTTCGGCTTCGACCCGCAGGCGCGTCTGGACAATGCCTACGTCGCGCACGGGCGTGTGGCGCAGACAGCCAAGGATCTTGTGCGGGGCTTCTACAACCGCGCGGCCGATCGTTCGTATTTCATCGGCTGCTCGGGCGGCGGGCGCCAGGGCATGATGTTCACGCAGCGCTTCCCGTCGATGTTCGACGGCGTGATCGCGATGGCGCCGGCGATGCGCGTATCCAGCGGCGCCACCATCGCCGCGGCCTGGGACACGCAAGCCCTGCAGGCCATCGCACCTGCCGGTGCCGACGGGAAACCCGTGCTGTCCCGCGCGCTGAGCCCGGGCGACCTGGGTGTGCTGCGCGAAGGCATCCTGCAGGCCTGCGACAAAGATGATGGCGTGGTCGACGGCCTGGTCTCGCATCCGGCGGCCTGTCGCTTCGACGTGAAGAGCCTGCAGTGCGCGGGTGCGAAGACCGCCCAGTGCCTGAGCCCCGATCAGGTTGGCGCACTGCAGAAGATGTTTGCCGGCGCGCGCAATTCCGCTGGTCAGCCGCTGTATTTCTCGTGGCCCTGGGACCCGGGCATCGGGCACCCGGCGAACGATTGGCGGATGTGGCGTCTGGGCGATTCGCAGACCGCAGCCGCCAACTCGCGCCATGTCTTCCTGATGCAGGACGCCTTGCAGGGTTATTTCGTGACCCCGCCGGACCGTTCGCTGAGCATCTACCGCTTCGATTTCGATCGCGACCCGGCCCGCATGGCGGCGCATTCCTGGATCTTCGACACCGCCGCCGACGCGCGGCTGGATGCCTTCCACGCACGCGGCGGGAAGCTGTTGATTGCACACGGCCTGGCCGACGGCATCTTCTCGCCGCACGAGTCGATCGACTATTACCAGCGCCTGCAGAAAGCGCGCGGGGAAGCCGCCACGGCCGACTTCGCGCGCCTGTTCCTGATCCCCGGCATGGGCCACTGCCAGGGTGGTGCCAGCACCGACAGCTGGGACGGCCTGGGCGCGCTCGTCGACTGGGTCGAAAAGGGCCAGGCGCCCGAGCGCATCCTGGCCAAGGGCACGGCGGTATACCCCAAGCGCAGCCGGCCGCTGTGCCCCTTCCCGCAGCACGCGCACTACAACGGCTCGGGCGATCCAGAAGACGCCGCGAATTTCAGCTGCCGCTGATCGCGCCTGCGACGAGGGCCGCACGCCGCTGCCGCGGTGTGGGCGCCGTCGGCCCCAGCGCTGCGGACGCGTCGTCTCCTGGTGCGCCGCGGGCGCACGCATCACCCAGGGCGCCACAGGCGCGCCTCCACTTGACAGCCGTGTGTTCGCCTTTGGCGCCATGATGCCGACGTGACCGCCCAGCGCATCGTCTGTCTCACCGAAGAGCCCACCGAGGTGCTGTACGCCCTCGGCCAGGAACACCGCATCGTCGGCATCAGCGGCTTCACCGTGCGGCCGCCGCGTGCGCGGCGCGAGAAGCCCAAGGTCAGCGCTTTCACCTCGGCGCGAGTGGACCGCATCCTCGAGCTGAAGCCCGACCTGGCCATCGGCTTCTCGGACATCCAGGCCGATATCGCCGCCGCGCTCATCAAGGCCGGCGTGGAGGTGTGGATCGCCAACCACCGCAGCGTGGCCGGCATCCTGGCCTATGTCGAACGGCTGGGCGCGCTGGTGGGCTGCGTGGGCGAGGCGCAGGCCTACGCGGAGCGCCTGCGCGCGCATGTGGAGGCCGTGCACGCCCGGGCCGCGGACCTGCCGCGCCGGCCGCGTGTCTACTTCGAAGAATGGGACGAGCCGCCGATCAGCGCGATCGCCTGGGTCAGCGAACTGGTGGGCATCGCCGGCGGCGACGACATCTTTCCGGAGCGCGCTGCCTGTGCGCTGGGCCGCGACCGCATCCTGGCCGACCCGCTGGAAGCGGCGCGCCGCGCGCCGGACCTGATCATCGGCAGCTGGTGCGGCAAGAAATTCCGGCCCGAACATGTGGTGGCGCGTCCCGGTTGGGCTGACGTGCCGGCCGTGCGCGACGGCGAGCTGCACGAGGTCAAGAGCCCGCTGATCTTGCAGCCCGGGCCGGCGGCGTTGACCGACGGGCTGGATGCGCTGCACGCCATCGTCGCCGGCTGGTGCCGACGTCGCGGCTGATTTCAGACGTTGAACAAGACGTTGGGCACGTCGCCGTCCCCGACGTCGCATGCCTTGTTCTCGGCGCGGTTAGTGCCTGCGTCCTTCGTGTCCTTGAACCCGTCATCCCGAACCGGTCCGTCTGACTTCACTTCGGATCTTGAAGCCAGTTCAGCAGCGTCGAAAAATAGCGGTCGGCGTATGTCGTGCGGACCCGTTTGCCGGCGCGCACCTCAAAATCCTGCATGCCGTGGTCGGCATTCGGGAACACGCGCACCAACACGGGTTTGCCTTGCCGGCGCAAGCGATCGAGGACCTCCAGTGTCGGCCCAGGCGGTGCTTCGATGTCTTTGCCGGCCACCAGCCACAGCATCGGGATGTCCAGCTTCTCCAGCGTCGGTACCGGGTCATAGAAGGGCTGGAAGAAGTGCTGAAACATCGCGGGCGCGGCGAGCTTGGCCTGTGTCAGACCCATCTGCATGGTCACGCCGAACCAGCTTTGTTGCCGCGCGGCGAGAGTGAACCAGGGCCGGTCCTTGGCGCGTTCGAGCTGCTGCTCGAAGTCGCTCCAGTCCTTGAAGCCGTCCCGCGCCAGCTGGTGCAGCGAGGCGTTCAGAGCCCGGAACTCGGCAACTGACGCCTCGTCGACGCCTTGCTCCTGCAGTTTCAGTGGCGCTTCGAGCCGGTCTTCGTCGGCCATGGACATCGCCAGGCCGTGACTGACTGCCACGAACTTGATCGAGCGGTCCTTCAGCGCGGCCAAGGGAGCCACCCAGCCGCCCTGGCTGAAACCGGCCAGTCCGATTTGGGCCGGGTCGATCCCGGGCTGTTCCTTCAGCCACCGAACGGCTGCCACGATGTCGTTCGCCAGCACGTCGAAGTGCTGCACGTACTGGCCCTTGGAACAGCCCGTCCCGCGCTTGTCGAAGACCAGCGTCGCGATGCCGTGGGATGCCAGCAGGTGAGGCAGCCATTCCCAGCCTGCCGAAGGCACAGGGTCCGAGCCGTGCACGAAGATCACGGACTTGAAGGGGCCCTGCCCTGAGGGCGGCAGCGTCAGTCGGCCATGGAGTTCGACATCTCCGCTCTTGATGACCGCAGGGCGATCGACGAGCGCGATGCGTGTGGCGACCCTCGATCCTTGTGTCCCCCGCTCGATGACGAGGGACTCCGTCAGGCCACTCTGAGCTTGTCCAAACGCATAGCGCAAGGCCACGGGCTGCGCAGACTCGAGGTCGTTTGCAGAGTGGAAGTGCGTGGGACTGTCCGGATGCAGTCGGTGACTGCGGCCGGAGTCGAAGTGGGTGATGCGCCACTGACCGGGTGTGCCGGCTGGGAGTATCGACATCACGCCGCCGTCGGCGCTGCGGTAGGCGCCGCTCAGTGATGCGGCCTGCGGTGGGTCGCAAGCGGGCGTTTGCGCGCGGGCTGGTGCGCTGACGGTCATCATCAGGAGCAGCGGCGCCAGCAGAAACACGGACTTCAGCCCGCGGCCGTTCGAGCCGTGGTGGTCGATCGCAGGTGACCATGACCGAACGGCATGGTGGTCGGTGGTCGCGTCGTCGGCAGGTCTGGCGGGTGTTCTCATGCGCAACACGGTACGCCAGTACCCTTGCCGAGGCCACAGGCGTCAGGCCAGACTGCAGCCCGATGCGACGAACTGCGGCGTATGCCGACGGACGATCCGAAATTCGGTCTGGCGACACAGCCATCCAGGCCGCCATGTCAGGCGCGGGCGGCTCGAGCGCCCGATGCGGCGCGCCTCGGCCAGTCTGCGCTAGACGTTGAACAGGAAGTTCAGCACGTCGCCGTCCTTGACGACGTATTCCTTGCCTTCGGCGCGCATCTTGCCCGCGTCCTTCGCACCCTGTTCGCCCTTGCAGGCGACGAAGTCCTCGAACGCGATGGTCTGCGCGCGGATGAAGCCGCGCTCGAAGTCGGTGTGGATCACACCCGCGGCCTGCGGCGCGGTGTCGCCGACGTGGATGGTCCAGGCGCGCACTTCCTTGACGCCCGCCGTGAAGTAGGTCTGCAGCCCCAGCAGCTTGAAGGCGGCGCGGATCAGGCGGTTCAGGCCCGGCTCGTGCTGGCCCATTTCTTCCAGGAACATCTGCCGGTCCTCGTCGCTCATCTCGGCGAGTTCGGCTTCGGTCTTGGCGCAGATGGCCACCACCGGCGCGTTCTGCTTGGCCGCATAGTCGTTCAGGCGGTCGAGGTAGGGGTTGTTCTCGAAGCCGTGTTCGTCGACGTTGCCCACGAACATCGCCGGCTTGGCGGTGATCAGGCACAAGGGCTTGAGCACGATGCGCTCTTCCTTGCTGAAGTCGATGCTGCGCACGGGCCGGCCTTCGTTCAGCGCGGCGTCGCACTTCTTCAGCACGTCCACCAGGCGCTGGGCTTCCTTGTCGCCGCCGGCCTTGGCCACTTTCTGGTAGCGCTGCAGGCTCTTCTCGACGGTCGCCAGGTCGGCCAGGCACAGCTCGGTCTGGATGACCTCGATGTCGGACACCGGGTCGACCTTGCCGGCCACGTGGATGACGTTCTCGTCGTCGAAGCAGCGCACCACGTTGACGATGGCGTCGGTCTCGCGGATGTGGCTCAAGAACTGGTTGCCCAGGCCTTCGCCCTTGCTGGCACCGGCCACCAGGCCCGCGATGTCGACAAACTCGACGATCGCCGGCACCACGCGCTCGGGCTTGACGATGGCCGACAGCTGCGTGAGCCGCGGATCGGGCAGCTCGACCACGCCCACATTGGGCTCGATCGTGCAGAACGGATAGTTCTCGGCCGCGATGCCGGCCTTGGTCAAGGCGTTGAAAAGGGTCGACTTGCCGACGTTGGGCAGGCCGACGATGCCGCATTGCAGACTCATGGGGTACTCCTGCGGGCATTCTAGGTGGAGGGCCCGCAGGCGCCCCGGCTTCTAGGGGCGCGCGCCGACACGCGGGGTGGGCGCTCCCTACAATGTCCGGTTCCATGGAAACATTCGATATCTGCGTGCACGGCACGGGTCCGGTGGGCATGTCGCTGGCGCTGGCCTTGTCGCGCCAGGGGCTTTCCGTGGCCTGGCAACAGCCCGCCGCGCCGCGCGAAGGGGCTTCGCCGGACGTGCGCACCTATGCGCTGAGCGCCACCTCCGTGACGCTGCTGGAGCAGCTGAAAGTCTGGCAGGCGTTGCCGCCGGACGCCTGCACGGCGGTCACGCGCATGCATGTCGAAGGCGATGCGGCAGGGGCCGCGCTGGATTTCGCGGCCGATGCGCAAGGCCTGTCGGTGCTCACCTGGATCGTCGACGCGGCGGAGCTGGAGCGTGTGCTGCGCAGCGCCCTGGGCTTTGCGCCGCACGTGGCGATGGTCGAAGACGGCCATGTCCCGGCCGCCCTGCATGCACATGCCGAAGGCCGGCACTCTGCCGCGCTGGCGGCGCTGGGCGTGAGCTTCACGCAGCACCCCTACGGCCAGCGGGCCGTGGCGGCGCGCCTGCTGGCGCAGCAGCCGCATGAAGGCCGCGCGCGGCAGTGGTTCCGCTCGCCCGACGTGCTGGCGCTGCTGCCTTTCGACCGGCCCCAGGCCGGCCACGGCTACGGGCTCGTGTGGTCGGTGCCGGACGAGCGCGCGCAGGAGCTGCTGGCGCTGGACGATGCCGCTTTCGAGGCGGCGCTGCAGGACGCCACGCAGGGCCAGGCGGGCCCCTTGACGCTGGCCGCGCCGCGCGCCGCCTGGCCGCTGGTGCATGGCCATGCCGACCGCGTGTGCGGCCCGGGCTGGGTGCTGCTGGGCGATGCGGCCCACGTCGTTCACCCCCTGGCCGGCCAGGGCCTGAACCTGGGCCTGGCCGATGTCGTGGCGCTGGCAGACGTGCTGGCCGCCCGCGAGTCCTTCCGCAGCTTGGGTGACGAGCGCCTGCTGCGCCGCTATGCCCGCCAGCGCTATGCCGCGGTCCTGGCCATGGGCGGCCTGACCGATGGCCTGCTGCACTTGTTTGCACATCCCAACCCGGTGGCGCGGGAACTCCGCAACCGTGGACTGACTCTGCTCAACGCACTGCCCCCGGTGAAGCGGTTCCTGACCGCACGCGCCCTGCAGTCCTGACCCGACACCGAATCACCGAGGCTTTTCCATGACCCATCCGTCCCTGTCCACGCGTCTGGCGGCGCCGTTTGTCCTGGCGCTTGCGCTGGTGACAGCGGCCCATGCCGACGAAGCCGTGATCCGCAAGAACCTGGCCGAACGCATGCCCTCGCTGCCCAAGATCGACGAGGTGCAGCGCACCAACATCGCCGGGTTGTGGGAGGTGCGCATCGGCACCGACGTGCTCTACACCGACGCCGAGGGCCAGTACCTCATCCAGGGCGAGATCTTCGACGCCAAGACCAAGACGAACCTCACGCAGACGCGCATCGACAAGCTCACGGCGATCGATTTTGCGAAGCTCCCCTTCGCCGATGCTGTCGTGGTCAAGCAGGGCACGGGTGCGCGCAAGATGGCCATCTTCGTGGACCCGAACTGCGGCTACTGCAAGCGCTTCGAGCGCGACGTGGCCGCGCTGAAGGACGTGACGGTCTACAACTTCATCTACCCGATCCTGGGGCCTGACTCCGAAGTCAAGTCGCGCGACATCTGGTGCGCCAAGGACCGCGCAAAGGCCTGGCGCGACTGGATGATCGACGGCAAGCTGCCGTCCAAGGCCGACGCCAAGTGCGACACGGCTGCGATCACCCGCAACGTCGCGCTGGGCAAGAAGCACCGCGTGCAGGGCACGCCTGGCACGGTGCTGGAAGACGGTACACGCCTGCCCGGCGCGGTGCCGCTCGAGCAGTTGGAAAAGCGCATCGCTTCGGCCGCCAAGGGCTGAGCGGCTCTGCTGCCCACCCGGCCCTTGCGCGTGCACACGGCCGTGTCCGGCCACCCGCCGTGGGCCGCGCTCGTCGGCCTGACGGCCGCCGTGCTGCTGGCGCATGCGCTGGCGGTTGAAGGCCTGATCGACGCCGCGCCGCGCCTGGGCGAGGGCGCCGGGGCCCACATGCAGCGCATCGAGGTCGCCTTCGTGCGCGAACTCGCGCCGGCCGAACCGCCCGTCGTGGCCCGCGCGAAGCCGACCGCGCCGCCGGCCGGGTCGCGCGTGGCGCATGCACCGGCGCCCGCCGCGTCCGCGCCGCGCGCGAAGGCAGCGCCCAAGGTCGAACCCGAGGCTCCGCCCGAGGTGGTGCCACCGCTGCCGGATGTGCTGGCGCAGGCGCCGTCACCGCCCGCTTCGCAGGCCGAGTTGAGTCCGCCGCTGGCGACGCCCGAGGTCGCCGCTGCCGAACCCGTGGCTTCTGCGCCTGCGGTGGCGGTCGCCGCCCCGGCATCGGCCACGGCCGCCTCCGCCGCCGTGCCTGTCGCGGCGCCATTCGAATGGCCGCCCTCGACGCGCCTGAGCTATCGCCTGACGGGCAATTACCGCGGGCCGGTGGAAGGCAGTGCGCAGGTCGAGTGGCTGCGCAGCGGCTCGCGCTACCAGGTGCACCTGGAGGTCAGCATCGGGCCGCTGCTGACACGCCGCATGTCCAGCGAAGGCACGCTGGGCGAGCGCGGCCTGCAGCCCGAGCGCTACGAGGAAGTCACGCGTGCGCTGATGCGCGAGACGCGCCGGCAGACCCTGCGTTTCGACAGCGACCAGATCGTGCTCGCGCAGGGCGAGACCGTGCCGCGACCGCCGGGCGTGCAGGACACGGCCAGCCAGTTCGTGCAGCTGACCTGGCTGTTCACGACGCGCGCGGATCTGCTGGTCCCGGGCCAGGTGGTGGAAGTGCCGCTGGCGCTGCCGCGGCGTGTCGACCGCTGGATCTACGACATCCAGGCGCAGGAGACGCTGGACACCCCCGCGGGCCGGCTGGCGACATATCACATGAAACCGCGTCGCAGCGTGCCGCGGCCGGGTGAGCTGGCGCTGGAAAGCTGGTTCGCGCCGGGTCTGCAATACCTGCCCGTGCGCATCGTCATCCGCCAGGACGAACAGACCTGGGTCGACCTGACGCTGTCGCGCGCCCCGCAGCAGGCAGAGGCCCAGCCGCCCGTCACGGGTCGTTGACGCGCGCATGCTTGCCAGGGACGGCCGATGGCCGTCACCTGGCCATCCGCGGCCTTTATAGTGGCTGCGGAATGCCGGCCCGCCTGCTGGGCCGCCCTGCGCCCGTGCCACCCGCGCGCCCGGCGCCGAACACTGAACGGAGATGACCCGATGAGCTACGAAACCCTGATCGTCGAGACCCGTGGCGAAGGCGAACGCCGCACCGGCCTGATCACGCTGAACCGCCCGAAACAGCTCAATGCACTGAACGACCAGCTGATGGACGAGCTGGGCGCGGCGCTGCTGGCCTTCGATGCCGACGACCAGATCGGCTGCATCGTGCTGACCGGAAGCGAAAAGGCCTTTGCCGCCGGTGCGGACATCAGCGCCATGGCCAAGTTCAATTTCATGGACGCGTACCTGGGCGAATTCATCTCGCGCAACTGGGAGACGATCCGGCGTGTGCGCAAGCCCGTGATCGGCGCCGTGGCCGGCTTTGCGCTGGGCGGCGGCTGCGAGCTGGCCATGAGCTGCGACATCGTCATCGCCGCCGATTCGGCGCGCTTCGGCCAGCCCGAGATCAAGCTGGGCATCCTGCCCGGCGCCGGCGGCACGCAGCGCCTGCCGCGCGCCATCGGCAAGGCCAAGGCCATGGACCTGGTGCTCACCGGCCGCATGATGGGCGCCGAAGAGGCCGAACGCGCCGGCCTGGTCTCGCGCGTGGTGCCCGCCGACAAGCTGATGGAAGAGGCCCTGGCCGCGGCGACGGTCATCTGCCAGATGGGCCTGCCCAGCACGATGCTGGCCAAGGAATGTGTCAACCAGTCCTACGAGGTGCCGCTGTCCGAAGGCATCCGTTTCGAGCGGCGCATGTTCCACGCGCTGTTCGGCACGGAAGACCAGCGCGAGGGCATGGACGCGTTCATGAACAAGCGCAAGGCCGAGTTCAAGCACCGCTGAAGCGGCCGCAGCCGCAGCCGCTCAGCGCTCAAGGCTCAGGGCTGGACCCAGCGCGCACCCTGGTCGTCGAAGAGCGCGCGGCGGTGGCCGTCGGCGTGCAGCTCGAGCCAGTCCAGCGCCTTGACCTTGGCGGTGACCACGGCGAAGTAGGTGCGTGATCCGCGTTCGTTGCTGGGCTGGCCCAGCGGCGTTCCCGGCGCCATCGGCGACAGATAGTCGTGCGCTGCGGGCGACAGCTTCATGCGGGTCCAGCGCGAGCTGACCTCCAGCCCGTCATCCAGCGGCGCCAGGTCCACGCGCAGCCGCAGCTGCCAGCCCAGATGCGCCGACCACATCAGCAAGGTGCCGCGGGGCTGCGCGCGCATCTGCGCCAGCTTGGGCGAGCGGTCGTCGGTATAGAAGACCAGTTCACGTGCCGTGGTGCGGACCTCGCGCAGCACGATGCTGCGCACGTCGGCACCACCGTCCTGGCCGACCGTGCCCAGCGACATCAGGCGGAAAGGATGCTCATGCTCGCGCGCAGCGCGTTCAATTTCGCGCCAGCAGGCGGACTCGATCAGGTGCAGGGATTCGATTCGGGCGTTCACGTCGACCGTTAGCTTAGCTCTCCCGACGCAGGGCGGGGAATAAGACCACGTCGCGAATGCTGGGGCTGTCGGTCAGCAGCATGATGAGGCGGTCGATGCCGATGCCGCAGCCGCCCGTCGGGGGCATGCCGTACTCGAGCGCGCGGATGAAATCGGCGTCGTAGTACATCGCTTCTTCGTCGCCGGCATCCTTGTTCTTCGCCTGTGCGGCAAATCGCGCGGCCTGGTCCTCGGCGTCGTTGAGCTCCGAGAAGCCGTTGCCGAATTCGCGCCCGGTGATGAAGAGCTCGAAGCGCTCGGTGATGGCCGGGTTGCTGTCGGAGGCACGCGCCAGCGGCGAGACCTCGACCGGGTATTCGACGATGAAGGTGGGCTCCCAGAGCTGGGCCTCGACCACGGCTTCGAACAGCCCGAACTGCAGTTCGGCCAGCGTCCAGTGCGCGGGCGGCTCTTCGCCCAGGGTCTTGAGCCGCGTGTGCAGCGCCTGCGCGTCGCTGGCCTCTTCGAGGCTCAGCCCGGCGTGCTTGACCAGCGAATCGCGCACGGTCAGGCGCGCAAAGGGCTTGTCCAGATCCACCGGCTTGCCGGCGTAGCTCAGCGTGGCCGAGCCCGTGGCCTGGCGCGCCGCGTGGCGCAGCACGGCCTCGGTGAAGTCCATCAGGTCGTGGTGGTTCCAGTAGGCCGCATAGAACTCCATCATCGTGAATTCCGGGTTGTGCCGGACGCTGATGCCTTCGTTGCGGAAATTGCGGTTGATCTCGAAGACCCGATCGAAGCCGCCGACCACCAGGCGCTTGAGGTAGAGCTCGGGGGCGATGCGCAGGAACATCTCCTGATCCAGCGCGTTATGGTGCGTGGTGAACGGCTTGGCGTTCGCGCCGCCCGGGATGGGGTGCAGCATCGGCGTCTCCACCTCGAGAAAGCCGTGCTCGACCATGAAATTGCGGATCGAGCTGACCGCCTTGCTGCGCGCGATGAAGCGGGCGCGCGAGGACTCGTCGGTCATCAGGTCCACATAGCGCTGGCGGTACTTCTGTTCCTGGTCGGTCATGCCGTGGAACTTGTCGGGCAGTGGGCGCAGGCTCTTGGTCAGCAGCCGCACACGCGTGGCGCGCACGGACAGCTCGCCGGCCTTGGTGCGGAACAGCGTGCCTTCGCAGCCCAGGATGTCGCCCAGGTCCCATTGCTTGAATTCGGCCAGGCTGTCGGCGCCCACGCCGTCCAGCGTGACGTAGAGCTGGATGCGACCCGAGCCGTCCTGCAGCGTGCCGAAGCAAGCCTTGCCCATCACGCGCTTGAGCATCAGGCGGCCGGCCACGGACACGGCGATGCCTTGCGGCTCGAGTTCTTCGTTGGGCACGCTGTCGTGGCGGTGGTGCAGATCCGCCGCCTGGTGCGTGGGCTTGAAGTCGTTGGGAAAGGCCGCGCTGCCCGTGGCGCGGGCGCGCTGGCGGATGGCGGCAAGCTTCTCGCGGCGCTCGGCGATCAGCTGGTTGTCGTCGGGGGCAGGGCTTGTCGGGGTTTCGTCAGACATGGGCAACTCGTTGAATTTGCTGCAATTTTAGGCGGTCAGGGAGGGCGCCCACTTACAATGCCAGGTTTTTCGGCGCGGCGCGCTTTGGCGCCTGCCGTGCTGCCCTCGACACCTCTTGGCCATGGCCCGTCTGCGTCCCGAACCGCTACCGCTGGTGCACCGTCCGCTGGAATTCGCGCTGGTGGGCTGCGGACGCATCTCGGTCAACCACATCGAGGCCTTGGCGCGCCAGGCAGGCCGCGCGAAGCTGGTGGCCGTCTGCGACACCCAGCCGGCCGCGCTGGAGCGGGCGGTGCAGGCCACCGGCGCGAAGGGCTTTGCCTCGCTCGATGCGCTGCTGGCGGGCTGCGATGCCGATGTCATCGCGCTGGCCACGCCCAGCGGCCTGCACCCACAGCAGGCCATCCGCTGCGCGCAGGCCGGCCGGCACGTGGTGAGCGAAAAACCCATGGCCACCAAGTGGGACGAAGGCCAGGCCATGGTGCGCGCCTGCCGCGACGCCGGCGTCAAGCTCTTCGTGGTGAAGCAGAACCGGCTGAATGCCACCTTGCAGCGACTGAAGACGGCCATTGATGCGCGCCGCTTCGGGCGCATCCATCTGGTGACCGTCAACGTCTTCTGGACGCGGCCCCAGAGCTACTACGACGCGGCGCCCTGGCGCGGTCGCTGGGACCTCGACGGCGGTGCCTTCATGAACCAGGCCAGTCACTACGTCGACATGGTCGACTGGCTGGTGGGGCCCGTGGACAACGTGCACGCCTACACCGCGACCCAGTTGCGTGACATCGAGGCCGAAGACAGCGGCGTGATGAGCCTGCGCCTGCGCGGCGGCGGCCTGGCCTCGATCAACGTCACCATGCTGACGCACGGCAAGAACCTCGAAGGCAGCATCACGGTGCTGGGCGAACGCGGCACGGTGCGCGTAGGCGGCGTGGCCGTCAACCGCATCGAACACTGGGAGTTTGCCGAGCCGCTGCCCGAGGACGTGCAGGCCATGGATGCCAGCTACGCGCCCACATCGGTCTACGGCTTCGGCCACCCGCTGTACTACGCCAACGTGGTCGACACCCTGCGCGGCGAGGCCCGTGCGGAAGTCGACGGCTACGAAGGCCTGCGCTCGCTCGAAGTGATCATCGCGGCCTACCGCAGTGCGCGCGACGGCGTGCGCGTGGGCCTGCCGCTGGTCTTCTGACCGAAGCGGCCACACGCAAACGCGGCATCGCATGGCAGGCCACTGGCAGCACGAGACCGCCGTCGTCGACGAGGGCGCGCAACTGGGCGAGGGCACCAAGGTGTGGCACTTTGCGCATGTCTGTGCGCAGGCGCGCATCGGTGACGGCTGCTCGCTCGGGCAAGGTGTGTTCGTCGGCAACGACGTGCGCCTCGGCAACCGCGTGCGTGTCCAGAACCACGTCTCCATCTACGACGCCGTGCGCCTGGAGGACGATGTCTTCTGCGGCCCGAGCATGGTCTTCACGAACGTGCGCAATCCGCGCGCCGCGGTGTCGCGCAAGGACGAATACAAGCCGACGGTCGTGCGGCGCGGGGCCACGCTGGGCGCCAATTGCACCGTCGTGTGTGGCCACACGGTGGGCGAATATGCCTTCATCGCGGCCGGCGCGGTGGTGACCGCCGACGTGCCGGCCTTCGCGCTGATGATGGGTGTGCCTGCGCGCCGGGCCGGCTGGATGAGCGCCCATGGCGAACGCCTGGATCTGCCGGCCACAGGGCAGGGCGAGGCCGCCTGCCCGGCCACCGGGGAGCGTTACCGACTCGACGGCGAGGTGCTCACGCGATGCAGTTCATCGACCTGAAGTCGCAGTACGCGGCGCTGAAGACCGGCATCGACGCGCGCATCCAGCGTGTGCTCGACCACGGCCAGTACATCATGGGCCCGGAGGTCGCCGAGCTCGAAGCGGCGCTCGCGGCGCTGACGGGTTCGCGTCACTGCATCACCGTGGCCAGCGGCACGGAGGCCCTGCTGATCGCGCTGATGGCGCTGGACATCCGGCCGGGCGACGAGGTCATCACCACGCCGTTCAGCTTTGCCGCCACGGCGGAAGTCATCGTGCTGGCCGGGGCGACGCCGGTCTTCGTCGACATCGAACCCGACACAGCGCTGATCGACGCGTCGCTGATCGAGGCGGCCATCACGCCGCGCACCCGGGCCCTCATGCCGGTGAGCCTGTACGGCCAGTGTGCCGACATGGACGCGATCAATGCCATCGCGCAGCGGCACGGCCTGGCCGTGATCGAAGACGCCGCGCAGAGCTTCGGCGCGCGGTACCGGGGCCGCGCGAGCACCGCGCTGAGCACCTTCGGCGCGACGAGCTTCTTTCCCAGCAAGCCGCTGGGCTGCTACGGCGACGGCGGCGCGCTGTTCACCGACGACGAGCGCCTGGCCCGCGCCGCGCGCGAGATCCGCGTGCACGGCCAGAGCGCGCGCTACACACATACGCGTCTGGGCGTGGGCGGGCGCATGGACACGCTGCAGTGCGCGGTGGTGCTGGGCAAGCTCGAACGTTTTGCGTGGGAACTGCAGGCCCGCGCGGATATCGGCAGGCGCTACACCCAAGCGCTGGCCGGGATGCCGGGTGTTCGACCGCTGGCGGTGCGCGAGGGACGCGATTGCGTCTGGGGCCAGTACACCGTCTTCGTCCAGAACCGTGAGCGGGTGGTCGCGGCGCTGTCCGCGGCGGGCGTTCCCACTGCCGTGCACTACCCGACGCCGCTGCACCACCAGCCCGCCTATGCCGCCTGGGCAGCGGCCGACAGCTGCCCGGTCAGCCAGCGGGCTGCTCGTGAGGTGCTCAGTTTGCCGATGAGTGCCGACCTGACGTCCGACGATCAGGACCGCGTGATCGCCGCGCTGGCTGCGGCCGTGGGCCGGTCGTGAGCGCTTCGCGCGGGCCGGTCGCCAGGGCGTCGTGGGTCCTGCGAGGGACGCCCGCAGAGCCGGTCTCAGGGAAGCATCTGCGGATGTCGCCAAGCAGCATCTGGCCTGGTGACGGCCCGGCACGCTCATGCCGCTGTGCGGCGCATCGCCCCCGATGAGCCGGCTGGCCCGAGACAGCCTCGTCAACCTGGTCTCCCGGCTCGCGGCCGTCGCCCTGGGGCTTGCGCTGACGCTGTACACGGCGCGGCTGGGGACGGCGCAGCAAGGGGCGTTTGCGCTGTTCGTGGCGGTCGAGTCGGTCCTGATTGCGCTGTCTTCGGGCTTCGGCGTGGCTATCGCACGCGAGCTGTCGCACCGCCGCGCGCAGCCGGGCGCGCTGGTGGGCGCGACGTTGCTGGCCTGCCTGGTCCTCGGGCTGTGCGCCGCCGGGGGGCTGTGGGCCGTGTCGCGCCAGGCCGGTCCCGGCTACGCCACGCTGGCCTGGCTGGCGCTGGCCGCGCCGGTGCTGTTCCTGCCGGGCAACCTGTCGGGCCTGTGGCTGGGTCGCGGGCACATGCTGGGCCTGACGCTGCTGATGCTGGCGCCGCCTACCCTGACCCTGGCGGGTATCGGCGTGGCGCATGCAGCCGGTGTCGGCGGCACGCTGGTGGCCGTGCTGGCGTCATGGGCCTTGGCACGTGTGGCGGTGGGCCTGGGCACGGCGATGGCCGCCTGGCGGGGCGGCTGGGCCGGTCGGCCGCGCTGGGGCGCGCTGGCGGACCAGGGCCGCTTCGTGGCGGTGATCGGGCTGACCAACCTGGTGAGCCTGCTGAACTACAAGGCCGACCTGTTCCTGGTGGAGCACTTCATGGGCCTGACGCCCACGGGCGTGTATTCGATTGCGGTGGCGGTGGCCGAGTTGCTGTGGCTCATCTCGTCGGCCGTGACCACGGCGGCCTATGCGCGCATCGGTGCACCAGATCGCGAAGCGGCGATCGCGCTGACGCTGCGGGCCATGCAGGGCAGCGTGCTGCTGCTGGTGCTGATCAGCCCCGTGCTGTGGCTGGCCGCGGCGCTGCTGGTGCCGCCGGTGCTGGGCGAGGCTTACCGACCGGCGCTGCCGGTGCTGGCGCTGCTGTTGCCCGGCGTGGCGCTGTTCGGCGCTGCCTCGGCCTTGTCGGCCTGGTTCACCAACCACGCGGGGCGGCCCCAGGTGCCGGCCGCGCTGGCGACGCTGTCTTTGGCCATCAACCTGGTGGTATCGCTGCTGGCGATTCCGCGCTGGGGCCTGATGGGCGGTGCCTGTGCGACCACGCTGTCCTATGGCGTGACGATGGCCGTGGCGACGGTCTGGTTTGCACGCGCGGCGGGCGTGCCGGTGTCGCGTGTGTGGCGCCTGGACACCGCGTGGCGGGACTGGCTGGTGGCGCGTTCTCGCCGCGCCGCGGGCCGGCCGGACACCCCCTGAGCAGCTTGAGGACAATCCAGCCCATGCGAGCCTGGCTTAACCGATGGCGCCGACGTCTGGCGCACGCGCTGCTGTACCGGCGCATCTATGGCGAACGCTCACAGGGGCGGGGGCTGCCGCATGCGCGGATCTCGCCGGCCAGCTGCATCGACCACGAAGAAGGTCTGACGCTGCACGACCACGTGTACATCGGCCCCTTCAACTGGCTCGAGGCCAGCGGCGGCCTCACGCTGGAAGAAGGCGTGCAGATCACCAGCCACGTCAGCATCGTCACGCACAGCTCGCACCGCACGATGCGGCTGCTCGGCCGCGCCTTCGCCACCGACGAGCCCCAGCGGCCTGGCTGGGTGCGTGCGCCGGTGCACATCGGCGCGTATTGCTTCATCGGCCCGCACGTGGTGATCGAAGCCGGCACGGTGCTGGGCCGCGGCTGCATCGTGCGTGCCGGCAGCGTGGTGCGCGGGCAGTTTCCGGATCACGCCGTGCTGCAGGGCCAGCCGGCCCGCGTGGTGGGTGATGCACGTGCGGGTGACGAGGCGCTGCTGGCGGCGAATCCCCAGTGGCGCGCCGCCTACGAAAGCTGGGCGGGACAGGGCGACGCGCAGGCAGGCGCATCGGCGGAGCCCCGGTGAGGCTGGTGCTGATCGGCGACGGCGAGAGCCCGCACCTGCTGAAGTGGGCGCGGGCGCTGCAGTCGCGCGTGGACCTGTGGGCGCTGTCCAGCCGCGGCTTTCTGCCCGGGTTCGACGCGTGCATTCCCACGGCGCAGCGCCTGGCCCTGCAGAGCGCGCCGCGCTTCGAGGGCGGCAACGTGGCGCTGCTGCGCCATTTGCCACGCGCGGCGGCCTGGTTGCGCCGTATCCAGCCGGACTGGCTGCACGCGCACTACCTCACCTCCCACGGCACCCTGGCCTGGCTGAGCCGCCACCTGGGCGTGCGCGCGCAGCTGTGCGGATCGGCCTGGGGCTCGGACATCCTCGTGACGCCCCTGCGCAGCCGCGTGGTGGCGGCCGTGACGCAGCGTGTGCTGCGTGCCTGCACACTCACGACCAGCGATTCGCGCCACATGGCGCAGCGCATGTACGAATGGGGCGCGCGCGAAGTGATGGTCTTCCCTTTCGGGCTGGACGCGCTGCCCGCGGACGACGGGACGCCCAAGGACGACGCCCTGTTCTTTGCCAACCGGGGCCTGGAGCCGATCTACGCGCCGCAGCGGGTGCTGCAGGCATTCGCGGCCGTGGCGCAGGACTGGCCGCAGGCGCGGCTTGTCGTGGCCCACGACGGCTCGCTGGCCGCCGCGCTGCGCGAGCAGGCGCGCGCGGCGGGCCTGTCGGACCGCGTGCAGTTCACCGGCCGCCTGGCGCCCGAGGCGCAGGCGGATGTCTACCGCCGCGCGCGCTGGTATATCAGCCTGCCGCACAGCGATTCGGTATCGGTCTCGGTGCTGGAAGCTCTGGCGCATGGCTGCATTCCCATCCTGTCGGACCTGCCGGCCAACCACGAGCTCGTGAACAGCGCCGTCAACGGATTGATCCTGGCGGCGGACGAGCAGCTCACGCGCGCGAGCCTGGACGCGCTGCAGGCGCGGTCGAACGACATCGCGCGCGACAACCGCGACTGGGTGCGCCGCCATGCGCTGTTCGAGCCTTCGGTGGACGCCTTCGTGGCGCGCCTGAAGCAGCTGACTGCGGAGGCCTCGCCTTGAACCTACTGCTGCTCAACCACTATGCCGGCACGCCCGCGCTGGGCATGGAATACCGCCCGTACTACCTGGCGCGCGAGTGGGTACGCCTGGGGCACCGCGTGCAGATCCTGGCGGCGGACTTTTCGCATGTTCGCGCGCGTCAGCCCACCGCCGGCGACGAGCTGATCGACGGCATCGCCTACCGCTGGCTGCCCACGCCGCGCTACGCGGGCAACGGCCTCGGACGCATGCGCAACATCCTGGCCTTCATGAGTCAGGCCTGGGCACAGGCCGACGAGTGGGCCGCGCGCTTCCAGCCCGATGCCGTGATCGCCTCCAGCACCTACCCGATGGACATCTGGATCGCGCGGCGCATCGCGCAGCGCGCCCGGGCGGCCGGGCGCGACTGCCAACTGGTCTACGAGGTGCACGACCTGTGGCCGCTGTCGCCCATCGAGCTGTCCGGCATGTCGCCCTGGCACCCCTTTGCGCTGATCTGCCAGTCGGCCGAGGACGCGGCCTACCGTGACGCGGACCGCGTGGTTTCGATGCTGCCCAAGGTGCAGCAACACATGGCCGGTCGCGGCCTGGACCTGCGCAAGCTGAGCATCGTGCCCAACGGCATCGACCCGGGCGAGTGGAAGTCCGCGCCGCAGCCGCTGCGCGACGATGTCGCTGCCGCATTGGACCGCGCGCGTGCGGCTGGCCGCTGCGTGGTGGGCTATGCGGGATCGATGGGCAAGCCTAACGCGCTGGATCATCTGCTCGATGCCGCCGGCCAGCTGCGCGACACCGCGATCCAGATCGTGATGATCGGCGACGGACACGAGCGCGAACGGCTGCAGCAGCGCATCGCGAAAGAACAGCTGACGAACGTGGATCTGCTGCCGCCCGTGCCGAAGGCCCAGGTGCCGGCCTTCCTGGCGGCGATCGACGTGGCTTACATCGGCTGGCAGCGCGTGCCGATCTACCGGTTCGGTATTGCTCCCAACAAGCTGATGGACTACATGATGGCCGGCAAGCCGGTGCTGCACGCCGTGGAAGCCGGCAACGACCCGGTCGGCGAGGCCAACTGCGGCCTGACTGTGGCGCCGGACGACATCCCGGCCATCGCCGCGGGCCTGCAGCGCCTGGCCGCCCTGACGCCACGCGAGCGGCGTGCGATGGGCGACCGCGGCAAGGCCTTCGTGCAGCGCCACCACACCTACCCGGTGCTGGCGGCGCGATTCCTGGCGACACTGGGAGGTGCCCGATGATGGAACCGAATGTGCCCGGCGACGCGCCAGGCGGCACGCATGAAACCGGCGCGCTGGTCGAGCGCTATGCGCGCCGCGCGCACCTGGACGGGCGCTACAGCCTGCTGCAGCCGGACGTCTGGCAGACCGTGCAGGAGCGCCAGCGCGCGATCCTGCGCCTGCTGGTGCGTCAGGAGATGACCGACCTGGCCCGGCTGCGCATCGTGGAGGTGGGCTGTGGCACTGGGGGCAACCTGCTGGATCTGCTGCGCCTGGGCATCCGGCCGGACAACCTGTGCGGCATCGAAGTGTTGCCGCAACGCCTGGACGTCGCGCGCGACCTGCTGCCCGAAGCCGTCACCCTGATCGCGGGCGATGCCTCGCGCCAGCCCATTGCGCCGCAGTCCGTGGATATCGTCTGGCAATCCACGGTCTTCTCCTCGCTCCTGGACGACAGCTTCCAGCAGCGACTGGCCCGCGCCATGTGGAAGTGGGTCCGCCCCGGCGGGGGCGTGCTCTGGTACGACTTCACGGTGGACAATCCACGCAATCCGGACGTGCGCGGCGTGCCGCTGGCCACCGTGCGAAAGCTGTTTCCGTCCGGGCAGATCAGCGCCAGCCGCGTCACCCTGGCGCCGCCGCTGGCCCGCGCGGTCTGCCGTGTCCACCCGGCGCTATATGGCGCGTTGAACGTCTTGCCCTTGCTGCGCACCCACGTGTTGGCGTGGATTGCCAAGCCTGCCGAATGACTGCTGCCTTCGTATCCCGTGGAATGCCCGAGTCCGGACGCCGGTGCGTGCGCGATACGTCTGGCGCGGCAGATCCCGCCCGCCCGGCCGGGTCGCACCGCGTCGGTGACGCGATGCGCAAGCACACGCGTCCGCGATGCTGAAGCGGCTGCTCGACGTCCTCGTTGCGGTGTCCGCGCTGCTGCTGCTGTCGCCGGTCTTCCTGGTGGTCGCGCTGTGGATCGTTCTGGATTCGCCGGGGCCGGTTTTCTTCCGGCAGGAGCGTGTGGGCCTGCGCGGGCGGACTTTCCGCATCCTGAAGTTCCGCACGATGGCGCAGCAGCAGCCGGCCGGCGGCCTGCAGATCACCAGCAGCCAGGACGCGCGCATCACCCGCGCGGGGGCGTTCCTGCGCCGCAGCAAGCTCGACGAATTGCCTCAACTCATCGACGTGTTGCGCGGCACGATGAGCCTGGTCGGCCCGCGCCCCGAAGTGCCTCGATATGTCGCCGAATACCCGGCCGAACAACGCGAGCGCCTGCTGAGCGTGCGCCCCGGCATCACCGATTTCGCCTCGCTGCGTTTCCGCAACGAGGGCGACCTGCTCGCGCAGGCAGATGACCCCGAACGGGTGTATCTGGAGGTCATACTGCCAGAGAAGCTGCGTGTCGCGACGAACTACGTCGAGCATGCGACGATGGCTGCCGACCTGCGTGCGCTGGGCCTGACCCTGCGCACGGTGTTTCTTCCGCAGCGCCGGCTGAGCCAGGTGAAGAACATGATCGATCAGCACCGTTTTTGGTCCCGCATCGAGAGCCGCCTGGAGCGATCCGGCCCCGGCGTGCGTTGGCTGGCCATGGCCGTCGATGCGATGGTCGTCCTTGCGGCCTGGCACCTCACCTATCTGTTCCGGCTCGGCGTCGAGCGTTGGTCCCCTGGGCGCCCCTGGTACGACGACCTCGTCTCGCTGGGCGTTGTGGCCGCCTACCTCGTGGCGCTGCAGATCAGCGGCGCACGTCAGGCCGTGTGGCGCTTCTTCGCCTTCGAAGACGTGCGTCGAATCTTCGTGGCCTGCATGATGGCGGGCTTCTTCAGCGTAACCTGGATCCAGCTTGCGCAGTTGGTCGGCGTGGCGCGCGCAGTGCTGGTTCTGCACCCGGTCTTCACCGTGCTGGGGCTGGTTCTTGTGCGCATGATGCTGCGCATGGTCTGGGAGCATGCGCACGCGGTTTCGGGGCGTGGCACGGGCGACGCCAACCAAGCCATCATCCTGGGTGCCGGCGAAACCGCGCGGCGGCTCATCGCCGGGCTGCACCAGCGCCAGGGCTGGAAGGTGCTGATGTTGTTGGATGACGATCCGCAGCTGCAGGGCCTGCGCATCGCGGGCGTGCCGGTGGCGGGCCCACTCTCACGCGTGCGCGATCCCTCGCTCACGGCGCTGGCCACGCACGTGATCGTCGCCTACACCTCGCAGGATGCCGATCGACGCGAGCGGGCGCTGCTGCTGGCTGCGGATGCGGGTCTGCCGGTGCTGACCGTGCCGGATGCCGAGGACCTGAGTCCGGTGGCCGCCGCGACGGCAAGCCGCTGAGCGCCTGATGCAACCCGCCGAACGGGCGGCTCAGGTGCCGCCGACCAGGAACGCCGGCGTGTTGCCTGTCGACTTGCCGGCCTGAGCCGCCTGGTTGACTTCTTCAGGGCTTCTGAACTCGGGCACGAGGTTGCGCACCTGGCGCAGGACGGCGAGGTCGTCGCCTGTCTCGCAGGCCTTGCGCAAGGCGCCGAGCATTTTGTCCAGCAACATGGGTTCGACGGGACGCTCCAGCGCGCACATGATGCGCGGGTGAATGCTGGGGATCGTCTTGTCGCCGATCAGGAGTTCCTCGTAGAGCTTCTCGCCGGGACGCAGGCCGACGAACTTGAGCTCGATATCGCCGTCGGGGTGCTCGGCCGACTTTTCTTCGAGGCCATAGAGCCGCAGCATGGTGCGGGCGAGGTCGGCGATACGCACGGGCTCGCCCATGTCGAGCACGAAAACCTCGCCACCCTTTGCCATCGCGCCGGCCTGGATGACCAGTTGCGCCGCTTCAGGAATCAGCATGAAGTAGCGGATGATGTCTGGGTGGGTGATGGTGATCGGGCCGCCACCTTCGATCTGGCGCTTGAACAGAGGCACCACCGAGCCGGAAGAACCCAGCACGTTTCCGAAGCGGACCATCGAGAAGACGGTCGGTGACTCGCGCGCGGCGGCGGCGGCCTGGAAGATCAGCTCGGCCACGCGCTTGGATGCGCCCATCACGTTGGTCGGTCGCACGGCCTTGTCGGTGGACACCAGCACGCAGGTCTCGAGCCTGCAGCGCGCCGCGGCCAGGGCCACGGCAAGGGTGCCGAAGACGTTGTTGAGCACACCCTGGCGGATGTTGCACTCGACGATGGGCACGTGCTTGTAGGCGGCAGCGTGGTAGATCGTTTGCACCTGCTGCTCGCGCATCGTGCGCTCGAGCAGGTCGCCGTCGAGCACGGTGCCGAGGACCGGCACGAGTTGTGTCTCGGTGCGTAGGGCGCTGAGTTCCTGCTCGATGCTGTAGAGGCCGAATTCGGAATGGTCCAGCAGCAGCAGGCGGGCAGGGGCCTGGCTGAGGATCTGGCGGCACAGTTCACTGCCGATGGAGCCGGCGGCGCCGGTGACCATCACCACCTTGTGGCGGATGTTGCGGGCGAACAGACTGGGCTCGGGCGGCACGGGGTCGCGTCCGAGCAGGTCGGAGACGTCGATGTCGCGGATGTCGGAGACCGAGGCGTGGCCGGCGACCAGTTCGGCCAGGCTGGGCAGGATCTTGACCGGCAGGCCCAGTGCCTCGATGCGGCTGATGAGCGCCCGCTTGGTGGACACTGGAGCCGAAGGCATGGCCACGACGATCTGCTCGATGTCGTGGCGCTCGGCGGCCAGCTTCAACTCTTCGGGCCCGTAGACCTTGAGGCCAGCGACGATACGGTGGCGCAGGTTGGTCGCGTCGTCGATGAAGCACATGGCCTGGTAGTCCAGGCTCAGGCTCATCGCGTGCGTGAGTTCCACCCCGGCATTTCCCGCGCCGTAGATCATCGTGCGGCGGCGGGCGCGGCCCGGCCGCTTCATGCCGCTTTGCAGCAGCGCGCGCGCCGCCACGCGCGAAGTGAGCAGGTAGGTGAAAGCGACGAACCAGTAGCTCAGCAGCGAAGACGCGGGAATCGCGTTGAACTGCGTGGACTTGGCCGTCCAGTACAGAAGCAGCACCACGCCGGCCAGCGCGACCGAGGTGGTGGCGACACTGTTCAGGTCGATGAAGCGGACCACCGAGCGGTACAGGCCGCCGACATAGAGGATCAGCAGGGTGCCCAGGCCGGCCAGCAGGTACCCGCGCGGGTCCAGGTCCATCGCCCCGGCCAGGCTGGAGGGACCCAGCGCCATCGCCAAGAAGGCACAGATCGGCAGGAAGATGCCGTCGGCCACCAGGCTGAGGACCAGCTTGTTCGACGGCGACAGCAAGGCCATGCGTCGGCCGAGCAGGGACAGGCTGCTGCGCACGCCGAAATGACCCAGCCAGCCCAGCTGGCGGGTGCGGAACCTAAATACGTAGCGGCGCATATCGCAGAGTGTCCCTCAGCGCAGCGCCCTAGGGCAATTCCCTAAGAGACTAAACGCAACTCGTCGGCCGCGCATCTCGGCGGCCGCTCATGATGCGGCGGCGCAGCGGAGCCGCTGCCATAAGTACAAAGTCGTGCTGGGTGACGGATGACTGCTGGCCGCGTCGAAACGCTGATACCGCCGCGGATGCGCGAGCCGGCCGGCAGTACAGATTCAAGTCCAGCGCCGGACGGGCGCCGAGGCCAGCAGGGCTCGTATTCGAAGCCTTCGTGTCCCTGCGTCAGACGCCTCAGGATGCTGTCGGATCGCCTGCAACGGGTCGAGAAAACACGGGCGGCAATCGACTTCTGACGGTGGAGGTTGGGTATCCGACCCATCGGGCCACACGCCTGCAGGCGGACTGGCTGCGATTCTCGCCGCGGGTTTTTGGCGTCTGGCCATCGACCGACAACGCGCCAAAATCGGTCACATCGAGTCCACTGAGAACGTGCGCCAGGCGTAGGGGCCACCTGTGCGACTGGGCCGACATCGGGTGCGAGCGGCAAGCTCAGGCGCAGTTTCCAAGTTGACACCGGTCAGAGTCGGAGTTTGTTTTCGACATCGGCCGGGGGCCTTCAGCAGGTCCGAAAGGCAGGATGCGCGTGTCCCAGCCGATACGCTTGTTACGAGATCCGAACAATCGTGCCTTGGCCCCAGAGACGCGGGCGCATTTGGGGCTCCTGCGCGCGCAGTGATCTTATCTGGGCTTTCGACCCTTGGTCGAGCGGCCACTACCGCCCTTGGCGCGCCGGAGGGTGGTGCCGTCCGATGCTGAATTGAAAGGTTGGATAGCTTGAATCGGTACCCACTTGACACCTCGCCGACTCGTCCTACCCGCGAAGGCCTTCAAAACGCGTACCCATTCAAGCGCCACTGAGGCCATGCAAAACGTCAACCATTATTCATTGCGCACCACGTGATCGACCCTCCACAGGGATACCTCAGGCACGTTTTCCGCATGTAAACCTCAACACCCGATTGACTGTCGACTCGACGCACCCGTGCGGCTCGGCATTTCCAACCCGCAGTACCTACAGTGCTACACTTGACGGTTGCAAAAGGCCCATTGGCAAAGAGACGCATTGATCGCCTTCGCGTCTCGCCGCCATGCAAGTTTCTAATTGTTTCAGGCGAAGTCGACGACGATTCCCGTTAGCGGCAGCGTATGCCGGAGCGGAGCGAATGGGTGGCGCGAGGCGCGGTGCTCTGCCGACGCGCATGATCAAAACTATCTCATCCGAAGGCGCTGGGCAGTTCCATGAATGATTCGTTCTTGCCGTTTGCCCTTCCTGATATCGGCGAGGAGGAGATTGCCGAGGTCGTGCATGCACTCCGTTCAGGCTGGGTGACCACGGGGCCAAAGACTCGCCAATTCGAAAGCGAGTTCGCCGAGTGGCTGGGTGGACAGGTTGAGGCAATTTCGGTGAACTCCGCGACCGCCGGATTGCATTTGGCGTTGGAGGCCTTGGGAATTGGCGCGGGTGACGAAGTGATTACGACCCCGTATACCTTCACCGCGTCGGCGGAGGTGATTCGATATATGGGGGCCGATCCGGTATTCGTGGATATTGATCCACGAACCTTGAATCTGGATCCCGCCCGTATCGAAGCGGCAATCACACCGCGGACCCGGGCGATATTGCCGGTTCACTTTGCTGGCCTTGCATGCGACATGGATGCAATCCTTGCGATCGCACGTCGCCACGGACTGCGGGTGGTTGAAGATGCGGCGCATGCCCTGCCCACACGGTTTCGCGGGCAGTTGGTCGGGCAGCTGGCATCCGACGTCACCGTATTCAGCTTCTATGCCACGAAGACCATGACGACCGGGGAAGGTGGCATGGTGGTCTGCAAGGACCCCGCCGTGGCGAAGCGTTGTAGGGTCATGCGTCTGCACGGCATCAACCGCGACGCGTTCGATCGATATACGTCGAAAACACCGGCCTGGTATTACGAGGTGGTCGCGCCGGGATTCAAATATAATCTCACAGATATTGCGTCCGCGATCGGCATCCACCAGTTGCGCAAAGCGAATCGTTTCCATGCTCGTCGGGAAGCGATGGCGTTGCGGTACAACGCAGAGCTGTCGGGGCTGCCCATCGAGTTGCCGCCACGTGCCGAGCGTGAAGGCGACTTGCACGCCTGGCATCTGTACGTCCTGAGGTTGCAGCAGGGCGCACCGATCGGGCGTGATGCGTTCATCCAGGCCATGGCAGATCGGGGCATCGGCTGCAGCGTCCACTTCATTCCGCTGCACCTGCACCCATACTGGCGAGATACGTATCGTCTGCAGGCAGAGGACTTCCCGCAGGCCTATGCGGCCTATCGCGGAGCTGTGAGCCTGCCTCTGTACACCAAGATGACCGACGCTGATCAGTCGCGCGTCATCCAGGCCGTACGCGACATCTTGGCGCCGGTGTGATAGCCCGGCACTGGGATTCGGTAGGGCCGACCAGCGGGCCGACACGTGGTTCAGACCCGTCACCTTGCGGTCACTCGTCGGATGGCGTAAGACGGCGGAGCGCATCCGGGTGGGTGATGGCGGGCTACCCTGGCGTCGACAGTTCCTTCGCATCGCGCCCCGATCTGCGTTCGAATCCACGTTGAGGCGACAGCAATCGGCCCACATGACCAACACTGTCCGAGAGAGTGCAATGCGAGGTTCCGGTGGCAGCAGGGCGCTGCAACTTGCCATCAAGGCGGGGCTTGATCTGGTGTGCGCAACGGGCGCATTGATCGTGCTGCTTCCGCTTTTTGCCGTGCTGGGTTTGCTGATCAAGATCACATCGCCTGGCCCGGTGTTCTTCAAGCAACGGCGCCTGGGCTTGGGTGGCACGGTGTTCGAGATCTACAAGTTCCGCACGATGCACCACCGTGCGCTCGACCTGCGCAACGCCGACGGCAGCACCTACACCGGAAAGGACGATCCCCGCGTCTTCCCCTTGGGCAAGTTGCTGCGCAAGTTCAGCCTCGATGAGCTTCCGCAGCTCATCAACGTTGTCCGCCGAGAGATGAGCATCGTGGGACCACGCCCCGATCTCGAATCCCAGAGGGAGTTGTACGACCCCGGCGAAGAACGGAAGCTGGACCTGAGACCGGGTATCACGGGTCTCGCCATGATCGAGGGACGCAACTCCATTCCGTGGAAAGAGCGCATCCGGATCGACATCTGGTATATCCAGAATTACAGCCTCCTGCTCGACCTCAAGATCGCCCTGCTGACATTGCCGGTCCTCGCCTTCGGGTATGGGGTGTCCCAAGACCAGAGCAAGGGAGAAAAGTCGTGACCGAGCCGGTGCATTGGCGCCACAACGATTTCGATTCCGCGGCCGTGGGCCTGTCGATGCTGACGATCACGGGCTGGCGAGACGCCGAGTGCGTTGGCGGTGCACTGCCGCAGTGGGTTCGAGATCGATCGGCAGAGGGCTGGAATCACGCCTCGGTACGGGTGCCGCCAGGCCATGTCACCGCGATCGTTGCGCTGGAAGATGCGGGCTTTCGCTGCGTCGACAGCCTCGTGACGCTGGCCAGCGACGATCGAGGGTCCTGGGAACCCGACCCTCGAGTCGGGCCGTGCCACGCGGAAGACCATGCGGCCATCCAAGCGCTCAGCGTGGGCGCGTTCGAACTGACCCGTTATGCCCGCGACCCGTGGATGCCGGCCGGGGCAGCCGATCGCGTCGTGGCGGCCTGGGTCTACAACAACCTGAACGGACGGGCCGACAGGACCTGGGTAGCTCGCGTGAACGGTATCGCCGTGGGCTACCTGTCGAGCCTGTGGCGACCGGCGGAGCGCACGGCCGTCATCGACCTCATTGCCGTGGACCGGCGTTGCCAGGGCATGGGCTTGGGGCGCGCGTTGACGCAAGCGATGGTCTCGCACTACCGCGATGCTGCGCGGCAGATCACCGTGGGAACGCAAGCGGCCAACGCCTCTGCACTGGCCTTGTACCAATCGTGCGGCTTCCGCGTGATCCGCTTCGAACTGGGATTTGCCAGACCGCTGCAAATGGCGTCGTGCTCGGAGGACGGCACCGCGTCGTCCGAGCGCGTGCGCGAGACCCTCGGACGCGGCCGATGAACCCGGCACGCGTGGGCCATCAGGAACTCGAGCCAGGAATGGCAGGCTCCGCACGCATCGGTGTCAACCATAGGCCGAATGCGGACAGCGCCGGTACAGCCGGTGCAACGCGCCTCGGACGCAGACAGACGCGCATGTGTACTTGTAGGATCTTGCGACGATGAACCCTCGGAAGCGTGCTCTTGTTCTTGGGATTGGCGGTCAGGATGCCGCCTACCTGTCGAAGTTCCTGCTGTCCAAGGGCTATGCCGTCGTCGGCACATCGCGGGATGAGACGCTCGCCAATCGTTCGAACCTGTCCCGACTCGGCATTGAGACATCGGTGCAGATTGTGTCGATGGCATTGACCGACTTTCGCAGTGTTCTGCAGACTGTCAGGCGTCATTCACCCGACGAGATCTATCACCTCGCCGGACAGACTTCTGTCGGCCTGTCGTTCGAGCAGCCGGTGGAGACCATCGAGAGCATTGCCATCGGCACATTGAACGTGTTGGAGGCCATCCGCTTCGTGGATCGCCCCATCCGCCTGTACCACGCAGGATCGAGCGAATGCTTCGGCGACACGGGCGAGGTGCCGGCGGACGAATCTTCTCCATTTCGACCACGCAGCCCGTACGCCGTTGCCAAGGCCTGTGCGCACAACCTCGTGGCCAACTACCGCGATGCATACCGCATGCATGCATGCACAGGCATCCTGTTCAACCACGAATCGCCATTGAGGCTGGAGCGGTTCGTCACACAGAAGATCGTGCGTGCGGCCGCGCGCATCGCCGCCGGAAGCGGCGAGCGTCTGGAACTCGGCAATTTGGATGTTCACCGCGACTGGGGCTGGGCACCCGAGTATGTCGAGGCGATGTGGAGGATGGTCCAGCAGCCGGCTCCCGAGGACCTCGTCATCGCGACCGGCCGTACCGTCTCACTGCGCTACTTCGTCGAGCGGGCCTTCAGCCATTTCGGCCTTGACTGGACTGCCCACGTCAGCAGCGACGAGAAATTGCTGCGCCCATCGGATATCCGATTCGGCGCCGCCAATCCGGCACGTGCCGAGCGGGTGATCGGGTGGAAGTCGACGCTGGATGTCGATGATGTCGTGGCAGCGCTGTGCGAAGCCGCATCGAACGGGTCCCGCGCCGCGTGAGGATGGCGTGAGTGAATCCGGCGTGGTCTGCTCGGCCGCGCCGGATTCAGTCACACCTTCTGAGGCGACGAGGCGCTGGCCCGATCTAGGCGTGCCAAGTGCGTCGCCTGACGAAGTCGGTATAACTGAAGATGATCCGCAGCACCTTGTCGGAGACATTCTCCGCCGCATAGTCGTCGACCAACTGAAGCAGCCTGGTCTTGCCCCGCGGCTGTTCCTGCAGTATGGCCAGTCCTTGCAGCACCCGTTCGATGTCCAGTCCGACGAACATGACTGCGGCTTCTTCGAATCCCTCCGGGCGTTCGTGAACCTCGCGCAGGTTCAGCGCCGGAAAGTTCATGATGGACGATTCCTCGGTGATGGTTCCGCTGTCCGACAAAGTGGCCCGGGCGCAGGTCTGCAGCTTGATGTAGTCGAGGAAGCCAAAAGGCTTGTGGAAAGCAACCAGCGGATGGGCGGTCAACCCGAGCGCATCCATGCGCTTGCGCGTCCGAGGATGCGTGGAAACGACGATGGGCTCGCCGAAACGTTCTGCGAGCGTGTTCAGGAGATCGAACAGAAGCTGCAGTCTCTCAGGCGAATCGACGTTCTCCTCCCGATGTGCGCTGACGACGAAATAGCGATGCTCGGACAGACCCAGCCTGGCCAGCACGTCTGACGCATCGATGCGCGCGGAATGATGCTGAAGGACTTCCCGCATCGGACTGCCGGTCTTGATCACCTGGTCTGGCGGAAGACCCTCGCGAAGCAAGTAGTCGCGCGCGATGGCGCTGTAGGTGAGATTGATGTCGGAAATGTGATCCACGATGCGCCGGTTGATCTCTTCGGGCACGCGGAAGTCGAAACAACGATTGCCCGCCTCCATGTGAAAGATCGGCACCTTGTGCCGCTTGGCAGAGATGGCGGCCAGACAACTGTTGGTGTCGCCCAGCAGCAGGATCGCGTCCGGCTTGTGTTCCGCGAGGATCCGATCGGCAGCGATGATGACGTTTCCGATCGTCTCGGCGGCCGTTGCGCCCGCCGCTTCGAGGAAGTGGTCGGGGCGGCGGATTCCCAGATCGCTGAAGAAGACTTCGTTGAGTTCGTAGTCGTAGTTCTGACCCGTGTGGACGAGTACATGGCTGCAGTGCCGGTCCAGGCGCTCGATCACGCGTGAGAGGCGGATGATTTCGGGCCTGGTCCCGACGATGGTCATGACCTTAAGCATTCAGCGCCTCGCGCACGATGTCGAGTTTCATGAGCAATGCCTTGACGCCTTCGATGTCCAGCCGATGCGTGTTGTGGGACGTGTAATCTTCGAGCGCTGAGATGGCCGTCTCTCCCTCGATGAAGTACTTGTCGTAGTTCAGGTCGCGCGAGTCGGCCGGAATCCGGTAGTAGGCGTCCAGGTCCTCCGCACGCCCCATCTCTTCGCGAGAGATCAGCGACTCGAACAGCTTCTCGCCGTGACGCGTGCCTATGACCTTGATCTCGCTGCGGCTGCGGGTCAATTCCAGCAGTGCCTGAGCCAAGTCACCCACGGTCGACGCAGGAGCCTTCTGAACGAAGATGTCGCCCGGCCGCGCGTGGCCGAAGGCATAGAGCACGAGGTCGACCGACTCTTCGAGCGACATGAGAAAACGTGTCATGCGAGGGTCGGTGATGGTCACCGGGCGCCCCTCTGCGATCTGTTGCAGGAACAAGGGAATGACCGAGCCTCGGGATGCCATGACGTTTCCGTAGCGTGTGGCCGAGAGTACGGTCTTGGTGGGATCGCACTGCCGGGAGTGCGCGACCATCACCTTTTCCATCATCGCCTTGGACATTCCCATGGCGTTGATTGGATACACCGCCTTGTCCGTGCTCAGGACGACGCAGCGACTGACGCCACGCGCAATACTCGCGCGGATCACGTTTTCGGCTCCCACCACATTGGTGCGCACGGCCTCCATCGGATAGAACTCGCACGACGGAACCTGCTTGAGCGCGGCGGCGTGAAAGACATAGTCCACCCCGGTCAGTGCGTCGTACACGCTCTCGTACTGCCGCACATCGCCGATGTAGAACTTGACCTTCTCCGACTTCAAGCGGATGCGCATGTCCTCCTGCTTCTTCTCGTCTCGGCTGAAGATCCGCACCTCGGCCAGATCCGAGTGCAGGAAGCGCTGGAGCACTGCGTTGCCAAACGAGCCTGTCCCGCCGGTGATGAGCAATACCTTGTCCTTGAACATCGAGAGTGCGTCCTGAGAGAAATGGAGACCGAGGGATGGAGCGAGCGTTCAAGCAAACGCATGCATGCGACGCACGAGCTCCGGCCAGTCCGGCGGGGTGTAGCCGGTGGCGCTGCGAAAACGAGACGAGTCGAGAGATCGATCGATGACCAGGCGGTCGTCGGGCGTGATCTCGATCGATTTGCCGTAGGTCCGTGCGACCAGCTTCAAGAGCGCATGCTTGTCGATGGGCTCCGCCGATACGTGGTACGTGCCGCGCAAGTCCGGGTGGGGGATGACGAAGTCGCGGATGACGCGGGCAAGCTCAACGGTCGGCAAACCGCTGAAGATGGCCCGGGTAAAGCCCCTTACCTCACCTGTCTGAGCCAAGAACCAGCCGACCAGTCCGTGTGCCGAGGACCCCAGTTCGTGCCCGATGATCGATGTGCGCAGCGTCACGGCGTGTTGTGCATCGACTTCACCGAGATATTTGCTCCTGCCATAGAGGTCTTTGGCGTCCGAGGCGTCGGCCTCGCCATACATGCCCTTGGAGCCGCTGAACACGCAATCCGTGCTGACGTGCACCAGCCGGGCGCCAGCCAACCCGCACAACTGGACGAGCCGGTGCGGCAGGAGCGCATTGATCGGCAAAGCCGTCAGCGGATCGTCCGCTTCAGCGAGTTGCTTCACGAGCCCAATGCAGTTGATGACGACGGCCGGTCTTGTCTTGAGCAGCAGACGCGCCAGACTGTCTGGGTTCTCGACATCGACACCGGGAACGATCCGAGCCTGCAACTCAGCTGGCAGCGCACGGACCGCGGCGAGGGATCGTGCAGACCCCCAACACTCGAAGCCCTCGCTCTGACTGAAAAATCTCAGCACCGCATGACCCAGCATGCCCGAGGCGCCAAGGATGAGCACACGCGACGCTTGCACGGCTGGCATGTTGAAGAACCCTCCTGGATATGACGGGCCTGAGAGGTACTCGACCCGCTTTTCGGCGACGTGACGGCGCCTCCAGCGCCGTATTATCGAGCCCCTCCTTCCTGGTACGGCTGAACGGGGCGGAGAGTTTGTAGCCAGCCGTTTCCTGCTTCCCGTACCTCGACAACTTGCCGGTCCCGAAAAACGTTCTCATCAACTTCCTGGGCGCGGCCTGGGCTGGCGCCTCGATCATTCTGTCGACTCCTGTTTTCGTCAGGCAGCTTGGCTTCGAGGGATTCGGTTTGATCGGCTTTTGGCAGGTGTTGATCTACCTGTCGATGGTGGCGGACCTCGGCTTGGGCGCAGCGTTTGCTCGCGAATTGGCGCGATGCGATGGCAGACAGGACGGAGGCGAGAGTCGTCGCGCACTGCTGCGCCTCTTCGAGCGTCCTGTGCTGGTCATAGCCGGGATCATGGCGATCGCGCTGTTCTTGGCGAGTGGGTTCATGGCCCGGACCTGGCTGAGCTTCTCGAGCATTCGCAGCGACGACGTCGAGCGGGCTTTGCACTGGTTGGCGCTGTCGGTCGCGGGGCAGTTCCTGTTCGGGTTCTACGCCAACGCACTGGGGGGCATGCAGCGCATGGGATCGATGAACGCCTTGCAGGCGATGAACAATGGCCTGCGCTTTCTGGGCGGAGCCGGTGTCGCGACCTACACGCGAGACATCACGACCTTCTTCGCGTTCCAGGCCGTCACCGGGATTGGCAGTGCTGCGCTGACTCGGGCCGTGCTTTCGCGTGCGATGGGGCCAGGCGACGGCCGACATGTGGACGTGGGCCCGCTGCGACAGTTCGTGCTCTTTTCCGGCGGCATGTTTTTCACGGCCATGTGCGGCGTGTTGATGTCGCACGCCGACCGGCTCGCAGTGAGCAAGCTGCTCGATGCCGAATCGCTTGGCCGCTACTCGGTCGCGCTGACCGCCACCGGCCTGCTGCAGATGCTGGTTTTCGCGTTCCACCGGGCCTTTTACCCGCGGTTTGCGCAACTCAACGCGAGCGGAGATCTGGTGGCATTGAAGAAGACCTACGTCAATGCATGTGTGCTGCTGGGTTCTGTTCTGGTGCCGACAGGCCTGGTCTTTCTTGCCTTCACACCGCAGCTGTTCACGATCTGGCTGGGGCGATCGGATCCCAGCACCGAGATCGTGTCGCGTGTGCTGGTCTTCGCATCCATGTTGTCGGGGTTGATCTGGCTTCCCGCGGCGTATCAGCAGGCCGCCGGGCGTACCCGACTCCATGCGGGCCTGATGGCAGCCACACTGCTCGTCGGTCTGCCCATGCTGCTCTGGTCCATCCAACGCTGGGGCCTGGCAGGCGCGACTTCGCTGATGCTCCTGCATGGCGTCATACAGATCACCGTGGCCCAGTGGCTGATGAATCGCGACGCATTGCGCGGAGAAATCAGCTCCTGGTATTGGGGCGTCCTCGTGCGGCCGGCGCTCGTTTCCAGCGGCATCACCGCTGTGTCCTTGCTGTGGCTGCCTGCCGGTCTCAGCCGCCTGCTGCTGGCGCTCTGGATTGGATCGACCTACCTTGCGGCTGTTGCCTTGTTGATGGCCTGGATACGTCGCGCACCGAGCACGGCGGACCGGTCTTGAGTCAGGACGAGATCGTCTGCTCGATCAAGGACTGGTACTGCGCGCACACCGCCTGACGCGTATACCGACCCTCCAGATACTGACGTCCTCGCAGACCCGCCAAGTCGCGCGAGCTGGCGTTGTCCACGAGCCTCTGCACGCCCGCAGCCAGCGCCGCCGGGTCACCCGCTGTCACCACGTATCCGCACGCCGCGTCATGGACCAGCCTGGCGGTCTCGCTGGACGGGTCCACGCTGGCGACCACAGGCTTGCCCGCAGCCATGTAGCCAAGCACCTTGCTCGGTACGGAGAAGATGCCCTTGCCCGGCGATAGGCTGACCAACGACACGGTGGCGCAATTCTGGACGCCGCCCAGTGCTTCTCGCGGCTGGAAAGGCAGGAAGTGCACCGTGGGTAGTCCTTGAGCACGCACCCGAAGTTCCGGCAGCAATGGCCCCTCACCGACGAACAGCCATTGAATGCCCGGCTGCAGGCGGGCCGCATCGATCACTACCTGCGCCCCCGAGACGTGGCCAATGGTGCCCGCATAAAGGGCCACAGGCAGCGAGGGGTCCAGGCCATGCTTCTGAAGAAAGCTGTGCCCCGCCGCGCCGTCCGGCCGGATCTCGTCAATATCGATCCAGTTGGGAATCACGCTGATGGCGCAGGCGCCGCCATGCGCGCGGACATGTGACTTGAATCCGTCGCAGATGACGGCAATGGCGTCAGCATGACGGTAGACGCTGCGCTCGATGAAGCGGAGCAGGCCCGTCATCCATCGGCCTCGAGCCACGCCCAGGTCGATCAACACATCGGTATGCAGATCCTGGATGTTGAAGATCACCTTGAAGCCCCGAAGCTTGGCCAGCAACAGCACGACCAGGCCGATCGGCTGGGGCTGGAGCACTGCGAAGATCACGGCCGGCTTCGGGCAGGTGAGCAGGTAGAGGAACGCCCGCGTGACGAAACTGAAGAAATTGACCGCTCGCGTCAGCAGGCTGCGTTTTTCCGAGATGTAGCTCCAAAGCCGTGTAACCGGGACGCCGTCGATGGTGTCGCGCGCGAGCCAGCGCGAACGGTAAGGCGCGAAGACGCGTCCTGTCGGGTGGTTGGGAAACCCGGTGACCACTTCGACCGCGAAGCCGTTCTGTATCAGGTGCTGCGCCAGCTCCTTCAGCATGTAGCCAATCGGCGCATGCTCGGGCGGAAACCACTGGCTGAGCAGGACGACCCGTCGGCCGTTCTGTGCGTGCTGACTTGGCATCACCAGCTGACGTGGAGGTCGGAGTAGGCCGCCAGCGTATGGTCCACGCACTGCTGCCACGTGAAGCGCGATGCCTGTTCCCGACCCTTTGCGATCAGATCGGCGCGCCGAATCGGATCCTGGACGTCGGAAATGGCTGCCCGGATCGAATCTGCATCAAGCCGGTCAAGCAGGATGCCGGCATCGCCCGCCACTTCCGGAATGGAGGACACATTGGAGGCCACCACCGGACATCCGGACGCCATGGCTTCAACGACCGGGATGCCAAAGCCCTCGTAGAACGAAGGGAAGACGAGGCCTGTCGCCATCATGTAGAGCTGCTTCAGCGCGGCGTCGTCTACCCATCCGATGTGGTGGTAGCGGCCGGCCATGCGCTGCTGGCACTCGGACTGCTCCAACGGGGTCATTGCCCCGCCGCCCACACACACCAGGTGCAGATGCGATCCCTCGAGGGCATGGACCAGTGGCAGGAAATTCTTGTAGGTCGACCGCGCACCGACAAACAGCACATAGCCCGCCTCCTGCGCTCCCTTGTCCAGCAGGGGCAGCTCGGTCGGGCCGGTAGAGTCAAAGAAGACGGGATTGGCTGCCAGATGCGTCACGCGAGTCTTGCGTGGGTCGACGTCGGGCAGGTACGTCAGCAAATCGCGACGCGTGCTTTCGGAAATGCACAACACGACGTCGGCCCGGCGGATCGCCCGAAACTTCTGCCACGAGTGGACGAGCCGCTGCCGCCACGGGAAGTAGCGCTCGTAGGTGAAGTCGTAGACGGTGATCACCGATCGCGTCGTGTGGCGACTCGGCAGGCGGTAGTACGAGGAGTGCATGAGCGCGTCGTCGGTCATGACGTCGCGGTAGCGTTCGAGAAGCCGGGAGGAACCGGTTTGCCAACGCTCACGCACGTTTTGGGACGGCCGTCCGAGCACGTTCTCGCCAGCCAGAAGCAGCGAGAAGGGCACGTGGCGCGTGTCGAGAACTTCGGCCAGTGCGTTGCAGTAAACAGATACGCCGCCGTACTTCTGCAGCGAGTAGACGATTCCGTCCAAGCAGATCATCGTGTCATCCAGGCAAGAGGCTGGGGGGAGGCTTGTGAGCTCAATGACGCGACCGGTCTGAGATCGTCAACGACCGGTGCCACACCTTCTGGAGCGAATGCGATCAAAGCCTTGATCGAACGAACAGCCGATTGAATGCCCAGAGCACAACAAAGCCGGGGAGCAGGATCTTGAGCAAGCCCAATGGGTAAAGGATCGAGTACTTCAGCGTCATCACGCAGGTCGCGAAGCAGTAGGCGTAGATCACGCTCGCCCACCATCGCGATTGCCGGCGCAAATACCAGTTCATCAGCCAGCCGTACAGGGCTCCACTCAGCAGGCTTCTGAACAGCAGGTCGATCTCTCCACCCCACAGCGCGCTGTCGGCAATCGGCCCCATGGTTTCGGGCGGCACCGCGGCATCTGGAAAATAGTACCGTGCATACCAGTACTGCGGATGCCAGTCCACATGGTCAACGAATGGAATCAGCGACAGCGCGTCGTTGAAGAACATCGGCAGCTCGCGTGGCGGCAAGGAGCCCTGTTCGCGTTCCGAGTACAAGTGAAAGCCTGTGAAGAATACGGCGCCAAACTCGGCGGCCGGACCAGCGCCTTCCGAGGCGACGGCCTCGCGAGCAGCGCTCAGGTCGAATTCGAGGGATCGGAACAGTTCGATCGCTGAGAACAGTGCTGCAATGGACAGAAAGCCGACTGCGCCTTGGCGCAGCGTGACCTTGCGGACCTTGTAGTGATACATGCAGATCGCAGCCAGGATGATGGTCAAAGTCAGGATGCGCGAGCCGAATGAATACACGGTTTCGTAGCCGCATATTGCCAAGACCGAAAAGACGATCGTCCACCGATAGCGCCGATAGTCACGGAACAGCAAGGCGATCAGGATGTAGTACGCCGACGTCTTGAGCAAGACAAAGAGATGCACCACCATCTTGGGCCCGGCGGACAGATGGTCGTAGCGGGTGTAGTGGTCGATATAGGACTCGGTCGGCGCCGAGAGCAGCGTGGTGATGCCGATCGACACCACGATCAGCGCAATCACGAAGGAAATGACCAGTGGGTGCGCCGGGTGCGGTGGCGGGATGCTCGCCTCGGCTGCTGTCATCGAGCGGCGCACGAGCAGATACCCGACGGCCACACCGAACAGAAACAGCACGTGTCGCCAGAGGTGACGCCCCAGTTCCGAGGACTCCGGCAGCAGCAGCGCAAGCCGCTCCCAGGCGGTGCCTTCCGAAGTCTCCAGGCCCAGCGCCATGAAGAACAGTGCGGGCAGAACGGTATAGGCCAACCCGAGAGCCAGGTAGAGGAAGCCCACCTCGCCGAAGGCGTTGTCACCCACCTTGTTGACCAGCAGTACGCTGAAGGCGAAGAAGATGTACAGCGACACCAGTGCAGGAGCGCCCACCGGAAATTGGCCGGCTGGAATAGCCAGCGCAGCGCCCCCGAAAACCAGGAGGCTGGAGATCCACAGCAACGGCCCTGCCAGCCGCGGGCGCGCGGCGCGGGCGGTGGATGGCGCGGGGATGGCGCGGATCATGCGCAGCCGATGGTTTCAGCCGGCCGCACCGGACGAGGCCGGTACGCGCCACGACGACTCGGCAGGCATCGGACCCGCACGCTTCATCGAGCGCAGGCGGAACTGCAGCGAATTGCGCAGCGCCCCCCAGGCG
This sequence comes from Pseudomonadota bacterium, assembly GCA_963205115.1. Lineage (GTDB taxonomy): Bacteria > Pseudomonadota > Gammaproteobacteria > Burkholderiales > Burkholderiaceae_C > Rubrivivax. The sequence continues at coordinate 56,688 of CAUJHV010000070.1, read as the reverse complement.
GTTCCCAGCGACAACTGGGGACCCGCTTCGTGTGCGAGGTAGGCGAAGTAGGCGGCATCGACGATATCCCGCAAGCCGAACCGCTGGCCGTCAAAGAACACGGCGCTCGGACTGATCCCGTTGCCGCTGAAGTGATCCTTGACGACGAACCTGCGCGAGCTTGCGAGACAGCGCCTGAAGTGCTCGATCAGCCCCTTGGACTCTGCGATGGCGCACAGGATGTTCAATTCGCGGCCGAGCCGGCTCTCCGAGTAAAGGCCGTGCTCGAGTTCGGCGAGGCTCTTCTCGATCAGCAAACGAAAGTCGATGTCTGGAAATTTCCCCGGCCAACCCGGCAGGTCCCGCGCCGTGTACAGATAATCGGCCGTCATGAGCGCGATCAGTGGCGAATAGGGCTGTGAGGCCAGCTCCGCATGCATCGGCAATTGAGCGGCTTTGCGAAAGAAGCTCTCCGACTGCTCCTTGGCCTTCTCTCCGCCGGCGAGGTAGTTCATACCCTGCGACGCGGGCGACAGGCCGTAAATCGAGAACGGCTTGCCACTGAAGGCATAGGTATCGACCTCGCCGGCAAGCACGACGCCAGAGTACCCATCGGGCGTGGAACAGACGTAGAACCGGCCTTCGGGTGAACGCGACTTCACCCGGTCCACCAGGTGCGTGGCAACAACGCCCTTCACATAGAACATGGGCGACTCGAGATCGCTCAGATAGTGCAGTTGCTCCGCCTGGCGACGGAGGAAGTCAGCCGAGCGGACGATGCGTACACCCTTCTTTCGGTACAGCAACAATTGGCTTCCGGGTCCTCGGGCGCCGGCGTACGAGTAGACGGGCGCCGGCCATGACAACATCTCCTGCCCGGTGTCGCGCAACACTTGCAGCATGCCAGCGATGCCGTGTGGAAGCAGGCCGTCGTCGGCGCCTAGCGCAAGCACATAGCCAGGCTTGACCTGGCTCAGTGCAAACTCGAAGTTGTCCCGCATGCCGCCGCAAGGGGGCCGCAGATAGTGGATACGCGGATCAGCCTTCGCGGCCGATTCCACGACATCGCGCGTGTGATCGGTGCTCCCGTCGTCGGAGACGAACACCTCCAGGTTCTCGTAGGTCTGGAGCGTGCAAGTGCGCAGCGTGTGAATCAGGTATTCCGCCCGGTCTTTGGCAGGAATGATGACGCTGAAGCGCGGCTTCGAATCGTGTGTCATGGTCGATACGGGGCGGCCCGTTGGATATGGCTCGTCACCAGGGCGATGTCAGCGCCTGGACAGTGCGGCGCGCAATCCGGCGATCGCCGTGCCGGTGCTCGGGTCGCCTTGGCGCAGGACATGTCGCAACATCAACCAGACGATCAGCAACAGCAAGGTCGCCGCGCCCACGCCGACAGCGATCAAGGCCCGCTTCGGCTTGCTCTTCTTCTCGGGCGGCGTGGCGACATCCACGACCTGGATCAGCGTGCCATCCCGGGCCTCGTCCAGGCGCGCCATCTCGTACTGCCGTGCGAACAGTTCGAACAAGGTCTCCTGGTACTTGAACTCGCGGTACTTGCTGACATAGCCTGGATCGTTGCTGCGATCGCCCGGTACTTCGAGCCTGGTCAGTTCTGCGCGCAAGGCGGCGACGATGCCCATTTGCTGCTGGACCTCCGGCGCGCCATCGACCAAATTGCGCCGAATCGCCTGCAGCCGAACCTCGGCGGACGTCACCTCGGCGCGCAACTTGGCGTAGCCTTCGGCGGCAGCCTTGGGCTCGGCGCGCAGTGCGCCTGACGTGAAACCGCTGGCCTGCAGCGCCTCCTGGGCCAGCGTCAGTCGCTCGCGGGTCTGTGTGAGTTGCGCCTCGAAGAAGACCCTGCGTTGCTGGGCCTCGGTCAGGGCCAGCACCTGTGTCAGACGCCGGAGTTCGACCACGTAGGCATTGGCCATGTCTGCAGAGCGCTTGGGCGACTCGTCGTCGACCTCGACCGAGATCAGGCCGTCCTTCTTGCCCAGGACGATGCGGACACTCTTGGACAGTTCCTTGCGGGCGTCGACCCTGTACTTTTCGTCGTAGACCCGCATCAGATCGAACTGATCGATGATCCGGTCCGTCACGACGGCGCTTTGCATCAGGGCCACGTACTGGTCGGCTGCGTTGCGAACACCCGCAGCGGCGCCAGCCAGCGATCCCAGGGCCCCGAGCGAGGCGAGTGCCGATGCCGGGAAATTCTGCTGCTGCTGCTGCGGCAGGAACAGGGTTCGTGCGGTGAAAGTGGGTGGCCAGGCAAAGGCCGCGCCCAGGCCGATCAGTCCAGCCAGCACGGTGCCACCCAGCAACAGGCGCCATTGCGACACCAGCAGAACGAGCAGGTCGACGCTCGACACACCGTTCTCACGGGTGGAGCCGGCCCCCTCCTGAAGAGGTGGCGCATTCTCGTTGGGCATCTCCGCTGGCCTTTCCTTCATCTCGACAAAAACCCCGAACCCGCAAGACAGCTAACCGTCTGCCGGCCGGTTCCGCTGTACGGTCTCAATTCCCCAGCGTCTTGATCGCCGCCAGCCCCAGGCCGAACTGCGACAGGATCTGCGTCCAGTCCTTCAGCCGCTGGACGAAGGTGGTCTTGTCCATCTCCTCGGGCACGAAGATCGTGTCGCCGGGCAGGGCTGCCATCGTGGGCACTTCCTCGCCGGACGAAGTAAACCACCCGCTCTTGCCCTGGCGGTTGCTGACCACACTGCCATTGGCGCGAATCACGAAGACGCTGTCCGCGTCGGCGCCTCGCGTGGGGCCGCCAGCCAGACGCAGATAGTCGCCCAGTCGACGCTCCGACGCGTGCAGATAGCTTCCACCGTTGAATACGCTGCCGAAGACGCCCACCGTGGTCGGGCGGGCCGGTATGTAAAGGCGGTCGCCGTCTTCCAAGGCCAGGTTCGGCAGCTCGGCGGTGGTCGGATCGAGCTGCAGAACGATCCGGCCGCTCGGCTTGATGGCACGCAGCCGGTCGACCAGCCGTGTGGTGGCTTGGCCCCGCGCATTCACAGCCGCCGCTTCATCGGCAGTGGTCGTGCGCTGCGTGGATGTCGCCCGTGCCATCTCGGACTCCAGATCGCGCAGCGCGCGGTCGTAGTTGTCCTGTTGGGTCTGTCGCACGCTTTCGCGGTTGAATTCCGTGCCAAACACATAGGCCGATGGCGTCAGCCCGCCCGCGGCGCGCAGCGCATCCGCCACCGCGCTGCCGGCCGGCAGGATGAACTCGCCCGGTCGCAGCACCTCACCCTCCACGCGCACGCGCTTGTTCTGACGCTCCACCGGCAGCGTGGCATCCACGGCACTGAATGAGCGAATCACGTCGCCGCTCGTCAGCTTGCCCGTTGCGCCGCCAGGCAGTGCCACCTGAACGATGCGAATGTCGTTGCGGTCGTCAAGCCGCTCGATGGCCAGCCGGGTCCGGTCGGCCACGGCGGTGAATCCGCCGGCCATGCGCACCACGTCGTCGATGGTCTCGCCGGGCTTGAGCTCGAAGACCCCCGGCCGGTTCACGCTGCCAATCAGGCCGACCTGCGGACCCACGGACGCGACGTAGATGACGTCCTCCGATTGCAGGACGCGGTCGCCACCGTTGTCACCCTTGACGAGCAGGTCATACAGGTCGTACGTGGTGATGACCCTGCCGCCGCGGCGCAGCTGGATGTTGCGGAAGCTGCCCGAGGCCGAGGGGCCGCCGGCGCGAATGACGGCATTGACGATGGTCGAAAGGCCCGGCACGGTGTACGAACCCGGCCGGTCGACGAAGCCGGTCACATAGACGCGCAGCTGGCGGATCTTGCCCAGCGCCACGCTGAGTTGGAAGTTTCTGAAGACCTGGCCGACACGCTGCGTCAGCAGCGCGGTCAGGTCCCCGAAGCGCACGCCGGAGACCATCACGCTGCCCACGCGGGGAATGGTGATCTGTCCGCTGCGGTCGACCGTCAGCCGCAGCTCGGCGTCGACCGATCCCCACATCGTGACGATGAGCTCATCGCCCACCGATACCGCGTATTCGGCTGGCACGCGCGCCAGGCCGTCGTACTCCTCGGTTCGCAGGCCCTCAAGCATCAAATCCGCGCCCAGGCGGCGGATCGGATCGGCTTCCAGGGCGTTTTGGCCTGCCAGCCGACGCACGAAGAGTTCGAAGTCACCGGGCTTCGCGCCTCGCTGGCGCAATTGCGCCTGTGATGCATCGTCGGACTGCTGGCCCATGTCCTGCGACTGGCGCGCGCGCGTCGACTGCTGGCGCTCAGTGTCGCGCAGCAGCGGCTCGGCGGGCGTGGGCTGGCGCAGCCGGATCGGACCAGAGCTGGCCGCGTCCGATGTTGCGCCCGGCGAAGACCCGGTCTGCGCGCCGACCGTCGAAGCGCCAAGGCCGCACACCACCGCCAGCAGGAGCGTCATGACACGCAAGGCGCTTCTCCCATGACAAGACACAAACATGAAAACCCTTGTTCACAGGTCGCCCTGATGGGGGACCAAACGCGCAAACCGGCAATTCTAGTGGTCTGATTTCGAGCTTTTCCCTTGTTCTAGGACTAGGGGGATAATCATCGGGTGAGTATCGATACCCCGACCGCGTCTCCCGACGCGCCCCCCCAGCGCTTTGACACCCTCGCGCTGGACCCGAAACTGCTGCGTGCGGTCGCCGATTCCGGCTATACCGCGATGACGCCGATCCAGGCCAAGGCCATCCCGGTGGTCCTGGACGGTCGCGACGTCATGGGCGCAGCCCAGACCGGCACCGGCAAGACGGCGGCCTTCACGCTGCCCTTGCTGCAGCGCATGTTGCGGCACGAAAACGCCAGTGCGTCGCCGGCCCGCCACCCCGTGCGGGCCTTGGTGATTGCGCCCACGCGTGAACTGGCCGACCAGGTGGCCAACAACGTCAAGACCTACGCGAAGCACACGCTGCTGCGCTCGACCGTGGTGTTCGGCGGCATCGACATGAAGCCGCAGACCCTGCAACTGAAGACCGGCGTGGAAGTGTTGATCGCCACGCCAGGCCGTCTGCTGGACCACATCGAGGCCAAGAACTGCGTGCTCAACCAGGTCGAGTACGTGGTGCTGGACGAGGCCGACCGCATGCTGGACATCGGCTTCCTGCCGGACTTGCAGCGCATCCTGGCCTACCTGCCCAAGCAGCGTCAGACGCTGCTGTTCTCGGCCACCTTCTCGCCGGAAATCAAGCGGCTGGCGCAGAGTTATCTGCAGGATCCGATCCTGGTCGAGGTGGCGCGGCCCAATGCGACGGCCACGAATGTCGAACAGCGCTTCTACAGCGTGACCGACGACGACAAGCGTGCCGTCGTGCGACAGCTGCTGCGCACGCGCGAGCTGACGCAGGCCATCGTGTTCGTCAATTCCAAGCTCGGCGCCGCGCGCCTGGCACGTTCGTTCGAGCGCGACGGCATGCGCACGGCGGCGCTGCACGGCGACAAGTCCCAGGACGAACGCCTGAAATCATTGGCGGCCTTCAAGGCCGGCGAGGTGGATCTGCTCGTGGCCACCGATGTGGCTGCGCGCGGACTGGACATCGCCGACCTGCCGGCGGTCTTCAATTTCGACGTGCCCTTCAACGCCGAAGATTATGTGCACCGCATCGGCCGCACCGGCCGCGCGGGCGCCTCGGGCCTGGCCGTCACGCTGGTCACGCGCGACGATGCGCGGCTGGTCTCGGACATCGAAAAACTCATCAAGCGCAAGCTGGAGATCGAACCTTTCGAGCTCGAGGACGACCGTCCGCGGCGCGCCCCGCGGCGCCGCTTCGAGCAGGACGAGGACGAGGCACCGGCTGTCGCAGACCGCGGTCCGCGCCGCAGCGAATCGGCACCGCCGCCCGCGCGCACCGCGCGCGCGGAACGGCCTTCGCGGCCGTCGGACCCGATCTTCGACCAGCCCTACGAGCCTTCTGTCGTGGCGGAGACGCCCGCACCGGCTGCGCAACAGACCGAAGAGTCGAACAGTGGCGCTGCCGGCCCGCGCAACATCCGGGTCAAACGCAAGGTGGCCTCGCTGCTGGGCGGCAGCAGCTGATCCGGCTTCGGTGAGCCCGTGTCAGCCGTTGGACGCGAAACGTCCTGCGGCCTTCGCAGGCGACAAGCCCCGCGCAGCCGGGCCTCTTCGTCCGACGCATGCCTGGGAACGTTCTGGGCGCGACTGCGCGGCTCGGCGTCGCGCGAGCGGCGTTCAAGGCCGCGTGATTCAACCCGACATCAAGGTCCGGCCAGCCAGCTGAATACCGCGGGCAGGCCCGGCGTGAAAGCCGCCGGCTCGCGTCGCCAGCCGGCCACCGCCCGCGTGAGCGACCAGCCGCCCGGCAGCCCCAGCCCGCAGCTCACCGACAGCCGCGTGGCCGGTTGCAGCTGGGCCACCAGCGCCTGCATCAGGGCCTCGTTGCGGTAGGGCGTCTCGATGGCGATCTGCGTCTGCTGCGCGCGCCTGGATTGGGTCTCGGTCTCGCGGATACGCGCGGCACGCGCCGCGGCTTCGACGGGCAGATAGCCCAGGAAGACAAAGTGCTGGCCCTCCAGCCCGCTGGCGGCCAGTGCCAGCATCAGCGAACTCGGCCCTGACCACGGCTCCACGGGCACGCCCGCGGCGTGCGCGTCGGCCACCAAGGCGCTGCCCGGATCGGCCACGGCCGGCAGGCCGGCCTCGGACAACAGACCCAGATCGTGCCCGGCCAGCGCCGGCGCGAGCAGCGCGCGCCACGGCGACGCGCCCCCGCTGGGCGCCGCGCGGCCTTTGTGCGCGGCACGCGGCAACTCGACGATCTGCATCTCCTGCAGCGGCGCCACGAGCGGATGGACGGCATCCACGCGCTTGAGAAAGGCACGCGCCGACTTGGCGTTTTCGACGACCCAGTGCCGCAGGCCGGCGGCACGCGCGATCGCCTGATCGGGCAACTGGGTGCGCAGGTCCACGACATGCCCCGAGCCGAGATCCAGCGCATTCGGCATCAGGACCAGGCGGCCGATGGCGCCGCCGCCCGACATGCCGTCGGCCGGCGAAGGCAAACCGCCCGCCATGTCACTGGCCACGCGCGGCTCCGTCCACGGCCAGCACGTCCAGCCCCGCCGCACGCAGCAGGCGCACCGTGCGGATCAAGGGCAGCCCGACCAGCGCGGTCGGGTCGTCCGAATCGATCGCGTCCAGCAGGGCGATGCCCAGGCCCTCGCTCTTGGCGCTGCCGGCGCAGTCGTAGGGCTGCTCGGCGCGCAGGTAGGTCTCGATATCCGGTGCCGAGAGGTGGCGAAAGCGCACGGCCACCGGCGCGATGTCCACCGCTTCGAACGATCGTGCGCGGCACACCACGGCCAGCGCGGTCTGGAAGACCACCGCGTGGCCGCTCATGCGTTGCAGCTGCAGCACCGCGCGTTCGTGATTGCCGGGTTTGCCGATCGCCTCGCCGGCGAGGTCCGCCACCTGGTCCGAGCCGATGACCACGGCCTGCGGATGGCGCGCGGCAACCGCCTGCGCCTTGGCCAGCGCCAGGCGCAGCGCCAGCTCGCGCGGCGATTCGCCGGGCAGCGGCGTCTCGTCGACGCCCGGCGATTCGACCTCGAAGGGCACACGCAGGCGCTGCAGCAGCTCGCGCCGGTAGCGGGACGTGGACGCCAGGATGAGCGGGGAAGGGGCAGGCATGCCGCCATTGTCCGTGCAGCCGCGCGGCGCGCGGCCACCGCCTACACTGATCCCATGCGAGCTCCCAAGGCCTTCGATCCGCGACGCCTGGACGTGGCGGCCTTTGCCAAGGCCGGCGGCCATCTGGACGGCTGCACGCCGCTGCGCGATCTGCGCCGGCTGGCCGAGGCGGTGCTCGACGACCCGGCGGCCGAAGTGCCCTGGACCCTGGACGGCAACTGGCGCCAGCCCGCGGGCGACGAGCCCCAGTGGCGCGTTCACCTGAAAGCCGCGGTCACGGTGCACATGACCTGCCAGCGCTGCCTGGAGACCGCGCCGCTGGCGCTGTCTGTCGATCGCCGGCTGCGCTTCGTCATGGACGAGCGAGAAGCCGAGGCCCTGGACGAAGCCAGCGAGGACGAGGACGTGCTGGTGTTACCGTCGCGGCTGCAGGTGGCGCAGTTGCTCGAAGACGAGCTCATCCTGACCCTGCCCATCGTGCCCCGCCACGACCTCTGTCCGAACCCGCTGCCGGTCGCGGCGGACCTCCTGCCGGCCGATGTTTCCGACGCGGCGGCGGCCGGCGAGAGCGCGGCATCGGATGACCCGCCGCAGGCGAATCCCTTTGCCGCCCTGGCGGCCCTGAAAACCGCGCGCAAGCCCGGCTGACCTAACCCGCTATAATGGCAGGCTTTTTGTCCGGTGACGGGCAATGCCCTGCCACTCTGGAGATCATCATGGCTGTTCAGCAGAACAAGAAGTCGCCGTCCAAGCGCGGCATGCACCGCTCGCACAACGGTCTGGCCACGCCGGGCACGGGTGTGGAGCCGACCACCGGCGAAATCCACCTTCGCCACCACATCAGCCCGAACGGCTTCTACCGTGGGCGCAAGATCCTGAAGACCAAGGCAGACGCCTGAACCGCAGACGGCGGGCCGCGCCACCCGATGCTGCGCATGCGCAGCTCGCGCGTGAGGCCAGCCCGCTGCGGTTCGAGACCTTCCGGCTGACCGGTCCGGTCAGCCGTGCGCCCCTCCGGCCCTTCGAGCAGCGTCCCTGATGCATTCGACTCCAGAACCGCTTGCCCGCGTGCGGCTGGCGGTGGATTGCATGGGTGGTGATCACGGCCCTTCGGTCACGCTGCCGGCCTGTCGCGCCTTTCTCGCCGCCCATCCCCAGGCCGAGTTGCTGCTGGTCGGCACGGCCGAAGGTTTGGCGCCGGCGAAAGGCTGGGATCGCTGCACCCCGGTGATCGCCACCGAGGTCGTCGGCATGGACGACCCGATCGAAGTCGCCTTGCGCAGGAAGCGCGATTCCTCCATGCGCGTGGCCATCACGCAGGTCAAGGCCGGCGCCGATGGTGCGCGCGCGGCTGCTGACGCCTGCGTCTCCGCCGGCAATACCGGCGCGCTGATGGCGGTGGCGCGCTACGTGCTCAAGACCATGGACGGCATCGACCGGCCGGCCATTGCCGCCGTCATGCCCAACCGCCACGACCGCTTCACGACGGTGCTGGATCTGGGCGCGAATGTCGACAGCACGCCCGAACAGCTGCTGCAGTTTGCAGTGATGGGCTCGGCCCTGGTGTCGGCCATCGAAGGGCGTGAAGAACCGACCGTGGGCCTGCTGAATATCGGCGAAGAGGCCATCAAGGGCAGCGAGGTCATCAAGCGCGCGGGCGAGTTGCTGCGCGCGGCCGGTGAGGCCGGGCACATCCGCTTCTTCGGCAACGTCGAAGGCAACGACATCTTCAAGGGCACGACCGACATCGTCGTGTGCGACGGCTTCGTGGGCAATGTGATGGTCAAGGCCTCCGAAGGCCTGGCCTCGATGATGGGTGACTTCATCAAGGATGCCTTCACCCGCAGCGCCTATGGCAAGCTGGCCGCGTTGGTGGCGCTGCCGGTGCTCAGGCAGTTCAAGCGTCGCGTGGATCCGCGCCGCTACAACGGTGCGGCGCTGCTGGGCCTGCGTGGCCTGGTCTTCAAGAGCCACGGCTCGGCCGATGCCATGGCCTTCGAGAACGCGCTGGCACGCGCTTATGATGCCGGCCGCAACCGCCTGCTCGACCGCGTGCATGACCGCATCGCCGAGACCATTCAGGCGATGCCGGTGAACAGCACCGGCACCTTCGACGCGCGTCCATGACATCCGTTTCCCCTCGATATACCCGCATCGCCGGCACGGGCAGCCATCTGCCGCCGCGACGCCTGAGCAATGCGCAGATGGTGCAGTTGCTGGCCGCGCGTGGCGTCGAGACCAGCGACGACTGGATCGTCGAGCGCACCGGCATCCGCGCGCGCCACTTTGCCGATGACGGCGTGAATGCCAGTGACCTGGCGCTGATCGCCGCGCAGCAGGCGCTGGCCTCGGCCGGTCGCACGGCCGCGGAAATCGACCTGATCATCGTGGCCACGTCCACGCCGGACATGGTTTTCCCGTCCACGGCCGCAATCCTGCAGGCCAAGCTCGGCGTGGCCGGCTGCCCGGCTTTCGACGTGCAGGCCGTGTGCTCGGGGTTCGTCTATGCCTTGACGGTGGCCGATGCCATGATCCGCAGCGGCGCGGCCACGCGTGCGCTGGTGATCGGGGCCGAGGTCTTCTCGCGCATCCTCGACTTCAACGACCGCACGACCTGCGTGCTGTTCGGTGACGGCGCCGGCGCAGTGGTGCTCGAGGGCAGCGATCAGCCCGGCATCCTGGCCGCCGACCTGCATGCCGATGGCCGCCATGTGGGCATCCTGTGTGTGCCGGGCACGGTCTCGGGCGGCCAGGTGCTGGGCGATCCCTTGCTCAAGATGGACGGCCAGGCGGTGTTCAAGCTGGCGGTGACGGTGCTCGAATCCGCTGCGCGCGCGGTGCTCGAAAAGGCCGGCCGCACCGAAGCCGACATCGACTGGCTGATCCCGCACCAGGCCAACATCCGCATCATGAACGGCACGGCGCGCAAGCTCAAGCTGCCGACCGACAAGCTGGTCGTGACCGTCGATGAACACGGCAACACCTCGGCCGCGTCGATTCCGCTGGCGCTGGATCACGCGGTGCGCAACGGCAGCGTCAAGCGTGGCGACACGGTCATGCTCGAAGGGGTGGGCGGCGGCTTCACCTGGGGCGCCGTCCTGCTCGATTACTGAATCCTGCGGGGATCAACCACACATGAATCGCTTTGCCTTTGTCTTTCCCGGCCAAGGCTCCCAATCGGTTGGGATGCTGGATGCCTGGGGCGATCACGCCGCCGTGCGTCAGACCCTCGAAGAGGCCTCGCAGGCCCTCGGCGAGGATGTCGCGCGCCTGATCCGCGAAGGCCCGAAGGAAGCGCTGGATCTCACGACGAATACGCAGCCGGTGATGCTGACCGCGGGCATTGCGTGCTACCGCGCTTGGCTGGCCGAAGGCGGCGCGGCGCCTGCTGCAGTGGCCGGGCATTCGCTGGGCGAATTCAGCGCGCTCGTCGCGGCCGGTGCGCTGAGCCTGGCCGATGCGCTGCCGCTGGTGCGTTTTCGCGCGCAGGCCATGCAGGACGCCGTGCCGGTGGGTGTGGGCGCGATGGCCGCGATCCTGGGCATGGAGGCGCAGGCCGTGCGCGACGGGTGCGCACAAGCCGCGGCCGCCTGCGGCGAGGCCGTGGAGGCCGTGAATTTCAACGACCCCAAGCAGACCGTCATCGCGGGCACCAAGGCCGGCGTGGCCAAGGCCTGCGAGATGCTCAAGGCTGCTGGTGCCAAGCGGGCGCTGCCGCTGCCGGTATCGGCGCCGTTCCACTCGTCGCTGATGAAGCCGGCGGCCGAAAGGCTGCGCGAGCGCCTGGCCTCGGTGAACATCGCCGCGCCGCGCATGCCCGTGATCAACAACATCGATGTGCGCGCCGAGACCGACCCCGCCGCCATCCGCGACGCGCTGTACCGCCAGGCCTTCGGACCGGTGCGCTGGGTCGAACTCGTGCAGGACTTGCGTGCACGCGGCTTCGCGCAGATCATCGAGTGCGGCCCGGGCAAGGTGCTCGCGGGCATGGTCAAGCGCATCGATGGCGACGCGCAAAGCCTGACGATCCTCGATCCCGCGACACTGGCCGAAGCGAAAGCAATGCTGTCATGAGCGACATCTCCACGTCGAAGCAGGTGGCGCTGGTCACCGGCGCCAGCCGGGGCATCGGCCGCGCCATCGCGATGCAGCTGGCCGCAGCGGGCCATGTGGTCTACGGCACGGCCACCACCGACAGCGGCGCGCAAGCCATCGGCGAGGCACTGGCCGCGCACGGCGGCCACGGCCTGTGCCTGAACGTCAACGATGGCGCAGCTGTCGAAGCCGCCATCGACGCCATCGTCAAGGCGCAGGGCGGGCTGCAGGTGCTCGTCAACAACGCCGGCATCACGCGCGACACGCTGGCCATGCGCATGAAGGACGACGACTGGGATGCGGTGATCGACACCAATCTCAAGGCCGTCTTCCGCGCCAGCCGCGCGGTCATGCGCACGATGATGAAGCAGCGCTACGGTCGAATCGTCAACATCACGTCGGTGGTCGGTGCCAGCGGCAATGCGGGGCAGGCCAACTATGCGGCGGCCAAGGCCGGCGTGGCCGGCATGACGCGCGCCCTGGCGCGTGAGCTGGGGAGCCGCCACATCACCGTCAACTGCATCGCGCCAGGCTTCATCGCCACCGACATGACCGACGGCCTGCCCGAGGCACAGAAGGCCGCCTTGCTGCAGCAGATTCCCTTGGGCCGGCTGGGAACGCCGGAGGAGATCGCCCATGCGGTGGTCTTTCTCGCGAGCCCGCTGGCGGGTTACATCACTGGTTGCGAGCTGCACGTCAATGGCGGCATGTACATGAGTTGAGGCCCGTGGCGGGCGGCCGCAACGGCTGTCAGCGACGGGAAATAAACGGCAATGGCCCCACCGTAGAATCGCGGGCTGTTTTTTCGAACAAACTCCTGGAGGAGTCATGAGCGACATCGAAGCCCGCGTCAAGAAAATCATCGCCGAGCAGTTGGGCGTGCCCGAAGCCGACGTGACCAACGAGAAGGCCTTCGTGGCCGACCTCGGCGCGGATTCCCTGGACACGGTGGAACTGGTCATGGCGCTGGAAGACGAATTCAGCATCGAGATCCCCGACGAAGAGGCCGAGAAGATCACCACGGTGCAGCTGGCCATCGATTACGCCGTCAAGCACCAGAAGGCCTGAGCGTTCGAGCATGACTCGGCGTCGCGTCGTCGTCACGGGGCTGGGCCTCATCAGCCCGGTGGGCAATTCGGTCTCGGAGGGCTGGGCCAATGTGTTGGCGGGCCGCTCCGGCATCGCCAACATCACCAAGTTCGATGCGGCGGGCTTTTCCTGTCGCTTCGCCGGTGAGGTCAAGGGCTTCAATATCGAGGATTACATCCCCGGCAAGGAAGCCCGCCACATGGATGCCTTCATCCATTTCGGCCTGGCTGCTGCCATGCAGGCCGTGCAGGATGCAGGGCTGCCCACGGGCGATGCCCTCACCGAGGAGCAGGCCGAACGCATCGGCTGCATCGTGGGCTCGGGCATCGGCGGCCTGCCGCTGATCGAGGAGACCGACGGCGAGTACCGCGCACGCGGCCCCCGCCGCATCTCGCCGTTCTTCGTGCCCGCGTCGATCATCAACATGATCTCCGGCCACCTGTCGATCAAGTACGGGTTCAAGGGCCCGAACCTGGCGATCGTGACGGCCTGTACCACGGGTCTGCACTGCATCGGCGAAGCCGGCCGGATGATCGAGTACGGCGACGTCGACGTGATGGTGGCCGGCGGCGCCGAAAGCACGGTCTCGCCGCTGGGCGTGGGTGGCTTCGCGGCGGCGCGGGCGCTGTCCACGCGCAACGACGACCCCGCCACGGCCTCGCGTCCCTGGGACAAGGACCGCGACGGATTCGTGCTGGGCGAAGGTTCCGGCGTGCTGGTGCTCGAGGAGTACGAACACGCGAAGAAGCGTGGCGCCAAGATCTATGCGGAGCTCTGCGGCTTCGGCATGGGTGCGGATGCCTTCCACATGACGGCACCCAACGTCGATGGCCCCAAGCGATCGATGACGGCGGCACTGCGTAACGCGCGAATTGATGCGTCGGACGTGCAGTACCTCAATGCCCACGGCACGTCCACGCCGCTGGGCGACGTCAACGAGACCAATGCCATCAAGCTGGCCTTCGGCGATCACGCGAAGAAGCTGGTGGTCAATTCGACCAAGTCCATGACCGGCCACCTGCTGGGCGGCGCGGGCGGGATCGAGTCGGTCTTCACCGTCCTGGCGCTGCACCATCAGGTCTCGCCGCCGACGATCAACATCTTCAACCAGGATCCGGAGTGCGACCTGGATTACTGCGCCAACACGGCGCGGGAGATGAAGATCGACATCGCGGTGAAGAACAACTTCGGCTTCGGCGGCACCAACGGCACGCTGGTTTTCCGGCGGGCCTGACGCCGACCGGGCGGATCGGCCGCCATGCACGCGCCACCGCCGGTGCATATCGACGTGACGCCGGGCTGGCGCTGGCGGGCCGTGCAGGCCCTGGCGAGCGCCGCGGCCGGTGGCGTGACGGCATGGTGGGCGGCGGCTCAATGGCCAGCCGGGCCCGGCATGACGGTGCTGGCCACGGCCCTGGGCGCTGCCGTGGCCGCCGCGCTGGGATGGCGGGCCGCGCGCAGCGAAAGCGGCCGCCTGGCCTGGACCGGTGCGCAATGGCAGTGGACCCCGCAGGCGGGTGCCGCCGCCGCCCCGCTGGCGCTGCGCCCCCCGCTGATCGCCTTTGACCTGGACCGCGCGATGTGGTTGCGCCTGCAGCCGCTGGCCGGTGGACGCTCCAACTGGCTGGCCGTCACACAGCCCGACGTGGCCCTGGAATGGGCCGCCTTCCGCGCTGCGGTATATTTCCCTGCCTCCAGAACTGGCATGCGCTCCTCCGCCGGGCGCCGGATCCCCTGAATGGCCGATGCGGACAGCGACGCGTTGCTCGTCGAGCGCATCAAGCGGGGCGACAGCCGCGCCTTCGAGATGCTGGTCGTCAAATACCAGCGGCGCATCGAACGTTTGATCGGCCGCATGGTTCGGGATTCCGACCTGGTCCAGGATATTGCGCAGGAAACCTTCATCCGTGCCTACCGCGCGCTGCCCAATTTCCGGGGGGAGAGCGCGTTCTACACCTGGCTCTACCGCATCGCGGTGAATACCGCCAAGAAGGCGCTGGTTGAACTCAAGCGCGATCCGGTGATCTACGAGTCCGCCCTTCTGAGTGGCGATGACGCCGACGAAACTTCCCGCCCCGAGTCCACACTAACTGACGCCGAGACGCCCGAGGCCGTGCTGGCCAGCCGGGAAATCGCCGCGGCAGTGAACGCCGCCGTGGAAAACCTGTCCGAAGATCTTCGCCAGGCCGTGACGCTGCGCGAGATCGAAGGCCTGAGCTACGAAGAAATTGCCGAAGTCATGAACTGTCCCATCGGTACCGTCCGATCGCGCATCTTCCGCGCCCGCGAGGCCATCGCCGCCCGCCTGCGCCCGCTGCTCGATACAACTGACGGCCGCCGCTGGTAGCGCCCGAATCCTGGGAGTCTGCAGATGAGCTCGCTTTACCCCCCCCAGCCCAACCCGGATCCGGCGGCGGTTCGACAGTGGATGTCGGCGCTGGCCGACGGCCAGTCGGACGTGCTGCCTTCCGCGTGCGCAGCCTGGGCCAGTGACTCGGTGGCACGTGAGGCTTGGCACGACTATCACCTGATTGGCGACGTGCTGCGGTCGGAAGATCTGGCGACGGCGCCCGCGCGGGACGAAGCCTTCCTGGCCGCCTTGCGGGTGCGCCTGGCGCAGGAGCCAGCCATCGTCGCGCCCACGCCGGTGGCTGCGGCGGCTGCCGCCGAGACGCGGCCGGCCGCCGGCCGCACGCCCTCGCGCCGCTGGGCGGTGGCGGCCGCCGCGGCGGGCGTCATGATGGTCGGCGGGGTCGTGGTGATGCTGCGCGAAGGCGCGCCTTCGGGCGCTGTATGGTCCTTTGCGCCGCAGCCAACGGCCGTGGCCGAACGCAGCCAGGTCCCACAAGTCACGCCCGTGGGTCTGGGCACCGCGTCGACGCCCGCCAGCGCGGCGCTGGGTGACCCGCAATGGCGTGTGCTGGATGGCAAGGTCATCCGCGACGCCCGGCTGGACGCGTATCTGCGCGCCCACCGTGGCAGCCTCGCGGTGCACCCGCGCGCGGTGGGTGGTCGCTACGACACCGTCGTGCTCGAGCGCTGATCGATGCCGGCCGCTCGCCTGTTCGCCGCCTGGCCGCCTCTTTTCCGGCGCACGCCCTGGTCCCTCGTCGCGCTGCTGTGGCCCTTGGCTGTGGCGGCCCAGCCTGCTGCGCCCGCGTCTTCACCCGCCCGTGCGGGGCTGGACGCCGGTGCGTGGGTCGAACGCATCCGCCTGGCCGCTGCGCAGCGCAGCTATGTCGGCATCCTCGTCTTCACGGCAGGTCAAGTGGTCTCCACCTCGCGGGTCGCGCGCATGGGGCCGGCCGACCAGGTCATCGAGCGCGTGGAGGCGCTGGACGGGCGCCAGCAGCGCAGCATCCGCCAGAACGACCGCGTGCACACCATCTGGCCCGACCAGCGCCTGGTGACGATCGAGCGCCGTGGCGCCGTCGACGAAGCTGCCGGGCTGCCCGAACTCGATCCGCGCCTGCAGCAGCACTATGAGCTGCGCATGATCGCCACGGAGCGTCTGGCCGGGCGCGAAGCGAGCGTGCTGCTGCTCAAGCCGAAGGACGACTGGCGTTTCACGCAGCGTCTGTGGGCCGACCAGGCCACGGGGCTGCTGTTGCGTGCCGACGTGCTTTCGGCCCAGGGGCAGATCCTGGAGTCGTCGGCGTTCTCCGACATCGAGATCGACGCGCGTCTGGCGCGCGAACCCTTGCTTAATCCGCTCAAGCGGCTCGATGGCTATCGCGTGGTGCAGATCCAGTCGGAGCCCGCCACGCTGGAAGCCGATGGCTGGGTGGTCGAGCGTCTACCGGCCGGCTTCCGGCTGCTGGGCTGCGTGCGCCGTCCGGTCGGAGATCCGGGCCTGGATGTCGGCAAGGAGCCGAGCCGCGCGTTGCAGGCCGTGTTCTCCGACGGTCTGGCGCGTGTGTCGCTCTTCATCGAAGCGACGGATCCCGCGCGCCAGCGCCAGGCACTCTTGACGCACCTCGGTGCGACCCACACCCTCATGAAACCGCGCGACAGCCAGTGGTGGGTGACGGTGATGGGCGACGTGCCGGCTGCCACCCTCAAGGCCTTTGCCGACGGTCTGGGGCGCAGCAAGCCCTGAATCCCGCCCGCCTCGTGCGGGCGTTTCCTTGTTCTTGAACCCGATAGAACCCGGAGTCCCGGAAATGGTCCAGATTGCCCTGAGTTCAGCCTTTGTCACCGCGCGCCGCCTTGCCGGGGTCGCGGTCCTGGTCGTGGCCAGCGTGGTCGCGGCGACGCCGTCCGCGGTCAGCGCCCAGTCGCTGCCGGACTTCACCGAGCTGGTCGAACGCGTCGGCCCGGCGGTGGTGAATATCCGCACCATGGAGCGCGCCAACGCACGCTCACCGATCCTCGGCCAGGGCGAGATGGATCCGCGCATGGAAGAGTTCCTGCGGCGCTTCGGCATCCCGATGCCCGGCGCGCCGGCACCCGGCCAGCGCCGCGGCGCACCGCAGGACGAAGAGCCGCAGCAGCGCGGCGTGGGCTCGGGTTTCATCCTGACCGCCGACGGCTTCGTGATGACCAACGCACACGTGGTCGAAGGTGCCGATGAGGTGCTGGTCACGCTCACCGACAAGCGCGAGTTCAAGGCGCGCATCGTCGGCAGCGACAAGCGCACCGACGTGGCCGTGGTGAAGATCGAGGCCACGGGGCTGCCCAGCGTGCGCATCGGCGACGTCAACCGGCTCAAGGTCGGTGAATGGGTGCTGGCCATCGGCTCGCCCTTCGGCCTGGAGAACTCCGTGACCGCGGGCATCGTCAGCGCCAAGCAGCGCGACACCGGCGACTACCTGCCCTTCATCCAGACCGACGTGGCGATCAACCCCGGCAACTCGGGCGGTCCGCTGCTGAACATGCGCGGTGAAGTGGTCGGCATCAACTCGCAGATCTACAGCCGCTCGGGCGGCTACATGGGCATTGCGTTTGCGATTCCCATCGACGAGGCCACGCGCGTGGCCGACCAGCTGCGCACGACCGGCCGCGTGATCCGCGGACGCATCGGCGTGGGCATCGCGCCGGTCACCAAGGACGTGGCCGAGTCCATCGGCCTGGGCAAGCCCGCCGGTGCGCTGGTGCAATCCGTCGAGGCTGGCGGCCCGGCGGAAAAGGCCGGCGTCGAAGCCGGCGACATCATCACGCGCGTGGACGGCAAGGTGGTCGACAAGTCGGGCGACCTGCCGCGCATCATCGGCGGCCTGAAGCCGGGTACCCGCGCCACGCTGCAGATCTTCCGCCGCGGCAGCAACAAGGACGTGGCCGTCACGGTCGGCGAGTTCGAGCCCGACAAGACGGCCAGCGCGCGCCGCACCGCGCCCGAGGCGGCACAGGCGCCCGCGCCAAAGAATGCGCTGGGCATCTCGGCGTCGGATCTGACCGATGCACAACGCAAGGAATTGAAGATCAAGTCAGGCGGCGTACGCGTGGACGCGATCGAAGGCGCGGCGGCGCGCGCCGGTCTGCGCGAGGGCGATGTCATCGTCGCCTTCGACAACGTCGAGGTCACGGATGCGCGCCAGTTCGGCAACCTGGTGGCCAAGGCCGACAAGTCCAAGCCGGTCAGCGCCCTGGTGCGCCGGGGTGAATGGACCTCGTTCATCGTGATCCGGCCGGGACGCTGAGCCTGACACGTCAGCTCGGATATTCCACCATACGATATTCGGTGACGGCCTGCGGGAGTCTCCCGCGGGCCGTTTTTCTGCAAGTCAGCGTGCGCACACATTCCCAAATTCCGGATCGCGGCATTCAGAGGTCCAACGATTAGAATCAGTGGTCGACGGCCCCGATTGCGCCGTCCAGAGGGGCACTTTGTTCACGCACGGCGCCCTGAAATCTCGAAGCCAGTGAGTGCTCACAGCCTGTTGATAACATGTTGATAGATTTGCATGTCGGATGCACGCAACGAGCGGAAAACAAGCATTGGCGCGGGTTCCAGCCGGTTCAGTTTGACTACAATGAACGCCCAACAAGCAGTTGCCATATCTTTTGTTGGAAGGCGCGTCGGCTCTTAGACGCGCCTTTTTTTTGGTTGTGATGCGGCACCATCAAGCCGCGTCCTTCGGAGCGACTTCCCGCGTCATCACGTCCGCCTCTTCACCGCATGCGCAGTGAAAGGCGCGACGCGGCGCGGGTCTCGCATCCACCTACGTTCATGCCACGCCTTCGACGTTCGGTCGCATGCCTGCGCGCGTTGAAAGGCACGTGGTGTCCAATCCGGTCCCGATGAATCACATCCGCAACTTCTCCATCATTGCCCACATCGATCACGGCAAGAGCACGCTGGCCGATCGCCTCATCCAACGCTGCGGAGGCTTGTCCGACCGCGAGATGGAAGCGCAGGTGCTGGACTCGATGGACATCGAGCGCGAGCGCGGCATCACGATCAAGGCACAGACCGCAGCGCTGCGGTACACGGCACGCGATGGGCAGGTCTACAACCTCAACCTCATCGACACGCCCGGCCACGTCGACTTCAGCTACGAGGTGAGCCGTTCGCTGTCCGCGTGCGAAGGTGCACTGCTGGTGGTGGACGCCTCGCAAGGCGTGGAAGCGCAGACGGTGGCCAACTGCTACACCGCGCTGGAGCTCGGCGTCGAAGTGGTGCCGGTGCTCAACAAGATGGATCTGCCGCAGGCCGATCCCGAAGGCGCGAAGTCGGAGATCGAAGACGTCATCGGCATCGATGCGGCCGACGCCATTCCCTGCAGCGCCAAGACCGGCATGGGCATCGACGAGATCCTCGAGGCCGTGATCACGCGCATTCCCGCGCCGCGTGGCAATCCCGACGGCGCGCCGCGCGCCATGATCATCGACAGCTGGTTCGACAACTACGTCGGAGTCGTGATGCTGGTGCGTGTGGTCGACGGCGAACTGCGCAAGGGCGACCGCATCCGCATGATGGCCACGAATACGGTCTATCCGCTGGAGCACCTGGGTGTCTTCACGCCCAAGAGCGAGCCGCGCGATGCGCTGAAGGCGGGCGAGGTGGGCTTCCTCATCGCCGGCATCAAGGAGCTGCAGGCGGCCAAGGTGGGCGACACGGTCACGCTGGAAAAGAAGCTGCCCAACAACGCCGGGCCTGCCACTGAAGCCTTGCCGGGCTTCAAGGAAATCCAGCCGCAGGTCTTCGCGGGCCTCTATCCGACCGAGGCCAGCGAATACGACCAGCTGCGCGACGCGCTCGAGAAGCTCAAGCTCAACGATTCCAGCCTGCGCTACGAGCCGGAAGTGAGCCAGGCGCTGGGCTTCGGCTTCCGCTGCGGCTTCCTGGGCCTGCTGCACATGGAAATCGTGCAGGAGCGCCTGGAGCGCGAGTTCGACCAGGACCTGGTCACGACCGCGCCCAGCGTGGTCTACGAGGTCGAGCTCAACGACGGCACGGTGCTGCTCGTCGAGAACCCCAGCAAGATGCCCGACATGGGCCGCATCCGCGAGATCCGCGAGCCCATCGTCACCGTGCACCTGTACATGCCGCAAGACTCGGTGGGGCCGGTGATGACGCTGGCCAACCAGAAGCGCGGCGTGCAGATGAACATGGCCTATCACGGCAAGCAGGTCATGCTGACCTACGAGCTGCCGCTGGCCGAGATCGTGCTGGACTTCTTCGACAAGCTCAAGTCGGTCTCACGCGGCTACGCGTCGATGGACTACGAGTTCAAGGAATACCGCGCCGCCGATGTCGTGAAGGTCGACATCATGATCAACGGACAGCGTGTGGACCCGCTGGCGATGATCGTGCACCGCGCGCAGAGCCAGTACCGCGGCCGTGCCGTGGCGGCCAAGATGCGCGAGCAGATCCCGCGCCAGATGTACGACGTGGCCATCCAGGCGGCCATCGGCGCGAACATCATCGCGCGCGAGGACATCAAGGCCCTGCGCAAGAACGTGCTGGCAAAATGCTACGGCGGCGACATCACGCGCAAGAAGAAGCTGCTTGAAAAGCAGAAGGCCGGCAAGAAACGCATGAAGCAGATCGGTTCGGTCGAAGTGCCGCAAGAGGCCTTCCTCGCGATCCTGCAGGTCGACGACTAACGCGCCGCAACCTCGGCATACAAGGCCCCTACACACATGATGAGCGCACTCACGGCCGCGTTGTTCGCGCTGCTGGCCGTCTACCTTGGCGGCTGGTGGCTGGGCTACTGGGTCGGCAACTTCGCCGGCCTGCTGTTCCTGCTGACGGTGATGACCTTCGCCTACTGGCTGGCCGAACGCTTGTTCTTCCGGCCACGGCGCTGGGCGGCCGCTGCAGAGCTGGAGCGGCAAAGCGCCGCGCGAAAGCTCGAGCTCGCGGCCAAGGGCATCACGCAGGTCGATGGCGACGTTGCCGCAGCACGCGAGAAGATCCTCGCGCAGCCCTGGTGGCTCGATTGGACCGCTGGCCTGTTCCCGGTCATCATCATCGTGTTCCTGCTGCGCTCGTTCCTCTTCGAGCCCTTCAAGATTCCGTCGGGCTCGATGGTGCCCACACTGCTGGTGGGTGACCTCATCCTGGTCAACAAATTCCACTACGGCATCCGGCTGCCGGTGATCAACAAGAAGATCATCGACAACCACGATCCCAAGCGCGGCGACGTCATGGTGTTCCGCTACCCGCCCGATCCGCGCGTGGATTACATCAAGCGCGTGGTCGGCATCCCGGGCGACGAGGTGGCCTACGTGAACCAGAGGCTGTCCATCAACGGCAAGGAAGTGCCGGTGCAGGCGCTGGGCGAGTTCTACGACGAGGACAGCCTGCGCTACTCGCCGCAATTCAAGGAAAAGCTCGGCGAGGTCGAGCACCGCATCCTGGTCGATCCGAAGCGGCCCTCGTTTTTCGGCAGCGACGACAAACGGTTTCCGTTTCACGAGAATTGTCGCTACTCCGCCGAGGGTGTCGTCTGCAAGGTGCCACAGGGCCACTACTTCATGATGGGCGACAACCGCGACAATTCGCAGGATTCCCGCTACTGGGGCTTCGTCCCCGACGAAAACATCGTCGGACGCGCCTTCTTCGTGTGGATGAACTTCGGCAATCTCGGCCGCATCGGTGCCTTCCACTGATGCTGCAGCCGACGACCCGCGAGGGGACACGATGACCCGATCGACACACCTGCAAGCGAACCGGCCGCGGCACCAGCGCGGCGTCACCATGGTGGGCCTGGCCTTCTGGGCCGTGGTCCTGGGCTTCCTGGGCTACATCGGCGTGCGCGTGCTGCCGACGGTCAACGAGTACACGACCATCCAACGCACGGTCGACAAGATCGCCGCGTCCGCGCCCTCGACCGTGGGCGAGATCCGCACGGCCTTCGAGCGGCAGAAAGAGATCGAGTACGCGATCCAGTCGATCACCGGCAAGGACCTCGAGATCACGAAGGAAAACGACCGCGTGGTCATCGCGTATGCCTACCAGAAGGAGATACCAGTCGCAGGACCGGTATACATCCTTCTGAAGTACAGCGGGCGCTCGAAATAGCGGACACTGCGGGGCGCATGGATCCCCGACTCGACGCCCTTCAACAACGCCTGGGTCACCGCTTCGCACAGCCGCCGCTGCTGGTGCGGGCGCTGACGCATCGCAGCTTCGGCGCAGACCACAACGAGCGCCTCGAATTCCTCGGTGACGCCGTTCTCAGCCTGGCCATCTCCGGGCTGCTCTTCGAACGGTTCTCCGGATCGGACGAGGGCGACCTGACCCGCGTGCGCGCGCACCTCGTCCGCGAAGACAGCCTGTTCCGAACGGCCGCGCAACTCGGCTTGCCCGAGGTGCTGCGCATGTCCGACGGCGAGGCGCGCGCCGGCGGCGCGCAACGACCGTCGATCCTGGCCGATGCGCTCGAAGCCGTGATCGGCGCAGCGTTCCTGGATGGCGGCTACGACGTGGCTGCGGGCATCGTGGAGCGCCTGTTCGGCGAAACCATCGCCGGCTCCGAAGCCGCCGCCTGGACCAAGGACGCCAAGACCGAACTGCAGGAGTGGCTGCAAGGCCGCCGGCTGCCGGTGCCGGCCTACCGCATCACGTCGACACGCGGGCAGGCACATGCGCAGACCTTCGAGGTCGCCTGCGACGTGTCGTCGCTGGGCCTGGTCGAAACTGGCGAGGGCCGCTCGCGGCGCCTGGCCGAACAGGAAGCTGCACGCCGCATGCTGGTCACGCTGAAAGCCAGCGACCAGCCCGGCGGGCCGCTGCGGTCATGAGCGCACCGAGCCGTTCCAAGGGCATCGGCCCAGATGAGGCGCACGAAGCCACGCCCGTGGACACGCCGGCGCATTCCCAGGACGACAGCAGCAGGGCGCCGCCAGAAGTCTCTGCGGTGGCCACGCCACGCCGCTGCGGCCTGGTAGCCATCGTCGGGCGGCCCAACGTGGGCAAGAGCACGCTGCTCAATGCGCTGGTCGGCCAGAAGATCAGCATCACCTCCAAGAAGGCCCAGACCACGCGCCACCGCATCACCGGCATCCGCACGCTGGGCGCGGCGCAGTTTGTCTTCGTCGATACACCGGGCTTCCAGGACCGCCACACCGCCGCGCTGAACCGCAGCCTGAACCGCACCGTGAAGGGTTCGCTGGCCGATGTGGATGCGGTGCTGTTTGTCGTCGAAGCCGGCCGATTCGGCCCGGACGACGCGAAGGTGCTGGCGTTGATGCCGCGCGACAAGCCGGTGGTGCTGATCGCCAACAAGCTCGATGCGCTGGCACGGCGCCAGGACGTGCTGCCCTGGCTGAAGACGCTGCCCGAGCGCCACCCCTTTGCCGAATACGTGCCGATGACGGCGCGCCGCGCGGACGACATCCAGCGGCTGCTGAAGATCCTGGAGCCCTATCTGCCCGAGCAGGAGTGGTTCCACGAGGAAGACGCCCTGACCGACCGCAGCGAGCGCTTCCTGGCCAGCGAGATCATCCGCGAGAAGCTGTTCCGGCTGACCGGTGACGAGTTGCCCTACACGTCCACCGTCGTGATCGACCGCTTCGAGGAAGGTGATGTCGAAGGCGGACTGCGCCGGCTGGCGGCCTCCATCGTCGTCGAACGCGACGCCCACAAGGGCATGATCATCGGCGAGCGTGGCGAGCGCCTCAAGCGCATCGGCAGCGAAGCGCGGCAGGAGCTCGAACAGCTGTGGGACTGCAAGGTCTTCCTGGAGCTGTGGGTCAAGGTGCGCAGCGGCTGGGCCGACGACGATCAGCACTTGCGCAGCTACGGGTACGAGTGATGGTCACGCGGCGCGCGCGTGCGCCGGCGGCCGCGCCGCTGGACGCCTACGTGCTGCACAGCTACGACTGGAGCGAATCCAGTCTGATCCTCGAACTCTTCACGCGTGAACGCGGCCGCGTGGCGGTCATCGCCAAGGGCGCCAAGCGGCCGACCTCGCAGCTGCGGGCCATCCTGCTGCCGTTCCAGCGCGTGCTGGTGACACTGGGCCGCACGCCCAGCGACGATGCCGACATCCACGTGCTGCGCCAGGCCGAGTGGGGCGCGGACGGCGGGCCGCTGATGCCACCCGGCGCGCTGTTTCACGGCTTCTACCTCAACGAGCTGCTGCTGAAACTGCTGGCGCGCCAGGACCCACACCCAACGCTCTTCGACGCCTATGCCGACTCCTTGCCCGCGCTGGCCTGCGGCGAAGAAGCGCTGGCGCAAGCGGGGTTGCGGGCCTTCGAGCTGTGCGCGCTGCGAGAAGGCGGTTTCCTGCCCGATCTGGGCGTCTCGACGCTGAACCACCAGCCGGTGCTGGACGGGCATCGCTATGCGCTGCGACCCGAAGTGGGCGTGGTCGCCACACAGGAGCCCGCCGCCAGTCTGGACGGCACGATGCTGAAAGCCCTGCAGCGGGCCCTGGACGAAGGCGCGCACCTGGCGGATGTGCAGCGCGCCTGCCTGCCGGCGCTGTCCGCCCTGCGCATCCAGTTGCGTGGCCTGCTTCACTATCATCTGGGCACGGCCACCTGGCGCACGCGCGAGGTGCTGCACAGCGTGCAGCGCCTGTACGAGGCGGCGCCGCCGGCCGCCGGCCATTCACCGAGCACGCCCACATGAATCCCTTCGTCCTCCAGGCCGCGGCCGGACCGCAGGCCGGCACCATCACCGCGCTGTCCGTGAACGTCAACCGCGTCGCCCTGCTGCGCAACAGCCGGCCGGTCGGCATTCCCGATGTCTGCCGCCTCGCGCGCATCGCGCTCGAGGCCGGCGCGGACGGCATCACCGTACACCCGCGGCCCGACGCGCGGCACATCACCACGCAGGACGTGAACGAGCTCGCGGCGCTGCTGCAGGCCTGGCCGCAGGCCGAGTACAACCTCGAAGGCAACCCCTTCCACAACCTCATGGACCTGGTGCGTGCCGTGCGGCCGCAGCAGGCGACCTTCGTGCCCGACAGCGTCGAGCAGGCCACCTCCGACCACGGCTGGGACCTCGTGCGCGACGGCGACCGCCTGCGGCCGCTGATCGACGAACTGCGCGCGCTGGGTGTGCGCGTGAGCCTGTTCATGGACCCCACGCCCGACGCGATGACGCTGGCGCGCGCAGTGGGTGCCGACCGTGTCGAGCTCTACACCGAGGCCTACGCCCGTGCCTGGGGCACGCCCGAACAGGATGCCGTGCTGGCGCGCTATACGGCGGCCGCGCAGGCCGCGCTGGCGGCGGGCCTGGGCGTCAATGCCGGGCATGACCTGAACCGCGACAACCTGGGCCTGTTCCTGCAGCGCGTGCCGGGCGTGACCGAGGTCTCCATCGGACACGCGATCGCAGCCGATGCGCTGGAGCTGGGCATGGGCGACACCGTGCGCGCCTACCAGCGCTGCATCCGCGAGGCCTTCGCGCCGCACACGCCTCAGACGCCGCGCGCATGATCGTCGGCATCGGCACCGATCTGTGCGACATCCGCCGCATCGAAGCGGCCGTGGCGCGCCGCGGCGAGCGCTTCGCGGCCAAGGTGCTGGGCGCACAGGAGATGCAGGTCTGGCGCGCACGCACGCAGGCCCACCCGGCGCGTGGGATGCGCTACCTGGCCACGCGCTTCTCGGCCAAGGAGGCCTTCTCCAAGGCCATCGGGCTGGGCATGCGCATGCCGATGACCTGGCGCCACTGCGAGATCCTCAAGGCGCCCAGCGGCAAGCCGCAGATCGTCCTGAACGGCGCGCTGGCCACCTGGTTCGCGCAGCGTGGCTGGCACGCGCATGTGACGCTGACCGACGAAAACGACTATGCCGCCGCCTTCGTGGTGGTTGAAACCGGAGAACCGACCCATGGCTGACCAGGCCCCCGTCGTGCTGGATATCGCCGGCACCGAACTCACCCCCGACGACCGCCGCCGGCTGCGCCACCCGATGACCGGCGGTCTGATCCTCTTCGCGCGCAACTGGGTCGACCGTGCCCAGCTCACTCGGCTGACTGCCGCCGTTCGCGAGGAGCGGCCGGACATCGTCATCAGCGTGGACCACGAAGGCGGGCGCGTGCAGCGTTTCCGCACCGACGGCTTCACGCACCTGCCGCCGATGCGCGCGCTGGGTGCGGCCTGGATGCGCGACGCGCTGGCTGCCACCGACGCCGCTACCGCCGCAGGTTATGTGCTCGGCGCCGAGCTGCGTGCCTGCGGCGTGGACCTGAGCTTCACGCCCGTGCTCGATCTCGACTACGGCGGCAGCTCCGTCATCGGCGACCGTGCCTTCCACCGCGACCCGCGTGTGGCGGCCATGCTGGCCAAGAGCCTGATGCACGGCCTGCTGCTGGCGGGCATGGCCAACTGCGGCAAACATTTCCCGGGGCACGGCTTCGTCAAGGCCGACAGCCATACCGAGGTGCCCGTCGACCGCCGGTCGCTCAAGGCCATCCTGGCCGACGACGCACAGCCCTATGCCTGGCTGTCCACGAGCCTGGCCAGCGTGATGCCGGCGCACGTGGTCTACACCAAGGTCGACAGCCGCCCCGCGGGCTTCTCCTCACGCTGGCTGCACGACATCCTGCGCGGCCAGCTGGGCTTCACGGGTGCGGTCTTCAGCGACGACCTCAGCATGGCCGGCGCGCGTGTGCTCGACGGCGCGGAACTCAGCTACACCGCCGCTGCCGAGCAGGCGCTGCGCGCGGGTTGCGACATGGTGCTGCTGTGCAACCAGTCGGTGGATGGCGGCGCGGCCGTGGACGCCTTGCTGGATGGCCTGGCGGCGCGCGCCGATCAGGGCGGCTGGCAACCGGACCCACACGCCGAGCAGCGCCGGCTGGACCTGCTGCCGCAGACCGAGCCGCTGGCCTGGGACGAGCTGATGCTGCAGCCGGCCTATCAGCGCGCCTTGGAGCGCCTGGCAGGCTTGGCCGGCTGACGGCTGGTTTCGCGCACGACCAGTTCGGTCGGCAGCTGCACCGGCGCGACCTTTTCGCCGGCGACGATGCGCAGCAGCGCGGTCACCATGGTCTGTCCGGCCTGGTCGATGGACTGCCGCACGGTGCTCAGCGACGGGTGCAGGTGCCGGGCCAGTTCGACATCGTCGTAGCCCACCACCGGCATGTCCGCGGGCACCTGCAGCCCCGTGGCACGCAGCGCGTTGATGGTCGTCATCGCCAGCAGGTCGGAGCAGGCAAAGATGCCGTCGAAATCCACCCCTTTGGCGATGCGGGCCTCGATCAGCGGCCGGGCCAGATCGTTTGCAAAGGGCACGGGCAGCAGCAACGAATCGGCACGCGGAATGCCTTGCTGCTGCAGCGCCTGCTGATGCCCTTCCAGGCGTTGCGAGACTTCGGGCAGTTCGTCGTCGCCGACGAACAGGATGCGCCGGCAACCCTGGCCCAGCAGGTGCTCGGTGGCCAGTCGCCCGCCGGCCTGGTTGTCGCTGCCGACCGTGCAGTACAGCTGCCCGGCCAGGCGCGCGCCCCAGACGACCAGCGGCACGCCGCGCAGCGCCAGCGTGTTGAGCTGGTCATGGTGGTGCCACTGGCCGATCAACAGCACGCCGGCGGCGCGGCCGGTATCGACCAGTGCAGCGGCGTGGTCCAGCCGCGAGGCATCCACGCGCGAGAGCAGGACGTCGTAGCCGCGGTCGGTCAGCGCGTCGGCAATGGAGCCCATCAGCGACAGGAAAAACGGGTCGGTGATGTGCTGCCGCGTCGCGCTGTCCAGCGGGATCACCAGGCCGATCGTGCGGTTGTGGCCCAGTCGCAGGTTCTGGGCACCGACGTTGATGCTGTAGTTCAGCGAGCGCGCGAGTTCGGCGATGCGCGCACGCGTCTCGGCGTTGATCAACTCGCTGCCGGCCAGTGCGCGCGAGACAGTGGAGACGGACACACCCGCCAGGCGCGCCACATCCGCCATCTGCGGGCGGCTGGTGCGTGCGGCAGGCGTTGGGCCCGTTGCGGCGGCGGCGCTGGTCGGCGTCTTGCGGGGGGCCATCTCGGGGTACGCAGGGAGAGAACGAAGCAAAGCCATTCTCACACGCAGCCCCGCGGCCACCCGGGACATCCGCATGGGGCTTGTCCGAATGGTTGCGGCGGCGTGCCGCGATGCCACGTCCGCGCACCGGGGGCCCGGTCGGCCCTGCCGCCCGGCAGGACGGCTCAGCGCCGCCGGGGTGGCGCCACCGACTCGCGGCGCACCAGCGGCCCGTCGATCTTGGTGAGCGCGCGCCGTGGCCGCTCGGTGTCGCCGGGCTGTTGTGCCAGCCGCAGCAGGCTCTCCACGGCGGCCTGTCCCATCTCGTAGTTCGGCAGCACCAGCGTGGTCAGGGGCGGATGCGTGTGGCGCGAGATCTCCTGGTCGTCGTAGCCCATGACCGAGACGTCTTCCGGCACACGCAGGCCGAGCTGCTTGACCGCCTCCAGCGCGCCCAGGGCCATCAGGTCGTTGGCGCAAAAGATGGCGGTGGGCGGCCGCTCCAGGCGCATCAGGCGCAGCGCGCCGTCGAAGCCGGTGCCCGACATCCAGTCGCCGTCCAGCACCAGCGCGGGGTCCACCGGCAGGTCGGCCGTCGCCAGCGCGCGGCGGTAGCCCTTCAGGCGGTCCTGTGCCGCCTCCATCCAGGGTTCGCCGTTGATGAAGCCGATGCGCGTGTGGCCCTGCTGGATGAGGAATTCGGTGGCACTGTGGCCACCGGCCACCTCACCCGGCACGACAGCCGGGTGGCGCTTGTGGGCGTCATGGCAGTTCAGCAGCACGGTGGGCACGTCAGCCAGCTGCGGCGGCACATGCACCTCGCGCGTAAAGATCGTCGAATAGACGATGCCCAGCAGCGCGGGGTTGCCCAGCAGCGCGGCCAGTGTGGCGGCCTCCTGCTCGGCGTTGTTGCGCGTCACGGCCACCTGCAGGATGCAGCCCTGCTCCCAGGCCGCATCGCGTGCGCCGTCGATGCTGACCACGGGGTGCGGGCTGGTCGATATTTCGTCGACCAGGTAGCCGATCAGGTGACGCGGCTGCGGGCTGGCGGCAGGCTGGACCTCACGCCGCGGCAGCCGGTAGCCCAAGGTCACGGCGGCGCCCAGCACACGCGCGCGTGTCTCGGGCGACAGCCGAGCGCCCGCGACATTGTTCAAGGCCATCGACACCGTGGACTGCGAGACACCCGCGGCCTGGGCCACGTCGGTCATCGTGGGCCGGCGGCGGTGCGCGGCGGCTGGGGCGGTGGGGCTGCGTCGAGTGGGCATGTCGGATCTGCGGAAGCGGCTTACACGGTGCGCGGTACGCGCTGCGCGCCGTCGACGGGTGTCGTGACGTGCACGGTACCCGGTTGTCCGTCCGGCGAACGGTACTGTGCCTGCACGGCAGCGACGGCCTGCGGCACGGCCGTCTCCGGCAGCACGGCCACCACGCAGCCGCCAAAGCCGCCGCCGGTCATGCGCGCGCCGCCTTGCGGTCCGATGGCTTGCTGCAGGATGTCCACCAGACGGTCGATGGCCGGCACGGTGATCTCGAAGTCCTGGCGCATCGAACGGTGCGAATGCGCCATCAACCGCCCCAGCGTCACGAGGTCGCCGTCACGCAGCGCCTGCGCGGCGGCGACGGTGCGCTCGTTTTCGGTCAGCACGTGGCGCGCGCGGCGCCAGCACACATCGTCCAGGGTGTCGCGTGCCGCTTCGAGGGCGTCGCGGGTGGCGTCGCGCAGGCTGGCCACACCGAGGTGCGCGGCGGCTTCGCGGCACTGCGCGCGTCGCTCGTTGTAGGCGCTGTCGACCAGCCCGCGGCGCACGTTCGAGTGCACGATGAGGATGGCCGTGCCCTCGGGCACCGGCACCGGCGTGGTCGACAGGTCGCGGCAGTCGATCAGCAGCGCATGGCCCGCCGAACCCTGGGCCGAGATCAGCTGGTCCATGATGCCGCACTGGCAGCCGACGAAGTCGTTTTCGGCCTGCTGCGCGATGCGTGCGAGTTCGGTGCGGCTCAGCGCGTCCAGCCCGCTGGTGTGCTGGATGCCCAGGCCCACCGCCACTTCCAGCGAGGCGGACGATGACAGCCCCGCGCCGCGCGGCACGTCGCCCGCGATCGACAGGTTCATGCCGCGCAACGGCAGCCCGCGCGCGGCCATCACCGCAAAGACACCGCGCACATAGTTGGCCCAGGGCTGCTTGGCCTTGTGGGGGATGGGCGCGTCCAACCGGAATTCGTCGAGCGCCTGGTTGAAGTCGGCCGCCACCACGCGCACCACGGCATCGTCACGCACGCGTGCCGCCACGACGGTCTGGAAGTCGATGGCACAAGGCAGCACGAAGCCGTCGTTGTAGTCGGTGTGTTCGCCGATGAGGTTCACGCGGCCGGGTGCCTGCACCAGGATGTCGGGCGTGGCGTCGAAGGCGCCGACGAAGCTCGCCAGCGCGCGGGAGCGGTTCGTGGCCGTCATGGGGAAGGGGCGGCAGCGCGCCGCCTGTAGTGTTGTGGATCGGTGGCGCGCAGTTGCTGTGCCGCTTGCTCGGGCGTGAGGTCGCGCTGCGCCTCGGCCAGCATCTCGAAGCCGACCATGAACTTGCGCACCGTGGCCGATCGCAGCAGCGGCGGATAGAAGTGCGCGTGCAGCTGCCAGGGCGAGGGGTCGCTGCCATCGAAGGGCGCACCATGCCAGCCCATCGAATACGGGAAGGCACAGGCGAACAGGTTGTCGTAGCGCACGGTCAGCGCGTGCACGGCCTGTGCCAGGTCGTCGCGCTGCGCGTCGCTGAGATCGGGCAGGCGGGACACCGCAAAGCGCGGAAGCAGCAGGGTCTCGAAAGGCCAGGTCGCCCAGTAGGGCACGATGGCCAGCCAGTGGCGCGTCTGCACGACCACGCGCGCGCCCAGTGAGGCCTCACGCTCGGCCAGCTCGAGCAGCATCGGCCGGCCGTGCGCGGCCTGCCAGGCGCGCTGGGTGCGGTCTTCGGTGGCGGCCTCCTGCGGCAGGAAATCGCAGGCCCAGATCTGCCCGTGCGGGTGCGGATTGGAGCAGCCCATGGCCGCGCCCTTGTTCTCGAAGACCTGCACCCAGGCCCAGCGGCGGCCGAGCTCGTCGGTCTGCGTGCACCAGGTGTCGACGACGGCACGCACGGCCGGCACCGGCAGTTCCGGCAGGCTGCGCCCGTGGTCGGGCGAGAAGCACAGCACGCGGCTCTCGCCCCGCGCGGGCTGCGTACGGAACAGCGGGTCGGTTGCGTCACCCGCATCGGCCATTGCGGGCACATGCGGCATCAGTGCCGCAAAGTCGTTGGCGAAGACGAAGGGTCCGCGGTAATCGGGGTTGCGCTCACCCGTGACGCGCGCATTGCCGGCACACAGATAACACGCAGGATCATGCGACGGCAGCGGCGCCTCGTGCACCGGTTCTACCTGCCCCTGCCAGGGCCGGCGGCTGCGCTGCGGCGAGACCAGCACCCACTGGTCCCGCAGCGGGTCGAAGCGGCGGTGCGAGTGCGCGGCAGGGTCGAAAACGGTGTCCATGGCCGTGCGCGCTCAAAGGGCCTGCAGGTGCACGATGAACGCGGTCTCGGCCTTGGCGCGTGGCAGCGGCAGGCCGGCGTGGCGCAGCCAATCGCCGTCCATCTCCACACCCTGCGGCGTGCGCAGCGCCTCGAAGAATGCCGCGCTGCCGTTGTAGAGGGCTTCGGCGGGCAGCGCTTGCGGCGTAACCACGCGCAGCCGGTAGCGGCGCGAGCCGTCCAGCATCGGCAGGCGTGCAGCCGGGGCATAACGCAGTGTGCTGGGCGCCGTGCGGTAGCTCAGCAGCAGCCAGTCGCTGCCGCCAGGCTCACCGTGCATCTGCCAGACCACGTGGTCGCCGGCATCGCCCAGCCACACGCGGCTGCGGTGCAGGTGCTCGCGCCACTGCTTGTACAGCGTGATCCAGCCCTTGAGCTCGTCGCGCGTGTGGGCATCCAGGTGCCGCACGTCCAGCTCCACGCCCAGATGCCCCGGCAGCGCGACAGCACCGCGGAAGGCCATGGCCTGGCTGCGGCCCGTGGAA
This sequence comes from Pseudomonadota bacterium, assembly GCA_963205115.1. Taxonomy (GTDB): domain Bacteria; phylum Pseudomonadota; class Gammaproteobacteria; order Burkholderiales; family Burkholderiaceae_C; genus Rubrivivax. The sequence continues at coordinate 24,462 of CAUJHV010000070.1, read as the reverse complement.
TGCGCCGGCGCCGTGCCGATATGCGCGCCCATGATTTCAGGCGGAAAGAACTGCAGGAAGCCGCGCTGGATGTCCACGCGCGACAGCGCATCGATGTTGTCGCTGGTCCAGACGCGGTGCGTGTGCTGCAGCACGCCAAAGTCAATGCGCCCGCCGCCGCCGGAGCAGCTTTCGATTTCCAGTGCCGGGTGCGCCTGACGCAGCCGCGCCATCAGCGCATAGGCCGCAGGGACCTGCGCGTGCCAGGCGGGCCGGCCGTCCGCGCCGCCGGCCGTGGCGAGGTCGCGGTTGTGGTCCCACTTGATGTAGGCGATCGGCAGGCTGCGCAACAGCGCATCGAGCTTGTCGAAGAGGTAGTCGGACACCTCGCGGCGGCTGATGTCGAGCACCAGCTGGTTGCGTGCCGTCAGCATCGGCCGGCCGTCGATCTGCAGCGCCCAGTCGGGGTGTGCGCGGTGCAGTTCGCTGTCGGGGTTGACCATCTCCGGCTCGAACCACAAGCCGAACTGCATGCCGCGCGACACCACGTGCTGCGCCAGCGGCGCCAGGCCGTCGGGGTATTTCTGCGGATCGGCCCACCAGTCGCCCAGGCCGGCGCGGTCGTGGTGCCGTCCGAGGAACCAACCGTCGTCCAGCACGAAGCGCTCGATGCCGACATCGGCCGCGGCGTCGGCCAGGGCCTCGAGCTCGGGCAGGCGGTGGTCGAAGTACAGCGCCTCCCAGGTGTTCAGGTGCACGGGTCGCGGGGCCATCTGCCCCTGCGGCCAGGACAGGCGCCGGCGCAGCTCCGCGTGGAAGTGCGCCGCCAGGCCATTGAGGCCCTGCGTGGACAGGCTGGCGACGACCTCCGGTGTCTGCAGACGCTCGCCCGGCGCGAGGCGGACCTCACCGGGCGCCAGCCACTCGCCGAGCTGCCACAGAAATTGACCGTCATGCAGCCACTCGATGCTCTGCTGGTGGTTGCCCGACCAGGCCAGGTGCGCGCCGTAGACCAGGCCCGTGTCGGCGGTGGCGCCGGTGGTGGTGACAACGGCACCCGGAAAGCAGTCCTGCGAGGTGCGGCCACGGCGGTTCTCGCGACGCCAGGTGCTGCGCGTGAGCGGGTCCACCTGCGGCAGGAACTCCACCATGTGCTGGCCCGCGAAGCTGCGCACGGCCGTGCAGCTGTCGGGCAGCGGCAGTGTGGCGGCGGCCAGCCATTGCACATCCAGCGGCGCGTCGCCGGCATTCAGCAACTCGGTGCGAATGCGCAGCACATCGCTGTCACCATCGAGCTGCAGGTGCAGCGTCGCCTGCAGGCGCGCCACATCGTCGTGCATCTCCAGCCACAGCGCGCGACCGGGCTCGACCCAGTGCCAGCGACAGCGGCCGAAGGCCAGCGAGAAGTCGCGGCCCGCACGGTGTGCCAGCAGCGCGCTCTGGCCGAACCAGCCCACACCCAGGCCGGGCATCACCGTCAGCGGCTGGTCGTGGTCGAGCATGAAGGAGGGCAGCGGCCGGCTCGCACGCAAGGGCAGGGCGGGGCCCGCGCCATCGGCCAGGCGCGGACCCCAGTAGCGCCACAAGGGGCCCTCGTCGGCATGGCACTCGATGACCAGCGAGGACTCGCGGCCATGCAGGACGACATATTCCGCGGGGCTGTCGGGCAGGGGCGCGTAGGCCATGGCGGGCTCGGGAGTGCTGAAGGTGGTAATAATATTATCGACACACGCGGGACTGCAATGCCTGAAATGCGGCTTCTATTCAGGGAATGTACGCATGGTGCGTGCGCAATCGCTAATAAAATCAGCACATGTTCAGCACGCCGGCCCAGCGCCGCGAAACCGTCACGGCCTGGCTCATGCTGGCACCCGCCACGCTGGGTTTCGTGGTGTTCTATGCGCTGCCTGCGGTGCGCGCGCTGCTCATCAGCCTGACGGAGTGGAACCTGCTGCGCCCGGCACGCTTCATCGGGCTGGACAACTACCGGCGCCTGCTGGAAGACGGCACGTTCTGGCAGGGGCTCAAGCTCTCGGCGATCTACGCGCTGATGAACATTCCGCTGCAGACGGTGCTCGGCCTGGGCCTGGCGGTGGCCTTGCACCGCCTGACCCGTTCGGTGGCGCTGCGCTCGGTCGTGCTGTTGCCCTACCTGCTGTCCAACGTGCTGGTGGCGATGATCTGGCTGTGGATGCTCGACCCCACGCTGGGCGCGCTCAATCACCTGATCGCGGTGCTGGGCGGCAGCCGCCAGCCCTTCTTCGGCCACCCGGACCAGGCGCTGGCCACAGTGGCGGCGGTCAACATCTGGCGCCACATGGGCCTGGTGGCCATGCTGTTCCTGGCCGGGCTGCAGAACATCCCGCGCACGCTGTACGAAGCGGCCTCGCTGCAGGGCGCCAGCGAGTGGCAGGCCTTTCGCTACATCACGCTGCCGCTGCTGCGGCCGGTGATGGTCTTCGTGCTGGTGACCAGCGTCACCGGTGCATTGCAGATCTTCGACACGGTGGCCGTCACCACACGCGGCGGGCCCGAAGACGCCACGCGCGTGGTGGTGCTCTACATCGTCCAGAACGCTTTCGGCTACCTGAAGATGGGCTACGCCAGTGCGATGTCGATGGTGCTGTGCGCGGTGATGCTGGCCTATACCGCGCTGCAGATGCGGCTGATGAAGGCCGACCAGAACGACCTGGCTTGAGGCGTTCGTGATGCACCTGATGCACCCGATGGACCTCGTTCCCGTGCTCCACGGTCACGGCCGCCCGTGCGCGTGCAGAACATGAACGCCGCCGTGCGACGTCGCTTGTCGCTGGGCCGCAGCCTGGCATGGCTGGCCTTGGGCGCCATGGTGCTGATCACCTGCGGTCCGCTGGTGGTGATGCTGCGTACGGCTTTCGAACACCCCTCGGCGGTGTACGAAGGCGCGGCATCCGCGTGGCCGCAGCAGCCGACCTGGGTGAATTTCCAGCGCGTGCTCGGCGGCTTGACGCCCGAACAGAGCCTTGCGCTCGGCGGCTCGGGTGCGGAGCTCGATTTCCTGCGCTCGCTGGGCCGCAGCCTGCTGTTCACCGCGCTGGTCGTCGTGCTGCAGACGGGCTCCTGCGCGATGGCCGCCTATGCGTTTGCGCGCCTGCGCTTTCCCGGCCGGCGCGTGCTGTTTGCGCTGTTCACGGCCTCGATGATGCTGCCTGGCGTGGTGCTCTTCATCCCGAACTTCATCCTCGTGCGGGACCTGGGCTGGCTCAACACGATGGCCGGCATGGTGGCACCCTTTGCGCTGATGTCGGGCTTCGCGGTGTTCTTCCTGCGCCAGTTTTTTCTGGCCCTGCCGCGTGACCTGGAAGAGGCCGCGCGCCTGGACGGCGCCGGGCCCTGGACCATCTTCTGGCGCATCGCCTTGCCCTTGAACGCCACGCCGCTGGCGACACTGGCCATGCTCACCGGCATCGGCGCCTGGAACGAGTTTTTCTGGCCCTTCATCGCCGCACCCGGCGCCGAGGTGCCGGTGCTGCCCGTGGCCCTGCAGGCTTTCAAGGCACAGTCACCACAGGGTCAGGTCGACTGGACGGGGCTGATGGCCGCCAGCGCGATCGCGCTGTTGCCCACGCTGGTGCTGCTGGTGCTGGCCGGGCGCCGCGTGGTGGAGTCCGTGCAATTCAGCGGGGGCAAGTGACGGTGCAAGCGCGCAAGGCCTGGACCTGGGCGGCCGTCGGACTGGCGCTGTGGTTCCTCTGGTGGGCGACCGGCTCGTGGACCGCCAGGAGCGGCGCAGCTGCCGGCTCGGCCGCCCCGCACGTGACGCTGCGCCACACGCTGTGGGACGCCAACCAGCGTCCGCTGTACCAGCAGTGCGCCTCGGCCTTCGAGGCCGCGCATCCGGGTGTGCGTGTGCGTGTGGAACAGCTCGGCTGGGACGATTACTGGACCAGCCTGGCCACAGGCTTCGTCGCCGAGACCGCGCCGGATGTCTTCACGCATCACCTCACGCGCTTTTCGGAATTCGTCGAAAACGGCGTGATGCTCGACCTCTCGCCGCTGATGGCGCGCGACGGGCCGCACGACGACCCTTATGAGCCGGGCCTGCTCGACATGTGGCGGGCCGAGGGCCGCCCGTACGGCCTGCCCACCGATTGGGACACGATCGCGCTGGTGGTCAATGTCGATCTGCTGCAGGCCGCCGGGCTTCAGCTGGCGGACCTGCGCCGCATGGACTGGAACCCACAGGACGGTGGCAGCCTGGGCCGTGTCATCGCGCGGCTGACGCAGGACGAGAGCGGCCGGCGCGGCGACGAGACGGGCTTCGATCCGAACCGCGTGCGCGTCTATGGCTGGCAGACACCGGCCTCCGGCGGGATGATGGGCCAGACCGAGTGGAGCCACTTTGCCGTGTCGACCGGCTGGCGTTTCCAGAGCCGGCCGTGGGACGGCGACCTGGCCTACGGCGACCCGCGCTTCGTGGCCACGCTCGACTGGCTGGCCAACCTGGCGCGGCGCGGCCTGGCGCCCAGCAGCGAACGCATCGGCCGGATCAGCGCGGACACCATGTTTCTCACCGGCCGCACGGCGCTGATGCCGTCCGGCGCGTGGATGGTCGGCCATTTCGCGCGGCACGCGAAGTTCCGCCACGCCTGGGTGCCGCTGCCCATCGGCCCGAGCGGCCAGCGCGCGTCGATGCGCAATTCGCTGGCGCTGTCGGTGTGGTCCGGCACGCGCCATGCAGAGCTGGCCTGGCAGTACGTGCGCTTCGTCGGCTCACGCGAATGCCAAGCGCTGATCGCCCCACACGGTGTGGTCTATCCCGCCATCCGCGGCCTGGCCGCCTCGGCCGTGGCCGCGCAACGCGCCCGGGGCGTGGACGCGCAGGTGTTCCTCGAGACGGCGCGCGGCCTGACATTCCCGCCACCCATCGTGCGGCACGCGGCCGAGGTCAACGACCTGATGGCCACCACGCTGGAGCGGGTGCTGTCCGGCCGCGTCACGGCGGCGCAGGCCCTGCCGGAAGCGCAGCGCCGCGTGCAAGCGCTGACCGCGGGTCCCTGAGCGCATCGCTGCGGGCGTACACGCGGTTCAGCACCCGACGACGTCGCGCATCGTTCCCGCACGCACCGTGGCGAGCAGGCGCGCAGACCTGCGTCCCTGCGCGCAGCGCCGCGGCCCCTGGTCAACCCCGATTGCAATCGATTGCGACGTGAGGATGATCCCGGCTTGCCTCAGGATGCCCGCCATGTCTCTCGAGAAGCCCCTGCTGTCCGCGCGCCAGATCGTCCAGATGAACGTGGGCTTCCTCGGCCTGCAGTTCAGCTTCGGGCTGCAGCAGAGCAACATGAGCCCGATCTACGCCTACCTGGGCGCGGAAGAAGCGGCACTGCCGCTGCTGTACCTCGCCGGGCCCGTGACCGGGCTGCTGGTGCAACCCATCATCGGCGCGATGAGCGACCGCACCCTGTCCAGGTACGGCCGGCGCACGCCGTACTTCCTGATCGGTGCCATCCTGTGCTCGCTGAGCCTGTTTGCCATGCCCTACAGCGCCGCGCTGTGGATGGCCGCGAGCCTGCTGTGGATTCTGGACGCGGCCAACAACATCACGATGGAGCCCTACCGCGCCTACGTGAGCGATCGCCTGCGCGAGGAGCAGCATGCGCAAGGCTTCCTCACGCAGAGCGCGTTCACCGGATTGGCGCAGACGCTGAGTTATCTCGCGCCATCGATATTGGTCTGGTTCGGCATGAACCGCGATGCGCTGGATGCCAACGGCATACCCGTGATCACGCGGCTGGCCTTCGTGATCGGGGCCGTGCTGTCGCTGGTGACCATCCTGTACTCGATCACGCGGGTGCGTGAACTGCCCTTGACCGAACGCCAGATCGCTGAGATCCGGGCCCAGACACCCGGCGTGGCGGCGACGCTCAAGGAGATCTGGGACGCCATCGTCGAGATGCCGCAGGCCATGCGCCAGCTGGCGCTGATGAAGTTCTTCCAGTGGTACGGCATGGTCTGCTACTGGCAGTACATCGTGCATGCGATCGCACGCTCGCTGTTCCAGACCAGCGATACCGGATCGGCGGGCTTCCGCGAAGCGGTGCTGGTGAACGGACAGGCGGGTGGCTTCTACAACTTCATCGCCTGCGTGGCGGCCTTTGCGATGGTGCCCTTCACGCGGCGCCTGGGCGCCAAGCCCGTGCATGCCGTGTGCTTGGCGCTGGGTGGCCTGGGCATGCTGGCCATCCCGAGTGTGGGCGACCGCTGGTGGCTGTTCCTGCCGATGATCGGCGTGGGCCTGGCCTGGGGCTCGATCATGGGCAACCCGTACGTGATGCTGGCTCGCAGCATCCCGCCGCAACGCACGGGTGTCTACATGGGCATCTTCAACATGATGATCGTGATCCCGATGCTGATCCAGAGCGCCACGCTGCCGCTGTTCTACAAGGGTCTGCTGGGTGGCGATCCACGACAGGTGGTGATGCTGGGTGGGGCACTGCTGATCTGCGCCGCGCTGGCCACGCTGTGGGTCAAGGTGCCGGCGCACGCGCCGGAACTTGCAGCGGCCAGGCCGTGAGGCGGTGCAGCACCACCGCGGCGTCGGATTCCAGCACCACACCGCGGCTGTCCTCGCGCGGGTAGATGGTTTCGGTCAGCACGGCCGCGCCGTCGCTGGAAAACACCTCCACCGAACTGGCGTCCAGCAGGATGCGCAGCGTCACGCGTTCGTCGCGCGCGCCGTGCCATGGCAGGCGGCGCACGCCCGCAAAGCCACCGATGCCGGGGTCGACACCGCTGTGGCGCCTGTCGATGAACAGTTCGCCGCGCGCGCGATCGACACCCACGCGCGTGATCTCCCCGCCGCCCACACGCAGCCCGAGCGACCAGCCATTGGCTTGCTGCGCATCGACCTCGATGCGCAGGTCCCAGGCTTGCACGGCACGGTCGCTGCCGGGCGCGGATAGCGAAGCGGTCAGCACGCTGCGGCCCCCGGGAAGTGCCGCTGCCGGACAGGTCCAGGGCGCCCCCCGGCTGACCAGCAGTTCACGCGCCGGCTGCTGCACCACGTGCAACTGGCCGTCGATGCGCGACAGCCCCAGCTCGCGCGGCACGGTCATGGCGCCGCGCCAAGGCTGCGTGGGTGTGGCCTTGCCGTAGTGGTGCGACAGCATCCAGCCCAGCCACACACAGCGGCTGTCGCGGGGTGGCATCGCACCGAAGGCGATGGCGGCGTAGAAGTCCATGCCGCCGTCCAGCCACTGCGGCGCCTGTCGCGGGGTGAAGCGCTCGCCATCGAAATCACCCACCACGCCCAGCGCTCCCGAGCCGCCGCCGGGATGGCCGTGAAAGACGTCGAACTTCAGCAGCCAGGCGTCGGGCTCGCCGGCCACTGGCAGCCGCGTCAGATCGGGGCACTCCCAGACGCGGCAGCCGGGCAGATCGATCCGGCAATCGCTCGCTGGTGCCCAACGTGTCAGATCCGCGGACGTGAAGAAGCGCAGATAACCCTCGTCGGCCATCGACACGAGCATCACCCAGCGGCTGCTGGGCGCATGCCAGAAGACCTTGGGGTCGCGAAAGCCGCCGCTGCCCAGGTCGAGCACCGGGTTGCCCGGGTACTTGTGCCAGCTGCGGCCACGGTCGGTGCTCCAGGCCAGTTGCTGGTTCTGTCGGTGCAAGCCGTCGGCATCGGACTGCTGCGCGTGGCCCGTGTAGATGGCCACCATCGGCGCTTCGACGCCGTCGCCGAAACCGCTGGTGTGGGCGTGGTCGACCACGACCGAGCCGGAAAAGATCATCCAGTCGGTGTCTTCGGGAATGGCCACCGGGAGCTCCTCCCAGTGCAGCAGATCGGTGCTCACGGCGTGGCCCCAGCTCATGTGGCCCCAGGTGTCGCCCTGCGGGTTGTACTGGTAGAAGAGGTGGTATTCGCCCGCGTGCCAGACCAGGCCGTTGGGGTCGTTGATCCAGTGTTGCCGCGGGCTGAAGTGGAGCTGCGGGCGCCAGTGCGGCGTGTGCATGGGGTCAGTGAGCGGCAGCCAGGGCGCCGATGCGGGTGAGGAATTCGCGGTGCGTGGGCAGACTCTGCGCGGCCTGCGCCATGGCCTGACGTTGACGCTCGAGCATCTCGCGCGCGTCGGGCCGCAGATCGACCAGCGGGTCGTGGCGCAGCGGCTGGTTGAGCTGCCCCAGGTGCACGGCCAGCCAGCTGGCGTTGCCGAAGAGCTCCATGCCTTCGGTCACCAGCCGGCCATGGCCGCGGAAGTGGTCGATCTTGTACTGCAGCGTGTCCGGGATCTCCATCTCGGCGCAGTAGCGCCACAGCGGCGAATCGTCGCGCTGGGTCAGCTTGTAGTGCAGGATCAGGAAGTCGCGGATGCGCTCGAACTCGTGGATGCCGATGCGGTTGTATTCGGCCACCGTCAGCGGGTCGAAGTCGCGGTCCGGGAACAAGGCCAGCAGCCGCGAAATCCCGGACTGGATCAGATGCAGGCTGGTCGACTCCAGCGGCTCCATGAAGCCGCTGGCCAGGCCGATGGCCACGACGTTGCGGTTCCAGAACTGTGTGCGGCGCCCGGTGGTGAAGCGCAGCAGGCGCGGCTCGGCCAACGCCTGCCCGTCCAGATTCGCCTGCAGCGTGGCGGCCGCCTCGTCGTCGCTGATGAAGCGGCTGCAATAGACATAGCCATTGCCCGTGCGGTGCTGCAGCGGGATGCGCCACTGCCAGCCCGCGGCCCGCGCCGTCGAGCGGGTATACGGCGTGAAATCAGCGGAAGATGCGCAGGGCATGGCCACCGCGCGGTCGCAGGGCAGCCAGTGTGTCCAGTCGACGTAGCCGGTGTGCAGCGCGTCTTCGATGAGCAGGCCGCGAAAGCCCGAACAATCGACGAACAAGTCGCCGTCGATGCGGCGCCCGTCGGCCATGTGCACACTCTCGACGAAGCCGTCCTCGCCGCGCAGCGCGGCGCCAGCGATGCGGCCTTCGATGCGCGTCACGCCGCGTGCTTCCGATCGCTCGCGCAGGTAGCGCGCGTACAGGCCGGCGTCGAAGTGGTAGGCGTAGTCGAAGGTCGACAGGATCGACCGCGGGTCGCCCGAGGGCCGGTCCACGCGCCCGCGTTGCGCGGCCGCCCAGGCCATCGAATACTCGTCGATCGGCGCGACCGCGCCGCTTGGCCGCGCGCGCAGCCAGTGCTGGTGCAGCGGCGCAAAGTCGAACCCGAAGCCGTGCGGACCGAACGGGTGGAAGTAGCGCTGCCCCACACGCGCCCAGTCGACGAACTGGATGCCCAGCTTGATGCTGCCCTGCGTGCGCCGCAGAAACTCCGCCTCGTCGATGCCCAGGGTCTGGTTGAAGGTGCGGATTGGCGGAATCGTCGCCTCGCCCACACCGACCGTGCCGATCTCCTCGGATTCGATCAGGCTGATGCGGCAGGTCGGGCTCAGCGCATGCGACAGCGCCGCAGCCGTCATCCAGCCGGCAGAGCCGCCGCCGACGATGACGATGTGGCGCAGGGAGCGGTCGTGTGGTGCCATGGTGCGATGGACTCGGTGAGATTCCAGGGACAGGGACAGCGGACGGAAGGGGCTCGAACCCCAGCCGTCAATGTAAAAGGGGCGGGCCGCCTACACGGACCCGCCCCCCTGCCTCGCGTGGACGCTCCCTCAGAACGCGTAACGCAGCGATGCGCTGATCGTGCGGCCGGTCTGGATGCCGGCGCCGAAGACCGTGGTGCTGCCACCCACAAAGCCGCCGCCGCTGGCCGGGTAGACCTTGTCGAGCAGGTTGTTGACGTTCAACGACGCGGTCAGGCCATTGGCGAACTCGTAGTTGGCGAAGGCGCTGACGATGAAGTGGCCGTCGATCGTGTTGACGTTGTCGTTGCCGGTGAAGACCTGCGACTGGCCGCGCACCGCGGCACCGATGGTCAGGTTGCCCAGCGAGTAGCGCGGGGCGATCGTGTAGCGCACTTTCGGCACGCCGCCCGAGGTCTTGCCCACGGCGCTGGGGTCGCCCAGGTTCGCCGTGATCACTTCCTTGGAATAGGTGACGTTGAAGTTGATGGCGAAGTTGCCCATCGTCGCGCCCGTCTCCAGCTCCAGGCCGTCGGCCTTGTAGCCGATGACGTTGAGCTTCGGACCCTGGTAGTTCGGCAGGTTGGGGTTGTCCTGGCGGGTCTGGTCGTAGTCGAACTCGGTATTGGTCGAGTGGAACAGCGTGGCCGACACGGCGTAGGTGCCGAAGGCGGTGTTGCCGCGGTTTTTCACGCCGATCTCGCTTTGCTTGACCGGTGCGAGTGCGGCGGTCACGCCACCGGAGGTGAGCTGACCCGTCACCGCGTCGATGTTGGCGGAGTACAGCAGGCGGTCGGCGATGGCACGGTTGCCTTCGCTGTAGCGGGCGAATGCGCTGAGGTTGGGGGTGAAGCGGTAGTTCGCGCCCAGCGAGAAGTTCGTGTAGCTGATCTTGTAGTTGACCAGGCCCGGGTTGGCCGTGTCGGAGACATACACGTTCTTCTCGGCACCGGTGATCACGCCGTCGCCGTTGATGTCCTTGCCGCCGACGATCTGCTTGGATCCGGCATAGCGGCCATTGGCCTTGAAGGTCTCGTGGCGCACGCCGGCGTCCAGGTCGAAGTTGCCGACGTTGGCGTTCAGCGACAGGTAGGGCGCGTCGGTGGTGAACTGGGCGTCGATGTCACGCGCGCAGCAGGCGCCCCACTGGTTGTTGTAGCCCGTCAGGCCCGCCGTGGTCAGCGCGGCGCCGGCCGGGTTGTACAGGTCGATCAGGCGGCCGTTGACACCGGCTTCCATCACGCGCTCGCTGATGGCCCATGTCTGGACGACGTTCTGGCGCGAGTGGAACAGGCCCGCCCGGGCATCCAGCGTGACGCCGTTGTCGAGCTTGAAGTTCTTGGACACGCTCAGGTCATTGACCAGGTTGCCCATGTCCGGCGTCATCGTGTTGATGGCCGCGCCCTGCGACACCAGGCCCGTGGCCAGGTTGGCAGCGGTGACGGCGGTGCCGGCGCCCGGACCGTTGAAGTAGCGGGCGGTGTTGCCCGAGGTGCCCAACAGGTTGGCCAGCGTCTTGACGTCCCAGAACTGCGCGGTGAAGGCGCCCGAGTTCTTGGAGATGCGGAACTTGTTGTCCACGGTGAAGCCGTTGGACAGTTCGTTGTGGAACTCCATGCCCACCGACTTGGAATTGACCGTGATGCCGTCCAGCAGGTTGGCGGTGAAGAGCTGCTGCGTGGCCGGGTTCAGACCCGTGTAGGCCGCGTTGTAGATCGAATACTGCGAATCGCGCGTGCCGTCGTAGTTGGGCGTGCGGGTGAAGCCGCCCACGCGGGTGCCGCTGAGCGTGGCGTTGACGTAGGTCTGCGGCGTGGTCGGCGCGTGCTCGTCCAGCAGTTTGAAATTCACACGGACATAACCCTTGCCGCCGTTGAACTCCTTCGTCAGGTTGCCCTTGAGCTGGTAGCCCTGCAGCGCGTTGTCGCTGTAGTGGCGCGAGCCCTCGCCCTCGCGGTAGTAGCCGCCGATGTGGAAGTACATGTCCGGCGCAAGCTTGCCGCCGTAGTCGCCGTCGAAGCGGGTTTCCTTGAAGTTCAGGCCGCGTGTCAGCGAGATGTTGCCGCCGGCCTGCTTGCCGGTCTTGCTGATGTAGTTGATGACGGCGCCGGGCGCATGCGACGCAAAGACCGAGGACGAGCCGCCGCGCAGCGTCTGGATGCTGTCGACGTTGTTGTCGAAGCGGATCCAGTAGTCGTTGTTCGAGAAGTTCATGTCGCCGAACTGCACGGTCGGCAGACCGTCTTCCTGCAGCTGGACGTACTTGGAGCCGCCCGAGGAGATCGGCAGGCCGCGCACGGTGATGTTGGCATTGCCGCCGGGGCCGGCCGTGGCTTCGGTGCGCACGCCGGGAATCAGCAGCAGGACCTCCGCTTCGGTGCGGGCGCCGAAGTCCTTGATCTGTTCCTGGTCGATGTCGGTCACGGAGACCGAGCTGCGCATCTTCGAGCGGGCCTGGCTGGTGGCCGTGATGACCACGCGTTCGAGGCCGACGTCGGCGCTCTTGGACGTGTCGGTCTTGGCGTCGGTGGCGGTCTGCGCCATGACGGGCGCGGCGAACATCGTCGCGCAGGAAGACGCGGCAATGGCCGCGGCGATCTTCGTCAAGGAAGGCGCCTTGGCGCGGCGCTCGTGCTGGGTCTTTTTCATGGTTCTCCTCGCGGGGTCGGTGGTGGTGAAGGTGGCCGCTGGCGGCGCGTGGTGTCGGTCAGGCTGGCTTCTGGGGCCAGCTGCTACGGGCAAAGATAGTGCGTGTATTCATGTATGACAATCGATTGCAACACAGGGTAAACCAGAAGTTGTAGGTGATTCATACCGGTTCCTGATGCGTGGGTGCAATCGATCGTCGACGCCCGGCTGCTCAGGCGTCGGACAGCGCCGTGGCGCTGTCCAGCACGGGCTGGCCGTGTTCGTCCAGGATGCGCAGCTGCCGGGTGCGCAGGTCCACGCGGAGTTCGAGGCTGCGCGCGCCGGCGGTCCATCGCAGCAGCAGCGTGTGGTCAGGCGCATCCACCGCCTCGAAACGGCCACCAAATGCCGGATGCGTATTGCGCAGGCGGATCAGGCCGAGCAATTGCTGCACGACGCCGCGCTGCAGCGCCGTATCGATTTCCGCGCGTGTGAAGTGGTGGCGGTTGATGTCGCGCCCCACGCCGCTGCGCGCCAGCAGTGCCATGTCGTTGCAGCCGGCCAGCAGGCCGACGTAATAGACCTGCGGCACACCAGGCAGGAAGAACTGGATGGCGCGCGCGGCCAGGTAGGCCGCATCGTCGCGGGCCAGCGCGTCGTAGAAGCTGCAGTTGACCTGGTAGAGGTCGAGATTCGATGCGGCGGCGCCCGTGGCTTGACGGCTCTGGCCACCACTGTTGTCGTGGATCCACTCGACCAGACGGTCGAGTTCGTCCGGCGCCACCAGGCCAGGGCTGCCGGCGCGGTCGCCGGGATCGGCGCCGATGTCGATGATGCCGATGCCATCGTGCGTGTCCAGCACGGTCAGCGCATTCGTCGGGCGCACGCCGATCCACTCGCGCAGGGCCCGCGCGCGACCGGTCATGAAGGCGTGCAGCACCAGCGGGGGCAGGGCAAAGTCGTAGACCCAGTCGACCTGTGCGGCGATCTCGATCTGGCGTCGGTAGTGGCTGTGGATTTCCACCAGCACCTCGATGCCCATCGCACGGGCCTCGGCGGCGAAGGCACCGATGAAACCGAAGGTCTCGGGCATCATGAAGCAGCTGCGCCCGGCACGCTTGATGGCGTAGCCCACGGCGTCCAGCCGGACCATGCGCACGCCACAGGCCGCAAGCGTTTGCAGGATCGCGCTGAGGTAGGCGCGGCCCTGCGGGTGTTCGGTGTCGATGTCCACCTGCTGCGCGGTGAAGGTCGTCCACAGCAGGTGGCGCTCGCCGCTGGGCAGCGTGGCAGCCGTGAACGGCAGGCCGGGGCGCGGGCGGTACAGGCGCAGCAGATCGGCTTCGGTGGCGCCTTGCGGGAAGACGCGGCCGAAGGTGAGGAACAGGCCGTCGAAGGCCGAGTCCGCCCCGCGCGCGGCGAAGTCCTTGAACTGCGGCGAGTCCGCGGACATGTGGTTGACGATGACGTCGGCCATCACCGGAACGTCGCGCGACAGCGCCTGCACGTCGTTCCAGTCGCCCAGGCGCGGGTCCACGCGTGTGTGGTCGATCGGGTCGAAGCCTGCATCGGCGCCGTCGATGGGGTCGTAGAAGGGCAGCAGGTGCACGCCGCCGAAGAGCCCGCGAAGCGGTCCTGTGAGCAGGCCGTGCAGCTGGCGCAGGTTGCCGCCGCCGAGCCGGTCGACGTAGGTGATGAGCTGGACCTGGTTGTTCATGCGGGAGCTGAAGCACACGGAGCCGGAGCCAGAAGGCGCGGACGGGGAGCGTGCCGCCACGAGGCGGTGCGCCGACGGCGGATGCTACGCAATCGCAATCGATTGCAATAACGGGTTTCCACGGAGAACCGACAGGGGTGGTGGCGGCGCCTGCCAGACGGCAAAGCGCCGCCGGACCCGAAGGTGCGGCGGCGCCGAAGTGGAAAGCGATCAGGACACGCGCGCAGCCAAAGCCTGCGCGGTCCTGGTGCGCGCGGTCAGCGGCGCGTTGCCTCGGCCTCGAACGGCAGCTTCAGCTGCGAGAGGTCCTTGCGCGTCTCGACCAGCACCAGCGGGCCTTCGTCGATCACCGGCAAGGGCTTGCGTTCGCGCGGCACATGCGCTGGCCGCGGTTCGGCGGCGATGGCTGCCTGCGCGGCTGCCACCTTGGTGGCATCGGAATTGACCCACTCCAGGCCGGAGCCTTCCGCGATGCGCTGCAGGTCACCCATGGGCAGCACGAAGGCGGCCACAACGGGTGCTGCGCCTGCGGCCGGCACGGCCACCGGCGCGGCGGCGACCGGTGCGGCCACGGGCGCCGCGGCCGGCGCTGGGGCCGGTGACACGAAGGCCCCCGCCGTGGCGCCATCCGCCCGGGTGGGGGCGGGCATCGCGGCTTGCAGGGCTGTTGCCGGCGCCGGCGAATCCGCCTCTTCAGCCAGTTCGCTGACGGCTTCGGCCGGCAGCGGCGGCTGCATGGCGTCGGCACCGCCTTCGCTCATGGCGCGATCGCCATCGTCGGGGCGTGCTTCGCGACGGAAGCGGTCACGGCCACGGCCGCGTCGGCGTCCGCCTTCGGGATCGCCACCTTCGGGCGCAGCGGCTTCGTCGCCGAAGCTGTCCAGCGCGGCGCTGGTGACCGGGACCTCCGCGGGCGCCTGCGCGCCATCAGCGGTCTCTGCTGCCGGGCGGCTGTCTTCGCCGTCCTCGGCACCAGCGGTGCCGGCCTGGGCGTCAGCGCCCTCGCCACGGCCACGGCCGCGTCCACCGCGACGGCGGCGGCGACGGCCGTCGCGATCGGTATCGCTGCCCGGCGTCGAGCCTTCGGCCGATTCGAAGCCACCCGGCAGGGTGTCGACGAAAGCTTGCGAATCTGCGCCGGCCAGGGCCTCGGCCGTGGGCGCCAGGGCCTGCACGTCCGCATTCACGCGGTCACCGGCGGCTGCTGCCGTGGCGGTTTCGGGACGACGCTCGCCGCGCGGCGGACGATCCCCCCGCTCGGTGCGCTCGCCACGCTCGGCACGGTCCGGACGTTCGCCGCGGTCGGCACGCTCCGCGCGCTCCGGACGTTCGCCGCTGCGCTCAGGACGCTCGCCGCTGCGTTCCGGCCGGTCAGCGCGGCCGCCGCGGGCTTCGCGTGCCTCCCGGCTCTCGCGCGGTTCGCGTGGCTCGCGGCCTTCACGGCTGCCCTCGGCGCGACCTTCGCGGTTGCCTTCGCCACGGCCTTCACGTCCCTCACGGCCTTCACGGTTGCCACCACGGCCTCCGCGGTCGCCGCGCTCGGAGCGTTCACCTCGACGGCCTCGGTCACCGCGTCGGCCCTCACCGGTACGCTCGCCAGACGCGCCGCCGGCTGCGGCGGTCGCCGCCACGGCGGCCGTGGCCGCTGCAGCGGCACCCGCGGCCGTGGCCGTGGTGCTGGTCGCCGGCTCATCGCCGCTGAACAGGCGTTTGAACCAGCCGAAGAATCCACCAGATGCTGCCACTGGCGCGGCGGCGGGGGGCTGTGCAGCCACCACGGGCGCGGCAGGCGCGGCCACCGGCGCGGGGGCCGGGGCCACGGGGGCCGGCTTGGCCACCGGCTGCGGCGCCGGCTGGTCGGGCAATACGCCCTTGATCACCGGCTCCTGCCGGGCAGGGGCCTTCTCGCGCCGCGTGATGCCGACTTCGTCTTCCGGCTCCTCGATCATCGTGTAGCTGGCGCGGAAGTTGTCCAGACGCGGATCGTCGTGGCGCAGCCGCTCGAGCTTGTAGTTAGGCGTCTCGAGATGCTTGTTCGGGATCAGCAGCACGGTCACGCGCTGCTTGAGCTCGATCTTGGTGATTTCGGTGCGCTTCTCGTTCAGCAGGAACGAGGTCACTTCCACCGGCACCTGCACGTGCACGGCGGCCGTGTTGTCCTTGAGCGCCTCTTCCTGGATCACGCGCAGGATCTGCAGCGCGCTGGATTCGGTGTCGCGGATGTGGCCGGTGCCGTTGCAGCGCGGGCAGGTGATGTGGTTGCCTTCGCTCAGCGCCGGGCGCAGGCGCTGGCGGCTGAGTTCGAGCAGGCCGAACTTGCTGATGGAGCTGAACTGCACGCGCGCACGGTCGCTGCGCAGTGCGTCGCGCAGGCGTGTCTCGACCTCGCGTCGGTTCTTGCTCTCCTCCATGTCAATGAAGTCGACGACGATCAGGCCGCCCAGGTCGCGCAGGCGCATCTGGCGCGCGATCTCGTCGGCAGCTTCGAGGTTCGTGCGGGTGGCCGTCTCCTCGATGTCGCTGCCACGCGTGGAACGTGCCGAGTTGACGTCCACCGAGACCAGCGCCTCAGTGTGGTCGATCACGATGGCGCCGCCCGAGGGCAGGTTGACCGTGCGGCTGAAGGCCGTCTCGATCTGGTGCTCGATCTGGAAGCGGCTGAACAGCGCCGCGTTGTCGCGGTAGCGCTTCACGCGATTGCCCATCTCGGGCATCACGTGGTTCATGAATTGCTGGGCCTGGTCGTAGATGTCGTCCGTGTCGATCAGGATCTCGCCGATGTCCGAGTGGAAGTAATCCCGGATGGCGCGGATGACCAGCGAGCTCTCCTGGTAGATCAGGAAGGCGCCCTTGCCCGCCTTGGAAGCGCCGTCGATGGCGTCCCAGAGCTTGAGCATGTAGTTCAGGTCCCACTGCAGCTCGGGCGCGCTGCGCCCGATGCCGGCGGTGCGGGCGATCAGGCTCATGCCCTTGGGGTACTCGAGCTGGTCGAGGGCTTCCTTGAGCTCCTCGCGGTCTTCACCCTCGATGCGCCGGCTGACGCCGCCGCCGCGCGGGTTGTTGGGCATCAGCACCAGGTAGCGACCGGCCAGGCTGACGAAGGTGGTCAGCGCCGCGCCCTTGTTGCCGCGCTCTTCCTTCTCGACCTGAACCAGGATCTCCTGGCCGTCCTTGATGACGTCGCTGATCTTCGCGTTGCGAACATCGACGCCTTCCTTGAAATAGTTGCGCGAGATTTCCTTGAACGGCAGGAAGCCGTGGCGGTCTTCGCCGTAATCGACGAAGCAGGCTTCCAGCGCGGGCTCGACACGTGTCACCACGGCCTTGTAGATATTGCCCTTGCGCTGCTCGCGCCCCTCGATCTCGGTTTCGAAGTCGAGGAGCTTCTGTCCGTCGACGATCGCCAGGCGCCGCTCTTCCGGCTGCGTGGCGTTGATCAGCATGCGTTTCATGTGTCGTGCACTCCGTTGCCGGCCGCACCCTGACGGGCGTGGCCGGACCCTCTACCGATGCACGAGAGTCGACAGGAGAACCGAAGCTGTAGAACCGCCCTGGACTGCAGGTCAGCCGGTCGCTCCGTCCGTCGATGAGGCGGAAGCGGTGCCGGTCAGGTTTGCAGCGTTGGCGCTTGCGTGGCGGCTGCCGAAGCCTGTGAGCGGCTGACCGCTGTCCGCCACACTGCCGCGCGTCGCGCCGGGCAGCGTGCATCCACGCCCGGGCCACGCGGCGCGCATGTCGAACGCGCGCCGTCGCAGGCAAGGGTGGAAAGGGGAGACAGGGGTGTCATCGCGAAGGGCTGTGGTGACCTGACGCGGGTGCCAGCTCCGCCCCGGCAGATGCCGAACGCACTGTTCGGCCGCGCCGGCGCCGTCTGGCACCGTGATCCTTCTTCGTTGTCTTGCGCCGCTTTGGGTGGCGCCGCAAGACCGGTTCATTCATCGAATCTCTGCTGCCCGCCGGTTCCGGCTCACCAGCCACTTGGGGGCTGGCACCGCGCGGCATCGCTCGGGCATTGCATCAACGCTTGTGGTGGAGATCCGCCCCAACTTGGCGTGGCTGCCACCGTTCCCGTCGCGCTACTGGTACCTTTGCAGCCGGCTAAACTCCGGCAAATCAAGCACTTGCAGCACGAACGTGGAGCGACGCATTATAGGGGCGCGGGCCGCCCCCGCCCCACGGCCCGGCCGCAATAGCGGGGAATCGAGCCCCCCAGATTCGAAGACCGCCCGCGCACCGGATGTGGTGGCGCCAGCCGTTCAGCACTGGACCGTCGACGAAGCCGGCGAAGGCCAGCGGCTGGACAACTACCTGCTGCGCCACCTCAAGGGCGTGCCCAAGACCATGGTCTACCGCGTCATCCGCTCCGGCGAGGTGCGCGTCAACAAGGGCCGGGCGTCGGCCGACCAACGCCTGGCGATCGGCGACGACGTGCGCGTGCCGCCAGTGCGCGTGGCCGCGCGTCCTGTCGACCAGGCGCCCGTGGTGCCGGCGCGCAGCTTCCCGGTGCTCTACGAGGACGACTGGCTGATGGCCATCGACAAGCCGGCCGGCGTGGCCGTGCACGGCGGCAGCGGGGTGAGCTCCGGCGTGATCGAACAGCTGCGCCAGGCACGACCGCAGGCGCGATTCCTCGAATTGGTGCATCGGCTGGACCGCGAGACCTCGGGCGTGTTGCTCATCGCCAAGAAGCGTTCGGCGCTGACGCATCTGCAGGACCAGTTCCGCGCGCGTGGCCCGCACAAGACGATCGGCAAGACCTATGGCGCGCTCGTCGCCGGTGACTGGCCGGAGCGCCTGAAGGTGATCGACGTGCCCCTGCACAAGTACCTCACGGCCGAAGGCGAGCGCCGCGTGCGCACCGCCCACGCCGACGATCCGCAGGCGCAGCGCGCGATCACTTTGGTGCAGGTGGCCCGGAGACTGCCCGGATTCACGCTGCTGGACGTGACGATCAAGACCGGCCGAACGCACCAAATCAGGGTGCACCTGTCCCAGGCGGGGCACCCGATCGCCGGTGACGACAAATACGGCGATTTCGCGCTCAACCGTCGCCTGGCGCGCGGCGACGGGCTGCCGGTGCGTCTGGATCGCATGTTCCTGCATGCGCGCCGCCTGCGCTTCCATCACCCCCATGACGGGCGGGAAATTACGGTGGAAGCGCCATGGCCAAAAGAATGCGAAGATATCGCCGCTGTTTCGGCGCGTTAAGCAGAGAGCGTCGGCACCAACGGCCGCAGAGCCGTGAATCGCAGGGAGTCCTTCATTCCAGGACCCATAACACATGAAAACACGCGACGTCGTCATCTTCAGCGGCAAGAAGTTCAAGGTGCCGCAGTGCATACAGCGCATCGACCACCGCTACACGCACGGGTGGCAGGTTCGCTACGGCGGCACCAAGATGTTTTCCGATGGAACCAACGACGGCAGCGGAGCCAAGGCTTCGCTGGAAGCCGCCACGAAGGAGCTGATCCGTCGCATCGGCTCGATGCCCACGCCTTCGAAGCTGCAGCCCCGGCCCAGCACCAGCAAGAGCAGCAACCTGCCGGTGGGCATCAGCGGGCCGCTCGTGCGGCTGCGTCGCGGCTCCAATACCCGGTATGCCAGCCTGCAGGTGCTGCTGCCGCAGTTCGGTGAAAAGCCGCGCAACAAGAACGTCTACATCGGCAGCGAAAGCACCTACACGCCAGAGCGCTTCAAGGAAGCCCTGGGCCGTGCCGTGGAACTGCGCGCCAAGGCCGAGAAGACCTACCGCCTGGAAGAAACACGTTCGCGTCGCGCCGAAGCCAAGGCCATGAAGGACGCCCTGGCCGGCGCCAAGAGCGAAGCCAAGCCCGCGGCCAAGGCGGCCAAGCCGGCGCCCGTGAAGGCCGCCGCCAAGGCGCCCGCCAAGGTCGCCAAGACCGCGGCCAAGACCACGGCCAAGACGGCCACGAAGACGGCTGCGAAGGCGGCCCCCAAGAAGGCGGCCGCCAAGGCGCCGGCCAAGGGCGTCGCGGTCAAGGCGGCGAAGAAGAAGGCATGACGGGCAGCCCCGTGCGGCGCGCGGGGCGCCGCTTCGACCTGATCGCCTTCGATTGGGACGGGACGCTCTTCGACAGCACCGGGCTCATCACCCGCTGCATCCAGAACGCCTGCCGTGACCTGGGCGTGCGTGTGCCCAGCGACGAGCAGGCGTCCTACGTCATCGGCCTGGGCCTGCGCGACGCGCTGATGCACGCCGCGCCGGACGTCCCTGCCGAGCGCTATCCCGAACTGGGCAACGCCTACCGCAAGCACTACTTCGCCAGCCAGCACGAGGTGCTGCTGTTCGACGGCACCCTGCAGATGCTGCAGGCCCTGAAAGCGCGCAACCACTTGCTGGCCGTGGCCACGGGCAAGAGCCGGCGCGGGCTCGACGAAGCGTTGTCGACCACCACGCTGCATGGGGTCTTCGACGCCACGCGCACGGCCGACGAAACCGCGTCCAAGCCCGATCCGCGCATGCTGCACGAACTGATGGCCGAGCTGGGTACCTCCGCGCAGCGCAGCCTGATGATCGGCGACACCACACACGATCTGCAACTGGCCGCGAACGCCGGCATGCCGGCCGTGGCGGTGAGTTTTGGCGCGCACGGCCACGAGAGCTTCGCTGCTTTCGAACCGCTGTATGTCGCCCACAGCACGCACGAGTTGCGCGACTGGCTGGCGCGGCATGGGTGAGCCACCCGCGCCAGACGACAGTGCCGGACTGCCGGTCTGTGACAGCCTGGATCTGCCCGACCGTGGCCGGGCATTCGTCTTTGACCTGATGGAATTCGGCCGGCCGGTACGCGGCTTCGTGCTGCGCTTCGACGGCCGGGTGGTGGGCTATATCAACCGCTGTGCACATGTGCCGGCCGAGATGGACTGGCAGCCAGGCGAATTCCTGGACGGCGATCGTCGCGAGATCGTCTGCGCGATCCATGGTGCCACCTACGACCCGCGCACCGGCCGCTGCACCGGCGGCCCGGCAGGGCGCGGCCGACTGAAGCCCTTGCGCGTCGCGGAGAGCGACGGCAAGGTCTATTGGTATCCTTCCGGCGAATTCGAGCCCGTGTCCTTCGGCTGATCCGAAGACCCGGGCTTCCCGTTGGGAGGACCCATGCATACACCTGGCGAGTCACCAGACTCCGCAGCACCGCCACCCGTCGCGCAGGCCGCATCTGCCGCGCCTGGCGCCACGATCGAAAGCAGCCTCGAAACCATTGCTGGCGAGCTGCTGCGCGACCGGCGGGCCGAGCGGCGTTGGCGCATCTTCTTTCGTCTGGCCTGGCTCGGCCTGGCCGTGGCGGTGGCCTGGGCAATCTTTTCGCAGCGTGGACACGGCACGGCGCCGGTGGGCACGCACACGGCACTGGTCGAGGTGCGCGGGGTGATCGAGTCCCAGGGCGAGGCCAGCGCCGAGAACCTGCTGCCGGCGCTGCGCTCGGCATTCGAGGCCGCGGACGCGAAGGCGGTGGTGCTGCGTATCAACTCGCCCGGCGGCAGCCCGGTGCAAAGCGGCATCGTCAACGACGAGATCCGCCGGTTGAAGGCCCTGCACAAGAAGAAGGTCTACGCAGTGGTCGAGGAGATGTGCGCCTCGGGCGCCTACTACATCGCCGTTTCCGCGGACGAGATCTACGTCGACAAGGCCAGCCTGGTGGGCAGCATCGGCGTGTTGATGGACGGCTTCGGCTTCACCGATGCGATGGCCAAGCTGGGCGTCGAACGCCGGCTGCTGACGGCCGGTGAAAACAAGGGCATGCTGGACCCGTTCAGCCCGCAGAACGAGCGGCAGAAGGCCTATGCCCAGGCCATGATCGACCAGATCCACCGGCAGTTCATCGAGGTCGTCAAGGCCGGGCGCGGTGCGCGGCTCAAGGAGACGCCGGAGACCTTCTCGGGCCTGTTCTGGAACGGCGAGGAAGCCGTGAAGCTGGGCCTGGTGGATCACACGGGCGGCCTGGACTTCGTGGCGCGCGAAATCGTCAAGGCCGAGGACATCGTCGACTACACCCAGCGCGAGAACGTGGCCGAACGTCTGGCCAAGCGCTTCGGCGCGTCGATGGGACAGGTCGTCGTGCGCACGCTGCGCGACCCGCCGTCGCTGCGCTGATGCGCGGTACAGGCCTAACCATTCAATCGCGCCAACGTCCATCGCCCGAGCTGCCCATGTCCGAACGGCTGTTTGTCGCATCACAACACGTGATCCCCCAGCACGCGCTGACGCGGCTGGCCGGCCTGGTTGCCGGCAGCCGCAGCGGGTCACGCACGACGGCGGCCATCCGCTGGTTCATCCAGCGCTACGGTGTCGACATGGGCGAGGCGCTGGACGCCGACCCGCGCGCCTACGCGAGCTTCAACGACTTCTTCACGCGTGCGCTGCGCCCAGGTGCCCGCCCGCTGGCCGCGGCGGACTGGATCTGCCCGGTCGACGGGGCCATCAGCCAGTTCGGCGTGGTGCGCCAGGGGCGCATCTTCCAGGCCAAGGACCACGACTACACCGCCACGGCCCTGGTGGGCGGCGACGCGGCACTGGCGGCGCGTTTCGACGAGGGCCATTTCGCGACGCTCTACCTCAGCCCGCGCGATTACCACCGCATCCACATGCCGGCCGCGGGCCGCCTGCTGCGCATGATCCACGTGCCGGGCGACCTGTTTTCGGTCAACCCGGCTACCGCGCGCGGCGTGCCGGGCTTGTTTGCACGCAACGAGCGGGTGGTCTGCGTGTTCGAGGGCGAGCAGGGGCCGTTCGTGATGGTGCTGGTGGGCGCCACCATCGTCGGCAGCATGGCGACGGTCTGGCACGGCGTGGTCAATCCGCCGCGGCCCGGCTCGCTGCGCGAGTGGCGCTACGACGACCGGGTCATCCACCTGCGACAGGGCGAGGAAATGGGGCGCTTCCTGCTCGGCTCCACCGTGGTGATGCTGATGCCGCCCGGGCCGCTGCAGTTCTCGGCCGCGTGGGCGCCCGGCGGCGCGATCCGCATGGGCGAGGCCATGGCCGAGGGCCCCGGCGCGTCGGCATGAGCGTCGCCGACAGGTCCGCATGAGCGCCGCCGATGCGGCGGGCGGCAGACCGCAGGCGGCCACACCGGCCGGCGCGGTGACACCGCCTGCCACGGCGCTTTCGCCTTCGTCCGCTTCAACGGCGAACCGTCCCGCTTCGTACACCGCGCGCTGGGCGCGTGTGCTGCTGTTCGTCGTGCCGGCGCTGTGGTCGACCAACTACCTGGTGGCGCGGCTGGGCAACGGCCTGATCGAGCCGCATGCGCTGGCGCTGGGGCGCTGGACGCTGGCGGCCGCGGTGATGCTGCCTTTCGTGGCGCCGGCCCTGTGGCGCCAGCGGGCCGTGCTGCGGGCCGAATGGCTGCACCTGCTGGTCCTGGGCGCGCTGGGCATGTACATCTGCGGCGCCTGGGTCTATATCGCCGGGCGCACCACGACGGCAGCGAATATCGCCCTGATCTACGCCATCACGCCGGTGGCCATCACCTGGCTCAGCGCGCGGCTGCTGCACGAGCACATGCGCGCGGCGCAGAAGTGGGCCGTGCTGCTGGCGCTGGCGGGTGCGCTGTGGGTGGTGACGCGCGGCGATGTCTCGGTGCTGCTGCAGATGCGCTTTGCCGTGGGCGACTTCTGGATCCTGGCCGCCGCGGCATCCTGGACCGCGTACTCCGTGCTGCTGCGGTTGTGGCCCAGCGCGCTGGGGCCGGGCGAGCGCCTGGTGGCGATCATCCTGGGCGGTTTGGTCTGCCTGCTGCCGGCCACCTTGATCGAGTACGTCAGCGGCCCCACACCGCCCTGGACCTGGAAGGCCACGGCCCTGGTGGCCTTGGCGGGTCTGGTGCCGGGTGTCGCTTCCTACGGGGCCTATTCCTTCCTGCAGCGCGAGCTGGGCGCTGCCCGCACGGCGCTGATGCTCTACCTGGCGCCGATCTACAGCGCCTTGGGCTCGTGGTGGGTGCTGGGTGAGGTCCCCGGCTGGCACCACGCGGTGGGCGGCGTGATGATCCTCACGAGCATCGGGCTGGCCACGCGCCGCTGAGGCGGCGGCGGTGCCTTCAGCCGAAGAGCCCTGGCGCGGCGGCCGGATCTTCGCCGTCGTCGGCATAGAAGCACGAGGGGCACACCGCGCGGTAGCGGTCGTTGCCGCCGATCACGACCTGCTCGCCTTCGCGCACCCGGCGCCCCAGCGCATCCAGGCGCATGTTCATCGAGGCCTTGCGTGCGCAGGCGCAGATGGTCTTCATCTCCTCCAGTTCGTCGGCCAGCGTCAGCAGCGCCAGGCTGCCCGGAAAGCCGTCGCCACGGAAGTCGCCGCGCAGCCCGTAGCACAGCACCGGCAGGTCGTCGCGGTGCGCCATGCGGTGCAACTGGCGCACCTGCATCGGCGTGAGGAACTGCGCCTCGTCGATCAGCAGACAGGCCAGCTCGGCGGGCAGAGCCGTGCGTTCGAAGACCGTGCGAGGTCCGAAGGTCATCGCGGTGCGCTGCAGGCCCAGGCGTGAGCCGATCACGCCGGCGGCCACGCGGTCGTCGTGAGCGGCCGTGAACAGGACGACGCGCATGCCGCGTTCTTC
>CAUJHV010000069.1 GCA_963205115.1 Pseudomonadota bacterium | reverse complement strand
GGCGGCCGCCCAGTAGACGAGCACGCGCTGCGCGATCGGCCGCGGCGTGCGCACGCGCCAGATGGCGTTGAGCGTGCGGTCGATGGTCAGCATCAGCGCGAGGGCCGTGCTCAGCAGCAACACCAGACCCAGCGTGCCGATGCGATTGGCCTTGTCGGCAAAACGCGTCAGCGCCACCAGCACCGGCTTGGCGATGCTGTCGGGCACCAGGTTCTGCAGGAAGAACTGCTCCAGCGCGCCGCGAAAACTCGAGAAGTACGGGAATGCCGCGAAGATCGCCAGCATCACCGTCAGCAGCGGCACCAGCGCGATCAGGGTCGTGAAGGTCAGGCTGCCTGCCGTCTGCCCCAGCCGGTCTTCCCGGAAGCGCTCGCGCAGCGTCTGCACCGTGTCCATCCACGGCCAGGTCTGCAGCGACTGCGCCAGCTGCAAGGCCTGCAGTCGAAGGCTGGTCAAGTGTTGGGAAAGGTGGAAACCCATGCTGGATATGATGCCAGCATGCCTGTAGCCGCACCCGCACCCATCGACGCCGAGGCCGCAGGCCCTTCCGTGCCGCCACCGGAAGCCGCGCCGGGCGCCGATGCACAGCGCACACGAGCGGCCACGCTCACGGCCACGGTGGTGCTGATCGTCCTGTGTCTGGCCTGGGAACTCTGGATCGCCCCTACCGGCTCGGGCACGTGGGCGATCAAGGTCCTGCCGCTGCTGCCCGTGCTGCCGGGCCTGTGGCGCTACCGGCTCTACACCTATCGCTGGCTCAGCTTGCTGGTGTGGCTGTATGTCTGCGAAGGGCTGGTGCGGGCCACCAGCGAATCGGGGCGCTCGTCGGCGATGGCATGGGCCGAGGTGGCCCTGGGCCTGGCGATCTTCGTGACCTGCGTCCTGCACATCCGCGGGCGCCTGAAGGGATCGAAGTCATGAGTGTTCCGCAGGCTTTGCTGCGCGCCTTGCAAGAGGCCGTGGGCAGCGAACATGTCCTGGTCGAGGGCGACCTCAGTGGCTACGAGAAGGATTGGCGCCGCCGCTGGCATGGCCGTGCCGGCGCCGTCGTGCGGCCCTCATCGACCGAGCAGGTCGCGCGCGTCGTCCGCGCCTGCCTGGAGGCCGGTGTGAGCATGGTGCCCCAGGGCGGCAACACGGGCCTGGTGGGCGGCGGTGTGCCCGACAGCAGCGGCACGCAGGTGCTGGTCTCGCTGCGGCGCATGAACCGCATCCGGCAGATCGATCGCGCCAACCTCACGATCACGGCGGACGCCGGCTGCGTGCTGCAGCACGTGCAGGAGGCCGCGGACGCCGAAGGCCTGTTCTTTCCCCTGAGCCTGGCCGCCGAAGGCAGCTGCACGCTGGGCGGCAACCTGGCCACGAATGCCGGCGGCACGCAGGTCGTCCGCTACGGCAATGCACGCGAGCTGTGCCTCGGCCTCGAGGTCGTGACGCCTCAGGGCGCGGTGTGGCCCGGCTTGTCGGGCCTGCGCAAAGACAACACCGGCTACGACCTGCGCAACCTCTACATCGGCAGCGAAGGCACGCTGGGCATCATCACCGCCGCCACGATGAAGCTCGTGCCGAAGCCCGCCGCAGTGACCACCGCGCTGACGTCCTGCGCCACGCTGGCGGATTGCGTCGCGCTGCTCGGTCTGGCGCAGTCACGCCTGGGGCCAGGGCTGACGGGCTTCGAGGTGATGAACCGCTTCTCGCTGGCGCTCGTCGCGCGTCATTTCCCGCAGCTGCCGCGCCCGCTGCCCGCCGCCGAATGGACGGTGCTGCTCGAGCAGTCGGATACCGAAGGCGAAGCGCGTGCGCGCGCACGTTTCGAGCAACTGCTGGAGGCGGCGCTGGAGCAGGGCCTGGTGCAGGACGCGGTGGTCGCCGAGAGCCTGGCGCAGTCGCAGGGGCTGTGGCACGTGCGCGAGTCGATTCCGCTGGCGCAGTCCGAAGAAGGCCTCAACATCAAACACGACATCGCGCTGCCGGTGTCGGCCATCCCGGATTTTGTCGCGCGTACCGATGCCGCCCTGGCCGCGCACCAGCCCGGCATCCGGCTCGTGAACTTCGGGCATCTGGGCGACGGCAACCTGCACTACAACGTGCAGGCGCCCGATGGCGTCGATGCCGCCCAATTCCTGCGCGAGCAGGAACCCGCCGTCAACGACATCGTCTACGACCAGGTGCAGGCCTGCGGTGGATCGATCTCCGCCGAGCACGGCGTGGGCCAGCTCAAGCGCGAAGAACTCCAACACCGCAAGTCACCGGTGGCGCTGGCCACGATGCGTGCCATCAAGCAGGCGCTGGATCCCAAGGGCCTGATGAATCCGGGCCGGGTGGTCTAACTTCCGCGTCCAGCGCCGGCAGGCCGCGGGATCGGCAAAGCCTGCAACGGGGGACGCGTGAAGCGCCGGCCTACTGCACCGGCCCTTTGAGCCCGGGCGGAATCGGCAAGGACAGCACTTCGATGCCCTCGTCATGCAAGGCTTCGCGTTCAGCCGGGCTGGCCACGCCGCGGATGCCGCGCGAATCGCTTTCGCCGTAGTGGATGCGGCGCGCCTCTTCGGCAAAGCGCTCGCCCACGTCCTCGGTGTTGGCCATCGCGTGGCGCACGGCTTCCATCCACATCGTCTGCAGGTCGGGCTTGGCGGCGGGCGGCTCAGCGGCCGCCGGCGCCGGCGGGCGCGCACCCGAGAGATTCAGGCGCGGCGCGCTGGGCATGCGCGTGACCACGCGGTCGGCACACAGCGGGCATTCGATGAGCCCGCGGCCGTTCTGGTCGAGAAAGTCGTCTTCGGAGCCGAACCAGCCCTCGAAACCGTGGCCGTTGGCGCAGCGCAGGTTGAGGACTTTCATCGCACTGGCCCCGCAAGATCGCGCAGCCAACCGGTCCGCAGGCGGCAGGTGAACATCGGGAGCAGATAGGACGGCATATCGGCTACATGATGCCGCAAGGCGGCTCAGTCTGCCGGCACGTGCCAATCCAGGCGCAAGCCGCCCGCGCGCCAGCGCTGCAGCCACAGCAGGCCCAGCGCGGTTTTCATGTCGGTGATCTCGCCGGCCTGCAGGCGCTCGATCAACTCGGCTTCCTCGTACTGGCCAACCTCGACGAACTCGCCGGCATCCAGCGCCTGCACACCCGGCCGAAGGCCGCGTGCAAACCAGATCTCGATGCCTTCGTCGGAATAGGCGCAAGCGTTGTGGAAGACACCGGCGCGGGCCCACTCGCTGGCGACGTAGCCGGTTTCCTCGCGCAGCTCGCGTCGGGCGCAGGCGAAGGCGCCTTCCTTGCCGTCGAGCTTGCCGGCGGGCCACTCCAGGAGCACACGCCCGACCGGATAGCGGAACTGGCGCACCAGGACCAGCCGGCCGTCGTCGAGTATGGGCACGATGGCGACCGCACCCGGGTGGCGTATGAATTCGCGTGTCGCTTCCTGCCCGTCGGGCAGCCGGACACGGTCACGCAGCACCGTCAGGAACCCGCCACTCAGGCGGGTCTCGGACGCGATGAAGTGTTCGATCAGGTGGGCGTCGTCGCCGGCATCCACGTGCGCGGTCCCGGCCTCAGGTGGCCAGTGCCTTGATGATGGCGTCGCGGCAGGCGGCCATCAGTCCGCCCGGCATGATGCCCAGGCCCAGGATGGCCGCGCCATTGAGCGCCAGCAAGGCGGACACGCCAGCCGGCCGGGCCTCGAACTCCGGGTGCGCCGGCTCGTCGAAGTACATGATCTTCACGACGCGCAGGTAGTAGAAGGCGCCGATCAGGGACAGCAGCACGGCCACGACGGCCAGCACGATGTAGCCCGTCACGTTGGTCGTGATCAGCGCCTGCAGCACCGACACCTTGGCATAGAAGCCGACCATCGGGGGAATGCCGGCCAGCGAGAACATGAACACCGCCATCACGCCCGCCAGCCAGGGCGCGCGCCTGGACAGGCCCGCCAGATCGGCGACCTGCTCGGATTCGAAGCCGGCACGCGAGAGGTAGACGATCAGGCCGAAGGTGCCCAGCGTGGTCAGCACGTAGGTGACCATGTAGAACATCGACGAGCTGTAGGCATTTGCCGCAGACAGCGTATTGCCGCTGACCACGCCCGCACTCAAGCCCAGCACGACGAAGCCCATCTGGGCGATGGTCGAGTAGGCGAGCATGCGCTTGAGGTTCGTCTGCGCGATGGCCCCCAGGTTGCCCACCACCAGCGAGGCCACGGCCAGCACGACCAGCATGCCCTGCCAGTCCACCGCCAGGCCCAGCATGCCTTCGACGAGCAGCCGGATCGTGATGGCGAAGCCAGCCAGCTTCGGTGCGGCAGCGATCAGCAGCGTCACGGCGGAAGGCGCGCCGTGGTAGACGTCGGGCAGCCACATGTGGAAGGGCGCGGCGCCGAGCTTGAAGGCCAGCCCGGCAACAATGAAGACCGTGCCGAGGACCAGCACTTCGCGGTTGATCTTGCCGGTGCTGATCTGCTCGAAGACGCGCGGAATTTCCAGCGAGCCCGTCGCGCCGTACATCATCGACATGCCGTACAGCAGGAAACCGCTGGCCAGCGCGCCGAGCACGAAGTACTTCATCGCGGCTTCCGTCGCGATGGCGTGGTCGCGGCGCAGCGCGGTCAGCGCATACAGCGACAGGCTCATGACCTCGAGGCCCAGATACACCACGAGGAAGTTGTTGGCCGAGCACATCACCGAGATGCCCAGCAGGGACATCAGCGTCAGGGTGAAAAACTCGCCCTTGAGCATGTCGCGGCTGGCCAGGTACGGCTGCGCGTAGGCCACGCTGACCAGGGTGGCCAGGGCGGCCGACGCGGCGAGCAGGTGGCCCATGGGATCGTTGACCACCAGGCCCTGCATGCCGTACAGCGTGAAGCCGCCATCGAAATACATCAGGTGCGTGACGGTGACGACCGCCAGGGTGCCCTGAGTGAGCCAGAAGGTCAGGCGCCGCGCCGGGTCGGTGACGAAGAGATCGACGACCGCGATCAGGCAGGCCATCGACAACAGGATGATCTCGGGATAAACGACGAGCCAGTTCATCGCATTCATGGTGTGGTTCTCCGCCGGCTCAATTCAGCTTGCTCATCGCCACGTGCTTGAGCAGCTCGGTGACGGAGACGTGCATCACGTCGGTGAACGGCTTGGGATAGAGACCCATGCCCAGCGTGGCGATCGCCAGCAGGGCCAGCATCAGGAATTCGCGCGAGTTGATGTCGAGCATCTCGCGCACGTGGTGGTTGGTGACATCGCCGAAGTACACACGCTTGACCATCCACAGCGTGTAGGCCGCGCCGGAGATCAGCGCGGTGGCCGCCAGCAGCGCGAGCCAGAAACTCGCCTGCACGGTGCCCAGGATCACCATCCATTCGCCGACGAACCCAGCGGTGCCCGGAAGCCCGCAATTGGCCATCGCGAAGAAGACGGCGAAGCCGACGAACTTGGGCATCGTGTTGACGACGCCGCCGTACGCGGCGATCTCGCGGCTGTGCACGCGGTCGTACATGACGCCGATGCACAGGAACATCGCACCCGAAACGAAGCCGTGGCTGATCATCTGCACCAGACCGCCGGAGACGCCCAGCTCGTTGAAGATGAAGAAGCCCAGCGTCACGAAGCCCATGTGCGCGACGGACGAATAGGCCACCAGCTTCTTCATGTCGCGCTGCACCAGCGCGACCAGGCCGATGTAGATCACAGCGATCAGGCTCAGCGCGATGATGAACCAGGCGTATTCGCGGCTGGCGTCCGGCGCGATGGGCAGGGAGAAGCGCAGGAAGCCGTAGGCGCCGAGCTTCAGCATGATGGCGGCCAGGACCACCGAGCCGCCGGTGGGTGCCTCGACGTGGGCGTCGGGCAGCCAGGTGTGCACCGGCCACATCGGCACCTTCACCGAGAAGGCCGCCAGGAAGGCAAAGAACAGCAGCGTCTGCGCATTCAGCGGCAGCGGCAGCTTGTGCCAGGCGAGGATGTCGAAACTGCCGCCGGACTTGAAGTACAGGTACAGCAGCGCAATCAGCATCAGCAGCGAACCGAGCAGCGTGTACAGGAAGAACTTGAACGCCGCGTAGACCCGGTTCGGACCGCCCCAGACGCCGATGATGATGTACATCGGGATCAGCGTGGCTTCGAAGAAGACATAGAACAGCAGTCCGTCCAGGGCCGAGAAGACGCCATTCATCAGGCCGGACAGGATCAGGAATGCGCCCATGTACTGGTAGACGCGCTCGGTGATGACCTCCCAGGCGGAGATCACGACGATGACCGTGATGAAGGCGGTAAGCGGCACGAACCACATCGACAGACCGTCCACGCCCAGGCGGTACGACACATTGAAGCGTTCGATCCAGGGCAGGTTTTCCTGGAACTGCATCGCGGCGGTTCCGACGTCGAAGCGCGAAATCAGCGGCAACGTGACGAGGAAGCCGGCCAGCGCGCCGATCAACGCCACCCACCGCACGGTGTTGGCGTAGGCGTCACGGCCCAGCGCCAGCAACAAGGCACCGACCGCGATCGGCAGCCAGATGGCCACACTCAGAAGACCCATTTTGTTTGCTCTCCGCCTCTTCGCTTCTTCGCTTCTTTTGTGCGTCTGTCCGGCCTCAGCGCGCCACTGCGCTGCCGAGGTAGGGCCACAACTGCCAGGTCAGCAGACCGAAGATGCCCAGCACCATGGTCAGCGCATACCAGTACAGCTGACCGGTCTGCAGCAGCCGCGTCAGGCCGGCAAAAACACCGACCACGCGCGCCGACCCGTTGATCACGACGCCATCGATCAAGCCGGCGTCACCACCCTTCCACAGCCCTGTGCCGATCGCACGGGCACCTGCTGCCAGCACCTTCTCGTTGAAGGCGTCGAAGTAGTACTTGTTCTCCAGGATCCGCACGATGGGCGCGAAGGTCCGAGCGATTGCCGCCGGCACCGCGGGTGCCTTCATGTACATCCACCACGACAGGGCCACGCCCGCGGCGGCCAGCCAGAAGGGCAGCGTGCCGAAGGCGTGCAGCGCCATCGCGGCGGCACCGTGGAATTCGGTCTTCAACTCGGCCATCGCGTGGTGGACCGAACCGTTGACGAACACGGCGTCCTTCAGCAGGCTGCCGTAGAGCATCGGCTCGATCGTCAGGTAGCCGATCACGACCGACGGGATCGCCAGCAGCACCAGCGGCACCCAGACGACGGCGGGCGACTCGTGCGGCACGTGCACATGCATGTGGCCGTGCTCGTCCGGGTGGTCATGCTCGCCGGGGGAGGGCTTGTGCCGGAAGCGCTCCTCGCCATGGAAGACGAGGAAATACATGCGGAACGAGTAGAACGCGGTGATGAAGACACCCGCCACCACCGAGAAATACGCGAACCCGGCGCCCGGCAGATGGCTGGCGTGCACGGCCTCGATGATGCTGTCCTTCGAGTAGAAGCCCGCAAAGAACGGCGTGCCGATCAGCGCCAGCGAGCCCAGCAGCGAGGTGATCCAGGTGATGGGCATGTACTTGCGCAGGCCACCCATGTTGCGGATGTCCTGGTCATGGTGCATGCCGATGATCACCGAACCCGCACCCAGGAACAGCAGCGCCTTGAAGAAGGCATGCGTCATCAGGTGGAACACGGCCACGGAGTAGGCCGACACGCCGAGCGCCACGGTCATGTAGCCCAGCTGCGAGAGCGTGGAGTACGCGACCACGCGCTTGATGTCGTTCTGGATGATGCCCAGGAAGCCCATGAACAGCGCGGTGATGGCGCCGATCACCAGCACGAAGTTCAGCGCGGTGTCCGACAGCTCGAACAGCGGCGACATGCGCGTGACCATGAAGATGCCCGCGGTCACCATCGTGGCCGCGTGGATCAGCGCCGAGATGGGCGTCGGGCCTTCCATGGAATCCGGCAGCCACACGTGCAGCGGCACCTGCGCGCTCTTGCCCATTGCACCGATGAACAGGCAGATGCAGATGGCGGTGATCAGCATCCAGTCGTTGCCGGGAAACTTCAGAGCCGCCAGCTGCGGCGCCTTCGCGAAGACTTCCGTGTAGTTCAGCGAGCCGGCAAACGTGACGATCAGGCCGATGCCCAGGATGAAGCCGAAGTCACCGACCCGGTTGACCAGGAAGGCCTTCATGTTGGCGAAGATCGCCGTGGGCTTCTTGTACCAGAAGCCGATCAGCAGGTAGGACACCAGGCCCACCGCTTCCCAGCCGAAGAACAACTGCAGGAAGTTGTTGCTCATCACGAGCATCAACATCGAGAACGTGAACATCGAGATGTACGAGAAGAAGCGCTGGTACCCCGGATCCTCTTCCATGTAGCCGATGGTGTAGATGTGCACCATCAGCGACACGGAGGTCACCACGCACATCATCATGGCCGTCAGCCCGTCGATGAGGAAGCCGACCTCCATCTTCAGGTTGCCCAGCACCATCCATTCGTAGACGGTGGCATTGAAGCGGGCGCCGGCGTTGACGTCGTTCAGCACCATCACCGAGCACACGAACGAGACCAGCACGCCCAGGATGGTCGCGACGTGAGAGCCGGCACGGCCCACGGTCTTGCCGAAGAAGCCGGCCACGATGGCACCCGCCAGTGGCGCGAGGGCCGCGGTGAGCAGCAGATTTTGCGAAAGCGTTGCGGACATGGGTCACCAGCCTCGAATCAGCCCTGGAGGGCATCCAGTTCCTGCAGGTCGATCGTCGATCGATTGCGGAACAGCACCACCAGAATGGCCAGACCGATCGCGGATTCAGCCGCGGCCACCGTCAGGATGAAGAACACGAACACCTGCCCCGCCATATCGCCCAGATAGTGCGAGAAGGCGACGAAGTTCATGTTGACGGCCAACAGCATCAACTCGATGGCCATCAGCAGCACGATCAGGTTGTGCCGGTTCAGGAAGATGCCCACCACCGACAGCGCGAACAGGATCCCGCCAAGCGACAGGAAATGGCCGAGCGTGAGCGTCATGACTTCGATCCTTCCTGCGGGGCAGCGGGTGCCGACGGGACTTCGATGACCGGCGCCATCTGCACGATGCGCAGGCGGTCGGCCTTGCGGACCCGCACCTGCTCGGCGGGGTTCTGGTAGCGGCTGTCCTTGCGGGCACGCAGCGTCAGCGCAATGGCGGAAATGATGGCCACCAGCAGCAGCACGGCCGCAAGCTGCAGCGGGTAGAGGTAGTCGGTGTAGATCTCGATGCCCAGGATGCGCGTGTTGCCCATCTCGATGGCCTGGGGCGTGAACTGGGGTGCATCGCTCTGGCGATGGCCGCGCAGCAGCACCATCGCCATCTCCACGGCGATGACTGCACCGACGATGCCGGCCAGCGGGAAGTGCTTCCAGAAGCCTTCGCGGAACGCGTCGCTGTTGATGTCCAGCATCATCACGACGAAGAGGAACAGCACCATCACGGCGCCGACGTAGACCAGCACCAGCGCAATGGCCAGAAACTCGGCCTGCAGCAGCATCCACACACAGCTCGCACTGAAGAACGAGAGCACGAGGAAGAGCGCCGCATGCACCGTGCTGCGCGCCGTGATGACACGGAACGCGGCGAACAGCAGCACGGTCGAAAAGACGTAGAACAGGGCGGTGGTTGAATTCATGGCAGTAGGACCCGGCTGTGGCGCATCAGCGGTAGCGGGCGTCGGCCTCCCGGTTGGCTGCGATTTCCTTCTCGTAGCGGTCGCCCACGGCCAGCAGCATGTCCTTGGTGAAGTACAAGTCGCCGCGCTTTTCGCCGTGGTACTCGAAGACGTGCGTCTCGACGATCGAATCGACCGGGCAGCTTTCTTCGCAGAAGCCGCAGAAGATGCATTTGGTCAGGTCGATGTCGTAGCGCGAGGTGCGCCGCGTGCCGTCGGCACGCACGGTGCTCTCTATCGTGATGGCCATCGCCGGGCACACCGCTTCGCACAGCTTGCAGGCGATGCAGCGCTCTTCGCCGTTCTCGTAGCGGCGCAGCGCGTGCAGGCCCCGGAAGCGCGGCGACAGCGGCGTCTTCTCTTCGGGAAACTGCACCGTGATGGTCTTCGACAGGAAATGGCGGCCGGTCAGGGCCAGGCCCTTGAACAGCTCGGTGAGCATGAAGCTCTGAAGGACGTCTTTGACAGCCATGGCTCAGGCCTTCACTTCCAGATATTCCAGGGCGACTGGATCCACAGGCCCACGACGACCAGCCAGACCAGCGTGATGGGAATGAAGATCTTCCAGCCCAGACGCATGATCTGGTCGTAGCGGTAGCGCGGGAACGTCGCGCGCACCCACAGGAACATCGTGACGACCACGAAGACCTTGATCGCGAGCCAGATCCAGCCTGGAATCCAGTTGAATACGATGCTGTCGATCGGCGGCAGCCAGCCACCCAGGAACATGATCGTGCACAGCATCGACACGAGAATCATGTTGGCGTACTCGGCCAGGAAGAACATCGCGAACGACATGCCCGAGTACTCGATCATGTGGCCGGCCACGATTTCCGACTCGCCTTCCACCACGTCGAACGGGTGGCGGTTCGTCTCGGCCAGGCCCGAGATGAAATAGACCAGGAAGATGGGCAGCAGCGGCAGCCAGTTCCAGCTCAGGAAGCTCAGGCCCTTGTCGGCGAAGTAGCCGCGGCCCTGGCTCATCACGATGTCGGACATGTTCATGCTGGCCGACACCATCAACACCACGACCAGCGCAAAACCCATCGCGATTTCGTAGCTGACCATTTGCGCCGATGCACGCAGCGCGCCCAGGAAGGCGTACTTCGAGTTCGAGGCCCAGCCGGCGATGATGACACCGTAGACCTCGAGCGAGGTGATGGCCATCAGGAACAGCAGACCGGCATTGACGTTGGCCAGGGCCACGTCCGGACCGAAGGGGATCACGGCCCACGCGGCGAGTGCCGGCATGATGGTCATGATCGGGCCCAGGAAGAACAGGCCCTTGCTGGCCGCGGTGGGGCGGATGATTTCCTTGAAGATCAGCTTGACCGCGTCGGCGATCGGCGTGAGCAGACCCATCGGGCCCACGCGGTTCGGGCCGGGGCGCACCTGCGTGCGGCCGATGGCCTTGCGCTCCCACAGCGTCAGGTAGGCGACACAGCCCATCAGCGGGGCCAGCAGCAGGACGATCTTGATCAGGCTCCAGATGACGAGCCACAGCGTCGGGCCGAACAGGCCCTGGCCGGCTTGGTTGATCGTCTCGATCATGCGAGAGCCCCTTCGGTCTGCGGCACGCGCTCGAGCGTCAACGTGCCGAACATCGCGCCCAGCGACGCGGTATCGGGATGGCCCGCCGGCACCCGCACCGTCTGGGGCGCGAGCGTGGCGTCACGGCGCGCCGGCAGCACGGCACGGCCCTGGCCCTGGGTGATGCGCACGCGGTCGCCATCCTTCAGGCCCAGTTGCTGCCACAGGTCGGGCGGCAGGCTGGCCACGGGCGGCTTGGCGTCAGCGGTGCGCTGCAACGCGGGTGCGTGGCGAACCAGTGCGTCTGTCGTATAGATGGGCACGTCAGCCAGGCGCTGCGTGCCGGTGACGGCTGCCGCGGCTTGGGGTGCCACTGCAACGGCATTGGCCATGCGCGCCTGGAGCGACTGCACGTCGCCGAGCGCTTCCGCGCGCACGGACTCCACCGTCTCCTGCGCAAAGCCGTCCAGCCCCAGCAGATTGCCCAGGACACGCAGCACCTTCCAGGCCGGACGCGTATCGCCCTGCGGCGGCACCACACCGACGAAGCTCTGCAGGCGACCTTCGGCATTGACGAAGGAGCCGCCGGTTTCCGCAAACGGGGCGATGGGCAGCAGGACGTCGGCGCCTTCGACGGCCGCATCCTTGAAGCTGGTGAACGCCACGGCCATGTCGGCCGCGGCCATCGCCGCATGAGCGGCCTGTGCGTCGGCCATGTCGAGCACGGGCTCGACGTTCAGCAGCAGCAGCCCCTTGCGCGGCTGGGCCAGCATCTGCGCGGCGTTCAGGCCGCCGGTGCCCGGCAGCGCGTTCACGAGCTGCGCGCCGACGCTGTTGGCGGCTTCGCCCAGCACACCGACGCTGGCGCCGGTCTGCTGCCCGATCCACTGCGCCAGCGCCAGCAGGTCCTGCGCCTGCGGATGCTGCACGGCGGCATTGCCCAGCAGGATGGCCTTTCGCTCGCCGTTCATCAGTGTCGCCGCGGCAGCTTGCGCGGCCTCGGTGGACTGGCCGGCCAGCGGCGCCTTCGCACCGGTGGCGGCAGCGACCGCCGTCGCGATGTCGGCCAGCGACTGCAGCCAGTCTGCCGGCGCGGCCGTCAGGCGCTGCGCCATCGTCATCAGCCAGTCGTCGTGCACGGCATTCAGGCTGATCACCTTCGCACCATGGCGCGCGGCCTGGCGGATGCGCACGGCAAACAGCGGGTGGTCCTTGCGCAGGAACGAGCCGACGACCAGCACCGATTCCAGTTGCGACAGCGAGGCGACGCTCGTACCCAGCCAGCGCGCCGTGCCGACGGCGGCGCCGTCACGGCGGAAGTCCGCGTGGCGCAGACGGTGGTCGATATTCGCGCTGCCCAGCCCGCGCACCAGCTTGCCCAGCAGGTGGAGTTCTTCGCAGGTGCTGTGCGGCGAGCCCAGCGCGCCCACGGCCGAAGCGCCATGGTTCTTGATGATGTCCTTCAGGCCGCTGGCCACGTACTCGAGCGCCGTGGCCCAGTCCGTGGTCTTCCAGGCGCCGCCTTGCTTGATCATCGGCTGCGTCAGGCGCTGCGGGCTGTTGAGGGCCTCGTAGGAGAAGCGGTCGCGGTCGGCGATCCAGCACTCGTTGACGGCCTCGTTCTCGAGCGGCACGACACGCAGGACCTTGTTGCCCTTGACCTGCACGATGAGATTGGCGCCGGTGCTGTCATGCGGGCTCACGCTCTTGCGACGCGAGAGTTCCCAGGTGCGGGCGCTGTAGCGGAAGGGCTTGCTGGTCAGCGCGCCGACCGGGCACAGGTCGATCATGTTGCCCGAGACTTCGCTGTCGATGCTGCGACCCACGAAGGTTGTGATCTCGCTGTGCTCGCCGCGGTTGAGCATGCCCAGCTCCATCACGCCGCCGATCTCCTGACCGAAGCGCACGCAGCGGGTGCAGTGGATGCAGCGTGTCATCTCCTCCATGGAGATCAACGGGCCGGCGTCCTTGTGGAAGACGACGCGCTTCTCTTCGGTGTAGCGCGAGGCGGATCCGCCGTAACCCACGGCCAGGTCCTGCAGCTGGCATTCACCGCCCTGGTCGCAGATCGGGCAATCGAGCGGGTGGTTGATGAGCAGAAACTCCATCACCGACTTCTGCGCCTTGACCGCCTTGTCGCTCTGCGTGCGCACGATCATGCCGTTGGTCACGGGCGTGGCGCAGGCCGGCATGGGCTTGGGCGCCTTCTCGATGTCGACCAGGCACATGCGGCAGTTGGCCGCGATGGACAGCTTCTTGTGATAGCAGAAGTGCGGGATGTAGGTGCCCGCTGCGTCGGCCGCATGCATGACCATGCTGCCTTCCGCAACGCTGACCTTCTTGCCGTCGAGTTCGATTTCGATCATGGCTTGCTTTCCTGCATTCAGGCCGTGGACTTGACCCGGCAGGTTTTGTGTTCGACGTGGTAGGCAAACTCGTCGCGGAAGTGCTTGAGCATCGCCTGCACCGGCATGGCCGCGGCATCGCCCAGCGCGCAGATGGTGCGGCCCTTGATGTTGTCCGCCACGTTGTCCAGGATGTCCAGGTCTTCGGGACGGCCCTTGCCGTGCTCGATGCGGTCAACCATGCGCCACAGCCAGCCCGTGCCTTCGCGGCAGGGCGTGCACTGGCCGCAGCTTTCGTGCTGGTAGAAATAGGACAGGCGCAGCAGGCTCTTGACCATGCAGCGGGTGTCGTTCATGACGATGACCGCACCGGAGCCCAGCATCGAGCCGGCCTTGGCGATGGCGTCGTAGTCCATCGTGCAGGCCATCATGATGTGCGCGGGCAGCACCGGCGCGGACGAACCGCCAGGGATCACCGCCTTGAGCGCCCCGCCCTTCACGCCGCCGGCCATCTCCAGCAGCGTGGAAAACGGCGTGCCCAGCGGGATCTCGAAGTTGCCCGGCGCGTTGACGTCGCCGACCACCGAGAAGATCTTCGTGCCGCCGTTGTTCGGCTTGCCGCACTCGAGATAGGCCTGGCCGCCATTGTTGATGATCCACGGCACCGCGGCAAAGGTCTCGGTGTTGTTGATCGTCGTGGGCTTGCCATACAGGCCGTAGCTGGCCGGGAATGGCGGCTTGAAGCGCGGCTGGCCCTTCTTGCCTTCGAGCGACTCCAGCAGTGCGGTTTCTTCACCGCAGATGTAGGCGCCGAAGCCGTGGTGCGCGTGCAGCTGGAAGCTGTAGTCGGAACCCAGGATCTTGTCGCCCAGGAAGCCGGCCGCACGGGCTTCTTCCAGGGCTTCTTCGAAGCGCTCGTAGACCTCGAAGATCTCGCCGTGGATGTAGTTGTAGGCCGTCTTCACGCCCATCGCGTAGGCGGCGATCGCCATGCCTTCGATGACGATGTGCGGGTTGTACATGAGGATGTCGCGGTCCTTGCACGTACCCGGTTCGCCCTCGTCGGAGTTGCACACCAGGTACTTCGGACCCGGATAGGCGCGCGGCATGAAGCTCCACTTCAGGCCGGTGGGGAAGCCTGCGCCGCCACGGCCGCGCAGGGCCGAGGCCTTCACTTCGGCGATGACCTGGTCGGGCGTGAGCCCGGCGCCGCCGTCCTTGCCGAGGATCTTCTTCAGCGCGGTGTAGCCGCCGCGGGCGACATAGTCCTGCAGCCGCCAGTTGCTGCCGTCCAGGCCCGCGTAGATCTGCGGCTTGACGTGCTTGCCATGGAAGCAGGTCTCGCGACCCGTGGCCTTGAAGCGGGAAAGATCGACAACCATCTCAGCTTGCCTTCTTCAGGGTGTCGACCAGCTCGTCGAGGCGCGCTTCGCTCATGAAGCTCAGCATC
The DNA here is from genome assembly GCA_963205115.1 of Pseudomonadota bacterium. Lineage (GTDB taxonomy): Bacteria > Pseudomonadota > Gammaproteobacteria > Burkholderiales > Burkholderiaceae_C > Rubrivivax. The sequence continues at coordinate 30,474 of CAUJHV010000069.1, read as the reverse complement.
TCGCGGTCGTTGACCAGCAGGACCGGCGCGTCGGCGCAGGCGCCCAGACATTCGCTGGGCTGGACGGTGATCTTGCCGTCGGCCGTCGTGCCGTAGGGTTCGACGCCGAGCTTGCCGCACACGTGCTCCAGCGCGGTCTGCCCGTTGCGCAGCTGGCACGGCAGGTTGGTGCAGATGTTCAGCTTGAAGCGGCCGACCTGCTGCTGGTTGTACATGTTGTAGAAGGTCGTCACCTCGCGCACGGCGATGGGCGCCATGCCGAGGTAGGCCGCGACGGCCTCTTCGGCCTCGGCAGACACCCAGCCCTGCTCGTGCTGCACGATCGCCAGGCAGGCCATCACGGCCGACTGCTTCTGGTCGGCGGGGTACTTGGCGACTTCCTTGGCAAACCGTGCCTGGGTCGCTTCACTGAGCTGCATCATTCTTGGTTGACCCCGTGGACGCTGCGCGCCGTGCCTGCGCGAGGCAGCGCGTGGCTTGGGAACGAAGGGTGGGCGGTCATCGGTCGATGTCGCCAAAAACGAGATCCATCGTGCCGATGATGGCCACCGCATCGGCCAGCATGTGGCCGCGGCTCATCTCGTCGAGCGCGGCCAGGTGGGGATAGCCCGGCGGCCGCAGCTTCATGCGATAGGGCTTGTTCGCGCCGTCGCTGATCAGGTAGACGCCGAACTCGCCCTTCGGATGCTCGACGGCCGCATAGGCTTCGCCTTCGGGCACGTGGAAGCCCTCGGTGAACAGCTTGAAGTGGTGGATCAACTCCTCCATGCTGCTCTTCATCTCCAGACGCGAAGGCGGCGCGACCTTGTGGTTGTCGGTGATCACCGGACCCGGGTTCTTGCGCAGCCATTCGACGCACTGCTGGATGATGCGGTTGCTCTGGCGCAGTTCTTCGACACGCACCAGGTAGCGGTCGTAGGTGTCGCCGGTCACGCCCACGGGCACGTCGAAGTCGAGCTTGTCGTAGACCTCGTAGGGCTGCTGCTTGCGCAGGTCCCATTCGATGCCCGAGCCGCGCAGCATCGGGCCGGTGAAGCCCAGGTTCAGCGCACGCTCGGGCGTGACCACGCCGATGCCCACGGTGCGCTGCTTCCAGATGCGGTTGTCGGTGAGCAGGGTTTCGTAGTCGTCGACGTTCTTCCAGAAACGCTTGCAGAAGTCGTCGATGAAATCCAGCAGCGAGCCCTGGCGATTGGCGTTCAGTGCCTTGGTCGCCTTCTCGTTGTGGATGCGCGTGGCCTTGTACTGCGGCATGCTGTCCGGCAGGTCGCGGTACACGCCGCCCGGGCGGAAATACGCCGCGTGCATGCGGGCACCCGAGGCCGCCTCGTACATGTCCAGCAGGTCTTCGCGCTCGCGGAAGCAGTAGATGAGGATGTTCATCGCACCGCAGTCCAGACCGTGCGCGCCCAGCCACAGCAGGTGGTTGAGCAGGCGCGTGATCTCGGCATACATCACCCGGATGTACTGCGCGCGGATGGGCACCTCGATGCCCAGCAGCTTCTCGATGGCCAGGCAGTACGCGTGCTCGTTGGCCATCATCGACATGTAGTCCAGACGGTCCATGTAGGGCAGCGTCTGGATGTATGTCTTGGTCTCGGCCAGCTTCTCGGTGGCGCGGTGCAGCAAGCCGATGTGCGGATCGGCGCGCTGGATGATCTCGCCGTCGAGCTCGAGCACCAGGCGCAGCACCCCGTGCGCGGCCGGGTGCTGCGGGCCGAAGTTCAGCGTGTAGTTTTTGATGTCAGCCATGGTCAGTGCCGCCCGGCCGCCCGAAGGCACTGACGCGCCCCACGGGGGCAGCGAACAACGTGAGCTTGGGGTCGTTTCATCTCAGTTCTGGCCGTAGTGGTCTTCACGGACGACACGCGGCGTGTTCTCGCGCGGCTCGATCGTCACGGGTTGGTAGATCACGCGACGGGTCTCGGGGTCGTAGCGCATCTCGACATGGCCCGACACCGGGAAGTCCTTGCGCATCGGGTGGCCGATGAAACCGTAGTCGGTGAGGATGCGGCGCAGATCGTTGTGACCCTCGAACACGATGCCGTAGAGATCGAAAGCCTCGCGCTCGAACCAGTTCGCGGCGTTCCAGATCTCGGTCACGGACGCCACCGCGGGCAGGTCGTCGTCGGGTGCGAAAACCTTGACGCGCACACGCCAGTTGTGGGCCACGCTCAGCAGGTGCAGCACCACGGCGTAGCGCAGGCCTTCCCAGGGGCGGTTCTTGTAGCCCGAGTAGTCGACGCCGCACAGGTCGATCAGCTGCTCGAAATTCAATGTCGGATCCGCGTGCAGCTTACGCGCGACGGCCGGGTAGTCGGCCGCGGATACGGTGATCGTGATCTCACCGAGTGCGCGCACGAACGACTGGATCTGCGCGCCCAGCGAAGACTCGAGGGCGGCCTGGAGCGTGTCGAGACGGCGGGTCATGTTCTCAGGTCCTCGCGATCGTGTTCTCGCGGCGGATCTTGGCCTGCAGTTGCAGGATGCCGTAGAGCAGCGCCTCGGCCGTCGGCGGGCAGCCGGGCACATAGACGTCCACGGGCACGATCCGGTCGCAGCCGCGCACGACCGAGTAGCTGTAGTGGTAGTAGCCGCCGCCGTTGGCACACGAGCCCATGCTCAGCACCCAGCGCGGTTCGGCCATCTGGTCGTAGACCTTGCGCATGGCCGGCGCCATCTTGTTGCACAGCGTGCCAGCGACAACCATCAGGTCGCTCTGCCGCGGGCTGGGTCGGAACAACATGCCGAAGCGGTCGATGTCGTAGCGCGATGCACCCGCGTGCATCATTTCCACGGCACAGCAGGCCAGGCCGAAGGTCATCGGCCACAGCGAACCGGTCTTGGACCAGTTGATCAGCTTGTCCACCGAGGTGGTGACGAAGCCTTCCTTGAGTACGCCTTCAATGCCCATATCGAATTCCCAATGTCACCTGAGTGCCGAGCGCGGGGCCGTTGCCGTTGCGGCCTGCATCCCCTTGAGGGATCGACCGGTGCGATCGACGGAAGCGGGTTTGCATATCACTCCCAATCGAGAGCGCCCTTCTTCCATTCGTAGATGAACCCCACGACCAGGATGCCCAGAAAAACCATCATGGCCCAGAAGCCCGCAGCACCAATATCGCGCAACGCGACTGCCCACGGGAACAGGAATGCGATTTCCAGATCGAACAGGATGAAGAGGATGGCCACGAGGTAGTAGCGCACGTCGAACTTCATGCGGGCGTCCTCGAACGCCTCGAATCCGCACTCGTAGGGGCTGTTCTTCGCCGCGTCGGGCCGCTGCGGGCCCAGCAGGTAGCCCAGCACCTGGGGCGCGATACCCACGCCCACGCCGACCAGGATGAAGAGGATGACCGGGACGTATTCTTGGAGGTTCATCGCAGGTCTCGCGGCTCTCGTCAGTGTGTCGTCAGTCCAAATCCGGGCACAAAAAAAGCGCCTAACGCGGCTGCAGAGCCACGATCCGGCGCATCGGCCGTGCCGGGCGGATCATTCCGCTTCGGCATCGTGGTTCGCGGCCCGGATCGACCCGCCAACCACACAACAAAGAACATCTGGTGCCGACGGCGAGACTCGAACTCGCACAGCTTTCGCCACTACCCCCTCAAGATAGCGTGTCTACCAATTTCACCACGTCGGCCCCTGGGGGCATTGCTTCACCGCAAACCCCATGGGATCTTGCGGAGAGAGCCGGACACGCATGAGGCATGGCATGTCCGGGCAATTCGTAATTCTAGTCACAGTTCGAGGGCATTCCCTGAGGTGGGTGCCCCGGCGCCACACTGGCGCCCACGCGTCACTTGCCGGCAGCAGACGCAGGTGGTACAGCAGCAGCCGGCGCGGGCACAGCGGCTGAAGCGGGCGTGGCGGCCGGCGCCGGAATGGCGGCCGGTTGGCCGGTCGGAATCGCTCCGATCGCAGCAGATGCGGCGGCCGAAGCCGCACCGGCCGGCGTCACCGGCTGGTCGAGCACGCTGCCGCTGCTGGACACGTCGCGCGTGGCGCCGTGCGTATTGAGGTACGACAGACCCAGCGTGCACAGGAAGAAGACGGTGGCGCAGATGGCCGTCGAGCGCGACAGGAAATTGGCGCTGCCCGTGGCACCAAAGAGGCTGCCCGACGCACCGCTGCCGAAGGAGGCGCCCATGTCGGCACCCTTGCCGTGCTGCACCAGCACCAGGCCGATCATCGTGATGGCAGACAGGATCTGCACCACCAGCAAAAGCGTGTACCAGACTTGCATGTTCAATTGGCTCCGGGTGTGACCGGCGCGCGCACGCGCCGATCGCTAACAGTGTGAATCAGTGACCTGCGCGGCAGATGGCGACGAAGTCCGCCGCCTTGAGCGAAGCGCCGCCAATAAGGCCGCCGTCGATGTCCGGCTGCGCGAACAAGGTGGCCGCGTTGTCGGGCTTGACGCTGCCGCCGTAAAGGATCTTCATCTCGTCGGCATGCGCGCCGCTGGCGGCACGCAGTTGCGCGCGCAGCAGCGCATGCACGGACTGCGCCTGCTCGGGCGAGGCGGTCAGGCCGGTACCGATGGCCCACACGGGCTCGTAGGCCACGACGATCTCGCCGGCGCAGTGCGCCAGCGTGTGGATCACTGCGGCCAGCTGCCGCTTGACGACGGCTTCGGTTTCGCCGGCCTCGCGCTGCGCGCGGGTCTCGCCGACGCAGACGATGGGCGTGACGCCGCGCGCCAGCGCCGCCTTGGCCTTGTCGGCCACCAGCTGGTCGCTCTCGGCGTGCATCGCGCGACGCTCGGAATGGCCGACGATGGCGTAGCGGCAGCCGAATTCGTGCAGCATGGCCGCGGAGACCTCGCCGGTGTAGGCGCCCTGCTCCTGGGCCGAACAATCTTGCGAGCCCCAGCGGATGTCGCTGCTGGCCAGCGTCGCGGCTGTCTCCGACAGGAACGGGAACGGCACGCACACCGCCACATCGCAGGCGAAGGGGCCGGCCTGCAGGATGCCGTCCAGCAGCGTGGCGTTGGCCGGCCGGCTGCCGTGCATCTTCCAGTTGCCGACCACGAGTTGACGACGGGACATCTTGCTTATCTCCACTGCAGAACGATCTTGCCCACGTGCGTGCTGGACTCCATCAGCGCGTGGGCCTGCGCGGCCTGTTCGGCCGGAAAGACGCGGAAAACCGCCGGCTTGATGCGGCCGGACTCGATGAGAGGCCAGACGCGTTCGCGCAGTTCCCGCGCCAGGCGTGTCTTGTAGGCAATCGGGCGCGGGCGCAAGGTCGAGCCGCTGAGCGTGATGCGCTTGCGCAGCAGCAGCCCGGCGTCGACGGCGCTCTTCGTGCCGCCCTGCACCGCGATGACCGCGATGCGGCCGTCGTCGGCCATGCATTCGAATTCACGGCCGATGTAATCACCGGCCACCATGTCGAGCACGACATTCACACCCTTGCCGGATGTCAAACGTTTGACCTCAGCGACAAAATCCTGTGTGCGGTAGTTGACGGCATGGTCGGCACCCCACTGCTCGCAGGCGGCGCACTTGTCGTCGCTGCCGGCCGTGACGATGACGCGGCAACCGATGGCCTTGGCCAGCTGGATCGCCGTCACGCCGATGCCGCTGGATCCGCCCTGCACCAGCAGCGTCTCGCCAGGCTCCAGCCGCGCGATGTCGAACACGTTCTGCCAGACGGTGAAGAAGGTCTCCGGCAAGGAGGCCGCTTCGATATCCGTCAGGCCTTTGGGCACCGGCAGGCACTGGCCGATCGGCGCGACACAGCGCTGCGCATAACCGCCGCCGGCCACCAGGGCACAGACGCGGTCGCCCAGCGCCAGGCCGGCTGCGGCCAGCTCCGCCGGATCGCCGCCGGCCACCGTGCCGGCGATCTCCAGCCCGGGCAGGTCGGAGACCCCCGGCGGCATCGGGTACAGGCCCTTGCGCTGCAGCACGTCAGGGCGGTTCACACCGCTGGCGGCCACATCGATCAGCAGCTCGCCGGACTGCGGCACGGGATCCGGGCGCTCGCAGGCGCGCAGCACCTCGGGACCGCCCGGCTGGTGGATTTCGATGGCTTTCATCGCAGGAACCTCATCGGCGGCCCGCCGGCAGCACACGCCGCCGGCGGCCTGGGCCTCATACGCTGCGCGGCGGCTCGCCGGCCGGTGCATCCTGGCGCGGCGCGTCAGCCGGTGCGCCGGCATCGGCACCGCCGTTGTCGCGCGGCTCGCGGGCTTCGCGCGGCTCGCGACGCGGACGGTCACCGCGATCGCCACGGTCGCCCCGGTCACCGCCACGGTCACGGCGCGGGCCGCGATCGCCACGGTCGCCGCGGTCGTCACGGCGCGGGCGGTCTTCTTCGACGTAGCCTTCCGGACGGTCCAGCAGCGCCTTCATCGACAGCTTGATGCGGCCCTTCTCGTCGGTCTCCAGGACCTTGACCTTCACGATCTGGCCTTCGGTCAGGTAGTCGCCGATGTTCTCGACGCGCTCGAAGGCGATCTGGCTGATGTGCAGCAGGCCGTCCTTGCCGGGCAGGATGTTGACCAGCGCACCGAAGTCCAGCAGCTTGGTGATCGGGCCTTCGTAGACCTTGCCCACTTCGGCTTCGGCCGTGATCTCGGTGATGCGCTTCTTGGCGAACTCGGCCTTGTCGCCATCGGTGGACGCGATGGTGATCGTGCCGTCTTCGCCGATGTCGATCGTGCAGCCGGTCTCTTCGGTCAGCGCACGGATGGTGGCGCCGCCCTTGCCGATCACGTCGCGGATCTTCTCCGGGTTGATCTTCATCGTGTACAGGCGCGGGGCGAACTGGCTCACCTCGGCCTTGGCCACGCCCATGGACTCGACCATCTTGCCCAGGATGTGCATGCGCGCTTCCTTGGCCTGCGCCAGCGCGACCTGCATGATTTCCTTGGTGATGCCCTGGATCTTGATGTCCATCTGCAGGGCGGTCACGCCGGTGGTCGTGCCGGCCACCTTGAAGTCCATGTCGCCGAGGTGGTCCTCGTCACCCAGGATGTCGGTCAGCACGGCAAAGCGGTTGGCGTCCTTGATCAGGCCCATCGCGATGCCGGCCACGTGGGCCTTCATCGGCACGCCCGCGTCCATCAGTGCCAGGCAGCCGCCGCACACCGAGGCCATCGACGAGGAGCCGTTGGATTCGGTGATCTCGCTGACCACGCGCAGCGTATAGGGGAAGTCTTCCTTGCTCGGCAGCGCGGCGATCAGCGCGCGCTTGGCGAGACGGCCGTGGCCGATCTCGCGGCGCTTGGGGCTGCCCACGCGGCCCGTCTCGCCGGTGGCGAAGGGGGGCATGTTGTAGTGCAGCATGAAGCGGTCTTCGAACTCGCCGGCCAGCGCGTCGATGCGCTGCGCGTCGCGTTCGGTGCCCAGCGTGGCCACGGCCAGCGCCTGCGTCTCGCCGCGCGTGAACAGCGCCGAGCCGTGCGTGCGGGGCAGCACGCTGGTGCGGATCTCGATGGGGCGCACGGTGCGCGTATCGCGGCCGTCGATGCGCGGCTCGCCGGCGAGGATCTGGCTGCGCACGATACGCGCTTCGATCTCGAACAGCAGGGCTTCGACCTTGACCGAATCGAACTCGGTGCCTTCGGCCTTCAGCGCGGCCATCGTGGCGGCGTAGGCTTCGCGGCAGGCCTGCGTGCGGGCCTGCTTGCTGCGGATCTGGTAGGCCGCGCGCAGCGGGCCTTCGGCCAGCGCGTTGATCTTGGCGATGAATGGCTCGTCCTTGACCGGGAGCGTCCAGGTGCCGTTGGCCAGCCATTCCGGCTTGCCGGCTTCGCGCACCAGCTCATGGATGGCGTTGATGGCGACCTTGCCCATGTCGTGGCCGAAGACCACGCCGCCGAGCATCACTTCTTCGCTCAGCTGGTCGGCTTCGGACTCCACCATCAGCACGGCGGCTTCGGTGCCGGCCACCACGAGGTCCAGCTTGCTGTTGACCAGATCGGCCTTGCCCGGGTTCAGCACGTACTCGCCGTTGATGTAGCCCACGCGCGCCGCGCCGATGGGGCCATTGAACGGGATGCCGCTGATGGCCACGGCGGCGCTCGACGCGATCAGCGCGGCGATGTCAGCCTGCACCTCCGGGTTCAGGCTCAGCACGTGCACGACGACCTGCACTTCATTGAAGAAGCCGTCCGGGAACAGCGGACGCAGCGGGCGGTCGATCAGGCGACTGGTCAGCGTCTCGAGTTCGCTCGGGCGGCCTTCGCGCTTGAAGAAGCTGCCGGGGATCTTGCCGGCGGCGTAGGTCTTCTCGATGTAGTCGACCGTCAGCGGGAAGAAGTCCTGGCCCGGCTTGGCTTCCTTGCGCGCCACCACGGTGGCCAGCACCACGGTGCCTTCGATGTCGACGACGACGGCGCCGGTGGATTGGCGGGCGACTTCGCCCGTTTCCATCGTGACCCGATGCGGGCCCCACTGGAACGACTTGGTGACCTTGTTGAACATGCTCATGGATAGCTCTCCATCAATCGGACGCGTGAATGGCCTGCGTCCGGGAAGCCTGCAGTCCCATCAGCCGAGGCAACAATGCCATTCCAGGGCAGCCCCGCGGTGCACGACGCAGAGGTCGGCGGGCGGTCCTGGAATGACACAGCAGTTGCTCATGCTGGATCGGTCTTGCGAAAACGAACCGGGCCCCGCGGCGTTGCCGCCCGGGACCCGTCGGGATTACTTGCGCAGACCCAGCTTCTGGATCAGTGCGGTGTAGCGGTCGGCGTCCTTGCCCTTCAGGTAGGCCAGCAGGCGCTTGCGCTGGTTGACCATCTTCAGCAGGCCGCGACGGCCGTGGTGGTCCTTGGCGTGCTGCTTGAAGTGCGGCGTCAGCGCGTTGATGTGGGCGGTCAGCAGGGCGACCTGGACTTCGGGGCTGCCGGTATCGGCGGCGGCGCGGGCATTGGCCTGAACAATCTCGGCCTTCTGGGCGGTGGACATCGACATGATGATTTCCTGGGGATGGAAACTGCCGATGCCCGGGGCGGCCCTGCGATGAAGCAAGGCCAGCCGAGGCTGGCGGTTCCCGTGTTGGACTTGCGAACGCAGGTGAAACCGACCCGCGCCGTGCGCTTGGCGAAACCTTGACCGGCTCCGCTCAGTTTGCGGATATGGCATTCCGCAAAACCGATCGAGTATAGCTCAGCCTGGCAACACGGCCTGGCGCAGCCGGTCCAGACCGACCTCCAGCCGAGACAGGTCGCGCGAGGCAAAACACCAGCGCAGCCAGCCCTCGCCTTCGGGCCCGAAGGCCACGCCCGGCGCCAGCCCCAGGCCGTGCTCGGCGACCAGCCGCTGCGCCAGGGCCATCGAATCGTTCTGGCCCTCGATGCGGAAGAAGGCGTACATGCCACCCGGCGGCGACGACGCGGTCACACCGGGCAGGGCCTGCAGGCCGCCGATCAGGCGGTCCCGGCAGGCCAAGAGGTGCTGGCGCAGCGGGGGCACGAGACGGTCGGCATGGGCCAGCGCGACCTCGGCGGCGCGCTGCACGAAGACCGGCGAGCAGGAGCTGGCAAATTCGATCAGCTTGCCCATGTGTTCCGACATGCCGTCCGGCATCACCAGCCAGCCCAGGCGCCAGCCGGTCATCAGGAAACTCTTGGAAAAGCTCTGCGCCACGACCACCCGGTCGCTGGCGTCGGCCACATCGAGGAAGCTCGGGGCCACGCCGCCATCGGCGTAGAACAGCCGCTCGTAGACCTCGTCGGACAGGATCCACGTGCCCGTCTTGCGGCAGTGCGCCAGGATGGCGCGCTGCTCGTCGCGTGTGAGCGTCCAGCCCGTCGGGTTGTTGGGCGCATTGATCAGCAGCACGCGCGTCTTGGGCGTGACCGCCGCCATCAAGGCGTCCAGGTCCAGCCGCCAGCTGCCGTCGCGCTGCGGCTGCAACGGCAGGCGCCGCACCTGGGCACCCAGCACCACCGGCTGCGCGGTCAGGTTGGGCCATACGGGCGTGACGGCCACCACTTCGTCGCCCGCCCCGATCAGCGCCTGGAAGGCCAGCATCAGGGCCGTGACGCCGGAGGCCGTGATGGCGATGCGGTCGACCGATACCGGGCCGTGCAAGGCGCTCACGTAGCCCGCCACGGCCTCGCGCAGCGACGGCAGGCCCAGGTTGTGGGCGTAGAAAGTCTCGCCGCGCGCGAGCGATTCGGCCGCGGCCTGGCGGATGGGTTCGGGCGTGACCTCGTCGCTCTCGCCGAACCAGAAGGCGAGCACGTCGGCGCGGCCGAGTGCCGCATTGGCGACGTCGCGGATCTTGGAAGCAGGCAGGTTTTCGATCTCGGGTCTCATGGGCTCGATTCTCGGGGACTTCCGGTTGTGCCGCCGAGCGGGTGGACGATGCCCGCGCGCCGGGTCCGGACGCCTCACCGCTGGCGACCGGTGAGCCCTCGCCGGCCGGGCAAAGCCTCGCCGTGCATCTACTCGATGCGTGCCATGCGGCAGCTGTGCGCCTGCGCGGCCTGCGGGGCCTCGATGCGGCGCAGCGTGCGGAATCCGAACCCCGAGCCCTCGACGTCATGCCGCACGCCGGGCCTGCCGGCGCGGTCCATCACGCTGACCACCAGCGGCTGCTGCAACTGGTGGTCGCCGGCGCGCATCGTGGCCGCATACGCACCGGCCAGGGTCTGGCCGTCAAACACCGCGCCGGACAGCGCACGCGCCACGGCCACCGGATCGGTGCTGCCGGCACGTTCGATGGCGGCGGCCAGCATCTCCACCATCACCTGCATGCGCAGGTGCAGGTAGTCGTCCTTCGGGTCGGGAAAGCGCTTGCGGAACGCGGCCACGAGTTGCTCGGAAGCCGCGCTGCCCTCGTTGGGATGCCACTCGGCCACGGCGACAACCGAGCCGATGCCCGCCTCGCCGATAGCAGCGGGCACACCCAATGCGTTGCCGTAGAAGGTGTAGAAACGCGCCTCGCTGCCGACCTCGCGCAGCGCCTTGACCAGCAGCGTCAGGTCGTTGCCCCAGTTGCCCGTGAGCACCGCCTGCGCACCGCTGGCCTTGATCTTCGCGGCGTAGGGCAGGAAGTCCTTGATGCGCCCCATGGGGTGCAGTTCGTCGCCGACGATGTGGATGTCCGGCCGCTTGGCGGTGATCATCTCGCGGGCCTTGCGCAGCACGTGCTGGCCGAAGCTGTAGTCCTGGCCGATCAGATAGACACGTTCGACGCTGCGGTCGTCACGCAGCACGTCCAGTAGCGCGGCCAGCCGCATGTCGGCATGCGCATCGAAGCGGAAATGCCAGGGGCTGCAGCGCTCGTTCGTGAGCGAGGGGTCGACGGCGGAATAGTTCAGGAACAGCTGCCGTCGATCGGGCTCGCGGGCGTTGTGCTTGTTCAGCGCATCGATCAAAGCCGCGGCCACGGCGGAGCTGTTGCCCTGCAGCACGAAGGCCACGCGCTGATCGATGGCCGAACGCAGCTGGGCCAGCGCTTCCTCGACGCCGCCCTTGCTGTCCAAGCGGCGCAGCGACAGCGCACGGCCACCGCCGGGCAGCCGCACGCCGCCACGGGCATTGACACGTTCGACGGCGAAGGCGAGGTTGCGCCACACCGCTTCGCCGGCACTGGCGAAGGGGCCTGAGAGACCCTCGATCAGCGCCAGCGGAATCGGCTCGGGGCGCTGCGCGCGCACGGCGGAAGAAGCCACGGCCAGCGCCGCGGCTGCACCGCCGAGCCATTGGCGGCGGGAAAGAGAAGAGGAAGACATCGGGGACAGAAGAGAAAACGGAAAACGGAAATCAGCGCCGCGGGAACGGAAGAAGGAAGTCGCGGACGCCCGCCGCGCTTCAGGCTTCAGGCTTCAGGCTTCAGGCTTCAGGCCTCGGCCAGCGGCCAGCGCGGGCGCACGTCGAATGCACCGTCTTCGCTGGCCTGGCCACGCCCGGCCTGCAGCCGCATCGCCGCGGCCAGCGCGACCATCGCGCCGTTGTCGGTGCACAGCTCGAGCTCGGGGTAATGCAGCCGCACACCGCGCCGCGCACAGGCCGCGCCGAGTTTTTCGCGCAGCTGCGCATTGGCGCCCACGCCGCCAGCCACCACCATGCGCTGCAGGCCGGTCTGCTTCAACGCCTTGAGCGACTTGGCCACCAGCACGTCCACGATGGCCGCCTGCGTGGCCGCCGCCAGATCGGCGCGTGACTGTTCGCACACGTTAGGCCCCAGCTTGCGGTGCGCGGTGAGCACGGCCGTCTTCAGGCCGGCAAAGGAAAAATCCAGATCGCCGCTGTGCAGCAGGGGCCGGGGCAGATCGAAGGCCGTCGCGTCGCCGAAGGCCGCCAGCCGCGACAGCGCCGGCCCGCCGGGATAGCCCAGGCCCAGCAGCTTGGCGGACTTGTCGAAGGCCTCGCCGGCGGCATCGTCGATGGTCTCGCCCAGCAGTTCGTACTGCCCCACACCCTGCACGTGCATCAGCTGCGTATGCCCGCCGGACACCAGCAGCGCCAGGAAGGGAAATGCCGGCGGATCGGCCGACAGGAAGGGCGACAGCAGATGGCCTTCGAGGTGGTGCACACCCAGGCTCGGCCGCCCCAGCGCCGCGGCGAGCGCCACGGCAAAGCCCGCGCCGACCAGCAGTGCCCCGGCCAGCCCCGGGCCGCGTGTATAGGCGACGACATCGATGGCCGAGCGGTCCACGCCCACGGCTTCGAGCACCTGTTGTGTCAGCGGCACCACGCGCCGGATGTGGTCGCGCGAGGCCAACTCCGGCACCACGCCGCCGTAGGCTTCGTGCATGTCGGCCTGGCTGTGCAGCGCGTGGGCCAGCAGGCGTGGCACGCCCTGCCCTTCGGCGCGCACCAGCGCCACGCCGGTTTCGTCGCAGGAAGATTCAATGCCCAGCACGAGCATGGTGCGTGTCATGGTTCAGAGTCTAGCCATCGTGGGGCGAGCTGCCTGGAAGAGACCCCGTCCCGCCGGCACGGCACCGGCCGAAGAGGCCTGGCGCACCAGCTCGGTGTGGCACGCCGCTTGCAAGCTGACAGCTCGACACCTTCGCGGGTGTCGGTCTGTCTCCTCAGTGGATCCCTCGGGTCTGCTTCTTCAGCCCCGGTGCCTCACGGTGCCGGGGCTTTTTTCTGTGTGCCGAGTGCCGAGTTCCGTGAGCCTGGCAAGGCCATTCAGCCGTGCTTCTCCCGCGCATGGTTGATCGAGTATTTCGGGATCTCGATCGTCACGTCCTGGTCCGACACGATGGCCTGGCAGGACAGGCGCGAGGTCGGCGTCAGGCCCCAGGCGCGGTCCAGCAGGTCTTCCTCAGACTCGTCCATCTCGCCCAGCGAGCCGAAGCCCTCCTTGACGATCACGTGGCAGGTCGTGCAGGCACAACTCATCTCGCAGGCGTGTTCGATCGGGATGCCGTTTTCGATCAACGCTTCGCAGATCGACGTGCCGCGCGCGGCCTCGATGGTGTCGCCCTGCGGGCAGTAGTCGGCGTGGGGCAGGATGCGGATGACGGGCAAGGACGTTCCTCGTGACGGGTGGGCGGCGACGGGCGGTTACGCCTTCTCAGACCTCGTCGACCTTGCGGCCGGCCAACGCGGCGCGGATGCCGCGGTTCATGCGCGCAGCGGCAAAACCTTCGGTGCCTTTGGCCAGGGCTTCCACGGCCACGTCGATGGCCTTGTGATCGGCCTCCTGGGCGATCTGGCGGGTGCGGGCGATCAGCGCATCGATGGTCTCGCGTTCGTCGACCTCGAGCAGTTCGCCGTCGGCCTTCAGCGCCGCTTCGGTGGCCAGCACCATGCGGTCGGCCTCGACGCGCGACTGGCGCAGCACGCGCTCGCCCATGTCGGCATCGGCATACGCAAAACTTTCCTGCAGCATCTGGGCGATCTGGTCGTCGGCCAGACCGTAGCTGGGCTTGACGGTCACCGCGGCCTCCACGCCGCAGAGCTGCTCGCGCGCAGAGACGCTCAGCAGGCCATCGGCGTCGACCTGGAAGGTCACGCGGATGCGAGCGGCGCCCGCGGCCATGGGCGGGATGCCGCGCAATTCGAAGCGCGCCAGGCTGCGGCAATCGGACACCAGGTCGCGTTCGCCTTGCACGACGTGGATGGCCATCGCGGTCTGGCCATCCTTGAAGGTGGTGAAGTCCTGGGCCTTGGCCACGGGGATGGTGGTGTTGCGCTCGATGATGCGCTCGACCAGGCCGCCCATGGTTTCGAGGCCCAGCGACAGCGGGATGACGTCCAGCAGCAGCAGTTCGCCGTCCTTGCTGTTGCCGGCCAGCGCGTTGGCCTGGATGGCCGCGCCAATGGCCACGACTTCGTCCGGGTTCACGTCGGTCAGCGGCGGCGTGCCGAAGAACTCGCCCACTGCCGCGCGCACGGCCGGCATGCGCGTGGAGCCGCCCACGAGCACGACACCCTGCACGTCGCCGCGCGCCACACGCGCATCACGCAGCACCTTGCGCACCGCGGACAAGGTGCGCGCCAGCAGCGGCTGCGTGAGCGCCTCGAACTGCGTGCGCGAGAGGTTGCGCACGAGATCCTGCTGGCCGATGTGGGCGCGCACCACCGTCTCGGGCGCGTCGCTGAGCGCTTCCTTGGCGGCCCGCGCGGCCACCAGCACGGCGCGCCGGTCCTGCGCGCTGACAGCCTGCACACCGCTCTCGTGCAGCAGCCAGGCGGCGATGGCCGCGTCGAAGTCGTCGCCGCCCAGCGCGGCATCACCGCCCGTGGCCACGACCTCGAAGACGCCACGCGTCAGGCGCAGCAGCGAGATGTCGAAGGTGCCGCCGCCCAGGTCGTAGATGGCATAAAGGCCTTCGCTGCCGTTTTCCAGGCCATAGGCCACGGCGGCGGCGGTGGGCTCGTTGATCAGGCGCAGCACGTTCAAGCCGGCCAGCTGTGCGGCGTCTTTGGTGGCCTGGCGCTGCGCGTCGTCGAAATACGCGGGCACGGTGATGACCACGCCGTGCAGTTCGTCGTCGAAGGTGTCCTCGGCGCGGAAGCGCAGCGTGGCCAGGATCTCGGCCGACACCTCCACCGGCGTCTTCAGGCCCTGGCGCGTCTGCAGCGCCACCATGCCGGGCTGGTCGACGAAGTGGTACGGCAGCTTCTCGTGGCCGGCGATATCCGCCAGACGGCGACCCATGAAGCGCTTGACCGAGACGATGGTGTTCTCGGCGTCTTCGGACTGCGCGTCGCGTGCCGCATGGCCGATCTGGCGGCCGTTGTCCGGCAGGTAGCGCACGACGGACGGCAGGATCGCGCGGCCTTGCGCATCGGGCAGGCACTCGGCCACGCCATGGCGCACCGCCGCCACCAGCGAGTGCGTGGTGCCCAGGTCGATGCCCACGGCGATGCGCCGCTGGTGCGGATCGGGCGATGCGCCCGGTTCGGAAATCTGCAGCAGTGCCATGCGCTCGCGGGACCGATAAGGAAGGGCTCAGGCGCCCAGGGATTCGAGCCGCTGATCGATGGCCTGGCGAAAGCGATCGACGAACATCAGGGCGCGCACATGCTGCGCGGCAGCGGTGGCATCGTCCTGGCGATCCAGGGACTCTTCGACACGGGCGAACAGCGCGCGCTCCTGCGCCGCCACCGTGTCATCCAGCGATTGTGCCGCGGCGGCATCGGCCGCCTCGTCCAGCGCCTCGCGCCACTCCATCTGCTGCATCAGGAAGGCTGCCGGCATGGCCGTGTTGTTCTCGGCCTGCACCGGCACGCCGCGCAGTTCGCACAGGTGGGCGGCACGCGCCAAGGGCTCTTTCAGGCGCCGGTAGGCCTCGTTCACGCGCACGGCCCATTGCATGGCCACGCGCTGCGCGGCTGCACCCTGCGCGGCAAAGCGGTCCGGATGCACCTCGGCCTGCAAGGCGCGCCAGCGGGCATCGAGCTCGCGGCGGTCCAGCGCAAAGCGCGGCGGCAGCCCGAACAGGGTGAAGTCGTCGTCGTCGAGTTTCACGGGCGTGCAATTCGGCGTGGCATGAACGGCAGTATCCGCGCGCCAAGCCAAGCCCCGCATGCGCCGGCGCAAGTGTCGGTCGGATGCACGGGCGGCTAGACCCGGAAGGACTCACCGCAGCCGCAACGGTCTTTCTCGCGCGGGTTGTGGAACTTGAAGCCTTCGTTCAGGCCTTCGCGCACGAAGTCCAGTTCGGTGCCGTCGATATACGGCAGGCTCTTGGGATCGATCAGCACCTTGACGCCGTGGCCTTCGAAGACCACATCCTCGGGCGCGATGTCGTCCGCATATTCGAGCTTGTAGGCCAGTCCGGAGCAACCGGTGGTCTTCACGCCCAGCCGCACGCCCACACCCTTGCCGCGTCGCGAGAGATACCGCGAGACGTGGCGGGCTGCCGCTTCGGTCAGAGTGACGGCCATGTTCAGACGGCCCTTTCCTCGGCGCCCGGCTGCGTGGCGCCGTGCTTGGCCTTGTAGTCGTCCACGGCGGCCTTGATGGCGTCCTCGGCCAGGATCGAGCAGTGGATCTTCACCGGGGGCAGCGCCAGTTCTTCGGCGATGTGGGTGTTCTTGATCGTCAAGGCCTGGTCCAGCGACTTGCCCTTGACCCACTCGGTCACGAGCGAACTGGACGCGATGGCGGAACCGCAGCCATAGGTCTTGAAGCGTGCGTCCTCGATCAGGCCCGTGGCCGGGTTGACCTTGATCTGCAGCTTCATGACGTCGCCGCATGCCGGCGCGCCGACCATTCCGGTGCCGACCGAATCGTCACCCTTGTCGAAGGCACCCACGTTGCGCGGGTTTTCGTAATGGTCGATGACCTTGTCGCTGTAGGCCATGGTGCGTTCTCCTGGTAGTCGTTCGAGGCCGCGTCAGTGCGCGGACCACTGGATGGTGGACAGGTCGACACCGTCGCGATACATCTCCCACAAGGGCGAGAGCTCACGCAGCTTGGCGACACGGTCCTGCAAGGTATTCACGGCGTAGTCGATATCTTCCACGGTCGTGAAACGGCCGATGGTGATGCGCAGGCTGGAGTGCGCCAGCTCGTCGCTGCGGCCCAGGGCGCGCAGCACGTAGCTGGGCTCCAGGCTGGCGGACGTGCAGGCCGAGCCCGACGACACCGCCAGGCCCTTGATGCCCATGATCAGCGACTCGCCCTCGACAAAATTGAAGGACGCATTGACGTTGTGCGGCACGCGCCGTTCGAGATCGCCGTTGATGAAAACCTGTTCGATCTGCCCGATGCCGGCCAGCAGCCGCTGCTGCAGCATGCGCACGCGCTCGGTCTCGGTGCCCATCTCGGCCTGCGCCAGGCGGAAGGCCTCGCCCATGCCGACACACTGGTGCGTGGGCAGCGTGCCGCTGCGCATGCCGCGCTCGTGGCCGCCGCCGTGCATCTGTGCTTCCAGGCGCACGCGCGGCTTGCGCCGCACGTACAGCGCGCCGATGCCCTTGGGGCCGTAGCTCTTGTGCGAGGCCAGGCTCATCAGGTCGACCGGCAGCGTGCGCATGTCGATCGCAACCTTGCCCGTGGCCTGGGCGGCATCGACGTGGAAGACGATGCCGCGCTCGCGGCACATCGCACCGATGGCCGCGACGTCCTGGATCACGCCGATCTCGTTGTTGACGAACATCACCGAGACCAGGATGGTGTCCTTGCGCATGGCGTCGCGCAGGCGGTCCAGATCCAGCAGTCCGTCTTCCTGCACGTCGAGGTAGGTCACCTCGAAGCCCTGGCGCTCCAGCTCGCGCATCGTGTCCAGCACGGCCTTGTGCTCGGTCTTCACCGTGATCAGGTGCTTGCCGCGCGAGGCGTAGAAGTGCGCCGCGCCCTTGATCGCCAGGTTGTTGCTCTCGGTGGCGCCGGAGGTCCAGACGATCTCGCGCGGGTCGGCGCCGATCAGGTCGGCAACCTGCTGGCGCGCCTTTTCCACGGCCTCTTCCGCTTCCCATCCCCAGGCATGGCTGCGCGAAGCGGGGTTGCCGAAGTGCTCGCGCAACCACGGGATCATCGCGTCGACGACGCGGGGGTCCACCGGCGTGGTGGCCCCGTAGTCCATGTAGATGGGGAAATGGGGAGTCATGATCGAAAGCAGGTCGTGGATGAACGCCGGCGGCTGCGGCGCCGGCACAGACGGAGAAATTATTTGGCCATCGCCGTGCCGAGCGCGAAGACCGAGTTCGGCGCCGTGACCTTGATCGGCTTGACGACCGGCACGCTCGATATCGCGCGCTTGACCGGCGATTCCTCGATGGAAATGCCCTTGGCCACCTGGTCGTCGGCCAGCTTCTTCAGCGAGATCGAGTCGAGAAACTCGATCATCTTGTCGTTCAGGCTGGACCACAGGTCGTGCGTCATGCACTTGCCGCTGTCCTCGCCCATGCAATCGCCCTTGCCGCCGCAGCCGGTGGCATCAATGGGCTCGTCGACGGCCACGATGATGTCGGCCACCGAAATGGAGCCCGAATCGCGACCCAGGGTGTAGCCGCCGCCCGGTCCGCGCGTGCTGGCCACAAGGTCGGCACGGCGCAATTTGCCGAACAGCTGTTCCAGATAAGACAGCGAGATCTGCTGGCGTTGGCTGATGGCAGCCAGGGCGACAGGTCCGTTTTGCGAACGAAGGGCCAGATCGATCATCGCCGTCACGGCGAAGCGGCCTTTGGTGGTCAGTCTCATGGGTATCTCCTGTCGAATGGCGGCAGAGCCAGAGTTGGCGAGCGGGTGTGGTTGGTAACGCCCGCTCACACTCGAGACGCACAATAACCCCCGCGTGTGGCGTGGGTCGCACGGCCCGCACCCAGACGTACCCGAGTGCTTAAGTCAAGTATAACAGAGGCCTACTGATTTGGTCGGGAACGGGGCGGGAAGTTCCCTGCTGCGACCCTCTTTGCGTTGCGGTCAACGCGGTGGCTGGGCGGCGAAAGTACGCATCAACACCGCCAGCAGTCCGCCGCAGGCGTCATCGACGAGATCCAGCACCTGCTCGAAGCCGGCTTCGGAGCCGTAGTACGGATCCGGCACCTCGACCACCCCCCGGTGCGTACGGGCAAATTCCATCAGTAGCTTGACCCGGTCTTCGCTGCCGGCCGGTGCACGGGCCAGCAGTTCCGCCCGGTTGTCCTCGTCCATCGCCAGCAGCAGGTCGAAGGACTCGAAATCCTCCGGCTCGACGCGGCGCGCGCGCAAATCGGCCAGCTGGATCCCGCGCAGGCGCGCGTGCTGCTGCGCGCGCGCGTCCGGCGGCGCGCCCACGTGAAAGGCGTGCGTGCCGGCCGAATCCACGACCACGCGGCCATTCAGCCCGACAGCCGCCAATTTTTGGCGCAGCACGGCTTCCGCGGTGGGCGAGCGGCAGATGTTGCCCATGCAGACCATCAGCACGGCGAACTCGGGTTCGGGGGTCTTGCGCCTGAAGAACATCGGCCGAGGATATCGCCAGTGGCGCCAGAAGGGTTTTCCCGAGGCGGTGTACGTGCTGCCCGCCAATGAGCGGACGCGCGCCGACTTTCGACTCAGCGCGCCGCGAGCCAGCTGCGCAGCTGCACGAAGACTTCGGGCCGGCCGAGCAGCTCGAGGTGGCCCATGCCGCGGAACAACCGTTGATCGCCCGGCGCGAAGGCCAGCGCGCGTGCCGGGTCGCGGTGGCGACCCAGCGCGCTGTTCACCGGCACCAGCCCGTCGCCGACCACATGCCGGGCCAGCACGCCGTGGCGATCGCCCAGGGTCGCGGCCACGGCAAAGCAGCGCACGCCGGGCGGCAGCGGGACGTTGAGGTTCCCGGCGGCGGTGACGGCGCCCCGTGCGAGGTCCTGGATACCGGCACTGCGCGCCTTGCCCAGGCGCGCCAACGGGGCGGAATAGGGACTGACAGCCAGGGCGCGGTCAATCCAGCGGCCCCCACGCTCCAGCGGCGCGCCCAGGTGCGGCGTGCCCAGGCAGACCAGCGAGCGCAGCGACGACAACCAGGCCGCGCCCGCCGTCGTCGCCTGATGGCACGCGCTGCGCGCCACCAGGCCGCCCATGCTGTGGCCGACGATGACAAGTTCGCTCACCGGATGCGGCCAGTGAGCCACCAGATCGTCGAGCAGCGCCGACAGCTGCCGGCCGTTCTCGGCCACGTGCAGACCGCTGTTGTAGTGCAGGTACAGCGGCACGGCGTCCAGCGCCTCGGCCAGGGCCGCGCCGTGATCGTGGCCGTCGCGATGCCACTGCAGGTCGTTCATGCACAGGCCGTGCACCATCACCAGCAGCCGCCCGCCGCGCACACGCGCATCCGCCGCGTCCAGGCGCGCCTGTAGTTCACGCGGGTCGATGGTCTGGCCGCCCTGGCGCAGGCTCATCGTGATCGCCAGCGGATTGCCCGTGCGTGCGAAGTAGTCGCCATGCAGGCCGTTGAGCGCCGAGATCACGGCCTCGCGCCGCGGCGAGCGCCGTGTCGATGCCGGCACGCCCTGGGCCAGCAGGCCCAGCCCGGCATCCACGCCGCCGGCCACCAGGCCCACCCCGCCCTGGATGCTGCGGTACACCAGCCCGGTGATGCCGCGCGTGCGGCCCTGCGGCGACGCGCCGACGGCAAACGGCCGCAACTGGATGGTGCGGTGCATGTGCTCCACCACGCCCGTGACGGCCGAGGTGGCGTCGAATGCGAGGCGCGCGGCGCCGCGGACGTCGGTAGCCCAGCTGGGCGCTCGAACGGTCATGGCTGCAACTCCTCGTCGACTGGAAAGAACCAGTATGGGGCTGGGGCTCGCCGATCTTTAGGGGCGCCGCTCGATTCAGGCCACGGCAGTGGGGTCACCGGCGAAGGCGCGCGCGCCGTGCGGTGGTCGTTTGCCGCGGGCAGGCCCGGGCGATGCCGCGTTAGGCGCTCAGGCGCCCGCAGCGCCGAAGCGGTGGTCGGCCTGGCGGCGGAATTCGCTGGGCGTCATGCCCTTGGATTCCAGGAATCGGCGGTTGAAGTTGGCCACGTTGTTGAAGCCCACTTCGTAGCAGATGTGGGTGACCAGCCGATCGGTATCCATCAGCAGCTGGCAGGCGCGGTTGATGCGCACGCGGTTGACGAAGTCGGTGTAGTTGTTGCCCGTGGCCTTGCGGAAGAAGCGCGAGAAGCGGCTTTCGCTCATCTGCAGCTCCTCGGCCAGCTGCGCGGCGGTCGGGGCCTGCGACAGGTCGTCGGTGATGCGGTTGACGATGCGGTTGATGTGGTCGATGGAATCGTCGTCGTCCGTCGACTGAAGTTGCACGTTGGACAGCAGCCGGTAATCCGTGCAGCGCGCCAGCGCGGCCAGCAGTTCGCAGAACGTGGCAAAACGCTCGAGCCCGCGCGCCGCCTTGATGCGGCGGAACTGCTGGGCGGCACTGTCGGACAGGCCGAAAAACTCGATGCCATGGCGCGCGCGCTCGAGCATCGGCAAGACGGTGGCCAGCTCGGGGATGGCCGCGCCGGCCTGCGCCAGCGGGTCGTGCCCGAACTGGATCACCAGGTCGCGCTCGGCCACGCCGCCTTCGGGCAGGTCCAGGCTGATCCAGTTGTGCGGCAGGCGCGGGCCCGTGAGCACCAGGTGGCCCGGCTGGAACTGGCCGATCCAGTCGCCCACGAAGGCCTTGCCCGCGGTCGCCACGATCAGATGCAGTTCGTACTCGTCGTGGTAGTGCCAGCGCGCCAGCGGCGTCGGAAAACCATGCGCCAGGCAGCGGATGAAACCCACCTCTTCCGGCGCCTCGTAACCCAGCGCCGGCAGGCGTGCGAAGTCATGCTCCAGCTCGGGCTGGCGCTGGCGGGGCAGCTGGCGTGCGGTCATGCGTCAGTGCGGGCGAATGCGCGGGCGGCGGTTCAGGCGCTGCGCCGCTGCTCGAAGTCGGCCACACGCGCGGCGGCCGTGCGCAAGGCCGCCACCAGCCGGGCATCGCCTGCCAGCGGGCCGAACAGCACCGTGTCGCCGGCAAAGGCTGCCACGGGATCGGCGGCGTCGCAGATCGCGCGCGCCGCCGCCGGGTTCATCGCCTGGTCCTGGTAGGTGTAGGGAATCTGTCCGCGGTGCCAGCGTTGCAGGTAGGCCAGGAACAGCGCCGGCAGCATCGCCACGCTGGCAATGGATGCGTCCTGCGCGAGCCGCTCGCGGATGGTGGGCACGATGAAGCCCGGGATCTTGCTGAAGCCGTCCATCGCCACGCGCTGGTTGGTGTCGCGGATGGCGGGGTTGCCAAAACGGTCGAGCACCACGTCGCGGTAGCGCGGCAGGTCCACCGGGCTGGGGCGGCCGGGCGGGCTCAGGCACGGCAGGGTGTCGTCGGTCACGTAGTCGTAGGCGAATTGCCGGATCTCGGCGTCGTGCGTGCCTTCGTGGATGAACTGGAAGCCCGCCAGCGTGCCGGCCCAGGCGATGCAGCTGTGCGTGGCATTGAGCAGGCGGATCTTGGCTTCTTCGTACGGTGCCACGGAGGGCACCATCTCGACACCCACGGCTTCCCAGGCGGGCCGGCCGGCCGCGAAGCGGTCTTCGATCACCCACTGGATGAAGCTCTCGCCCATCACGGCCGCCGGGTCGTCGACGCCGGTGGCCGCCATCACGCGCTGCCGCACGTCGGGCGTGGGGCGCGGCGTGATGCGGTCGACCATCGCGTTGGGGCTGGTCGTGTGTGTCTCCACCCAGTCGCGCAGCGCCGCATCGCCCAGCAGGTCCAGAAACTGCAGCAGCCCGCGGCGCGAGCGGTCGCCGTTGTGGCGCAGGTTGTCGCAGTTCAGCAGGGTCACTGGGCCCGCGCCGGCCACGCGGCGTGCGCGCAGGATGGCGGTGAGGGCCGCGTAAACCGTGCCGCCGGGCTGACCCTGGCGGGCACGCACCAGGTCGCCGGCCAGGTCGGGCGCGGTGACGTCGAGGGCATCGTGCGCATCGAGGTAGTAGCCGGCCTCGGTGACGGTGAAGGAGATGATCTTCGTCCCCGCTTCGGCACCCACGGCGATCAGGCCGGCCAGATCGGGCGTGTACGGGATCACCTGGCGGATCGACGTGATGCGCGCGTAACGGTGCTCGCCCGCCGGCGAGATGGTCTCCAGCGTGTAGGCGCCGCCCTGTTCGGCCAGCGCGGCCAGCGTCTCGGCCATGTCCGGGCGCGTGTTGCCGCCGGCCAGGCTCCAGGACGTGTCACCGCGCTGGATGAGTTCGTGCAGGTAGACGGCCTGGTGTGCCCGGTGGAACGAGCCCAGGCCCAGGTGGAGCATCACATTCATGGTCAGAGATCGAAATGGGTGGGCATCATGACCACGTCGCGGATCGTCATGCCGCGCGGCCGGGTCAGCATGAACATCACGACGTCGGCCACTTCGCGGGGCTCCAGCAGGCTGCCGTCGGCGCGGGCCTGCGCGAGTTTCTCCGGTGGCCAGTCGGCGAGCAAGGCAGTGACCACCGGGCCGGGCGAAATCGCACCGACGCGCAGCCCGTGCTTGAAGACCTGGCGGCGCACGGTCTGCACGAAGCAGTCGATGGCCCACTTGGAAGCGGCGTAGACCGGCTCCCAGGGCGTGGGGTAATGCGCCGCCAGCGAGCTGGTGACGATGATGTCGCCGCTGCGCCGCTCGATCATGTGCGGCAGCACGTCGTGCACGTTCTTCATCACGACGTTGACATTCAGGTTCAGCATGCGGTCGATGGCCGCGTTGTCCGCATCGACCAGGTCACCGCCGACATAGCTGCCGGCGTTGGCGTGGAAGATGTCCAGCTGGCCGCCCAGCGCCAGGATGCGCGGCATCAGCGCGGCGCAGCTCGGCGCGTCCAGCAGGTCGACCACCAGCGGCAGCGCGGCCGGACCGAGGCGGTCGCTCAGCTTCGCCAGCGCCGCCTCGTCGCGGTCGATCAGCACCACACGGGCGCCGGCGGCCAGCATGGCCTCGGCACTCGCCAGGCCGATGCCTGAAGCCGCGCCCGTGACCGCAGCGACCTTGCCCTTCAATGCGTCCGTCATCGTGCGATCACCCGGCGTGAACGACGCGGCCCTGGGCGTCGAAGACATGGGCCTGCAGCAGATCGACGCCCACGCCGACGGCATCACCGGCATGGCACTGCGGCCGCTGGTTCTGCTTGGCCACCAGCGTGACACCCTGCTCGGTGACGACATGGATGAGCGTTTCCGAGCCCAGCGCCTCGACCAGCTCCACCCGCGCTTGCAGCGCGCCCTGCCCGGTCGGCACGACCGCCAGGTAT
Source organism: Pseudomonadota bacterium (assembly GCA_963205115.1). Taxonomy (GTDB): domain Bacteria; phylum Pseudomonadota; class Gammaproteobacteria; order Burkholderiales; family Burkholderiaceae_C; genus Rubrivivax. Next base: position 6,370 of record CAUJHV010000069.1, on the reverse strand, counting down.
TCCGGGCGCAGACCGATGAAGCCTCCCTCGGGCACCCCGCTGGGCAGGGCCGAGCGCAGTTGCGGCTGGGCCGCAGCAGCCACCACATTCATCTGCGGCGTGCCGATGAATTGCGCGACAAACTGGTTGGCCGGCCGGTCGTACAGCTCCAGGGGCGTGCCTACCTGTTCGATGCGGCCGTCGCGCAACACGACGACGCGGTCGGCCAGGGTCATGGCCTCGACCTGGTCGTGCGTGACGTAGATGGTGGTGGCGCCGAGATCGCGGTGCAAACGCGCAATCTCCACGCGCGTCTGGCCGCGCAGCGCGGCATCCAGGTTGGACAGCGGCTCGTCGAACAGGAAGACCTTGGGGTTGCGCACGATGGCCCGGCCGATCGCCACGCGCTGCCGCTGGCCGCCCGACAGTTCCTTGGGCGTGCGGTGCAGGTAAGGCGTCAGGTTGAGGATCTTCGCGGCATGCTCGACCTTCTTCGCGATCTCCGACGGCTCGACCTTGGCCAGCCGCAGCGCGAAGCTCATGTTCTCGGCCACGGTCATGTGCGGGTACAGCGCATAGCTCTGGAACACCATGGCCAGGTCGCGCTTGGACGACGGGCGCTGCGTGATGTCGTCGCCGTCCAGCACCAGGCGGCCGATGTCGATCGCTTCGAGCCCGGCGATCAGCCGCAGCAGCGTGGACTTGCCGCAGCCCGAAGGACCCACGAAGACGACAAATTCGCCCTTCTGGATCGCCAGGTCGATGCCGCGGATCGTGTGGACGGCGCCGAAGTATTTTTCGACGCCCTGCAGTTCGAGGAAGGCCATGGATGGTCTTTCGTGAAGGCGGGCCGTCTTACTTGACCGCGCCGAAGGTCAGGCCCTGCACCAGCTGCTTCTGGCAGAACCAGCCGAAGACGACGATGGGCGCGATGGCCAGCAGCGAAGCGGCCGACAGCTTGGCCCAGAACAGGCCCTCGGGGCTGGAGTAGGACGCGATCAGCGCCGCCAGCGTGCCGGCATTGGCGGCCGAGAGATTGAGCGACCAGAAGGCCTCGTTCCAGCTCAGCACCAGGCACAGCAAACCGGTCGAGGCCATGCCGCCCATGCCCAGCGGCAGCAGCACGTGCCGGAATTCGCCGGCCAGCGTGGCGCCATCCATGCGCGCGGCTTCGAGGATCTCCTGCGGGATGTCCTTGAAGTACGAGTACAGCATCCACACCATGATGGGCAGGTTGGACAGCGTGAAGACGATGATCAGACCCAGCTGCGTATCGAGCAAGGCGCTCTTCTGCGCCAGCACGTAGATCGGCACCAGCGCGCCCACGGCCGGCATCATCTTGGTGGACAGCATCCACATCAGGATGTCGCGCGTGTGGCGTGTGCGAAAGAAGGCCATCGAGTAGGCGGCCGGTGCCGCGATGGCCAGGCCCAGCAGCGTGGAGCCCAGGCTGGTCACCAGCGAATTGATCGCGTAGTGCAGGTAGTCGCTGCGTTCCTGCACCTCGTGGAAGTTTTCCAGCGTGGGCGTGAAGGACCACAGCGTGGGCACCTCGATGGCCTGCAGCTCTGTCTTGAAGGCCGTCATGGCCAGGAAGACGATCGGAAAGATCAACAGCAGCGTGACGCCCCACGCGGCCAGCGTGCGCACGAGCAGCCACACGTCGAAGGGCTTGGGATTGCGGGGCAAGGACGTCGACACGGCGGGGTTTCCTTCCTCAGTCCAGGTTCTTGCCGATCATGCGGATCAGGAAGACCGCCACGACATTGGCCAGCAGCACCGCAAACAGCGCGCCGGCACTGGCCACGCCGGCATCGAAGTTCAGCAGCGCCTGCTTGTAGATGAGGAACGCGACATTCGTGCTGGCGTCACCCGGCCCGCCACCCGTGGTGGTGAAGATCTCGGCGAAGACCGACAGCAGGAAGATCATCTCGATCATCACGACCACCGCGACCGAGCGCGCCAGGTGCGGCAGGTACATGAAGCGGAACTGCTGGATGAAGCCCGCGCCGTCCATGCGTGCGGCTTCCAGCTGTTCGCGGTTCATCGACGCCAGCGCGGTGATGAAGATCAGGCAGGCAAATGGCAGCCATTGCCAGGCCACCATGATGATCACGGACAGCAGCGGCCAATCGGCCATGAAGTCCACCGGCGGCAGGCCCAGCGCCTGCGCGATCTGCGCGAAGACGCCGTAGATCGGGTTCATCATCATGTGCTTCCACATCAGCGCATTCACCGTGGGCATCACAAAGAAGGGGCTGATCAACAGCATGCGCACGAGGCCGCGGCCGGGAAACGGGTCGTTGACCAGCAGCGCCAGCGCCAGACCGCCGACCACCGTGATCACGATGACGCTGCCGATGAGCAGCAGCGTGTTGAGCACCGCCGTCCCGAAGGACGGGTCGGTGACAAAAAATTCGAAGTTCTCCAGGCCGATCCACTCGTCCGGCCCCGGCTGCATCAGGTTGTACCGGATGAGCGAGAAGTAGATGGTCATCACCAGCGGCACGATCATCCACAGGAAGAGCGTGACGACGGCAGGGGCCATCAGGGCGCGGGGCATGAAGCGGTTCACGGCGGCTTCCGGACAGACAGGCAGCTGGAGGACCCGGCGCGGCGGAAGACCCGCACGCGCCGGGGACCCGGGGACCCGGACAGAGTCGATTACTTGTAGTAGCGCGCCTTCTTCATCTCACGATCGGCCGCCACCTGGCCGGCCTTCAGTGCGGCGTCGACCGAGGTCTTGCCGGCCAGGGCCGCGCTCATCTGCTGGCCCACCGCGATGCCGATGGCCTGGAACTCCGGAATGGCAGCGAACTGCACACCCACGTACGGGCTCTTGGGCAGCGTGGAGTCGTTCGGGTTGGCGGTGTCGATGGCCATCTTCTCAGCCGCTGCGAACTTGGCCGCCTTCTGGAAGTCCGGCGAGGCATAGGTGCTCTTGCGCGTGCCGGTGGGCACCGCGGCCCAGCCGTTGGTCTTGGCCACGAGCTGGATGTACTCCTTGCTGGTCGCCCACTTGATGAACTTCTGGGCTTCTTCGCTCTTCTTGGAGCCGGCCGGCACGGCCAGAGACCAGGCCCACAGCCAGTTCGCGCCCTTGGGCGTGACCTTGGTCGGCGCCTGGGCGAAAGCCACCTGGTCGGCCACCTTGCTCTGCTTGGGGTCGCTGATGAAGCTGGCGGCAATCGTCGCGTCGATCCACATGCCGCACTTGCCGGCATTGAACAGTGACAGGATCTCGTTGAAGCTGTTGCCCGACGATCCCGGCGGGCCGTAGTTCTTCAGCAGGTCCACGTAGAAGCTGATGGCCTCCTTCCAGGGCTTGCTTTCGAGCTGGGGCTTCCAGCTCGTGTCGAACCACTGGCCGCCGTAGGTGTTGACCAGCGTCGTCAGGAAGGCCATGTTGTCGCCCCAGCCCGGCTTGCCGCGCAGGCAGATGCCGTACACGCCGTCCTTGGGGTTGTGGATCTTCTTGGCCAGGTCGGCGATCTGGTCCCAGGTGGGACGCTCGGGCACCTGCACGCCGGCCTTGTCGGCCAGGTCCTTGCGGTACATCAGCATCGAGCTCTCGCCGTAGAACGGCGCCGCATACAGCTTGCCACCGACCGACAGGCCGTTGCGCATGGCGGGCAGCAGGTCGTCGATGTCGTAGGCGGCGTCGGCCTTGATCTCGTTGAGCCAGCCCTTCTTGCCCCAGATCGGCGTCTCGTACATGCCGATGGTCATGACGTCGAACTGGCCGCCCTTGGTGGCGATGTCGGTCGTCACGCGGGCACGCAGCGTGCCCTCTTCGAGCGTGACCCACTTGAGCTTGATGTCGGGATTCGCGGCTTCGAAGTTCTTCGACAGCTTCTGCATCTCGATCATGTGGCCGTTGTTGACGGTGGCGATGACGAGTTCGGTGGCAGCCTGTGCCCAGCCGGCGGTGGCCAGGCCGAAGGCCAGTGCCAGGGAAGTCTTCAGTCTCATGGTGCAGTCTCCTCAGCGGGTTGGAAGTCGTTGCAACTCGCCGGTGGGGACGGCTGCAAGCGCGGTCCGAACCATAAGTCGCACACGATGCGGTCGCTGATACGGAGGAACGTCACGCACGTACTCTCTTGCATCAAATCACTAGGGTTTTCCCATGATCGGTGCGATTGAATATCGTAACGGGCGGCTGGCGCCTGCCGATCGGCGGCCGATCGCCCGCCGTCAGCGGCCCTTCAGCCGCTCAGGCCGGCCGGCCGGCCGCCAGCGGCACGACGTTGCTGTCGTGCCCGCCGCCGGCGCCAAACGCCTGTTCGCGCAGCAGCGCGAGCTGGTCGCGCACACGCGCCGCCTTCTCGAATTCGAGGTTGCGGGCGTGCTCGAGCATCTGCTTTTCCAGCAGCTTGATGCGCTTGCCGAGGTCCTTCTCGCTCATCGCCTCGACCTCGGCGGCAGCCTGCGCGGACTTCAGATCGTCCTTGGCGGTCTTGTCGGAGACCACGCCGTCGATCATCTCGCGCACTTCCTTCTTCACGCTGCGCGGCACGATCCCCTCGGCCAGGTTGTGCGCCACCTGCCGGGTGCGACGCCGGTCGGTTTCGCCGATAGCCTTGCGCATCGATTCGGTCATGCGGTCGGCGTACAGGATGGCGCGCCCATTGAGGTTGCGCGCCGCGCGCCCGATGGTCTGGATCAGGCTGCGCTCGGCGCGCAGGAAGCCTTCCTTGTCGGCGTCCAGGATGGCCACCAGCGAGACCTCCGGGATGTCCAGGCCCTCGCGCAGCAGGTTGATGCCCACCAGCACGTCGAACTGGCCCAGGCGCAGGTCGCGGATGATCTCCACGCGCTCGACGGTGTCGACGTCGCTGTGCAGGTAGCGCACCTTCACGCCGTTTTCGCCCAGGTAGTCGGTGAGCTGCTCGGCCATGCGCTTGGTCAGCGTCGTGATCAGCACGCGCTCGTTGACATTCACGCGCTCGCGGATTTCCTGCAGCACGTCGTCCACCTGGTTCACCGCGGGACGCACTTCCACCACCGGGTCGATCAGGCCGGTGGGCCGCACGACCTGTTCGACGATCTGGCCGCTGTGGGTCTTCTCGTAGTCGGCCGGCGTGGCCGAGACAAAGACCATCTGGCGCATCTTGCGCTCGAATTCCTCGAACTTCAGCGGCCGGTTGTCCAGCGCGCTGGGCAGTCGGAAGCCGTATTCGACGAGCACGGTCTTGCGCGCGCGGTCGCCATTGAACATGCCGCCGAACTGGCCGATCAGCACGTGGCTTTCGTCCATGAACATCAGCGCGTCGCGCGCCAGGTAGTCCACCAGCGTGGGCGGCGGCTCGCCCGGCGCCGCGCCCGACAGGTGCCGCGTGTAGTTCTCGATGCCCTTGCAGTGGCCCACCTCCACCAGCATCTCCAGATCGAAGCGCGTGCGCTGCTCCAGACGCTGCGCCTCCACCAGCTTGCCGGCACCCACGAGTTCGGCCAGGCGCTCGCGCAGCTCGGCCTTGATCGTCTCCACCGCCGAGACCACGCGCTCGCGCGGCGTCACGTAATGGCTGCTGGGGTAGACCGTGAAGCGCGGGATCTTCTGGCGGATGCGCCCGGTCAGCGGATCGAAGAGCTGCAGGGTTTCGATCTCGTCGTCGAACAGCTCGATGCGGATCGCGAGTTCACTGTGTTCGGCCGGAAAGATGTCGATCGTGTCGCCGCGCACGCGGAAGGTGCCGCGCGAAAAATCGGTCTCGTTGCGCGTGTACTGCATGCGGATGAGGTGCGCGATGACGTCGCGCTGCCCCATCTTGTCGCCCACGCGCACGGTCATCACCATCTGGTGGTAGTCGGCCGGGCTGCCGATGCCGTAGATCGCGCTGACGCTGGCCACGATGATCACGTCACGGCGTTCGAGCAGGCTCTTGGTGGCGCTCAGGCGCATCTGCTCGATGTGCTCGTTGATCGAGCTGTCCTTCTCGATGAACAGGTCGCGCTGCGGGACGTAGGCCTCCGGCTGGTAGTAGTCGTAGTAGCTGACGAAATATTCGACGGCGTTCTTCGGAAAGAACTCGCGGAACTCGCTGTAGAGCTGCGCGGCCAGCGTCTTGTTCGGCGCGAAGACGATGGCCGGCCGGCCGGTGCGCGCGATGACGTTGGCCATCGTGAAGGTCTTGCCCGAGCCGGTCACGCCCAGCAGGGTCTGGAACGACAAACCCTCTTCGATGCCTTCGACCAGCTGCTGGATGGCCGCCGGCTGGTCACCCGCCGGCAGATAAGGCTGGTACAGCTGGTAGGGCGAGCCCGGAAACGACACGAAGCTGCCCTGCGCCGCCCCTGATTCGGCGACTGGCGTGGTTTCCATCGGGGCGCTCGCTTCGCTCATACGCATGCATCCTACAATCACAGGCTGCCAAGCGGGCGACTCGCCGCG
>CAUJHV010000068.1 GCA_963205115.1 Pseudomonadota bacterium | reverse complement strand
GGGCCCGAACGCGACGGTCCAGCAGGCGGGCATCGACGCCACCATCCGTGCCGGCCTGGATGCCGAGCAGGCCGTGGTCGGCAACAGCAACGGCAACGCCAAGGAAGCGCTGGCCGGTGCGGCGCGCCGCATCGAGGCGGTCTACAGCTACCCGCACCAGAACCACGCCACGATGGAGCCCATGAACGCGACGGCGCGCTGGACGCCCGAGCGTTGCGAGGTCTGGACGCCCACGCAGAACGGCGAATCGGCACTGGCCGCCACGGCCGATGCCGCCGGCCTGCCGCCGGCGCAGTGTGAGGTCTACAAGATCCACCTGGGCGGCGGCTTTGGCCGGCGCGGCTGGATCGACTGGATCCGCCAGTCCGTGCTGATCGCCAAGGAGATGCCGGGCACGCCCGTCAAGCTGCTGTGGTCGCGCGAGGAGGACATGACACACGGCCTGTACCACCCCGTGACGCAGTGCAAGCTGAGCGCCGGGCTGGACGCGCAAGGGAACGTGCAGGCGCTGCACATGCGCATCGCGGGCCAGAGCATCCTGGCCGGCTTGCTGCCGCAGAACATGCGTGAAGGGCGCGACCCCGTGGTCTTCCAGGGCCTGAACAACGGCGGCGGCGAGGCCATGTTCGGCTACTCCGTGCCGCACCTGCTGATCGACCACGCGATGCGCAACCCGCACGTGCCGCCGGGCTTCTGGCGCGGGGTCAACTTGAACCAGAACACGATCTACCTCGAGTGTTTCATCGACGAGATCGCCCATGCCACGGGCAAGGACCCGCTGGCGCTGCGCCGCGAGCTGATGAAGAACCACCCCAAGCACCTGGCGGTGCTGGAAGCCGCTGCCGCCAAGGCCGGCTGGGGCAAGCCGGCACCGGACATCGGCGGGCAGAAGGTGTTCCGCGGCCTGTCGCAGACACACGGCTTCGGCAGCTATGTCGCGGCCTGCGCGGAGGTCTCGGTCAGCAAGGACGGCCAGTTGAAGGTGCACCGCATCGTGGCGGCCACCGACCCCGGCCACGTGGTCAACCCGCAGCAGGTGGAGGCGCAGATCGAAGGCAGCTTCGTCTACGGCCTGTCGGCCGCGCTGTACGGCGCCTGCACGGTGAAGGACGGCGCCATCGCGCAGACCAACTTCGACACCTACCCGGTGATGCGGCTGGCCGAGATGCCGCGGGTCGAGTCGGTGCTGGTGCCCAGCGGCGGCTTCTGGGGCGGCGTGGGCGAACCCACGATCGCCGTGGCCGCGCCAGCGGTGCTCAATGCCATCTTCGCGGCCACCGGCAAACGCATCCGCAGCCTGCCGCTGGCGCAGCACAGCCTGAAGGCGTGAGCGGCGCGAAGGCGCTTGTCGTGGCCTTGGCCCTGACTCTGCACGGCGCCGCGGGCCGCGCGCAGATGCCGGCGGCCGATGCGCCGGCACCGCGGGGCATGCCCGTGGTCGTCGGCGACGGCATCCCGGTGCCGCTGACCGACCAGCCCGGCGACGCCGCTCGCGGCCGCGCGCAGGTGGGCAGCCGCACGCAGGGCATGTGCCTGCTGTGCCACAGCGGCCCGCGCGAGATTTTTCCGGACGAGCGCACGCCCGGCAACATCGCGGGCAGCCTGGCAGGCGCCGGCGCGCGCTGGAGCGTGCCGCAGCTGCGGCTGCGCCTGGTCGATGCGCGGCGCGTGCAGCCGGATACGCCGATGCCGGCCTACTTCCGCGTCGACCCCGCCACCGAGGCCGAACGGCGCGTGGGCCGCGCCTGGCGCGGCAAACCGCTGCTCGAGGCCCAGCAGGTCGAGGACGTCGTGGCCTTCCTGGCGACGCTGCCATGAGACACGCCATCGACACCGCAAGCCTGCTTGCCGACGGGGCCGGCCCAGGGCCGTCGTCGGACCGGGCCGGCCGCCGGCAATTCGTGCTGCAGGGTGCGGCCTGCGGCCTCCTGACGCTGCTGCCGCTGCGCGCCGCCCGCGCCCAGGACGACAACCGCTGGCGCGAGGCACTGGCGGCATTGACCGGCGGCGTGCAGCCGCGCGCGGGCCGCGTCGTGCTGGAGATCGCGCCGCTCGTGGACAACGGCAACACCGTGCCGGTGACCGTCTCTTTCGACAGCCCGATGACGGCCGCCGATCACGTGCGGCGCCTGGCCCTGCTGACGCCGCGCAACCCGCAGCCCGAGGTGGCCGTCTTCACGCTGGGCCCGGCCAGCGGCCGCGCGCAGGTCGCCACGCGCATGCGGCTGGCGACCTCGCAGACCGTGCTCGCCCTGGCGCAGACCAGCGACGGCACCTGGTGGCAGACCGGCGTCGAGGTGCTCGTGACCCTCGCGGCCTGCGTGGAGGGCTGACGGTGGAATTCAGCGGACGCATCCACCCGGCCGCCACTGGCCACGAATCGCATGCTGCCGTGCGCGCAGCGAAGGCTCGCCCATGACCGTGCGCGCCCTGCTCCACGCCCCGGCCAGCGCCCCGCGCGGCAGCCTGGTGGAGATCCGCGCCACCGTGGCCCACCCGATGGAGACCGGCTACCGCCGCGGCAGCGACGGCGACATGCTGCCGCGCGAGCTGGTGCGCCGCGTGGAGGCACGCTTCGAGGGTGAGCTCTTCTTTGCGGCCGACCTGCACGCGGCGATCGCGGCCAATCCGTACATCGCCTTCTGGCTGCGCTTGCCGGGCAGTGGTGAATTGCACCTGCGCTGGACGGGCGACCGCGGGCTGACGCACGACGAGCGCGTGCGCATCGGGGCGACATGAGCGCGCCGGGCCGTTCCCAAGCGCTCATCCCGGAGCACGAAGTGCGCAGGGTAGTCCAGTGAACTGGCAGTGGCGCGCGCAGGGCCCGGGCCGGCAGACGCGGCAGGCTGCGCCCGCGGTGCCGAGTGGCTGGCGACAGGTCCTGCGCCGCGTCCTGCGCCCGATCCTGCGGCTGGCGCCGCTGCTGGCACTCGTGGCGGGTCTGCTGTCTGCGGTCTCCGTCTGGGCGGACGACGTCCGCCGGCCGGGCAGCGCCTACATGAGCCCGGCCACACAGGCCCTGCAGCGCGACGACACGCAGAACCCGGCCTTCCTGTGGGTGCGTGACGGCGAACAGCGCTTCGCCGCGCAATGTGCCGGCTGCCACGTCGCAGCCGACATGCGCGGCGTGGCGGCGCGCTACCCCGCCATCGACGCGCGCACCGGCCAGGCGCTCACGCTGGCCGGGCGCATCCGCAGCTGCCACGAACGCCACCTGCGCCAACCGGCCCCCGGCTGGGAGAGCGAGCCGCTGCTGGCCCTGCTGGCCTTTGTCACCCTGCCCTCGCGCGGGATGCCGATCACGCCGCCGGCCGATGCGCGACTGGACGCCGTGCGCGCAGCCGGCGAGGCCCTGTGGCGACAGCCCTTCGGCCAACTGGGCCTGGCCTGCGCGCAGTGCCACGACCGCCTGCCGGGGCAGCGCCTGGCCGGCAGCACCATCCCGCAGGCGCACCCCACGGGCTACCCCATCTACCGGCTCGAATGGCAGGGTCTGGGCACGCTGCAGCGCCGCATGCGCGGCTGCCTGACGGCCGTGCGCGCCGAACCCTTCGACGAGGGCGCGCCGCAATGGGTGGCGCTGGAGGCGATGCTGATGCGCCGCGCCGCCGGCATGCCGCTGGACGCGCCGGGGGTGCGGCCCTGAGCCGGCGCGAAGTCGACGCCATTTCCAGCGGTCTAGGGGTACGGCCCTACACCCGGCTGGGGCCTCCAAACCCGGTAGTAGACTGCGCGCCCCTGACCGGATTCTTCGACTGGCCTTCATGCTGCACGGGTCCACCCACCCGGGCGTTGCCGGTTCGGAGCTCAACCGCCTCCTGGCCCGTCTGGCGGACGCGCCGCCGGCCGATACCCGGCCTGCCTTTGCCGACCGCCTGGGTCATTGGCTCAGCTGGACCGGCGCCATCTCGCTGTCCGCGGCGCTGAATGCCGGCCCGGTTGCTTCCGGCCCCTCGCGGGCACGCGCAACCGGTGGCGAGGAAGCGGAATTCCAGCGCGTGCGCGCGGCCCTGGAGGCATCGATTGCCGCCGGACCTCGCGAAGACGTGTCGAGCCCGACCGACTTCGGCCCCTACCGCCGCCACTGCCTCGCGCTGCAACAGGCGATGCAGGAGGCCGTGGGCGCGCTGCGCCAGCGGCTGCGCGAGGCGCTGTCGCTGCGCTCGCCCGCCGGCGCACGGCTGGCGGCCATCGACGCCGTGATGGACCAGTCGCTGGCCGCGCAGGAGCGCGCGCTGCTGGGCCTGGTGCCGCTGCGGCTGCAGGCGCAGTTCGAACGCGTGCAGCGCCAGGCGGCCGATGGTGATACGAGCGGCCTGGCGGCCTTCCCCGATCTGACCTGCCGCGTGTTGCGCGCCGAACTGGACCACCGGCTGCTGCCGGCCCAGGGCCTGCTGGACACGTGGCTTCAAACGACACCGACATGAACCGTCTGCCCTTTCACGCCGCCTTCGCGGTCGGCCTGGCCGCGCTGGCTTGGGTGGCCGCGGGTTATATCCCCGGCCATCTGCTGGCCTTGACGCTGGTGGGCCTCATCGCGGCCTTCTACCTGCTGGGTGCGCTGGAACTGCACCGCTTCCAGCGGGACACGGCCGGGCTGTCCCGGGCCCTGGCCGCCACGACCGACACGCCCGCGGCCATCGGCCCCTGGCTCGCGGCCCTGCCCGCCCCCTTGCAGCACGCCGTGCGGCTGCGTGTGGAAGGCGAACGTGTGGCCTTGCCCGGCCCTGCGCTGACGCCCTATCTGGCCGGGCTGCTGGTTTTGCTGGGCATGCTGGGTACCGTCCTGGGCATGGTGGTCACGCTCAACGGCACGGGCCTCGCACTGGAGCACGCGGCCAATGTGGACGCCATACGCGCCTCGCTGGCCGCGCCGGTGAAGGGCCTGGGCCTGGCCTTCGGCACCTCGGTGGCGGGTGTGGCGGCATCGGCCATGCTGGGCCTGATGTCCGCACTGGCGCGGCGCGAGCGCCAGCAGGCCGGGCGTCGCCTGGATGCTGCCATCGCCACCACGCTGCGGCGCTTTTCGCGCACGCAGCAGCGCGAAGACAGCCTGCAGGCGCTACAGAGCCAGGCCGCGGTGATGGCCGAGCTGATGACCGGTGTGGTGCCGCAGTTGATGAACCAGATGCAGGGCCTCGTCGCGCAACTGGAGCGCCAGGGACAGAGCCTGCACGACGGTCTGCTGGCCAGCCAGGAACGCTTCCAGGGCGAGACGCAGCGGGCCTACAGCGGGCTTGCCGCATCGGTCGACCAATCACTGAAGGCCACGCTGAGCGACAGCGCACGCCTGGTCGGCGCGGCGATCGAGCCGGCTGTGCAATCGACGATGGCCGGCCTGGCGCGCGAGGCCACGGCCCTGCAGCAGACCTTGAGCAGCGCCGTCCAGGGGCAGCTCGACGGCGTGAGCGCGCGCCTGCAGGCGTCAACCGACACGCTGGCCGAACGCTGGCAGGCCGCGCTGGAGCATCAGCGGCAGCACAGCGCCGCCACGGCGCAGACGCTGGAGGCCAGCCTCGGGCGCCATGCGCAGACTTTCGAGCAGCGCGCGGCCGCGCTGGTCGACGCCGTCGCGCTTCAGCTGGGCCAGCACACGGGCCAATGGGCGACGTCCTGGAACCAGGCGCTGGCCGAGCAGCAGCAGGCCCAGCAGGCGCTGACCGCGCAAGCCACCGCCGACATGGCGCAGCGCCAGCAGCAGATCTGCACGACGCTGGAGCAGACCGCGCAAAACCTCAGCGCGCAGAGCGAGGCCCATGCCCGCGCGACCATCGGCGAGATCACGCGCCTGGTGCAGGCGGCGTCCGAGGCCCCGCGCGCCGCGGCGGAAGTCATCGGCGAGCTGCGCAGCGCGCTGAGCGACAGCCTGGTGCGCGACAACGCCGTGCTGGACGAACGCAACCGGCTGATGGCCACGCTGGGCGGCCTGCTCGACGCGGTGCAGCACGCCGGCAGCGAACAGCGCCGCGCCATCGACGGCCTGGTGCAGGCCACGCACGAGGTGCTGGACCGCGCGGGCTCGCGCTTCGCCGACACGGTGGAGGCCGAGTCGCGCACGATGCGCGACGTATCGGCACAGGTCGCCGCCAGCGCCGCCGAGATGGCCAGCCTGGGCGAAGGATTCGGCGCGGCCGTGCAGTTGTTCGGCAGCGCCAGC
>CAUJHV010000067.1 GCA_963205115.1 Pseudomonadota bacterium | reverse complement strand
GCCTGGCGGGTGGCGAAGTTGTCGCTGCAGTCCAGCACCACGTCGGCCTGCGCGACCAGGCGGTCGAGCAGTGCGGCGTCTGCGCGCTGCACGATGGGCTGCACGCGCACATCCGGGTTGATCGCGGCGATGCGTGCGGCGGCCGATGCCGCCTTGTGCACGCCGATGCCGGCCATGTCGTGGGCGATCTGCCGCTGCAGGTTGGTCAGGTCCACGGTGTCGTGGTCGACGATGGTGATCGTGCCCAACCCGGCCGTGCCCAGGTACAGCGCCACCGGTGAGCCCAGGCCGCCCGCGCCGATGACCAGGGCGTGTGCACCTTGCAGCCGCGTCTGGCCTTCGACGCCGATCTCGTCGAGCAGCAGGTGGCGCGAGTAGCGCAGCAGTTGTTCGTCGTTCATGCCCATGCGCTCCGGCCGGTCACACGGTCGTTCGATGCCATGAAAAACGGGGCCGTGTGGCCCCGTGGCTGGTGAGAGTGTCGCACCGCGCCGGCTTACTCCGTCTTGGCTTCGGCCTTGCGTTCGACCGCGGTCTTGCTGACCACGACCGGCTTGCCGCGCAGCTGGTTCAGGGCCTGCTGCAGTGGGAAGTCTTCGGCCGTGCCGAACTCGGGCAGCGGCTTGACGGTCTCGCGCTGCTTGGCCAGCTGGTCCTCGATCTTCTTGCGCTCTTCGGCGCGCTGCTTGTCGCGCTCGACATCCTTCTTCTCGTCGGCGCCGGTCAGGTGCTTTTCGAGATCGGCCTCGCGGGTGCGCAGGGCGGCAAAGATGTTGCCTTCGGCAGTTTCGTCCAGCCAGACGTCGGGCACGATCCCCTTGGCCTGGATGGAGCGGCCGCTGGGCGTGTAGTAGCGCGCCGTCGTGATCTTCAGGGCCGCCCCCGGGCAATCTTCCAGCCGGTACTGGCCGGCCAGGCAGCGCACGGTCTGGACCGAGCCCTTGCCGAAGGTCTGCGCACCCATGATCGTGGCGCGCTTGTGGTCCTGCAGCGCGCCGGCGACGATCTCGCTGGCCGAAGCCGAACCTTCGTTGACCAGCACCACCAGCGGCACGGACTTCACGCCCGCCGGCAGGCGGCGGATGGGGTCGGCGCCGCGGCGGGCGTAGTACTCGCTGGACGCCTTGTAGACCGCCTTGGCATCGGGCAACTGGCCGTTGGTGCTGACCACCTGGACGTCGGTCGGCAGGAAGGCCGCGCTGATGGCGATGGAGGCATCCAGCAGGCCGCCCGGATCGTTGCGCAGGTCGAGCACCAGGCCCTTGAGGTTGGGCTCGGACTTGTAGATGTCTTCGAGCTTGCGCGCGAAGTCTTCCACCGTGCGGTCCTGGAACTGGCTCACGCGCAGCCAAGCGTAGCCCGGCTCGACGATCTTCGAGCGCACGCTCTGCACGCGGATCTCTTCGCGCGTGATGGTCAACGGGAAGGTCCGGTTCTCGCTCTTGCGGAAGATCTGCAGCGAGACCTTCGTGCTGGGCTCGCCGCGCATGCGCTTGACGGCGTCATCCATCGACAGGCCCTTGACGGGCGTTTCGTCGATGCGCGTGATCAGGTCGCCGGCCTTGATGCCGGCGCGGAAGGCGGGCGACCCTTCGATCGGCGAGACGACTTTGACGACGCCGTCTTCCATGCCGATCTCGATGCCCACGCCGACGAACTTGCCGGTTGTGCCCTCACGGAAGCCCTTGAGCGTCTTCTTGTCGAGGTATTGCGAGTGGGGGTCCAGCCCGGACACCATGCCGCTGATCGCGTCCGAGATCAGCTTCTTCTCGTCGACCGGCTCGACGTATTCGCTCTTCACGAGCCCGTAGACCGCCGCGAGTTGCTGCAACTCTTCCAACGGCAGCGGCGAAACCGTCCGCTGCGCGATGGCCTGGACCTGCATCGTGGCCAATGCGCCAGCCACGGCACCCAGTGCAAGAACTCCGACAATCTTCAATTTCGCGCCCATTTGCGCTCCCGAGCAGTGGGGTCCATCCTGCTTGACGGACCTCTTTCAAGTGTACGACCGAAGGCGTTTCGAGCCTGTTCGGTCGCCAAAAGTTGCAATGTTGCGTGAAGAATTTGTCAGATTGGGCGGCTGCCAGGACTTGACGGCTCGCGCTGGAACGTGACCACATGGTCGACGGCCGCGCGGATGCCCACGCGTTCGCCGATCTGGTGATCGTGGTGCGAGGGTACATGCGCCAGCACCTGTTCGCCCGAGTCCAGCCGCAAGGTGTAGAGGAACTCCGAGCCGCGAAAGGCCTTGCGCTCGATGCGGGCCTTCACCGGGCTGGCGTCGTCGTGCACGATGTCGTCGGCGCGCAGCAGCACGTCGCACTCGCCGTTGGGGAAGGCATCGGGCAGGGGACATTCGTCGGGGTCGTCCAGCTCGCCCACCGGTGTGTGCACGCAAGGACCGTGGGCGCACGCAACGATCTGCGCCGGGGTGAAAACGCCGTGGCCGATGAACTGGGCCACGAAACGGGTGGCCGGCCGGTGGTACAGCGCGTAGGCGCTGTCCCATTGTTCGAGCCGGCCGAGGTTCATCACGCCGATCGTGTCGCCCAGCGCAAAGGCCTCGAACTGGTCGTGGGTGACGACCAGCGCGGTCGTGCCTTGCGATTTGAGGATCTGGCGCACGTCCTGGGCCAGGCGCTCGCGCAGGTCGACGTCCAGGCTGGAGAAGGGTTCATCCAGCAGGAGCAGGCGCGGGGAGGGCGCCAGTGCACGCGCCAGCGCGATGCGCTGCTGCTGGCCGCCGGACAGTTCATGGGGCAGGCGCCGCGCCGCGTGGCCCAGGCCGACCAGATCGAGCATCGTCTGCACGCGGTCGTCTCGCTCCGATCGCGCCAGGCGCTTCAGGCCGAAGGCGACGTTGTCGCGCAGGCTCAGGTGCGGGAAAAGGGCGTAGTCCTGAAAGACCATGCCGATGCGGCGCTGTTCCGGGGCGACGTGGCAGCCGGTGCGCGGATCGCTCAGCAGCTCGCCGGCCACGGAGATGCGCCCGTCGCTCGGCCGTTCGAGCCCCGCGACCGCACGCAGCAGCGAGGTCTTGCCGCAGCCCGAAGGCCCGATCAGCACACCGATCTGCCCGGCGACGAGCGAAAACGACACCCGGTCCACGGCCGCGGCGTCGCCGCTGCGCGCGCTGTACCGGACGCTCAGGTTCTCGACCTGCAGAAACATGGCCCTATCATAGACCGCGCGTGCAAATGACTATCGTTCTCATCCAGCCGATCGGGGGGTGGCACCTGCCCGAGGTGGCGCCGCGGGTCCGTCCGACGACGCGCGGCGCGACCGCCGCGCCGCGTCGTCGGCGTTCCCGATGATGCGCATCCTGCTCGTGCTGGTGTGCGCGGTGCTGGCTTCGCCGGTGCTGGGCATTGCCCTGTCGTGGCTGAACTTCGACGCCAGCGCGCAGGCCGTGTGGCGGCACCAATGGTCGACCGTGCTGCCCGACTACCTGCTGCAATCGGGCGTGCTGGTGGTGGGCGTGGGCGTCGGCACGGCGATGATGGGTGTGGGCGGCGCCGTCGCGGTGGCGCTGTTTGCCTTTCCAGGCCGGCGCTTCTTCGAGTGGGCGCTGCTGTTGCCGCTGGCCATGCCGGCCTACGTGCTGGCGTACGCCTATACCGACGCGCTTCAATTCAGCGGCCCGATCCAGATGGCGCTGCGGCCGCGCCTGGGCGTGCAGGGCGCGTTGTGGCCCGATGTGCGCAGCTTGTGGGGCGCCGTCGCGCTGTTCGTGCTGTGCCTATACCCGTACGTATACCTGCTCACACGCGCGGCTCTGGGCGAGCGCGCCGTGCAGCTGATGGAAGCCGCACGGCTGCTGGGCGCCGATCTCGAGCGCCGGCTGCTCGAGGTGGCACTGCCGCTGGCGCGTCCGGCCGTGATGGCCGGTGTGGCGCTGGTGTTGATGGAGACTTTGGCGGATTACGGCGTGGGCTCCTATTTCGGCCTGTCGACCTTCACCACGGGCATCTACCGCGCCTGGCTGTCGATGAACGAACCGATGGCCGCGGCGCAGCTCTCGTCGCTGCTGCTGCTGGCCGTGGCCGTGCTGCTGGCGCTGGAAAAGCGGGCGCAGTCGCGCATCCGCTACGGCTCGACCCGCAGCGGCGCGGTGCACGCACAAGATGCCCAACCCGTGCCGCTGCGCGGCGCGGCCGCGGTCATGGCCATCGTGCTGTGCGCGATACCGGTCGTGGCCGGCTTCATCCTGCCAGTGGCCTGGCTGCTGGGCATGTTGTGGCGCGAGGCCGCCACGGCCGAGCTCGGCCTTCCCTGGGACCGCTTTGCCGGCTGGGCATGGTCCAGCTTCCGCCTGGCCGGCACGAGCGCGGCGCTGGCCACGCTGCTGGCCCTCGGTCTGGGCTTTGCCCTGCGGCGGCGCGGCGCGTGGGTCGATCGGCTGCTGTCTGGCGCGGCGCGTGTGCTGTCGCTGGGCTATGCCGTGCCCGGCGCGGTGCTGGCCATCGGCATCCTGCTGCCTTTGGGCTGGGCACAGGCGCGATGGCCCGAGTCAGGCGCAGGCGCGCTGCTGACGGGCACGGCCCTGGGCGTGATGCTGGCCTATCTGGCGCGCTTCGGTGCCGTGGCGTTGCAGACCGTCGAAGCGGGTTATGCCCGGATTCCCGCTTCAGTGGACGAGACCGCGCGGCTGCTCGGCGCGTCGCCGCCGCGCATCTTTGCGCGATTGCACCTGCCGCTGATGCGCCGCTCCACGCTCGCGGCGGTGCTGCTGGTTTTCGTCGACACGATGAAAGAATTGCCCGCCACGCTGGTCCTGCGCCCTTTTGGCAGCGATACGCTGGCGGTGGTGGCCTACAACCTGGCGCGCGACGAGCGTCTGGCCGAAGCGTCGCTGCCCTCGTTGGCGATCGTGGCCGTCGGCCTGATCCCGGTGGTGATGCTGGCCCGGGCCATGCGCCAGTGACAGCGAATGGGACAGCGCTGCGGCGCGGCGTGTGTTGTGCGGCGCGCGCGAAGTGGAGCGGGTCCTGTGGCGCCTCCGACAGTAACCGCACGGCGGGTCGAAAAGCCGCATGAATGCTCGCTTCCAGCCGGGTAACCGGTGTCGGGGGCCTACGATGTGCCCCCAGTTGTGCCCCCAGCGGGCGCGGGAGCGATGAAGATGACCAGAGCAATCAACCGGGCGGCTCCGGCCGACGTGGCAACCGTGGGCCAGGTGGCCCAGCCGCAGGACCCTGCGCCGGCCGCGGCGGACCTGCAGGAAGTGCGCAACGCCCTGGGCGACGTGGCGGCAGCGGCTGAAGAGGGCCTCGATGAGATCGAGTCGATTGCGGCGCTCGCGCTGTTCGCCCTAGAGAGCCCCGGGGCGTACAAGTCGCCCCAGACCCTGGCCGGAGCGTTTCGTTCGATCCTCAGCCGTGCGCAGATGCTGGCCGATGTCATCAATTCGGACGCTGAGCGGGTCGGTTGCCATCACGTGAACTTGCGGGTGATGCGTCGCCACGAGGCACAGCGGGCATCGGGGGTGCGCTCGTGAAGCTCTCGGACGTGAAGCTCCGGACGCTGACCGATCCAGGCAGGCACTTCGACGGCGGCGGCCTGTACCTGGAGGTCACGCCGGCCGCCGCGGTCGGGCCCGGCGGTCGGTACTGGCGCATGAAGTACCGCTTCGGCGGGAAAGAGAAGCGCTTGGCCCTGGGGGTCTATCCCGAGGTGTCGCTGAAGCTGGCGCGTGAACGGCGCGAGGCGGCCCGCGCCGTCCTGAGCCGTGGCCGTGATCCGCTGGCGCTGTGGCACGAGGTGCGCGAGCTGCGGGCGGACGATGACGCGGCAGCAGCCTGGCGCGAGGCGGCCGAGCTGATCGACGCTGGCGCCGACCCGGCCGTGGCCTGGCGTGACCGCCGGGAACGCGCAACGCGGGACGCTGCTGCCACCTTCGAAGCGGTCGCTCGAGAGTGGCTCGGCCATCAGTCCGCCAGGTGGGCCGATGGGACCCTGAAAACCATTCGCACGAGCCTGGAGACGGAGGTCTTCCCGAAGCTCGGGCCGCGGCCCATGGTCATGATCCGCCCGCGCGAGGTGATGGAGGTCATCAAGGGAATCGAGGCCCGCGGGGTTGGCGAGACGGCGGGCCGGGTCCTGCAGCGGGTGAAGGCGGTCTATCGGTACGCGGTGGTTCACGGTCGGATCGAGGCGAACCCGATGCTTGACCTGAGGCCGGCCGAGCTGCTGAAGCCGCGCCAGGTGCGGCACCGGGCAGCGCTGAAGGATGCGGGCTTGCCCGCCTTCCTGGCGATGCTCGATGCCTATCAAGGCCAGCCGAGCATCACGGCGGCGCTGCGGGTGCTGATGCTGACCGCGGTTCGGCCCGGCGAGCTGCGCGGGGCGACATGGGGCGAGATCGACGCGGAGGCGGCGGTCTGGCGCATCCCGGCCGAGCGAATGAAGATGCGGGAGCCTCACGTGGTGCCCCTGTCGCGCCAGGTCCTGCAGATCCTCCAGGCCCAGCGCCTGGTCAGCGGTGGCGGGTCCCTGGTCTTCCCATCACCCTTCTACCCAGGCAAGGCCCTGAGCGAGAACACGCTGAACAGTGCGCTTGCCCGCATGGGCTACAAGGGCGAGCACACGGCGCACGGGTTCCGGGCGCTGTTCTCCACAGTGGCGAACGAGCACGGGCACGACGCCGATGTGATCGAGCGCCAGCTCGCCCACGCGGAGCGGAATGAAGTCCGGGCCGCGTATCACCGTGCCGAGTACCTGGCGCAGCGCCGGGAGCTGATGCAGTGGTGGGCTGACTACCTGGAGGCCCGCCGCGGCGGGAAGGTGGTGCGCATCGGGGCCGGGCCTCGCTCGAAGGTGGCCGGATGAGGCACGATGAACCATCCGAGCGGCCGGACGGCGCGAATTGCAGCGGGGAAACCGGGGAATCGGGGAAAGCGAACCCGGGTCGGCTGGAAAGCGAGAGCTGGCGCGGGGTTGTGGACCTGAGGCACTGGCGAGAAAGCCGGGGAAAAGTCGGGGAAGAATCGGGGAATGAAGGTCTAGTGCTGTCTTCGAACCCCTCTCGCTTGCCTACAGACGCCCCCTGGCCCTTTGAGGGTCTGTCGCCTTCCGATGTTTGGGCTCTGTCCGCACAGGATCGAGCCTTCTTGGAGGCCTCGCTGATCCTTGTGCTTGAGGGGTTTTCACTGCGCGGCGCCCGAAAGGCTGTGGATACGTCTTCACGCTGCCTGACCTCGGACAATCCGACCCCTGCCCCCCCTTCTGGTGACACGATGGGCGCCCAAAAAACGCGCGAGAAGGACCCCGCCGCCGTCGCGCAATGCTGCGCCGCTGGGAGTTTGGCGCTCGTCCAGAAGAGTGGGGCGGGTGTCGGCTGCTGGTGGGAGTGCTTGGGCAGCCGAGAGCATCTTTTGCGGCTGGGGCTGTGTGAGCCCGGCTTCTTCCCAGAAGGTCGGAAGCGCCTGGCGCACGAGTGGATCAATGAAGACTCGTGGCGCGAGGTTTGGCGGCTTCGGGGCGGTGTCTGGCGGTTCCGAACGGGCGGCACCGTCGAGTGGCGCCGGCGGGTCGCCGCGGCGATTCAGCCGCGCGGTGCTGTGGCACGCCGGCCTGCGCTGCGGTTGGTCTTGGCGGGCGACATCGGTGCGGCCTCTGCCTGAACGGGCGCAGCTCGGCCGGCGCCTGCGGCCTGGTGGGCGTCCTGCAGCTCGGCCAGCGCCAGCGGCTCGAAGGGCTGCGCCTGCCGCCTGGTGGGCGTCCTGCAGCTCGGCCAGCGCCAGCGGCTCGAAGGGCTGCGCCTGC
>CAUJHV010000066.1 GCA_963205115.1 Pseudomonadota bacterium | reverse complement strand
AGGAGATCGGCGAGCCCGGCCCCGAGCGGCTGCTGTACGTCGCCGATGCGTTCCGGGTCGGCATGACGCTCGATGCGGTGTTCGAGGAAACGGCGATCGACCCCTGGTTCCTGGCCCAGATCGAGCAGCTCGTGCAGACCGAGGCGGCGCTTGCCGAGCGGACGCTGGCCAGCCTGTCGGCGGCTGAACTGCGCTTCCTCAAGCGCAAGGGCTTCTCTGACCGGCGGCTCGCGAAGCTGCTCGGCACGCACCAGCATGCGGTGCGCGAGGCGCGCATCGCGCACGGCGTGCGGCCGGTCTACAAGCGCGTCGACACCTGCGCCGCCGAATTCGGGACCCAGACCGCGTACCTGTATTCGACCTACGAGGAAGAGTGCGAGGCCGAACCGAGCGCGCGCAAGAAGATCATGGTGCTCGGCGGCGGACCCAACCGCATCGGCCAGGGCATCGAGTTCGACTACTGCTGCGTGCACGCGGCGCTGGCGATGCGTGAAGACGGGTACGAGACCATCATGGTCAACTGCAACCCGGAAACCGTGTCCACCGACTACGACACCAGCGACCGCCTGTATTTCGAGCCGGTGACGCTGGAAGACGTGCTGGAGATCGTCGACAAGGAAAAGCCGCTGGGCGTGATCGTGCAGTACGGCGGCCAGACGCCGCTGAAGCTGGCGCTCGACCTGGAGCGCGCGGGCGTGCCCATCATCGGCACCTCGCCCGATTCCATCGACATCGCCGAGGACCGCGAGCGCTTCCAGAAGCTGCTGCACCAGCTGGGCCTGAAGCAGCCGCCCAACCGCACGGCGCGCACGGAAGAGCAGGCCCTGGCGCTGGCGCACGAGATCGGCTACCCGCTGGTGGTGCGCCCGAGCTACGTGCTGGGCGGCCGTGCGATGGAGATCGTGCACGGCGACAAGGACCTCGAGCGCTACATGCGCGAGGCCGTGCGCGTGAGCGAGAAGTCGCCCGTGCTGCTGGATCGCTTCCTGGATGACGCCATCGAGGTCGACGTCGACTGCATCGGCGACGGCACCGAGGTGATGATCGGCGGCATCATGGAGCACGTCGAAGCGGCTGGCATCCACAGCGGCGATTCGGCTTGCTCGCTGCCGCCCTACACGCTGAGTGCGGCGCTGCAGGACGAGATGCGCCGCCAGGCCACGCTGATGGCGAAGGCGCTGAAGGTCGTGGGCCTGATGAATACGCAGTTCGCGATTCAAGGCGAGGGCGATGCCGCGGTGGTCTACGTGCTCGAGGTCAACCCGCGTGCCTCGCGCACCGTGCCCTTCGTCAGCAAGGCCACGGGCCAGCCGCTGGCCAAGATCGCCGCGCGCTGCATGGCCGGCCAGAAGCTGCGCGACCAGCGCGGGCCGGACGGCCGGCCGCCGCGGGAAGTCGTGCCGCCGTACTTCAGCATCAAGGAAGCCGTCTTCCCGTTCAACAAGTTCCCGGGTGTGGACCCCATCCTCGGGCCCGAGATGCGCTCCACCGGCGAGGTCATGGGCGTGGGCAAGACCTTCGGCGAGGCCATGCTCAAGAGCCAGCTGGGCGCCGGTTCGCGCCTGCCCACCAAGGGCACCGTGCTGATCACCGTGCGCAACAACGACAAGGCGCGGGCCGTCAGCGTGGCGCGCGACCTGCATGCACTGGGCTTCGGCCTGGTGGCCACCAAGGGCACGGCCGCGGCGATTGCCGAGGGCGGCGTGCCGGTGACCGTGGTCAACAAGGTCAAGGACGGCCGCCCGCACATCGGTGACATGATCAAGGCGGGCGACATCCAGCTGGTCTTCACGACGGTGGACGAAACCCGCACCGCCATCGCCGATTCGCGCCACATCCGCACCACTGCGCTGGCCAACCGCGTCACCTACTACACGACGATGGCTGGCAGCGAGGCGGCGACCGAGGCGCTGAAACACGGCCACGAGCTGTCGGTCATGTCGATCCAGGAACTGCACGCCGAATTGAACTAGACTGCCCGCCACTCCACCATCCGCCGCAGCGGCGCCCACGGCTACAGGACGTGGGGCTACGCTCGCGGCGGTTTTCCTTTGCCCAGGCGTCCGCTGTGGCGGGCGCCTCACCGAAGCACAACATGGCCACCATTCCGCTCACGCGCCGCGGCGCTGAAAAGCTCAAGGACGAACTGCAACGGCTGAAGTCGGTGGAGCGCCATGCCGTGATCCAGGCCATCGCCGAGGCCCGTGCGCAGGGCGACCTGTCGGAAAACGCCGAGTACGAAGCCGCCAAGGACAAGCAGGGTTTCATCGAGGGCCGCATCCTCGAGATCGAAGCCAAGCTCGCCGCCGCGCAGGTCATCGATCCGTCCAACCTGCAGGCCGACGGCCGCGTGGTGTTCGGCGCGACGCTGGACCTCGAAGACCAGGCCTCGGGCACGCAGGTCACCTACCAGATCGTGGGTGACGACGAGGCCGATCTGAAGCTCGGCCTGATCTCGATCTCCAGCCCCATCGCGCGCGCGCTGATCGGCAAGAACGAAGGCGACATCGCCGAGGTGCGGGCCCCCGGCGGCGTGAAGAGCTACGAAATCATCGCGGTTCGCTACATCTGAGGCTGGCGGCGGATGGTCGGCCAACGCCTCGCCCCATCGGACACCGACGCCCATGCGTGATTCCCGACGCTGGATGGCGCTGCTGGCGGCGGCCTGGCTCGGCGGCCTGCTGTGCCTGGCGGGGATCGCCACGCCGGCGCCCTTTGCGACCTTGCCGCGCGAGCAGGCCGGGCTGGTTGTTGCGCCGATGCTGGCGAACGAGGCCCGTGCGAGCCTGATGCTGGGTGCGCTGCTGATGTTGCTGCAGCGCATCGATGTCCGCCAGCGCCTGCGCGCCGGGCAGGCGGTGCGCGCCTTCGACGCCCGCCTGGTGCTGGCCGCCGGCGCCGTCTTCTGCACCGTCGTCGGCTACTACGTCGTGCAGCCCTACATGGCGCAGGCGCGCGCCGGGACGGCAGCCTTGAGCTTCGGCCAGCTCCACGCCATCAGCGCCGCATTCTTCGCGCTGAAGTGCCTGCTGGTGGCCGCGCTGGCCTGGCGGCTTACTCGCCCGGCCGCTTCTTCGGGGTGACGCGCTTGGTGTCCTTGCGCTTGATCAGCCCGCCGGGGGTCACGCGCTCGTTGCCGAAGACCTTGACCTTCTTCACCGTCGCGCGGTGATTGCCGCTCTTGGAGAACGACACGATCTTGACGATGCGCGGACCGGCCTTACGGTCGTCGCGCTCGGCCTTTTCCTTCGGCGGCATGGGGCGCCACAGCACCAGCAGCTTGCCGATGTGCTGCACCGGCGCGGCGCCGAGCTGGTCGCACAGCGACGCGAAGATGGCTTCGCGCTCGTCGCGGACATCGGAGAAGACACGCACCTTGATCAAGCCATGCGCATCGAGCGCAAGGTTGGTCTCTTTGATGACCGCGGGCGTCAGGCCGTCGCCGCCGACCAGCACCACGGGGTTCAGGTGATGGGCGTCGGCACGGTGGGCACGGCGCTCGGCGGTGCTGAGGTTCAAGGCTGGCATCCCCGTATTATCGCCGCCCGCCCTGTGCGGGCCAGGACTCACATGAAGATCAAGACGAAGAGCAAGAAGGTCAACAAGGCCTGGCTGCACGACCACATGACCGATCCGTACGTCAAGATGGCGCAGCGGGAGGGTTACCGGGCGCGTGCGGCCTACAAGCTCAAGGAGATCGACGAGGCGCTGGGGCTGATCAAGCCCGGCCAGGTCGTGGTCGACCTGGGCGCGGCGCCCGGCGCCTGGAGCCAGTACCTGCGGCGCCGTTTCGCGCCGGACGGTGCGGCCAGCGGTGAATTGAACGGCACGCTCATCGCGCTGGACCTGCTGGACATCGAGCCGATCGAAGGTGTGCACATGCTGAAGGGCGATTTCCGCGAGGACAGCGTGCTGCAGCAGCTCGTGGGCGTGTTGGCCGGCCGACCGGTGGACCTGGTCGTCTCGGACATGGCGCCCAACCTCTCCGGCATCGCCGTGGCCGACAGCGCGCGCATCGGCCATCTGGTGGAACTGGCGGTGGATTTCGGGCTCAGACACCTCAAACCCGGCGGTGCGCTGGTCTGCAAGGTTTTCCATGGCAGCGGATACAGCCAGTGGGTCAAGCTGTTCAAGGAAAGCTTCCGGGTGGTCAAGCCGATCAAACCCAAGGCCTCCCGCGACCGGTCTTCGGAAACCTTTTTGGTGGGGATCGGGCCGAAAACCCCTGCCTCGGGCGGGTGATCGCCTGAATTGGCCGGTAATTGGAAGAGCCCTCGGGGGCGAGAATGTCCTCTTGACTCGACTAAACTCGCACCCATATGGACATTCGTATGGTGGCTCACAGGGTTTGGTACCCGGCCGCCGCTGCGCACCCGCCGGGTGTGCTGATTAAGGAGCCGCGGTGAACAATCAATGGTTCTCCAAAGTCGCTGTGTGGATGGTGATCGCCCTCGTGCTGTTCACCGTCTTCAAGCAGTTCGACCGAGGAGTGGTGCAGGGCAACCAGATCGCATATTCCGATTTTCTCGAGGAAGTGCGCGGGCACCGCATCAAGCAGGTCACGCTCCAGGAAGGTGCGTCCGGTGGCACCGAGATCGTGGCAATCACCACCGACGACAAGCGCCTGCGCTCCACGGCCACGTACCTGGACCGCGGCCTGATCGGTGACCTGATCAACAACGGTGTCAAGTTCGACGTCAAGCCGCGCGAGGAGCCTTCGGTGCTCATGAGCGTGCTCGTCAGCTGGGGGCCGATGCTCCTGCTGATCGGCGTATGGATCTACTTCATGCGACAGATGCAGGGCGGCGGCAAAGGCGGCGCCTTCAGCTTCGGCAAGAGCAAGGCGCGCATGCTGGACGAGGCCAACAACTCGACCACCTTCGCCGATGTCGCCGGCTGCGACGAGGCCAAGGAAGAGGTCAAGGAGCTGGTCGACTTCCTGAAGGACCCGCAGAAGTTCCAGAAGCTGGGCGGCCGCATCCCGCGCGGCGTGCTGCTGGTGGGGCCTCCAGGCACCGGCAAGACGCTGCTGGCCAAGGCCATCGCCGGTGAGGCCAAGGTGCCGTTCTTCAGCATCTCGGGCTCCGACTTCGTCGAGATGTTCGTCGGCGTCGGCGCGGCGCGTGTGCGCGACATGTTCGAGCAGGCCAAGAAGAGCGCGCCCTGCATCATCTTCGTCGACGAAATCGACGCCGTGGGCCGCCACCGTGGTGCGGGCCTGGGCGGCGGCAACGACGAGCGCGAGCAGACGCTGAACCAGATGCTGGTCGAGATGGACGGCTTCGAGACCAACCTGGGCGTCATCGTGATGGCGGCGACGAACCGTCCCGACATCCTCGACCCCGCGCTGCTGCGCCCGGGCCGCTTCGACCGCCAAGTCTACGTGACCCTGCCGGACGTGCGCGGCCGCGAGCAGATCCTCAACGTGCACATGCGCAAGGTGCCGGTCGGCCAGGACATCCGGGCCGACATCCTGGCGCGTGGCACGCCGGGCTTCAGCGGTGCCGATCTGGCCAACCTGGTCAACGAGGCTGCCCTCTTTGCCGCGCGCCGCAACGGCCGCGTGGTCGAGATGGTCGACTTCGAGAAGGCCAAGGACAAGATCATGATGGGCCCCGAGCGGAAGTCCATGGTCATGCCCGAGGAAGAGCGCCGCAACACGGCCTACCACGAGGCCGGCCACGCGCTGGTGGCGCGCCTGATGCCCAAGACCGATCCGGTGCACAAGGTGACGGTCATCCCGCGCGGGCGTGCGCTGGGCGTGACGATGCAGCTGCCCGAAGGCGACCGCTACAGCATGGACAAGGAGCGCATGCTCTCGACCATCAGCGTGCTGTTCGGCGGACGCATCGCCGAAGAGGTGTTCATGCACCAGATGACCACCGGCGCCAGCAACGACTTCGAACGCGCGACGCAGATCGCCCGCGACATGGTCACCCGCTACGGCATGACCGACGAGCTCGGCCCCATGGTCTATGCGGAGAACGAAGGCGAGGTCTTCCTCGGCCGTTCGGTCACCAAGACGACCAACATGTCCGAAGAGACGATGCGCAAGGTCGACTCGGTCATCCGGCGCATCATCGACGAGCAGTACGTCATCGCGCGCCGGCACATCGAAGAGAACCAGGACAAGATGCATGCCATGGCGCGTGCGCTGCTCGAGTGGGAAACCATCGACAGCGACCAGATCGACGACATCATGAGCGGCAAGCCGCCGCGTCCGCCGAAAGATTGGACGACGCAGGCACCGCGCTCGGGTGGCGACAGCACGCCTGGCGTGTCGACCGGCAGCGCGCCTGCCGCGGCCTGACGGTTCACCTCATGCGCAGGCGGCCTGGCCGCCCGCGCATGAGCGTCGGTGAGCGGGGCCCCCACGGGCCCCGTTTGTCTTCTTACCCAACAGAACTGCAATTCGCATGAGCAGAACCTATTTCGGCACCGACGGCATTCGCGGCACGGTGGGGCAGGGCGCGATCACGGCCGATTTCATGCTGCGCCTGGGGCATGCCGTGGGCCGTGTGCTGCGCCGCCGTGTCGATCGCCCGACGGTGTTGATCGGCAAGGACACGCGCATCTCGGGCTACATGATCGAGTCCGCACTGGAGGCGGGGTTTGTCTCGGCCGGCGTGAACGTCATGCTCAGCGGGCCGCTGCCCACGCCCGGTGTGGCCTACCTGACCCGGGCGCTGCGCCTGGACCTGGGCGTGGTCATCAGCGCGTCGCACAACCCGTTTGCCGACAACGGCGTGAAGTTCTTTTCCGCCCGGGGCGAAAAGCTGCCCGACGAGTGGGAGCGGGACGTCGAGGCGGCCCTGCAGGAGCCGCCGCAATGGGCCGATTCGGCCACGCTGGGCAAGGCCAATCGCCTGGCGGACACGCGCGGGCGCTACATCGAGTTCTGCAAGGCTGCCTTCGCCAACGACCTTTCGCTCAAGGGCCTGCGCCTGGTGGTGGACGCTGCGCACGGCGCGGCCTATCACGTCGCGCCGGACGTCTTCCACGAACTCGGCGCGCAGGTGCACACGATCGGCTGCGAGCCTGATGGCCTGAACATCAACGACGGCGTCGGCGCCACCGCGCCGCAGGCACTGATCGAAAAAGTCCGGCAGCACCGCGCCGACTACGGCATCGCGCTGGATGGCGACGCCGACCGGCTGCAACTGGTCGACGCCACGGGTCGCCTGTTCAATGGCGACGAACTGCTCTACGTGATGGCCATGGACCGCGTCTCGCTGGGCGAACGTGTGCCCGGTGTCGTCGGCACCTTGATGACCAACATGGCCATCGAACTGGCGCTGCAGCAGCGCGGCATCGAGGTCGTTCGCGCGAAGGTCGGCGACCGCTACGTGCTCGAGGAACTGATCGCGCGTCGCTGGACGCTCGGCGGCGAAAGCTCGGGGCACCTGCTCGCGCTGGACAAGCACACCACCGGCGACGGCATCGTCAGCGCGCTGCAGATCCTGCAGGCCGTGCGACGCGGCGGACGCAGCGTGGCGCAGCTGCTCGAAGGGGTGACGCTCTTCCCGCAGACCATGATCAACGTGCGTCTGCGCGACGGCAGCGACTGGACCCGCAACGCCAGCCTGAGCCACCTGCGCGAGCAGGCCGACCAGGCGCTGAAGGGCCACGGCCGCGTGCTGATCCGCGCCTCGGGCACCGAGCCGGTGCTGCGTGTGATGGTCGAAGCGCAGGACGGCGCGGTGGCCCGCGACTGGGCCGAGCGCCTGTCCGAAGCGGCGCGCGCGGGCTGAGGCGCGGCAGCCTTCAGTTGTCGCTGAGGTAGCGCTCGCGCAGCGCTTGCCGGCGTTTCGCGTCGAGCCCCAGGCGGTGCTCGAAGTAGCGTTCCAGGCCGCCCTGGTCTTGTTCGATCGCCGCGAGACCTTCGGTCAGAAAGTCTTCCTGCACGCGCCACAGCACGGCCAGCGCTTCAGGCGGGGTGGACGAGGGCGGCAGCGGCGGATGTTGGTACAGCTCGTTGGTCAGCAGGTAGTCTGCTTCGACCGTCTGGCGCGGAACCCCCAGCGCCAGCAGGATCAGCGCGGCGGCGATGCCGGTGCGGTCCTTGCCGGCCGTGCAGTGGAAGACCATCGGTGCGTCGTCTTCCAGCAGGTGCTCGAACAATTCCGCGAAGCGATGGGCGTGTTCGTTGACGAGGTTCCGGTAGAGGTCGCGCATCAGCCCGGCCATCAGATCCGCCGTCATGGATGTGCCGGCGGCCGTCATGGCGTCCATGCGTTGCGCGACCACGGGCTCGATCGTCAGCGCATGCCGGCGCACCCCGGGCAGGTCGTAGGCCTTGGCCGCGCTCTCGCGCACGCCGCGGAAATCGAAAGCCCGGCGCAGGCCCAGCGACTGCACGCGGGCGTGGTCGTCGCCGGTGAGATCGGCCAGGTGGTCGGAGCGGAACAGCCGCCCCCAGCGCACCGGGCGGCCTTCGTGGCCGATGTAGCCGCCGAGATCGCGGAAATTGGTGGCGCCCTGCAGCAGGCGGATGCGGTCAGGATGGCGGTGCATGCTCGTATTGTCGGCGCTCGTCGCGGGTGCAGCCGTGCACAGGGTGGCACGCGCTGCAGGGCTTCGCCCGCGCGTCACAGGCCTGTCACGACCGCGAACTAGAGTGCCGCGGATGCGCGCCGACCCCCCAGAACGTGATGCGGCGACGGCCGAGCTGTGTGTCACGGCGCCGCCGCAGCCACCGCAACCCTCCGATGTCCGGCCCCACCGCCCGGAGTCGATCGACCGCGACAGTTCGCAACTCGCCTTCAACCGGCGTGTGCTGGCCCAGGCCCGGCGCGCGGACGTCCCGCTGCTCGAGCGCCTGCGCTACCTGACCATCGTCTCGTCCAACCTCGACGAATTTTTCGAGGTGCGCTTCCCCGATTCGCTGGACGCCGTGCGCGCCGGCGGCAGTGCGCAGGCCACGCGGCACTACGCGGAGGTGTCCGCCGACGCCCACGCGCTGATCGATGAGCAATACCGCGTGCTCAACGAAGAACTGATGCCCGCGCTGGCGGCGCATGGCATCCACCTGATCAACCACGCCCAGCGCGACGCCGGCCAGCGGCGCTGGGTGTCCAGCTTCTTCGAGCGCCAGGTGCGTCCGCTGCTGGTG
The DNA here is from genome assembly GCA_963205115.1 of Pseudomonadota bacterium. Lineage (GTDB taxonomy): Bacteria > Pseudomonadota > Gammaproteobacteria > Burkholderiales > Burkholderiaceae_C > Rubrivivax. The sequence continues at coordinate 44,760 of CAUJHV010000066.1, read as the reverse complement.
CCCGTCGCGCTCGACCCCTCGCACCCGTTTCCGACGGTGGCCAACAAGAGCCTGAACTTCATCGTGCGGCTGGAAAGTGCGGGCGATGCGACGCCGGGTTCCGGTGTCGTGATCATGAAGGTGCCGCGCGCGCTGCCGCGCGTGATCCGCCTGCCCGATCGGGTGATGCCGGACGGGCAACAGGGATTCGTGCTGCTGACCAGCGTCATCCGGGCGCACCTGCAGGATCTGTTTCCCGGCCGTCCGGTCCAATCGTTCTCCCAGTTTCGCGTCACGCGCGATTCGGATCTGGATGTGGACGAAGACGACGTCACCAATCTGCGCCAGGCCCTGCGCACAGGGCTCACCACGCGCCATTTCGGCCAGGCCATCCGCCTGGAGGTCGTGCAGAGCTGCCCGCCCGAACTCTCGCGCCTGCTGCTGGAGCAGTTCGAGCTGCCGGCACAGGCGCTGTACGCCGTCAACGGGCCGGTCAACCTGGCCCGGCTCACGCAGTGGGTCGACCAGGCGGACGGCGCGGACTTGCGCTTCCCGGCGCACGAGCCCGCTTGGCCGCAGTCGCGGCTGTCGCGTGGTGAATCGATCCTCGCGCAGATGCGCCAGGGCGACATCCTGCTGCACCACCCCTTCGAGAGCTTCGATCCGGTCGTGCAGTTCCTCAGCGAAGCGGTCGAGGATCCGCAGGTGCTGGCGATCAAGCAGACGATCTACCGCACCGGGACCGAGAGTGTGCTGATGGACCTGCTGATCGCGGCCGTGCAGCGTGGCAAGGACGTGATGGTCGTGCTGGAGCTGAAGGCCCGTTTCGACGAGGAGGCCAACATCAACTGGGCCGAGCGGCTGGAAGCCGTGGGCGCCCAGGTGGTCTACGGCATGGTCGGCCTGAAGACCCATGCCAAGCTGCTGGTCGTGACCCGCCGCGAGACCGACCGCCGCGGCACCGCACATCTGAAGCGTTATGCCCATCTGTCGACCGGCAACTACAACCCGCGCACGGCACGCCTCTATACCGACCTGGGCTTGTTGACCGCCGACCCGGCGCTCACCGCGGAGGCCGACGCCATCTTCCTGAGATTGGCCAGCCTGGTGCCGGTGGGCAACCACCGCCTGTTGCTGGTCGCACCGGACGGTCTGCGTACCGGCCTGCAGCGGTACCTGGACCTGGTCGCCCAGGCGGCACGTGCCGGACGCCCGGCGCGGCTGGTGGCCAAGATCAATGCGCTGACCGATCCGGACATGATCGACACCTTGTACGCGCTGGACGAAGCGGGCGTCGAAGTCGACCTGGTGGTGCGCGGCGCCTGCATGCTCAGGCCGGGTGTTCCGGGCCTGTCGTCACGCATCCGCGTGCGGTCGGTCGTGGGCCGGTTTCTCGAGCACTCGCGCGTGGTCTACATGCGCTGGGGCGAGGGTCCGGACGACGAGGTGCTGCTCCTGACCAGCGCCGACTGGATGACCCGCAACCTCAGCCGACGCGTCGAGGTGGCATGGCCCATCCGCGACCACCAGATGCGGCAACGCGTGATCGACGAGTGCCTGATGCCGTATCTGATGGACGGTTGCGACGCCTGGGATCTGCAGCCCGACGGCACGTACACGCCGGCCGACGGCACCGGACCCAGCGCGCAGCGCGCCTTGATGGCGCTGAGCGCGCCGGCCTCACGAACGCCCTGAAAGCATTCCCATGGACCTGATCCTGTGGCGCCACGCCGAAGCCCGCGAAATCGGCGATCGCGAGACCGACGCCGACCGCCCGCTCACCGACAAGGGCCGGCGCCAGGCCAAGCGCATGGCCGAGTGGCTGAGCCGGCACCTGCCGGAGAGCACACGCGTGCTGGTCAGCCCGACCGCGCGCACGCGCCAGACCGCCGAGGCGCTGGTGTCCAAATTCCGGACTGCCGAAGAGCTCGGACCCGAACGCTCGGTGACGGAACTGCTGCATGCCGCGCGCTGGCCCGATGCCCGCGGCGCGGTGCTGGTGGTCGGCCACCAGGCCACGCTGGGCATGACGGCGGCCTACCTGATGAGTGGCGACGCGCAGCCCTGGAGCATCCGCAAGGGTGCCGTGTGGTGGCTGCGGCAGCGCGAGCGCGAGTCGGGAACGACAGTGGTGCTGCACGCGGCATCGGCGCCGGACCTGCTGTAGTCCGTCAGACCGGCGCATCGGCCGGTCGCGCACAACCCGCCTGGCGGGTTCGTCGGCTGGCCGCGCATGACGGTGGCCAGGCGACCTGCCCAGGGCCTCCGCGGAGGCCCTGGGCATTCCATCAGCTCAAGCCCACTGGGCCGCCATCGGCCCGCGTGATCACCACGGTGGCCGAGCGCGGACGGCTCGAAGCCGCCGCGTTCGTCTGCGACGCCGGCCATGCGCTGGTCGCCTTGGTCAAGCTGCCGTCTTCACCCGGATGCTGGACGTTGACGAACAGGGTCTTGCCGTCCGGTGTGATGGCCAGTCCGGTGATCTCGCAGTCACGCGGGCCCACCAGGAAGCGACGCAAGGAAGCGGCCGTGGCCTTGGCGCCGCGGCGTGTGCTGGTGCCGCCGGCGGCAACCACCGTTTCACCGTCGCCCACACGGCCGGGCACCGCCGCCAGCAGCATGCAGTTGGTCACGTCGGTATAGGCGCCGTCGTCGGTCTGGATCCACAGCAGGCCGCGGGGATCGAAGGCCAGACCATCGGGGCTGGAGAAGTCGTTGTCCGCCGTCAGCCCGGAGAGGTTGACGTCATTGGCGGCATCGGCTTGCGCGCCGAACAGGTAGATGTCCCAGGTGAACGCAGTGGCGGTCTGCGAGCCGGTTTCCTTCCAGCGCACGATGTGGCCGTTGGGGTTGCCCTGGTTGGTGCGCGTGCTGCCGTCGGCGTTGGTGTACGTGTCCGCGTAGAAGCGCGGGTTGGCCGCGTCGGGCCGCAGCTGCGAGCCGGTGGGCGTGGCCGTCGGCGCAACCCGGTTGCTGTTGTTGGTCAAGGTCATGTAGACCTCGCCGCTGGTCGGGTGCACCGTGCCCCATTCGGGCCGGTCCATCTTGGTGGCGCCGACGCTGTCGGCGGCCAGGCGTGCAAAGGTGAGCACGTCGCCGGCATGGGCGAACGGGTACAGCGTGTTGCTGGCATCCAAGCCGTTCTTGCCCAGCGTGAGCTCGATCCACTGGCCCGTGCCGTCGGCGGCGAAGCGCGCCACGTACAGCGTGCCCTCGTCGAGGTACTTGGCGCCGGCCTTCAGGCCGCCGGTGCTGTCGGCCGGATCCCAGACCGCGCGCGACACGTACTTGTAGACGTACTCGTTGCGCGCGTCGTCGCCCATGTAATAGACGATGGGCTGCCCCGCCACGGCAGGTGCCGGCCAGGCGCCTTCGTGGTTGAAGCGGCCCATGGCCGTGCGCTTGACCGGCGTCGAATCCGGCGCAAAGGGGTCGATCTCGACGACCCAGCCGAAGGTGTTGATGGTGTGGCGCCAGTCGGCGGAAGCGCTGTCCGCCGTGACCGACGAGCTCCAGCGCGCGTAGCTGTCGCTGCTGCCGGCGGTCTCCCACTTGTAGGGGCTCACGCGGCCCTGCGGCAGGCCGTAGCGGCGCAGCGCGGCCGCTTCGGTGGCACTGCGCTTGGCGTCGTCGCCCGCCGCGCGCGAGATGACATTCAGGTAGTTTTCTTCGCAGGTCAGGTAGGTGCCCCAGGGCGTGAAGCCGTTGGCGCAGTTGTTGTTCGTGCCGCGGGTGGTCGTGCCGTCTGCCGAACCCTTGGTGACCAGTACCGCGTGGCCGCGTGCAGGTCCGCCGAAGGCCATCGGGGTGTCCGACGTGATGCGGCGGCCGAAGCGCGAGCCGCGGGTCAGGCTCATGCCGGTCCCCGACGCGCCGCGAGCAATTTCGCAGACGCTCACGCCGTGGGCCAGGATTTCCTTGTCCACTTCGCTGGCCACGCGGTTGCCGGCCGTCACGCCGGCGGGATGCAGACCATAGGGCGCCACGACGTATTCGTGGTTGACGCACAGCAGCCCGCGATCCGACCGGTCGGCCTTCCAGGCGCCCGCATCACTCAGGCCGAAGAAGTGCATGCCGTCATGCCCGTCGCCGATGCGGCGCTGGTAGGACTCGGGTGCTTCGGTGCCGTCGCCTGCCCAGGTGGCATCGCCCCAATGGAGCGGGTCGCCCAGTGCGTGCAGTACCGCCACCTGGTAACCGGTGGGCACCGTGACGATGTCGTTGCGGTTCTTGGCGACTGCCGCGAAGCCCAAGCTCAAAGCTGTGACCGCGGCCGTGCTGCTGTCGTCGCCTCCGCCGCCACAGGCCGGCAAGGTGGTGCCCAGCAGCATGCTGGCGGCCAGGCCCACGCCACCCTTGAGTGCGGTGCGGCGCGGCATGCGTGTGCCGATCAGTTCGCCCAGGTGCGCATTGGCACTGGGGTTGACGACCGCTTCTTCGTCGTACGAAAGGTCGTCGTGGCGGGCATTCGTGTGCGGGAGATCCATCGGTCATCCTGTGGAAGTGGTGAACCGCCGCATGCTGCCGATGGGCCGTGTCGGTTTGGTGAAGTTTCAATGACGGTTCGCTGCCGCCCTGGGGCGCAGCCCCTCGCCAGGGCCGGATGGGCGCGGTCGGGTTGTCACACCGATCGCCCGGACTGTCATCGAACTTTCACACGGCGTCCCTACATTGCCGGAAAGCCTGCAAACCGACACCCTCAGGAGTACAGACATGAAGAATATGTTCCAAGCGTTGGCCGCCAGCACACTGGTTCTCACGGGCTGCCTGGCCCATGGCCAGGTCGTCAAGATCGACGGCTCGTCGACGGTCTACCCGATCACCGAGGGCATCGCCGAAGACTTCCAGAAGATGAAGAAGAACGCCATCAAGGTGACCGTGGGCATCAGCGGCACGGGTGGCGGCTTCAAGAAGTTCTGCCGTGGCGAGACCGACATCTCCAACGCCTCGCGTCCCATCCTGCAAAAGGAAATGGACGATTGCAAGGCCGCCGGCGTCCAGTACGTCGAGCTGCCGATCGCCTTCGATGCGCTGACGGTCGTGATCAATCCGAAGAACAGCTGGCTGAAGCAGGCCACCGTGGAAGAGCTGAAGAAGCTCTGGGAACCGGCCGCGCAGGGCAAGGTCATGCGCTGGAACCAGGTCAACCCGGCCTGGCCGGACGCGCCGGTCAAGCTGTTCGGCGCGGGCGCCGATTCGGGCACCTTCGACTACTTCACCGAAGCCATCGTCGGCAAGTCCAAGTCCAGCCGCGGTGACTTCACGGCCTCGGAAGACGACAACGTGCTGGTGCAGGGTGTATCGCAAGACGTGAACGCGCTGGGCTTCTTCGGCTATGCCTACTATGCCGAGAACCAGTCGCGCCTGAAGGCGCTGCCGATCGTCGAGAAGGCCGGCAAGCCCGCCGTGCTGCCCAGCGAGGCCTCGGTGCTGGACGGCAGCTACCAGCCGCTGTCGCGTCCGATCTTCATCTACGTGAACGTCAAGTCGCTGGCCAAGCCCGAGGTCAAGGAGTTTGCCGAGTACATGCTCAAGGGCGCGGCCAAGATCGCCAAGGAAGTGAAGTACGTGCCGCTGCCGGCCAAGGCCTACACCATCGGCCAGGAGCACATCGCCAAGGTCAAGAAGGGCACCGTGTTCGGTGGCAAGAACGAGGTCGGCGTGCGTATCGACGACCTGCTGGCCCGCGAAGCCAAGCTCTGATCGGCACGACGCGCGTCAGCGCAGGGGACCACCTCCGGCCCCTGCGCCTGGACGCGCCTGAGCCGCGCCACGCGGTGAGATCACCTGGGACTTCCTAGAATGACAGCATCCACGACAGGAATGCGAGGGACGAGCGTGACTGCAGCACCGCGGGCAACCGGCGAGGCGCGCTTGGCGGAGCTGGCCAAGGCCAAGGCCTCACGCAGACGTCGAGAGCGGGCCATCGAGTGCACCCTGTTGATGGCCGCCTGCGTGTCGGTCTTCACCACGGTGGGCATCGTCTACATCCTGCTGAAGGAATCTTTCGAGTTCTTCAGGCACGTGCCGGTCTGGTCCTTCTTGACCGACACCCAGTGGACGCCGCTGTTCGATGACGCCCATTTCGGCATCATGGTGCTGCTGGCCGGCACCTTGACGAGTTCGGCCGTGGCGCTGATGGTGGCCATCCCGCTGGGCACGATCATCGCGATCTACCTGTCCGAATTTGCCGGGCACAAGACCCGCGAGACCCTCAAGCCGCTGCTGGAACTGCTGTCGGGTGTGCCGACCATCATCTACGGCTACTTCGCGCTGTTGTTCGTGACGCCGCTGCTGCAGCAGATCTTCCCGGAACTGCCGGGCTTCAACGTGCTGTCGGCCGGCCTGGTGATGGGCATCATGATCATCCCCACCGTGGCCTCACTGTCGGAAGATGCCATGCGTGCGGTGCCTATGGGCCTGCGCGAAGGCTCCTACGCGATGGGGGCCACGCGCTACCAGACCGCCACGCGTGTGGTGTTTCCCGCGGCCTTGTCCGGCATTGCGTCGGCCTACATCCTGGGCATCTCGCGCGCGGTCGGCGAGACCATGATCCTGGCGGTCGCCGCCGGCATGCAGCCGAACCTGACGCTGAACCCGATGGAGCCGGCCGCCACCATCACGAGCTTCATCGTCCAGGTCGCGCTGGGCGACCTGCCGCACGGCTCGATCGGCTACCAGACCATCTTTGCCGCCGGGCTCATGCTCCTGCTGTTGACCCTGTTCTTCAACATGGTCGGCTACTGGGTGCGCCGCAAGTACCGGGAAGCCTACTGACATGACCAACAAGACCGAACAACTGCGGGCGATGATTCGCGCCCACAAGCGCTGGGACCAGATCTTTGCCTTGTTGGGGCTGCTGGCCATGATGGTGGGCATCCTGACGCTGGCGGCGCTGTTCAGCCAGATGATCATCGAGGGGCTGCCGCGACTGAGCACCGAGTTCTTCACCAACTTCCCGTCGCGCCGCGCCGGGCAGGCCGGGATCTTGTCGGCCTGGGTGGGCTCGGTGCTGGTGATGGCCGTGACGGCGCTGTTCGCGGTGCCGGTGGGCATCGCCGGCGCGGTGTACCTCGAGGAGTACGCCAAGAAAAACTGGTTCACGGACGTCATCGAGATCAACATCGCCAACCTGGCAGGTGTGCCCTCGATCGTCTACGGCCTGCTGGCCCTGGGCCTGTTTGTCTACACCTTCGGCTTTGGGCAGAGCATTCTTTCGGCGGGCCTGACGCTGGCGTTGCTGATCCTGCCCATCGTCATCGTGGCCACGCGGGAGGCGCTGCGCTCGATTCCCAAGCACATCCGCGAAGCCGCCTATGGCTGCGGGGCCTCGCGCTGGCAGGTGGTCAGCGACCATCTGCTGCCCTACAGCACGCCGGGCATCCTGACCGGTGTCATCATCGGCATGGCGCGAGCCATCGGCGAGACGGCACCCATCATCACCATCGGCGCGCTGACCTTCATCGCCTTCCTGCCGCCGGTGCCGGGCACGGGCGAGCCGCCCGCCGGCCTGTTCGACTGGCTGTTCTCGCCGTTCACGGTGATGCCGATCCAGATCTTCAACTGGACCTCGCGGCCCGATCCGGCTTTTCAGCAGAACGCCGCCGCGGCCAGCCTGGTGCTGGTGGTCATGACGCTGGGCATGAACGGCCTGGCGATCTGGCTGCGCTACCGCCTGCGCAAGAACATCAAGTGGTGAGTCCGCCGTCATCGGCCTACCGAATCAACACGAGCGACATATGCCATCCACCATCACGCTGCCGACGAACCCGCCGCCGCTGAAGGCCGAGTCGAAGGATCTCGACTTCTATTACGGTGACTTCAAGGCGCTCAAGCAGGTCTCGCTGCCGGTCTACGAAAACAAGGTGACGGCGCTGATCGGGCCGTCGGGCTGCGGCAAGTCCACGCTGCTGCGCTGCTTCAACCGCATGCACGACCTCTACCCCGGCCACCGCTACGACGGCGAGATCCACCTGCTGCCCGATGCCGTGAACGTGCTGTCGCCGCAGGTCGACCCGATCGAGGTGCGCATGCGCATCTCGATGGTCTTCCAGAAGCCCAATCCCTTTCCGAAGTCCATCTTCGAGAACGTGGCCTATGGTCTGCGTGTGCGCAACGAGAAGTCGCGCAGCTACATCGAAGACAAGGTCGAAGCGGCGCTGCGCGGCGCCGCCCTGTGGGAAGAGGTGCGCGACCGCCTGAACGAGGGCGGCTCCAACCTCTCCGGCGGCCAGCAGCAGCGCCTGTGCATCGCGCGTGCGCTGGCCACGGACCCTGAAATCATCCTCTTCGACGAGCCCACCTCGGCGCTGGACCCCATCGCCACGGGCGCCATCGAGGAGCTGATCGGCGAACTCAAGCGCCAGGTGTCGATCCTCATCGTGACGCACAACATGCAGCAGGCCGCGCGTGTCTCCGACTACACGGCCTACATGTATATCGGCGAGCTGATCGAATACGGTGCGACGCAGGACATCTTCATGAAGCCGCGCCGCAAGGAGACCGAGGACTACATCACCGGGAGATTCGGATGATCGAAAAGCACATGTCCAGCCAGTTCGATGCCGAACTGGGCAGCATCTCCAACCGCGTGCTCGAGATGGGCGGCCTGGTGGAATCGCAGGTCGCGCAATCCATCTACGCACTGGTTCATTTCAGCGGCGAGACGGCCACGCAGGTCTTGAAGCAGGAAGAGCGCGTGAACCAGATGGAAGTGGAGATCGACCGTGATCTCTCGGCCATCATCGCGCGCCGCCAGCCCACCGCACGCGACCTGCGGCTGCTCATCGCCATCGCCAAGGCCATCGCCAATCTCGAGCGTGTGGGCGACGAGGCCGCGCGCATCGCACGCACGGTGCAGCGCGCGTTGGCCCACGGTGTGCCCAGCCAGCTGCGCCTGCCGGTGGGCGATCTCCAGTTCGAGGCCGACCTGGCCATGGCCCAACTGCGCAAAGCACTGGATGCCTTCGCGCGGCTGGACGTCAACCGCGCGCTGGAGGTCCTGAAGCTGGACGACCAGATCGACCAGGAATTCGAAGGCCTGCTGCGCAAGCTCATCACCTACATGATGGAAGACCCGCGAACGATCTCGTCGAGCATCGACCTGGTCTTCGTGGCCAAGGCCATCGAGCGCATCGGCGACCACGCCAAGAACCTGGCCGAGGCGACGATCTACATCGTCAAGGGCACGGACGTGCGGCACTCGCCGCTGGATGCGGTGGAAGATGCGATTCGCTGATTGCCGCCCCCGCGCGGGAGCGTCGACATGACGCGCATCCTGCTGGTCGAGGACGAGCCGGGCATCGTCGAACTCATCACCATGAACCTGCGGCATGCAGGCTTCGAGATCGAACACGCCGGCACGGCCGAGGAGGCCCAGCGCGCCGTGGACCGTGCGCTGCCGGCGCTGGCCCTGGTCGACTGGATGCTGCCGGGGCAGAGCGGCCTGGCGCTGGCGCGTCAGTGGCGCAGCGATCCGCGCACCAAAGAACTGCCGGTCATCATGCTGACGGCGCGCAGCGCCGAGGCCGATACGGTGGCGGGGCTGGAGTCGGGTGCCGACGACTACATGACCAAGCCGTTTTCGCCCAAGGAACTGGTGGCACGCGTGCGCGCGGTGCTGCGCCGGCGTGCGCCGCAGGCGCTGGACGATGCCGTGCGCATCGGCCCGCTTCTGGTCGATCCGGCGACGCGGCGCGTGACGGTGCAGCGCGACGGTCTCGATACCGAGCTCAAACTCGGCCCGACGGAATTCCGACTGCTGCACTTCCTGGTCAGCCATCCGGAGCGTGTGCACAGCCGCGCGCAACTGCTGGATCGCGTCTGGGGCGACCACGTGTTCATCGAGGAGCGCACGGTCGACGTGCACGTCAAGCGGCTGCGCGAGGCGCTGGCCGCCGGTGAATGCGCCGGGCTGGTCGAAACGGTGCGCGGAGCGGGTTACCGGCTGGCACGCGCCGGCGCGGCATCGACCGCGGGCGGATGAGCTGGTTCATCCCACGAATCCTGGCCGCCGCCTTGCTGGCGGCGCTGGGTGCCATCGCCGGCACGACCATCGGCTGGGGCGGCGATGCGGTGCTGCTGCTGACCGTGCTGGGTGCATCGGTCGGGGCCTCGCTGTCGGCCTTCGCCGACCGCATGAAGGGCTACCGGCTGATGCAATGGCTGCGCGGCGAGCGTGAGCGTCCGGCGCCGCGCGCCACGGCCTTCTGGGGTGAGCTGGGCTACCGCATCGAGCGCCAGATGATGCAGCTGCAGCGCGAGGTCGAGAGCGAACGCGCCAATACACGTGCCTTCCTGGCGGCGATCGAAGCCTCGCCGAATGGTGTGCTGCTGCTCGACGGGGAGGACCAGATCGCCTGGTGCAATGCTGTCGCGGCCGATCATTTCGGGCTCGATCCCACGCGCGATCTGCGGCAGCGCGTGACCAACCTGGTGCGCGACCCGGCCTTTGTCTCGCAGCTGCAGCACGGCCCGTTCGACGGCAGTGTGGTCTTCGAAGGGCGGCAGCCGGGGGGCTCGCTGCAAGTGATGGTTCGGCCCTACGGTGACGCCGGCAAGAAGCTGGTGCTCAGCCAGGACATCACGGCGCGCGAGCGGGCCGACGCGATGCGGCGCGACTTTGTCGCCAACGTCTCGCACGAGATCCGCACGCCGCTCACGGTGCTGGCCGGCTTCGTGGAGACCATGGATTCGCTGCCGCTGAGCGAGGTCGAACGCCAGCGCGTGCTGGGCCTGATGGGGCAGCAGACCGCGCGCATGCAGGCGCTGGTGGCGGACCTGCTGACGCTGGCGCAGCTGGAAGGCAGCCCGCGCCCGCCGCCGGACGAGTGGCATGGGCTGGACGAGATCCTGCGGCCCGCGCAGGTCGAAGCCGTGGCGCTGTCTGCCGGCCGCCACACGCTGCAGGTCGACGAAACGCCCCATGTCGAGCTGGCCGGCCGGGTGATGGAGATCCGCAGCGCCATCGGGAACCTGCTGAGCAACGCGGTGCGCTACACGCCGGGCGGCGGACAGGTGCGCCTGACCTGGCTGCTGCGCGAGGACGGCAGCGGCGTGCTGAGCGTCATCGACACAGGCCCGGGCATCGCGCGCGAGCACCTGCCGCGGCTGACCGAGCGCTTCTACCGCGTCGAGAGCGGCCGTTCGCGCGACACCGGCGGTACCGGCCTGGGCCTGTCGATCGTCAAGCACGTGATGCAGCGGCACGGCGGCGAGATCGACATCAGCAGCGAGACGGGCCGCGGCTCGGTCTTCCGCCTGATCTTCCCGCCGTTCCGGGTGCGCCTGCGCCCGGGGCTGCCCGATGCGGGCGCCGAGGGTTCACGGCGGCGTGAGGCGCCGGTAGATCGACATCAGCTCGCTGGACTCGGTATTGCGCCGCTCCGCGGCGACGAGGCGCCAGCCGGGGATCGGCAGTGACGCGGCCACGCGGCCGAAGCTGACCAGCACCTCGCACCGCGTGAGGGCAGCCGACTGCGGCCGGGCATCCACCCGGTAGCGGCCGAAAACCTCCAGGCCGGCCACCATCGACGGCGTCGCATCGGGCGCAGCCACGCAGTCGACACGGCCGATATGCCGCGCGCCGCGCTCGATCAAGGGGCGCGCACTGCGGGCGTAGTCCAGCAGCGGCAGCCACAGCGTCATCAGCAGCAGCCAGCACAAGGCCACGCCGCTGGCCGGCAGGACCAGGCTCTTCCACAGCGCATACTGGCTGCGGCCCGTGCGCCAGCGCACCAGCGCCATCCAGGCCAGTGTTCCGGCCAAGGCTACGGCCAGCGCCACCGTCGAGAAGCTGGGCGTGAAGCCGGGTTGCAGGCGCACGATATTGGCCAGCCAGCGCGCGGGCGTGCCGGTCTGCATGGCCACATACATCGCCCAAACGAACAGCGCGCTGACGCTGAAGAAGAAAACCGAGAACCAGTCGATGGCCGCCGTGAAGCTGCGGCGCATCGTGGGCAGCGCAAAAGCCGCCAGCACGGCAAAGCCGGGCAGGGCGAGCATCAGCGCGCGGTCGTGACCGCCCATGACGATATTCGCGCCCATGCCGATGGCCACCAGCACCAGCGGCAGCGACACATGCCGGTTGTTCCACTGGTGACGCCAGCGCCAGACGGTCCACAGCGCCAGCGGCCAGACCGGCCACAGGAACCACAGCCACTGGCGGCCCAGCTGCACGAGCTGCGCCAGGCTGGGCTCGAAGGCGCCGCGCCAGGCCCAACTGCCGAAGAAGGCGGCCAGCACGCCGGCCAGCAGGCCGCCGGCGAGGATCCAGGGCACGCTGCGACGGGCTTCCGCGTACTGCGAGCGTGCGCAGATGAACGCACCGGCCAGGGCCAGCGCCAGGGCCACCGTCGGCGCCCCGCTGGCAGCCAGCACGGCCAGGCCCGCGACCACGCCCAGATTCGCGCGCCAGCCGCGGAAGGGCGCGGCAGCCAGTGCCCAGAACACCAGGCTCACGGCAAAGAGTTGCATGAGCTCCGGCGTGGTCTCGTGGCCCAGCTGCAGCAGTCCCAGGCTGGCGATCAGGGCGAGCAGGGCGCCATCGGCCATCGCGCGGGCGTAGTCCACCGGCGCGGCTTCGCCGCCGAAGGCAAAGGCCACGGGCAATGCCGCTTCGGTGCGGGCCAGATGGAAGCAGGCGTACCAGGTGCAGGCCAGGGTCAGGGCCAGCAGCAGGGCAAAGGGCACGCGCGCCGCCAGCGCGGGGTCGAGCAGCGGCGACAGCAACTGGATCGCGCCCGCGCCCAGCCAGTAGGGCAGCGGTTCGGAATCGACCGGCAGCCCGCCCAGCAACGGGTGCAGCCAGGCGGTGCGGCCTTCGGCCAGCGCGCTCATGACGCCGAAGCTGGTGAGGTCTTCGTTGCGCCAGGGGTCGCGCCCGAAGATGCCGGGCAGGATCCAGGCCGCGCAGAACAGCAGCAGCGCCCAGCGCGGCATCCGCTGGGCGGCGCGCTGGGTGACGAGGGCGGGGCTGGGCGTATTCATCGCGCGTGCCGGCGATCGTAGCCGCCAACAAAAAGGGCAGCCGAAGCTGCCCCTCCTTGGCGGGACGCCAGACGCCTTATTTCTTCAGGCCGACGCGCGCAAACTTGTTGCGGAACTTCTCGACGCGGCCGCCCAGGCTGTCCACGCTCTTCTGCGTGCCCGTGTAGAACGGGTGCGACTCGCTGGTCGATTCCAGCTTCATCAGCGGCAGTTCGCGGCCGTCGTCCATCTTGACGGTTTCCTTCGTCTGCAGGCACGAGCGCGTGACGAACTTGAAGCCATTGGACAGGTCGACGAAACAGACGTCGCGGTACGCGGGATGGATGCCATCTTTCATGGGAGCCTCTCGAGGAGTTTCGGGAGCCACGCTGAAGACGGATTCTTTCAGCGCACTTGCCGGGGAGGGAAACCCGGCATTATAAGCAGAACGAGATGGCAGACCTTTCGGCGCCCCTCCACGGCCTGGCTGGCAGGCCAGGCCGGTTCGTGAGGCACAAGACAGTCCTCAAGGACTGTCTTGTGTCCACACTCACCCACCTCTTCGCATCATGTCGAAGAAGTCGAGGTTGTTCTTGCTCTGCTTCATCTTCTCGAGCATGAACTCCATCGCCTCGATCTCGTCCATCGGGTAGAGGAGTTTGCGCAGGATCCAGGCCTTCTGCAGGATCTCGGGCTTGAGCAGCAGCTCTTCGCGGCGCGTGCCGGACTTGTTGATCAGGATCGACGGGTAGACGCGCTTTTCGGCCATGCGGCGATCCAGGTGGATTTCGCAGTTGCCGGTGCCCTTGAACTCTTCGTAGATGACTTCGTCCATCTTCGAGCCGGTGTCGATCAGCGCCGTGCCGATGATGGTCAGCGTGCCGCCTTCTTCGGTGTTGCGCGCGGCGCCGAAGAAGCGCTTGGGGCGCTGCAGCGCGTTGGCGTCGACACCGCCGGTCAGCACCTTGCCGCTGGAAGGCAGCACGTTGTTGTAGGCGCGGGCCAGGCGGGTGATGGAGTCCAGCAGGATCACCACGTCCTTCTTCAGCTCGACCAGGCGCTTGGCGCGCTCGATCACCATCTCGGCCACCTGCACGTGGCGCGCGGCGGGTTCGTCGAAGGTGGAGCTGATGACCTCGCCGCGCACGGTGCGCTGCATTTCGGTCACTTCTTCCGGGCGCTCGTCGACCAGCAGGACGATCAGGTGGATCTCGGGGTGGTTGGCGACGATGGCGTGCGCGATGTGCTGCATCATCATCGTCTTGCCGGTCTTGGGCTGCGCGACGAGCAGCGCGCGCTGGCCTTTGCCGATGGGCGCGACGAGATCGATGATGCGGCCGGTGATGTTCTCTTCGGCCTTGATGTCACGCTCGAGCTTGAACGGCTCCTTGGGGAACAAGGGCGTCAGGTTCTCGAACATGATCTTGTGCTTGTTCTCCTCGGGCGTCAGGCCGTTCACGCGGTCGACCTTGACCAGCGCGAAGTAGCGCTCGCCGTCCTTGGGCACCCGCACTTCGCCTTCGATCATGTCGCCGGTGTGCAGGTTGAAGCGGCGGATCTGGCTGGGCGACAGGTAGATGTCGTCCGTGCTGGCCATGAAGCTCGAATCGATCGAGCGCAGGAAGCCGAAGCCGTCTGGCAGCACTTCCAGCACGCCATCGCCGAAGACTTGCTCGCCGGCCTTGGCGCGCTTCTTCATGATGGCGAACATCAGTTCCTGCTTGCGCAGGCGGCTGACGTTTTCGATCTCCAGGTCTTCGCCCATCTTCAGAAGGTCGGCGACGTGGAGGGCTTTGAGCTCGGACAGGTGCATGGCACTGATCCTCGGGATGTGTGGCCCCGCAGGCTGACGGGAGCCACTGGACGACCCGGCGGTGTCGACGCACAGCCATCATCGGCTGCGCATCGGCGCACCAGGTCGAGAAAAGGGTCTTGGGATGACGCCCGCCGCGACGAACACCGTGCGGCTGGGCTTTCGTGGACCGCCGCGCGCGTGCGGGCAGGCCCTCGAGACTCGACTCATCGGCGCCCGGGCTGGTGGCCTGGAAGGCGCCGTGAGGAGGAATTATAGGTGGCCGTCGATGAAGGCCGTCAATTGGGCCTTCGGCAGTGCGCCGACCTTGGTGGCGACCAGCTCGCCGCCCTTGAACAACATCAGCGTGGGAATGCCGCGGATGCCCAGCTTGTTCGGCACGACCTGGTTCTCGTCGACGTTCATCTTGGCGATCTGCAGGCGGTCACCGTAGTCCTTGGACATCTCGTCCAGGATGGGGGCGATCATCTTGCAAGGGCCGCACCACTCGGCCCAGTAGTCCACCAGGACCGGCTTGTCCGACTTCAGGACGTCCGATTCGAAAGTGGCATCGGTGACGTGCTTGATCGATTCACTGCTCATCGCTGTGTTCTCCTGACTGCGCGCATGAAAGACGACCTGCGCAGCGTTCGATGATTCTGACATAGCGGCTGCGCGGGCGTCGGCCAAGGCCCGCGATGTCCACCGCGGGGATCCGGACGGCAAACAGCGACCGGTTTGCCGCGCCTTTCAGGGCATGGTCCACGGGCGCCCGACGCTCCAATGGGGTCGAATCCATGGGACTGTCCAACGCCACCGATACCAAGTCGCCCGCTGCCAAGCCCCAGGCCGGGCTGCGCCGTTTCGGGCGGTTTGTCCTGATCGAACTGCTGGGCCGCAGCGACCGCACGATGGCCTGGCGCGTCGAGGATCCGCGCGCCCGGCAGGAGCTCGTGCTCGTTGCACCCCGGGTGCAGCCTGCCCATGTCGGTGAATACCAGGCCTGGGAGCAGTCGGTGCGGCGTGCCGCGCGGCTGCAGCATCCGAATCTGGCGGTGGCCATCGAGATCGGCCACCACGACGGCTGGCCCTTTGTCATCTACGAGGGCGCGGGCCTGTCCACGCTGTCCGCCCAGATGGGCCAGAAGGGCCTGGTGGCACGCGACGCGGCGGCCGCAACCCTGCAGCTTGGCGAGGCGCTGGCCTATGCCCACGAAGCCGGCGCCAGCCATGGCGACGTGCAGGCCTTCCTGGTGCTGCAGGCCGAATCCGGCGCGGCCCAGTTGCTGGGACTCGAAGTCGCCTTTGGCGCCGTGGCCGCGCATGGCTCTGGCGGGCAGGACCACGCCGCGGCCGTGCAGGAAACCGTCGACCGCCTGCGCAACCAGCGCGATGCGGCGCAGCGCGATGTGCTGGCCCTCGGGCTGGTCTTGTACCGCGCCTTGTCGGGCCAGTCGGCGCTTGACGAAAACGACACCGGCCGCGTGATCGCGCGCATGCCGCCGCTGGGTCGCGACCTGGTGCGGTTGCCGTGGAGCACGCCGCGCCCCATTCCCGACGCCCTGCGCGCCATCGCCAACCGCGCCACCGACCGCCAGGAGCGTCAGCGCTACCGCAGCGCGCGCACGCTGGTGCATGCACTGGAAGGTTGGCTGCGGGCCGATGCGCAGTCCGAAGGCGGCCCGATGGCGCTGCTGCTGGACCGCCTGCATGCCGTGGGTGTGCTGCCGGCCTCGCCCGGCGGTGCCGAACGTGCCGCCCGCGTGGCGCTGATGGAGCGCGAGCGCACGCTGGAGTTGGCCGAGATCATCCTGCAGGACATCGCGCTGTCCTTCGAATTGCTGCGCGCGGTCAACACCGCGCAGGTTCGTGGCGCCCAGGTGGCGGGCGCAGGCCCCATCCTGACCGTGCGCCGGGCCATCGCGATGCTCGGCATGGACGGCGTGCGCCGCGCGGCGCTGGCGCTGCGACCCTGGCCCGGTCCGCTGGACGAACGCTCGGCGGCCGACATGCGCGAGCTGGTGCATCGCACGCAGCGTGCGGCGCGTGTGGCCCAGTCGCTGCGGTCCGCGGCCTTCGATCCCGAAGTGGTCGCCTTGGTCACGATGCTGCAGAACCTGGGGCCGCTGGTCATCCAGTACCACTATCCCGACGACGCACAGCAGATCCGCCGCCTGATGCAGCCCGCGGCCGCGGCCGAAGCCGGGGGTCAGGAGGAACCCGGCATGAGCGAACAGGCGGCATCGTTTGCGGTGCTGGGCATCGATGTCGACACTGTCGGCGGTGCCGTGGCGCGCCATTGGGGCCTGGACGAGAGCGTGGCGCACATGATCCGCCGCCTGCCCACGGGCACCGGCGTGCACATGCCCGAAACCGACGACGACATGCTGCGCACGATTGCCAGCTGCGCCAACGAAGCCGTCGAAGCCACCATGCAGCCCGCCGCGCGTGTGCAGCCGGCCATGCAGAAGGTCGTTGCGCGCTATGGGCGCGCGCTGGAGATCTCGCTGGCCGATCTGCAGGACGCGCTGCTGGCCGCACGCACCGTGGCGCCGCCGGACGACGAACACCGCCCAGGCGGGCCGGCCGGACGCGCCGCCACCGCGTCGGCAGCTTCACCGGCCCCGTGAGCCGGGCGCGAAGCCCGCCCATTCCCCGCAGCCCGACCGCCGCCGTGCCCATGACGGTCATCCACACTCGCTGCCGGATGTGCGCCAGGCGCCGCATGCGGGAGCGCGTCCGGTGACGCTGACTCCCACGCGCGAAGCCCTGGCGCCGGGCCGCCGGCTGGGCCGCTTCCGGCTCGAGCGGGTGCTGGGGCAGGGCGCGCAGGCGACCGTCTGGCTGGCGCACGACGAGCGCCTGCACCGCGAGGTGGCGGTCAAGATGATCGAGGCCGGCTCGCAAGCCGTGGCCGTCGACGAGTGGCTGCACGAGGCGCGTGCCGTCAGTCGGCTCAAGCACCCGAATATCGTCCCCATCTTCGAGGCCGACAGCTTCGACGGGCAACCCTGCCTGGTCTTCGAATTTGTCGATGGCCAGACGCTGGCGCAGGTGATGCGCCAACGCAATGGCATGCCTGCCCGCGAGGCGGTCGGCGCGGTGCTGGGCATCCTGGAGGCGCTGCGCGAGGCGCACGGGCACGGGCTGGTGCACCGCGACCTCAAACCGTCCAACATACTGGTGGCCAGCGACCGGCGTGCCCGCGTGATGGACTTCGGCATTGCCGCGCGTGTGGCCAGTGCCCTGCCGGGTGGATCGGCCAGCGCGGCGGACAGCGCCATGGCCGGGGCGATCGTCGGTACGCCGGGCTACATGTCGCCGGAGGCGGCCCGCGGCGAAACGCCACAGCCGACGATGGATGTCTTTGCCGCCGGCCTGATCCTGGCCGAGATGCTGATCGGCAAGCCGCTGATCCGGGGCACCGATGCCTGGGACGTGGTCCATCGCACCCGCGACCAGGACGTGGTCGTCCCGGCGCATCCCGAGATCGACGACCGGCTGCGGGTCATCGTGGAACGCGCGCTCGCGCGGCACGCGGCGCAGCGTTATGCCGACGCGGCGTCCATGCACCGCGACCTCTCGGCCTGGCAGGCGCCGGACATCGTGCAGACCGCGCCAGCCCAGAGCAGCACGCTGGATTTCCTGCTGCGGCGCATGCGGCACAAGAGCGACTTCCCGGCGCTGTCTTCCGCCGTCACCCGCATCCAGCGCGTGGCCACGTCGGAAAACGAGAGCCTGGACAGCCTGTCGCAGGAGATCCTGAAGGACGTGGCGCTCACGCACAAGCTGCTGCGGCTGGTCAACTCGGCGCACTACAGCCAATCGGCGGCTGGCGGCGTGAATACGGTGTCGCGCGCGGTGGCGCTGGTGGGGTTTGCCGGCATCCGCAACATGGCCTTGTCGCTGGTGCTCCTGGAGCACATGCAGGACAAGTCGCAGGTGCAGGCCCTGCGCGAGGAATTCCTGCGTTCGCTGCTGGCCGCGCACCTGGCCGGCGAACTGATGCCTTCCGCGCGCGATTCCGAAGAGGCGTTCATCGGCGCGCTGTTCCAGAACCTGGGGCGACTGCTGACCCGCTTCTACCTGGCCGAAGAAGCCGCGCAGATCCAGCAGCTTGTGAAGCCGGTGGCCGAAGGCCACGCGGCGCTGGTGGCCCCGCTGACGGAGGCCGCTGCGTCGATGCAGGTGCTGGGACTGAGTTTCGATGAGCTGGGCCAGGGCGTGGCACAGGCCTGGGGCCTGCCCGAGGCCCTGCGCTCGGCGATGAAACGGCCCGCGGGCGAACCGCCGGCACGCACACCCGACCGCGCGGTGGACCGTGTGCGCTGGTCTGCGCGCATGGGCAACGACCTGGCCGACGCGGTGCTGGAAACGGCGCCGCCCAAGCTGCCAGGGCGGCTCAAGCAGCTGTGCGAACGCTACGCCGCGGCCTTGGGCCTGACGCCGTCGATGGTGGAAGCGGCGCTGGCGAAATCGCGCGACGGTGTGCGGCACGTGGCCCAGGCCGCCGCGCTGGATCTGCCGCCGCACTCGCCCGCACGCCGGCTGCTGTCGGACCTGTCGGGCGCGGCGTCGACCCAGGGCACCGGCGACGTGGACGAACTCGACGCCCACACGCTGGAGGCCACGCATACGATGCTGGTCGACGAGCCTCCCGCGGCACGGCGCCAGCGGCAGGAAGCCGTCGACATGCTCAGCGCGGGCATCCAGGACATCACGCAGTCGATGGTCGACGGCGACTTCAAGCTCAATGAAGTGCTGCGCATGGTGCTGGAGACGATGTACCGCGCGCTGGGATTCCGCTGTGTGGTGCTGGCCTTGCGCGATCCGCGCACCGAGTGCCTGACCGGGCGTTTTGGCCTGGGCGAGGCGGCGACGGCCACGGCGGCGGTTCTGCGCGTGCCGCTGAAGCCCTCCAGCGGCTTGCGGCCCGATCTTTTCACGGCCGTGTGCCTGAAGGGCGCGGACACGCTGATCCAGGACGCACGCGCCGAGAACATCGCGGCGCGGCTGCCGGCCTGGCAGCGCGACCAGGTCAAGGCACCGGCCTTCCTGCTGCTGCCGCTGATGATGAAGGCCGCGCCCTTTGGGCTGATTTATGCCGACCGGCACCGGCCGGGTGACCTGAACCTGGACGACAAGGAACTCAACCTGCTGCGCACCTTGCGCAACCAGGCGGTCATGGCGTTTCGTCAGGCGGGCTGAGCGGCGCGAAGGCGCCTGGCGTCAGCGGCCGCACGCGCGCTGTGGCGGTGCGGTCTGGAGGCCCGCGGCGGGCCCCGGAAAAAGGGTGACGAGCCTGAACCCCGGCACTGGTTGCAACGCTTAGGGCTGCTTGGTTCCCCACCTGACCCGGTTGGGCGCGCTTCCATGCGGGGAGGCCCGTCACGAGCCATTGTAGGTGAGGTCGGCGGGCGCTGCCCCGCCGGGTGGCTTATCGCAGCTGCAGGGCGTCGGCGTCGAAGCGCAGGCCGATCGAATCGACCACCAGTTGCTTCGGCCCGGCTTCGACATGGCCCGCGTGCCAGGCCGCGATGCCGCAGCTCTTTGCCACTTCCACGCAGCGCGCCGCGTCGCCCGCCGGCACGAACAGCGCAAAACCCGCACCCATGTTGAAGGTGCCGTAGGCCTCGGTGGTGTCCAGGCCGGCCTGCTGCTGGATGAAACCCAGCACCTCGGGCACGGGCGGGACCTGGTCGATCACGTAGCGCAGGCTGGCTGGGTGGCGCAGCAGCTTGCGCCAGCCGTGGCCTGTGATGTTGGCGCTGTAGTGCGTCACGATGCCGGCCTTGAACAAGGCTTCGGTGACGGGCGCGTACAGCGGTGTGGGGTCCAGCAAGGCCTCGCCATAGAGACGGCCCGAGGGCAGCGGCGTCAGATAGCCCTGCGGCAGGCGCTCGACCAGCTTGCGCGCCAGGCTCAGGCCGTTGGCGTGGATGCCGCTGGCGGCCAGCAGCACGATGGCGTCGCCCGCGCCCAGGCGGTCGCCCACTGACAGGCGGCTCTTGGGGTTGATGAGGCCCGTGCAGCTGGCGGCCAGGTCGATGCGGCCGGACTCGACGATGCCCGCCAGTGCCGGCGTCTCGCCGCCGCCCCAGGCCGCGCCGCAGGTTTCGCAGGCGCGCTTCCAGCCTTCGACCAGCGCCTGCGCGCGGGCCTTGTCCTCGAACCAGTCGCTGCCGCCCGCGGCCCAGTAGGCCTGGATGACCAGGGGCGTGGCGCCCACGGTGATCAGGTCGTTGACGGCCATCGCAATGGTGTCCTGCGCGATGGCGCCGTAGAAGCTGCGGCCGGTCAGGCGTTGCATCTCGTCGGCCACCAGGGCCTTGCTGCCCAGGCATTCGACGATGCTGGCCAGGTAGAAGGGCCCGACATCGACCACGTAGGCCGATTCGCCGCGCGAGGCGGCGACTTCGGCAAAGCCGTGCCCGCCCAGCAGGCCCGCGGTGGCCGCGGCGGCGCGTTGGGCGGAGACCTTCAGGGGGTCGATGAGGTCGTAGTTGACGCCGGCCTGGTCATAGGTCAGCGGCGAAAGGGGTGCAGCGCTCATGGCCGGGATTATCCCCAGGCCGCGTCGGGGCCCCGCCTAGAATGCTTCGATGAGCACCGTCGTCCTGGCCCGCAAGTACCGTCCGCGCAGCTTTGCGCAGATGGCGGGGCAGCCGCATGTCGTGCGCGCGCTGACGAATGCGCTGCAGCAGCAGCGTCTGCACCACGCCTATCTGTTCACCGGCACGCGGGGCATCGGCAAGACCACGGTGTCGCGCATCCTCGCCAAGAGCCTGAACTGCACCGGGCCGGACGGGCAGGGCGGCATCACCGCCGAACCCTGCGGCGTGTGCAGCGCCTGCACCGAGATCGACGCCGACCGCTTCATCGACTACATCGAGATGGACGCGGCCTCGAACCGCGGCATCGACGAGGTGCGCGACATGATCGAGCGCGCCGCCTACAAGCCCAGCGTCGGCCGCTTCAAGGTCTTCATGATCGACGAGGCGCACCAGCTCACGAAGGAAGCCTTCAATGCGCTGCTGAAGACGCTGGAAGAGCCGCCGGCGTACCTGAAATTCGTGCTGGCGACGACCGACCCGGAGAAGATGCTGCCCACGGTGCTGAGCCGCTGTCTGCAGTTCAACCTGCGGCCGATGGCGCCCGAGACCGTGCGCGCCCATCTCGACCAGGTGCTGCAGGCCGAAGGTGTGGCGCACGACGAAGGCGCGCTGCACCTGCTGTCGCGCGCGGCGCGGGGGTCGATGCGCGATGCGCTGTCGCTCACCGACCAGGCCATCGCCTATGGCGGCGGCCGGTTCGACGAAGCGGTCGTGCGCGGCATGCTGGGGCTGGCCGAAGGCGATGCGCCCGTGGCGCTGCTGCGCAACCTGGCGCAGCGCGACGCGCCGGCGCTGCTGGCCTCCATCGACGACCTGCGCGCGCGCGGCGTGTCATTCGACGCCGTGCTGGAACAGATGGCGCGTCTGCTGCAGCAGATGGCTGTCGAACAGGCCGTGCCGGGCGCCAGTGGCGAGGACGACCCCGAAACGCCCGCCGTGCGCGAGCTCGCCGGCGCGATGGGGGCGGAAGAGACGCAGCTGCTCTACACGTTGGTGCTGCGCGGTCGCGACGAACTCTCGCTGATGTCCGACGAAGCCGCGGCCTTCACGATGGTGCTGCTGCGCTACCTGGCGTTTCCGCCGGTCGGCGTGGCGGCGCCTGCGCCGCGCGCGGCGCCGCTGCGCGCACCCGCCGCCGCCGCGCGCCTGCTGGTGCCGGCCGTGGCGCCGCGGGTTCCGCTGGCCGCGCCGGGGCCTGGGCGCGAGCTGCGGGCTCTGGTACCCGCGGCGCCACCGCGAGCCCCGGCGGAGCCCCGGTGGGTGGGCGCGGAGGCGGCTCAACCGCCAGCGGCACCCGTGGCCCAGGAGCGGACCCCTTCAGCGGGCATCGCCCGCGAGCAGACCTCTCCAGCGGGCATCGCCCGCGCGCAGCCGCCGGCGGTCGACGAGGCTGCGCCCGTCGCCTCGCGTCGTGCGGTGCCAGTGGGCGAGCCGGCTGCACCGGACGCTGCCGCACGCGCGCCGCAGGCGGTCGAGCCCGGCGACGAAGACGTCGCGCTGTCCGATCGCTGGAACGAACTTGTGCGGCGTCTGATCGATACCGCGGCGGTCAGCGGCCTGGTGCGCGAACTCGCCTGGCAGAGTGTGCTGCTGCGCATCGAATCCGCCAGCCCGGTGGCCTGGCATCTGCGCGTCGAACACGAGGCGCTGCGCTCGCAGGGCCTGCGCGACAAGCTGGCCGTGGCGGTGGCCGAGGCCATCGGCGCGCCGGTGCAATTGCTGCTGGAACACGGCGTGCCGCGGACCTCGCCGGCCCTGCGCGAGGCTGCAGAACGCCAGCGGCGCCAGCGCTTGGCCGAACAGACCATTCACGAAGACCCGGTTGTGCGCGAGCTGCTGGGTCAGTTCTCGACGGCGCGTATCGTGCCGGGTTCGATCAAGCCCCTGTGATGCCCCTGAGCCGGCTACCGTCAAGGGCAGTGGCGGCCCTGCGCGCGGCCCATCCCCGAACCGTCATACTTCTTGCCGATTCCTCGAAAGGATACCGATCATGATGAAAGGCCAACTGGCTGGTCTGATGAAGCAGGCCCAGGCCATGCAGGAAAACCTCAAGCGCGCCCAGGACGAGCTGGCCAACGTCGAGGTCGAAGGCCAGTCCGGCGCCGGGCTGGTGAAGGTCACGATGACCTGCAAGCACGACGTCAAGCGCGTGGCCATCGATCCCAGCCTGCTGGCGGACGACAAGGACATGCTCGAAGACCTGGTGGCTGCGGCCTTCAACGACGCCGTGCGCCGTGCCGAGGAAGTCAGCCAGCAGCGCATGGGCAAGCTCACCGCGGGGCTGAATCTGCCCCCCGGCATGAAGCTGCCCTTCTGAGCGGGGCTGCGCCGGCGTGGCGGCTCACGATACCGCGCTGACCGGCCTGGTCGAAGCGCTGCGCGGCCTGCCCGGCATCGGACAGCGCTCGGCGCAGCGCATTGCCTATCACCTGTTGCAGCACGACCGGCCGGCCTTGCGGAGACTGGCCCTGGCGCTGGGCGATGCCGACCAGCGCGTGGGGCATTGCGCGCGCTGCCACACCCTGTCGGAAGCGCCGGTGTGCCACACCTGTGCCGATACCGGCCGCGATGCGCGGCAGCTGTGTGTCGTCGAATCGCCGGCAGACCAGGCCGCGCTGGAGCGCACCGGCAGCTTCAAGGGCTACTACTTCGTGCTGCTGGGCCGCTTGAGCCCGCTGGACGGCATCGGTGCCGGCGACATCGGCCTGAAGCCGCTGCTGGAGCGCGCCTGCGACGGCACGGTCGAGGAGGTCATCCTGGCCACCGGCTTCACGGCGGAAGGGGAGGCGACGGCACATGTCGCCGCCGAAACCCTGCGTGCCCGCGGCCTGCGGGTCACCCGCCTGGCGCGCGGCGTGCCGGCCGGCAGCGAGATCGAGTACGTCGACCTGGGCACGATCGCCCACGCGCTGGCCGATCGGCGCTGAAGCTCACCTGCGTCGACCGCGGTGCCACGGCCCGGGCGCTGGCCCATCGGCGCTGAACCGCACACGCGTCGGCCGGGAGCCACCGCCCGGCTGCTGGCGGATCGCTCGTCAGGCGTCAATCTCATGCGTGAAGGACTGAAGGCATTGACGCCGCCAAGCGCCGCCGCCAGGTCGCCTTACCGCCCAACCGCCGCGGCGTTCAGCGCTTGGCGACTTTGACGGCTTTGCGTGCCGGTGCCTTGGCGACGGCGCGCGACTGGCGGCTGGCCGCCGTCTTGCGGGCGCCACTGGCCTGGCCTTTGCCGGCTGACGGCGCGCGGGCCACTGCGGTGCCGTGCCCCCGCCCGCGTGCCGCGGCCTTGCCCGCGACAAAGCCGACGACCACCTGCTGGCCGCCCTTGAAGCTGCCGCCGGCGGACACGCCGTTCCACTGCGCCAGCTGGGCCGGCGCGACCTTGTAGCGCCGTGCCACGGCAGCGACGGACTCGCCGCGCGGACCGACGCGCGCCATGCGCTTGCGGCCGGGAACGGTCTCGGGCGCGAGTGCGATCGAGGCCGTATCGGCCAGGTGCTCGGACACGTCGCGCTGCACCGAGGCACCACGCGGCACGAGCAGCGTCGAACCCGCCTTGACCAGCATGCGCGGCGGGATGCGGTTGATCTCGCGCAGCTCCTGCTCGCCCATGCCCACGGCCTGCGCAGCCTCGGCCGGCTTGAGCGTGCGCGGGGCGACCCAGGCCGTCCAGCTGGCGAACGGGCCCTTGTGGCGCGAGACTTCAGCCTGGAAGCGCCGGGCGTTGTCGAAGGGCAGCAGCAGCATCGGCGTACCCGCGGCCAGGATCACCGGCTTGTTCATCTGCGGGTTCAGCGCCTGGAACTCGTCCAGCGGCAGACCGGCCAGGCGCGCAGCCAGCGCGACGTCGATGTCGCGATCCACGCGCACGGTAAGGAAATACGGGTGGTTCTCCAGCCCCGGGAGCTGCACGCCGTAATCCTGCGGCCGCGCCACGATGTTGGCGAAGGCCTGCAGCTTGGGCACGTAGTTGCGGGTCTCGTCAGGCATCGGCAACTCGCCGTAGGCCGTGCCGCGGCTGGACTTGCGGTTGCCGTTCTGCGCGCGGGCCACGTTGCCCTGGCCCCAGTTGTAGGCAGCCAGCGCCAGTTGCCAGTCGCCGAAGGTGGTGTTGAGCTGCTTGAGGTAATCCAGCGCGGCGCGTGTGGACTCGATGACGCTGCGCCGGTCATCGCGGAAGAGGTTCTGGCGCAGGTCGAAATGGCGGCCGGTGGCCGGCATGAACTGCCACATGCCGGACGCACGCGCGGCCGACTGCGCCAGCGGATTGAAGGCCGACTCGATGAAAGGCAGCAGCGCCAGCTCGGTCGGCATCGCGCGCTTGCCGAGCTCTTCGACGATGTGGAAGAGGTAGCGGCCGCCGCGATCGAACATTCGCTGCAGGTACTCCGGCTTGGTGCTGTAGTACTGCTCCCACTTGCGCACCAGGTCCGATTGCAGCGGCGGCAGGGCATAGCCCCGGCGCACGCGGCCCCACAGATCCTCGCGCAGCGCGGGTGTCTCGACCACCTGGTCGACGGGCGGCGCCACTTCGGTGCCGGTGATCGGGTTGGGCGGCAGCGCAGCGGCATCGGGCAGCGCCGGCACGGTGGCGGGCGATTCACGCACCGGCGTGGGCTGGGCCGCCGAACCCGCGGCGCCTGGGCGCAGCGGCTCGGCCGATTCGGTCGGTGCGGGCGTGCCTGCAGGTGACGATGCCGCGGCCGCGGCGGGCGACACCGTGGCGCCGGGGACGTAATAGTCGGGCGTGAAGACCGCGGCCGTGGGCGCAGAAACAGGCGCGGCGGCGGGAGCGCTGGCAGGCGCAGCGGAAGTCGCAGCAGAAGGCGTGGCCGGCACGGCAGCCGGCGCCGCGATGGCAGGCGCGGGAGCAGCCGAGGCTGGCGCGGCCGAACCCGCCGGCGAGGCGCCGGGTGCAGCCGTGGCCACCGCGTCACGGCGGACCGGCACCTGGGGCGCCACAGGCCCCGGCGGCTCGGGGGTCTGAGCCGCGGCGCCCAACACGCCGCATGCCCAGAGCGCTGCCGCGAGGCGGCTGGTCTTGTTCTTCATCGGAATCCGTTCTTCCATTGCCGCAGTGCGGTGAACACGGCGGTGGGCGAATTGTCGCCTGCTCCATGGGAGCGGGCGCTGTCGACCACTTCGGGCTCACCACAACGCAGGAACGGGTTGATCCGGAGTTCCTCGGTCAGTGTGGAGGGCAGGGTGATGTCACCGGCCTGGCGCAGCGCCGTGGCGCGGGCCAGCGCGGCCGCCACGTCGGCATTGCCGGGCTCGACGGCCTGGGCAAAGCGCAGGTTGGAGACGGTGTACTCGTGCGTGCAGTACACCTGCGTATTGCCGGGCAGCGCGGCCAGCCGCATCAGCGAGTCATGCAGCTGCGCCGGCGTGCCTTCGAAGACACGGCCGCAGCCGCCGCTGAACAGGGTGTCGCCGCAGAAGAGCAGCGGCGCTTCGCCTTCGGGCTGGGTCACGTAGGCGATGTGGCCGGCGGTGTGGCCCGGCACGAACATCACGCGCAGCCGCAGGCCCAGGACTTCGACGGTATCGCCCTCGTGCAGCGGCACGTAGGGACGGGGAATGTTTTCGTTGGCGGGTCCCCACACGGTGCCGTCCAGCGCGTGCCGCAGCGCGTCGACGCCGCCGACATGGTCCGGGTGGTGGTGGGTCACTAGAATCGACCGCAGCTCGAGCCCGTAGGCATCGAGCGCCGCCAGTACCGGCACCGGATCGCCGGGATCGACCACGGCTGCGCCGACGCCGTCATGCAGCATCCAGATGTAGTTGTCAGCGAAGGCGGGCAGCGCGAGTACGTTCATGCCAATTGACGCACAAATTATAGGGATGGGGCCTTGGCTGAACCTGCCGGCGGGCCGCTATGCGCTGGCGTGGACGCAGGCCTACCTCGACCGGGCCGTCTCCGACGCCTTCGGCTACCACGCCTTGCAGCTGGGTCTGCCCGAGCTCGATGGCCTGCGCGCGAACCGCATGCCGCACCGCTGGGTGGCGCACGACGGCCTGGCCGAACCCCGGCCCATCGCGATGCCGCCGCCGCAGGACAGCGGCATCACCACGCTGTCGCCCGACATGCCCGTGGCGCTGCACTGTGACTTCCACGCGCTGCCTTTCCCGAGCAACAGCATCGACCTGATCTTGATGCCGCATACGCTGGAACTCTCGTACGACCCGCATGCCACGCTGGCCGAGGTCGAGCGGGTGCTGGTGCCCGAAGGCAAGCTGGTGATCGTCGGCTTCAATCCCTTGAGCCACTGGGGGCTGCGCCAGTGGCTGGGCTGGGGGCCACGTGTGGGTGTGGCCGACGACGACCCCATTCGCTCGGCGCATGCCGCCGAGTTCCTGGGCTACCGGCGCGTGCGCGACTGGCTGCGGCTGCTGAGTTTCGAGATCGAAGGCGGCCGCTTCGGCTGCTGGCGGCCCCTGCTGTCCACGCAGAAGGGGCTGGACCGCATGGCCTGGATGGACCGCGTGGGCTCGCACTGGTGGCCGGTCCTGGGCGCGGTCTACGGGCTCGAGGCCGTCAAGCGCGTGCGCGGCATGCGCATGGTCGGTCTGGTGCGGCGCCAGGCCCAGCGGGCGCCCGCCGCACCGGCGGTGGTGGCCCAGCGCCGCCAGAAGCGCGTCGAAGAAGCCGCGCAGTGACCCGGCCGCCTGGTGCGGCCTTTTCAGGAGAAACGCCGTCCATGACGACGACCAAGACAGTGACCATCTATACGGACGGGGCCTGCAAGGGCAACCCGGGGCCTGGCGGCTGGGGCGCCTGGCTCAGCAGCAGCGGGGGTCACGAAAAGGAACTCTGGGGCGGCGAGGCCGCCACCACCAACAACCGCATGGAGCTGACCGCCGTCATCGAGGCCCTGGCCGCGCTGAAGGCGCAGACCGAGGTGGTGCTCTATCTGGACAGCGAATACGTGCGCAACGGCATCACCAGCTGGATCCACAACTGGAAACGCCGCGGGTGGCGCACGGCCGACAACAAGCCGGTGAAAAACGTAGACCTGTGGCAGCGGCTGGATGCGCTGGTGCAGACGCACCGCATCGATTGGCGATGGGTCAAGGGCCACTCCGGCGACCCGGGCAACGAACGCGCCGATGCACTGGCCAACCGTGGCGTCGCGGCTGCACTGACACGCACCCCCTGAAACCCCTTCTGACGTCGTCGTGAACGAAACGGTACATTTTCCGCCGTCGTTCACGCCCGCATCAGAATGAAAAAACCGCACGTGATCCTGGCCGTCGTCGGCCTTGTCCTGGCCGGCGCTGGCGCTTGGTACGTCCAGCGTGAGCAGTCGGTCCAGAGCGCCCAGGCGGTCGCCGGCAACAGCCCGCGTCCTGGCGGCGATGCCGCCTCCCGTGGCCCGGCCGACGCCGCCAAGGGCGCACCCCCAGGAGGGGGGGCGGTACCGGGTGCAGGTGGTGGACCGATTGCCGTGGAAGTCGGCAAGGCGACGCTGGCGCGGCTCGAAGACGATGCCGTGGCCGTGGGCACGGTGCGCGCGCGCCGCAGCGTGGTGCTGCGGCCCGAGGTCAGCGGCCGTGTGGCGTCGCTGGGTTTCGTCGATGGCGCACGCGTGCGCCGCGGGCAGTTGCTGGTCCAGCTGGACGACACGCTGCCGGCCGCGCAGCTGCGCCAGGCCGAGGCGCAGGCCTCCATCGCGCGCACCAACCTGCAGCGCAGCCGCGAGCTCGTCGCACAGAACTTTGTCAGCCAAAGTGCGGTGGACCAGAACGCCGCGGCACTCGAGGTCGCCCAGGCCCAGGTGGCGCTGGCGCAGGCCCAGGTCTCGCGCATGAAGATCCTGGCGCCCTTCGACGCCGTGGCCGGCATCCGCACGGCCAATGTCGGCGACTACCTCAAGGACGGGGCAGACATCGTCACGCTGGACGACATCGGTTCGGTCTTCCTCGACTTCCGCCTGCCCGAGCGCTACGTGCCGCGCGTGGCGCCGGGCCGTGTGGTCGAGACGCAGATCGACGCGCTGCCCGGGCGGCGGTTCACCGGCACGGTGAGCGCGCTGGATTCGCAGATCGACGCCAACGGCCGCGCGCTGCTCGTGCGCGCCGAGATGCGCAACACCGACGGCGCCTTGCGCCCGGGCATGTTCGCCCGCGCCCGTGTGGTCTTCGGCGTGCGCGAAAGCGCCGTCATGGTGCCCGAGGAAGCGCTGGTGCCGCAAGGCGACAAGCAGTTCATCTTCAAGGTCGTGTCCGGCGCCAAGGGACCGACTTCCCAGCGGCTGGAGGCCAAGCTGGGCCTGCGGGTGCCGGGCAAGGTCGAGGTGCTCGAGGGTCTGGCCGCCGGCGACACGGTGGTCACCGCGGGCCACGCGCGGCTGACGCGCGGGGGCGACAACCTGCCGCTGCGCGTGGTCGACATCGACAAACCCGCCGGCCCGCGCGGCGCGGCATCCGGTGCGGGCGGCGCATCGGCGGCGCGCACTGGCGCTTCCGGCGCAATGGGCGGCGCATCCGCACCCGGTCCCGGCGCGCGCCCGGCCCCTTGATGCACGTGAGCTGAACGCTTTCGGAGAACCTGGCGATGCGCATCTCGGAAACATCGATCCGCCGTCCGGTGCTGGCCACCGTGATGTCGCTGATGCTGATCCTGGTGGGTCTGGTGTCCTACAACCGGCTGTCGGTGCGGGAATATCCGCGCATCGACGAGCCGGTGGTCACGGTCAGCACGCGCCTGATCGGCGCGTCGTCCGACGTGATGGAGTCGCAGGTCACCAAGCCGCTGGAAGACTCCATCGCGGGCATCGACGGTGTCGATGTGCTGACCTCGATCTCGCGCCCGGAGAGCAGCCAGATCACGGTGCGCTTCAAGCTCTCGAAAGAGCCCGATGCCGCGGCGGCCGATGTGCGCGACCGTGCCGCCCGAGTGCGCGCCCGGCTGCCGGAAGCCGCTGACGAACCCGTCATCGCCAAGGTCGAGGCCGATGCCTTCCCGGTGATCTGGCTGGCGTTTGTCAGCGAGACGCTGACGCCGCTGCAGGTGACCGACATCATCAACCGCGTGGTCAAGCCGCGGCTGCAGACCATCCCCGGCGTGGCCGACGTGCAGGTCGGCGGCGACCGCAAGTACGCGATGCGCGTCTGGCTCGATGCCGACCGGCTCGCGTCCTACCGACTCACCGTGCAGGACGTCGAAGATGCCTTGCGCCGGCAGAACCTGGAAGTGCCCGCCGGCCGCATCGAGAGCCAACAGCGCGAATTCAGCGTCACCTCGCGCACCGACCTCAACACCGTGCGCGAATTCCAGGCCGTGGCCATCAAGTCGGCCAACGGGTTCACCGTGCGCCTGGGCGATGTGGCGCAGGTGGAGGAATCGGCCGCCAGCGAACGCACCCGCGTGAAGCTCAATGGCGTGCCCTCGATCAGCACGGGCATCATCCGCAACGCCACGGCCAATCCGCTGGAGGTGTCCGAGGGTGTGCGTGCCGTGATGCCGCAGATCCAGCGCGACCTGCCGCCGGGCCTGCGCGTCATCAGCGCCAACGACAACTCGGTCTTCATCGATCGCTCGATCAAGTCGGTCTACCGCACGGTGGCCGAGGCGGCGGGCCTGGTGGCGCTGGTGGTCTTCGTCTTCCTGCGCACCTTGCGCGCGTCGATCATTCCGCTGGTGACCATCCCGGTCAGCCTGATCGGCGCCTTCGGCATCATGGCGGCGTCGGGCTTCACGATCAACACGCTGACCATGCTGTCATTGGTGCTCGCCATCGGCCTGGTCGTGGACGACGCGATCGTGGTGCTGGAGAACATCTTCCGGCATATCGAAGAGGGGCTGCAGCCCTTCCAGGCGGCCTTGAAGGGCGCCAAGGAAATCTCTTTTGCCGTCGTCGCGATGACCTGCACATTGGCTGCGGTGTTTGCCCCGCTGGCGTTCACGCCCGGACGCACCGGCCGGCTGTTCGTCGAGTTTGCGCTGACGCTGGCCGGGGCTGTCGTGGTCTCGGGCTTCATCGCGCTCACGCTCACGCCCATGATGTGCAGCAAGCTGCTGCGCCACGAGGCGAACCCGGGCCCGTTCAACCGTGGCATGGAGCGCGTGCTCCAGGCCACCGTGAACGGCTACGGCCGCGTGCTGCGCGGCGTGCTGGCGAACAGCTGGATCGTGCTGGTGGTGATGGCCGCCAGCGCGGCAGGCAGCTGGTGGCTCTACACCACCGCCAAGAGCGAGCTCGCGCCGATCGAAGACCGCGGCGTGATCTTCCTGCCGGTGACCGCGCCGGACGGCTCCACGCTGGAATACACCTCGCGCTACCTGGATGCCATCCAGCGCATCACGGCCGGCTACCCGGAATTCGACCGCACCTTCGTGTCGATCGGCGCGGGGGGCAATGCCAATGCACCGGTGTCGCAAGGCACGGTGGTGCTGCGCGCCGTGGACTGGAGCGAACGCCAGCGCAGCACGCCCGAGCTCGCCCGGGCCATGCAGCCGCAGCTGGCCGGACTGCCGGGGATCTCGGTCTTCCCGGTGACGCCGCCCAGCCTGGGCCAGGGCTTTCGCGAGCGCCCGGTGAATTTTGTGATCGTCACCAACGACAGCTACGCGAACCTGCAGCGCTACGCGCAGCAGATGCTGGCCGCGATGGCGCGCAACCCCGGCCTGATGCAGCCCGACAGCGACCTGGTGCTGAACAAGCCCGAGATCTACATGGAGGTCGACCGCGAACGCGCAGCCGACAGCGGCGTGGGCGTCGAACAGGTGGCCCGAACGGTCGAAACCATGCTCGGCGGCCGGGTGGTCACGCGCTACAAGCGGGACGCCGACCAGTACGACGTGATGGTGCAGACACGCGCCAGCGGCCGCACCACGCCCGAGGACATCGACCGCATCTTCGTGCGCGGTCGCGGCGAGGCGATGCTGCCGCTGTCCTCGCTGGTCAAGGTGCGCGAGGCGGTGGGCCCGCGCCAGCTCAACCACTTCAACCAGCGCCGCGCCGTGGCCCTGACGGCCAACCTGGCGCCGGGTTATTCGCTGGGCGAGGCCTTGCGCTTCATGGACCAGACAGCGGCACAGGTGCTGCCGCCCGGTTATGCCACCGAGCTCAACGGCGTCAGCCGCGAATTCCGCTCGTCCTCCGGCGCCCTGGCGCTGGTCTTCGTGCTGGCCCTGGTCTTCATCTTCCTGGTGCTGTCGGCACAGTTCGAAAGCTTTGTCGACCCGTTTGTCATCCTGCTGTCGGTCCCGCTGTCGATGGTGGGCGCGCTGGGGGCCTTGCACCTGAGCGGGAGCACGCTGAACGTCTATTCGCAGATCGGACTGGTGACGCTGGTGGGGCTGATCACCAAACACGGCATCCTGATCGTGGAGTTCTCGAACCAGCTGCGGCAGCAGGGGCGTGAGCTGCGCGAGGCCGTGCTGGAGGCCGCGAGCCTGCGGCTGCGGCCGATCATGATGACCACCGGCGCGATGGTGCTGGGCGCGCTGCCCCTGGCCCTGGCCAGCGGCGCAGGCGCCGAGAGCCGTCAGCAGATCGGCTGGGTGATCGTGGGCGGCATGAGCGTCGGCACGCTGCTGACGATCTTCGTGGTGCCCACCGTCTACCTGTGGCTGGCGCGTCGCTCAGTGCCGGGCGAAATCACCACGCCGGCGGTGCCTGAGGCCGCCTGAGCGGCGGCCGGGGTTCAGCCCGACGAGGACGCTTGCGGCGCGGCGCAGGCCTGGAGTTGCCCGCGCAGCCAGCGGTGCCGGGCGTCGTCCTGGTGGCGCAGGTGCCACACCAGGTACATCGGCATCACGGGGCAGGGCACGGGCACCGGCGCCTGCGCGAAGCCGCGCAGCAGATGGCGTGACAGCAGGCTGGGCAGCGTGGCCAGCCGGGATGTGCCGCGCAGGAAGGGGCCGATGCCGGCGAAGCCCGGCACCTCGACCACGAAGCGGCGGCGGATGCCGGCGCGGGCCAGCTGGTCGTCGATGTCCAGCGTGCGGTGCGGCTCGTGCACGACGGTGACGTGTTCGGCGCGCAGGTAGTCT
Organism: Pseudomonadota bacterium; assembly: GCA_963205115.1. Classification (GTDB taxonomy): domain Bacteria; phylum Pseudomonadota; class Gammaproteobacteria; order Burkholderiales; family Burkholderiaceae_C; genus Rubrivivax. The sequence continues at coordinate 11,408 of CAUJHV010000066.1, read as the reverse complement.
TCGGCGTCGGTGGGTGCGGCTCGTCGGCTGCCGTCGAAGAACACCGCGTAGCGGTCTTCCAACAGGCGTACGTGCATCAGATCGCTGGCGTCCGGCGGGCGCGGTGTGATCAGCAGCTGGCTCGGCCCGTCGCGCAGCAGTTCGGCCCGCGGTGCGCCCGAGGCGATCACACGCATGGTGAAGCCGGGCGCCACGGCGCGCACTCGTTCGAGGAAGTCCGGCAGCAGCAGGTCGCGTTGCAGGTCGTTGGCGGCCACCGTGAGATGCAGCTCCATCGCTGCCGGGTCGAAGTGCGCCGCCTCCACCAGTTGCTGGAGCCCGGCGAGCACCGCCGGCGCGCGTTCGGCCAGTGCGGCGGCGTGAGCCGTCGGCGCGATGCCGCGGCCGGATTTGACGAAGAGCTCGTCACCGACGATGGCCCGCAGCCGCTCGAGCTGATGGCTGACGGCGCTTTGTGTGAGCTGCAACCGCGCGGCAGCCTGCGTCACCGACCGCACCTCCATCACGCACAGGAAGGTCTGCAGCAGGCGGCCGTCCAGGTCCATCGCATCGAGCTTCTTCATGGCAGGCATGAGCGGGCGTGTCTTGATCGGCGCGGGCCGGGTTTCGATACTGCCGCGAGCTTAGCGCCTCGTGCCAGCCGGCCGATGCGCCCGGGCCCAACACACACCCAGGAGACTTCCATGAGCGACGCCGCGCCGGCGATTCCCGGCACCACGCTGTTCGACGGCGACCAAGCCCGCAAGGGCTACGCCCTGAACAAGATGTGCTATTCGTTCAACGACGCCGCGAACCGCGAGGCGTTCAAGCATGACGAGGACGCCTATTGCGCGCGCTACGGCCTGAATGCGCAGCAGCGCGAGGCCATCCGCAACCGTCAGGTGCTGCAACTCATCGCCGCCGGCGGCAACGTCTATTACCTTGCCAAATTTGCCGGCATCCTGGGCCTGGACGTCCAAGATCTCGGCGCACAACAGACGGGCATGACGAAGGAGGCCTTCAAGGCCATGCTCGTGGCCCAAGGCCAAACCGCCTCAAGGAGCTGAGACATGGCCACGATCATCGGCAGCTACACCACCTCCCACGTCCCGGCCATCGGCCGCGCCATCGACAAAGGTCTGCAGCAGGATCCGTACTGGAAGCCGTTCTTCGACGGTTACCCGCCGGCGCGCGACTGGGTCGCGAAGAACCGGCCTGACGTGGCCGTCGTCTTCTACAACGACCACGGCCTGAACTTCTTCCTCGACAAGATGCCGACCTTCGCTGTCGGCGCGGCGGCGGAATACCGAAACGCCGACGAAGGCTGGGGCATCCCGCAGCTGCAGCCCTTCCCGGGCGACCTGGATCTGTCGTGGCACCTCATCAACCGCCTGGTCGACGAGGAATTCGATCTCGTCACCTGCCAGGAAATGACGGTCGACCACGCGTTGACGCTGCTCATGGCGCTGCTGTGGCCCGACCAGAAATGGCCGGTGCGCATCGTGCCGGTGTGCATCAACACCGTGCAGTTCCCGCTGCCCACCGCGGCACGCTGCTGGAAGCTGGGCGAAGCCGTGGGCCGCGCGATCCGCAGCTGGCAAAGCGACGCGCGCGTGATGATCGTGGGCACGGGCGGCTTGTCACACCAGCTCGACGGCGAGCGCGCGGGCTTCATCAACCGCGACTTCGACCTGCAGTTCATGGAGAGCCTGGTGCACGACCCGAAATGGGCCACGCAGTACAGCATCCACGAACTGGTCGAAAAGACCGGCACGCAAGGCGTGGAACTGGTGATGTGGCTGGCCGCGCGCGCCGCGCTGGGCGAGGGCCCGGTGAAGCGCGTGCATTCGAACTACCACATCCCGATTTCCAACACGGCGGCGGGTCTGATGGTGCTCGAGCCGGCCTGAGGCGGGGGCCGGGCAAGGCCGGGTTGCGTCTCGCGCGATCCGGCTGTCCGGTGTCCGGGCTCGTCCACGCCTTCGCAGAGCTCAGGCGGTTCGTGAGGCGAGAAACAGGCCGCAGGGCCTGTTTCTCGTCCACACTCCTCCACGGCTTCGCGGAGCTCAGCCGGTTCGCCAGGCACAAGACAGTCCGCAGGGACTGTCTTATGTCCGGGCTCACCCACCTATGTAATGCATCTCGACCCGGCGCTCACCGCTGCCGGTGTCAGCCTGCATGCCGCTGCGCAGCTCGGAATAGCGGTCGTCGCGGCGCGACCAGATCAGGCCGATGGCGGCTGCGATCTGCTCGTCGGTCCAGGCCTCGCCCGTGGGCGAGCGGCCGCGCAGCAGCGCGCGCAGGTCGTGCCCGCGTGAGGCAAACAGGCAGAGAAACAGCTTGCCCTCGGTGGACAGGCGCGCGCGGTTGCAATCGCGGCAGAAGGCCTGCGTGACGCTGGAGATGAGGCCGATCTCGCCGCGGCCGTCGCGGTAGCGCCAGCGTTCGGCGGTTTCGCCTTCGACGGTGGGGTCCAGCGGCTCCAGGCCAAAAGCCTCGTCCAGGCGCCGGCGCACCTGTGCCGACGGCAGCACCTCGTCCATGCGCCAGCCATTGCTGGCGCCGACATCCATGTACTCGATGAAACGCAGCACGACGTCCGCGCCGTAGTGCTCGCGGAAGTGGCGCGCCATGGGCACGATCTCGTGGTCGTTGGTGCCCTTCTTGACGACCATGTTGACCTTGATCGGCGCCAGGCCCGCACGCCGGGCGGCTTCGATGCCAGCCAGCACCTCGCCTACCGGGAAGCCCACGTCGTTCATGCGCTGGAAGATCGTGTCGTCCAGCGCGTCCAGGCTCACGGTGACGCGGCGCAGCCCGGCATCGGCCAAGGCCTGCGCCTTGCGTGCCAGCAGCGAGCCGTTGGTGGTCAGCGTGAGGTCCAGCGGATCGCCTTGCGGCGTGCGCAGCTGCGCCAGTTGCGCCACCAGGCGCTCGATGTTCTTGCGCAGCAGCGGCTCACCGCCGGTCAGGCGCAGCTTGTGGACGCCGTGCGCGGCGAACAGGCGCGCGACACGCGTGATCTCCTCGAAGCTCAGCAGCGAGGGCTGCGGCAGGAAGGCATAGCCCTTGTCGAAGACTTCCTTGGGCATGCAGTAGCTGCAGCGGAAGTTGCACCGGTCGGTCACGGAGATGCGCAGGTCGCGCAGCGGGCGGCCCAGGCGATCGCTGATCAGACCCGAAGGCGACGTGGCGTCGGCCGGGACTTCGGGCACCTCGGCGCGGTAGCGCAGATCGGCCAGTGGAATGACGTTGTCGCCCATGACGCGTCATTGTGCCGCGCGCCTGTGCGACATCCGGCCCCGTAGGGGCATCGGGCGAACCCTCAGCGCGGGTTGCGCGGGGCGTCGGTGCCTGGCTCGGCGCCGGAGTGGACGGCCTGGACGCGACGACCGCCATTGAAGCGGGTCACCCAGTAGTCCTTGCGCATGTCCTCGACCCGCACGGCGGAACCCGTGCGAGGGGAATGGATGAACTTGCCGTCACCGATGTAGATGCCGACATGCGAAAACGCGCGCCGCAACGTGTTGAAGAACACCAGGTCGCCCGGCTTCAGGTCGTCGACCGATACCGGCGCCAGGCCGGAGGCCTGCGCCTGTTCGTCGGCGCGCCGTGGCAGCACCAGTCCGACGCTGTTCTGGAAGATGTAACGCACGAAGCCGCTGCAGTCGAAACCTTCTTCGGCGCTGTTGCCGCCACGGCGGTAGGTGACGCCCAGGAAATTCATCGCCGAGATGACCAGGTCGGAAGCCTTGTCCTTGACCTGCATGACCATGGCCACCGAGTGATTGGCGGCTTCGATCGGCACCAGGCCTTTGTCCAGCATCAGGCGCAGCAGGCTGTCGCCGCGAGATTCGGCCTCTGCGGGCGGCGGAACCGGCGCGTGACTCTGGGCGGCGGCCATGGAGGCCGCGGCACAGAGCAGCAAGGCGGTCAGGAATCGGGGTTTGCTCGTCACTCGGCGCGCAGAATAGGGGGGTTCTCCGCCATCTGTCAACTTTGAAAAGGACGCTCATGTTTCGAGCACTTTTGTTGCAAAAGGCCGATTCGGGCTTTTCCGCCGGCCTCACGAGCCTTGATAGCAGCCAGTTGCCGACCGTTGCCGACGGCAGCGTGCATGTCCGGCCGACCTATTCCTCACTGAATTACAAGGACGCGCTGGCGATCACGAACACCGGGCCCGTGGTCCGGACCTGGCCGATGGTGCCGGGGATCGACGGTGCGGGCACGGTGCTGGCCAGCGAGCATCCGGATTGGAAGCCCGGCGCGGCATTCGTCCTGAACGGCTGGGGCGTGGGTGAAACCCATTGGGGTTGCCTGGCCCAGGAAGCGCGCCTGAAGGGCGACTGGCTGGTCCCGCTGCCGGCGGCGTTCACGCCGCGGCAGGCCATGGCGATTGGCACGGCGGGCAATACCGCGATGCTGTGCGTGATGGCGCTGGAGCGGCATGGGCTCGTTCCCGGTGCCGGCGAGGTGCTGGTCACGGGTGCCACGGGTGGCGTGGGCTCGGTGGCGGTGGCCTTGCTGGCTCGTCTGGGGCACCGCGTGGTCGCGGCCACCGGCAAGGCGTCGGAGGCGGATTACCTCAGCGGCCTGGGCGCCTCAGCGGTCATCGACCGTGCGGAACTCGGCGCACCCGGCAAGCCGCTGCAGAAGGAGCGCTGGGCGGCGGTGGTCGATGCGGTCGGCAGCCACACGCTGGCCAATGCCTGCGCGCAGGTGCGCTATGGCGGCGCCGTGGCGGCATGCGGGCTGGCGCAGGGCGCCGATCTGCCGGCCACGGTGATGCCCTTCATCCTGCGCGGCGTCGCCTTGCTGGGCGTGGACAGTGTGATGGCCCCACAGCCGCGGCGCCGCGAAGCCTGGAGCCGACTGGCACGCGATCTCGACCCGGCGCTGCTGGAGCGCATGATCACCGAGATCTCCCTGGACGAGGTGCAGGAAACGGCGGCGCGCCTGCGCGCCGGGCAGGTTCGCGGTCGAATCGTCGTGCGGCTGGATTGAGGCGCTTTGCGTGGTTGGACTGCCCTGGCAGTCGACCGCGCAAACCTCTGTGAGCCGGTCGCTGAACCCCAGCGTCAGGGGTTCGTCAGCGCGTGGCGTAACAGTCGCTCGCGCAGAAGTTCCCCTCGGAGACAGTCATGGCACAAGAAACGAATTACGCTGATTTTCATCGCCGCTCACTGCAGGACCGCGACGCCTTCTGGGCCGAACAAGCCGAACTGATCGATTGGCAGACACCCTTCACGCAGGTCTGCGACTACAGCAACCCGCCGTTTGCCAAGTGGTTCGTCGGTGGCACGACCAACCTGTGCCACAACGCGGTCGACCGCCACGCCGCGAAGAACCCCGACGGCAACGCGTTGATCTGGGTGTCCACCGAGGTCGACAAGGAAATCGTCTACAGCTTCTCGCAGCTGCAGGCTGAAGTCGAGCGCATGGCCGCCATCCTGCTGTCGCTGGGCGTCAAGCAGGGCGACCGTGTCCTGGTCTACATGCCGATGATTCCCGAGGCGGCCTTCGCGATGCTGGCCTGCACGCGCATCGGCGCGCTGCACTCGGTGGTTTTCGGCGGCTTTGCCAGCGTCAGCCTGGCCAGCCGCATCGACGACTCGCAGCCCACGGTCATCGTCAGTGCCGACGCCGGCAGCCGCGGTGGCAAGGGCGTGCCCTACAAGGGCCTGCTGGACGAGGCGATCCGCCTGGCCGAGCACAAGCCGGCCAAGGTGCTGATGGTCAATCGCGGCCTCGCGCCCATGCCCATGACCGAAGGTCGAGACGTCGAGTACGGCGCCCTGCGCGAGCAGCACATGAACGCCAAGGTGCCTTGCGCCTGGGTCGATGCCACGCACCCGAGCTACACGCTGTACACCAGCGGCACCACCGGCAAGCCCAAGGGCGTGCAGCGCGACACCGGCGGTTATGCCGTCGCGCTGGCCGCCAGCATGAAGCACATCTACCTGGGCAAGCCCGGGGAGGCCTATTTCTCCACCAGCGACATCGGCTGGGTCGTCGGCCACAGCTACATCATCTACGGCCCGCTGATCGCCGGCATGGCCACGATCATGTACGAAGGCCTGCCCACGCGTCCCGACGCCGCGGTGTGGTGGAGCCTGGTCGAGAAGTACAAGGTGACCTCGATGTTCAGTGCGCCCACGGCCGTGCGTGTGCTGAAGAAGCAGGATCCGGCGGCGCTGACCAAGCACGATCTGTCCAGCCTGCGGGCGCTGTTCCTGGCCGGCGAACCGCTGGACGAGCCGACCGCGAAGTGGATTTCCGATGCGCTGGGCCGCCCCATCATCGACAACTACTGGCAGACCGAGACCGGTTGGCCGATCTTGAGCCTGTGCAACGGCGTGGAGCAGCTGCCCAGCAAGTTCGGCTCACCCGGCAAGGCGGTCTACGGCTACGACGTCAAGCTGATCGACGAAAGCACCGGCGAAGAGCTCAAGGGTGCCAACCAGAAGGGCGTGGTCGCCATCGAAGGCCCGCTGCCGCCCGGCTGCATGCAGACGGTCTGGCGCGACGACGCGCGCTTCGTCAAGACCTACTGGAGCAGCATTCCGGGCAAGCTGATCTACAGCACCTTCGATTGGGGCATCCGCGACGAAGACGGCTACATCTTCATCCTCGGCCGCACGGACGACGTGATCAACGTGGCCGGCCACCGGTTGGGCACGCGCGAGATCGAGGAGAGCATCTCCAGCCACCCGAACGTTGCCGAAGTGGCGGTGGTGGGTGTGGCCGACAACCTCAAGGGCCAGGTCGCGATGGCTTTCGCGGTGCTCAAGGACCCGTCCAAGGCAGCCAGCGATGCCGATGCGCTGAAGCTCGAAGGCGAGATCATGAAGCTGGTCGATAGCCAGCTCGGCGCCGTGGCGCGGCCCGCGCGGGTGCGCTTTGTGTCCGTGCTGCCCAAGACGCGGTCGGGCAAGCTGCTGCGCCGCGCCATCCAGGCGGTGTGCGAGCTGCGTGATCCGGGCGACCTGACGACGATCGAGGACCCGACCGCGCTGCAACAGATCAAGGATCTGGTGGCGCCGGCAGCCTGACCGCGACGCGGATCCAGTCCTACCGGATGACGGGCCGCTTGCGCGGCCCGTTTGTCTTTATGCCCGCGGCCCGTGCCGGTTTTGTTGCTTCGGCTGGCGCACGCACCAGCGGGAAGCTTTGATTCGCTGAGCGGCGGGTGACCCGGCGCTATCAAGCTGGGGATGGACGCCCCGGGGCCCCTCTGTGACATTGTTCCCATAGTCCGGCCGCAATCACGGCGGGATGCGGGGAGGGTCAGGGGTGTCCAGCGTGTCGACCGTCGCTGCCAGCAAGTCCTGGCGCTACTTTGCCGTTCGTGCCGGTTGTGGGCTGATCGTGGCAGGCGGCGTGTGCATCGGTGTGACAGCCCAAACCGGGCCGGCGTTCCCGCGGCAGGCGGCAGCGTCAGACGCGTTTGCAGCCCGTGCCGCGGAGCTGGACAAGCCGGCCTCCATGACGGTTGAAGCGCAGTGGGACCGTTTGACCGCACAGATGGGCTGGGCCGCGGCGGCGAGGGCGCCTCAGGCGCCGGTGCTGTCAACCTTCGGCGATCAGGTTCCTGTCCCCGGGCGGGGCGCCATCCGTCTGGAATCCAGCCAGATCGAGGCCTACCACCCCGATACGCGCCAGAAACTGTTCATGCACGCCGGGTATGGCGCTGCCACGGAATTGCTGGCGACGGCTGGCGACCTGGACCAGCTGTTTACCGACGCCCGGCTGGAACCCATTGCGCGCGGTGCTTCGGCGTTGTCGTCGCTGGCGGGCCAGCGTTCGCGTGAGCAAGGATCGCGAACGGACCTGGGTACCCAGGTCCTGGCCATCATCGGTCTGAACGGCCTGCTGGCCTGGCGAAAGCTCGGTACCGCCAACAGCTACCCGCGCTGAGCGCACGTCGCGCGCACCCAGCAGGCGCGACCCGTGACAGGTCGCGCCTTCACCGCCATCAGGGCTGGCCGCCGAACTTGTAGTCGGTCTTGGCTGCCTTGCGCAGGCTTTCCTGGAATTCCTGCAGCTTGCTTTGTTCCAGGCGTTGCTTGATCTGGTCCTTGACCTCGTCGAAGCCCGGGAAGGCCGCTTCGCGGGTGTCCTCGAGCTTGATGATGTGCCAGCCGAACTGGCTCTTCACCGGCGCCTCGGTCATTTCACCCTTCTGCAGCTTGGCCATCGCCTGGCCGAACTCCGGTACGTATGAATCGGCCTTGGCGAAGTCCAGATCGCCGCCGCGCTCACCGGAGCCGGGGTCCTTGGAGTGCTTCTTGGCCAGTTCGTCGAACTTGGCGCCACCCTTGATCTGCGCGATCAGTGCCTTGGCTTCATCTTCCTTCTCGACGAGGATGTGCCGCGCGCGGTACTCCGTGCCCGCCGATTGGGCCTTGAACTTGTCGTACTCCGCCTTGGCCAGGTCGTCGCCCACCGGGTTCTTGCGCCGATAGTCTTCGAACAGTTCGCCGATCAGGATGCTCTGGCGGGCCAGTTCCATCTTGGCGCGGTAATCGGCGCTGGCGCCCAGGCCCCGACGCTCGGCTTCCTGCGAGAAGATCTCGCGCAGCACGACTTGGTCGCGGGCCTGCTGATCGGCACCCGGCGGCATGGGCTGGCCCGGGCGGGCGACCTGCTTCAGCAGCGTGTCGACGCGTGCCTTGGGAACCGCCTTGCCGTTGACGATGGCCAGGTTTTGGGCCATCACTGCCAGAGGCAGGACCAGGGTCGCGGCCACGAGCGTGCGGGCCAGGAGAGGGGATCGTTTCATGCGGGGACGTGCTTTCCAGAGGAGTGGACTTCGCTACCCGCCGGGTTTGGACGGGTCGCCGTGCGCGGCACGAGCGGACTTTCAGTCTTCGTCGGGCGTGCGGGCTTCGATGGCCAGGGCGTGGATGCCCATCGGAATGAGGGCAGCCAACGAATCATAAACGAGGCGATGGCGGGCCACCCGAGACAGCCCGAGGAACCGCACGCTGCGAACGGCGACACGGAAGTGCCGGCCCTGGCGCGCGCCTTCGTGCCCGGCGTGCAGATGGCTGTCGTCCTGCACCTGCAATTCGGCCGGGTCGAACGCGGCGCGCAAGGCGGCTTCGATCTCGTGGGCGTCGACGCCGGCCGGTGTCGGATGGCTCATGGCTGGCCGCTGGGCGGGCCGACCGGGTCCGCATCGTTTTTCAGATGGCGGCTCAGATAGAGCCCCTGAGCCAGCGTGAACAGCACCATCAGGCCCATCGCGCCGAAGAGCTTGAAATTGACCCAGGTGGCGGTACTGAAATAGTAGGCCACGCCAAGATTGAGAAAGCCCATGATGCCGAAAAACGCCACCCAGGCGAAATTCAGGCGGTGCCAGATACGCGCGGGCAAATCGAGTTGTTCGCCCAGCAGGGCCTTCAGCAGATTCCGCTGGAACAGCAGGGGGCTCAGCCAGAACGCGATGCCCATCACCCAGTAAAGGATGCTGGGTTTCCATTTGATGAAGGTCTCGCTGCGCAGGTAGATCGTCAGGCCGCCCAGCACGACCACCAGGACCAAGCTGACCCAGAGCATCGTGTCGACCTTGCGCCCGCGCAGTTTCAAAATCAGGACTTGCGCGATCGTTGCCGCGATGACCACTGCCGTGGCCAGCAACACCGGCGCCTCGTCCGGACCGACCCGACCGCCGGAGACGACGCTGCCAAAGTAGGCCGTCGCGAAATCGGCGGCCCATTCCTTGTGCCCATCCGCGTACTTGAAGGCCGCGAAGAACAGGATGATGGGCAGGAAATCGAAAAGCAGTTTCATCCGTGGGATGGCATCAGGGGCGTCGAAGGATCACGCCCCCATTGTGCCGCCATCACTTCCCGGGTTCGAAGGCGATCGCTGCCGAATTGATGCAGTAGCGGTCCCCTGTCGGCTGCGGCCCGTCCGGAAAGACGTGGCCCAGGTGCGTGCCGCAGCGGGTGCAGCGGACCTCGATGCGCGTCATGCCGTGGCTGTCGTCGCGCACGCGCTCAATGGCCGTGGCGGTCACCGGCTCGAAGTAGCTGGGCCATCCGCAACCGGCGTCGAACTTGGCATCGGAGCGGAACAAGGGCTCGCCACAGCCCACGCAGTGATAGACCCCCGCGTCGAAATGATCCCAGTAGCGGCCCGTGAACGCGCGCTCGGTGGCGGCGTGTCGGGCGACCTGGTACTGCATCGGATCCAGCTGTGCGCGCCATTCGGCGTCGCTTCGCCGCACCGGGTAGCGCGGGTCGTCGTGGGCGTGGGGTTTCGGGTGCTTCGGGTTCGGGTTCATGGCGGCTCGGATTTTGGGGCCGGCGGCGAGCCAGGCCGGAGCAAGGGGGAATCGATGGTGTATTTCTGGCCCCGCGAGGAACCCCCGCAGGCAGGTGGGACTCTCACCGGCATGGCGCTCACGCGTGCATCTGGGCACGGTTGACCGGTTACCTCACGGCAGCGGGTTGTCGCGCCCAGTCTATAGAATTGCGCATGGCTTCCGAACCCGCTGAACCCAACCCGCCGTCGGGACCGCCCGAACCGCCCGGCGAAGGCCAGGGCGCGGTCATCGCCGAACGACAGGAGCAGCGCACCAAGCCGCCTGCCCTGTACCGTGTCGTGATGTTGAACGACGATTTCACCCCGATGGAATTCGTCATCCGGGTGCTTCAGCAATACTTCCGGCACGATCTCGAAACTGCGACGATGATCATGCTGAAGATCCACCATGAAGGTCGAGGCGTCTGCGGTGTGTACACCAAGGATGTCGCGGCTACCAAGGTCGAACTCGTGCTCGCCGCAGCGCGTCGCGACCAGCACCCGCTGCAATGCATTATGGAGGCCGCATGATTGCGCAAGAACTTGAAGTCAGCCTGCACATGGCGTTCGTCGAAGCACGCCAGCAGCGGCACGAGTTCATCACTGTGGAGCACCTGTTGCTGGCGCTCCTGGATAACCCGTCCGCCGCCGAAGTGTTGCGGGCCTGCGCGGCCAATATCGAGGACCTGCGCAAGAGCCTGTCGACCTTCATCAAGGAAAACACGCCCACTGTCAGCGGGACCGACGAGGTCGACACCCAGCCGACCCTGGGTTTCCAGCGTGTCATCCAGCGCGCCATCATGCACGTGCAGTCCACGGGCAGCGGCAAGAAGGAAGTCACCGGCGCGAACGTGCTGGTGGCGATCTTCGGCGAGAAGGATTCGCACGCCGTCTACTACCTGCACCAGCAGGGCGTCACGCGCCTGGACGTGGTCAACTTCATCGCCCACGGCATCCGCAAGACCGACACCCCGGAAGCCAGCAAGCCCGCCGAGGGTCAGGCCAGCCCCGGCGAAAGCGAGGAGGTCAGCGAAAAATCCGAAAAGGCCTCGCCGCTGGAGCAGTTCACGCAGAACCTCAACCAGCTCGCCAAGGACGGCAAGATTGACCCGCTGATC
>CAUJHV010000065.1 GCA_963205115.1 Pseudomonadota bacterium | reverse complement strand
GAAGAAGAGATCCTCGAACGCTGCCTCTTCGGCATGGTCAACGAAGGCGCGCGGCTGCTGGAAAAGGGCATCGCGCTGCGCCCCTCGGACATCGACGTGGTCTACCTCACGGGCTACGGTTTTCCGGCCGCGCAGGGTGGGCCGATGGCGATGGCCGACCGCATCGGCGTGCCGCGCGTGGCGCAGGCCGTGCAGCGGCTGCATGCGCAGCTGGGCGCGTGGTGGGAGCCTGCGCCGCTGCTGCTGCAGCTGGCGGCAGAAGGTCGCGGGTTTGCGGACTGGCAGCGGGCGCGCGGCGCGGGTTGAGCGCCGCGGCTGCGCCGGCCTGGGGGCTTGCGCGGTGGGAAGCGGGACGCCGCGGACCGACCCGAACCGGCACGGGGCCGTCGTGGCTCGTCCGGGGTCGCTGGTGTCGCAGGGACCGCAAAGGCCTGGCCCCCTTCGGAGGGATCGCAAACCTCCCGCTTGCCTGGCCCCTTGTCTGCTCGGTTGAGTGTGTCAGACTGTAACCGAGGCCTGTGACGTCCGCGCCGGCGCGGCGCGGCGCGCAGGCGTCCACGACAAGACCGGGAGGCCCACATGCCGTTCATTCGTCGGCGACCGCGCGTCGCCATTCGCTTGGCCTGCGCCATCGGGGCGGCTGCGCTGCCCGCGGCCAGCCCTTCGCAAGGCCTGTACGACGTCTCGTTCCAGTTGCAGGTCTCCGAGCTGTTCGCCCCGGTGCGCGCGCTGGGCGGGCCGGCCACCGTGGCCTGGATGACCACAAACAGCTCCACGATGACCGGCACGGCGCGCGACCAGGTCGGCGTGGACACCAGTGGTCCGGTCCCGCAGCCCCTCTGGTCCGGTTGGGGCTACGAGAGCGACTACGAATTCATCGGCCGGCCGCGTTTTGTGGATGGCCAGCCGCTGGACACCACCTTCACCGGTTACGTGCCGGGTGGCAGATGGGCCTTCGCCCGGATGAGCATCGGCGCGCAGGTGCCCGCCACCGGCGGCGAGGTGCACGTGGAAGGCCTGTGGTCCACGCAGTTCGAGATCCTGCCCTTCAGCAGCGCGCCCATCCCCGGCGTGGCGCGCCTGGTCGCGCCCGGTGCACCGGCGCTGGCCGGTGCCTCGTGGCTGGGTGGCGTGGACGCGGCCACGGACAGCATGAGCTGGTCCCTCGACAGCGCGGCCTACGGCGTGGGCATCACGTTTTCCGCATCGATCCTGCAACCGCTGGCCCCCGGCCTGGATGTTTTCACCGCCACGCCCGGCGCCGATGGCCGCCTGGAAATCCGCGTCAGCAACCCGACCGACCAGGTGATCACGGGCAGCTTCAGCGCCCGCACCCGCATCGACGCCAGCTACGCGAACCTGGGCGACGTGCCCGTGTCGCCGGTGCCCGAAGCGCCGGTGTGGGCCATGCAGGTGCTGGCCGCGGGTCTCGTGGCGGCGGGCCTCGTGCGGCGGCGCCGGCGGTGGTAGGACCGGCCCCGTCCGCCAGCCCGGGCGGGACGCCGGCGGGCCTCAGGGAATCAGCACCGTCGCCCCGGTCGTCTGGCGACCTTCCAGCGCGATGTGCGCCTGCGCGGCATCGGCCAGCGCAAACTGCTGTTGCGGTTCGCCACGGATGCGCCCGGCCAGCACGTGACCGAACAACTCGTCGGCCATCGCCAGCATCTGGCTGCGCGGCGTGGCGTAGTGGACCATCGCCGGGCGCGTCATCCAGATCGACCCCTTCACGGCCAGCAGCGTGGTGTCCACCACCACGGAGCCCGAACTGGTGCCATTGCTGACGAACCGGCCGCGCACCTGCAGGCTGTCCAGCGAGGCCATGAGGGTGTCCTTGCCGACGGAGTCGAAGACCACGGGCACGCCTTTGCCGTCGGTGAGTTCGCGCACGCGCTTGGGGATCTCGCGCGCCATGTCCTCGGGACTCATGCCGCCGTGCACGACATGGCTGGCAACGACGTGGGCTACCCCACGCGCAAGGCACAGATGGCCACACGCGACGCGAGCCGCCGCTGGAACGACCTGATCCTGGAACTCACCGAGATGGGCCGCCTGGGGCAGAAGAGCGGCAAGGGTTGGTACCGCTACGAAGCCGGCAGCCGCGAGCCGCTGCGCGACGCGGCGCTGGAGGCCTTCGTCGTCGAACGGAGCGCACGCCTGGGCCTGCCGCGCCGAGAAATCACGGAAGAAGAGATCCTCGAACGCTGCCTCTTCGGCATGGTCAACGAAGGCGCGCGGCTGCTGGAAAAGGGCATCGCGCTGCGCCCCTCGGACATCGACGTGGTCTACCTCACGGGCTACGGTTTTCCGGCCGCGCAAGGTGGGCCGATGGCGATGGCCGACCGCATCGGCGTGCCGCGCGTGGCGCAGGCCGTGCAGCGGCTGCATGCGCAGCTGGGCGCGTGGTGGGAGCCTGCGCCGCTGCTGCTGCAACTGGCGGCAGAAGGCCGCGGTTTTGCGGACTGGCAGCGCGCGCGCAGCGCGGGCTGACTCTCTTCGGTCACGCAGCGCGCGCGCAGCGCGGGCTGACCCACTTCGGTCCCGCAGCGCACGCGCAGCGGGGCCCGATCTCGATTGGGCCTGCAGCGCTCGCGCGGCGGAGCCCGACCGCTGCCGGGATCGAAACCCTCCGTTCGCATGGGCACGCCGTAGCCGGAAACTTCTGCGGCGGCTCACAGCTGCCGGCCGATGCCATCAGCCGCCGGCGCTGGCCGCCATAAGCCACGGGCGCTGGCCGCCATAAGCCGCCGCTATGCGTCCAGACAAAAAGCGTCTTGGAACAGACCCGGTTCGCGCATAAGGTGAGGGCGTCTGTGAACGCCTGGAACCGAATGTGAGCCCGATCCGAATCGCTGAGCGCATGCGCCGCATCAAGCCGTCTCCGAGCAGCGCGGGCGCCGATCGCCTGGCCCAACTGCGGCGCGAAGGCCGCGACATCGTCAGCCTGATGATCGGCGAGCCGGACTTCGACACCCCGGCGCACATCCGCCAGGCTGCGGTCGCGGCCATCGAGGCGGGGCAGACGCGCTACACGCAGACGGCCGGCACGCTCGCGCTGCGTCAGGCCATCTGCGCCAAGCTGCAACGCGAGAACGGCTTGGCCTATGAGCCTGGGCGCGTCATCGTGACCGTCGGCGCCAAGCACGCGATCTTCAATGCGCTCGCGGTCAGCCTGGAAGCGGGCGACGAGGTCATCGTGCCCGCACCGTATTGGGTCTCGTACCCCGACATGGTGCTGGCCTGCGACGGCACGCCGGTGACAGTGAGCTGTCCGGAATCCGACGGATTCCTGCTCACGCCCGCGGCGCTGGAGGCGGCCATCACGCCGCGCACACGCTGGCTGATCCTCAATTCACCCAGCAACCCCACCGGCGCGGCCTACACCGCGGCGCAGCTGCGTGGGCTGGCAGACGTGTTGCTGCGACACCCGCACGTGATGGTGCTGGCCGACGACATCTACGAGCACATCCGCTTCACCGACAGCGGCAACCCGCACATCGCGGCCATCGAGCCCGCGCTGCTGCCGCGCACGCTGGTGATCAACGGCGTGTCCAAGACCTTCGCGATGACGGGATGGCGCATCGGCTACGCCGCCGGGCCGGCCGAACTCATCGCCGCGCTGGACATGCTGCAGTCCCAATCCACCAGTGGCGCCTGCTCGATCAGCCAGGCCGCCGCACTGGCCGCGCTCACGTCGCCGATGGACTTCCTGCCCGGCTGGGTGGACACCTATCGGCAGCGCCGCGACCGCGCCATCGCGTGCATCCGCGCGATACCGGGCCTGTCCTGCACGGTGCCGGACGGCGCCTTCTACCTCTACGTCAACTGTGGCGGCCTGATCGGCCGCACGACCCCCGGCGGCCAGCGGCTGTCCAGCGATCTGGACGTGGCGCTGTACTTCATGGACGACGCCGGCGTGGCCGTGATCGGCGGCACGTCCTACGGGCTCGCGCCGCATTTCCGCATCTCGATCGCCACCGGGGTCGAGGTCATCGACGAAGCCTTCCGCCGCATCGCGGCATCGGTGGCGAAGCTGTCTGCGTGACCGGGTTTACCCGCCATAAGCGCGTGTGATGCCGGAAGCGGAAGTCTGTATTGGCCGCGGGCGACCCCGCTTCCTATGATGAATTTTTACTCCACCCCAGCAACAGGACTCCAGGAGCCGACATGACCCGCAGAACCATCTTCCGCATGACGCTGCTCGGTGCCTTCAGCGCCGCCACCCTCTACGCTGGCCATGCGCTGGCGCAGGAGGCCTACAAGATCGGCATCGTCAGCCCGATGAGCGGCGCCAATGCCCGCTACGGTGCCTTCGCCAACAAGGGTGCCAACCTGGCGGCCAAGGAGATCAACGCCGGCGGCGGCGTGATGGGCCGAAAGATCGAGTTCGTCAGCGGCGACAGCCAGTGCGTGCCGGCCGAAGGCGTGTCGGCCACCAAGCGCATGGTCAGCTTCGACAAGCTGCCGGTCATCATCGGCGACATCTGCAGTTCGGTCACGCTGGCGATGCAGCCGCTGGTCGAAGAAGCCAATGTGCTGCTCGTCAACGCGGCCTCGTCGAACCCGATGATCACCTACAAGGCGGGCGTCGGCGGCTTCAAGTGGACCTTCCGCAACTACCCCACCGACGAGTCGCGCGCCGCCATCGTGCTGGAGCATGCGGTGAAGAACCGTGGCCTCAAGAGCTTTGCCGTGCTGTCGGTGGACAGCGACTACGGCCGCGGCGCGATCAACTTCACCAAGAAGTACATGCCGCGCTTCCCCGAGGCCAAGATCCTCAGCGAGGACTACTACAAGGATTCCGAGACTGACTTCCGCCCGGTGCTCAGCAAGATCAAGAACTCGGGCGCCCAGGCGATCCTGATGTACGGCCTGGCCGACACCACGCCCATCATCGCGCGCCAGATGCTCGAGCTCGGCCTGGCCGGCAAGGTGATGCTGGTGGGCAATGCCGAGTTCAACACCGCCAAGACCATCGCCGCGGCGCCGACCGTGCTCAACGGCTCGATCGAAGCCGCCGCCTGGCTGCCCGAGTGGACCAGTGCGCGCAGCCAGAAGTTCGTCGAGGAATACAAGAAGGCCTACAGCGGCGAGATGCCCAACAACCATGCCTACACGCATTGGGAAACGACGCACCTCATCGCCGCGGCCATCAAGTCGGCGGGCAGCCTGAAGAACGAGGACATCCGCAACGCCATGTCCAAGATGAAGTACGACAGCGCGATGGGCCCGACCAGCTTCGACGACCACAACCAGGCCATCCTGCCGATGGTGCTGCTGGAGGTGGCCGACGGCAAGCCGGTGATCAAGAGCGCCATCGCCTCCAAGGTCGACTACCCGAAGTGATGGGCTGACGCGCACACATCGATCCCGCCGCCGACCGCATCGTCACCATGGGCAGTTTTCTCTTCGAGCAGGTCGTCAACGGCATCATCACCGGGTCGATGTATGCCTTGATCGCCGCCGGCATGACGATGATCTTCGGCGTGCTGCGGGCGATCAACTTCGCGCACGGCGAGTACTACATGCTGGGCACCTTCGGGGCCTGGCTGGTGATCGAGAAGATGGACGTCGGCTATGCCGCGTCCATCGTGCTCGGGGTCGCCGCGGCGGCGCTGATCGCCGCCGTGATCGGTCGCGTGGTGATGCAGCGCCTGATCGGCGCCCCATTCCAGGCCGGCGTCCTGGCCACGATCGGCATCTCGCTGATCCTGCAGAACGCGGTGATCCTGGCCTTCGGCGGTGGCTACAAGGTCTTCAATGGCGGCTGGATCGAGCCGGTGGAAATCGCCGGCGTCGGCATGGCCCAGCAGCGCATCCTGCTGATCGTCGTGGCGCTGGCGGTCTTCGCGGCGCTGGAGTGGATGGTGCGCTACACGCGCATGGGCAAAGCGATCCGCGCGGTGTCGCAGAACATCGAGTGCTGCGAGGTCAACGGCATCGACGTCGAGGCCGTCGTTCGCCGCACCTTCCTGCTCGGCACGGCGCTGGCCGCCCTGTCGGGCGTACTGACGGCGCCGGTGAACGTCAGCGTGTATGGCGGCATGGGTGAATCGGTGACGCTGAAAACCTTTGCCGTCATCGTGATGGGCGGCATGGGCAATGTGCGCGGCACGCTGCTGGCCGGCATGTTGCTGGGTGTGGTCGAGGCGCTGGTGGCCGGTGTCATCGGCCTGCAATACCGCGACGCAGTCGGGTTCATCGCGCTGCTCGTGATGTTGATGCTTCGGCCGCATGGCCTGTTCAGCCAGAAGGCGCGGTTCTGACCATGGCCACGACGACCGACATCACGCTCGACACGCCGCACGCGCCTTCGCCGCATCTGCCGGCCGTGCGCTGGGCCGTCTCTGGCGTCGCACTGGCGCTGCTGCTGGTCGCGCCGCTGGTGCTGGATGCGTATTACCTGCACGCGCTGATCTTCGCGATGATCTTCCTGCTGCCGGCGCATGGGCTGAACCTGATCCTGGGCTACACGGGCATGTTGTCGCTGGCGCAGGGTGTGTTCTTCGGCATCGGGGCCTACGCCTCGGCGCTGCTGTCGATGCACTTCGGCACGCCCTTCGTGTTCAACCTCTGCGCGGCCGGCGTCGTCGCGGGGCTGGTCGCGCTGCCGCTGGGCATCCCGGCGCTGCGGCTGCGCACGACCTCGTTCGTGATGTGCACGCTGGGTTTCGTGGTCATCGCGCAGATGGTGGCCAAGAACTGGATCGACCTGACGCGCGGCGACATGGGCCTGTCGGGCATCGCGCGGCCCAAACTCGGTTTCGGCGAGCATGTGCTGGCGATCACGCAGATCCCGCAGTACTACTACCTGATCCTCGGCGTGGCACTGCTGGCCACGGGCCTGTTCATCGCGCTGATCCGCTCGCCGGCTGGCCGCTGCATGGTGGCCATCCGCGACAACGAGACGCTGGCCGAATCGGTGGGCATCCCGACCTGGCACTACAAGCTCATCGTCTTCATGCTCAGCGCGGCCTTTGCCGGCCTGGGTGGCAGCCTGTATGCGCACTACGAGACCGTGGTGAGCCCGCTCGTGTTCCAGATGTACTACTCGAACACGATCCTGATCATCGTGCTCGGCGGCGGTGTCGGCCGGCTGCCAGGGGCGCTGATCGGCAGCTTCCTGTTCGTCGCGCTGACCGAGGCGCTGCGCATCACGCCCGAACTGCGCATGATCATCTACGGCTTCGTGCTGCTGCTGCTGGTGTTCATCTTCCCGCAGGGCATCGCGCCGCTGGTCGAGCGTGGCACCGAGTGGCTGGCGCGGCTGGGCGACAAGAAGGGTGGGGCGTCATGAACTCGCCCCAGACCATCTTGAAGGTCGAAGGCCTGCGCAAGAACTACGGCGGCGTGCCGGCCTTGCAGGGCGTCGACTTCGAGCTCACACGCGGCGAAGTCTGCGGCCTGATAGGCCCCAACGGTTCAGGCAAGTCCACGCTGTTCGATTGCTGCACGGGGCTGCAGAAGAGCGACGCCGGCCGTGTGCTGCTCAAGGGCACCGACATCACGCAGTGGCCGATGAACCGCATCGCGCGCGAAGGGCGGCTGCTGCGCAGCTTCCAGAAGACCGTCGTCTTCCCGACCATGGATTCGGAAGAGAACCTCATCCTGGCCGGCCAGATGGCGCGCTTTCCGGGCATCGCCTCCACGTTTTCGATCGGCCGCAAGTCGCGTGAACGCGTGGCCGCGCTGCGCGAGCGGGCGCGCGAATTGATCGAGGTCTCCGGACTGGCGCGCGTGGCGCATCTGCCCGCGGGCAACATGTCGGGCGGCCAGCAGAAGCTGCTGCAGTTCGCGACCATGCTGATGCCACAGCCCGAACTGGTGCTGCTCGACGAGCCCCTGGCCGGCATCAACCCGATCCTGATCGAACGCGTGATCGAGTGCATCCGCACGGGCAACAAGCAGTTCGGCATCACCTTCCTCGTCATCGAGCACAACACCGACGTGCTGATGGACCTCAGCCACCGCGTGATCGTGTTGCACCAGGGCCAGAAGCTGGCCGACGACACGCCGGAAGCCATCGTCCGCAACCCCGCCGTGGTGGAGGCCTATCTTGGTGGATGAAGCCCGCAAGCTCCCTTCGGTTGCTGCCCCCACGGCCCCGCAAGGGCCGCTTCACGGCCCTGGGGGCGCGGGCTCCCTTGGGGCGGCCCGGCGGGATCCCGATCTCGTCATCTCGCACCTGCGGGCCGGCTACGGCCACCTGGACATCCTGCACGACGTCAATCTGACCGTGAAACAGGGCGAGTTCGTCACGCTGCTCGGCCCCAATGGCGCCGGCAAGTCCACGCTGCTGAAGACGCTGTACGGCATGACCACGCACAAGGGCGGCAGCATCCAGTGGAAGGGCCAGGAGGTCGCCGGCGGCAAGCCGCGGTCCTTCCTCGCGCAAGGCTTCGGCTACGTGCCGCAGGGCCGTTGCAACTTCCCGACCATGTCGGTGCACGAGAACCTGGAGATGGCGGCCTACACGCTGAAGGACGGCGATCTCGAAGGCGAGCGCAACCACGTCTACGAGCTGTTCCCGATCCTGCACAAGCGCCGCAACGAGTTCGCCGGCAACATGTCCGGCGGCGAGCAGCAGCTGCTGGAGATGGCGATGGCCGTGCTGCGCCGGCCACAGATTCTGCTCGTCGACGAGCCCTCGGCCGGTCTGTCGCCACAGGCCATCACGCTGGTCTTCAACGAGCTCAAGCGCCTGCATCAAGGCGGCCGGACCATCCTCCTGGTCGAGCAGAACACCCGCAAGGCCATGGACACGGCTGAGCGTGCCGTCGTCATGCGCCTGGGGCACATCATCTGGGACAGCCCGACGGCCGACCTGAGTCACGCCGATCTGGGCCAGCTCTTCATGACCGGCAAGGTCGACGAGAAGGCCGCCGCCGCCCCGCCGCACGGCATCCACTGAATGAGACCCCTCACACCATGAGACTGGCCTTCGATACCGGTGGCACGTTCACCGACTTTGCGTTTGCCGACGACGACGGCCGCATCCACCTGCACAAGGTGCTGAGCACGCCCGATGCGCCGGCGCGCGCCGTGCTGCAAGGTGTCGACGAACTCCTGGCCAAGGTGCGGGGCGGCCTGGCCGCACGGGCCGGCGAGGGCGCGCTCCAGATCCTGGGCGCCACCACCGTCGTCACCAACGCCGTGCTGGAGCGCAAGGGCGTGGACACCGCGTTCATCACGACCGACGGCTTCCAGGACATGCTGCGCATCCGTACCGAGGGGCGCTACGACCTCTACGACCTGCGCATCCAGTACCCCGATCCGCTGGTGCCGCGCGAGCGTTGCTTCGGCGCGGTCGAGCGCATCAGCGCGCACGGCGCCGTCATCACGCCGCTGGACGAAGCCGCCATCGTGCGCATCGCCGCACGCCTGGTGGAGCTGGGCGTGGGTTCGGTGGCGGTGTGCCTGCTGCACGCCTACAAATACCCGCAGCACGAGCAGCGCATCGGCGAGCTGCTGGCCCGGCATGCGCCGGGCGTGTCGGTGTCGCTCTCGTCCAGCGTCTGCCCCGAGGTGCGCGAGTTCGACCGCGCCTCGACGACGGTGGCCAATGCCTACACCCGGCCGCTGATGGCGCAGCACGTGGGCCACCTGGAGCGCGAGCTGGGGGCTCGCGGCGTCAAGAGTCAGCTGCTGTGGATGACCTCCAGCGGCGGCGTGGTGCCCAGTTCCACCGCCGCGCGCACGCCGGTGCGGCTGATCGAATCCGGACCCGCCGCCGGCGCCGTGGCCGCGGCCGACTATGCACGCGCTGCCGGCGAAGCCAGCGTGCTGTCCTTCGACATGGGCGGCACGACCGCCAAGCTGTGCCTCATCCCCAACGGCCAGCCGCAGATCGCCAACGAGCTGGAAGTGGCGCGCCACGAGCGCTTCCGCAAGGGCAGCGGCTTTCCGCTGAAGATCCAGTCGATCCACATGATCGAGATCGGCGCCGGCGGCGGCAGCATCGCCGCGCGCACGCGGCTGGGCACGCTGCAGGTGGGGCCGCGCAGTGCGGCGGCTGCCCCTGGACCGGCCTGTTATGGCCGCGGCGGCACCGAGCCCACCGTCACCGACGCCGACCTGCTGCTGGGTTATCTGGACGAGGGCTCCTTCCTCGGCGGTGACTTTGCGCTGGACCGCTCGGCGGCGCAGGCGGCGCTGGCACGTCTGGCCGGCGAGTTGGGCATCAGCGCAGAGCGTTGTGCCTTCGGCATCCACGACATGGTCAACGAGAGCATGGCCGAAGCCGCCGCGATGCAGGCCACCGACAGCGGCGTGGACCCGCGTTCGCTGCCGATGATCGCCTTCGGCGGTGCCGGCCCGGTGCATGCCTACGGCGTGGCGCGCAAGCTCGGCATCCGCAAGGTGATCTGTCCGCTCGGCGCCGGGGTCACCTCGGCGATCGGCCTGCTGGGTGCGCCGGTGGCGGCCGATCTGTCGTCGAGTGCACCGATGGCCGTGCCGCGCTGGGATGCGGCCGTGGTGCGCGACATCCTGGGCTCGCTCGCCGCGCAGGGCCGTGAGGTCGTGCTGGCCAGCGGTGTGGCCGCGCAGGACATCCGCATCGCCTACACCGTGGACATGCGCCACGTGGGCCAAGGCCACGAGATCTCGGTGTCGCTGCCCGAAGGCGATCCGGGGCGGCCCGGCTTCCTCGACGCGCTGCAGCAGCGTTTCCACGACGCCTACATCAAGCTCTACGGTCGCAGTGTCTCTGGCACCGATGCCGAAGTGATCACCTGGCGCACCCGGGTCGCAGGCCCCAAGACGCTGGTGGCCGCGAGCGGTCTGCGTGGCGAGTCCAAGGCCGTGCGCAACCCGCGCAAGGGCAGCCGGCCGGTGTACTTTGCGGAAGCGAGTGGGGTGGTCGACACACCCGTCTACGACCATTACGCGCTGGCGCCGGGTGTCACCGTGCAAGGCCCGGCCATCGTCGAGCAGCGCGAATCGACGGTTGTCGTCGGACCGAAGGCCAGTGCCTCGCTCGACGCCGAGTTCAACCTGATCATGCTGCTGGAGACCCTGTGAGCCACGCCGCGAGCCCCGTCGACTTCGACGACCCGATCACGCTGCAGGTGATGTGGGACCGCCTGGTCTTCATCGCCGACCAGGCCGACTCCGCACTGGGCCGCACGGCCTTCTCGCCCATCGTGCGCGAGAACCACGACTACGTGACCGTGGTGCTCGATGCCAAGGGCCGCGCGCTGTCGCAGTGCACATGGTCCATCCCCGTGTTCATCACCTCGCTGCCCATGGCCGCGCAGCACCATTTCCTGCCGGCATTTCCAGCCGAGACGCTGGAAGACGGCGACGTGCTGGCCACCAACGACCCCATCATCGGCACCGGCCACCTGCCCGACATGGTGATGCTCACGCCGATCTTCCGCGGCGGCCGCATCATCGGCTACGCCGGCAGCATCGCCCACATGCCCGACATCGGCGGCCGCCCGCAGTCGCCGGACTCGACCGACATGTTCGAGGAGGGCATCCGTATCCCCATGCTCAAGCTCTACAAGGCCGGCAAGCCCAACACCGATGTCTTCGCGGTGATCGAGGCCAGCGTGCGCCTGCCCAACGAGGTGCGCGGTGACATCCAGAGCATGGTGGCGGCCAACGAGGTGATGTGCCGCGAGCTGCGCCGCTTCATGGATGAATACGGACTCGAGGACCTCGAGGCGCTGGGCACCGCCATTCACAGCCGCTCCGAGGCCCACATGCGAAAGGCCATCGCGGCCTGGCCGGCCGGCAGCTACAAGGCCGAGGTGACGATCGACGGCTTCGAGACCGACGTGAAGCTGTGCGTCGATGTGCAGGTCGGCAAGGACTCGATTCACGTGGACTACACCGGCACGTCGCCGGAGGTGGCGCGGGGCATCAATGTGGTGCCGCACTACCGCGTGGCGCACACGGTGTACGCGCTGAAGTGCCTGCTGGATCCGGACACGCCCAACAACGAGGGCTGCATGATCCCGCTGACGGACGATGCGCCGCTGGGCACCATCCTCAACCCGCGCCCGCATGCAGCCGGCGCGGCGCGCAATCTGGTGGGCCACGTCATCCCCAGCCTGATCTTCCGCGCCTTGCAGGGCGTGGTGCCCGATCGTGTGGTGGGCGACAGCGGCGGCGCGCCGATCTGGGGCATCAACTGCCAGGGCCAGACGGCCGACGGCCGGGCCTATGGCAGCGCACAGAACTTTCACGGCGGACTGGGCGGCCGCTCGACCATGGACGGACTGGATTGCCTGAGCTTCCCGTCCAACTGCAAGGTCACGCCGATCGAGATGTACGAGCTGGCCGTGCCGGTGCTCACCGAGCGCAAGGAACTGATCCCCGATTCCGGCGGCGCCGGCCAGTACCGCGGCGGTCTCGGCCAGCGCGGGGTGCTGCGCAACCTGTCGGACCGGCCGATGAATATCTACCTGTCGACCGAACGGGTGAAGCACCCGTGTTTCGGGGTCGTCGGCGGCGGCGACGGCACGCCTGGCGCGGTGCGGCGCAACGGCGAGACGGTTTTCCCCAAGGGCAAGCTCACCTTGCAGCCGGGCGACCGGCTGGAACTCGAGCTGCCGGGCGGCGGCGGCTGGGGCAACCCGCTGGAGCGCCCGCGCGAGCTGGTCGCCAATGACCTGCAGCAGGGCCTGGTGAGCGACGCGCAGGCACGTGCCGTCTACGGTTGGAAGGGGCAGTGATCATGGGTAGCTTGGACGGACAGGTCGCGATCGTCACCGGTGGCGGTTCGGGCATCGGGCGTTCGACCGCGCTGCACCTGGCACGCGAAGGCGCTCGTGTCGTCGTGACCGGACGCCGTATCGAGCCGCTGCAGGCCGTGGTGGCCGAGGTGCAAGCCGCCGGGGGTCAGGCCTGGGCACGCACGGCCGACTTGCAGGACCGCGAGGCCCTGAAGGCCCTGGTGGCGGGCATCGAATCCGATCTCGGGCGCATCGACATCCTGGTCAACAACGCCGGCGCATCGAGCCGCGTGCGCAACATCCTCTTCGTCGAACCCGATGACTGGGACACGACGATCACCGTCAACCTGAATGCCGTCTACACGCTGATCCAGGCCGTGCTGCCGGGCATGCTGCAACGGGGCGGCGGCACGGTGGTCACGGTCTCGTCGCTGGCGGCCGTGCGGCCTGGGCTGCTGGGTGGTGCGCCCTATGGCGCGGCCAAGGCGGCGGTCAGCAACCTGATGACCTTCCTGCACGGCACCTTCCGCAACCAGAACATCCGCTCCACGACCATCCTGCCGGGCGAGGTGAACACGCCCATCATGGACACCCGCGTGCGTCCGCCGACGGCTGAGGAGCGTGCGCGCATGGTCGATCCGGATGACGTGGCACGTGCCATCACGCTGGTCTGCACGCTGCCGGCCCGCACGACGATCGAGCAGCTGGTCATCAGCCCGACCTTTGCGCGCGACCAGGGGCCGGATGCGGAGATCAGCCGCTGGGCGGGTGCGCCCCCGGGCTGGCCAGGCCGGCCCGGTTCCTGATCCCGCTGGCCGGGGCGACCCGCTTCCTGATTTCGTTGGCCGGTCCGGATGGGTTCCTGACACCGCTGGCCTGAAGACCCATAGCGCGCCAATTCACTGGAGACGACATGAGCCTATCCCTCAAGGAACGCCTGGCCAGCGGCACGCCGGTGCTGATGGTCAACCCCAACCACATCTCGCCTACGCTGTGCGAGAAGCTCGTGCGCTCCGGTGCCGATTCGGTCTTCATCGACTGCGAGCATGGCCTGGCGAGCTGGGAAGACATCCACCACATGGCCAAGGCCGCGCGCTACGCGGGTGGCTTCGGCATCGTGCGGCCGCAGAACCAGGAGCGCTCGACGATCACGCGCTGCCTGAATGCGGGCGCCGACGGCCTGATGGTGCCGCTGATCCACACCGCCGCGATTGCGCGCGAGGTGGTGCACCACTTCCGCTACGCCGTGCCGGACGATCATTCCAACCGCTTGCTGATCGGCATGGTCGAGTCGGTGGAGGCCGTGAAGAACCTGGACGAGATCCTGGCCGTGGAGGGCATCGACGTCTTCTTCGTCGGCCCGGGCGACCTGTCGCAATCGATGGGCTATTCACCGAACGTGCCACCGGGCGGTCGCCGGGCGCAGCCGGCGCTGGACCTGGTGGACGAGACCCTGCGCCGCATCCGTGCCGCCGGCAAGATGGCCGGCACCTTGGTCGTCAAGCAGGACACCGAGCACCTCGTGAAGCAGGGCGCGCAACTGCTGTACTACCACGCCGACCCCTTCGTGACTGACGGCGTGCAGGTGATGCGCCAGCTGGCGGCGCCGCGCTGAGGGGTGTGGCCTCGCGTTTGGTGGCTTTCATGCCACCGGCAGTGATCGGCCGACAGTTCCGCTCTCCAGCGGCCTGCCGTTTGTCGTCGTAACGACAGCGCGCGCGATCTTGGATCGCTACCCTGGATTGTTCGCAAACCTCAGCGAATCAGCAACAGGAGATGACATGGCTTGGAACATCGAAGTGATGGACGGTTGCGCCGTGGTGCGCATGGCCACCAACAAGGTCAACGTTCAGAACGAGCGCTTTTTCGCTGACTTGCACGAGACCTTTGACCGGCTCGAGCGCGAGTTCAATGAACTCCCGGTGGTGTTGACGGGCCAGGGTGACGTGTTCTCTGCTGGCATCGACTTCCAGTACAGCTTCGAGATCTTTGGCAGCGGCAACCCCGCCACCATCCGCGACTGGTACCGGACCTATCGCGAGACCAACCTGCGGATCTTCAAATACCCCCGGCCAACGGTCGCTGCCATCAATGGCCACGCCATCGCCGGCGGCCTGATCACCGCGCTGGACTGCGACTTCCGAATTGCCGCCCGCAAGACGGCCAAGTTCGGTCTCAACGAAGTGCCCATCGGCATCCCGATGCCGGCAGCCTACGTCGAGATCATCAAGTACGCCCTGGGTGATCAGGTCGGCGCACTGGCCACGTTGCGCGGCAAGCTGTACGGGTTGGAAGAAGCCGCCCGTCTGGGCTTCTTCCACGAGGTCGTCGAGCCCGAGCACTTGCTTCCGACGGCCATTGCCTATGCGCGCTGCATCACGCCTGACTGCAACACGGCTTATGCCATGTCCAAGAAGGCCCTGCAGGACAGCGTCTTGCGGCAGATCGACGAGCGTACGGTCGCGCTGGACGCACTGCTGCCGCAGGGCATGGGTGACCCTGGCAATCGGCAGGCGCAGGATCGCCGCAGGCAGGAGATCATGAAGAAGGGTTGAGGGCACACGCATGCTCGATCTCTACACCTGGCCCGCACCCAATGGGCAAAAAGTGCAGATCCTGGTCGAGGAACTGGCGATCCCCTATCGGGTGATCCCCATCGACATCACGCGAGGTGCGCAGCACGAGACCTCTTACCGCCTCATCAACCCGAATGGAAAGATCCCTGCCATCGTCGACCATGCGCCCAGCGGCGGCGGCGCACCGGTCACAGTGTTCGAGACCGGTGCCATCCTGGTGTATCTGGCGGAGAAGGAGCAACGATTCCTGCCGACCGAACTTCGGGCTCGCAGTGAGGTGCTGCAGTGGCTCTTCTGGCAGGTCGGTGGCCTCGGGCCCATGATGGGTCAGGCTCAGCATTTCTTCCGTTATGCGCCGGAGCCCATCCCGTATGGCATCCAGCGCTATCAGACCGAAACGCGCCGCCTGCTGCACGTCATGGAGGACAGGCTCGCCGGCCGCGACCACCTCTGCGGCGACTACTCGATCGCGGACATGGCCTGCTTTCCATGGATACGCATTCACAGGCTCACGGGTGTGGGCCTGGAAGAATTCCCACGTGTGCAGGCTTGGTATGGCCTTGTGCGCCGTCGTCCGGCTGTGGGGCGGGCCATGGACTTGCTGCGCGAGCGCTGGGTGGACGTCAGCACCTCGGACGAAGCCAAGCGCAACCTGTTCCCGCCGAGATAGTCCACGATGAGTCCATCGAACGAACTTGTGGTCGACGCCTTCATCGACCTGCGCAGCCCCTATTCGTACCTGGCCCTGAAACCGGCGCGCGCACTGGCGGTTCGCGCAGGTATCCGCTTCGACTGGTGGCCTTGCATCACCGATTTCCGTTCCGCGTACGGCGGCGAAGTGGATCAGCGCTCGGCCCGCGACGTGGCGAAATTGAAGTACCTGTACATGGACTGCCGCCGCCTGGCCAAGCTGCAAGGGCTCACGATCCGATCCACCACCAAGCTCTGGGACGCCACGCTGGCCAGTCAGGCGATGCTCTACGCCAAGGCGAAGGGCCGTCTGTGGGAGTTCTGCGATCCGTTGCTGGCTGCTTTCTGGCGCCGCGAATTCGACCTGGAGTCGGGTGCTGCAGTCGACGCGGCCATTTCCAGCGCCGGCATGGTCGTCGACGACTGGCATGACCACTTGGAGCAACGCGCCGAACAGGACCTGGCGGCGGCAACAGCACACGCAGAGAGACTCGGGGTGTTCGGTGCGCCGAGCTTCGTCTTTCAGGGTGAACTCTTCTGGGGCGGTGATCGCCTGGACTTGCTGGAGTCCAGACTCATGGCCGCAGCCGGCGCTCAGGCCTCAGCCAGCACGTAGCGGCGCAAGTCCGGCACCCTGACGATCAGCGCGCCCTTTTGTGATTGGCTGGATACCAACCCCAGTCGCTTGAACTCGCTGATCGCGGCGTTGACCCGTTGCCGAGAGAGTCCGCAGATCAGAGCCAGTTCCTGTTGCGGGATCAACAGCTCCTGCGTGCCCTCGACCTTGTGGTCCGCCAAGATCAGCAGGGCTTGTGCCAGGCGCGTCTCGGGTGACCGCAGCCGCGAGGCCTCCAGCATGCCCACGAACTTGCCCATGCGCTCATTCATGTTGTCGCACAGAAAGTGGTTGAACTCGATGGACGTCTGGCGCAGGACCTCGAACGTCTGCGCGGGAATCAGGCACAGACGCGATGCGGTGAGCGCCCGCAGGTCGTAGCGACGCAACTCCTTCTTCAGCAGCGACCCTTCGCCGCCCCATTCGCCCTCACGCATGCAGTGCAGGGTGGTCTCGCCACCGCCGGACCCCAGCACATACATCTGCAGGAAGCCTTGGATCAACCCATACCAGTGCGTGCTGGGCTCGCCCGCCCGCGCGATGTACTCGCCTGCCGTGGCCGAGCGGATGGAGGCGGTGTCAAGAACAAGTTGGCGCAATGCGTCAGGCAGCGCCGAGAACCAGGCCCATCCCTGCAGGAACTCCTGCAAGCTGTCTGAAGACTTCAGTCCGGGCTTTGGCGTGCGCATGTTCGCGTCAGATTCATGGTCCTCCGCAGTGTAGGCAGGCCGGCGGTGAATCGGCTCCCCCCGTGCGGCCTGGCGCTATGCCCGCAGCCCGGCGGCCACCGTGTCGAACTGAGCCCAGGCCTTGGTCACGCGCTGGCGCCTTGCATCTTTGCCCAGAGCGAGGATGGGCTTGTCGCGGAGCCAGCGCCCGGCGGCAATCGGGTCGCCCAGCGGCCACAGCTCGTCAGCCTGGTTGATGAGATCGCCCGCGTGACCCAGGGCGCCGGCCGCCAGGAGCGCGGTCGACACTTCGGCTGGCGGCAGCGATGCGCACGAGCCCAGGCTCACCAGTACAGCCAGGCAGCGTTGGCGCCACGGCGTCGGCCAGCCCACCCGGTGGCCATGCCCGAGCAGGTACGCCAGCGTGCAACCGGTGACGAAGACATCCTCCCGCAGCCGAAAGGGCTTGGCGTAATCGGCATAGCCGTCGCCGGGAAGGATCTGGTCATGCGCGATTCGTACGTGGCGAAAGGCAACGGCACCATGGGCCAGTTCCGGCACCACGGCCTGTGACCTGGGGCCACGTCGCTCCACCCCGGACGCCGAACTTGGCACCCGCGCTATCGACAGGCTGCCAGGGCCCCGCTGCTGAGCGCCCGGCGAGCGTGCGAGCACGTACAGGTCCAGATCGCCGATTCCGGCCAGCACCCAGGCTTTGCCACCGTCCAACAGACATGCGCCCTCGGACGCCACCAGTGCGGTGTCGATCTCGTTCAGCTTGCGTCCGGTCTCGTTGGCGCAGAAGGCAGCGACACGCGGTTCGGCGCCGGACAGCACGCCTGGAAATGCGGCCTGCAAGGCCCCCTGGTAGCCGGTGAAGAATGCCCATGCCATGCGATCGGCCTTCATCGCTGACACGACGGCTGCAGTGAAGGGACCCAGGTCGCCATGAGCCACGACCGCCTCACGCCAGACAGGCAGCCAGTCGTCGACGGTCTCGCAGTGGGGCGCCTGAGGCTGCCGCAGAAGAAGGTCCAGAAGCACGGGGTCTCTCAAGAGTGAAGCGATTCAGAGCTTCGAGTGTGGCCCAAGCCCTTGCGGATTGGCTATGAACACGCTTGCCCGAACCCCAGCACGGGTTGCGTCGCAGCGACGAATCTGCTGGGACGGGACACCGGCTCGGGTCGCCGCGGTCTCTCGCGCAACGGCGCTCTCCCGTCCGCGGCTTCAGGTCTTTGCAGCCCGCGCCTGCGGCGCACGAACGCCCACGCAGCGTTCGCCATCGACCAGCTCACGCACCAGGCCCACGAGGATGTCGCGCACCGCGCGCGCCGGCTCGGACATCGGCATCGATTCCGACACGCACAGCGACACCGTGGTTTCCAGGCTGGGGGCGACGACGCGTCTGACCACCGGGCGCTGCGCGCCGGCAAAGGTGCTGGCCAGGGCCCAGGGCAGGATGGTCGCGCCCAGCCCGCTCTCGATGGCCTCGCGCAGTGTGGCCGCTGATTCGATCTCGGCGCGCACGCGCGGGTTCAGGCGCGCCTGCGCAAACGCGCCATCGATCAGGCGGCGCAGGAAGTGCGTGCGCCCGGGCAGCAGCAGGTCCAGATCGGTCAGTGCGGCAAGGTCAATCGTGCCGTCGCTCGATGCGGGCAGGGCGGTGTCCGGCGGGGCGATCAGGTACAGCTCCTCAACCAGCAGCGGTTGCAGCACCACGCCCTTGAGCTGGCTGGGCGCGTAGATGATGGCCATGTCCATGCGGCCGGTCATCACCATCTCGCTGAGCACGAGGCCGAAGTTGTCGTTGATGAACAGGTTGATGTCCGGGTGGCGCGCGCGCGTGGCCTTGAGCAGCGGCGTGGACAGGATGGAGGTGGTGCTGTAGGTGGCCAGCCCCACCGAGACCGTGCCGCCGATCGACTGGCCCTTGCGCGCCACCTCGCGTTCGGCCTGCTCGAGCTGGTCGAGCAGCAGGCGCGCGTGGCGGTACAGCTCGTGGCCGGCGGCCGTGGGCGTGACGCCGGTATTCGAGCGCTGCAGCAGCTTCTGGCCGAAGTGCGATTCGAGCGAGGCGATCTGCTGACTCAGCGCGGGCTGCGCCATCTTCAGGGCCTGCGCGGCCGCCGACAGGCTGCTCGCATCCACTGCGGTGACGAAGCTCTTGAGGTTCTTGAAGCTCACGCTCATGCGACGATTGTCCCGCGGTCCGGTGGCCGGTGGAGCGGCGATGATCGGGGCTTCTTGTTGCGGCCCGGCCGCCCAGATGCCGTGAACCTTCGTCGCCTGAAGTATTTCGTCAAGATCGTCGACATGGGCAGCCTGACCCAGGCCGCCGACATCCTGCACATCGCGCAGCCGGCGCTGAGCCAGCAGATCGCGACGCTGGAAGGCGAATTCCACCAGCAGCTGCTGGTGCGCACCAAGCGCGGCGTCACGCCCACTGAAGCGGGACGCGTGCTGTACCGCCACGCGCAGATCATCCTCAAGCAGTTCGAGCAGGCCCAGGCCGATGTGCGGCACTCCGGGCGTGCGCTGTCAGGTCAGGTCTCGGTGGGCCTGGCGCCCGGCACGGCGGCCTCGGCGCTGGCGCTGCCGCTGCTGAAGACCGTGCGTGGCCGCCACCCCGACATCGTGCTCTATCTCAACGAGAGCCTGGGCAGCACGCTGATCGACCAGGTCATGAACGGCCGCATGGACATGGCCGTGCTCTACGGCGGCCGCAGCCTGGTGCAGGGCCTTCGCTTCGAGCCGCTGCTGACCGAGGAGCTGGTGCTCGTGGCGCCGGGGTCGCTGCTGCACGGGCGCCAGTCGGTCCGCCTGGAGGAATTGCGCGAGGTGGACCTGCTGCTGCCACGCTCGCACAACTACCTGCGCAAATACGTGGACGAGGCCTTTGCGGCGCTGCAGATGACACCCCGTGTCGTCGCCGAAATCGAGTCGGCCGCCACGCTGTCGGCCGCCGTGGCCAGCCAGGTGGGCGCCACGGTGCTGCCGGCATCCGCCGCGCGTGCGGTGGCCGCTTCGATCCAGGCGCACATCTGCCGGATCGAATCACCGGCGATCGAAGTGCCCCTGGCCTTGTGCAGCTCTGACCATCTGCCGAGTTCCGAGCCCGCGCAGGCCGTGCGGGCGGTGATCCTCGAGCTTGTCGATGCGCTGGATGTGGACATCCAGGCCTGCGCGCAGGGCACCGGCGCCCCTCGGTAGGCGCGGGGTCGACCTCACGGAATCAGCACCGTCGCCCCAGTGGTCTGCCGACCCTCCAGGGCGATATGCGCCTGTGCCGCATCCGCCAGCGCAAACTGCTGTTGCGGTTCGCCCCGGATGCGCCCGGCCAGCACGTGGCCGAACAGCTCGTCGGCCATCGCCAGCATCTGGCTGCGCGGCGTGGCGTAGTGGACCATCGCCGGACGCGTCATCCAGATCGACCCCTTCACGGCCAGCAGCGTGGTGTCCACCACCACGGAGCCCGAACTGGTGCCATTGCTGACGAACCGGCCGCGTACCTGCAGGCTGTCCAGCGAGGCCATGAGGGTGTCCTTGCCCACGGAGTCGAAGACCACGGGCACGCCTTTGCCGTCGGTGAGTTCGCGCACGCGCTTGGGGATCTCGCGCGCCATGTCCTCGGGTGTCATGCCGCCGGTGACGATGGTGTGCGCGCAGCCGTGGGCGCGTGCCACTTCGGCCTTCGCCTCGGTGCTGACGGTGCCGATCATCGTCACGCCGATGGCGCGTGCCCACTGGCAGGCCACCAGGCCCACACCGCCCGCGGCGGCGTGGTACAGGATGGTTTCGCCGCCTTCCAGCGGCGCCACCTGGCGGAACAGGTACTGCGCCGTCATGCCCTTCATCATCAGGGCCGAGGCAGTTCGGTCGCTCACGCCGTCGGGCAGCGGAATCAGCACCTCGGCGGGCATCACGCGCACGTCGCTGTAGGCGCCTTGCGGCCCGAGCAGGTAGCCCACGCGGTCGCCGGGCTTGACGACATCCACGCCGTCGCCCACGGCTTCGACCAGGCCTACGGCATCCGAGCCCATGCCGTTGGGCAGGGGCAGCGGGTAGCGGCCGGTGCGGAAGTAGATGTCGATGAAGTTCACCGCCACGTAGCTGTGCCGCACGCGTACCTGACCGGGGCCGGGGTCGCCCACCTCCACGGTGTGCAGCTCCAGCACCTCGGGCCCGCCGGTGCGGGCAAATCGGATGGCACGGGCCATGATGCGGCTCCTTAATTCAAACGTTGAAGTTGGTCGATCAGGTCGCGCGCTTGGGGCCAGGGGCCGTAGCCGCTGGCCGGGTTCAGATGGCCTACGGCGCCGAGGTCGACGAATTGGCTGCCCCAGGCTTCGGCCAGGGCCTGCGCCGCCTCGAAGCTGGCCAGCGGGTCGTTGCGGCTGGCGCCCACCAGGCTGGCGAAGGGCAGGCGCTGGCGCGGCAGCGGGAACCAGCCCGCCGCCTGCAGCTCGTCCCGGCTGGGATAGCCCGCGGGCATCGGCGTGTCGAAATCCGGCGGCACGGCCAGCAGCGCCGCGTGCACCGCGCGGCGCGTGCGCGCGGCCCAGTGCGCCACGGTCAGGCAGCCGCCGCTGTGTGCCACCAGCAGCAACGCGCCTTCGATGGCCTGTGCGGCATCCTCCAGCGCCTGCACGCGTGCCGCGCAGTCGAGCATGGCCTTGCCCTGCACCGGCACGCTGCGGATGCCGGCATCGCCTGCGGCCAGCAGGCTCTGCCAGTGCCCCGGCGCGTCATCACGCAGACCGGGAACGATCAGCACCGTGGCCATGCCGGGCATCACCTTCAGAAGGTGTGGGCAAAGCCGAGGTCGAAGCCCGTGGCGCTCTGGTTGGCCGCGGTGGTGGCGCCATTGACGGTCATGCGCGCGCCGTTGCTGTTGGACAGCTGGGCCACCTGCCCATACAAGAAGCTGCGCTTGCTCATGG
The DNA here is from genome assembly GCA_963205115.1 of Pseudomonadota bacterium. Classification (GTDB taxonomy): domain Bacteria; phylum Pseudomonadota; class Gammaproteobacteria; order Burkholderiales; family Burkholderiaceae_C; genus Rubrivivax. The sequence continues at coordinate 37,058 of CAUJHV010000065.1, read as the reverse complement.
CATGCGTGAAGCCCAGGCCGATGCGGCGCGTGGTGCCGATGTCCGCGCCGGCTGCCGAGGTCAGGTCGGAACGCGCGATCGACGCCTTCAGCTCCGTTGCGCCCATCACGTAGCCCATGCTGACCTGCGTGCCCTTGGAATCGGAGCCGGTGCCGCTGTTGGCGCGGTCGTGCAGCGCGTACAGCTTGAACGGGCCGGTGACATAACGCGCACCGATCGTCAGGCTCTTGAGGTCACCGATGGTGGGGTTGCCGAAATGGCCCACCGCCAGGTCCGCCGACAGGCCGCCGGTGCTCAGGTTGGCACGGATGCCCTTGTAGTCGTTGGGCGTGGAGCGGTCGGTGACCATGGCCTGCACGGTGACCAGACCACCCAGCTTCGGGCTGTTGTAGTTGACCGAATCGTTGGCGCGGATATTGGCCGGCTGCGACACCTCCATCGATCCGAACAGCACCTGCTGCGCCGCCACGCCCTGCGGGCCGAAGGCGTCGTAGGTGGCGTGCACCAGGAAGGTCGGGGTGTAGTTGCGACCCAGCTGCAACTCGCCCCAGCCACCGGACAGCCCCACGTAGGACAGCCGGTTCCAGAAGACGGTGGGCGAGGCCGAGGTGCCGTCGTCGTTGTTGAAGCCGGTCTCGATGACGAAGTTGACTTTCAACCCGCCGCCCAGGTCTTCTGTGCCGCGAAAGCCCAGGCGGCTGCCCAGGAAGCCGCTGTTGCCCAGCCGCTTGAGCGAGGTCAGGGAGCCCTTGCCCCAGCCCACGTTGGCGTCGATCACGCCGAACACCGTCACACTGGATTGGGCGCTGGCGCCCGCGGCGGCCGCCAGCAATGCGGTCAGGGCCATGGTCTTCTTGATCATCGGTGGGTCTCCTCGGTCGTTGGATGGGTGTGGCTTACTTGGTCAGTTTGATATCGAAGGTCTTGACGATGCTCGCGTTGCGCGCGTATTCCTCGCGCAGCGCCTGCGTCAGCGCCGTCGGGCCCATGGGCGTGATGAGTTCGAAGCCCAGGGACTGGAGGCGTTCACGTACCTTGGGCACGCTGACGGCCTTTTGCACGGCGGCGCTGACCTTTTCGGCCAGTTCGGCACTCAGCGCGCCGGGGCCTACCAGGCCGACCCAGTTGGCGATGTCGATGTCCGGGTAGCCCTGCTCGCCCATCGTGGGCACGTCGGGCAGATAGGGCGAGCGCGTCTTGGTGCCGGCGGCCAGCACCTTGATCTTTCCGGCCTTGATCAGCGGCAGCGAGGTGACCACGCCGTCGAACATCAGGTCGATCTGCCCGCCCATCACCTGTTGCAGGGCCGGCGGCGATCCGGCGAAGGGCACGTGCTGCAGGTCCAGGCCCGCCTTCTGGTTGAAGATCGCGTTGGCATAGTGCGAGCCGGTGCCCGCGCTGTAAGAGGCCACGCTCACCTTGCCCGGGTGGGCCTTGACGTAGGCGACCGCGCCCTTCACGTCGGAAGCGGGGAAGTTGGGCCCGGCAACGAACAGGAGCCCCGAGCGTGCCACCGCGACCACTGGCTTCACGTCCTTGAGCGGATCGAACGCCGTCTTCATGACGTGCGGGATCTCGGTCAGGATGTTGCTGACCGTGACCATCAGCGTCTGACCATCGGCCGGAACCAGGTTCATGGCCTGCACGCCGATGGCGCCGCCCGCCCCGGGCTTGTTGTCGATCACCACGGGCTGGCCGATGTCGGCCTGCATCTGCTCGGCCAGGACGCGCGCGATCACGTCCATCGTGCCGCCGGCCGGTGCGGGCACGATCAGGCGCACCGGCTTGTCGGTCCAGGCCTGCGCCAGCGGCGCGGCCAGGGCCAGCGTCACGGCGGCAAGAAGGCCGCCGGCGCGGCGAAATCGGTCGAATCGAATCATGGGTGTCTCCAGGGTGTGTGGGGGCTCTTCTTGCGGCCGTTGGTGATCACGCGACCTTGCGCAGGTGACCCTGCTGACGGCCGTGGGCGTTGGGGGCGAAGCCGTTCTTGGCCAGGGTTTCTTCGACGCTGTCGTAGAACACGCCGATCTGGCAGATCTTGCGGGCCTCCTGGGCGCTGGCGATATCGCGGCCGAATTCGCGCGAGATGCGCACCAGCTGCTCGATCTGCTTGACCGTGCTCATCTTGGCCTTGCGGTCCTGCGTCCAGAGGTTGTCCTCGATGCCGCAGCGCACGTGCAGGCCCATCGCGATGGCCATCATGTTGATCGGCAGGGTGTTGAGCATGGAGCTTTCCAGCGTCAGCACCGCGCCGTCCGGCACCGCACGCAGGAAGTTGGCCAGGTTGTAGATGTTGGGCGCGTCCATGCCGCCGCTGATGGCCACCCAGTTCATCACCAGCGGGCCCATGTAGGCGCCGCGGCGCATCATGCGTTCGACCGTTTCGTAGCTGTTGATGTTGTAGAACTGGAAGGCGCTCTGGATGCCGGCGGCGGTGAGGCGCTTCACGTGCTCCTCCACCCAGCCCGGGCCCGCGGGCACGATCATTTCGCGGTAGGCCTGGTAGTTGGCCGGCTCGGCCAGCGAGGTGCCGGCGATGTCGCGCGCGTCCATGTGCTCGACCACGTTCATCTGCACCGTATTCACGGTGACCGTCACCTGGTCGGGCTTGGGCTCCAGCTCGGCCAGCATGTGGCGCGTGTCGTCGCTGAGCCACTTGGCCGCGGCGCCGTCGGTCTCGGGAGCGAAGGAGATCGAGCCACCCACCTGGATGATCATCTCCGGCACCGCGCGGCGCACGCCGGCGATCAGTTCGTTGAACTTGCTCAGGCGCTTGCTGCCCTTGCCGTCCAGTTCACGCACGTGCAGGTGCAGCACGGTGGCGCCGGCGTTGTAGCAGTCCACCGCCTTCTGCACCTGTTCTTCCATCGTCACCGGAATGTCTTCCGGGAAATCCGAAGGAATCCACTCGGGCCCGTAGGGCGCGGCGGTGATGACCAGCTTGTCCTGGTTTTCGGGGAAGAGTGAGCCGTCGAGGAAGTTCATCGTGGGCCTTTCGGGTGCGGTGGCAGCCGTTAATGTGGAGAGTTGGCGATCAGAACGGGACGTCGCCCATGATCCCGGCGCGTTCCATCTTGCGATGGCAGGGCGGGTAGTCCATGACGGCGTAATGCTGCGTGGAACGGTTGTCCCACATGGCCACGCTGTTGGGCTGCCAGCGCCAGCGGATCTGGTATTCGGGGATCCACGCCTGGCTGATCAGGTACTGCAGCAGCTGCGAGCTGCCCTGGGTGAAGTCCTGTCCCACGCGCACGTTGGCGGCGGTGTGGAAGTTGGTGAAGTGCGTGGTGAAACCGTTGACGAAGAGGATCTTCTCGCCGGTATCCGGATGGGTGCGCACCACCGGATGCTCGGCGTCGGGGTACTGGGCCTTGAGCGCCAGGCGCTTCTCGATCGGCATGGCCGCGCCGAAGGTGCATTCGATGCTGTGACGCGCGCGCAGGCCGGCGATCTGCTGCTTGATGTGTTCGGGCAGCTTCTCGTAGGCCAGCGCCATGTTGGCCCACATGGTGTCGCCGCCCACCGGCGGGCATTCCACGCAGCGCAGCACGCAGCCGAAAGGCGGCTTCTCGCGCCAGGTGGCATCGGTGTGCCAGGAATTCTCGTAGCGGTCGTTCGGCGAGTCGGGGCTCTTGTAGATGCGCACCAGGCCGGGATGCTCGGGGTCGCTGCCGGCCACCGGGTGGTCTTCCAATTCACCGAAGTGGCGGGCGAAGGCCACGTGCTCGGCGCGTGTGATGTCCTGGTTGCGGAAGAACAGCACCTTGTGCGCGATCAGCCACTGGCGCACCTGTTCCATCATCTGCGGCGAGCGCGAGGCTTCGCCCAGGTTCAGGTGGAACACTTCGGCGCCCAGCGCACAGGTGAGCAACTCGATGCGCGGTGAATCGGGCAGGGAGGTGGCACGCAGTACCGCGGGTGCGCCTGTCGAGACAGCAGTGTTCATGGTCAGGGGTCTCCTCGTTCAGCGCGGCAGGCCGTGGCCGCCAGCGCAGGAGCGGAAGACTAGGGGGCGGGGTCCTGGAACGCCCCCCCATCGTGGAGGGGGGGACGGGCAGACCCTGCCCCCCTTCGCGTCGCGGATTTGACGCGGCGGGCCGGCCGCTAGCCGGCCAGAAGACCCAGCAGGCGGGCGCGCTGCACGACCTGCTTGCGCGCGCCCACGTCGAGCTTGGCAAACAGGTTCTTCACGTGCCACTTGACGGTCTCTTCGCCCACCTGCAGCACGCGGCCGATTTCCTTGTTCGACAGGTTGCGGGCCAGCAGCTCCAGCACCTCACGCTCCTTGGGCGTCAGGGCCATGCTGGCGGTGGCGGCTTCGCGCTCCGGCAGGCTCGTCGCAGCCGCGGGTGGAGGCGGCGCCGCAGCGTCGGGCCGGGGTGCTGCTGCGCGCGCCCAGGCGCCGAGCTCGGGATGGGCATCGTCGAAGACCTTCTGCAGGCCGTAGACATCCGCCAGATCGACGGCCTCGCGCAGCAGGTCCTGTGCCGGCTGACCCTGGCGATGCCGAACGAAGGCGCGCAGGGCCAGCATCTCGATGTGCAGGCGTCCCATGCGCACCGCCTGTGCGCCGGCATCGGCCCGCGCGAACGCGGCTTCTGCGGCGGCCCACTGCTGCGCGGCGAGTGCGGCGTGGGCGTGCGCCACGTCCGCCAGCAGGCGGGATTGCCGCAGCCAGATCGGCCCGTGGGCGGGCGCGGCCTGGGCCAGCAGTCCATCCATCTGCGCGCACAGGCTGCGGCAGGTGTCGGCGCGGTAGCGGCGCGCATGCAGCCGCACCTGCTCGGCCAGGCTGATCAGCCGCAGGCGCAGCAGGCCGCGGCTCTGGCCCATGGCGTCCAGGGCGGCCAGCAGTTCCAGCGCGCGGTGCTCGGATCCCTCGGCGGCGGCCATGCGCGCCAGCGTGCGAAAGCCCAGCAGGACTGCCTCCGGCGTGCCGCTGTGTTCGAGCACATCCAGGCGGTTGGCCATCACGGCGGCCGCCTGGTCGGGCAGGCCGCATTCCCACAATGCAGTGGCCAGGATGGCGGCGAGCATGCAGCTCAGCGGGTGCCGCCGCCCGAACTGGCGCTCGGCCAGCGCCAGGCGGACCTGAAGGTTTTCGGCTGAGAGGCGAACCTGTCCTTCCCAGAGGTAGGACAGGCCCTGGATGAAATCTCCCCAACGGTCCAGATAATCGGTGCGCGCACCGGTCTCCATCGCCGCGGGCACGCGTTGCAGCCGCATCCGCGCCAGACCGGGTTCGCCGTCGATCAGCGTGCGGTAGGCCATGCGGTTGGCGTGCACGCGCAGCAGCTGCAGGTCGCGCAGCGGCGGCGACTGGGCCCAGGGGTCGTGCAGCGCGGCAAAGCGGTCCGGGTCGTCGGCCCACAGCGCGGCGCCGCCGGCGATCAGGGCACATTCGCAGCGCAGCTCGTCGTCGGCTGCGCGCTGGGCCAGGATGCGCGCCACGTAGTGCTGCGCCTGCTCGTGCCGGTCGCTCAGGGCCAGCGACCAGGCCGCGGCCAGCAGCAGGCGCGGGCGGCGGTCGACCTCGTCCTGCGGCATGTGCGCCAGCCACTCGAGCACCGCGCCCTGGTTGCCCTGCGACATCAGCGATCCGTAGAGGCTGCGCTCGGCCAGGTCGTAGGCCACTTCGCGCCTGCCGGCGGCCAGCGCATGTCGTGCGGCGGCCGGCAGCAGGCCGCGCTGCGCCAGGCCCTCGCTCGCACGCGTGTGAAGAGCCGCCTGCTCGTTCGCAGGCAGCTGCACGAAGCGGCGCCGCAGCTCTTCGCGGGCCAGCGTGTGCAGGCGCAGCCATTCGCCGGATTCGCCGGCTGCAAAGACGGGCGTGTCGCGCGCCAGCCGGGCCAGGCGGTTGGCGGCTGTTTCGTCCAGTGTCACGCGCGCGCACAGTTCGGGGTGCAGATGGTCCAGGATGCTGACGCGGGTGAGGAAGTCCACGTCCGGCGGCGCCAGCTTGGCCAGCAGCAGTTCGACAAAGCGCTCGCGCAGCGCGCCGCCGTGCGCCGCCAGCTCGGCGATGTGGCGCGCAGGGTCCGGCGCCGCGAAAGCCGCGGCCAGGGCCAGCTGCAGGCCCAGCGGCCAGCCCTCGGCCACATCGTGCAGGCGGGCTGCGGCGTCGCGGCTCACGCCGGCGCCAAAACGGCTGCGCACCAGCTCCAGCGTGTCTTCCAGCGAAAAGCACAGCTGCGCGGGGCCCAGCTCGGCGCACAGGCCGGGGTCGATCAGTTCCTTCAGACCCCCGGCATCGTCGGCCCGGGCCGCCACCACCACGCGCAGATTGGCCGGCGCGTTGCGCACCAGGTAGCCCAGCAGCGCGCGGCTGGCCTCGGGCAGGCGTTCGCCTTCGTCGACGATCAGCACGGTGTCCCAGGCCATCTGGGCCAGTTCGGCCAGCCAGCGTGTCACGGCTTCCAGCGGGTTGCGGCCTGCGGTCTCGGCCAGCGTGGCGCCGAAGCCCGGCCGCCCCGCACCGACACGCACCGCGTAGGCCAGCGCCGCGACGAAGCGGGCCTCGTAGTCCAGCGCCTGAGCCATGACCCAGGCCACCACGCGCCCGCGCGCCAGGTGTTCGCGCCGCCATTGCGCCAGCAGCGAGGTCTTGCCGTAGCCCGCCGGTGCCCGCACCAGCACCAACGGGTGGCTGGCCCAGGGCTCGTGCTCGGCCTGCAGCCGCGCGCGTGTCACCAGATGACGCGGCACGCGCGGCGGCGTCACCTTCAGCAGCAGGTCGTCAGGGACATTCGCCTCGGGGCGGGGATGGGAACTGGCCACATGGGCATGGTACCGGCGGGGCCGGGGCGGCCCGGGACAGGCCCTGTGGCGGGCGCGGTTGGCCAGCGTGCAGGAGTCCGGATCTGTCCGATCCTTGACAGAGCCCCAGGCGTGACATTTGTAGGCTTGCCGCATCCCGCGCTGTGCCCCGTGAGCCCAGGCCGCCAGAGCGTCCCCGTACCCGAAAGCGAACCCATGCCGAGCGCTGCGACACCCGCCCCTGATTCCACCGGACACCTGTCGGGCGACCCCGGCGCCGACTTTGCCGGCGTCATCGGCCGCACCCTGGCCACCTCCCAGCCGCACTGGCCCACGCCGGTACGCGCCCCGGCGGGCAGCCCGAACATCGTGGTCGTCCTGCTGGACGACCTGGGGTTCTCCGACTTCGGCTGCTATGGCGGCGAGATCGACACGCCCCACATCGACAGCCTGGCCGCCGGCGGCCTGCGTTTCACCGGCTACACGACGGTGCCCATGTGCACGCCCGCGCGGGCGGCGCTGCTGACCGGCAAGAACCCGCACAGCGTGGGCTGCGGCTGGCTCACGCACAACGATCCGGGCTACCCGGGCTACCGCGGCGAGATGTCCAAGGACGCGCCGACGATGGCCGAACTGTTGCGCGCGCAGGGCTGGTCCACGATGGCCGTCGGCAAGTGGCACAACACCTACGACCGCCACCTGCATGCGGGCGGCGACACCAGCTCGTGGCCGCTGCAGCGCGGTTTCGACCGGTTCTACGGCTTCATGGGTGCCGAGACGAACTACCACCAGCCTGACCGGATGATGGAGGGCAACCAGCTGGCCGCCGTGGACGGCTATCCGCAGGGCTACTTCGCGCCGGACGACTACACCGGCCGGGCCATCGGCTGGCTGGCCGATCACCGAGCCAGCGCACCGGACAAGCCCTTCTTTCTGTACCTGGCGTTCCAGACGCCGCACACACCGCTGCAGGCCAAGCCCGCCGACTTGGCGAAGTACCGCGGGCGCTTCGATGCGGGTTGGGATGTGCTGCGCGCGGCGCGCTTCGAGCGGCAGCGTGCCAGGGGCTTGGTCGAAGCGAACGCCCAGCTGCCGCCACGCAACCCGGGCGTGCCCGCCTGGGACGACCTGCCGGCCGACCAGCGGGCGCTCTACGCCGCTTATATGGAATGTTATGCCGCCCTGGTGGACAACGCCGACCAGAACATCGGACGCCTGCTGGCCTTCCTGCGCAACAGCGGGCAGCTGGACAACACGCTGATCCTGGTCACCTCGGACAACGGCGCCAATTCGATCGGCGGACCCACGGGCGTGATGAACCTGCATGACCGTCGTCAGGGCTTTGGCGAAGACCCGGTCGCCGTACGGCAACTGCTCGACGCAGGAAAGGTCGGCAGCGACGAGACCTATGCCGCCTATCCCAGCGGCTGGACGCAGGTGTCCAACACACCCTATCGCTACTACAAGCGCACGCCCATGGCGGGCGGCATCCGCGTGCCCTTTGTCGCCCACTGGCCGCGTGGCGTGCCGGATGGCGGCGCCTTGCGGCCCCAATGGATCCACGTGACCGATGTGCTGCCCACGCTGCTGGCCCTGACAGGGTCGACCTATCCCGCCGCCTTCAACGGCTACCGCACCCGCCACCTGGACGGCACGAGCTTCGCCGGGATGTTGGCCGATGCAGCGGCGCCACAGCGGCGCGAACGGCAGTATTACGAGCTGCAGGGCAACCGCGGCTACATCAGCGGTCGCTGGAAGATCGTCTCGCTGCAGCCGCCGGCGGTCGAGATGAACCTGGACAACTGGATGTTGTTCGACCTGCTCGAGGACCCGACCGAGATGCACGACCTGGCCGCCGCGCAGCCGCAGCTGCTGCAACGCCTGATCGCCGAGTTCGAGGACGAGGCCACGGCCAACTACGTCTACCCGATCGACAACCGCGACGACCGTCGCGCCATCACACTGCCGCCACACGAACTGGCCGACGCATCGACCGCACGCGACTTCTACCGCGAAGGTGCATCGGCGCCCGCGGTCGTCGTGTCACCCCTGATCGCCGACCGCAGCTTCAGGCTCACGGCGCACTTCGATTGGCAGCCGGGCCAGGAAGGTGTGATCGTGGCGATGGGTGATCGCTTTGCAGGGATGACGGCCTTCGTGATGGACGGTGGTCTGCACTTCGTCTACCAGCTGTGGAACCGCCCGGTCGAACTGGAGCCGATGCCGCTGGCGCCGGGTGCCCAGCGCTTCGTGCTCGAGTACCGGGCCCTGGGCGAACGCAAGGGGCGCGGGACATTGATCCTCAACGGCCGCGTGATGTACCCGCAAGCCGACCTGTCGCCCACGCTCGTGCGGCTGCCGTCCGGCGGCTTGAGCGTGGGCATCAACCGGCGACAGGCGGTCAGCAGCCGCTATGCCGACCGCGGGACCTTCCGCTACGCGGGCACCATCGACCGTGTGCGCATCGAGCCGGGTGCGCAGGCGCCGGGCACGCCGATGCTGATCGACGAGGCGGCGGTGCAGGCCCTGATGCGTGGCGGCAGCGCACCCGCCGCGCCAGCTCGGTGAGTCCGGCGAGCCCGGTGAGGGCCAGACGCTCCACGCCCATTCCCACGCACGGCGCCCAGGCTGCCGTGTCCATTCAACCGTTGAACGGAAGACTCGCATGAACATCCGACCCGCCTCTCTCCCCTTCGCTGCGCTGACCGCGCTCGCCGCCGCCTGGTCCACCCACGCCGGGGCCGAGATCATCCCGCCTGCGCGGCTCGCTGCCGACGCCGCACAGGCCCTGGCCGCCGGCAAGGACCCGATTCCCGGTCCGCGCAGTTGCTTCTGGGCGCGCGGCCCGGCCAGCGCCGACCCGTACATCAACATCGCCTACCCCGACGCCGCCACGTTCTACTGGGCGGCGGTCTTCACCGTGCCGCCAGGCGCCAGGCTCTCGCTCGAAGGCAGATACCCGCGTTCGCGCTACATGTCCTTCATCAGCTACGACGAGGCCGGCCGGCCGATCGAATCGGTGGCTGACTACCTGGTCAAGCCCAAGGCCGGATCGACCAACCCCTTCCTCGGAGGTGGCGACCGCACCGCTGCCAACCGCGACTACAGCCTCGACGTGGTCGACGGCCGCCCAGACCCGGGCATCAAGACCGGCATGAACCTGGTCGGCCAGATACGCGACAAGCTCAACAGCCCGAAGTACGGTCCGGCGCCGGGTCAGCAGACCATCCTGTACCGCATCTACGTGGCCGACAAGGGCACCGACGAGACCGGCAACGCCGGCCTGCCCGTGCCTGTGCTGACGATGCCCGACGGCAAGGTGCTGCGCGGCGCCGAGGCCTGCGCGCCGCTGCGCACGCGCCAGCCGCTGCAGCTGGACCCGGCCGCGATGGCGGTGCCGATGGACAAGTACTACGACCTGCTGAAGGCGGCCGCGAAGATCGGCCCGCTGCACCCCGCCACCAATCCACCGACCTGGACCCAGCAGCTCGACCGAGAAGCGCTGTACGCCATCTACACCGGCGAGAAGATCAAGGACGATGCGCGCAAGAGCGAGGGCGGGTTCTATCCGAACCTCGACAACCAGTACATCCGCACCATCGTCAATCGCAAGTACGGCAAGGTCTTCTTTGTGCGCGGCAAGGCGCCGACGACGCCGAAGACCTACACCGGCGACGCGAAGATGGGCGGCGGCGACCTGCGCTACTGGTCGTTCTGCTCCAACCAGGGCTTTGCCAACACGCGGGTCAACGACTGCGTGCACGACGAGCGTGTGCCGGTCGGGCCGGACGGCTTTTACACCATCGTGCTCAGCCGCGCGGCCGACCGCCCGCGCAATGCCACCGTGCAATGCGGCATCGCCTGGCTGCCGATGGCCGACGACGGCGACGGCGCCGTGGATGCCGACGTGACGGTGCTGCAGCTGCGGCACATGCTCGGCGCCGGCGAGTTCAAGCACGCCGTGCAGAACATCGGCAAGGTCGGCGACGAGGCCAAGGACATGGGCGCCTATTTCCCGCAGGGCCGCTACATCACGACCTCGGCCTTCGAGACGGCCGTGCCCTGCCTGGTGGAAAAGCGCTGAACCCAAAAAAACGGCACCCGCTGGGGGTGCCGTTCTCTGCGCTAGGCTGAGGCGCGCGGGCGCCTCGCCTGCGATCAGAAGTCGTGCCGGATGCCGGTGGTGAAGCCGGAGGTCGACGAGGCGGCCGGATCCCGGCCCAGGGCCGTGATGTTGGTGGGGTCCAGCTTGTAGCCGTCGGCGAAGCGGTTGCTGAACCAGCCGGCATTCAGCGACGTGCGCTTGGACAGGAAGTACTCCGCGGAGACGACCCAGGTGTCCTTGGTGCCGTTGCGGCCCGACACACCGTTGATGGCCGTGCCCTTGTCGTGCGTGTAGGCCGCCTTGATCGACGTGACAGGCGTGGCCTGCCAGTTGGCACCGAGCACGAGGATCTTGTTCTTCTGCTGGATGCGGCCGACGGCGCTGGGATCGAGCTCGGCGGTCATGTAGTGGCCATACAACCTGACCGGACCGACCGGGACATTGCCGCCGAGGCCCCAGGCCAGATGCGAGGGACGTGTACCGTTGGCGGTGATAGTCGGCGAATCGAACTTCACGGCATACGCCGCCACGGTGTAGGTCGGCGTCACCTGTGCGATGTCGAAGGAGTGGCTGCGTCCGGCGCCATCGTTGAGCGCGGTGCTCAGGCCGGCCGTCAGGCCGGCCGGGCCACGCACGCGCAGTTTGATGCTGTCGTCGGCGCGGCTGTCGTTGGCGGAGAACCGGTTCACGCCGAAGAGTCCCAGCGGCGTGACCGCCAGCGAGGTGCCGCCCAGGTTGTGCACATCCAGCGACTGGATGGCACGATCGGTGGCCGCGTGGAACTGGCGGCCGAACGTCACCGTGAGCATCGGGTTGATGTTCAGCCCGACGAAGCTCTGGCGGTTCCAGAACCGGGTGGCGAGGGTCTGGGTGCCGGTGTCGGTATTCAGGCCATGCTCCAGGCGGAAAATGGCGCTCATGCCGCCACCCAGGTCCTCCGTGCCACGAAAGCCCAGCAGGGAGGCGGCGAACTGGCTGTTGCTCAGCTCCGTGATGGAGCCGCCGCCCGTCTGATGGTTTCTCTGGGTCACTCCGGCCGTCACCTGGCCGTAGACCTGTACGCTGCTGGCAGACTGGGCCATGGCTGCGGCGTGCGCGGCGATCGCAGCCAGCGCCAGGACGCTCGGACAAAACTTCATGGTCGTTCCTACACAGTAAAGGGGACGGCGAGGGGCTTTCAGACGTACCTCGGACGCATGGGTGGAATGCTAGGTTCGCGCATCGCCTCGAACTGTCAAAGCCTGGACAAATCGATGTTCCCGCCACACATGGCTTACCCGCGTGGACGCCGCGCCTGGTCCGCCGGGGCGCGGATCAGCGGTTCGCGGCAGGTGTCCAGCGACCGGGGCGGGAGGTCATGCCCGGGCCGCTATTGCTGCGTCATGCCCAGGCGCTTGACCACGCCTTTGTCGACCTCGAGCTCACGGCTGATTTGTGCTGTCAGGGCTGCGGGCGGCGCATAGTCGACGACGGAGCCCTGCTTGGCGACGATGTCCTTGACCGCGGCCGATGCCAGCACACCCGGCAGGACCTCGTTCAGGCGCGTAATCACCGCGTCGGGCGTGCCGGCCGGCACACCGAGGCCGCCCCAGGGCTCGAAGACGAAGCCGGGGACGCCCGCCTCCGACATCGTGGGCAGGTGGGGCAGTTGCGGCAGCCGCTTGGCGCTGGTCACCGCCAGCGCGCGCAGCTTGCCCGCCTGCACCAGGCCGATCGATCCGGCCAGCAGGCCGACCTGGAAATCCACCTGGCCGCCGGCGATCGCGTTGGCCGATTCGATCGCGCCTTTGAAGGGCACATGCACCGCCTTGAAGTTGCCGAGCCTTTCTTCGATGTATTCGACAGCCAGGTGGGCAGGCGAGCCGGGCCCGCCCGAGCCGTAGGTGAGCTTGCCCGGGTTGGCCTGCACGTCAGAGATCAGGTCCTGCATCGTCTTGTACTTGGACTCGGCGTTCACCACCGCCATGAATGGCGAGAACGACAGCTTGGCGACGGGCCGGAATTCCTTCAGCAGGTCCAGCCGGGCATTCATGGCCTGCACCGTGACGAGGCCCGAATGCAGATAGGCGATCGTGTAGCCGTCAGGCGCGGCTTGAGCAGCCGCCTTGGTGCCGATCAGGCCGCCCGCGCCGGCCCTGTTGTCGACGATGACGGTCTGTTTCAGCACGGCGGCCAGCTGCTCGGCCAGCACGCGGGCGAAGACATCGACCCCGCCGCCGGCTGGTAACGGCACGACCAGGCGGACGGGCCCCGAGGGCCAGGCGATCTGCGCAAAGGCGCCAGATGCCAGGGCCGGTGACGCGATGAGGCTGCAGACCAGGCGGCGACGCGAGATGAGGGGTGTCATGGGGCGGTTCCTGTCATTCGATGGGAGTCGGCTTTGCCTGTGCCCGGGTTGTGTCGTGTGGCGGATGGCGCCCGCATGCGCGCCGTGGCACTTCCGGACGGGCCGGCTGTCTTTCCCGGTATCCGCACATACGCCGCTGAAGCGGCGTTCGTCCTGTGGCAGGGCGTCTTCGCGTGAGGCGGCCATATGGGGCTGGTGTCTGTTTCGAGGGTCGAACCCCGCAGGGGCTCAACCCGCTTCCTGGCGGATGAAGTCGGCCGCGCGCTCACCAATGACGGTGCAGATGGCGTTGGTGTTGGTCGATGCGATGGAAGGCATGACCGAGCCGTCGGCCACGCGCAGCCCCTGGATGCCGTGCACGCGCAGCTGCGGGTCGACCACCGACTGCGCGGCATCGCTGCCGATGCGGCAGGTGCCCACCGGGTGGTAGGCGGTGGCACCGGTGGCGCGCAGGTAGGCCACCACGGCTTCGTCGCTCGCGGCCTTGGGCCCGGGGCGGACTTCTTCCTCGATCAGGCGCGACATCGGTCCCGTGGCGGCGATGCGTCGCGAGAGTTTCAGCGCCAGCAGGCAGGCCTGAAGGTCGTCCGGGTGCGTGAAGTGCTTGGACCGCATCACCGGATCGGCCGCCGGATTGGCTTCGCCGATGTGCGAGGACCCGCGTGAGCGCGGGCGGATCTGGAACGACGCGATGGTGATGCCGGGAAAGTCGTCCAGCGTGATCTTGCCGGCGCCGCGGTTGCCGGGGCTCGAGACCTGCTGCACCTGGATCTTCAACTCTGCATGTTTGCCTTCGGGCTGGCTGGGCGCAAAGGCCTGCGCGGTGATCGTTACCGTGGACAAGGGGCCATCGCGCTTGAGCAGCCAGCGTGCGCCCAGACGCGCCTTGCCCAGCGGGTTCGACAGCGCGCGGTTCCAGCTCACCTGCGGCCGCGCCCGGTACATCACGGGGCTGTAGACGTGCTCCGAGAGGTTTTCGCCCACCATGGGCAGTTCATGCACCAGCGGCACGCCGGCCGCGGCCAGCACCTCGCGCCGGCCGATGCCCGACAGCTCCAGCAATTGCGGCGAATTGAACGCACCGCCACACAGGATCACTTCGCGCGTGGCGTGGAAGTTGCCTTCGCGGCCATCGACCAGGACGCGCACGCCCGTCGCCCGCGTGCCTTCCAGCAGCACGCGTGAGACCAGCGCACCGGTCTTGATGACCAGGTTGCTGCGGCCTTGCGCAGGGTCCAGATAGGCCATGCGCGTGTTGCAGCGGATGCCGTTGCGGGTGTTGAACTGCAGGTAGCTGCCGCCCCAGCCGCGCTCGTTGTAGTCCTTCACGCGCGGCGCCACGCCGGCGGCCTGCACCGAATCGAGAAAGGCATCGGGCAATTCGTCCACCGGCTTGAACTGGGTGACGGTGATCGGGCCGGCGTGGCCGCGGTGGCGCGCGTCACCCTCGTCGAAGGTCTCGATCCGGCGGAACCAGGGCTTCAGGTCGGCGTAGCTCCAGCCCGGGCAGCCGTCCTGCGCCCACAGGTCGTATTCGTGCGGCGTGCCGTGCACCCAGATCATGCCGTTCACGGTGGACGAGCCACCCACCACCCAGCCGCGCGGCCAGTAGATGCGGCGGTCGTTCATCTGGGCATCGGGCTGGGTGAAGAAGTTGCGGATCACCTTGCCCTGCTGCAGCACGTTGATCACGCCGGCGGGGATGCGGGTCCAGATGTTCGTGTCCGGGGGGCCGGCTTCGAGCAGCAGCACGCGGTCGCGTCCGCTCTCGCTCAGGCGCGCAGCCAGGGCGGCACCGGCCGAGCCGGCGCCCACGACGATGTAGTCGAAGCGGTCCGACATACTCAGGTCGCCGCCGCGTCCTGTGCCAGCATCGCCTGCAGGGCCAGCGCTTCCTGGCCCATGCGGTCGAACTGGCGGTCGGGCATCTCTTCCTGTTCGAAACCGTCCTTGGTCTGTTGCGGCACGGGTTCCACCATCAGTTCGACGAAAACCGGCCCGTCCATCGCCAGCAGCTTGGGAAAGCGCTCCGCCCAGGTTGCGCCGTCGGCGATGCGTTCCGCGTGCACGTAGCCTGCCTGGCGGGCGACCTCGGCAAAGGCAAAGTCGGTCGTCACGATCTTCAGGTTGCCCAGGCCGGTGAACTGCGTGCCGTTGTGCACCACCACGTGCAGCAGGTTCGTGGGCCGCGCGGCGGCCACGGTGGCCAAGCCGCCGAGTTCCATCAAGAGGCTGGAGTCGCCGTCCATGACGACCACGCGGCGCCCGGGCTGTGCCAGCGCCAGACCCAGGCCCAGGCCGGCTGCGCCGCCCATCAAGGGCACGGAACTGATGCGGCCGGTGGTGGCCACCTTCGCGGCGGCCTGCGCGGCTTCGCCGCCGAGCTTTTCCTTGAGCTTGGCCACGCCCAGGCCCAGCACCAGGCCGGCCTTGCCGCCCAGCAACGGCACACTGCGCGCCGTGCCGTCGGCACCTTCGATGCGATCGAAGATGAACATGGACAGCATGGTCGAGACGATCAGCGCATCACCGCGTCCCTTGGACACCACACCGCACGCTTGCACGATATTCATCATGGTCGGTTCCTCGCGTTCAGTGCCAAGCCATCGGGGCACCCACCAGCAGCACGACGGCCGTGCGCTGCGTCTCGGCCTGCTCGAAGGCCAGGTCCATCAGCGGCAGGTCGGCCTCGCGGTCCAGGCGGTGGAAGGGCACGTCGATGGACTGCAGGAGCGGCTCCATGATGCGCACCATGGTGCGGCGCGACTGCGTGGCCGGCCGGCCCAGGTTGGCAAACTCGCGGCCGAACTGACCGACCATGAAGACCATCGGGATGTGGGCATCCAGGCACACCGCGCGCAGGGTGTTCAGGCAGTTGTACAGCCCCTGGTTCTGCATCATCAGCAAGGGCCGCTTGCCGCCGATCGTCAGGCCGGCCGCGACGGTGACGGTCTGGTTTTCATTGCTGCAGTTGACGAGGCGGATACCCTGGACGCCGCGCTGCAGGCGTTCGTGCAGCGAGAGCTGCACCCAGTCGGGCACGGTGACGATGTGATCGACCCGGTTGCGCTGCAGCGCCGACAGCGCGGCCGAGGCAGGAATCGAGTACGTGGCGAGGTCCATGGGCATGCTTTCTCCGATTCGCTACAGCGGTTTTCCGAGGGTCCGGCCCGGGACTTCCCGGGCATCGTGCCGCGCGCCCCGGCGGTTAAATCGCCCTTGTCTTCAAGCGTAGTCAATGCCCTCAGCCCGTTCTGTCAAAACAACGACAAACCCCCATGGGGCTTCTGCCAAGGCCCTGGCGCGGGCGCGGCTGAACCGCGTGCTGGGCTTGCGCGACTGCGCGCCTGACACACTGGACGCGCTGGTCGCGGCCGGGTATGTGCGCACGCTGGGCAAGGGCGAGCTGTTTCTGTCACGCGGTGAACCTTTCGACATGCTCGCACTGGTGGTCGAAGGCTCCATCGAGGTGAGCATGTCGCGCCAGGATGGTCACCGTCACCTGATCAGCTTTCTCCAGCCCGGCGACCTGGCGGGCCTGATGAGCCTGGTCGACGGCCTGGGGCACATGAACGACTTGCGCGCCCGCCACTCGACCACGGTGCTGCTGGTGCCTGGCGATGACATCCGACGCCTGCGCCAGATGGACCCGGCGCTGGGCTACGCCTTCGAGCGCCAGCTGGTCTTTCGCAGCCGACTTCTCTACGAGCGCCTGACCGCGGACCCGTCGATGGCCCTGGAAGTCCGGCTGGCACTGCTGCTGCATCTGCTGAGCAACCTGTACGGGCGGCCGGAAGGCAGCAGCGTGGCGCTGGACATGAAGGTCTCGCAGACCGATCTGGCCGACTGGCTGGGTGTGAGTCGCCAGCGCATCAACTTCGTCGTGCAGATCCTGCAGCGCGAGGGCCTGATCAGCCTGAGCTACTCCAAGGTCACCATCAAGGATCCGGCGGGACTCGCGGCGCGCGCGAAGGGCTGAGCGCCCGTGACCGCTTCGCACCGCGCCTGTCGGCGCGAGGCCATCGCCGCGCCGGCACCGCACTACCATCCACGCCTGTGCCGCGCATCGCTCCTACCGCCTTCGTCTTCCAGCCGGTGCAACTGGTGCGCCCGGCCGAGGTGGTGGCATTCCGCCTGACCGAGGCTATCCTCGCCGGCGACGTGAAGGTGGGCGAGCGGCTGCCCTCGGAACAGGCGCTGTCGCAGCAGCTGGGCATCAGCCGCCCGACGCTGCGCGAAGCCATCAAGCTGCTGGTGCAGGCCGGGCTGGTGCAGGTGCTGCCGGGCTCATCGGGTGGCCTGTTTGTCATCAGCGAAAGCGTGCCGGCCGAGCTGGCCGGCTACCCGGTGCCGGACATGCCCGCGGCGCACATACCGGCCGTCATCCAGGCGCGGCGGCTGTTCGAGCCGCAGGTGGCGCGCATGGCCGCGCGCGAAGGCACGCCGGCCGACTTCGAACGCATGCACGCGGCCGTGGCCCTGAGCGAAGCCATCAGCCGCGCCAGCCCGCGCCAGCCGGTGAGCGAGGACACCGCGCTGATGATGACCATCGCCAGCACGCGCTTCAACATCGCCGTGGCACGCGCCACGCAGAACAGCGTGGTGGTGAAGATGATGGAGGTGCTGCTGCGTCGTATGGACGCCGTGCGCATGGCAGCGATCCGCGGGCTGGACGACATCACCCTGAGCGCGCGTTCCCTGCGCGAGAGCCTGGAGGCCATCGAAAGTGGAGACGATGCGCGCATCGAGGCGGCCACCGCCGCGCGGATCGATCTGCTGGAAAAGGCCTGGCAGCGCGTCAGCCGCCAGGGCGACGGGAAGCCGGCGCGGCGATCCGCTCGCCGATGAGGCCGCGCGGGCGCAGCACCAGCATCAGCGCGATCAGCACGCCGATCAGCACCACCTGCAGCGCCGCCGCGCGGGCCTGTTCTGCCTGCGGCACCCAGCCGCGCAGCAGCCCGCCGGCCAGGGCCCAGAAGCACCACACCACGTAGGCGCCGAGGATGGCGCCGCGGTGGTTGCCCGAGCCGCCGACGATCAGCATGGCCCAGATCTGGAAGGTGAGGATGGGCAGGAAATCCTCCGGCGCGATGTAGCCGACGAAGTGCGCATACACGGCCCCGCCCAGCCCCATCAGCATGCTGCCCAGCACGAAGCTCTGCAGGCGAAAGACATGGGCGCGCTTGCCCAGCGAGGTGGCCGCGCCTTCGTCCTCGCGCACCGCGCGCAGCACACGTCCCCAGGGGCTGGCGGCCAGGCGCTGCAGGCCCGCGTAGGCCAGCACCAGCAGCGCCACGGCCAGCGCCAGGTAGCCCAGGTTCCAGGCCAGCCCGGTGCCCAGCCAGCCCTGCAGCGGCTTGGGAATGAACTGCACGCCGAAGGGACCGCCGGTCAGCGGCGTGGCGTTGTTGGCCACCAGCTGCAGCACCACGGCGATGCCGAAGGTGGTGATGGCCAGGTAGTCGTCGCGCATGCGCAGGGTCAGCACGCCCACCAGCAGGCCCAGCAAGCCGGTGGTGGCCATGGCCGCGAGCATGCCCACGGCCACCGGCCAGCCCAGGCCGGCCAGGCGGTCGGGCGCGGCCGGCGTGGTGAGCAGGGCCGAGGTGTAGGCGCCCATGGCCATGAAACCGGCCACGCCCACGTTGAACAGACCCGTGTAGCCCCACTGCAGGTTCAGGCCCAGCGTGACGATCGCAAAGGCCGTGGCAAACACCAGGAAGAAGCTGCCGTAGGACAGCCAGCCGCCCAGGGTGCCGGCGAGATCGGCGCTCAAGACTTCTCTCCCATCAGGCCGGTGGGGCGTATCACCAGGATCGCGATCAGGACCACGAAGGCCGCAGCTGCCCGCCACTCGGCACCCACCAGCGTGACCGAGGCACTCTCAGCCAGGCCCACGATCAGCCCGCCCAGCACCGCGCCCCAGACCGAGCCCACGCCGCCCAGCACCACGGCGGCAAACAGCGGCAGCAGCATCTCGACGCCCATGGTGGGACGCAGCTGCACGGTCAGCCCCGCCATCACGCCGGCCACGGCAGCCAGGGCTGCGCCCAGGGCCCAGGTGGCGCGCAGCACCCGTTCGGGGTCGATGCCGCTCACGCGCGCCAGCGCCGGGTTGCAGGCGGTGGCGCGCATGGCCCGGCCCAGCGTGCTGCGCTTGAGGAACAGGTGCAGCGCGGCCACCAGCACCACGGCCAGCACCAGCACCAGCAGTTGATCGGGCGTGGCACGCAGGCCGCCGGCCACGCGCCGCGGCACGATGTTCAGCGCGATCTGCAGGTTCTCGCCGTAGTACTGCGGCACGCCGCCTTGCCAGTACTGCAGCAGGTTGCGCAGCGCCAGTGCGGCGCCAAAACTGGCGATCACCAGGGTGATGGAACCCTGCTGGCGCAGGCGCCGGAACAGCAGCGCGTCCAGCAGCAGCGCGATGCCGGCCGTGCCCACGGCGCTGAGCATCAGCGCCACCAGCAGCCCCGGGCCGAAGGAAAAGGGCGCGAGCGGCGCGCCCATCAGCGCCGTGACCTGCGCCAGCGCCGCGCTGCCCACCAGCGCCAGGTAGGCGCCCCAGGCCAGCAGCTCACCATGTGCGAAGTTGGAGAAGCGCAGGATCTGCATCGTCAGGCTCAGGCCGATGGCGCCCAGCGCGATGACCGAACCGATGATCAGGCCGTCGGCCAGGATCTGCAGCATCAGCCCGCCTCCTTCACGGCTTGGGCATGGCCCAGGTACAGCGCGGCCAGGCGCGCCGCGCCTTCGCTGCTGCGCAGATCGGCCGCCGGCAGCACCAGGCGTTCACGACCTTCCACCAGCACCGCGGCACGGTCGGCAAGCGCCAAGGCGGCTTTCACGTTCTGCTCCACCAGCAGCACCGTCACGCCGCCGGCGCGCACCTGGGCCAGCATCTCGAAGACCTGGCCCACCAGCTTGGGGCTCAGGCCTGCGGAGGGCTCGTCCAGGATCAACAGCCGCGGCTGAGCGATGAGCGCCCGCGCCACGGCCACCATCTGGCGTTGGCCGCCGCTGAGCTGCCCGGCCGGCAGGCGGCGCTGCCGGGCGAGATCGGGAAACATCGCGTACACGGGCGCCAGGCGGTCGCGGCGCTGCGCCGCGCTGCCGCCCAGCAGGGCCGAGGCCAGCTCCAGGTTTTCGGCCACGCTCATGGGCGCAAAGACGTTCTCGGTCTGCGGCACGAAGGCCAGGCCTTCGAACACCATGCGGTGGGCCGGCGTGCGTGTGATGTCGCGGCCGTGCAGGTGCACGCTGCCGCCGCTGACCGGCACCAGACCAGCCACCGCCTTGACGAAGGAGGACTTGCCTGCGCCGTTAGGCCCCAGGATGGCCAGCACCTCGCCGGGCTGCACGTCCAGCGAGGCCTCGCGCACGATGGGCAGGCCGGGCTCGTAGCCGGCCACCAGGGCGCGCACCTGCAGGGCGGGCTGGCCGGGCACGGACGCCGTCACTGGTGCACCTTCGGGCTGTGCCCTGCGGTATTCGCCCTTGGGACGGCCCGGCGGGCTCATGCCGGCCCGCCGAGGTAGGCCTCGACCACACGTTCGTGCCGCAGCACCTCGGCGGCGTCGCCGCTGAGCAGCATCTCGCCTTCGGCCATCACCATCACCGGCTGGCACAGCGAGGCCACCAGGTCCATGTTGTGTTCGATGATGAGGAAGCTCACGCCCTGCCGGTTGAGCGTGGCGATGCGCGCGACGATCTGCTCCAGCAGCGCCGGGTTGACACCCGCGCCGGGCTCGTCCAGCAGCACCAGGCGAGGCGCGGCCACCATCACGCGCGCCAGTTCCAGCAGCTTGCGCTGGCCGCCCGAGAGCACCCGCGCCGGCTGCTGTTCCAGCGCCGACAGGCCCACGAAGTCGATCCAGTGGCGCGCCGCTTCCAGTGTGCGCGCCTCCTGCGCACGCACTGCGCCCGGCCGCAGCCAGTTGGCCCAGAAACGTTCACCCAGCTGGCCGGGCGGCGCGAGCATCACGTTTTCCAGCACCGACATCGCTGCAAAAGGCCGCGGGATCTGGAAGGTGCGCGCCAGGCCGGCGTGGAACACCACGTCGGCGCTGGCGCCGGTGATGTCGCGCCCGGCCAGGATCACCTGGCCGCTGCTGGGTTTCATGGCCCCGGTCAGGCAGTTGAACAGCGTCGTCTTGCCTGCGCCGTTAGGGCCGATCAGCCCGGCCATGCAGCCCGGCTGCAGGCTGAACGAGACCTCGCGCACGGCCGGCTGCCCGCCGAAGTGCTTGCTCAGGCGCAGGGCCTGCAGCAGCGGCTCGGACGTGTCGGGCGGCGCCATGCAGATCAGGCGGCGGCTGCGGAGGCTGCGCCCGCCGCAGCCGGGGCGGCGATCTCGGCCTCGGCCTCGATTTCCACCCGGTAGCCATCGCCCACGAGCCCGGCCACTTGCAGCAAGGTGTTGGCTGGTCGGACGCTGCCGAAGTACTGGCCGTGCACGGCGCTCACGGCCTGCCAGTCGTTCACATCGGTGAGGTACACCCGCGTGCGCACCACGTCTTCCAGCCGCGCGCCCACGGCGCGCAGGCTGGCGGCGATCTTGTCCAGGATGTAGGTGGCCTGCACGCCCGCATCGCCCGCGCCGATGAGCCGGCCGCTGCCGTGCGTGGCAGTGGTGCCCGAGACCAGCACGCGGTTGCCTGTGCGCACCGCACGCGCGTAGCCGGCCAGCGGTTCCCAGCTGCTGCCGCTGTCGACATAGCGGCGCTGCGCATCGTGCGCGCTGGCCTGCGACGGCCACAGCGGCGCAATCCCGTCCAGGTGGTGGCTCAGATCGCCCGATGCGGTGAGGAAGGGCGGGCGGCGGTACTCGTCGCCGCAGTCGCCACTGAGGCGCTGCGTTTGACTGAAGGCCGCCTGCAGCAGCGCGAGATCCTGCGCGTCGAGTGTGAAGTCGAACACCCGCAGGTTGTCAGCCCGGTGCTCGCGTTCGCCCAGTCGCGCACCGACGATCACCGCGCCCACGGCGGGCTGGTCCAGCACCCAGCGCGTGGCGACGTTGGCCACCGACACGCCGTGCTTGCGCGCCACCTGCTGCGCCGCCGTCAGCACGGCCTGCAGCGCGTCCCAGCCGCCGATGGCCTGGATGAAGCGGCGGTACTTCATCTTGCTCCAGTCCTGCGCGGCGCCGGGGTCGGCCGCGCCCACCCAGGCATCGCCCAGGTAGCCGCCGGCCAGCACGCCGTACACCAGCAGCCGCGTGCCATGGGCCAGGCAGAGCTCGCTCATGGCCTCGGTGCCGCGGCGGTCCAGCAGCGACATGCACACCTGGTTGGTGGCCACCGGCATGCCCAGGTTCAGCAGCAGGCGCATGTGCGCGGTGTCGAAGTTGCACAGACCGATGTGGGCGATGAGGCCGTCTTCGCGCAGCCGCACCAGCTGTTCCATCGCCTCGATGTAGCGCGGATCGTCGAAGGTCCACCAGTGCAGCTGCAGCAGATCGAGGCGGTCGGTCTTCAGCCGCTCCAGCGAGCGGCCCACGCCGGCGCGCACGACCTCGGCCGTCATCGCGCCCGGCAGCGGGCACCACTTGGTGAAGGCGCGGAAGCGGTGCGTGCTCGCGGTCCGCAGCGTGCCGGTGATGACCTCGGCCGAGCCGTAGTGGTCGGCCATGTCGAAGGTGTCGAAACCGGCCTCGGCATAGGCCTCCAGGTGGCGCGCGGCGGCCACGGGCTCCAGCGGGTCGCGATCGCGCTCCATGTCGGCCACCTGCCACAGGCCGGTGACCAGGCGGGCGATCTCCAGCCCGCCGGGCAGGGTGGTGCGCGGCGGCGCCAGCGTGCGCCCGCCGGCACCCGTGCTCACTTGGCGACCCGGGCCTGGATGGCCTGCACGTCCTCGGTGCTCATCTGGCCCAGCGTGGTGACTTCGCCGTTGACGATGCGCCAGGTGCGGAACGGGCCGGTGATGTCGCCCACCTTGTCGAACTGCACCGGGCCGATCACGCCCACGTAGCGCACCGGCTTCTTGTCCTTGATGAGCTGCAGCGCGCGCGCAAAGCCCTTGGGGCCGGCGTGCACCACTTCGCCGCCGGGCTCGGTGACCTTGCGCACGGCGTCGCGGATGGCCGCGGCCTCGAACTTGCCCGCCTGTGCGATGGCCAGGCCCAGGATGGCGCCGGCGTCATAGGCGCGGTCGGCCGCCGGGGCCTTGGCATCGAAGCCGCCGCTCATGGCCGGGTAGGCGGTGGCGAAGTACTCGGTCGACGGTGTGCTGGTGGTGCCCGAGCTCGTGCCGTAGGCATTGCCCAGGAACTGCGGGCCCACGCCCTTGATGAAGTCCGCGGCGTTCATGCCGTCGTTGAGCAGGAAGCGCTGCGGCCCGCCTTGCTGCACCCAGGTGCGCACGATGGTCGTGCCGTCACCGGGATAGCCGACGAAATACAGCATCGGCGGATCGGCCTTCAGCGCGCGCGTGACTTCCGCGTTGTAGGTGCTTTGCTGCGGGTTGTAGGGCACCGTGTCCAGGATCTTGCCGCCCAGGGCCTCGTAGGCCTTGCGGAACTCGGCCACCATGTTGACGCCGAAGTCGTTGTTCACGTGGATGATGGCCATGGCCTTCATGCCCTGGTCGATCGCAAACTTCGCGGCGGCCGTGCCCTGCAGCGCATCGCTGGTGATGGTGCGGAAGAACCAGCCGTTGGTCTTGCCTTCGGCGCCCAGCCGCGTGAGCGTGGGCGAGGTGGAGGCGGGCGAGATCTGCACCACGCCGGCCGGCGCGGTGACCGAGGTGGCGATGGGGATGGAGACCGAGCTGATGATGCCGCCCACGATGGCCGGCACCTTCTTGATGTCCACCAGCTGGCGCGCCTGGTCCACCGCGACGCTGCCCTGGCTCTGCGCATCGCGCAGGTCGAAGGCCAGCTTGCAGCCGGCCACGCCGCCCGCGCCCGCGGCCTCGTTCAGGCCGTTGAACGCCAGTTCCACCGCTTTGGCCGCGGCCTGGCCGAATCGCCCGGCCGCGCCGGTGAGCGAGACCACCATGCCCACGGTGTGGGTGCAGGCGGGCGCCTGCGCCTGGGCCGGCAGGGCGGCGGCCAGCAAGGTCGCGGCGGCGGCCACGGAAGTGAGGCGGTTGAGCATGGGTTTCTCCTGGCGGTGTGGTTGAGCGGTGAGGGGGCGATGGGCGCGGACGCCCGTCGTGTGTTCAGGTCTTGTTCAGGTCGTACTTCATGATCCGCCCGTGGCGGCCGGAGCGGTCACGCTCCAGCGCATAGGGCTCGCCCGCAGGCCCGCGGGTGGCCTGCAGCAGCGGGGCCAGCTCGGCATGGTCCTGCGGCGTGAGCTGGATTCTCAGGGCGGCGAGCGTGGGCGCCAGCGCATCGGCATACCGCGCGCCGACGATGGCCGCGGCCACACCCGGCTGCGCCAGCACCCAGGCGATGGCCACGGCAGACAGGCCCGCCTCGTGGCGCTGGCCGATGCCTTGCAGCGTGCGCAGCAGCGCCTGGAAGGCGTCCCAGCCGCCGAACTCTTCGATGATGAGGCGGTACTTCACCAGTGAGCGGTTGGCGAAGGCAAAACCCGGGTCGGCCTCGCCCAGCCAGCGCTCCGAAAAGAATCCGCCGGCCAGCGTGCCGTAGCAGAGCATCTGCACGCCGTGGCTGGCGGCCAGCGCGGCCAGCCCGGCGGAGGATCGGCGATCGAGCAGCGAATACTGTGTCTGCATGCTCACCAGCGGCACGCCGGCATCGAGCATCTGGCGCGCACGGGCGGTGTCGAAATTCGTGCCGCCGATCTGCGCGATCAGGCCTTCGCGCTGCAGCTCACGCAGGTGCAGCGCGGCGTCCACCAGTCCGGGCACCTCGTAGTCCCACCAGTGGAACTGCACGAGATCGAGCTGCTCGGCGCCCAGGCGCTGCAGCGAGCGCGTGATGATGCGCCGCACGTAGGCCGCGTCCACCTGCGCCAGTTCACTCGCGTCGGGCACAAACTTGGTGTGCACGCGGAAGGTGGGCTGGCCGGCGCGTCGGCGGGTGGCATTGAACTCGCCGTAGAGCGCCTCCACGCCGGTATAGATGTCGGCGCCGTCCACGGTGTCCAGCCCGGCATCCATGAAGCGCGCCATGTCGGCCAGGGCACGTTCGCGGTCCACGGGGCCATGGTCGCCCGCCAGTTGCCAGCCGCCGCGGATGAGGCGCGGGATGCTGACGCCCGGCGCCAGCACGGCGCGCGGCAGCGGCGTCATGGGCCCGCTCCTTCGATGGCCGACGGCAGCGGCACGGCCGTGGTGGCGGCGTGGCTGAAGCGGCGCAGGCCCAGCCGCGTGATGCGAAAGCGCGTGGGGCAGTTCGGGTCGGGGCAGGCCACTTCGGCGTCGGTGCTCATCCAGTCGTTTGGGTGCGTGGGCCGCTGCTTGGCCGGCAGCAGCGGCAGCAGCGCGGCCAGCGAGTACATCGAAAAGGGCTGTCCGGGTGGGAAGTGCAGCAGCTCGCCGCGCACCTCGAACCAGTCGCCCACACGTGCGTTGCACTGGATGGGCCGCGTGTCGGCCACCACCACCTCCACGCGCAGGTCATAAAGCTCGAAGCTGTCGTCGCTCACGCTGCGCTCCTGCCGGCGGGCGCCGGCCTCCTCGTTTCAGTATAGAAATATACCAATTGAACGGGAATGTAGACAGCGCGGCCGGCGGCTGTCAACGGGGCTTGTGCAGGGGGGCGGGGGTCGGCGCGTGGGCGAGCGCTCTCAGGCCGGCGGCTCGAGCCGGCGGTGCGCGGCCTCGCGAAACTCCGTCGGCGTGCGGCCCGCGTGTTTCTTGAAGAAACGGCCGAAGTAGGCCTCGTCGGCAAAACCCAGCACGCTGGCGATCTGCTTGATCGACAGCGTGGAATAGACCAGTTCGCGCGTGGCCTCGTGCACGATGCGGCCGTTGATGATGTCCAGCGCCGAGCTGCCCAGCAGCTCGCGGCACAGGCGCGAGAGCTGGCCGGCGCTCAGGCCCAGTGCATCGGCGTGCTGGTCCACCGACCAGCGCTCGCGGAAATGCGTGTCCACTGCCGCGCGGAAGCGCTCCACCACCGCGGCCTTGCGTGTGCGCGATGCCGCAAGCGCGGGTTCGGCGGGCTCGGCCGGCTGGGCCTCGGCGACGCGCGCGATCTGCACGAAGATGGCCATCAGCAAGGCGGTACCCGCCGCGGCGCCGCGCGGGGCATGCAGCCGGTTTTCGCGCTCGATGGCCTCGAACAGCGGCATGAGCGCTTCGGCCTGGCGCGGCGCCACGCCGATATCGAGCACACGCGGGCGCCGGATGTGCGCCAGCAGATCGGGTGCACCGACGGCGGCCAGCGATTCCAGCGGGCGCTGCGCGGCCGTGACCACCGGGCCATCGACATCGCGGTGGAAGTGCCAGCCGTGCACATGCCGCGCCGGCACGACGATCAGCGCCGGCGCGGCAAAGGGCCAGCGCGCGCCGTCGATCACCGCCACGCCGCCGCCGACGGTGACGTAGAGCAGCTGGATCAGGTTGTCGTGCACGTGCGGCGCGATCTCGTAGTCGAACAGCGAGGAGCGTTCGTGGATCTGCTCGACGTGCACGCTGTCCAGCCACGCGGGCTGCACCTCGTCGCCATACAGCGCGTACTTGGGAATGGAAACGGACACGCGGTTTTGCCTGATGCGCCGGGGCCGGCGGATGCCGGAATTGTCCGGGCCATGGCCGCATTTGTCGATTGCCGCCAGCGGGGGGCGCTTCCTACCATCGTCCGCTGAACATCAGACAGGAGACCCGCGTTGGCTGCTTCTTCGCCCCCCGCCCACGCGATGCCCGATTTGTCGGGTGCCACCCGCTCGGCGGACACGCCCGACTGGCTGGGCTTGCGCGGCCGCGTCTGCGTGGTGACCGGCGCGGCCAGCGGCATCGGCCGTGCCACGGCGCTGGCCCTGGCCACCGCAGGTGCCGACGTGGCCGCGGTGGATCTGGACGGCGAGGGCGCACAGCGCGTCGCCGACACGATCCGCGAGCGCGGCGTTCGCGCATTGGCCGTCGCCTGCCACACCGGCGAGCCCGCGGCCGTGGCCGATGCGGCCGAGCGTGTGCGCCGGGAACTCGGGCCCATCTACGGCCTGGTCAACAACGCCGGGCTGCTGCGGCCGGGCCCGCTGGCCGAGGTGTCGATCGAGGCCTGGAACGAGGTGCTGGCCGTGAACCTCACGGGCTACCTCGTCTGCAGCCGCGCCTTCGGCCGCGACATGCTCGAAGCCGGGCAGGGCGCCATCGTGCACATCGCCTCCATCTCCGCGCTGAACCCGCAGACCGCCAGCGGCGCCTACAGCGCGAGCAAGGCCGGCGTGCTGCTGCTCAGCCGCCAGCTCGCTGCCGAATGGGGCCCGCGCGGCGTGCGCAGCAATGCGATCTGCCCGGGCATGATCCGCACGGCACTGTCGGCCAAGTTCTACGAAGAGCCGGGTTTCGAGGCCCGACGCGCGGCGGCCACGGCCAGCCGGCGCATCGGCGAGCCGGTGGACATCGCCGAGCCAGCGACCTTTCTGCTGAGCCCGCGCGCCGGCTATGTCAACGGGGCGGAACTGCTGGTGGACGGCGGGCTGAACTGCATGCTGATGGACATGGTGCCGCGGCCTGGCTACAACCAATCGAATGGCAGCCGTTGAATCGCCAACGATCGACATCAGGAGACATCCATGAGTGAACACGACTGCGACGTGCTGGTGATCGGCTCGGGTTCGGGCGGCTTGTCCACGGCAATCGCCGCCCGGCATGCGGGGCTGGACGTGCGCGTGGTGGAGAAGGAAGCGGTCTTCGGCGGCACGACGGCCTTTTCCGGCGGCGTGCTCTGGATTCCGGGCAATCCACACTGCCCGGCGGCGAAGCAGGACACACGCGAGGCCGCGCGCCGCTACATGGCGGCCGAAACGGGCGAATTCTTCGATGCGGAGTCCGTCGACGCCTTCCTCGACAACGGACCGAAGATGCTCGAGTGGTTCGAGCGCGAGACGGCCGTGAAGTTCGTGCCGACGCTCTACCCGGATTACCACCCCACTGTGGACGGCGGCGTGGACATCGGCCGCTCGGTGCTGGCCGCGCCTTTCGACATCCGCGGGCTCGGCGCGGACATGGCGCGGCTGCGCCCGCCGCTGAAGACCATCACCTTCATCGGCATGATGTTCAATTCGTCCAATGCCGACCTGAAGCACTTCTTCAAGGCGACGAAGTCCTTCACTTCCTTCCGCTACGTCGTCAAGCGGCTGGCGCTGCATGTGGCTGAACTTCTGCGTTATGGTCGTGGCGTGCAGGTCACCAGCGGCAATGCGCTGGCGGCGCGGCTGGCGAAATCGGCCCTGGACCTGGGCGTGCCGATCTGGACCTCGTCACCCGCGCGGCGCTTGCTTGTCGAAGGCGGCGCGGTGCGGGGCGCGGTGGTGCACAGGGACGGCGCAGACGTCACCCTGCGCGCCCGCCTGGGCGTGGTGCTGGCCTGCGGCGGCTTCCCGCACGACGAGGCGCGCACGGCGCAGGCCTACCCGCACCGCCATCGCGGCGGCGAGCACCTCTCGCCGGTTCCCGCGGGCAACACGGGAGACGGCATCCGTCTGGGTGAAGAGGCCGGCGGGCGCTTCGACATCCGCTTCCCGAACGCCGCCGCCTGGATGCCGGTCTCGCGTGTGCCTGGCGCAGGCGCGGAGCCCGGAACCGACGGCGTCTTCGTGCACCTGCTCGACCGCTACAAGCCGGGTGTCATCGGCGTCACGCGCAGCGGCGAGCGCTTCTGCAACGAAAGCGAGAGCTACCACGACGTGGGCGCCGCGATGATCGAGGCCAACAAGGGCGCAGGCGACACCGCGGCCTGGCTGATCTGCGACCACACCACGCTGGGCAAGTATGGCCTGGGCTACGTCAAGCCCGCCCCGGTGCCACACGGCCGTTTCCTGCGCAACGGCTATCTGCTGAAAGGCGACACGCTGCAGGCGCTGGCCGCGCAGGCGGGCATCGACCCCGAGGGCCTGGCGCGTACGGTGGCGGCGTACAACACCGACGCCACGCGCGGCGAAGACCCGGCCTTCGGTCGTGGGCGCACGAGCTTCAACCGCTACCTGGCCGATCCGGAACATCGACCCAATCCGTGCGTGGCACCGGTGGCGCAGGGGCCGTTCTACGCGGTGAAGCTGCTGATGGGTGACCTGGGCACCTTCGACGGCCTGAGCACCACCGTGCAAGGCCAGGTGCTGCGCCGCGACGGCTCGGCCATCGACGGGCTTTATGCGGTGGGCAACGACCGCGCGAGCGTGATGGGCGGCAACTATCCCGGCGCGGGCATCACGCTGGGGCCCAACATGACCTTTGGGTGGATGCTGGGCCGACACCTGGCGCAGGCCGCGCGCGCGGATGGTGCGGGCGTGCCCGCCAGGCCATCGGCAGCGCAGGCGGCGCCAGCCCTGGCCACCGCCGAGGAGCAGCGCCGTGCCGCCTGAGCAGACCCACGCGGCTGCGCCCGACGCCGTGATCGCCGCCACCGGAAAGGCACTGGTCGACCACCGCATCTACACGATCCGCCTGCGCAAGATGGGCGAGTTCATCGAGGTTTTCGACCGCCTGGCCATGCCCATCCTGCTGCAGACCCTGGGGCACCCGCTGGGCTTCTGGACCAGCCACGTCGGGCCGCTGAACCAGTTTGTGCACCTGTGGGGCTACGATGGCCTGGCAGACTACGAAGCCCGCTGCCAGGCGCGCGACACGCACCCGGACTTCCCGGCCTACCTGGCAGCTTCCGAACACCTCATCGAGGCGCAGGAGACGCGCCTGATCCGCCGCGTCGCGATGCCTTCGCTGCGCGCGCTGCCCCTGTCACGCCCATGACCCTGCCCATCAGCCTGGACGCACTGAAAGACGGCGAGAGCTTCGACCTGATCGTCATCGGCGCGGGCGGCGCGGGCCTGTCGGCCGCCGTGCATGCCGGCATCGACGGCGCGCGTGTGCTCGTCGTGGAACGCAGCGCCTGGGTGGGTGGCACGACGGCCTGGTCGGCCGGCACGACCTGGATTCCGCTGACGCGCCACATGAAAACCGTGGGCGAGGCCGATACGCTGGAACGTGCATCGGCCTATCTGGCGCAGGTGGTGGGCGAGCACGGTGACCTGCAGGCGCGCCAGGCGCTGCTGCAGCACGGCAGCGAAGCGGTGGAGCGCTTCGAGAACCACACCGAGGTGCATTACCGCCCGTATGCGACGCACCCGGATTACGAAAGCGATCTGGACGGCGCCACGCTGCGCGGCCGTGCGCTGGAACCCGTGCCGTTCGACGGCCGGCAGCTCGGCCCGCTGTTCGACCTGCTGCGCCCGCCGATCCCCGAATTCACCGTGCTGGGCGGCATGATGGTCGACCGCACGGACATCAACCACCTGCTGAACCTGACCGGCTCCTGGGCCTCGTTCTCGCACGCGGTCAAGATACTGTCGCGGCATGCGGTGGACCGTTTGAGCCGCCAGCGCGGGACGCGGCTGGTGATGGGCAATGCGCTGGTGGGGCGGCTGCTGTTGTCGCTGTCACGTCAGCCGCAGGCGCAGCTGCTGATGCAGGCGGAGGTCACGGCCTTGACGGGCGACGCGGCCGGCGGCGTCACCGGCATCGAGATCGAACAAGGCGGTCGGCGCCGCCGCCTGCAGGCCCGCGGCGGCGTGCTGCTGGCCACCGGTGGCTTCAACCGCCACCCGCAGATGCGCGCGCAGTGGCTGCCAGGCATCGACGCGAGCTGGTGCGCGGGCGCGCCGGGGCACACCGGGGCCGTGCACGAGCTCGTGCGGCCATTTGGCGCACACCTGGGAACCGGCGCGAAGAGCCCAGCCTTCTGGGCACCGGTGACGCTGCGCAAGCGGCCTGACGGCAGCACGGCCGTCTTCCCGCACTTCGTCATGGACCGCGCCAAACCCGGCATGGTGACCGTCGATCGCGGCGGCCGGCGCTTCGTCAACGAAAGCACCTCGTACCACCGCTTCGGCCTGGCGATGCAGGCCGCGCATGCGCAGGCCGCGCAGGACCCCGCGCGCGCGGCCGTGCCCGCCTTCCTGGTCTGCGATGCCACTGCGCTCAAGCGTTATGGCATCGGCATGGTGCGCCCGGGCGGCAAGGGGCTCGAGCCCTTCCTGGCCGACGGCTACCTGACCGAAGGCCGCACGCTGGCCGACTTGGCGCAGAAGCTGGGCATCGACGCCGCCGGCCTGCAGCAGACGGTGGAACAGATGGACGGCTTTGCGCGCGACGGCCATGACCCGCAGTTCGGGCGTGGCGTGACGGCCTACCAGCGCAACATCGGCGACGCCAGCGCCGGCCACCCGAACGCCAACCTCGGGCCGATCGCGACGGCGCCGTTCTACGCGGTGAAGCTCTACCCGGGTGACATCGGCGCCGCGATGGGCCTGGACACCGACGCCAGCGCGCGCGTGCGCGGCAGCGATGGCCAACCCGTGCCCGGCCTCTATGCCGTAGGCAACGACATGCACTCGGTGATGGGCGGTGCCTATCCCGGGCCGGGCATCACGATCGGGCCGGGCATGGTGTTCGGCTTTCTCGCCGCGCGCGATGCGGTGGCGCGTGCGCGGGCTGGAAGCCCGGCCGGGGCGTGACTCGCGGGTGAGTCTTGCTTCAGCGGTCGATCTCGGCCAGCAGCTCGCGCGCCATCGCCACGGCCTGTTTCGCCCAGGCGAGATAGCCCACCTTCGGCGCCCGCGTGTCGCTGGGCACTTCGATGCTGACCGTCAGGTCCTTCGGCAGTCGCTGCAGCAGCCCGCGCAGATCCAGCGCTCCTTCACCCGGCAGCATGCGCTCGCAGCGCGCCGCGTGGATCAGGCCTTCCGTCGTGGTCGGGCCGGGAATCGGCCCATCACACAGCTGCATCCAGTGCAGCCACTCGCGCGGCAGGCTGTCCAGCTCATCGAGTGAACAGTTGGAGCGTGCGAAGTGCAGCGCGTCCACGATGATGCCGCTGTTGGGCTGCGCGGCGGCGGCCACGACGCGGCGCGCCTGCGCCAGGTCCTTGACCGCCGTCCAGGCCATGAATTCCAGGTCGCAGCTCAGGCCGAAGGTGCGCGCGGCTTCGCAGGCGGCGGCGTAGGCGGCCGTCAGGCGTGATTCCACCGGGTCGTCGGCGACGATGTTGATGTGCGCGGCACCGAGCTCGCCGCAGACCTCGAAGGTGGGCAGCCAGGCTTCGATGTCGAAGCGTTCGTTGATGCGCGCCACCTCGACATCCAGGATCCGCACGCCGGTGTCGCGCAGCGCGGCTTGTGTCTCGCGGCGCATGGCGCGGTCTGTCACCAGCGGATAGAAGACCGTGCCCGGTGCCGTGGGCCACAGGCGAATGCCCGCGGCCTGCACGCCGGCTTCGGCGGCCAGCGCCACCATCTGCGGCGGGGAGTAGGGCAGGGCCATCAATTGGGCGAGGGCGAGGCGGCGGGTCATGGTGGGCTCGGAACGTGGTTTGCGGTTGGGGCGATGGATGTTTCAGGCGCCGGAGCACCTCGAGTGTCACCGGATCGAGGGGGCGTTTTCGAGGCAGAGGAAGTGGACTCGCGGCGTCGAGTCAGCCGCCATGACGGATTTGCCGTTGTGCGCCACCGCCGTCGCTGTCACCGGCGAGTCGGCGACGAAGGTCGCGACCACGTCGCCGCCAGCCAGGTCCCACACGCGCACGCTGCGGTCGTCGCTGCCCGAGACGGCCCGGCCACCGTCGAGGGTCAGGGCCACCGAGGTGACGCCGCGGGTGTGCCCTTCGAGCGTGCGCACGAGTTCGCCGTTGGTCAGGTCCCAGACCCTGAGAGTCGCGTCCTCGCTTGCCGACACGGCGTGCAGGCCGTCAGGCACGATGGCCACGGCGTTCACAACTCCCGTGTGACCCTCCAGCGTTCGCAACAACTCTCCGCTGGCAAGGGCCCAGATCTTGAGGGTGTGGTCCCAACTGGCAGACAGCACCCGCTGACCGTCCGGCGTGATCGCCACTGCGCGAACCGGATGGGTATGGCCTTGCAGCTTGTGCAGTTCGACGCCGCGTAAAAGGTCCCAGACCACGAGCGAGGTGTCATGACACGCCGATACCGCCAGACGCCCATCCGGCGTGATGGCCACGCATTGAATGAATCCAGCGTTTGAGCTCGAGGTTTCGAGCGTGAGCAGCGGTTCGTATCGATCCGGCGGTGGGGGTGGGAGGTCCGTGCGGCTCGTTTCACCGAAGAGGTCGGCGAAGGGGTCGAATTCAGTCACCAGAGCATCGTGTTTGGTGCGCTCGTCTGGCGAAGCGGGCGGTTCGCTCGGCGCACCCCCGTTAAGTCCAAACAAGTCTTTGAACGGATCGTCAGGTTGGCCTTCGCTGAACGGGTCGGGCGAGGGGCGCGAGAGATCGGTGGCATCGGCGGTCGCGGCCTCGAGTCCAAATATGCTCGCAAGGGGGTCCGAAGCTCCGGCCGGCCCGCCAAGCGTTTGCAAGGCCTCGAAGTCCCAGACCCAGAGCTTCAAGCCTGTGGCCGATACCGCGCGCGTCCCGTCCGCCGACAGCGCCAGTGCCTGACCCGGTGCATAGGCTCGGGGCGAGAGCCAGGGCAGCGCGCCCACCATCTCACCGCGCTCGGCGTCCCACATCCGCGGCGCGTGGTCACTGATCACGCGTCGGCCGTCCGGCATGACCAACAGGGCGTGGATAAAGAATTCTGGCGCATCGACCAATCCCGGTGCTTCGTTGCGCTCCAGGTCCCAGACCTTGAGTGTGTGATCCGAGCTCGCAGAAACGGCCCGCTTTCCGTCCGGCGTGAGCGCGATCGCATGGATCTCGCCGCTGTGACCTTCAAGGGTTTGCAGCAATGCCGCACGTTCCAGGTCCCAGACCTGGAGCGTGCAGTGCGGCCCGGCGGTCACTGCACGATTGCCATCCGGTGCAATGGCTACCGCTGCGTCACGCCCATAGACATAGCTGTGCAGCTTGTGCAGCACGATGCCGCGCACGAGGTCCCAAACGATCGTTGCGTCCCAATCCATCGAGATTGCCCGCAGACCATCTGGCGAGATTGCCACGGTCCTCACCCCGCTGGTAGGTCCTTCGAGCGTTCGCAAGACCGCCCCCGTGTCGAGGTTCCACACCTTGACGGTCTTGTCGTCGCTGGCCGAAAGGGCCCATTGGCCGTCCGATGAAATCGCTACGGCGTTGACTTGGTCGGCATGTCCTTCCAGCGTACGCAGACACTCGCCGCTGGCGAGGTCCCACAGCTTGAGCGTCTTGTCCCTGCTGGCCGACAGCGCGCGCCGGCCGTCGGGCGTGACCGCCACCGCCCGTACCCAATCCGCATGCCCTTCGCGCGTGCGCAGCACTTCACCCGTCTTGATGTCCCAGACCCACAGGGCCGTGTCCGAACTCGCCGTCACAGCGCGCCGGCCATCGGGTGTGATCGCGACACCGTCTAACCCCCGACAGCCGTCTCCTTCGAAGGTCCGCAGCACTTGTCCATTTATCAGGTTCCAGAGCTTGAGGGTTCCGTCTTGGCTTGCCGACAGCGCGTGTTGGCCGTTCGGCAAGATCGCGACGGCGGTGACCTTTTCGGTGTGCCCTTCCAACGTGCGCAGCAATGGCCCGCCGGGGGCGGTCAGGGTCTGTCGCACCGGCCGCAACCACGGTTCGCGCGCGG
This sequence comes from Pseudomonadota bacterium, assembly GCA_963205115.1. GTDB lineage: Bacteria > Pseudomonadota > Gammaproteobacteria > Burkholderiales > Burkholderiaceae_C > Rubrivivax. Next base: position 2,215 of record CAUJHV010000065.1, on the reverse strand, counting down.
TCAGCGCCGACGCGACGATCGGGTCTCGCAGCCCGGTCTCGCTTTCAGGGATGCGCGCCAGCAACTGGGCTGCCAGTTGCGACTTGTTCTTGCCGAGCACGTGCGCCGACAGCCGCAACGCACCCTGCAGCAGATCGGCCTGCGGGCTGCGTGGAAGCAGGTCGAATTCGCCGATCAGCGCATCGATATCGGTGGCCTGGAGCTTGGCGTGCAGCCAGTCGAAATCGAGCAGCAGGGCATGCAGCCGCACACTGTCGTCGGCGCGAACGCAGTGCCAGCCGAACCAGCGCCAGGCGTATTCGTGCGGCAGGTGGTGCGCGTCCGTCCATGCATCGGTCAGCCGGCGGTGCACGGCCTTCGGGTCGGCCAGGCGCGCCTCCAGCGCACGGCGGATCATGTCGTGCAAGCGGATGGTGCCGGCCTGCCGGTCCCAGCGCAGCAGGCTGAGGTCGTCCAGCGGCCGCAGGCACTCTTCTTCGACATCGAATTCGTCCATCGTCCACAGGTCGGCCAGCACCTGGGCCGGGATGGCCACGTCTTCCGGGAACACGGACAGCTCGGCGGCCTTCTGGGCCAGGCCTGCAAACATCTCTTCGGCGCGTTCCAGGCCCACGTCGACCGAATTGGCCACCGCTGCGTTGCGCGCGTTCGGGTCGCGCCGGTCGAAGCCCAGCACGCCCTTGCGCTCGAACAGCATCGTCAAGCGCGCGATGCATGGCGCCAGCTGCCCGGGGCGTGACCGGTTCTCTTCCAGCAGCCGGGCGTTGGCCAGTTCGAGCAGCAGCGGCCAGCACCCCAGCCGTTCGGCCAGCAGGTGCAAGGCCTGGCTGTCGGCCGCATCGGGGGCCAGGCCCCGCTGCAGGATGGCCGCTGCTTCGCTGGCATCCATTTCGTCGACAGGCACGTCGGGCCAATGCGCCTGGCCGGCCTGTTCGATCAGCGAGCGGATGCGCGTGGTCACCAGCAGCCGCGGTCCTTCGAGCTTCAGGAATGGGGCCAGATCCTGCGATCGCCAGACGTCGTCGACGACCAGCAGGCAACGTCGGCCCGCGAGCGTTTGGGCCAGGGCCTGGCCGATGGCCTCGACACCCGCCACCGCCGGCGGGCTGCCGCTGGCCACCACATGCAGATCGCTCAGCTTGCTGGCCATGTCGGGCTCCTCGCCCAGCGTGACCCACAGCAAGCCATCGGCAAACGCGTCGACCACCTCGGCGCGGTGGCACACGTCGATGGCCAGCGTGGTCTTGCCAAAGCCGCCCGGGCCTTGCACCAGGGTGCTCGCGCCGGGCACGCCGTCGGCAGTACCCAGGAGTGCGTCCACGATGGTCTTGGTGAGGGCCGGCCGGGCCACGAACCCCGGCGCGCGCGGCGGCACGTTGTAGGTGCGACCGCTCAAACCGCTGCGCATGATGGACGCGAGCACCAGCGTCGCCAGCTCTTCGGGTGTGCGGAAGAAGCTACCGGTCTTTTCCGTGCCCAGTTCCTTTCGGAACCGGTTCAGCTTTTCGCCCCGTTCGCCTGCGCCGGTCACCTCGTCCTTGAACCGGTCGGGCCAGGCCGACTGGGTGTCCGGGTGGGCGAAGAACAGCAGCTTGCGCAGCTTGGCGGCCTCGGCGCGTCGGTATTCGAGCTCGGTGATCGACTGTGCAAGGGGATTGCCATGCTCTGCCGGCGGCTCGTATCCATAGCGCCAGGCGAAGAGGCCGACGTAGATGTCCGACTGGGCCACGTCACGCAGGCACAAGTCCAATGGCCGTTCGTCGGCGGCGGTGTAGGCCTCCATGCGGGCCACATCCAGACCGCCCTTTTCGAGTGCAGCGAACACAGCCGCCCGATGCGCCGCGAGGTCTTCGAAGGTGGACGACAGGTAGACGCGCAGCCGCTTCACGCTTCGATCGGCTGAACGTGCGCCGTGAAGGCGGATCGCGACACGCATTTCTGCCGCGCGGCTTCTACAGATCTCGACGATTCGACAACTCGGATGAAGGCGTCGATGCCGAGGAAGCGGTTCATCGGCCTAGTGTAGGGTGGCCATGGCGCAGCCACACGCTGGGCCCCGGCGCATGCACTCTCGCGCCGCGTATCGGTCTGAAAGCTTGGCATCATGGCGCCCTACCAGGGCTCAAACCCTCGCAAGGAGTGCAACGTGGCCACAGGTGACAAAGTCAAGGGACCCGCGTCTTACTTCCCGTCGATCGAGAAGACCTACGGCAGG
>CAUJHV010000064.1 GCA_963205115.1 Pseudomonadota bacterium | reverse complement strand
CTTGCGGGTAGTTCGAGGCCCGCCGCCTGGCTGTTCAGCGGTCCCACCAAGGGGAATGTGTGGTGGGCGTCCTGCAGCTCGGCCAGCGCCAGCGGCTCGATGGGCAGCGCCTGCCGCCTGGTGGGCGTCCTGCAGCTCGGCCAGCGCCAGCGGCTCGATGGGCCGGCGCCTGCGGGCTGGTGGACGTCCTGCAGCTCGGCCAGCGCCAGCGGCTCGATGGGCCGGCGCCTGCGGCCTGGTGGGCGTCCTGCAGCTCGGCCAGCGCCAGCGGCTCGAAGGGCTGCGCCTGCGGCCTGGTGGACGTCCTGCAGCTCGGCCAGCGCCAGCGGCTCGAAGGGTGCGGCCCGCGGGTCCTTCATGAGCGCGTGCGCCGCGGGTCCGTTCGGCCCCGGTTCCTCGCCAGTGGTCGCCGCTGCTGCTTTGTGCGGTTGGCGGTTCGATCGATAGGCGGCGGGCTGACGGTCAGCCGCTCGGCCTGATCCAGCGTCGGAGCTGTGCCGATCCTCAGAGGTGCGCCGGACTGTGCCCCCAGTCGTTGTGCCCCCTGCCCCCGGATGTGCCCCCAGGTGGCCCGGAAGCTGGCAAACTCAAGCGTACGCAGGCGGATGCGAAATGTGCTGTATTTCTAGGGAAAGATTGCCGTTCCGGACGCCTGCGAACTCATGCGAGTATTTGCGTGGCGCCTCCGACAGGAATCGAACCTGTATCTAGCGCTTAGGAGGCGCTCGTTCTATCCATTGAACTACGGCGGCAGTCGACAGATTTTGGCACGATGACCCGATCGCGCCGCAAACTACGATCGCCAGGCGAGGCCCAAACATGCCCTGCCATGGCTGCAGAGGTGATCAAGGAATGCGCATGCATACGATAGCTTGGCTGGCCCGCTTCACCCGGCTGCTGGCAGTTGCTGGAATCCTGTCTTCTGCCGCGGTACACGCGGCCGGTGAAGCCCCGCCCGTGCCCCAGCGCTTGCGCATCGTCGGTGGCCTGGCCGGCATCAACCAGTACACGCGCCACGAAGCACCTTTCTGGACGCAGGAGCTGCCCAAGCTCACCGGCGGGCGTCTCACGGCCGAGATCGTGCCCTTCGACCAGGCAGGCCTCAGCGGCGAGGAAATGCTGCGTGTCGTGCAGATGGGCGCTGTGCCCTTCGGCACCGCCATCCTCAGCCGCAGCGCGGCGGCCGAGCCCGAACTCGCGGGCCCGGACCTGGCCGGGCTGAACCCGGACTTCGCGTCGCTGCAACGCTCGGTGGCGGCCTACCGGCCACGTCTGGCCACCATGCTGCGCGAGCGCTACGGGCTCGAGCTGCTGGCCATCTACACCTATCCCGCGCAAGTGATCTTCTGCGCCAAACGCTTCAAGACACTGGACGAATTGTCCGGCCGGCGCATCCGGGTGTCTTCGGGCACGCAGGCCGATTTCATCTCGGCGCTGGGCGCTCAGCCCGTGCAGACGGCCTTCTCGCAGATCGTCGCCAGCATCAAGGCCGGCACGGTGGACTGCGCGATCACCGGCACCATGTCCGGCAACACCATCGGCCTGCACGAGGTGGCGCATTTCATCCATCCGATGGCGGTGAACTGGGGCCTGTCGGTCTTCGTGGCGCAGCGCGCGCACTGGGCGCAGATCGCCCCGGACTTGCGGGCCATCATCCAGCGCGAAATGCCGCGCCTGGAACGGGCCATCTGGGCCGAATCGGACCGTGAGACGGCCGAAGGTCTGGCGTGCAACACCGGGCAGGGAAGTTGCCGCACCGGCCAGAAGGGCAACATGACCCTGGTGCCGATGGACCCGAGCGACGAGCAGCGCCGTCTGGACATCCTCAAGAAGTCCGTCCTGCCGAGCTGGCTGCAACGCTGCGGCAGCGCCTGCGCCACACACTGGCAGCAGGCCATGGACCGCCTCAGCGCCGCTCCGCGCTGAGCGTCGCGGCCAGGCGCGCCCACGGTTCCCGATGCTGCGACGCCGCGCGATCACCGTCATCTGGGGCTCGGCCGCGTTGTTCGTGGCCACGGTGGCGTTCATTGCGCGCGAGCAGATCAACTATCTCGAACAGGCCACCCTGAACGAGGCCGCCCGATCGGCCGAACAACTGGTGGCCGGTGCCGAAGTGGCCCTGAACCGATCTTTGCTGGGCGTGGACGCCCTGCTGGGCAGCGTGCCGGTGCAGCTGGAGTCGTCGGTCGAGGCCGGCGGCCGCCTGAACCGGTCCCGCGCGGGGTCGGTGCTCAGCGGCGCAGTCGACCGGAACAGACTCCTGCGCGGCCTGTCCGTGGTGGAGCGCAACGGCCAGGTGCTGGCGGCCAGTCACTTGCTGGCTTCGAGTTCCCGGCTGGAGCTCCCGCCGGCCTTGCTGCAAGCCGATGCGACGCTGCAGGAGTCGTCGATGCGCATGTCGATGCCGGTGCGCGAGCCCAGCACGGCCGAGACCGTGGTGTGGCTCGCGCGGCCGATCACGGTGGCCGGGCGGCCGCTGTGGGCCGTCGCGCAGGTGCCGTCGACCCTGTGGCAGCCGGTGATGGCACCTTCGGGGGTCGACCACGATCTGGTAGTGACGCTCGAGCGCGAAGACGGCACGCTCGTGGCCGCGGCGCCGGTGTCGGTCGGCATTCCGGGCTCGCGTGTGGCGGCGGGCAGGCTCACCGACGCGATGCTGGCAGGCAAGGCCCTGGACGCGGCCGACCGCCTCAGCGGGCGGGATGCCGTCATGGCGGCCCGGCCGCTGCTGTATGCCGGGCTGCGCGTGGTTGCGTCGTACCACCGCGAGGCCGTGCTGCGCGAGTGGCGCGGCAATGCGCGCCACATCGTGGCCGCGAGTCTGGCCTTCTCGCTGCTGGTGATTCTGGCGGCCACCGTCATTCACTGGCAGTTCAACCGGCAGTTGCGCTCTGCCGCGGATGCGGCGCGATCGAAGGCGGCGCTGGACCGGGCGCTGGGCGCCATGGACGATGGTTTCCTGCTGTGCGATTCGGACGACCGCATCGCCGCGTGGAACGAGCGCTATGCCGCCATGCACCCGTGGCTGCGGCCCGTGCTGCGCGTGGGAGAACCCTTTTCGAGCCTGCTGGAGCCCGCCGCGCGCAACGTGCTGCCGGGCGATACCGAAGGCCGCGCGCGCGAAACCTGGAAGGCGCAGCGGCTCGAGCGCCACCGCGGCGGCACGCTGGATTTTGAGCAAGAGCTGGCCAGCGGCGAGGTGCTGCACATCATCGAACGCCCCACGCCGGACGGCGGCATCGTCAGCGTCTACCGCGACGTCACACGGGCCGAGCGCGAGTTGCGCCGCGCCAAGCTCGCGGCCGAGGCGGCCAACGACGCCAAGACGCGCTTCCTGGCGTCGATGAGCCACGAGATCCGCACGCCGCTCAACGGTGTGCTGGGCATGAACAGCCTGCTGTCCTCGACGCCGCTCAGCGCGGAACAGCAGGGGTATGTGCGCACGATCGAGGCCTCGGGGCGCATCCTGCTGGCGCTGATCAACGACATCCTGGATGTCTCGCGCATCGAGGCCGGCCGCATGGAGCTGGAGCAGCTGGAATTCGATCCCGAGCTGGCCATCCGCGAGGTCATGGAGTCGCTGCGACCCAAGGCGCACCAGCTGGGTCTGGAGCTGGGACGAACGCCGCACGCGGAAGTCCTGCCCTGGTTGCGCGGTGACCCCAATCGCCTGCGCCAGGTGCTGTTCAACCTGGTGGGCAATGCCTTGAAGTTCACGCCCGCCGGCCGCGTCGAAGTCGATGCACGGGCCGAGCTCACTACCGACGGTCAGGTGGCGCTGCGCCTGGTGGTCAGCGACACCGGCATCGGCATTCCGGCCGACGTGTTGCCGCGTCTGTTCGAGCGCTTTGCGCAGGCCGACGGCAGCACCGCGCGTCGCTACGGTGGCAGCGGGCTGGGGCTGTCCATCTGCCGCGACATCGTCAGCCTGATGGGCGGGCGCATCGGCGTGCAGAGCACGCCCGGGCAGGGCAGCCGGTTCCAGGTGGATCTGACGCTGGCGCGTGCGAAGGCGTCCCAGCGCCAACCCGACCCCGGGTCCGCCGGCCCGCAACTGCAGGGGCTGCGCATCCTGGTCGCGGAGGACAACGAGGTGAATCAGCTGGTGGTCACCGCGATGCTGCGCCAGATGGGGCACCACAGTCACGTCGTGGCCGACGGCGCAGCCGCCGTGGAGGCTGCGCTCACGGCGCAGTGGGACTGCGTGCTGATGGACATCCAGATGCCGCACGTGGACGGTGCCACGGCCGCGCGGCGCATCCGCGCCATGCCAGGCCCGCATGGCCGTGTGCCCATCGTCGCCCTGACGGCCAACGCGATGCTCGAGGAACAGCGCGAATACCTGGCCGCCGGCATGAACGACCACGTCTCCAAGCCCATCGACCCGGACCGGCTGCGCGATGCCTTGCGGCGCGTGGTCGTCGTCCGCGAAGAAGCGGTAGAGGCCTGACGCCGCGAACGCTGCGCTCGGCTTTGCGCTTCAGGGCTTGCCGAAGCGCCAGGTCCAGATCAGGTCGATCGAGTTGTCTTCCCCGCTCTGCGCCCGCAGCGTGAAGCGCTGGGCCGCGCGGTAGATCAGCTGCCAGGTGCCGCTGGTGGCGTTGACGCCGCGTTCGTAGCCCACGTACCAGCGGCTGCTGATCTGCTTGCCCACGGCCACGAAGGTCTCGCGGACCTCGCCGTCGGACTGGCGGATCGACAGCTCGTCCAGGCCGATCGCGCGCAACAGGGCGGTCGAGGGACTTTCGCTTTCGCCGCTGAGCAGGGCCATCGCCGCGCGCTGCAGCAACGCGGTGTCCGTGCGGCCCAGGCCGTCGGGACCTCGGCCCAACACCAGCCAGGACAGCTTGTCGGTCTCCGCCATGTCGGGATCGCTGTACAGCCGCACGCGCGGGTCCATCGCCGGGCCGGTGATGGCCACGCCCACGCGTGTGTCCAGATTCGGCCGCAGGGCCAGCACGTCCAGGCGGGCACCGTCGATCGGCCCGGAAAAGATCACCAGCCCGCGTTCGATCTCGAGCTTCTGGCCATAGGCGGCGTAGGTGCCGCGTTCGGCGCGCACCGTGCCTTGCAGCTGCGGTCGACCGTTGGGCACGGTGAACTTCAGCGTGCCGGCCAGCAGCGTGTCCAGGCCGCGGCCTTTCAGGCGCAGCTGCCGACCCAGGTCCAGTTCGAGCGAGACCTGCAGGCTGCGCATGAGCGCCGTGGGTTCGCGCCGTATGGCCTCGGGGGGTTCGACCTCGGCCCCGCGCACGACCGTGACGTCGTCGTCCAGGGTGGGCGCGTCGCGGCGCGACAGGTCGAACAGGCCGCTGTCGGCGACCAGGCGGCCGTCCAGCTCCAGGCGTTGGGCCTGCGCATGCAGCGCGGCCTGCCCGGTGACGACGAGCTGGCGGTCCACGCGGCCCAGCACGCGCAGCTTCTGGGCATTCGCGGTCAGCGTGAGTTCCGGATGGGCGCCGAAGGTCGCGTTGCCGCGTGCCGTGAGCAGGCCTTCGCCGCCGCGCAGGCTCAGGGTCTCGATGCGGGCCTGGTCGCCTTTGAGCTGCACATTCAGTGTGCCGTCGGTCAAGTCCACGCCCTGCAGCACGTTGCGCAGTCCGACGTGGTCGGCCTTCAGGTGGCCCGCGTAGCCCGGCGCGCGCAGCGTGCCCGACACCCGCGCGAGCCCGTCGAGCTCACCTTGCAGCCGCCAGCCCGGAGGCAGCCACGCAGCCCAGGCGGCCAGGGCCGGCACCTGCACCTGGATCTGTCCGTCCAGCGTGGCGCCCGGCGCGGGCCAGCGGTCGGCAGCGGCGCTGCGTGCGCTCCACTCGCCGCCGATGCGGCCCAGGCGCTCGCCCTGGATGCGCGGCGTCAGGCGCCACAGGCCTTCGTGGGCGCTGAGCACGATCTCGGCCTGCGACAGGCCCAGCGACTGCGTGTTCGAGCCTTCGGTGAAGCGCAGGTCGCCGTCATCGCGCTGCACGCGCAGCTCGGCATCGAAAGCGGTGCCGGCCCGCAGATCGAGCTGCGCGGAGAGTTTCAGGTCGCCGCTCCACTGCAGCGCGCCGGGCCGCCCCTGCTGCAACTGCTGCAGCCAGGGCGCGACGGCCACCGGCTCGATGGCCGCCTTGGCGCGCCAGGTGTCGGTGGTCGGGTTGCCGCCGGCGGTGCCTGCGGCCTGCCACTGGGCGTCGGTCCAGCGGACATGGACCGGGCCCAGGCCCGCCCGGCCGGGCTGCAGCACGACCTTCTGCGCGCGGCCGGATGCGTCGAACTGCGCTTCCATCTGCAGCCCGTTGCTCTCGGCCCAGCGGGGTGCGCCGGCGGCGATCGGCTGGTCGTCGTGCGGACCCAGCCACAGCCGTTCGAAATCGCCCAGCCAGCGCCCGCCACCGGTGGCGTCCGTGGACCAGCGGCCCTTGCCGACCAGCCGCGCGGCGGCGCCGCGACCCTCGGGCAGCAGCAGTGCGCGGCTCAGCTCGGGCGCCGGCTGGCCGGGCACCCGCAACTCGGCTTCGAAGCGGTGCTCGTCGGTCGAGCCGCGCACGTCGGCGCGCACGCTGTCGATACGTGCCTCGCGCCAGCGCAGGCGGGTCGCATCCAGTTGCAGACCCAGGCCATCGGCTCGGCCACGTTCCCAGCGACCCGTGACCTCGGCCTTTTCCACGGTCAGCGGACCCGTCTGCAGCGCACTCGTGCGGCCGTGCCACTCCAGCGCCGCGTCGGGCCAGCGTCCGCGCTGGTCTGCGCGCAGCTCGAGCTCGCCCTGGCGCGGCAGCCAGGCCTGCGCGCCCGGTACCAGCGCGAGCACGGGTGACAGCTCGGCCAGTGCCGGCGCCGTGAGCTGCAGGTTCACGCGGTCCTTGCGCCCGTCGCCGCCGGCGTCCAGGCTGGCGTCGACCTGCAACCGGGTCGAGGCCACCTGGATGTCGGCCTTTCCGCGGCCGACGGGCAGGCCCGCCGTGCCTTGCTGCCATTCGGCGTGGCCACTGGCGGGCACGCCGGCCAGGCGGGAGTCGGTGAGATCGAGCGTGGCTTGCCCGACCGCTGTGGCCAACACGCGCAGTGGATCGATCGGCGCGCGCGGCTGCGGCGCCAGCAGGTCGATCGCCCAGGTGGCATTCAGGCGGTGCACGCCGCGCTGCCAGGCCGCGCCCTCGCGGCTGGGCAGCCACAGCGCGGGATCGAAGGCGTCGAGCGTGCCCTGGCTCTTCAAGCCCCAGCGCCCGTCTGCCTTGCGGTCGGCGTGCGCGCGCAGCTGTGCGCGTGCACCGCCGCTGCTGGCGCGCAGCGAGGCCAGGTCGATCGACTGGCTGCTCGCCTGCGCCTCGAAGACCAACGCCACTTCGTCGGGTGCGCCGGCCACGCGGCCTTCGAGCGAGCCGCGCGCGCCGAAAGCCAGTGTGCCCACGCCGCCCCACGCCTGGCGTGGCGCCTGCGGATCCGGCGAGGGCAGGCCGTCGACGGTCAGGGTCAGCGGGCCGCCCAGGCGCATCGGCGCGAGGTGGCGGTCCAGGCGCTGCGGCTGCAGATCGGCCAGTTGGGTCTGCAGGCGCAGCTGCGTGCCTTCCCAGACGCCGCCGCCTTGCCAGCGGCCGGCTGCGCCCTGGGCGTCGGCCGCCTGCACGTCGAAGGGGCCGATGAGCAGCCGGTTGGGCTGGCGCGGATCGACCAGCAGCTTCAGCCGCACCGAATGCAACGGCAGGCCGCCGTCACCCAGCCGCGCGGGCACCGCGTTGTCGAGCTCGATGCTCACGCCGATGGGCTGGCGCAGCCCCTGGCTGCTCACGCGCACATGGCCGGCCAGGCGCGTGCGGGGGGCGTTGGGCACGATGCTGGCCAGGTCGAGTGCATGCGTGTTGGCGGTCACGTCACCCAGCGGCCAGGCCTCGAAGGGCCGGATCTGCGCCTGCGCATCGAGTGCGGCCGGGGTTGCCCCGGCGGCGACACGGCCGGCCAGATGCGCGCGCAGCTCGATCGATGCCAGCTGGCCCTGCGCGCGCGTCTCGGCGTCCCAGGGCGTCTGGCCGCTGGCGTGGACCTGTGTCGTGGCGTCGACCGCGAAGGGAGCGTCGGCGCCGATGCGCGCCTGGCCCTGGGCCTCGAGGTGGTTCCAGTGCAGGCGGCGCAGCTCGATGCGGTGTTCGTCGCCGCGCGGACCGCCCAGCGTCACCGCGGCGTCCAGGTCGGTCAGCGGGTCCTGCGCGTCGATGCGCAGCGTGTCGATGCGCAGCGCAGGCAGCGACAGGCGGATGGGCAGGCGCAGGCTTCGGGGCGCCTGCAGGCGCTCGCTGCTCGCGGGACCGGTGTCGACCTGCACCTGCCGCACTTGCAGGCTGTCAATGTTCAGGGCGAGCCAGGCTCCGCCTCCGGGCAGCCACGACCAGCGTGCGCCGCGCCAGGCCAGGCCGTCCAGCGTCAATCCGGCCGAGCCGGGCGTGGCGGCCATGCGCACGCGCCGGGCCTGGAAATGGTCGCCGAAGGGCGAGCCGTTGGCACCCTCCACCACCAGCCCGGGCACACGCGCCAGCAGCCACTGGCCGCCGGCATCGGTCCGCATGATCCAGGCCAGGCCCAGCGCTACAGCCAGCAGCGGTACGGCCACCGCGGCGGCCAGGCCCAAGGTCCAGGACAGGTGCCGGCGTCGCGCACGAGGCGGGGCTTCGGGCTGCTCGGTCGCCATGCTCAGAACACGATGCCCACGCTGAAGTGCAGGCGCACGCGATGGGCCGCAAAACCATAGGCCAGATCGAGCTTGAGCGGCCCCACGGGGCTGCGCCAGCGCAGGCCGACGCCGCTGCCGACGACCGGGTCCAGCGAGCGCCAGGTGTCCGCCGCGCCGCCGGCATCGACGAAGACCGCGCCCCATAGCGACGGCATCGAGGCCAGGATCGGGTGTGCGACCTCGGCACTGGCGGTCCACATCACACGACCCGACGCGACGGCGCCGTCACGCACCGGACCCAGGCTGCGGTAGGCATAGCCGCGCACCGATTCATCGCCGCCAGCGCGGAAACCCATGTTGTCGGTGACCAGGGCCGCGTCGCGCACGAAGACCTGGCCGGCTTCGCCGCGCAGCTGGGCGTGCCAGTTGCGGCCCAGCGGCACGAAAAACATCGCGCGACCCGCCACGCGCGCCAGCGGGCTCGAACCGCTGCCCGTGCCGCGCGCCTGGCCGGCGGCCAGCGACAGCGACAGGGTGCGTCCGTCGGTGGGCAGCAGCGGGTTGTCGATGTCGCGCCACAGCCAGCCCTGGTTCGCCGTGAAGGCCTCGGTGACCGTGCGCCCGAGACCGGTGCGCCGCGCGGCGCGGTCGACCTCCAGGTACTGGATGCGTTCGATGCGCGGTGACTCGGACGCGCGACCCAGCCGGATGCGCTGCGACAGCACGATGTCGGTGTCGGTCTTCAGGCGTTCGATGGTGCCGCCGGTGAACCAGCGGTAGCCGTCGGCGCGCACGTGGGTCGAGAGCTCGCCGTCCCAGGCCTGGCGCAGGCGACCCCATTCGACCTTGTTGCGCGCCGTGGCCGCGAAGCCGAACAGCCGGCGGTCCACGTGCTCGGCCGTGACCCGCGGGCCGGAGTTGCTGCTGACGCCCACGCCCAGCGTCAGCTGGTGCCTCGCCAGCTCACGCACGCGCACCTGCAAGGTGGCCGCACCCGCATGCGCCGGGTCGGTCTCCAGGCTGACGGCGGCCTGCTCGAACAGGCCGCTCTTCTGCAGCCGGTCCTGGAAATCCAGCAGCAGCGATTCGGTCACCGGATCGCCGGGCTTGAAGCCGGCGAGGTTGCGCACGTCGGGCTCGCCCTGCAGCTTCAGGCCCTGGATGGACAGGTCGCCGGCGCGGAACAGCGGTCCGGAATCGGCCACCAGGTACAGCCGCGCGCGCTGGTTCGCTGCATCGATCTGCGCCGTGGTACCGCTCCAGTCGGCCACGGCGTAGCCGGCCGCCCGCAGGCGGGTCAGCACCGCGACCTTGGCATCGGACCAGGCCGGGTTGCGAAACGGCGTGCCCGGCTTCAACGGCCAGCTGGCGCGAAGCGCGGTCAGCAGCGATTGGGCCGGCGCGTCGCCGCGCGCCACGTACCGCCCCATGTCGCCCTCAACCTCGAGATTCACGCGGTCCACGCGGGTGCGCGGCCCGGGTTCGACGACCACCCGCACGCGCGACGGCGCGCCGTCGCTGGCGCGCGTCTGCAGGGTCTCGACACGGACACTGGCATCGAAATAGCCTTCGGTCTGCAGCAGTTCGCTGGCCTGTGCCGGCACGGCGCTGATCAGGCGTTCGAGTTCGCCGGCCGACAGGTCGGAAGTCGGTGCCAATACGCCGAGCCGGACGATGTCGAGGAAGCGTGAGAGCAGATCGCGTGCGACCGCGGGCCCGACGATGTCCACGCCCAGCGCCGCGGCTTCGGGCGCCGACGCGGCCGATGCTGCAGCAGCGGGCGCCTGCCCATCGGCCGGGGCCGATGCATTCGGCAGCATCGCGCATCCCGTGCCCAGCACGGCAAAAAAGGCCCAGCAGGCCGCTTGCAGCGCGGCCCGCAGGCGTGAGGACCGGGTCATTTGCTCAGCAGCCGCATGGCCCCTTCCAGGCCGGCCAGGGTCAGGGGGAACATGCGCTGGTTCATGATCTGCTGGATCACGGCGATGCTCTGGCGGTATTGCCACACGCCCTGCGGCTCGGGATTGATCCAGGCAAATTTCGGGAAGGCCTGCGTCAGGCGCTGCAGCCATTCCGCGCCGGGCTCTTCGTTGTTGTACTCGACGCTGCCGCCAGGCTGCAGGATCTCGTAGGGGCTCATCGTGGCGTCGCCGATGAACAGCAGCTTGTAGTCCTTGTTGTACTTGCGGATCACGTCCCATGTGGGGAACTTCTCGCTGAAGCGCCGCCGGTTGTTCTTCCACATGAAGTCGTAGACGCAGTTGTGGAAGTAATAGAACTCCAGATGCTTGAACTCGGTCTTGGCGGCGCTGAAGAGCTCCTCGACGCGGTGGATGTGCTCGTCCATCGTGCCGCCCACGTCCATCAGCAGCAGCACCTTCACCTTGTTGTGGCGCTCGGGCACCATCTTGATGTCCAGCATGCCGGCGTTGGCCGCCGTGCAGTGGATGGTGTCGTCCAGGTCCAGTTCGAGGTCGGAGCCTTCGCGTGCGAAGCGCCGCAGCCGGCGCAGCGCCACCTTGATGTTGCGCGTGCCCAGTTCCTTGGTGTCGTCGTAATCCTTGTAGGCGCGCTGGTCCCAGACCTTGACGGCACTCTTGTTGCGGCCCTTGTCCTGCCCGATGCGGATGCCCTGCGGGTTGTAGCCGTAGGCGCCGAAGGGGCTGGTGCCGCCGGTGCCGATCATCTTGCTGCCGCCCTCGTGGCGTTCCTTCTGCTCTTCGAAGCGCTTCTTCAGCGTCTCCATCAGCTCGTCCCAGCCCATCTTCTCGATGGCGGCCTTTTCCTCGGGGCTGAGCTCGAGTTCGAGCGTCTTGCGCAGCCACTCCAGCGGCACGTCTTGCGTGAAGTCGGTGAGCAGCTCGACGCCCTTGAAGTAGGCCGAGAAGGCGCGGTCGAACTTGTCGAAATGCGCCTCGTCCTTGACCAGCGAGGTGCGGGCCAGGAAGTAGAAGTCGTCCACCGACGTGCCGATCACACCGGCCTGAAGGGCCTCCAGCAGGGTCAGGAATTCCTTGACCGAAACCGGCAGCTTGGCCGCGCGCAGCGTATAGAAGAAGTTGATCAGCATGGCCGGAGGTCCGCGGTCTCGGTGACGCCTATTCTCACCCTGTCCCGCGTGGCGCGCATGAGCCCTCGCGCCCGTCGGGATTCCAGCGTCCCGCCAGATGCCCTCAACGCGGCTTGGCCAGCTGCCAGTCCAGGTGCGCGCGCACCGCAGGCCACTCGGCGCCGGTGATGCTGTAGACGGCCGTGTCGCGCAGGCTGCCGTTGGGGCTGAGCTGGTGCGCGCGCAGGATGCCGTCGAGTTGCGCGCCCAGGCGTTCGATGGCACGGCGGCTTTGTGTATTCAGGCGGTGGGTGCGGAACTCCACCGCGATGCAGTCCAACGCCTCGAAGGCATGGCCCAGCAGCAGGCGCTTGCATTGCGTGTTCAGCGGCGAGCGCTGCGCCGAGCGCGCGGTCCAGGTGCTGCCGATCTCGACACGCCGGTGGGCTGCGTCGATGTTCATGTAGGTCGTCATGCCGACGATGCGGCCCTGGGCATCGAAGACGGTCCACGGCAGCATGCTGCCGCGAGACTGCAGCGACAGCCGCCGCTCGATCTCGGCGGCCATGCCCTCGGGCGAGGGCACGGCGGTGTACCAGAGCTTCCACAGCTCGCCGTCGCGCGTGGCTTCGCACAGGCCTTCGGCATGTTCGTGCGAGAGCGGCGCCAGCCGCGCGTGCGGGCCGCTCAATTCGACAGGTGCGGGCCAGATCATGGTTTGAACCGTCAGGGGTGATGTGTGCGGGCGGGCTTCAGCGGTTGTGCCGCTGCATGAAGACCAGCTTCTCGAACAGCGTCACGTCCTGCTCGTTCTTCAGCAGCGCGCCCACCAGCGGCGGCACGGCGACCTTCTCGTCCTTGCTCTGCAGCGCTTCCAGCGGGATGTCTTCGGCCACCAGCAGCTTGAGCCAGTCCAGCAGTTCCGACGTGCTGGGCTTCTTCTTCAGCCCCGGCAGGTTGCGCACGTCGTAGAAGGTCTTCAGCGCGGCGCCCAGCAGTTCCTTCTTCAGGCCCGGGAAATGCACGTCCACGATGGACTGCATGGTCTGCGCATCGGGGAACTTGATGTAGTGGAAGAAGCAGCGGCGCAGGAAGGCGTCCGGCAGCTCCTTTTCGTTGTTGGAGGTGATGAACACCACCGGCCGGTGCTTCGCGCGCACAAGTTCGCGCGTCTCGTACACGTAGAACTCCATGCGGTCGATCTCGCGCAGCAGATCGTTCGGGAATTCGATGTCGGCCTTGTCGATCTCGTCGATCAGCAAGGCCACCGGCTGCTCGGCCGTGAAGGCCTGCCACAGCACACCCTTGACGATGTAGTTGTGGATGTCCTTGACCTTCTCGTCGCCGAGCTGGCTGTCGCGCAGGCGGCTGACGGCGTCGTATTCGTACAGGCCCTGCTGCGCCTTCGTGGTGCTCTTGATGTGCCACTGCAGCAGCGGCATATCGAGTGCGCGCGAGACTTCCTCGGCCAACATCGTCTTGCCCGTGCCGGGTTCGCCCTTGACGAGCAGCGGACGCTTCAACGTGATGGCGGCGTTGACGGCCAGCATCAGGTCCTGCGTGGCGACGTACTGATCGGTGCCCTGGAATTTCATCTGCGTGGGGGCGGCGCGCCGTGTGTGTACGCACGCGTCATACCCGGGTAGCTTCGGTGTCGGGCCAGTATAAGCGGCCCCCTATAATCATTCGGATTGCTGCTTGCAACCACTGGACCTGACGATGATCAAGAGCTTCCCAACGATTGTTGCCGCCCTCGCCGCCGTGCTGGCGATGGCCGCGCCGGCCGTCCAGGCCCAGGACGCCAAGGCGGGTGAAGGCAAGGCCGCCATGTGCATCGGCTGCCACGGTATCACCGGATACCAAGCCAGTTTCCCTGAGATCCATCGCGTGCCGATGATCGCCGGCCAGAACGCGAAGTACATCCAGGCGGCCCTGGTCGAATACCAGAAGGGCGCGCGCAAGCAGCCCACGATGCGTGCCATCGCCGGCTCGCTGACCGAAAAGGACATGGCCGATCTGGCCGCCTACTATGAACAGCTCGGCAAGGGTGCGGCTGCGCCCGAAGCCGCAGCCGCACCCGGCGGTGATGTGGCGGCTCTGCTGACCAAGGGCGCCTGCGCGTCCTGCCATGGCGCCAATTTCAGCAAGCCCATCGATGCCGCTTATCCGAAGATCGCCGGTCAGTACGGCGATTACCTGTACGTGGCGCTGAAGTCCTACCAGGTCAAGCACGAGGCCCTCGTGGGCCGCGGCAACGCCATCATGGCGGGCCAGGTGGCCGCCTTCTCGCACCGCGAACTGAAGTCGATCGCCAACTACCTGGCCTCGCTGCCCAGCGAACTGAAGGCGGTGCCGCAGTCGCGCTTCCGCTGAGCATCCGAAGGCCGCCGCGGCGTCCCGCCCGCGGCTGTCCGCCAGAGCCGCTGCTGATGCAGCGGCTTTTTTTTCGCCGTGGCGTCACGGGCCGGGGGCCCGGCGCGCACGTCATGCCTCAAATTGGTGCCGTGGCGGCCGATACGAGCAGCTGAACCCCGCACCGGGGCGACTGCATCCATGCTCAAGAAGATTCCCGTTTCTCAAGTCCGCCTGGGCATGCACCTGCATGCGCTGGAGGGCTCGTGGATGTCTCATCCCTTCTGGAAAACACGCTTTGTACTGCGGGAGACGGATGACCTGAACAAGCTGCGGTCCAGCGGCGTGGTCGAAGTCTGGATCGACACGGCGCTGGGGCTCGACGTGGCGGCGCCGGATACGGGCGGCGAGACCCCGCCGGCACCGCCGGCCGCCTCCCAGCGTGTGCCAGCCACTGCCAAACGCGATTCGACCCCTGGGGCGGCCGGCGAGGCCGCCGCGCGCAAGCCGAAGGAACCCCAGCGGTCGCTGGCCGACGAGGTGCAGCAGGCGGCGGCCATCTGTCGCCGCGGGCATGAGGCGGTGGTCAGCATGTTTGCCGAGGCGCGGCTGGGCAAGGCGCTGGACGCCGAGCGCTGCATGCCGCTGGTCGAGGAGATCTCGAGCTCGGTGCAGCGCAACCCGGGAGCCATCGTCAGCCTGGCCCGGCTGAAGACCAAGGACGACTACACGTACATGCACTCGGTGGCCGTCTGCGCGCTGATGGTGGCGCTGGGCCGCCAGCAAGGCTTCGACGACGAGCAGTGTCGGCAAGCCGGTTTTGCCGGGCTGCTGCACGACATGGGCAAGGCGCTCATGCCCGACGACATCCTGAACAAGCCCGGCGCGCTGACCGACCTGGAGTTCGACGTGATGCGCTCGCACCCCGAACGCGGGCACCGGCTGCTGGCCGAAGCCGGCGGCGTCAGCGAGGCGGTGCTGGACGTCTGCCTGCACCACCACGAGCGCATGGACGGCACCGGCTACCCGCACCGCCTGAGCGCCGATCGCATCACCCAGATTGCCCGCATGGGCGCGATCTGCGACGTCTACGACGCGGTCACCTCCAACCGGCCCTACAAAGGCGGCTGGGACCCGGCGGAATCGATCGCCCGCATGGCGTCGTGGAAGGGCCACTTCGACCCGGAGCTCTTCCAGGCCTTCGTGCGCAGCCTGGGCATCTACCCGGTGGGCTCACTGGTGCGGCTGCAGTCCAAGCAGCTGGCGATCGTGGTCGACCAGAATCCGCAGACGCTGACGGCGCCGAAGGTCAAGATCTTCTACTCGCTGAAGTCGCAGCTGCCGGTGCCGCCGCGCCTGATCGATCTGGCCCGCCCGGGTCAGACCGACCGCATCGTCGGTCGTGAGCCCGCCGAACCCTGGCAGGCGCTCAACCTCGACGAACTCTGGGCCGGCGACGCGGCACCGCGCCACCGCTGAGCCCTGTGCCCGCGCCTGCGGTCTGCCGGGCGTGCGAGACAGCACCGCGAATCCATCAGGCCGATGCGGAATGGCGTGAGCGACGGCCGCGTGACGCCGGTGTCGCTGCCGGTGCCGGTGCTTCGCAGCACGCCGCGTGCCCGTCGGGCGATTGCGCCGCCAGGTCGTCCAGGATCGGACACTCCGGCCGTTCGTCGCCCGCACAACCCTGCGCCAGGTGCTCCAGGGTGCGCTGCATGGCCTGCATCGCCGCGATGCGCTGGCCCAGATCGGCCACGTGTGCCAGCGCGATGCGCTTGACGGCGGCGCTGCTGCGCCGGCGGTTGCGCCACAGCTGCAGCAACTCCCCGATTTCCTTCATGTCGAAACCCAGGTCGCGCGCGCGGCGGATGAAGCGCAAGCTGTGCAGCGTGGTGTCGTCGTACTGGCGGTAGCCGGCGTCGCTGCGCGTGACGCCCGGCACCAGCCCCAGCGATTCGTAGTGGCGGATCATCTTGGCCGAGACGCCGCTCAGGCGCGCCGCTTCACCGATATTCATGCTCATGCCTTTCCATCCCGCGGCTTCCAGCGCCGCAGCAGCAGCGCATTGCCGATCACGCTGACGCTGGACAGCGCCATCGCCCCACCGGCCAGCACCGGGCTCAGCAGGCCCATGGCGGCGGCCGGAATGCCCAGCACGTTGTACACGAAGGCCCAGAACAGGTTCTGGTGCAGCTTGCGCGTGATGGCGCGCGACAGCTCCAGGCCCTCGGCCACCAGGCGCGGGTCGCCGCGCAGCAGCGTCAGGCCGGCGGTCTCCAGCGCGACGTCGGTGCCGCCGCCCTCGTTGGCCATCGCGATGCCGACATCGGCCGCCGCCAGCGCAGGCGCGTCGTTGACGCCGTCGCCGACCATCGCGACACGGCCGCCGGTGCCGAGCTCGGCCTTCAGTGCGGTCACGACCGCGGCCTTGTCCGCGGGCAGCACTTCCGCGCGCACCTCGTCGATGCCCACCTGGCGCGCCACCGCCTCGGCGGCGCCGCGGTGGTCGCCGCTGATCATCACCGTGCGCACGCCCAGCGCGTGCAGGCGCGCCACGGCGTCGGCGGCGTAGGCCTTGGGTTCGTCGCCAAAGGCCAACAGGCCTTCGACCGCACGCCGGCCGTCTGCACCCGGGCCGATCAGCCAGGCGAGGCTGCGGCCTTGCGCGCCGAGCGTTTCGGCCAGCGCCGCGAGCGTGGCCGGCGCGGCCGCGCCCAGTTCATCGCGCCAGCGTGTGCTACCCAGTTGCAGGAACCGGCCTTCGACAAGCCCTTCGATGCCGCGACCCGGCACGGCACGCAGGTCCGTGGCCGTGACGGCGTCCAGACCCTGTGCGGCTGTCAGCACCGCGCGGGCCAGCGGGTGTTCGCTGCCCGCCTGCAGCGCCGCCGCATGGCGCAGCAGCCGTGTCGCGGCCTCGTCGCCGTTTGCCGCCGCATGTCGGGCGACCAGCACCGGCCGGCCTTCGGTCAGCGTGCCGGTCTTGTCGAAGGCCACCACGCGCACCTGGCGCAGCAGTTCGAGCGCCTGCACGTCACGCACCAGGATGCCGCGCTGCGCCGCCAGACCCGTGCCGACCATCAGCGTGGCCGGCGTGGCCAGCCCCAGCGCGCAGGGGCAGGCGATGACCAGCACCGACACGGCGTGCACGATCGCGGTCACCCAGTCGCCGTTGTACAGCCCCCAGCCGATGAAGGTGAGCACCGCGGCGGCCACGACCACCGGCACGAAGACCGCGCTGACACGGTCGACGGTCTGCTGGATCGGTGCCTTGCGCGCCTGTGCGGATTCCACCAGCCGCACGATG
This sequence comes from Pseudomonadota bacterium, assembly GCA_963205115.1. Taxonomy (GTDB): domain Bacteria; phylum Pseudomonadota; class Gammaproteobacteria; order Burkholderiales; family Burkholderiaceae_C; genus Rubrivivax. The sequence goes on along the minus strand of CAUJHV010000064.1, from coordinate 204,832 downwards.
CGCGAGAGCTGCGTCTCGGCGCCGACCGCGGTCGTGCGCACCACCAGCAGGCCCTCGCCGTTGATGGACCCGCCGGTGACCGACTCGCCCGGCTCGCGTGCGACCGGCAGGCTCTCACCCGTGATCAGCGATTCGTCGACCTGGCTGCGCCCTTCGACGATGCTGCCGTCCGAGGGCACCCGCTCGCCGGGGCGCACGACCACTTCGTCGCCCACGCGCAGTTCAGCCAGCGGGATTTCCTGTTCGGTGCCGTCGCGGCGCACACGCGCGGTGTCGGGGCGCAGGCCACGCAGCGCGTCCAGCGCGGCCAGCGTCTGCCGCTTGGCGCGCGACTCGAGCCACTTGCCCAGGCGCACGAGGGTGATGACAACCGCGGCGCTCTCGAAATACAGGTGCGGCATGCCTCCGGAATCCTGCGCCCAGAGGAACAGGCTCAGACCGTAGGCCGCGCTCGTGCCCAGCGCGACCAGCAGGTCCATGTTGCCGCTGCCCGCGCGCACGGCGTGCCAGGCGGCGCGGTAGAAGCGTGCGCCGACGATGAACTGCACCGGCGTGGCCAGCAGCCACTGCCACAGCGGCGGCAGCATCAGGTGGCGCCCGGCAAACTCCGCCAGCATCGGCAGAACCAGCGGAATCGACAGCACGACCGCCAGCGCCACCTCCCAGCCGTCACGCACGCTGCGGGCATGCGCGGCATCGGCCGCCGAGGCCGACGGTGCATCTGCGGTCTGCACATGGGCCCCATAACCGGCACGTTGCACGGCGTCGATCAGGGCCGCGTCGCTGGCGATGCCGGCCAGGCGCGTCACCTGCGCCTGGTTGGTGGCCAGGTTGACGCTGGCCTGCATGACGCCGGGCACGCGGCTCAGCGCGCGTTCCACGCGGCTGACGCAGCTGGCACAGGTCATGTCGTCGACGGCCAGGGCAACGGTTTCGCTGGGCACGGCGTAGCCGGCACGCACCACGGCCTCGCTCAAGGTGGCGGGCAGGGTGCCGTCCTGCACCTGCACGGTGGCGCGCTCGGTGGCGAGGTTCACGCTGGCCGCGGAGACGCCGGGCACACGCGCCAGGGCACGTTCGACGCGGCTGCTGCAGCTCGCGCAGGTCATGCCCTCGATGGGCAGGGTCAGTTCCTGGGTCATGGCGGCACTGTAGACCTTGCCATGATGGCAAGGTCAATCGCCGGGCCGGCAGCGGGGTCGATATCGGGCGACATCGACATTTGCGCAACGGTCATTCCAGGACCGCTTGACCTTCCCACGATGGCAAGGTCAATACTGCCTCCGATCGTTCTTCAACCGGAGTCCCTCATGATCGAACTCACCCTGCCCACCATGACCTGCGGCCACTGCGTCAAGTCCGTCACCGCCACGGTCCAGCGTGTGGACCCGGCGGCCAAGCTGCAGATCGACCTGCCGACACATCGCGTGCAGATCGACTCGACGGCCGACGAGAAGGCGCTGCGCGCCGCGCTGGCCGAAGAAGGCTACGCCGCGGCGGCCTGATGCCCGGCCGCGTCCGCGCGCGCCGGGCGCCGCGTGCGGACACGGTCGCGCGGGCGCGCCGGCCTCAGCGTGTCGCGCGGCGTCGCACGGCGTCCAGATAGGCATGGCCGTCCGGCGGCAGACCGCTGCGCTGCGAGGCCCAGATCATCTCGCCCAGGCATTCCATGACCTCGTGGTGCGCGTCGTGCAGCGAGCCGCGCCGGCGCGCCAGCAGCTCGACCGCCTGGCGGATGCCGGTGGGCTGGTCGATGGCGCACTGCTCGTCGATGCTCAGGTGCATGCTCAGGTGCAGGAAGGGGTTGGTGCGACCTTCCTCGACCGTGTAGACGGCGGCCAGCGCCGCTTCCAGATCCGACAGATCGTCGTGGTATTCCGGATGGGCGTCCACCCAGGTCGCGGCCTTGGCTTGCATCGGGTCCAGGGGCATGCCCTGGCGTAAGCGCGCGTAGGTCTCGCAGAAGAATCGCCGGACGTCGTGCTGGGATGGCTGGAACATCCGACAATTGTCGGTTGCCCCTGACACACACGCGTCCTGCGCGCGCCAAACCCATGCACATCACGACCGAACAGCTCTTCACCGAAGCCCGCACCCAGAACGGCTACCTCGATTCGCCGGTCGCCGACGACACGCTGCGTGCGCTGTACGACCTGATGAAGTGGGGCCCGACGGCCGCCAACAGCACGCCCGCGCGACTGGCCTTCGTGCGCAGCCCGGAAGCCAAGCAGCAGCTGATCGCGTGCATGGGTCCGGCCAACCAGCGCAAGGTCACCGAAGCGCCGGTGACGGTGATCGTCGGCATGGACCTGGACTTTCCCGAGCAGCTGCCGCGCCTGTTTCCGCACGTCGACGCACGCAGCTGGTTTGCGGGCAAGGACGAGCACATCCGCCAGACGGCCTTCCGCAACAGCAGCCTGCAAGGCGGCTACCTGATCCTGGCGGCGCGCGCGCTGGGGCTGGATTGCGGGCCGATGAGCGGCTTCGATGCGGCCAAGGTGGATGCCGCGTTCTGGTCCGGCACGAAGATCGTCACCAACTTCATCTGCACGCTGGGTCGCGGCGACCCGTCCAAGGTGATGGCGCGCCACCCGCGCCTGAGCTTCGACGAGGCCTGCCGGCTTGTTTGATGCGCTGCCGCTGATCACCGATCCGCGGTTCTACGCGGCAGCGGTGCCGGCGGCGCTGCTGGTGGGCGTGTCCAAGAGCGGCTTTGTCAGCGGCATCGGCGCGCTGGCCGTGCCGACCCTGGCGTTGGTGGTCAGCGTGCCGCAGGCCGCGATGATTGCGCTGCCCTTGCTGATCGCGGCCGACATCACCGGGCTGCAACGCCTGTGGCGCGAGCGGGATGCGGATCTGCTGCGCATCCTGCTGCCCGCCGGTCTGGCGGGGCTGCTGATCGGCGCCTTGCTTTTTGGCCTGGTCAAACCCCACGTGATCTCGGGCATGGTGGGCGTGCTCACGCTGCTGTTCCTGGCGCAGCGCCTGTTCTTCCCGCCGCGCGCCGACCGGCCGCCGGCCGGTGCAGGTGTCGGCCGCGCCTGCGCGGTGGCGTCGGGCGTCGTGAGTTTCATGGTCCATGCCGGCGGTCCGCCGATCGCCGCCTGGTTGCTGCCGCGACGCCTGCCGCCCTTGCGCCTGGCGGGCACCACGGCGGTCTTCTTCGCGGCCATCAATGTCGCCAAGCTGCCGCCCTACGCGGTCCTGGGCCTGATCGACCTGCGCAACGTCGTGACCTCCGTGCTGCTGATGCCGGTCACATTGGCCGGCGTCTGGGCGGGCGTGTGGGCCGTCAAGCGTGTCGATGCGGGCTGGTTCTACCGCCTGGCCTACACGGGCATGGGCGTGACCGGGCTGAAGCTGCTGTGGGACGGCTTCAAGTAGCCTCGCCGTTGCCCTCGGCGCCATCCGGCCGCACGGGCGTCGGCGGCGCCCACACCCGCGCCTGCTGACGCGCCTGCGTATCGGCGCGCTCGCGGCTCCAGACTTCTTCGAGTTGCTCGCGTCCCTGCTTGGACAGGGCAATGAAGCGGTTGGTGTCCTCGCGGTGCGGGGCCAGCTTGTGCAGCAGCTCCAGGCTGTGTCGGCGAAAGCGCAGCGCCTGGATGCGCGCCTCGTGCGGCGCCCAGCCCATGCGCTCCAGCACCGAGCGGCCGCTGAGCAGCGCGGCGTCCAGCGTCTCGCGTTCGATGTGCTGCACGCCGCGTGCGTGCAGCGCGTACCAGTGCTGCGCGTTGCGCGCGCGGACCACCAGCGTGGCCTGCGGGAAGTGCGCCTGCGCGAGATCGACGATCTCCAGGCTGTGTTCGACGTCATCGACGGCCACGACGATGGCGCAGGCCTTGTCGGCGCCGGCCACGCGCAGCAGGTCCAGCCGCGTGGCGTCGCCGTAGAACGCCGGCCAGCCGAACTTGCGCACCGCCTGCACCTGGTCCGCGTCGTGGTCCAGCACGGTGGCCGACAGCCCGCTGGCGCTCATCAGCCGGCCGACGATCTGCCCGTAACGGCCGAAGCCGCAGATGATGATCGGCGCGTGCTGCGGATCGGCGATCTCGTCCATCGAGACCGCGCCGCGGCGCGCCAGTCGCGGCGCGATGACGCGGTCGGTCAACACCAGCAGCAGCGGTGTGGCCAGCATCGACAGTGCGACCACGGCCACCAGCAAGGACGACCACTCCGGCGTGATGACCGAAGCCGCGAGCGCCGACTGGAAGACGACAAAACCGAACTCACCGCCCTGCGCCAGCAGGATCACGAAGACCGGCCGCTCACCCAGCGGCACGGGCATCAGCCGCGCCATCGCCACCAGCACCAGCGCCTTGATCACCAGGAACATCAGCACCAGTGCGGCCACGAGGCCCGGTCGCGCCAGCACGACCGCAAAGTCGATGCTCATGCCCACGGCAATGAAGAACAGGCCCAGCAGCAGGCCTTTGAAGGGCTCGAGGTCGGTTTCGAGTTCGCGGCGGTATTCGCTCTCGGCCAGCAGCACGCCGGCCAGGAAGGCGCCCAGGGCCATCGACAGCCCGACGCTCTGCATCAGCGCGGCCGTGGCCACCACCAGCAGCAAGGCGCTGGCGGTGAAGATCTCGGGCGTGTCGCTGCGGGCGATCCAGCGCAGCGCGGGGCGCAGCAGCAGGCGCCCGCCCAGCACGAGGGTCGCGATGACGATCACGGCCTTCGCCGCGCCCCATCCGCCGCCGCCGGCCGATGCCGCCGCGGTGCCCAGCAAGGGCACCAGCGCCAGGACCGGGATGGCGGCCATGTCCTGCAACAGCGCCACGCTCAGCACGCCTTGGCCGGCGGCCGTGGCCTGCAGGTTGCGTTCGGCCAGCACGCCCAGGCCGATGGCCGTGGAGCTCATGGCCAGGCCCAGCGCCGCCACGATCGACAGCCCCAACGGCCAGTCCATCCACCAGCCGAATCCGGCGATCAGCACCGCGCTGCCCAGCAGCTGCACGCTGCCCCAGCCGAATATCGGCCGCCGCATGGCCCACAGGCGTCGCGGCTCGAGTTCCAGGCCCACGAGAAAGAGCATCAGCACCACGCCGAATTCGGCGAAGTGCAGGATGGTCTGCGCATCGGTGACCAGCTGCAGGCCCCAGGGCCCGATGGCGATGCCCGCGGCGAGGTAGCCGATGATCGAGCCCAGGCCCGCCCAGCGCGCCAGCGGCACGGCCAGCACGGCGGCGCCGAGGTAGATGAGGCTGCCGTGCAGCCAGCCGCTGGTGTGTTCCATCGTGTGGCTGTCCTAGCGGCTCGCAGGCCGCGCGTCGTCGGGAACTTGGGGCTTGGCGCCGGATGAGGCATGGCTGCCGCCCGCCCAGGCCGGGTAGCGCTGCAGGCGCTCGAGATAGGTGTCGGCCTGTTGGCGGATCTCCGCCTCTTCCAGGCGGTGCGCGCCGTGGATGATCCAGGGCGGCAGGATGCGCATGCCGGTGAGGATGGCGGTCTGCTCCAGCGGCGGCAGGAAGTCTTCGAACGGCCGCCGGTTGTGGCCGTCGGGCTGGTAGCTCTCGGCCGTGCCGCCGGTCGTCATCACGGGCCACAGGTCCTTGCCCTGCAGCGCCATGCCGCCGGGCCCGTAGGCCCAGCCGAAGGCAAAGACCTCGTCCAGCCACAGCTTCATCAGTGGCGGCATGCCGTACCAGTGCACCGGGTGCTGCCAGACGATCAGCCGCGCCTGCGCGATGCGTGCCTGCTCGCGCGGCACGTCGATGTAGTAGTCCGGGTAGTGCGCATAGAGGTCGCAGACCTCCACACGCGAGGCATCGGCGCGCGCAGCGGCGGCCATCAGCGCCGCATTGACGCGCGATTGGCGCAGCTGCGGGTGGGCCACGAGGACGACGATGTCGGGCATGCGATTCAGGGCAGCGGGCGCGGGGGCCGCCGCAGCGGGTGCAACGGTCGATACCATATCGCGAACCCGGGGCCTTTCCCGGCGGCGCAGCAGGAGCAGGTCAGATGCCGGTCATCGCGATAGCCAACCCCAAGGGTGGCGTCGGCAAGAGCACGTTGGCCACGAATGTGGCGGGCCTTCTGGCGCGCCAGGGCCACGCCGTGATGCTGGGCGATATCGACCGCCAGCAGTCGGCGCGGCAATGGCTGGCGCTGCGTCCGGCGGTGCTGCCGTCCATCGCCAGCTGGGACGTGGCCGCGCCGGGCAGCTTGCGCCTGCCCAAGGGCACGACGCACGCGGTGCTGGACACGCCCGCGGGGCTGTCGGACGCGTTGCTCGACAGCGTGCTGCGTGTGGCCGACCGGCTCATCGTGCCGGTGCAGGCCAGCCTGTTCGACATCCAGGCCACCGACGACTTCGTGCGGCGGCTGACGCAGCGCCGCGCGGCACGCATGCCGGCGATCGGCCTGGTGGCGATGCGCGTGCGCGAGCACACGCTGTCGCAGGAGCGGCTGAACGAATACCTCGCCAGCCTGCCCGTGCCGGTGATCGCGAGCCTGCGCGACACGCAGAACTACGTGCACCTCGCGGCGCACGGGCTGACGGTCTGGGACGTCGCGCCCAGCCGCGTCGAACGTGAACTCGAACAATGGGCGCCGCTGGTGGCGTGGGTGGGCGCATGACCGTCTATCCGACACTCGACGCACTGCTGGCCCGCGTGGGCCAGGAGACCGGCGTGAGCGACTGGGTCACCGTGGACCAGGCGCGCATCGATGCCTTTGCACAGGCCACGGGCGACCTGCAATGGATCCACGTCGACCCGGTGCGCGCGGCCGAAGGGCCTTTCGGCGCCACCATCGCGCACGGCTTCCTGACACTGTCGCTGCTGCCCTTGCTGGTGGACACGGCCTACCGCGTCGACGGCATCCGCATGAGCCTGAACTACGGGCTCAACAAGGTGCGCTTCGTGACCCCCGTGCGCGTGGGCAGTGCGCTGCGTGCGCGCTTCGTTTTGCAGTCCGCGCAAGCGCTGCCGGGTGGTGGTGTGCAGGTCGTGAGCGAGGCGACCCTCGAGTTGCGGGATGCGGAAAAACCGGCTTGTGTAGTAGAGAGCGTGGCCCGGCTATTCACTTGAGGGGGAACCCCCCTAGCGTCGCAACGCAGATTCCAACCCCTTCCGTAGCATCCTGTTTCAGGAGGATGCACGGTGAAGTTCCTGTTGGTCGATGACCATCCCTTGATGCGCGCGGCACTGCGGCAAGTGGTTGAAAGTCTAGGCGCCGAAGTCATGATCGTGGAAGCTGGCACCTCGGGCGAAGCCCGGGAAGCGCTGGCGACACATCCTGGCTTCGACGCCGTTGTGCTGGACCTGCGCCTGGGTACGCCCGAAGGCTCGCAGGAGGGTTTGGGTGTCCTTCGGGACCTGCGAACGCAATACCCGCGGATCCCCGTCATGGTGATCACGGGCAGCGACGACGGACGCGATCTCATTCGCGCCGTCGACGGCGGCGCCATGGCCTACGTGCACAAGCGCTCGACGCGCGACGAGGTGCTGCGGGCGCTGGAAACCGTCATGTCCGGCGGCATCTACCTGCCCGACGACATGCTCGCACTGCTGAACGCCACACGCGCAGCGGCACAAGCCGCGCCGATCGAGGCGCTGGGCTTGCCTCTGGGCCAGGTGGGCTTCGGCTTGCCGCAACCCTCGCCACAGGCACTGGCGCGGCTGGGGCTGACACCCCGCCAGACCGACGTGCTGCTGCTGCTGCTGCACGGCAAGCCCAACAAGCTGATTGCCCGAGAGCTCAACCTGTCGGTGGAGACCATCAAGGACCACGTCGCCGCCGTGCTGCGCTCATTGAACGTGACCTCGCGCACCCAGGCGGTGCTGGCGGTCACGCAGCTGGGCCAGATGGGTCAGATGAACCAGGTCAACGGCCAGATGCCGCCCCGGCGCGGCCTGCAATGATGTCCAAAGGCCCTGCGGCCCGGCCTCAATTGGGCGTGTACGCCAGACGGACGTAGATCGGCGCGAAGGCTTCGGCCTGGGTCAACTCGATCAGGTGCTCGCGGCTGAGTTCGAGCATCGCGATGAAGGTGACGACCAGCACCGGCACGCCGCGGCCGGTTTCGAACAGCTCGTGGAATTCCACGAAGCGCCGGCCCTGCAGGCGGCGCAGCACCTGGCTCATGTATTCGCGCACCGAGAGCTGCTCGCGTGTGATCTTGTGGTGCTGGTTCAGCTTGGCGCGGCGCACGATGTCGGCCCACGCGGCGCGCAGGTCGGCGATCTCCACATCCGGGAAACGCGGCTGCAGGCTCTGCTCGATGCTGATCTGCGCGCGCAGGAAATCCCGACCCAGCACGGGCAGCGCATCCAGCCGCGCGGCGGCCAGTTTCATGCGCTCGTATTCGAGCAGGCGCCGCACGAGTTCGGCGCGCGGATCCTCGGGCTCGCTGCCGTCGTCCGTCTTCTTCGGCGGCAGCAGCATGCGCGACTTGATCTCGATGAGCATCGCGGCCATCAGCAGGTACTCGGCCGCGAGTTCGAGGTTGCGCCGGCGGATCTGCTCGACGTAGTCCAGGTACTGGCGCGTCACCGAGGCCATCGGGATGTCCAGCACGTTGAAGTTCTGCTTGCGGATCAGGTACAGCAGCAAGTCCAGCGGCCCTTCGAAGGCCTCGAGGAAGATCTCCAGCGCATCCGGCGGGATGTACAGGTCCTGCGGCAGCTTGAACAGCGGCTCGCCGTACAGACGGGCCCGGGCGACCTCGTCCACGATCAACGGCGTGCTTTCACCCGGCGCCGGCGGCAGTTCAGCCGCGTCGGCTGCCGCGTGTGTGTCGGCGCTCACTAGGCTTTGTTCTGATAGACGTACGGCTGTTGTGGCACGGCCGCCTCTTTCCAGCGCGCCTGCGCGTCGGCATCGATGGCGCGGTCCCACAGCAGCGAACGGCCGCGGCGCTGTTCTTCCTCGAGCGTCGGGCGCTCTTTTTTCAGTTGCTGGATGAACGCGGTCACGTCGGAGGTGTAGGGCTTCCAGAGCAGCGGCATGGCGTGGGAGGGTGCAAGAATCAGAGCCCGTAGTTTACGTTGGGGACCAACATGGGGATCGGGCAACACATCTGGCCGGCCGGCCTGCTGGTGATGGCGCTGGGACTGACGGCCTGCGAGCCGCAACGCGCCGAGAAACTTGTCGAGGACGTGTCGACCGAGGCGGACGTCAAGCGGCTGTTCGGCACACCCAAGACGGTGACGATCGCGCCGGACGGCTCGCGCACGCTGGACTACCCGAAGCAGCCCGAAGGCTATGCCAATTACGTGATGGTGATCGGCCCCGACGGCAAGCTCAAGTCGCTGCGGCAACTGCTGAATCCGGACAACTTCCGCAAGGTGCAACCCGGCATGGACCGCGAGGCGGTGACGCAGATCCTGGGCCCGTTTGCGCGCGAACGCCGCTTCGACCTGAAGAAGGAAACCACGCTGTCATGGCGCTTCCGCGACGGTCAGGCGGCCAAGATGTTCGTCGTCACCTTCGATGCGACCGGGAAGGTCACGGGTTCCGCCACCGAAGACGACCAGCGCTCGGCCGAAGGCGGCGGCTGATCGGGATCGCCGCACCAGCCCCGCATCGACCCGCCACGGCGGGCCGGCTCCGCGTGGGCGTTGCGTCAGGTGGCAGGTTGCGCGCGCAGTGCGTCCGCGTCACGTTCGAGGTCGGCGATGTCGGCCATTGTCGGCACGATATTTTCCGGCCCGATGTGCTCGTCGAAATGCGCCCGCCGGATCAGCGACAAGGGCTGTTCGTTGACATTGGCCAGGATCAGCGCGATCTCGCGCTTGGTCAGCTCGCGGTGCAGCTGTTCCAGCGCATCGAGCCCCGAGGTGTCCATCGAGATCAGCCGATGCATCTCCAGCACCACGGCGCGTGTGTCGGGACGCACACGTGCCGGCAGGCCTTCGATCTGGCCGACGGCGCCGAAGAACAGCGAGCCGAACAGCTCGAAGCCTTGCACACCTTCGGGCAGCTGGCCGCCGCGAATGTCGGACACCGAAAACAGCTTGCCCATGCGCCAGATGAAGAAGACGCAGGCCAGGATGAGGCCGACCTCGACGGCCACCGTCAGGTCGAAGACCACCGTCAGCACGAAGGTGCCCAGCAGGATGGTCCGGTAGGTCACGTTGAACTGGCGCGCCTTGAGAAACTGGCGCCATTCGCCCATGTTCCAGGCCACGAACAGCAGGATGCCGGCCAATGCGGCCAGCGGCACGTTCATCGCCAGGGGCGCGGCCACCAGCACCACCAGCAGCAGGGTGATCGCATGCACGATGCCGGCGATGGGGCTGGTGCCGCCGGCGCGCACATTGGTGACGGTGCGCGCGATCGTGCCGGTGGCCGGGATGCCGCCGAAGAAGGGCGTCACCAGGTTCGCCACACCCTGGGCCATGAGTTCCTGGTTGGGATCGTGGCGGGGCAGATCGACCATGTTGTCCGCCACCCGTGCGCACAGCAGCGACTCGATGGAGCCCAGCAGCGCGATGGTCACGGTGGGAATCAGCAGCTGCTTGACGGTGGCCCAGCTGAACGTGGGCAGCTCGAAGGCCGGCAGCGCGCTGGGAATGCCGCCGAAGCGTGAGCCGATGGTTTCGACCGGCAGCCCGAACGCCCAGGTGGCCAGCGTGGCGCCGGCCAGCGCGACCACCGTGCCCGGCAGGTGCGCGGCCACGCGCTTGATGCGCCCGCCGATGCCCACCGGATGCGTGGGCATGGCATAGCTCTTGGGCCACAGCACGACGGTGGCCAGGCAGGCCAGACCGATGACCACGGCCACCGGATTGATGGTGTGCAGGTGGCTGGCCAGCACGCCGATCTGCGTGAAGAAGTCGGCCGGCAGCTTGCCGATCTGCAGGCCCAGCAGGTCCTTCACCTGCGACAGCCCGATCAACACCGCGATGCCGTTGGTGAAGCCGATGACGATGGACACCGGGATGTAACGCACCAGCGCGCCCAGCTTGAACAGCCCCATCAACAGCATCAGCACGCCCGCCAGCGAAGTGGCGATCAGCAGGTTGGCCAGGCCGTAGCGTTCGACGATGCCGTAGACGATGACGATGAAGGCGCCGGCCGGGCCACCGATCTGCACGTGCGAGCCGCCCAGGGCGGAAATCAGCAGGCCCGCGATGATGGCCGTGAACAGCCCGGCCTCGGGTTTGACGCCCGACGCGATGGCGAAGGCCATGGCCAGCGGCAGCGCGACGATGCCCACCGTGAGCCCGGCACCCACATCGGCCATCAGGCGCGCCTTGTCGTAACCGGGCAAGGCGTCGAGAAGCCGGGGTCGGAAGGGGTGCAGGCGGGCGGGCAACATCGTGGTGCGCTATTGTGCCCCCGCCCAGCAGGGGTTTCGATTCTGGTGCACGTGGCGCGACGACCCTTCGCGCGTCGCGCGTGGGGCTCGACGTGGGCGCCCCTTTCGATACAGTGCGCGCAACGGGCGCAACACCGACGCCCGGGGGAGCGCATGTCATGGGTTTGAGAGTCATGCTGATCGACGACAGCGAGGCCGACCGTCTGTACACCGGCATCGTGCTCGAGCGTTCGGGGGCGGCGCGGCAGGTGCTGGCCTTCGAGTCGGCGCGCGAGGCGCTGGCCGCGCTGGCCGCGGGCGACCCGCCGGTCGACCTGATCCTGCTGGACATCAACATGCCCGGCATGGACGGCTTCGAATTCCTGGACGCCTACGACACCCTGCCGATGGCCCCGGGCCAAGGCGCGCGGCCAGCTGCGGTGGTGATGCTGACGTCCTCGCCCGATCCGCAGGACCAGCGGCGCGCGATGGCACACGCGTCGGTGAAGGGTTATGTCACCAAACCCATCAATCTGGATTCGGCGCGCGGCCTGCAGGACATGCTGCGGGCCTGAGCGTGCACCGGCTTGCTCGCGCCGGCGTGTCCCGTGTGGCCCGGGTGCGTGCGCGGCGGCCCTGCGGCACGCGGCCGTCGGGCCTTAGGGACTGGACATGACCGGCTGGCCGCGGCCCGACGGCCTGGCGACCGCGGTGGCGGGGCCGCGGCCGATCGAAGCCGTTGCCGGACCCGACACCCGCCCGCTGCGATCGGCGCTCTGGCTGGGGCTGGCCTACGTGCTGACGGCGACACTGTCGCTGTACCTGTCGCGCCAGCCCGGCAGCATCGCGACCATCTGGTACCCCAATGCACTGGCGGTCGGCGTGCTGCTGCACCTGCGGTCCACGCGCGCGGCGCTTGCCACCTGGTTGTCCGTGGCCTGCGCCAACCTCGCCGCCAACCTGGTCTGGAATCTGGATCTCCCGCTGGCTGCGGCCTTCCTGGTGGCCAATCTGGCGGAGATCGCGATGGCGGTCGCGCTGCTGCGTCGCGCCGGCATGCACACGGCGAATTTGCGCACCCCGTGGACCGTGTTGCGCCTGCTGCTGCTGGGCGGCGTGTTGCCTCAGGTGCCAGGTGGGCTGCTGGGCGCCTGGGCCCTGGGACAGCGTCCGGACATGTCCGCCGCCGACATCTGGCTGCAGTGGTTCGAGGGCTCGGTGCTGGGGGCGCTGTCGCTGCTGATGCTGGTGTGCCTGTGGCTGCGCACGCCGGCCGCGGTGCGCCGGCGCGAGCTGCTCGACTGGCGGCTGGCGGCGATGCTGCCGGTCACGATCGCCGTGACCCTGTGGGCGCTGACGACGGTGCGCTTCCCGATCATCTTCATCTCCTTGCCCCTGCTGCTGGGCGCCATGGTGCTGCCGATGCTGCCGGCCTGCGTGCTGACGCTGGTGGCCTCGGTCACGGGTGCGACGGCGCTCGCGCTGGGGCTGTTCGTGCCGCCCCCGGTGCAGGCGAACTGGGAGCACGGCTTCATCTACCTGGCCTTTGCGGCGGCGATGCTGCCGGCGCAGCTGCTGGCTTCCACGATGGCCGCGATGCTGGACGGCCGAGCGGCACTGCAGGCGCGAACGGCCGAACTGGAGCAGGCCAACGAACGTCTGGAGCACTTCGTGCACATGGCCTCGCACGACCTGCGCGAGCCGCTGAATACGATGACCCAGTTCGGTGGCCTGCTGCAGCAGGATGCGGGCGATGCGCTGAGCGCCGATTCGCGCGAATACCTGCGGCTGATGAGCCAGGCGGGCCAGCGCATGCGCCACCTGCTGGACGACGTGCTGCGCCATGCGCGGCTTCGCGCCGAGGAGCGCGAGCCGCTGGTCGACGTGGACCTTCAGCGCACCGTGGCGGAGGTGCTCGAGCTCCTGGCCGGCAGCCTGGCCAGCAGCCGCGGACGCGTCGATGTCGGCCCCTTGCCCGTCGTGCGCGGGCACCCGTCGTTGCTGTCGCTTCTGTTCCAGAACCTGCTGGCCAATGCGCTGAAGTTCGTGCCGCCCGGGCGCCAGCCGGTTGTGATCGTGCGCGCCGAACGCTTGGCCGGCGGGCACGTGATCAGCGTGGCCGACAACGGCATCGGCATCGCCGAGGCGGACATCCCGCGGCTGTTCAAGCCCTTCTCGCGGTTGCACCCGCAGCGCCTGTACGAAGGCACGGGTCTGGGCCTGAGCCTGTGCCAGCAGATCGCCAAGGCGCACGGCGGCCGCGTGGAGTTGCACGCCACGCCGGGCCAGGGCTCGTGTTTCAGCGTCTTCCTGCCACTGTCGGGCGGCGCCGGTTCAGAGGCCGGCGCCGGCCCGCGCTGAAGAACTCAACGCACGCGCAGGCCTGGAATGGCACCTGCGCCGGGCTCCAGCAGGTAGAGCCCGGGGTTGTTCTTCTCGTCGGCGTGGCTGGCGGCCAGCACCATGCCTTCGCTGACGCCGAACTTCATCTTGCGCGGCGCCAGGTTGGCCACCATGACCGTCATGCGGCCGATCAGGGCCTCGGGTTCGAAGGCGCTGCGGATGCCGGAGAAGACATTGCGCGTGCGGCCTTCGCCGACGTCCAGGGTCAGGCGCAGCAGCTTGTCGCTGCCGTCCACACGCTCGGCATTCACGATGCGCGCCAGCCGCAGGTCGATCTTGGCAAAGTCGTCGATGCCGATCTGCGCGGCCACGGGCTCGCCGCCGGGGTGGGCGGGCGGCGCCGGCGCGGGTGCCGCAGCCGGGGCATCGAAGAGCTTGTCCACGTGTGCCGCATCGGCACGCTGCATCAGGTGCTGGTACGGGCGGATGGTGTGGCGGCCGAGCGCGCGAGCGGCGTCCGACCATTCCAGCGGCGCGACATCCAGGAACTGCTCGACCTGCGCGGCCAGCGCCGGCAGCACGGGCTTGAGGTAGATCGTCAGCAGGCGGAAGGCCTCGATGCACACCGAGCACACGTCGTGCAGCGCCGCATCCTGGCCGGCCTGCTTGGCCAGTTCCCAGGGCTTGTGCTGGTCCACGAATTCATTGACACGGTCGGCCAGCGCCATGATCTCGCGCAGCGCCTTGCCGAATTCGCGTTCCTCGAACAGCGCGGCAATGTGCTCGGCCTGGGCACGCAGGCCGTCCAGCAGCACGCGGCCCTCGACCCCCAGATCGGCCGAGAGAGAGCCGCCGAAGCGCTTGCTCAGGAAGCCCGCGGCGCGGCTGGCGATGTTGATGTACTTGCCGACCAGGTCGCTGTTGACGCGGGCGACAAAGTCTTCGGGATTGAAGTCGATGTCCTCGACGCGCGCATTGAGCTTGGCGGCGATGTAGTAGCGCAGCCATTCCGCATTCATGCCGAGCTCCAGGTAGCGCAGCGGCGAGATGCCGGTGCCGCGGCTCTTGCTCATCTTCTCGCCGCTGACGGTGATGAAGCCGTGCACGAAGATGTGGTTGGGCACCTTGCGGCCACTGAAATGCAGCATCGCGGGCCAGAACAGCGTGTGGAAGGTGACGATGTCCTTGCCGATGAAGTGGATCTGCTCGACCTGCGGATCGGCCACATAGCCCTCGTAGGCCGCGCCCAGGCGGGCCTTCAGCGAGGCCAGATAACCCACCGGCGCATCGAGCCAGACGTAGAAATACTTGTCCTCGGTGCCCGGGATGCGGATGCCGAAGTAGGGCGCGTCGCGGCTGATGTCCCAGTCGGCCAGCGTGGGCTTGCCCTCTTCGTCCTCGCTGAACCATTCGGAGATCTTGTTCAGCACCTCGGGCTGCAGCCGGCCGGGGGTCTGGGTCCATTCCTTGAGGAAGGCCAGGGCGCGCGGGCTGCTGAGCTGGAAGAAGTAGTGCGTGCTGGTCTTGAGCACCGGCGTGGCGCCGGTCAGCGCCGAGTACGGGTTCTTCAGATCGGTGGGCTGGTAGACGGCGCCGCAGACCTCGCAGTTGTCGCCGTACTGGTCCTTGGCACCGCATTTCGGGCATTCGCCCTTGATGAAGCGGTCGGGCAGGAACATGCCCTTGTCGGGGTCGTAGAACTGCTCGATCACGCGCTCGGTGATCAGGCCCTCGCGCTGCAGCGCGCGGTAGATGTCCTGCGCCAGCTCGTGGTTCTCGGGCGCGTCGGTGGAGTGCCAGTGGTCGAAAGCGATGTGGAAGCCGTCGAGGTACTGCTTGCGGCCGCCGGCGATCTGCGCGACGAAGGCCTGCGGCGTGAGGCCGGCTTTTTCCGCGGCGATCATGATCGGCGCGCCGTGGGCGTCGTCGGCGCAGACGAATTGCACCTCGTGGCCGCGCATGCGCTGGAAACGCACCCAGATGTCGGCCTGGATGTATTCCATCATGTGGCCGATGTGGAATGCGGCGTTGGCGTAGGGCAGGGCGGTGGTGACGAAGAGTTTGCGGGCCATGGGTCCGGATTCTAGGGAGCGCGACTGACGCGGGCCGACCACGGCGCGCGCCGCCCTGGTCGCGTCGCCCTTGTCGGGTCGGCCTCGTCGCTTCGCAATCCCCCGCGGCGCGGCCGGGCTGCGTCGGGCCGATAGACTGCAGCCAGTCGGCGTGTCGCCGTCTTCACAGCTTCCCCTCCCACCTTCCACCCGCCGAGTTCCCCACCATGTCCGTTTCCGAGCAGGCCCTGCTGAAGGCCCTTCAAACCGTCGTTGATCCGAATACGGGCGCTGACCTGGTCTCCACCAAGCAGGTCAAGAACCTGCGGGTCGAGGGAGGCGACGTGGCTTTCGATGTCGAGCTGGGCTATCCGGCCAAGAGCCAGGTGGCGTCCCTGCGCAAGGCGCTGATCGCGGCCGCGCGCACGGTGGCCGGCGTGGAAAACGTCAGCGTCAACGTCGGCTGGAAGGTCGTTGCGCACGGCGTGCAGCGCGGCGTGCAGCTGCTGCCGCGTGTCAAGAACGTCATCGCCGTGGCCTCGGGCAAGGGCGGCGTGGGCAAGAGCACCACGGCTGTCAACCTGGCGCTGGCGCTGGCCGCCGAAGGCGCGCGCGTGGGCATCCTGGACGCGGACATCTACGGCCCCAGCCAGCCGATGATGATGGGCATCACCGGCCGCCCCGAAAGCGCCGATGGCCAGACCATGGAGCCGCTGGAGAACCACGGCGTGCAGGTCATGTCGATCGGCTTCCTGGTCGACGACGATCAGGCCATGATCTGGCGCGGCCCCATGGCCACCCAGGCGCTGGACCAGCTCCTGCGCCAGACGAACTGGGGCGATCTGGACTACCTGTTGGTCGACATGCCCCCGGGCACCGGCGACATCGCGCTGACGCTGAGCCAGCGCGTGCCGCTGACCGGCGCCGTGATCGTGACCACGCCGCAGGACATCGCGCTGATCGACGCCAAGAAGGGCATCAGCATGTTCCAGAAGGTCGGCGTGCCCATCCTGGGCATCGTGGAAAACATGGCGGTCTACTGCTGCCCCAACTGCGGGCATGTCGAGCACATCTTCGGTGCCGACGGCGGCGCGAAGATGGCGGCGCAGTTCGGTGTGGACATGCTGGGCTCGCTGCCCCTGAACATGGGCATCCGCGTGCAGGCCGACAGCGGCACGCCCACGGTGGCCGCACAGCCGGACGGCGAGATCGCCAAGCTCTACATGGCCGTGGCGCGCACGGTGGCGATCAAGATCGCCGCCCGTGCGAAGGACTATTCGTCCAAGTTCCCGACCATCACGGTCAGCAAGACGACCTGAGCGGCAACCGCGCGGCGCGGCGCGCGTTCGCGGCGGGCGGGATCCAGGCATGGCGGCCGAATCCGCGGCGGACGGCTGCGTTAACCTAGGCGACCACACGCCGTCGCCATGTCCACCGTCATTCCCATCCACCAGCGCCCCGACAGCGGGCAAGCCCGCAAGCGCCAGGCGCCGCGCGGACGCCGGGCCTCGCCGGAGATCCTGGACGAGGTTCGCCTGCTCGTCGGTGAAACCGCGTTGCGGCGCGATCGCCTGATCGAGTACCTGCACCGCATCCAGGATGCGAAGCTGCAACTGCCCGCGCCGCATCTGGCCGCGCTGGCCGAACTCATGAAGCTCTCGCAGGCCGAGGTCTACGAGGTCGCGAGCTTCTATCACCACTTCGAGGTCGTGAAGGAAGGCCCGGACGGTCGGCTGCCCGAGCCCGCAGCGCTGACCGTGCGCGTGTGCAGCGGGCTGTCCTGCGAGATGGCCGGCGCGCGCGATCTGCTGCAGCGCCTGCCCGACCTCCTGGGCCGAGAGGTGCGCGTGATTCCCGCGCCCTGCGTGGGCCGATGCGAACAGGCGCCGGTGGCGGTGGTGCACCAGCACGCAGTGCCGCACGCGACGCCGCAGGCCGTGCAGGCCCAGGTGGCCGCCGGTGCAAAGACGCAGCCGCAGCCGGCCGCCATCCCGCTGGCCGCGTACCTCGCCGACGGCGGGTATGCCCTGCTGCAGGCCTGCGTGGCGGGCCAGCGGCAGGCCGACGACCTGATCACCACGCTGGAACACGCAGGCTTGCGCGGCCTGGGCGGCGCAGGCTTTCCGGCCGGGCGCAAGTGGCGCATCGTGCGCAGCCAGGCCGCACCGCGGCTGATGGCCGTGAATATCGACGAAGGCGAGCCCGGCACCTTCAAGGACCGCTGGTACCTGGAACGCGATCCGCACCGCTTCCTCGAGGGCATGTTCATTGCGGCCTGGGCGGTGGGTGTCGAGAAGATCTACATCTACCTGCGGGACGAATACCACGGCTGCCGTGCGCTGCTGCAGCGGGCGCTGGACGCACTGGCCGCCGAGCCGCCCGCGCCGGGCCTGCCGGCCGTGGAACTGCGCCGCGGCGCCGGGGCCTACATCTGCGGCGAAGAGTCCGCGATGATCGAATCGATCGAAGGCAAGCGTGGCATGCCGCGGCTGCGTCCGCCCTACGTGGCCGAGGTGGGCCTGTTCGGCCGCCCGACGCTGGAGCACAACTTCGAGACGCTGTATGCGGTGCGCGAGATCATCGAACGCGGCGCGGACTGGTTCGCCTCGCACGGCCGGCACGGCCGCAAAGGGCTGCGCAGCTTCTCGGTCAGCGGGCGCGTGCGCGAGCCGGGTGTCAAGCTGGCGCCGGCGGGCATCACGCTGCGCGAGCTGGTCGACGAATACTGTGGTGGCATGGCCGACGGCCATGTGCTGTATGCCTACCTGCCGGGCGGTGCCTCGGGGGGCATCCTTCCGGCGTCGATGGCCGACATTCCGCTGGATTTCGACACCCTGCAGCCGCACGGCTGCTTCATCGGATCCGCCGCGGTGATCGTGCTGTCGCAGGTCGACCGCGCGGTGGACGCCGCGCGCAACGTCATGGCCTTCTTCGAGGACGAGTCCTGCGGCCAGTGCACGCCCTGCCGCGTGGGCACGGCCAAGGCCAGCGCGCTGATCGCGCAGCCGCGCTGGGACTTGTCACTGCTGCGCGAGCTCTCGCAGGTGATGCGCGACGCGTCGATCTGCGGCCTGGGCCAGGCCGCGCCGAACGTGGTCGACGGTGTCATCGCGCACTTCGCGCACGAACTTGACACCCCTTGAATACCGCCCCTCTGCGCCGCGCTGCAGAAAGCCCGCACCCATGAATGCCGCCACCCGCGCCGAACGCGCCCGCCTCGATGCGCCGACCGTGCGCTTCACGCTCGATGGCCGCGAGGTCGCCGCGCGTGCCGACGAACCGCTGCTGCAGGTCGCCCGCCGCGAAGGCATTGACGTGCCGCACCTGTGCTGGACCGACGGCCTGGAGCCGGCCGGCAACTGCCGTGCCTGCATGGTCGAAATCAACGGCGAACGCAGCTTGGCCGCCGCCTGCTGCCGCCTGCCCACCGCCGGCATGCAGGTGCAGACCGCCAGCCCGCGCGCCGTGGCGGCGCAGCGCATGGTGGTCGAACTGCTGCAATCGGACATGGTCGAGGCGCCCTACACGCGCAACAACGAGGTCGACCGCTGGGCCGCGCACCTGCAGCTGGGCCGTCCGCGTTTTGCGCCGCGTGAGCGCGTCGCGACAGACGCCTCGCACCCGGCCATCGCGGTCAACCTGGACGCCTGCATCCAGTGCACGCGCTGCCTGCGCGCCTGCCGCGACGAGCAGGTCAACGACGTCATCGGCCTGGCCCACCGCGGCGGCCATGCGCAGATCGTCTTCGACATGGACGACCCGATGGGCGCGTCCACCTGCGTGGCCTGTGGCGAGTGCGTGCAGGTCTGCCCCACGGGCGCGCTGTCCAACGCGGCGGCGGTGCAGCCGGCGGTCGACGCCAAGACGGTGGATTCCGTCTGCCCGTACTGCGGTGTCGGCTGCCAGCTGAGCTACACGGTGCAGGACAACCGCATCGTGCACGTGCAGGGCCGCGACGGCCCGGCGAACCACGGGCGGCTGTGCGTCAAGGGGCGCTACGGCTTTGATTACGTGAGCCACCCGCACCGCCTGACGCGCCCGCTGATCCGCCGCGCCGATGCGCCCAAGCGTGCCGATGCCTCCATCGAGCCGGCGCAGGTGCTGCAGTATTTCCGCGAAGCCAGCTGGGAAGAGGCGCTGCAGATGGCCAGCGGCGGCCTGGCGCGCATCCGCGACACCCAAGGGCCGCAGGCGCTGGCGGGCTTCGGCTCGGCCAAGTGCAGCAACGAAGAGGCGTACCTGTTCCAGAAACTCGTGCGCCTGGGCTTCGGCAGCAACAACGTCGACCACTGCACGCGGCTGTGCCACGCGTCCAGCGTGACGGCGCTGCTGGAGGGCCTGGGCTCCGGTGCGGTGAGCAACCCGGTGATGGACGTGACGCAGGCCGAGCTGGTCATCGTCATCGGTGCCAATCCCGGTGTGAACCATCCCGTGGGCGCGAGCTGGATCAAGAACGCGGTGAAGGCCGGCACGAAGCTGGTGGTGATGGACCCGCGCCGCAACGAACTCGTCCGTCACGCCTGGCGCTGGCTGCCATTCAAGGCCGACAGCGACGTGGCGCTGCTCAACGCGATGATGCATGTCATCGTCGCCGAGGGCCTGGTCGACAAGGGCTTCATCGCCGACCGCACCTCCGGCTACGAGGCGCTGGCCGCCAACGTGCAAGCCTATGCGCCGGAAGCCATGGCGCCGATCTGCGGCATCCCGGCCGACACCATCCGCGAAGTGGCCCGGGCCTACGCCACCAGCCGCGCGTCCATGATCCTCTGGGGCATGGGCGTGAGCCAGCACGTGCACGGCACGGACAACGCGCGCTGCCTGATCGCGCTGGCGCTGATGACGGGCCAGATCGGCCGGCCCGGCACCGGCTTGCATCCGCTGCGCGGGCAGAACAACGTGCAGGGTGCGTCCGATGCGGGGCTGATCCCGATGATGTACCCCGATTACCAGCGCGTCACCGAGCCCGGTGCGCGTGCGCGCATGGCGCAGGCCTGGGGCGTGCCCGAGTCGCAACTCGACCCGCGCCCGGGTCTGACCGTGGTCGAGGTGATGAAGGCCATCCTCGCCGGGCAGGTGCGCGGCATGTACATCCTGGGCGAAAACCCGGCGATGAGCGACCCCGACGCCAACCATGCGCGGCAGGCGCTCGCCTCGCTGGAGATGCTGGTCGTGCAGGATATCTTCCTGACCGAGACCGCGGCCCTGGCCGACGTGGTGTTGCCGGCTTCCGCATTCCCGGAGAAGACCGGCAGCTTCACGAATACCGATCGCACGGTGCAACTCGGCCGCCAGGCCCTGCAGCCGCCGGGTGATGCGCGTCAGGACCTGTGGATCGTCAGCCAGATGGCCCGCGGCCTGGGCCTGCACTGGAGCTACGGCGAAGGCGAAGCCGCGGTGCAGGCCGTCTTCGAGGAGATGCGCCACGTGATGCACAGCATCGAAGGCATCAGCTGGGCGCGGCTGCAGGCGGAGTCGGCGGTGACCTACCCGGTGCACCGCGAGGACGAACCTGGGCACCCGATCATCTTCACGGACGACTTCCCCACCGCGGACGGTCGCGGACGTTTTGTGCCGGCCGACCTGATCCCGGCTGACGAACGCCCCGACGCCGAGTACCCGATGGTGCTGATCACCGGCCGGCAGCTCGAACACTGGCACACGGGCAGCATGACGCGGCGCTCGGGCGTGCTGGATGCCCTCGAGCCCGATCCGGTCGCGCTGGTGCACCCGGCCGACATGCAGCGTCTGGGCATTGCGCCGGGCCAATGCCTGACGATTCAATCGCGCCGCGGCCAGGTCACGCTCTATGCCCGCGCGGACGACAGCACGCCGGTGGGCGCGGTGTTCGTGGCCTTCTGCTGGTACGAGGCAGCCATCAACCGCCTGACCAACCCGGCGCTGGACCCCGCGGCCAAGATTCCCGAGCTGAAGTACTGCGCCGTGCGCCTGCGCGCGGGTGGCGAGCCGCCTGCGCAACTGAGTTTTGGCGGCGGGCGCAGCCATGCTGCGTCGGCCGCTTGCTGAGGAGATGAATCCAGTCATGCACAGCCGCGGCGTCCATCTGCAGTACAGCTTCGGTGCGGGGGACCAGCGCGGGTCCGATGTGCAGAACCCGCTGTTCGATCTGTTGTCGGGCGTGCGCGACCACGGCTCGATCGCCCATGCGGCCAAGGCCGCGGGGCATTCCTACCGCCATGTCTGGGGGCAACTCAAGCATTGGGAGACCGTGCTCGGTGAGAACCTGGTCAGCTGGTCGCAGGGCCAGCCCGCGCGGCTGACGCCCTTTGCCGAGCGTCTGTTGTGGGCCGAAAAGCAGGCGCGTGCGCGGCTGACGCCGCATATCGAGGCGCTGCGAGCCGAGCTCGAACGCGTGCTGGCCGAGGCGCTCGACGGCGACCAGGAAGTCCTGTCGATCTGGGCCAGCCACGACCTGGCGCTGCCGCTGCTGCGCGAGCGGGCGCGCGAAAAGCATCAGCTGCACATCGACCTGAAGTTCGCCGGCAGCATGGACGCGCTGCGTGCGCTGTCCGAAGGGCGCTGCCTGGTGGCAGGCTTCCACGTGCCGCCGCTGGAACACGGGCCGCACCTGTTCTCGCGCCAGCTCAAACCCTTGCTCAAGCCGGGTCGGCACAAGTTGATCGCAGCCTGGCGGCGTACGCAGGGCTTGATCGTGGCGCCGGACAACCCGCTGAAGATGCGCTGGCTGGCCGATGCACTGGTCCCGGGCGTGCGTTTCGTGGCCCGCCAACCAGGGTCCGGCACGCGGCTGCTGACGCAGCACCTGATGGTGGAACAGGGCATCGATCTCGAACGTCTGGACGCACTGGACGAGCGCGTCGAGGACAGCCACGTGGCGGTCGCGGCGGCTGTGGCCGGCGCAAGGGCCGACGCCGGGCTGGGCGTGGCTGCCGCGGCGATGGCCTACCGCCTGGGATTCGTGCCCCTGGTCGAAGAGGACTACTACCTCGTGTGCCTGAACGACAGCCTGGAGTTGCCCGCCATTCGCGCCCTGCGCGCCTGTCTGGCCAGCCCCGACTGGGCGCAGACCCTGACCGTGCTGCCGGGGTACGCGGCGTTCCCGAACAGCGGCGAGGTGCTGTCGCTCACGCGGGCCTTGCCCTGGTGGCATTTCCGTACGCCGTCACCCACCAAATGAAAAACGCCCGGGGCCTCACGGCCACGGGCGTCAGGGTTCGAAACGGTGGAGCCGCTCAGCCCGGCTTCTTCGCTGTCGAAGGCTCGGCCGCGAAGGCCACCGACTGCGGCACCCAGCTGTCGCGCGAGATGCGGCCCTTGAAGGCCGTGAGCTGCGTGTCGACGTACTCGATGTCCTTAGGGGTCCACTCGGCGATCTGCCAGAAGTAGTAGACGCCGATGCCGTGCAGCATGCGCTCGAGCACCTGCGCCACGCCCTTGATGCGCTTGAGATCGTCCGGCTTGCCCAGGCCGGCGTGTGTCAGCAGGTTGCGGCTGCCGCTGCGGACCATCGCTGTCGGCACGGCAGGCGCGGGTGCAGCCACGGGCGCGGGAGCAGGCACAGGCGCGGGCGGCGGCGCGGGCCGCTTGCGCAGTTCCGCCATGGCGGCCGCCAGGGCCTCTTCGAGCCGGCCGAGGCGGCCCAGCACGGGCTGCAGGTCGACGGCCGGTGCGGGCGCCGGCAGGCGGATGTTGCCGATCGCGGCTTCGACCGACTGCAGACGGCGCTGCACCGGTTCCAGATCGACGGTCTGCGGCTTGGGCGCCTCCGGAATGCGGATGGCCGCCACGGCGCGTTCGACACCCGCGACACGATCGGCCAGCGGCTGCAGGTTGGTCGCCGGGGTCGGATCCGGGAAGCGCAGCGCCGCCAGGCGACGGTCCAGTGCCTCGACGCGGGCGTTCAGCGGGCCCAGATCGGTGGCCACGGGCGTGGGGATGCGGATGGCGGCCACGGCCGATTCCACCGCGGCGAGCTTCTGCTGCACGGGGCCCAGGTCAGTCGCGACCGGTGCCGGGATCTTGATGGCCGACACGGCCGATTCCACCGCGGCCAGCCGCTGCTGCACCGGGCCGAGATCGGTGGCCACAGGCGCCGGAATCTTGATCGCGTGCACGGCCGTCTCAACCGCGGCCAGGCGTTGCTGGACCGGGCCCAGATCGGTGGCCACCGGCGTCGGGATCTTGATGGCCGACACGGCGGCCTCCACGCCTTCGAGCCGCTTGGTCATCGGCGACAGATCGGTAAGCACCGGCGCGGGGATCTTGATGCCGGCGATGGCGGTTTCGACCGCAGCGAGGCGCTGCTGGACCGGCGTGAGGTCCGTGGCCACCGGCGCCGGGATCTTGATGGCCGACAGCGCGGTTTCCACGCGGTCCAGCCGCTGGGTCATCGGCGACAGGTCGGTGAGCATCGGCGCCGGGATCTTGATGCCGGCGATGGCGGTTTCGAGCGCCGCCAGCCGCTGCTGCACCGGAACCATGTCGGTGGTGACCGGTGCGGGGATCCGGATCGCGCCGACCGCCGTTTCCACGGCCGCCAGGCGCTGCTGCAGGGGTGCCAGATCGGGCGCCTTGGGCAGCTCGGGCATGCGGATGGCCTCGACCTTGTTGCGCAGCAGCGTGAGCTGCTCGAAGACCGGCGTGAGATTGACTTCCTTGGGCACCGGAATCTGGATGGCACGCACGACGGACTCGAAGGCCGTCAGGCGCGAGGTGACCGGTGCGAGATCGGTGGCCACCGGCGCCGGGATCTTGATCGCCGCCACGGCGGTCTCCAGCGCGGCCAGCCGCTGCTGCAGCGGCGCCAGGTCGGTGGCCGGCGTCGGCTCAGGCATGCGGATGGCCGCCACCTGGGCGCGCAGGGCCGCGACGTCGTCGGTCAGCGGCGTCAGGTCGACGTCCTTGGGCAGCGGGAACTCGATCGAGCGCACGGCCTCCTCGAAGGCGGCGATGCGGCTCATGACCGGGTTCAGGTCGGTGGCCACGGGCTCCGGGATGCGGATGGCGGCCACGGCCTTCTCGACCGCCGCCAGGCGCTGTTGCACGGGCGCCAGATCGGTGGCGGGTGTCGGCGCGGGAATGCGGATGGCGGTGACCAGACCGCGCAGCGTCGTCATCTCCTGGCGCACGGGGGCCAGATCGAGCTTCTCCGGCTCGGGAATGCGGATCGCCTTCACGCTGGCCTCGACATCGGACACGCGCTGCAGGACAGGTGCGAAATCGACCTTCTCGGGCTGCGGAATGCGGATGGCCTTGACGCCAGCTTCGACGTCCGACACACGTTGCAGGATCGGCGCGAAATCGACCTTCTCCGGCTGCGGGATGCGAATGGCCTTGACGCTGGCCTCGACCTCGGCCACGCGCTGCAGCACCGGCGCAAGATCCAGCTTCTCGGGCTGCGGGATGTGGATGGCCTTCAGGCCCGCTTCGACCGCGGCCAGGCGCTGCGTCAGCGGCCCGAGATCGACATCCTTGGGCGTGGGCAGGTGAATGGCCGCCACGGCGGTGGACAGCGCGGCCAGGCGCTGGTTGACCGGGGAGAGGTCCGTTGCCGGCGTGGGCGCGGGGATGGCGATGCCGTCGATGCGGCGCTCGACATCGGTCAGGCGGTCGGCGATGGGCGTCAGGTCGACCGCGGGGCGTGCGGCGAGCTGGCCTTCGAAGCGCTGGCGCCACTGGTCCCAGTTTTCGACCCAGCGGCTGTGTTCCAGCGTCACGTCTTCATAGTGACGGCGCATCCACCACCAGGCCAGCGCCGCCCCAAAGGCGGCCGCGGACAGCAGCATGAACACGATCTTGTAAATCAGATACCACATGACTGTTCCCTCGGAGGATGTAGTGCGGGCCGTTCAGTTCGGAACGACGACCTTGAATTCGATGCGACGGTTCTGCCGACGTCCTTCGGCCGTGGCGTTGTCCCCTGCGGGCCGTGTGGCGCCGAAGCCTTCGGCCACCAGGCGGTCGGCCGGGATGCCGCGCGACGTGAGCTCGGTGCGCACGGCTTCGGCGCGGGCCAGGCTCAGGTTCTGGTTCGCGGTGGGGTCGCCCATGCCATCCGTGTGCCCCTCGATGCGCACGGTGCCCTTGCAGCCGCTGTGAGCCTTGGCGATGCGGTCGAGCACCGCCTTGCTGGACGCTGTCAGCACCGCGCTGCCCGAGGTGAACTCGATGCGCTGCTGATTGACCACCTCGGCCAGTGCCTTTTCACAGGCCTCGCGCTCCGCTGCCGTCGGCACTGCCGCGGAAGCCGCAGCGGCGATCTTCGGCAGGGTCGGCGCGCTGGGCAGCGCGGGCAGGCTGGGCAGGGCGCCGTCGAAACTGCCGATGACGACCTCGGCGCAGGTCTGCGGCCCCAGCCAGGTGGGGCAGGTGGCCGTGCGCGCGATGTCGATCGCCTCGAGCGCAGAGACACCGGGCTTGAGCGATCCGCTGAGCAACACGTGCTGGCCTGACACGTTCACCGCCACGTCCGTGAGGCCACGCAGGGCCAGAGCCTTGGTGACCGAGCGGTTGACGTTGGCCTCGATCTCTCCCTTGGCGAAGGGCCAGACGGCATACAGCCCGATCAGCAGCAGGCCCAGCGCCGGCAAGAGCCCGCGCCACACAAAGGGCCAGACCGCCGGGTCCCGGCGTACCAGCAGACGTTGTCGTTCGACCACGCGTGTGCCGTGTACGACCGAATAAGACGTGACGTGTCCCACGACGCTCCTCTCGCTGTTATCTGGAAATCCAACGCCCCCGATTGCAGGGCGTAGGTGTTACAAATTCCAGTGGTGTGTTCCCTAGCAGCCACAAATCGCCGTGATTTCTGTCACGGCGGGTGTTCCTGCGCCAGCGTCAAACCACCGGCCCGCGCTGAAAAGTGCTGCGCCAGCCCGTTACGGGCCAGCGTCGACGAACTCGATCCGGCGATTGGCCCGACGACCTTCGACGGTCTCGTTGTCGAACTTTGCGCGGGACGAGCCCATGCCCACGGCGCTCAGGCGGTCGGTTGCGACGCCGCGCGCCTGCAAGGCTGCGCGCACCGCGCCGGCGCGAGCCAGGCTCAGGGCCCGGTTGTTGGCTTCGCGTCCGCGGCTGTCCGTGTGGCCTTCGATCTGCACAGCGCCCTGGCAGTTGGAAAGGGCCCGCGCGAGGCGGTCGAGCATGGGCGTGGCGGCCGGCGCGAGTTCGCTGCTGCGGATCTGGAATTGCAGCGGCTCGCCGTCCGCGGCCACCTGTGCGGCGCGGGCGGCACAGCTGCCGGCAGCTGCAGGTGCGGGCGGGGCGGCGGTTGTGGCGGGTGCGGCCGTGACGGCCGCCACCACGGCATTGGCGCGGGTCGTGATGGCGGGCGCGCCCGAGGCATCGGGTGTTGCGCCTGCGGCAACGGCTGCCAACGCGGCCGGGGCGGTGGCCGCTGCCGGCTCAGCCGGTGCCTTGGGGGCAGGCGCAGCGGCGGCCTGCGGGAAGTCGCCGGTCACCTGTCCGGCGCATTGGCGCGACACCAACCAGAAGCGGCAGATCGAGCCATGCGCGATCGACAAGGCGAAGTCGGGCGTCACGCCGGCCGGCAGGGCACCGCTGAGATGGATGTCCCGGCCGGCGACGGTCAGTGACACGGTGCCCAGGCCTTGCCGGTCCAGATCGCCACGGATGACCTGTTCGGGCACGGTGTTCTGCGTCTGCACGAACCAAGCGAGCGCCGCGAGGGCCGCACCCAGGATGGCGACCCCGCTCGCCAGGCGCCTGCCGGTGGCGCCGTGGCGCGCGCGCCGTCGGCCCGATGCGCGGCGCAGCACCGGGCCCCGGGACTGCGGCGCCGCGGGCCACACGGACATGGCCGCGGCCTCGAGGCTTGACTTGCCTGCCATGGAATTCTTCCCAACGTTGATGTTCTGCGGGCGCCGTCGTTGCGGTGCCTCTGTGCCTGACGCGCACCGTTCTCGTGACCGTGCGGCGTTGGCGTCACAATCGTAGTCGATGAGCACGCATGTGCACACCGGTCTGTTGTTGTCGGCCGGCCTCTTGATGACCTCATGCGCCCTGCGCTCGGGGGATGTCCCGGCGATCGGGGGGGATGCCCGCGAGTTCAGCGGCTGGTCCTGCACGCAGATGCACCGCGAAATGGATGCCGTGCAGCGTCAGGCCTCGCGTGTGGCCTATGCCTTCGACGAGCGCACCGGCGGCAATATCGCCGCGCTGGGCGTGGGCTTGTCGGTCTTCTGGCCCGCGCTGCTGGCGATGCGCTCGGCCAGCCTCGAAGCGCAGACGCTGGGTGAACTCAAGGGGCGGCACGAGACGCTGCGACAGGTGCTGCAAGCCCGCGCCTGTCCGCCCGACTTCCGCGAGGCGGCCGCGCCCGCGGCGTCCACGATCGGGCCCGGCGACCGTCTGGAGTACGAGCAGCGCCATGGCGCACGGGGCGTGGCCGAGCGCACGTCCATGCGGTTCGTCGACATGTCCCGGGCGCGCGTGGAATGGCGTGATGCCGGTGCGGCCGATGCCGACGGGGCGACCTGGGTCAACGACCGCATGGGCAACCTCTTGCGCGCGCCGCGGGGGCTGGTGTGGCCGACGCTGCTGCGCGCCGATCTGACCTTGGGCGTCCTGGTGCACGGCGAGCTGATCGACCAGGCCGATCCGGGTTTGCGCGCCCGCGTGCGGGGGCAGGTGATGGCGATCGGCCCGCAGGACGTGGGCGGTCGGCGCTTCGACGCCGCGGTCATCGAATTGTTCGGCGATGCGCCCCTGGGCGAAGGGCGCGCGCGGCTCGATGGCGCCATGGTGATCGACAGGCACTCGGGGCTGCTGCTGCGCCTGGATTTGGAATCCGCGCAACCCGCCTTCCGTCTGCAGCGGCGCCTGGTTCGCGTCGAACGGCCCATACCCTGAGCGGCCGGCCCGCGGGTACGTCGCCGCACCGCTGCCGGCCGCGGGCTTCACCCATCTTTACGTGCGCGGAAACTGCGCGATACGAGCAACAGGCATCCTGAGCAGCATCGGAATCTCACCAACTGGCGCATGCCAAGGAGCTTGTCTATGAATCGCCTCACGCTCAACCCGCTGCTGTCCCGCCTGGCCCTGGCGACGCTGCTCGTGGCCGGCTCTGCCGCGGTCGCGCTGCCAGCCTGGGCGCAGCCGATGGGCGGCCCCGGCATGACGCACGAAGGCCACATGGGTCACCGCGGCCATGGCGCGATGATGCAAGGTGGCGGCATGGGCATGATGGGCATGTCGCCCCGCATGCTCGACGCGGCCAAGGCCACGCCCGAACAGCGCACGCAGATCCAGCAGATCATGGCCGCGGCGCACAAGGACATGCAGGCCATCCACGAAGGCGGCCGCACGCTGCGCACCGAACTGATGGCCGCGTTCGCGCAGCCGAATGTCGATGCCCAGGCCGTCGAGGCCATCCGCCAGAAGCAGCTCGCGCTGCACGACCAGGCCAGCAAGCGCCACCTGCAGGCCGCGCTGGACGTCAGCCGTGTGCTGACACCCGATCAGCGCAAGCAACTCGCCGACGGCATGAACAAGCGCCGCCAGATGATGGAGCGCCACATGCACGAGCGCCGCTCGATGGACGCCCCGAAGAGCTGACAATCCGCGCCGGAGAGCCCCCACCGATGCCGCACACGCTTTTGCTCGTCGACGACGATGGCCGCCTGACACGGATGGTGGGGGATTACCTGCGCGGCCACGGTTTCGAGGTCGAGACCGCGGCCAGCCTGGCCGAAGCGCGTGCGGCCCTGGCGCGCCAGACCTACGACGGCCTGCTGCTGGACCTCATGCTGCCGGATGGCGATGGCCTGGACCTCACGCGCGAACTGCGCAACCAGCCGCGTACGCGCCGGCTGCCGCTCCTGATGCTGACCGCACGCGGCGAGCCCACCGATCGCATCGTCGGGCTGGAGATCGGCGCCGACGATTACCTGCCCAAGCCCTTCGAGCCGCGTGAGCTGCTCGCACGCGTCAAAGCGCTGCTGCGCCGTGCCGCACCGGACGACGACAGCGCGGGAGTGCTGAATTTCGGCCGCCTGGTGATCGATCTGGGCTCGCGCCAGGCGCTGGTGGACGGCAAGCCCTGCGACCTCACGAGCCATCAGTTCGAGTTGCTGGTGGTGCTGGCGCGAGCGGCCGGCCGTGTGCTGTCGCGCGACCAGATCATGGATGCGCTCAAGGGCCATCCGCTGGAGGCTTTCGACCGCAGCATCGACGTGCACATCTCGCGCATCCGCGCGGTGATCGAAGACGACCCGAAAAACCCGCAGCGCGTGCTCACCGTGCGCGGTGCGGGTTATGTCTTCGCGCGCAAGCAGGACAGCCACGGCGACTGAGGTGCGCGCGCTCTACATCCGCATCTGGCTGACGGTCATCGCGGCGCTCGCGCTGTTTGCGGTGGCGTCGTCCTGGCTGTTCCAACGCCATGTGGACGCGGAGCGCGAGCGCATCGAGATCGCCGCACAAAGCCGCGCAGAAGCCTGGGCGGACCTGCTGCAGCGCTCGCTGCCGCCAGCCGACGCGGCGCGCGCGGACCAGGGCGCGGCCCTTCAGGAGTGGGCCCAGCGGCTGCGCCTGCCGCTGGCGCTGGACGATGCGCAGGGTGAGCGCATCGGCGCATCGGAGAGCTTTGCGCGCCGCGAAGGCGACGCGTCCGGGGCCGCGGGCACGCGGCGCGCGCTGCCCGTGCGGCTGGCCGATGGCCGCACCTTGTGGCTCGGTCGACCGGGCATGCGCAGGCGGCCGCCACCGGGCGCCGACGGCATGATGGAGCCGCCCATGGGGCGGCCCCAAGGGCCGCGCGACATGCGCTCGCCGTTCCCGAGCCTGCCGGGTCTGCCTGAAGGTGCCGGCCTGGCGGTGCTGGTCGTATTGCTCTTCATGGCCGTCGCCGCGGGTGCGTACCCGGTGGTGCGGCGGCTGACGCGCCGTCTCGAAGTGCTGAAGCAGGGCGTGCAGGCCTTCGGTGCCGGCGCGCTGCATCTGCGTGTGGACGATTCGGGCGGTGACGAGGTGGCCGCCGTGGCCCGCAGCTTCAACGAGGCCGCCACGCGTGTCGAGGCGCTGCTGCGTTCCAACCAGAGCCTGCTGGCCAATGCCAGCCACGAACTGCGCTCGCCCCTGGCCCGGCTGAAGATGGCCGTGGCAATGTGGGACGAGGACCCGGCGCCGGCGCAACGCGAACGCCTGCGCGAGGAGATCCACACCAATATCGCCGAGCTCGATGCCCTGGTCGAAGAGGTGCTGCTGGCCAGCCGGCTGGATGCGGCGCGCGATGCGTTGGCGCAGGAACCGGTGGACCTGCTGGCGCTGGCAGCCGAGGAAGCCGCGCGCGTACATGCCGCCACCCACGGCACGGCCGTGTCGGTGCGCGGCGACGAGCGCCTGCTGCGCCGCGCCGTGCGCAACCTGCTGGAAAACGGCCGGCGCTACGGCGGCGGTGACCTGGACGTCGAGGTGCGGCCCGGCGCCACACAGGTCGAACTGCGCGTGTGCGATCGTGGGCCGGGCGTGCCCGAGGCCTATCGCCACCGCATCTTCGAGGCCTTCTTCCGTCTGCCCGGCCATGCCGAGCGCGAAGGCGGTGTCGGCCTGGGCCTGGCGCTGGTGCGCCAGATCGCCCAGCGCCATGGCGGCAGCGTGCGCTGTGACGCCCGTGATGGCGGCGGCAGCTGCTTTGTGCTGAGCCTGCCGGCCGCCGCGGCCGGCTGAGGGCCGCCCGCGGGGCTCAGCGCCACTGACGTCTTCCGACGCACCCGCGCGCAGGTGTGGTGGCGTGGGTGTGAGGCTCTCAGGCCTGCGCCGGCGCGGGATCGCGCGTGGGCGCCGCGCGCTGGCGCCGCAGCACACGCGCCAGCCACGCGCAAAGGGCCACGGCCGCCAGCACCAGCCCGAGCGTGGCAGCCGCCCAGAAGCCGGGTGCGCCGCGCAAGGACGGGGGCGACACGCCGAGCACGTCGAACGCCAGGACATAGCCGCCACCCAGGCCCAATCCGCCCAGGGCCACCGCATTGATGACCAGCGGCACCTTGGCGATGCGGTAGGCGCGCAGCGCCGCTCCGGCCACGGCCTGCGCGGCGTCGGCGATGTGGAAGAACACCAGCCAGCCGATGATCGGCAGGGCCGCCGCTGCGACGGCGATGTCCTGCGTATACAGCCCGACGATGGGCTGGCGCGCCAGGTACACCGCCGTGGCCATCAGCGCGGCGATGCCGGTGCCCAGGCCCAGGCCGTGCCAGCCCAGGCGGCTGGCGTCCTCGACATCACGCGCGCCCACACGCTGCGCGACCAGCGTGCCGGTGGCATTGCCGATGGCCAGCGGCATCATGAACAGCAGCGCCGCCAGGTTGGCCGCGATCTGCTGCCCGGCCACGGCCGTGGTGCCCAGCCGCGCGATGAAGATCGCCATGAACGAAAAGCCGGTGACGTCGATCAGCACCGACAGCCCGATCGGCACGCCCAGCCGCAGGTGTGTGGCCAGGGCGTGGCGGTCCGGCGCATCCAGTCCGCGGCCGACGATGGCGTAGGGTTCGTAGAAGCGGTCGGTGCGCAGCACGCGCCACGCCACGAGCGCCTGGACCCACATCGCCAGGCAGGTCGCCAGCCCGCAGCCCAGCACGCCCATCGCGGGCAATCCCAGCCACGGCACACCCCAGACCAGCGCGGTCGAGGCTGGCACCTTGACCGCCAGTCCCAGCATCTGCAGCGCCATCACCGCCTTGGGCCGCGAGACCGCGACATTGAAGCCGCGGTACACCGCAAACATCAGCGAGGCCGGCAGCGAGAAGGCCAGCGCCAGCAGGTAGCCGCGCACACGTTCGGCCACCTCGGGCGTGGCGTGCGACAGCGCCAGGAACGGCGCCGGGAAGACCAGCAGAAGGCTGCCCAGCACCGACAGGCCCATCGCCAGCCACACGGTCTGGTGCAGGTGGCGGCCAGCCTGCTCGAACTGCCGGGCGCCGTAGAACTGGCCCACGATCGGGCCGATGGCCAGCACCACGCCCATGAAGCCGATGAAGATGGTGATGTAGGCCGCCGCACCGACGGCCAGCGCCGCCAGGTCGAGCGTCGAATAGCGCGCCACCAGCAGCGTGTCGACCGTGCTGAAGGCCAGCACCGACACCTGCCCGACAAACACCGGCCAGGCGATGCGGGCGATGCGCCGGGCGCTGTCGCCCCAGGAGCCGGTGTGCGCCGGCCCGCTCAAGCCGGCCCCGGCGGCGGCGCGGCGAAGACGTCTGGCGGCGGGTGGTCCTCGCCGGTGGCCAGGCGCGCACGCTCGGCATAACGGTTGAAGCGCCAGGCGCGCGCCTCGGACGTGATGCGCAGCCAGATGGCGCGTTTTTCCGCTGGTGAATAGGCCGTCCAGTGCTGGACCTCGTCGAAGCTGCGGCCACAGCCCTTGCACTCGGCGTCGCCCTGGCTGGTGGAGCAGATGGCGATGCACGGGGCGTCCGGTGTGCTGGCGTACCAGGTCAGCCAGGCCTCGCGTGCGCCGGACGGCATGCTGGCCTCGTCACACTCGTGTTCGCGGTAGTAGACGAGCAGCGCGTAGACCTCGGCCAGATCCCGGACCTCGCGGCAGGCGCTGACGCCGTCCGGTGACGGCGAGCGTTCGCGCCACCAGTTGATGGCGGATTCGATGTCGATGAGGTGGATACCTGCCACGCCCGGGCCCCTGCGCGTCAATCCGGCAGGCGCAGGCTGCCTTCGGACACAAAACGCGTGCCACCCAGCAGGCCGCCCAGGCGGCCGCGCAGCGCATAGGGCATTTCGCCCAGCGTGGTCTTGCCGTCCGCCAGCGACAGCAGCTGGCGCAGCGCCGCGGTGGCCGAGACGCTCACCGGAATGCTCAGCACCGCTTCGCCGTAGCGCGGCACCTCGCCCTTGTCGGATGCAACGCCGCTGGCCAGCGGGCGGCCGTTGACATCGAGCTCGATCGAGACGCCGTCGTAGGACAGCGGCAGCGGCCCCGGGTTCTGCACGCGCAGCTTGACGGCCATGCGCAGCTCGAAGCCTTCGGAGGGCAGCCGCTCGAGCCCGACCACATTCACGCGGGGCGGGTCGCCCGGTGCGAGGGCCGCGCAGCCGCCCAGCCCGAGCGCGGCGGCCAGACCCAGCGCCGCGATCAAACCGCGGCGGGCCTGCCGTACCGGCGCGCGGGTCACCCGCTGCAACTCGACGGCGGTGACAGGCGCGTGCATGGCGTGTTCTTCAACCCTGAAGTTCAGCGGTAGCGCAGGCCCATGGCGGCGCGCACGTCCTGCATCGTGTTCTGCGCGACGCTGCGGGCGCGGTCCGTGCCTTCGTCGACGATCGCCTTGACCTTCTTCGGGTCGGTCAGATAGGGCTCGGCGCGCTCGCGCCACGGCGCCTGCTGTCGCAGGATGGCGTCGATCACCGGCTGCTTGCATTCCAGGCAGCCGATGCCGGCGGTGGTGCAGCCCTTGACGACCCAGTCGCGTGTGCTGTCGTCGCTGTAGACCTTGTGGAACTGCCAGACGGGGCACCGCTCCGGGTTGCCCGGGTCGGTGCGGCGCACGCGCTGCGGATCGGTGGGCATCTTGCGCAGCTTGGCCTCGACCTGCGCCGGCTCCTCGCGCATGGCGATGGCGTTGCCGTAGCTCTTGCTCATCTTCGTGCCGTCCAGGCCCGGCAGCTTGGTGACCTCGGTGTGCAGCGCCTGCGGCTCCACCAGGATGCTGCGGCCGCTGCCGCGCAGGTGGCCCAGCAGCCATTCGGTGTCGTCGGCCGTCCAGCCGGCGACTTCGCGCGCCGCCTTGGCGATCAGGTTTTCGCCTTTGGCCAGGGCTTCTGCCGCACCGGTTTCGCCGAAGGCCTTGCGCTGCTTCTCGAGGTAGCGGGCGTCGTCCTTGGGCAGCTTGGCGATCGAGGCCGCCACGCGCGCGGCAAAGTCCACCGGCCGGCCGTAGAGGTGGTTGAAGCGGCGCGCCACCTCGCGCGTGAGCTCCACGTGCGAGGCCTGGTCCTCGCCCACCGGCACGAAGGCGGCGCGGTAGATCAGGATGTCCGCGGCCTGCAGCAGCGGGTAGCCCAGGAAGCCGTAGGTCGCCAGATCGCGATCCTTGAGCTTCTCCATCTGGTCCTTGTAGGTCGGCACGCGCTCGAGCCAGCCCAGCGGCGTGCCCATGGCCAGCAGCGTGAACAGCTCGGCGTGCTCGGGCAGGCGGCTCTGGATGAAGATGGTGGACTGCTGCGGATCCAGGCCCGCGGCGATCCAGTCGATCACCATGTCGTAGACGAAGCGCTCCATGACGTCGCGCTCTTCGTAGTGCGTCGTCAGCGCGTGCCAGTCGGCCACGAAGAAGAAGCTGTCGTACTCGGCCTGCAGGCGCACCCAGTTCTTGAGGGCCCCGTGGTAGTGACCGAGGTGCAGGGCGCCGGTGGGGCGCATGCCGGAGAGGACGCGGGCTCGCATGGCAGGCAGTGGTTGGCAGCGGAACCGGCCATTCTCTCACCGCGGTCTGGCGGCGACAGGCATGGGGTCTGCCGGCGCCTACACTGCCCACCGTCATGAAACGCATCGTCATTCTCATCTCGGGCCGCGGCTCCAACATGGAAGCGCTGGTGCAGCGCTGCGCGGTCGAAGGCTGGCCGGCGCAGGTCGTGGCCGTCATCGCCAACCGGCCGGATGCGGCGGGGCTGCGCTTCGCGGCCGCGAAGGGCATCGCCACCGCGGTGGTCGACCACAAGCAGCAGGCCTCGCGTGAGGCCTTCGACGATGCCCTGCGCACCTGCATCGACGGCTTCTCGCCGGATCTCGTGGTGCTGGCCGGCTTCATGCGCATCCTGGGCGCAGACTTTGTGCGGCATTACGAAGGACGCCTCTTGAATATCCACCCGTCACTGCTGCCCGCGTTCCCGGGCCTGCACACGCACGAAAGAGCCATCTCGGCCGGCTGCAAGCTGCATGGCGCGACGGTGCACTTCGTGACCTCCGAGCTCGACCACGGGCCGATCGTCATGCAGTCGGTCGTGCCGGTGCGTGCCGACGACGATGCCGACGCTCTCGCCGCGCGTGTGCTGGCGACCGAGCACGTGATCTACCCGCAGAGCGTGCGCTGGTTCGTCGAGGGCAGCCTGGCGGTGTGCGACGGGCGTGTGACGCATCGCGACGGGCAGTCGCAGTGGCTGGTGGGCTGAAGCCATGACCCCACGCGATCTTCTGGACATGACCGGCGAGCTGCTGGCGGCGGTGCTCAAACTGGACCAGCCGGCCGATGCCGTGCTCTCCGCCTTCTTCAAGCAGCGCCACGCGCTGGGCTCACGCGAGCGACACACGCTGGCCGAGACGGCCTACGCCGTGCTGCGCCGCAAGCCGTATTTCGGCCACCTGGCGCAAAGCGGCAACGGGCCGCTGGAGCGCCGCCTGGCGATCCTGGCCTGGCGGGGTTCGCCGAGTTTTCTGGATGGCGCGCTGGCGCCGCTGGAGCGGGACTGGCGTGCACAGGCCCTGGCCATCGATATCGCCACGATGCCCGAGCCGCTGCGCCACAACCTGCCCGCGTGGCTGGCCGACCGGCTGAAGGCCGAGCTGCCGGCGGACGAGTTCTGGCCCCTGGTGCAGGCCATGGACCAGACGGCACCGCTGGACCTGCGCGTCAACGTACTGAAGGCGCGGCGCGAGGATGTCGAGGCGGCGCTGCAGACGGCCGGATTCGACGTGAAGCCGACGACGGCATCG
Organism: Pseudomonadota bacterium; assembly: GCA_963205115.1. Classification (GTDB taxonomy): domain Bacteria; phylum Pseudomonadota; class Gammaproteobacteria; order Burkholderiales; family Burkholderiaceae_C; genus Rubrivivax. The sequence goes on along the minus strand of CAUJHV010000064.1, from coordinate 168,528 downwards.
CCCTGGGGCCTGCGCCTGGCGGGCAAGCCGGCCTTGAACCGGTTCGAGCTCTTCCAGTCGGGCGCCATCGAGGTGCAGGACGAAGGCAGCCAGCTGCTGGCGCTGCTGACCGGCGCCTCACGCGGCGAAATGGTGGTGGATTTCTGTGCCGGCGCCGGCGGCAAGACGCTGGCGCTGGGCGCAATGATGCGCAACACCGGGCGCCTGTATGCCTGGGACGTCTCGGGCCATCGGCTGGCGGCGCTCAAACCCCGCCTGGCACGCAGCGGACTGTCCAACGTGCACCCCGGCGTGATCGCGCACGAGCGCGACGAGCGCATCAAGCGCCTGGCCGGCAAGATCGACCGCGTGCTGGTCGATGCGCCGTGCTCGGGTCTGGGCACGCTGCGGCGAAACCCCGACCTCAAGTGGCGCCAATACCCCAAGGCCATCGAGGAATTGCAGGCCAAGCAGAAAGCCATCCTGGCCGGTGCGGCCCGGTTGCTGCGCCCCGGCGGTCGGCTGGTCTATGCCACCTGCAGCCTGCTGCAGGCGGAGAACGAGGCCGTGGCGCAGGCCTTCGACGACGAGCAGGCCGGCAAATTCCGGCGCGTGGACGCCGCAGAGGTTCTGGCTGCCGCCAAGGTCATCAGCGACACCCCCCTGACACACGAGGGCTGCCTGCGGCTGTGGCCGCATCGCATGCCGAGCGATGGATTTTTTGCGGCGATCTGGGAACGGGTCTGATTTTTCGGGATCTATCAGCGATCTGACCCCATCGGCGGTCATCACCGCCGATGGCGACCGCTTGATTTGACGGGAAAGCAATGCCCGACGGCATCGCTTGGGGGCATTCCGCAAGGCCTACAATGCCGGGTGGCCCGCCGTGGGTCTCGAAAGGCTTTATCTGATGGAAATGCTGGGACTCGTCCACGATGGCGTGGTCAACTGGCTCTCGAACGGCCTGCTGGGCTGGTCGTGGTGGAAGGTGTTGCTGTTCACGCTGGCCGTGACGCACGTGACCATCGCGGCGGTGACGATCTTTCTGCACCGGGCGCAGGCGCACCGCGCGCTGGAACTGCATGCGATCCCTTCGCATTTCTTCCGATTCTGGCTGTGGCTGACCACCGGCATGGTGACCAAGGAATGGGTTGCCATCCACCGCAAGCACCACGCCAAGTGCGAGACCGACGAGGACCCGCACAGCCCGGTGGCCAAGGGCATCGAGACCGTCTTCTGGAAGGGCTCGGAGCTGTATCGCGCCGAAGCCAAGAACCTGCAGACGCTGGAAAAGTACGGCCACAACACGCCTGACGACTGGCTCGAGCGCAATCTGTACACGCGCTTCAGCTGGCAAGGCGTGGGCGTGATGATGGTCATCAACCTGGCGCTGTTCGGCGCGCTGGGCTTGACGGTGTGGGCGATCCAGATGATTTGGATCCCGATCACGGCCGCCGGCATCATCAACGGCATCGGCCACTACTGGGGTTACCGCAATTTCGAGGCGCACGACGCGTCGACGAATATCTCCCCGTGGGGCATCATCATCGGCGGCGAAGAGCTGCACAACAACCACCACACCTACCCGACATCCGCCAAGCTGTCGGTCAAGCCCTTCGAGTTCGATATCGGCTGGGGCTACATCCGTGCGATGGAGTTGATGGGTCTGGCCAAGGTGCGCAAGACCGCACCGCAGCTCAAGCGCGGCGAACTGCGCGCGCAGGCCGATGGCAAGACGCTCGAGGTGATCATCGCCAACCGCTACGAGGTGATGGCGAACTACGCCGCCGAGCTGCGCCGTGCCGTGGCCGCCGAGATGGATCGCCTGAAGGCCCAGGGTGCACAGAACAGCGCGCGTTGGACCGACATGGTGGCTGCGCGCCGCTGGCTGCACCGCGACGCCGACAAGATCCCCCGTTCGGTGCTGCCGCAGCTGAGCAAGGTGGTCGACGAAAGCCCGGCTCTGGCCCAATTCGTGACCATGCGCGAAGAGCTGCGCCAGCTGTGGACGCGCACCAACGTGTCCGCGGAGCAGCTGGTGGTGGACCTGCAATCCTGGTGCCGCCGCGCGGAAGAAAGCGGTATTGCGGCGCTGAAGGAGTTTTCGTTCAACCTGCGCGCAGCGGCCTGAGGCACGCTGCCCCGCCGGGGCGGAATCGAAAAGGCGGCCTGCGGGCCGCTTTTTTTCGTCCCGGGTTTGTCGCACGGCACGACGCTCGGCAGCCCGCAGATGAAGCCGACGCGGCGCGTCGCGTCGGATGAGGCCCTGTGCCCCACGCGTGTTCGCCCGTCCCAATCCAGCTTCTGGCAGCGCTGGAAACGAAAAAGCCCGCCGGGTGAGGGCGGGCCTTCAGGCGCGGGCTGCTGCTCGCCGCAGGTGCGAGCAGGCAGCTGTGGGCTGAACTACTTCAGCTTCACTTCCTTGTACAGGACGTGCTTGCGCGCCTTCGGATCGAACTTCAGGAATTCCAGCTTTTCGGGCGTGGTCTTCTTGTTCTTGTTCGTGGTGTAGAAGTGACCGGTGCCGGCAGTCGACTCCAGCTTGATCTTCTCGCGTCCGCCTTTGGCCATGATGTGCTCCTAGGTTGCTGGTGCGGCTGTCAGATGGTGCCCTTGGCGCGCAAGTCCGCCACGACCTGGTCGATGCCGACCTTGTCGATCAGGCGCAGCGCCGCGTTGCTGATGCGCAGCCGCACCCAGCGGTTTTCGCTCTCGACCCAGAAGCGGCGGTAGTGCAGGTTCGGCAGGAACCGACGCTTGGTCTTGTTGTTGGCGTGAGAAACATTGTTTCCCACCATCGGGCCTTTGCCCGTGACTTGACAGACGCGTGCCATGTGGCTGCTCCGGAAGGCCCGCCGAAGGGGGCCGCTTTTGTTAGGGGTTTGTGAGGGCCGACGCCCCGGGTTCGACCCCAGAATCGGCAAAGCCCACAATTATAGGCTGATTTCGATATCCGACTTCAGTCCGCCTACTGCTCGAGGAAGCGTTGGGCGTCCAGTGCCGCCATGCAGCCCGTGCCGGCGCTGGTGATCGCCTGGCGGTAGACGTGATCCTGCACGTCGCCCGCGGCAAAGACGCCCGGCACGCTGGTCATCGTGGCAAAACCGTCCAGGCCCGTGCGGGTGACGATGTAGCCGTCCTTCATTTCGAGCTGGCCCTTGAAGATGTCGGTATTGGGCTGGTGGCCGATCGCGATGAAGCAGCCCCGCAGCACCAGGTCCTGTGTCTGAGCCGTCTGGGTCGACTTCAGGCGCACGCCCGTGACACCAGAGGCATCGCCCAGGACCTCGTCCAGCGTCTGGTGCAGGTGCAGCACGATCTTGCCCGCTTCGGCCTTGGCCATCAACTTGTCGATCATGATGGCCTCGGCGCGGAACTTGTCGCGCCGGTGCACCAGGTGCACGCGGCTGGCGATATTCGACAGGTACAGCGCCTCTTCGACCGCGGTGTTGCCGCCGCCGACCACGCAGACTTCCTGGTTCTTGTAGAAGAAGCCGTCGCAGGTGGCGCAGCCGCTGACGCCGCGGCCCATGAACTTTTCTTCGCTGGGCAGGCCCAGGTACTTCGCGCTGGCGCCCGTGGCCACGATCAGGCTGTCGCAGGTGTAGACACCGCTGTCGCCCTTGAGCGTGAACGGCCGCTTCGCCAGGTCCACCGTGTGGATGTGGTCGAACACGATCTGCGTCTGGAAGCGCTCGGCGTGCTGCAAGAAGCGCTGCATCAGATCCGGGCCCATGACGCCGGCGACGTCGGCCGGCCAGTTGTCGACCTCGGTCGTGGTCATCAACTGGCCGCCCTGTGCCAAGCCGGTGATCAACAGAGGCTTCAGATTGGCGCGTGCCGCGTAGATCGCAGCGGTATAACCCGCGGGTCCCGATCCGAGGATCAGAACCTGGGCGTGCTGGGGGGTGGTGCTCATATGCCTGGGCGCTTCAGTTGGGGATTCGGCCTGCAATTGCAATGACCGTGACCGTGACCCTGCGGGCACACTGGCCGGGACGCAGGAGGATGTGTGACGAGAATGCGGCCATTCTAAGTTTTTGCGTCATAGTGCCGAAGAACGGGTCGACGGCTTAACGCCACGCAGGAGTCCCTTTGATGTCGATGTTGTCCAACCTGGATCTCATTCGTCGCGTTCCCTTGTTCTCGATGCTCACGGTGGAGCAGGCGCAGGCCATTGCCGACAGCGTCGTCAAGCGGCGCTTCCGCCGTGGCGAGCTGATCGTCGAGCAGGGACGCAAGAGCAACACGCTGTTCATCTTGCTCAACGGCCGCGCCCGCGTCCTCACGTCCGACAACCGCGGCCGCGAAGTGATCCTGGCGGTGCTGGAAGCGGGTGATTACGTCGGCGAGATGAGCCTCATCGACAACGAACCGCATTCCGCGACGGTTCGCGCCGAGGTGCAGACCGACATGCTCGTGCTGGCCCGCGCCGATTTCGCGCGCTGCCTGCCGGAAAACACCAGCCTGTCCTACGGCATCATGCGCGGGCTGGTCCGCCGCCTGCGCAACGCCGACCGGCAGATCGAATCGCTGGCGCTGCTGGATGTCTACGGCCGCGTCGCCCGCACCCTGCTGGACATGGCCGACGACGACAACGGCACGCGCATCATCCGCCACAAGGTCAGCCGCCAGGACATGGCCAAGGTTGTCGGCGCCTCGCGCGAAATGGTCAGCCGCGTGATGAAGGATCTCGAGGAGCGTGGCGTCATCGAGACGCAGGAAAACGGCTCGGTGATCCTGAAGGAAAAGATCGCGCAGGAGTAGATCCCGCGCCCCGCGCGCGGCCCGGCGCCGCACGCACCGCAGCAATTACAGGCCCTTGACGGGCCTGTTTGCATTTGGAGAGGGTGGCCGGGGGCCATGCGCCACAATCGTGCGCATGACTTTTCCCCTGGGCTCCTTGCGGGCCGAAGGTCCGACCGGCGCCACGCGCGGCGCCCGACGCGCGGCCGCCGCCGAGGCGGTTTCCGCGCATCCGCCGGTGCTGCGCCGCTTCGGCCTGCTGCTGGGCGCGGCGTGCTGGATCTTCGCGGTGCTCGCGCTGGCCACGCACCACGCGGCCGATCCGGCCTTCTCGACGTCCGGCACCGGCGAGCTGCTGCACAACAAGGCCGGGCGCCTGGGCGCCGGGCTGTCCGACATCGTCTACTTCTGCTTCGGCTTTTCCGCCTGGTGGCTGCCGGTGGTTTCGCTGCGGCATTGGCTCAGCGCGCTGGCGCGCCAGTTGCGGGGTGACGCCCTGCAGCGCCCGCGCTGGGCCTGGCTGGTCTTCTGGGGTGGCCTGGTGCTGCTGATGGGCGCGAGCACGGCGCTCGAGTGGACGCGCCTGTACCGCTGGGAGAGCCACCTGCCGGGCCACGCCGGCGGCGTGCTGGGGCACGTGCTGGGGCAGTTGTCGATGCGCTGGCTGGGCTTCGCCGGCTCGGGCGTGCTGTGGATCGCCGCTCTCGTGGTGGGCCTGGCGCTGGCCTTGCGTTTTTCCTGGCTGAACGTGGCCGACGCCATCGGCACGCGTGTCGAGGCCTTCGGGCAGCGCCGCGCCGAGCGCCGCGAGCAGGCCGAGGACGCGGCCTTTGGCGAGCAGCTGGCCATCGAGCGCGAACACCTCATCGAGGCGCAGCACACCGCGCCGGCGCATCTGCCCATCCTCATCGAGGAGCCGGTGCTGCAGGTGCCGAAATCCGAACGTGTCATCAAGGAACGACAGAAGCCGCTGTTCGCGGAGCTGAGCGACACGCGGCTGCCGCAGGTCGACCTGCTGGACGCCGCGCCGGGCCGACAGGAATCGGTGACACCCGAGTCGCTGGAGATGACCTCGCGCCTGATCGAGAAGAAGCTGGGCGATTTCGGCGTGGTGGTGCGCGTGGTCGCGGCCTCGCCCGGGCCGGTCATCACGCGCTACGAGATCGAACCCGACGTCGGCGTGAAGGGCGCGCAGGTCCTGAACCTGGCCAAAGACCTGGCCCGCTCGCTGAGCCTGGTGAGCATCCGCGTGGTCGAGACCATCCCAGGCAAGACGACGATGGCGCTGGAGCTACCTAACGCCCGACGTCAGACGATACGGCTGGCGGAAATCCTGGGCTCGCAGGCCTACAACGACGCGAGTTCCATGCTCACGATGGGCCTGGGCAAGGACATCGTCGGCGCGCCGCTGGTGGCCGACCTGGCCAAGATGCCGCACTGCCTGGTCGCCGGCACCACCGGCTCGGGCAAGTCGGTGGGCATCAACGCGATGATCCTGAGCCTGCTGTACAAGGCCGAGGCGCGCGACGTGCGCCTGATCCTGATCGACCCCAAGATGCTCGAAATGAGCGTCTACGAAGGCATCCCGCACCTGCTGTGCCCGGTGGTCACCGACATGAAGCAGGCCGCCAACGCGCTGAACTGGTGCGTGGGCGAAATGGAGCGGCGCTACAAGCTGATGAGCAAGGCCGGCGTGCGCCAGCTCAGCGGCTACAACAAGAAGATCGACGAAGCGGCCGAGCGCGGCGAGAAGCTGCCCAACCCCTTCAGCCTGACGCCCGAAGCGCCGGAGCCGCTGGAGCGCCTGCCGCACATCGTCGTCGTCATCGACGAACTCGCCGACCTGATGATGGTCGTGGGCAAGAAGATCGAGGAGCTCATCGCGCGCCTGGCGCAGAAAGCGCGCGCGGCCGGCATCCACCTGATCCTGGCCACGCAGCGGCCCAGCGTGGACGTCATCACCGGCCTGATCAAGGCCAACATCCCCACGCGGCTGAGCTTCCAGGTGGCCAGCAAGATCGACAGCCGTACCATCCTCGACCAGATGGGTGCCGAGGCGCTGCTGGGGCAGGGCGACATGCTGTACCTGCCGTCGGGCACCGGCCTGCCGATCCGCGTGCACGGCGCCTTTGTCAGCGACGACGAGGTCCACCGCGTCGTGCAATACCTCAAGAGCCAGGGCGAGCCGAACTACATCGAGGGCATCCTCGAAGGCGGCACGCTGGACGGCGTCGATGGCGCCGCCGGTGCCGGCGAGGGCGGTGGCACCGAAGAAGACCCGATGTACGACCAGGCCGTGGCCATCGTGCTGCAGCACCGCAAGGCCTCGATCTCGCTGGTGCAGCGCCATCTGCGCATCGGCTACAACCGCGCCGCGCGGTTGCTGGAACAAATGGAGCAGAGCGGACTCGTATCGGGCATGTCCACCAACGGCAACCGGGAGATCCTGGTGCCCAGCCGAACCGAATGAAAAATCTCCTGCGCCGCCGAGGGCCCGCGTGGCTGGTGTCCACAGTCCTTGTCTGGGCGGTCGGCAGCGCCCACGCCGACGCGACCGACACGCTGCGCGGCTTCCTGCGCGACACGCTATCCGGCAAGGGCAGCTTCACGCAGACCGTCACGGCACCCGACGGCGTGCGCAAGAAGACCTCGTCCGGCAGCTTCGAATTCCTGCGACCCAATCGATTCCGCTTCGACTACGTCAAGCCCTACGAGCAGCTCATCGTGGCTGACGGCAGCAAGGTCTGGATCTACGACCCCGATCTGAAGCAGGCGAGTTCGCGCAAGCTGGACGCCGCCATCGAAAGCACGCCGGCGGCCCTGCTGGCCGGTGGCAACATCGACAAGGACTTCGTGCTGTCGGACCAGCCGCCGCGCGACGGGCTGGAGTGGGTGCTCGCGCAGCCGCGCCTGAAGGACGGCACCGTGCGCGAGCTGCGCATCGGCTTTCGCGGCAAGGAGCCGGCGGTGATCGAGATCCTGGATAACTTCGGCCAGCGATCGGTGCTGCAGTTTTCCGGCTGGCAGTCCGGCGTGCCGCTCACCAAGGACAGCTTCACGTTCAAGCCGCCCGCCGGCGTGGATGTCGTGGCGCAGTGAGCCCGGGGTGACCGGTCCTTCGCTGTTCGACGACGACGAGCCGCCCGCACCGGCAAGGCCGGCCGTGGCGGGCTCGGCGGCCGCAGCAGTGCCCCTGGCCGAGCGCCTGCGCCCGCGCAGCCTCGACGAGGTGATCGGCCAGCAGCATCTGCTGGGTGCCGGCAAGCCGCTGCGCGTGGCCTTCGAGCAGCACCGGCTGCATTCGATGATCCTGTGGGGCCCGCCCGGGGTGGGCAAGACGACGCTGGCGCGGCTGATGGCTGGGGCCGTGGACGCGTCATTCATCGTGCTGTCGGCCGTGCTGGCCGGCGTCAAGGAGATCCGCGAGGCGGTCGAGCGCGCGCAGGCGCTGCGCGCGACTGGCCGCATGACCGTGGTCTTCGTCGACGAGGTGCACCGCTTCAACAAGGCGCAGCAGGATGCCTTCCTGCCACACGTGGAATCGGGCCTGTTCACTTTTATCGGTGCGACGACCGAGAACCCGTCGTTCGAGGTCAATTCGGCGCTGCTGTCGCGCAGCACGGTGCACGTGCTGGAGAGCCTGGGCGAGTCCGAACTCGGTGCCTTGCTCGACCGCGCGGCCACCGTGACGCAGGCGCCGCCACTGACCGAGGGTGCGCGCGCGCGATTGGTGGCGCACGCCGACGGCGATGCGCGGCGGTTGCTCAACGCCTTCGAAAATGCCGTGGCCGCCGCGGGCGCGACCGAGCGCATCGACGAGGCCGCGCTGGAGCGCGCGCTGGGTGAACAACTGAGGCGCTACGACAAGGGCGGCGAGCAGTTCTACGACACGATCTCGGCGCTGCACAAGTCGGTGCGGGGATCGGACCCGGATGCGGCGCTCTACTGGCTGGTGCGCATGCTCGATGGTGGCGTGGACCCGCGTTATGTCGCGCGCCGCGTGCTTCGCATGGCCAGCGAGGACATCGGCCTGGCCGACCCGCGCGGGCTGCGCATGGCGCTGGATGCCACCGAGGTCTTCGAACGGCTGGGTTCGCCCGAAGGCGAGCTGGCGCTGGCGCAGGCCGTCGTCTACCTGGCCGTGGCGCCGAAATCGAATGCGGTGTATGCCGCCTGGAATGCGGTGCGCGCCTTCGTCAAGGCCGACGGGACACGACCGGTGCCGGCGCGGCTGCGCAATGCACCCACGCGCCTGATGAAGAACCTGGGATACGGCGAAGGCTACCGCTACGCGCATGATGAGGCGGGCGGCTTTGCGGCCGGTGAACACTACCTGCCTGACGGCATGACCGCGCAGGTCTTCTATGAGCCCGTGCCACGCGGACTGGAGCTGCGCATCGGCGAGAAGCTGGCCGAACTGCGCGCCGCGAATGCGGCTGCGCGCGCCTCGAACGACTGAGCTCGACGCCGTCGGGGTCCCGCGGCAGGCCTCAGCCAGCCCACACGCGATGTCCGCCGGCCTTCGGCAGGCACGGAACTCCACGCAGGTGGAGTCCGATGTGTGGCCTCAGCCAGCGGACACGGGATGTCCGCTGGCCTTCGGCAGGCATGGGACTCCACGCAGGTGGAGTCCCATGTCCAGCCTCAGACCGGGACGCCCGGGCGCCGCGCCACGCGCCGCAGCGCGAAATGCGAGCGGATGCGCGCGACAAACGGAAAGGCCGCGAGCTGCTTGCGGTGCAGGCGCTCGTAGTCGGCGGTGTCGGCCACCGCCACGCGCAGCAGGTAGTCGTAGTCGCCGGCCATCAGGTGGCATTCCAGGATGTCGGGCGATGCGGCCGCGGCGCGTTCGAAGGCATCCAGCGCCTCTTCGCTCTGACGCGACAGCGTGATCTCGATGAAGACCGTGTCGCCCTTGCCGCTGGCCGCGGGATTCAGCCGCGCACCATAGCCTTCGATCACACCGCTTGCTTCCAGGCGCTGCACGCGGCGCAGGCAGGCCGACTGCGACAGCCCCACGCGCTGGGCCAGTTCGGTGTTGCTGATGCGGCCATCGGCCTGCAGTTCGGCCAGCAAACGATTGTCGATTCGATCAAGGTTTTGCATGGTGTTTCGATGAATTCACAAGAAACATGCGCGGATTATTTTTACTGCGCAACTCTATTGCAAATACTAGGGATTCCGCCGGGCATCTTGTCAAGCACCTGTCGCGCACTCGAGCGGAACATTCCGGCTGTTGTTTCAGTCGAGGAGTTCCCATGCGCATCGGTGTACCCAAGGAAATCAAGACCCACGAATACCGCGCCGGCCTGACGCCGCCGGCCGTTCGCGAACTGGTCCATCACGGCCACGAGGTGGTCGTGCAGACGGGCACAGGCGTGGGCATCGGCGCCGACGACGCCAGCTACCAGGCGGCCGGCGCCCGCATCCTGCCCGACGCGGCCGCCGTGTTCGAGGCTGCGGACATGATCGTCAAGGTCAAGGAGCCGCAGGCCAGCGAGATCGCCATGCTGCGCCGCGGCCAGTTGTTGTTCACCTATCTGCACCTGGCGCCCGACCGCGAGCAGACGCTGGGCCTGATGAAGTCGGGCTGCACGGCCATTGCCTACGAAACCATCACCGACGCCGCGGGCCGCTTGCCGCTGCTGGCGCCGATGAGCGAGGTTGCCGGCCGCATGGCCGTGCAGGTGGGCGCCGTTGCGTTGCAGAAGGCCAATGGTGGCCGCGGGGTCCTGCTGGGCGGCGTGCCGGGCGTGGCGCCGGGGCGGGTCGTGGTGCTGGGCGGTGGCGTCGTCGGTACCCATGCGGCCAAGATGGCCATCGGACTGGGCGCCGACGTGACCGTGCTGGACAAGTCGCTGCCGCGCCTGCGCGAGCTCGACGACATCTTCGGGGGCCGTGTGCGCCTGATCTACGCCTCGACGCATGAGGTCGAAGAGGCCGCGCTGCAGGCGGACCTCGTCGTCGGCGCGGTGCTGGTGCCCGGCGCGGCTGCCCCGAAGCTGCTGACGCGTGCGCAGATCGCCCGGATGCAGCCCGGCTCGGTGCTGGTGGACGTGGCCATCGACCAGGGCGGCTGCTTCGAGACCTCGCACGCCACGACGCATGCCGACCCGACCTACGTCGTCGACGGCGTGGTGCACTACTGCGTGGCCAACATGCCCGGCGCCGTCGCGCGCACGTCCACCTGGGCGCTGAACAACGCCACGCTGCCCTTCACACTGGCCCTGGCCGACAAGGGCTGGCGCCGCGCTTGCGCGGACGACCCGCACCTGCGGGCCGGCCTGAATGTGCACGATGGGCACATTACTTGCGAGCCCGTGGCGCGCAGTCTGGGCCTGGAGTTCGTGCCGGCTGCCAGCGTATAAGCACGTACCCGGTGCCCGGGGGGGGCTGCCTAGAATGGTTTCAAACTGTTCGGGACTGGCCGGGCGAGGAGAGGGCAGCGTACCTGCCGGGCGCTGCCCGCGGGTTCGCGCCCAGAAAGAGAACCATGGACACCTTCGTACAACAGATCATCAACGGACTGGTGCTGGGCAGCATGTACGCCCTGGTGGCCCTGGGCTACACGATGGTCTACGGCATCATCAACCTCATCAACTTCGCGCACGGCGAAGTGCTGATGGTCGGTGCCCTGACCAGTTGGACCGTCATCAGCGCGCTGGCCGGGTCCGGCGCGCCCGGCTGGCTGCTGATGCTGATCGGGGTGATGGTGGCCATCGTGGTTTGTGCAGCCCTGAACTACGCCATCGAGAAGGTCGCGTACCGGCCGCTGCGCAATGCGCCGCGGCTGGCGCCGCTGATCACGGCCATGGGCATGAGTCTGCTGTTGCAGACGCTGGCCATGATCATCTGGAAGCCGAATCCGAAGTCCTTCCCGCAACTGCTGCCCACCGACCCGATCGACCTCGGCGGGCCCGTCATCACCTACACGCAGATCCTGATCCTGGGTGTGACGGCGGTGGTGCTGGCCACGCTGATGTGGCTGGTCAACCGCACCAAGCTGGGTCGGGCGATGCGCGCCACGGCCGAGAACCCGCGCGTGGCCTCGCTGATGGGCGTCAAGCCCGACATGGTCATCTCGGCCACCTTCATCATCGGCGCGGCGCTGGCCGCCGTGGCCGGTGTGATGTGGGCGGCCAACTACGGCACGGTGCAGCACTCCATGGGTTTCATGCCCGGGCTGAAGGCTTTCACTGCAGCCGTGCTGGGGGGCATCGGCAACCTGGCCGGTGCGGTCGTCGGCGGCATCCTGCTGGGCCTGGTCGAGGCGCTGGGCGCGGGTTACCTGGGTGACCTGACCGGGGGTGTGCTCGGCAGCCATTACGCGGACATCTTCGCCTTCGTGGCGCTGATCCTGGTGCTGACGCTGCGGCCCTCCGGACTGCTGGGCGAACGTGTCGCTGACCGGGCCTGAAGGAGCGCGAACCGTGAACACCAACAAGATCGTCATCTTCCTCGTCGCGGCCGTTGCGCTGCTGGCCCTGCCGCTGTTTGCGCAGTCGTTCGGCCAGGGCTGGGTGCGCATCCTGGCGCTGGCGCTGCTGTACGTGCTGCTGGCGCTGGGCCTGAACATCGTCGTGGGCTATGCGGGCCTGCTCGACCTGGGTTTCGTCGCGTTCTATGCGGTCGGTGCCTACATGTATGCGCTGCTGGCCAGCCCGCACCTGATCGAAAACTTCCCGTGGATCAAGGCGGCGTTTCCGAACGGCCTGCACACGCCGATCTGGCTGGTCATCCCGCTGGCGGCGGGATTGGCGGCCACGGCGGGCGTGCTGCTGGGCACGCCGGTGCTCAAGCTGCGCGGCGACTACCTGGCCATCGTCACGCTGGGCTTCGGCGAAATCATCCGCGTGTTCATGAACAACCTGGAGCACCCGGTCAACATCACGAACGGGCCGCGCGGCCTGGACCGGATCGATCCGATGTCGCTGTTCGGGGTCAGTTTTGGCAAGACCCTGCAGATCGGCGGCATCCAGCTGCCTTCGGTGACGCTGTACTACTACCTGTTCCTGGCTCTGGTCGTGGCCAGCGTCATCATCTGCCACCGCCTGGAAACCTCCCGCATCGGACGTGCCTGGATGGCCATCCGTGAAGACGAAATTGCGGCCAAGGCCATGGGCATCAACACGCGCAACATGAAGCTGCTGGCCTTCGGCATGGGCGCCACCTTCGGCGGTGTGTCCGGTTCGATGTTCGCGGCCTTCCAGGGCTTCGTCTCGCCGGAATCGTTCAGCCTGATGGAGAGCGTGATGATCGTGGCCATGGTGGTGCTGGGCGGCATCGGCTATCTGCCGGGCGTGATCCTCGGCGCGGTGCTGCTGGCGGCGTTGCCTGAGGTGCTGCGTTATGTGGCCGGCCCGCTGCAGCACGCGACGGACGGGCGCCTGGATGCCTCCATCCTGCGCCAGCTGCTGATCGCGCTGGCGATGATCTCCATCATGCTGTTGCGTCCGCGCGGTCTGTGGCCGTCGCCGGAACACGGCAAGGGCGCACCCAAGGCCGTTCCGGCACGCTGAACGGGGAGCCCCAGACATGACTCCCACCGTTCTCCAGGTCACCAAGGTCTCCAAGCGCTTCGGCGGCTTGCAGGCGCTCAGCGACGTCGGCATCACGATCCGGCAGGGCCAGGTCTACGGCCTGATCGGCCCCAACGGCGCCGGCAAGACGACCTTTTTCAACGTGATCACGGGCTTGTACACGCCGGACTCCGGCACCTTCGAGCTCGGCGGCGCGCCCTACAAGCCCGAAGCCGTGCATCAGGTGGCCAAGGCCGGCATCGCGCGCACGTTTCAGAACATTCGCCTGTTCGCCGAGATGACGGCGCTCGAAAACGTGATGGTCGGGCGGCACGTCCGCACGTCTTCCGGCTTGTTCGGGGCGATCCTGCGCTCGTCGAACTTCAAGCGCGAAGAGCGCGAGATCGCCGATCGCGCGCGCGAGTTGCTGGCCTACGTGGGCATCGAGAAGTACGCCGATTTCAAGGCGCGCACGCTGAGCTACGGCGACCAGCGGCGTTTGGAGATCGCGCGAGCGCTGGCCACCGATCCCAAGCTCATCGCGCTGGACGAACCCGCGGCCGGCATGAACGCCACCGAGAAGGTCGTGCTGCGCGAATTGATCGACCGCATCCGCAACGACCAGCGCACCATCCTGCTGATCGAGCACGACGTGAAGCTGGTGATGGGCCTGTGCGACCGCGTGACCGTGCTCGACTACGGCAAGCAGATTGCCGAGGGCACGCCGGCCGAGGTGCAGAAGAACGAACAGGTGATCGAGGCCTACCTCGGTGCCGGCCACAAAGCCCATTGAGGACGCGACATGGCACAAACCCTCCTCAAGGTCAGCAAGCTCAAAGTTGCCTATGGCGGCATTCAGGCCGTCAAGGGCGCCAGTTTCGAAGTCCACGAAGGCGAACTCGTCAGCCTGATCGGTGCCAACGGCGCGGGCAAGACCACCACGCTGAAGGCCGTGACCGGCACGCAGCCCGTGGCCAGCGGCGAGATCGAATTCATGGGCCGCGCGATCAAGGGCCAGGGCGCCTGGGACCTGGTGCGCCAGGGCCTGGTGATGGTGCCCGAAGGCCGCGGCGTGTTCTCGCGCATGACGATCACCGAGAACCTGCAGATGGGCGCCTTCGTGCGCAACGACAACGACATCGAAGCCGACATCGACAAGGTCTTCGCGATCTTCCCGCGCCTGAAAGAGCGTCGCGCGCAGCTCGCCGGCACGATGAGCGGCGGCGAGCAGCAGATGCTGGCCATGGGCCGCGCGCTGATGGCGCGTCCCAAGGTGCTGCTGCTGGACGAGCCGTCGATGGGCCTGTCGCCGATCATGGTCGACAAGATCTTCGAGGTCGTGGCCGACATCCACTCGCGTGGCACGACCATCCTGCTGGTCGAGCAGAACGCCAGCCGCGCGCTGTCGCTGGCCGACCGCGGCTATGTCATGGACTCCGGCGAGGTCACCATGAGCGGTCCCGCCAAGGAACTGCTCGAAGACCCGAAGGTTCGCGCGGCCTACTTGGGCGAGTGAGTCGCGCCGCCTGGGCGCGATCGCCCTACGGCGGGCGGCCGCTGAAGCCCCGCCGCAGATGTCGCGGCGTCAGACTTCTTTAGGCAGGATCTTGACGCGCAGTTCGCGCACCTCGGGCTCGCGCGCCTGCACGGCCTGAAGCAGCGTCGGCAGGGCTTGACGCAGCTTGGCGGCGACAGCGCCGTTCTGCGCAAACAAGGTCCATTGGCCGTCCTGGATCGGGCCGGCCCGCACGCTGCGGTCCAGGCCGAAGGGCAGCAGACGTCGCACCGCGGCAAAACAGTCCTGTGCGCGGCGATGGCCCGCAAGCAGCGAAGCCAGCGACGCCGATCCCTCGATGGCCTGGCCCACGTTTCGTGCGGGCGGCAGCGGTTTGCGGGCCATGCGGACAGTGCGGGCGAAGTGGCAGGTCAGAGCGGCGGTTGCGGGGTCTAGTCCGCGCGCGCGCCCGTGGCCTTCACGAGCTTCTCGTAGGTCGCCAGCTCGGCCTTGACGAAGGCGCCAAATTCCGCCGGCGTGGTGGGCGCGGGCTCGGCCATCAGCGTGGCCATGCGCGCCTTGAGCTCCGGCGAGTTCAGCGCGTCGACGAAGGCCTTGTTCAGCCGTTGCGTGATGTCAGGCGTCAGCCCCGCCGGACCGAACAGCCCGAACCAGGTCGAGATGTCGAAGCGCGCCAGCCCAAAGTCGCGTCCGGCCTCGGCCATGGTCGGCACATCGGGCATGGCGCTGCTGCGCGCGGTGGTGGTCACCGCCAGGGCCTTGAGCTTGCCCGCGCGGATGTTGGCCGACGCGCCGGCCAGGTTGTCGACATTGAAATCGACCTGGCCGCTGACCAGCGCCAGCTGTGCCGGCGGCGCGCCGGCATACGGAATGTGCACCGCGAACAGGCCGGCCTGCGACTTGAACAGCTCGCCGGCGAGGTGACCCGCGCTGCCGTTGCCGCCCGAGCCGTAATTGAGGCGGCCGGGGTTGCGCCGGGCGTAGCCCACCAGATCGGCCAGCGTGCGGATGCCCAGGCGGCCGGCCGCCTCGGCGTTCATCACCAGCACGTTGGGCACCTGCGCCACGCGCGTGATGGGCGTGAAGTCACGCACCGGGTCGTAGGGCAGCTTGCTGTAGAGCCAGGGGTTGATGGCGTGCGTGGCGACGGCGCCCATCACCAGCGTGTGGCCGTCGGGCGCGGACTTGGCGACCGTGTCGGCACCGAGATTGCCGCCCGCCCCCGGCCGGTTCTCGATGACCACCGTGCCCAGGCTGTCCTTGACCTTCTCGGCCAGCGCGCGCGCCACGATGTCCAGGGGGCCGCCGGGTGGATAGGGCACGACCAGGCGGATCGGCCGGCCGGCTTGCGCGGCGGCCGATCCGGCCAGCGTCGCCAGGGACAGGGCCAGCAGCGTTCTTCGTGCGAGGTTCATCGTCAGGGCAGGTGAGGTGGGGCCCAGGGCCCCGGTGCAGTCAGGCGGACCTGGCCTTGTCGGCTTCGGAGACAAAACTGTCGGCGTAGAAGGCGGGTTCGGGCAGGCCACAGCGCGTGGTGAAGTCGCGCTGCGCCGATTCGATCATCACCGGCACGCCGCAGGCATAGACCTCGTGGCCGGAGAGATCGGGGTGATCGGCCATCACGGCCTGGTGGACCAGGCCGGTACGGCCCGTCCAGGCGTCTTCGGCCTTGGGTTCGCTCAACACCGGGATGTAGCGCAGCTGCGGCAGGCGTTCGGTGGCCGCGCGCACCCACGCATCCTGGTAGAGATCGGCCCGGCTGCGGCAGCCCCAGTACAGCGTGGCGGGCCGCGTGATGCCTTTGTGCGCGAGGTGCTCGATCAGCGCCTTCAGCGGCGCAAAGCCGGTGCCGCTGGCCAGCAGGATGAGCGGCTTGTCGCTGTCCTCGCGCAGGAAGAAGCTGCCGAACGGCCCCTCCATGCGCAGGATGTCCTTCTCCTTCAGGGCGGAGAAGACGTGGTCGGTGAACTTGCCGCCGGGCAAATGGCGGATGTGCAGTTCGATCGACGGCGGCGAGCCCAGGTCATGAGGCGCATTGGCCATGCTGTAGCTGCGGCGCGCGCCGTCGCGCAGGATGAATTCCACGTACTGGCCGGCGCGGTACTGCAGGTTCTGATTGGCCGGCAGTTGCAGACGCAGCACCGCGACGTCCGGCGCCGGCCGCTCGATCGACAGCACACGCGTGGGCAGCTTCAGCACCGGAAATTCGCCGACGCCTGGCACCGTGCGCGCTTCCACGGTGCAATCGGTCTGCGGCGTGGCACAGCACGGCAGGATGAGGCCGGCGGCTTCCTCGGCATCTGACAGTGCCTTCTGCTGGTGAACGCCATGGATGACACGGCCCGCGAGCAAGCGGCTCTTGCACGACCCGCAGGCGCCGTCTCGGCAACCGTAGGGCAGGCCGACCCCCTGGCGGATGGCGGCGGAGAGGATCGCTTCGTCGCGTTCGACGGTGAAGCTGCGTTTGGACGGCTCCAGCTGGACGGTCAGGCTCATGATGCGTGGCGAGGGGCTCGCGCCCGTAAACTGAACCTGGAATTGTGCCCCTTCGCCAAGAGCTGCCGATGTTGCCTGCTTGTACACCCTTGCGCCGCGCGCGCCGTGCCTCGCTGCTGATCGTCGGTTGCGGCGACGTGGGCACGCGCGTGCTGGGCCTGCTGGCGCAGCGGTGCCGCGTCGTGGTGCTGACATCGAGCGTGGCGCGCGTGCCCGCACTCCGCGCGGCGGGCGCCGTGCCGCTGATCGGCGATCTCGATGATCCCGCCACGCTGGGGCGGCTCGGCGCGCTGGCTGGGCGTGTCCTGCATCTGGCGCCGCCACCCGCCGCGGGCGTGCGGGATCCGCGCACCGCACACCTGTTGCACGCGCTGTCGCGCGGCGGCACGACGCGCACGCTGGTCTATGGCAGCACCACCGGCGTGTACGGCGACTGCGGCGGCGCACGCATCGACGAGACGCGCGCAGTGGCGCCCGCCAGCGCCCGTGCGCGTCGGCGCGTCGATGCCGAAGCACAGCTGCGCTTCTTCGGCCGGATGAGCGGCAGCACCTGCACGGTTCTGCGCATCCCCGGCATCTACGCACTCGACCGCGCCGGTGGCGACCCGCGCGAGCGCGTGCGCAACGGTCGCGCGGTGCTCGCACACGAAGACGACGTCTTCACCAACCATATCCACGCCGATGACCTGGCGCGTGCCTGTCTGCGCGCGCTGTTCCTGGCCCGGCCGCAGCGGGTGATCAACGTCTGCGACGACAGCGACGAGCGTGTGGGCGACTACTACGACCGGGTTGCCGATCTCTGCGGCCTGCCGCGTCTGCCGCGCATGAGCCGCGCGCAGGCCCGCGAGCATTTTTCACCGATGCAATGGAGCTTCATGAGTGAGTCGCGGCGCATCGGCCACGCGCGCATGAGCGCTGAATTGCGCCTGGAGCTGCGCTACCCGACCGTGGAGACGGCACTGGCGCGCACCTCCCCGTAGGCGCTCAACGCCGGCGCTTGAACGGTCCGCGACCGCGCCAGTACTGGATCATCAGCCAGCCGCCGAGCATCCCGCCCAGGTGCGCAAAGTGCGCGATGCCGCCGGATCGGAAGAACACGCCGAAGAGGAGCTCGATGCCGCCGAACAGCGCCACCATCGTCATGGCTGGCACCGGCATCGGGGGAATCGGCACCGCTGCGCGGTTGGTCAGCAGCAGCATGTACAGACCGAAGCCGACGAGGTTGATGATCGAGTTCGGCACCATCAGCAGCAGCATCGGCAGGAAGCCGACCAGGTCGAACTGGCGCCGCGGGAAGGCCAGCGCAAAGCCCAGCAGCAGGCCGAACAGCGCGCCCGATGCGCCGATCGTGTAGCCCGGCGTACCCAGAACGACGGTCACCAGCATCTGCGTCAGACCGGCTACCACCACACTGACGGCGATGAACTGCAGGTAGCGGTTGCGGCCCCACAGACGTTCGAGGTCGCCACCGAACAGCCACAGGCCGATCATGTTGAAGAACAGGTGCGCGAAACTGCCGTGCAGCAGAGCGTACGTCAGCAGCTGCCAGGGCATGAATTGCCCGCTGGCCGGTGACCACAACGCGAACCAGCTGTCGAGCAGACCCCTGACGAGAAGCTGGTCGACAAAGAAGACCGCCACACAGACCAGGATCAGGGCTTTGGTGGTGGGCGGCAGAGATGGCATGTGTCGTATGTGGTGCCCGGGGCCGGAATCGAACCGGCACGCCTTGCGGCGGGGGATTTTGAGTCCCCTGCGTCTACCGATTTCGCCACCCGGGCGGGTCTGCTGCGGTTGAGGCGGCGCGAGTATCGCATGCGGTTGCGATGGCCCGCTGCCACAATGGCCGCAGAAGGAGTTACCACGTGCAGCCGGAATACCCCACTCTCGAAGACGCCATCGGACGCACGCCACTGGTTCGCCTGCAACGCCTGACCGGCGACGAGATGGCGCGCCGCGGCACTGTCATCTTGGCCAAGCTCGAAGGCAACAACCCCGCCGGTTCGGTGAAGGACCGCGCGGCCATCAGCATGATCCGCCGCGCGGAAGAGCGCGGGGAGATCAAACCCGGCGACACGCTGATCGAAGCGACATCCGGCAACACCGGCATCGCCCTGGCCATGGCCGCCGCGATTCGTGGCTACCGCATGGTGTTGATCATGCCGGAGGACTTGTCGATCGAACGCGCGCAGACCATGCGTGCCTTCGGCGCCGAGCTCGTGCTCACGCCTCGCAGCGGCGGGATGGAATACGCCCGCGACCTGGCCGACCAGATGCAGCGTGAAGGCAAGGGCGCGGTGCTTGACCAATTCGCCAATGCCGACAACCCGCGCATCCACTACGAAACCACGGGCCCCGAGATCTGGCAGGACACGAACGGGCGCGTCACGCATTTCGTCAGTGCGATGGGCACGACGGGCACGATCACCGGTGTGTCGCGCTTCCTCAAGGAAAAAGACCCGAAGGTGCGCGTGATCGGTGCCCAGCCGGCCGAAGGCTCGCGCATACCGGGCATTCGCAAGTGGCCGCAGGCCTATCTGCCGAAAATCTACGATCCCAGCGGTGTCGATGAACTGGTCTACGTGAGTCAGGCCGACGCCGAGGACATGGCACGTCAGCTTGCGCGCGAAGAGGGCTTGTTCGCCGGCATTTCCGCCGCAGGTGCGTGCTGGGTGGCCCTGCAAGTGGCGGCCAAGCTGGACAACGCCACCAT
This sequence comes from Pseudomonadota bacterium, assembly GCA_963205115.1. GTDB lineage: Bacteria > Pseudomonadota > Gammaproteobacteria > Burkholderiales > Burkholderiaceae_C > Rubrivivax. Next base: position 148,559 of record CAUJHV010000064.1, on the reverse strand, counting down.
CGTTTTCGTGGTCTGCGATCGGGGTGACCGCTACCTGTCTACCGGCGTCTTTCCGGCCTGAGAGGCGCCACCCCTACCGGTGCGTCGACACGGTCCTGTCGACACAGCGCCCGCCCCGGTCATCCCTGCTTACCCTCGTGTGGCGTGCATCCGACCGGTCCTTCGGCCGTGTTGGCAGAATAGCTGGGCCGCGACCTGCTTCTGTCTGGCGTGACGACCGGTCGCGCGGGCATAGGATGTGGCGCAAGATACGTGGCGTCGCAGCGCTCTGACGTCCCACCCTGCAGCCGCGAATCCGTCACCTGCCGCCATCCCTCGGGAGTCTCCATGGAAGTCCAAGTCGAAGTCGATGCCCGCGGATTGAACTGCCCGCTGCCGATCCTCAAGGCCAAGAAGGCCCTGGCGGACATGGGTAGTGGCGAGTTGCTGAAAGTGGTCGCCACCGATGCCGGATCGATGCGCGACTTCCAGGCATTTGCCCGTCAGACGGGCAACGAGTTGATCGAACAGATCACCGAAGGCGGCGAGTTCATCCACTACCTGCGGCGGCGCTGAGCGGCCGCGCAAGGCGTGTTGCAAGCGGAGGCCGCGTCAGGCGGCCCCGCTCGGCAGTTCAGAAATCGAGCTGCTTGAGATAGTTCCGGAAGTCGGCGCCGAGATCCGGATGCTTCAAGGCCAGCTCGACGTTGGCTTCCAGGAAACCTTCCTTGCTGCCGCAGTCGTAGCGCCGGCCTTCGTAGCGGTAGGCAAAAACCTTTTCGCGACGCAGCAAGGCGGCAATGCCGTCGGTCAGCTGGATTTCACCGCCCACGCCGCGAGGCTGGCTGGCGATTTCGTGGAACACCCCTGGCGTCAGGATGTAGCGGCCGGCGACGCCCAGGCGCGACGGTGCGTCTTCCGGCGCAGGCTTCTCGACGATGCGGTTGACGTCCATCATCCGGTCGCTGACCGGTGTGCCGGCGACGATGCCATAGCGGCGCGTCTGCTCCGGCGGCACTTCCTGAACAGCCAGGATGGACGCGCGCCACTCGGCAAATTGCTCGGCCATCTGTGCCAGCACGGGCGGGTTGCCGACCATCAGGTCGTCGGCCAGCAGCACCGCGAAGGGCTCGTTGCCGACCAGCCTTTGCCCGCACAGCACGGCGTGGCCGAGGCCCAGCGCCTGAGCCTGACGCACGTAGATGCACTCCATGTCGTCGGGCTTCACACTGCGCACGACGTCCAGCAGATCCTGTTTGCCCGCTTGTTCAAGGGCTACCTCCAGCTCGAAGGTCATGTCAAAGTGATCCTCGATCGGCCGCTTGTGACGACCGGTGACGAAGATCATTTCCCGCACCCCTGCGGAATAGGCTTCCTCCACCGCATACTGGATCAGCGGCTTGTCAACGACAGGAAGCATTTCCTTGGGTTGGGCCTTGGTCGCGGGAAGAAATCGCGTCCCCAGGCCTGCGACGGGGAATATGGCCTTCTTGACCTGCATATGAATACAAACAGTCGAGTTGGGATGAACAAGGTCATTCTGGCATGGGCCCGAACCTGCCTCGCAGCGCTCAGCGGCCTATGGACGTCCTAATTGCTGAGATCGTCGAGCCCGAGGTTCTGGCCTGGCTGGGTTCGAGACACTCCGTACACGCCGAATCCGATCTGGTACGCGATCCGATCGCTTTTCGTCGCACGCTTGCGCAGGCGCGAACCGTCATCATGCCCACATCGCTGGCAATTGACGCCAGCGCCGTTCGGCAGGCCACCCACCTGAGGGGGATAGGTCGCCTGACGCCCAGCGTCGAAGGCATCGACCTGGCGGCTTGCGCTTCTGCAGGCATCGAGGTCGTGCGGCCCGCATCGGCGGGCGTTGCGGCCGAGGCGGAGTTTGCGGTCGGTGCCCTGCTGCAGATGTTGCGCCGCGTGCCGGTGATCAGCCCCGAAGGCCTGCTGGTCGGGCGCGAGCTCAGCAATTGCATGGTCGGCATCATCGGCATGACGCCCGCGGCCAAGCCGCTGGCCGACCTGCTGCGCGCCTTCGGTGCACGCGTCGTCGGCTACGACCCGGGGCTGCATGCATCCGACCCGCTGTGGGCACGCTGGAACGTCTCGCCGATCGGCCTGCGCGAACTGGTCGAGCAAAGCGACAGCGTCTGCGTGCTGCTGAACTACTTCAGCCGCTACCGCGGCTTGCTGGGCGAACGCTACCTCGCCCAGTGCAAGCCGGATCAGGTCATGGTCAACCTGTCCAGCGCGCTGATCCTGGACGAAGCTGCGCTGGCCGAGGTCCTGCGCAGCGGGCGCATGGCTGCCTGCTGGCTGGACCACGTCGAGGCCGGCGCGACCGGCCCGGGCCGGCCGCTGGAAAACATTGACTCTCTGCAGATCACGCCGCGCGTGGCGGCTGCCACGCGCGAGTCGCACCTGCGGGCGTCCTGGGCGGTCGCGCGCAGGCTAGACGAGATCCTGTCGCAGGCCAACGCCCGCGACAGCGTCAGGGGCGGGCTGCCAGCTGCGCCAGCTGGCTCGACAGCCGGTCCAATGCCTGACTAGCGTCGTCGCGTCGCGCGCGCTCCTGCGCCACCACCGCAGCGGGCGCACGCGCCACGAAGCTCTCGTTGGCCAGCTTGGCGTCGGCCTTCGCGATTTCGCCCTGCAGCCGCGCGATTTCCTTGGACAGCCGTTCGCGTTCAGCCGCGACGTCGATTTCCACGTGCAGCGCGAAGCGGATCGGCCCCACGACCGATACCGGCGAGGCCTGCGTGGCTGCCGCGAATGCCGCTTCGTCGTCGATGCAGCGCACCTCGGCCAGGCGCGTCAGCGCTTGCAGCAGCGGCGCCACGCCGCTGACGAATTCGGCGTCGCCGTGGCTGAGCAGCGGCACGCGCTGACCCGGTGACAGGCCCATTTCCGAGCGCAGCGTGCGGCACGCGCCGACCAGGGCCTTCAGGCGGTCCATCCAGGCGAGGCTGGATTCGTCGATGCGTGACGGCTCGGCCAGCGGATAGGGCGCCACGATGATGCCGCGCGCATCTGCCGTGCCCTGGCGGCCGGCGACCGGCGCCACGCGCTCCCACAACTCGGCCGTGATGAACGGCACCAGCGGATGTAGCAGCCGCAGCACGGTTTCCAGCACGCGGATCAGCGTGCGCCGCGTGGCGCGCTGCTGGGCCGGCGAACCGTTCTGCAGCTGGACCTTGGCGATCTCCAGATACCAGTCGCAGTACTCGTCCCAGACAAAGCTGTAGGCGGCCTGCGCGACCGTATCGAGCCGGTAGTCCGCAAATCCCTGCGCGACCGCGGCCTCGGTTTTCTGCAGCGCGCTGACGATCCAGCGGTCCGCCGGCGAAAACTGCAGATAGCCCTCGAGCGGACCGCCGACCGCACATTCCGCGGCGGTGTGTTCCTTCAGGCCGCAGTCCTGGCCCTCGCAATTCATCAGCACGAAGCGCGTGGCGTTCCAGAGCTTGTTGCAGAAATTGCGGAAGCCCTCGCAGCGCTTGTGATCGAAGCTGATGTCGCGTCCCAGGCTGGCATACGAGGCCATCGTGAAGCGCAACGCGTCGGCGCCGTAGGCGGGAATGCCGTCCGGGAACTCCTTCTTCACGCGTGCCGTGATGGCCGGCGCCTTCTCCGGGCGGCGCAGGCCTGAGGTGCTCTTGTCGATCAGCGTGGGCAGGTCGACACCCTGGATCAGGTCCACGGGATCGAGCACGTTGCCTTCGCTCTTGCTCATCTTCTGGCCCTGCGCGTCGCGGACCAGGCCGTGGATGTAGACGTGCTTGAACGGCACCCGGCCGGTGAAATGCACCGTCATCATGATCATCCGGGCGACCCAGAAGAAGATGATGTCGAAGCCCGTGACCAGCACGGTCGAGGGCAGGAACAGGTCCTGCTCGATCGTCTTGGCCGGCCAGCCGACGGTCGAGAACGGAAATTGCGCGGCCGAATACCATGTGTCCAGCACGTCGGCGTCGCGCGTGAGGCTGCCGCTGTAGCCGGCGGCCGTGGCCTTCTGCCGCGCTTCTTCTTCGCTGCGCGCCACGAAGACCTGGCCGTCCTCGCCATACCAGGCGGGGATCTGGTGGCCCCACCAGAGCTGGCGCGAGATGCACCAGTCCTGGATGTTCTTCATCCACTGGTTCCACGTGTTGACCCACTGGTCCGGCACGAAGCGCACCTCGCCAGCGTCGACGGCCGCCATGGCCTTCTCGGCGATGGAGCGACCATCGCGCCCCGCCTTGGTCATGGCCATGAACCACTGGTCGGTGAGCATCGGCTCGACGACCTGGCCGGTGCGCCCGCAGCGCGGCACCATCAGCTTGTGCTTCTTGGTCTCGACCAGCAGGCCCAGGGCCTCGAGATCGGCCACCACGCGCTTGCGAGCCTCGAAGCGGTCCAGCCCGCGGTAGGCCGGCGGCGCGTTGTCGTTGATCGTGGCGTCGAGTGCGAGCACGCCGATCATCGGCAGGCCGTGGCGCTGGCCGACCGCGTAATCGTTGTGGTCGTGCGCCGGCGTCACCTTGACCACGCCGGTGCCGAATTCGCGGTCCACGTAACTGTCGGCGATGACCGGGATTGTGCGGCCGCACAGCGGCAGCGCGACCTGCCTGCCCACCAGCGATGCATACCGTTCGTCTTCAGGGTGCACCATCACCGCGGTGTCGCCCAGCATGGTTTCCGGACGCGTCGTGGCCACGACCAGCGAACCCGAACCATCGGCCAGCGGATAGCGGATGTGCCACAGGAAGCCGTCTTCCTCGGCGCTTTCGACCTCGAGGTCGGAGACGGCGGATTTCAGCACCGGGTCCCAGCTCACCAGGCGCTTGCCGCGGTAGATCAGCCCGTCCTCGTACAGCCGCACGAAGGTCTCGTTGACCACCGCGGACTGCGTGGCGTCCATCGTGAAGTACTCGCGCGACCAGTCCACCGTGTCGCCGATGCGGCGCATCTGGCCGGTGATGATGCTGCCGGACTTTTCCTTCCAGGCCCACACGTGCTCGAGGAACTTCTCGCGGCCGATGGTGTGGCGCGACAAGCCCTGCTCCTGCAACTGGCGCTCCACCACGATCTGCGTGGCGATGCCGGCATGGTCGGTTCCCGGCAGCCACAGCGTGTTGAAGCCACGCATGCGGTGGTAGCGCGTGAGCGCATCCATGATCGTGTGGTTGAAGCCGTGGCCCATGTGCAGCGTGCCCGTCACATTGGGCGGCGGCAACTGGATGCTGAACGACGGACGCTGCGGGTCCAGCGTCGGCTGCGCGGCGCCGCCGGCTTCCCACAGGGGGGCCCATTTGGCCTCGATGGCAGCAGGCTCGAAGGATTTGGCGAGTTCGGTCATGGGCGCGCAAGGCCCGGCCGGGCTGACGGGATGTCAACGGCCGGGTGATCTGGAGAGTTCAGAATTGTAGGTGGGCCCCCTCGAGCGATCCCGGCCTGCCATCCATCCGCCAGGAGCCCGACATGCGAATCCCTTCGACCCGCCATCGGCCCGTGCGTCGTGTCGGTGCAGCCTTGGCTGTGACACTGGCGCTGGCGGGCTGTGGAGGTGGTGGCGATGCCGGCGCGCCGTCGGGCAGCGGGCCGCTGAGCTGCGCCGTCGGCGACCAGAAGACCTGGCTGTCGAGCTACTTCAACGACAGCTACTTCTGGTACGCCATGAGCCCGCGCCCGGCGGTTGATGGCACCTCGAGCGTCGACAGCTTCTTCAAGGCGCTGCTCTACACCGGCACGGACCCGAATTTCCCGGCCGACCGCTGGAGCGGCTACGAAAGCACCGAGTCCTTCAACCGCTTCTTCGGCGACGGCCAATCGCTGGGCTACGGCCTGTCCGTGGCGGGGCTCGAGGTGGTCGGACAGTCCAGTGCGCCCCTGTATGTGCGCTCGGTCGACCCGCGGTCGGTGGCCGCAGCGGCCGGGATCGTGCGTGGAGACACCCTCCTGTCGCTCAACGGTCGATCCACGGTCGATCTGATCGCGGCGAACGATTTTTCGCTGCTCAGCGCCAAGGCCGTGGGTGACAGCCTGGAGGTGGTCTGGCGCACCACCGCGGGTGTGCAGAAGCGCGCCACGCTGTCCGCCGGTATCTACGCCTTGACGCCGGTGCCGCTGCAAGCCGTGGTGACGACGGCCGGCGGGCGCCGGGTCGGTTACCTCGAGGTGCGCAACATGATCTCGCAGGCGGCCACGCCGCTGGAAACCGCCTTCGCCAGCTTCGCAGCGCAGGGCGCACAGGACATCGTGCTGGACCTGCGCTACAACGGCGGCGGCCTCGTCTCGATGGGCGCAGCGGTGGCCTCCTACGTGGGCGGCACGCGCGTGGCGGGCCGCGCCTATGCCTCGCTGCTGTACAACGACAAGCAGGCGGCGCAGAACCAGCGTTTCGACTTCAGCAATCCCGCGCTGGGTTCGGCCGCGAATGCGCCGCGTGTCTTTGTCCTGATGGGTCGCCGCACCTGTTCGGCCAGCGAACAGGTGATCAACGGCCTGCGCGGCGCCGGCATCGAAGTCGTGGCCATCGGCGAGGCGAGTTGCGGCAAGCCGGTGGGTTTCCTGCCGCAATCGGACGGCTGCGGCACGACCTACAGCATCGTCAACTTCGAGAGCGTCAACGCCCTCAACCAGGGCCGCTACTTCTCCGGCTTCGCGCCCACCTGCGCCGTGGCCGAGGACTGGACCCAGCCGCAGGCCAGCGTGGGCGACCCACTGTGGGTCGCTGCCAGCCGCATGGTCGATGGCGGCGCCTGCCCCACGGCGGGTATGCGCGTGCAGCCTGCGGGTGTGCGCGCGGGCCTGCGCTCGGGCGAAGGCGGCGAGCGGCAGGGCATGATTCCGCGCTGAACGCCAGCGCACGAAGGGCGTGCGAGGGGCGGGCAACGCCCCCGGCGCCGGCCTACATCAGCAGGTGCTCGCCCGCGTTTTCGCCGCCCAGGATCACGTAGTTGACCTTGCGCAGGTCGGCCAACACGCGGCCGCCGGCATAGCTGATCGAGCTCTGCACGTCTTCGCGCATCTCGCGCATGGTGTCGGCCAGCTTGCCCTTGATCGGCTCGAGGATGCGTTTGCCTTCGACGTGCTTGTACTCGCCCTTGTTGAAGTCGCTGGCCGAGCCGTAGTACTCCTTGTAGAGCTTGCCGTCGACCTCGACCGTGGAGCCGGGTGATTCTTCGTGGCCGGCGAACAGCGAGCCGATCATCACCATCGCCGCGCCGAAGCGCACGCTCTTGGCGATGTCGCCGTGGTGGCGGATGCCGCCGTCCGCAATGATGGGCTTGCTGGCCACGCGCGCGCACCATTTCAGTGCCGAGAGCTGCCAGCCGCCGGTGCCGAAGCCGGTTTTCATCTTCGTGATGCAGACCTTGCCCGGACCGACGCCGACCTTGGTCGCGTCCGCTCCCCAGTTTTCGAGATCGATGACCGCCTCGGGCGTGGCCACGTTGCCAGCGATGACGAAGCTCGAGGGCAGGTGCTGGCGGATGTGCTCGATGGCCTTGCGCACGCTGTCCGCGTGGCCGTGCGCGATGTCGATGGTGATGTAGTCGGCGCCGACACCCTCGGCCGCCAGGCGTTCGATCATCGCGAAGTCGGCGGGCTTGACGCCCGAACTGATCGACACGTACAGGCCCAGGTCGCGCATGCGCTTGGCGAAGGCCACGTTGTCCAGATCGAAGCGGTGCATCACGTAGAAGTAGCCGTTGGCGGCCAGCCACTGTGCGATCGATTCGTCCAGCACCGTCTTCATGTTGGCTGGTACGACCGGCAGTTTGAAGCGTCGCCCGCCGAATTCGACCGACGGGTCGCACTCGCTGCGGCTTTCGACGCGGCACTTCCGCGGCAACAACAGGATGTTGTCGTAGTCAAAGATTTCCATGGGAACTCCGGGCCGGCGGCCGAGCGGCCGCGCTGAGGGTGCCCCCGCCTGCGCCGATTGGCGGGCCGGCTGTACGGGGGGCGGCCGGCGCAGGCTTGCAACCGACCGTTCGTGAATGCCGTGACCAATTTTACGCGTGCGGCCGGATCTGCGTCGCCTGTCACGGTTCAGCCCCGTCGGCGCCCGCCGAAACGTGACACATGCAGCACCGTCATCTGCCGGAACCTCCCATGCACGCGCATCCGGCGTTCCGCGGACTCCTGGCCGCGTTGACCATTGCCATCGCGGGACATGCGGCCTGGTTCTGGCGACATGTCGGCGAGCAGGCGCAGTCGATGGCGGAGCGGGTGGCTGAGGTGGTGTCGTCGGATCTGGCTCGGTTGCGCGGAACGCCGCAGGCGCGCCTGCAACAGGTCACGCTGCCCGCGAGCCATCTGCACGCCGGGGAAACGCGGCGGCTGCTGCGCCACGAAGGCGGCGAGTGGATGCGCGAGGGCGACGAACCTGGCCTGGCCGCCCTGCGCCGCTCGATGCCTGTGATGCTGGATCAGGCGCCGGTGGCGTATGTGGAAGTGTCGCGGTCGCTGCTGCCGATGCTCTCGGTGTTGCTGCTGGACCTCTTGGCCGCCGCTGCGGTAGCCGGCATGGCGATGCGCACGTTGGCGCGTCGTACGCGCGTGGCGTCCACGTCCGCACCCAGGGACGACACACCGGTGGAGCAGCCGCGGCTCGGTTCGAGCGAGTCGCGTGCGCTGCGCGTGTTGTTCGATCGCAGCGATGACGGTCTGTTCATCTGTGATGCGCGGGGGCGGATCCTGAGCTGCAATCCGCGCGCCATCGAGATGCTGGCGCCCGGCACGCGTTCGTTGATCGGCGCTGCCATCACCGAATTCGTGTTGCCGCGCCACACGGGCCCGGCGGCCGCGCCAACGGATTCGGCACCGGATGCGACACCTGCACCGCTGCCGAGCGGAGAAGCCGCCGTGCGGCCGGCCGGTGGCGCCACCACTTTCGAAGCCCGCATCACCGTGCACAGGACGCCGGGCGACCGCCAGCCGCGTTTTGTGGTCGTCGTGCGCGATCTCACCGAAGCACGGCGCGCTGAACTGGCGCTTCGCGACCTCGCGAACTACGACAGCCTCACGGGCCTGCCCAACCGGGTGCTCTTCCGCGACCGCCTGGGCCACGCGATGGAACGCGCGCACCGCACCGGTCGTTCGATGGCGCTGTTCTTCCTGGACCTGGACCGCTTCAAGGTGGTCAACGACAGCCTCGGGCACGAAGCCGGTGACCGTTTGTTGACGCACGTCGCCACCGTCCTTACCGGCTGCCTTCGCGAGGGCGACTCCGTGGGCCGTGCGGCCGTCGAAGGCGAGGTTGTCACGCTGTCGCGTCTGGGCGGCGACGAGTTCACGGTGATCCTCGAGGACATCGGCGGCGCGGAGGACGCGGCGCTCGTCGCCCGCCGCGTGCTCGACGCCTTGTGCCTGCCGCTGCGCATTGGCGACGAAGAGGTTCAGGTGTCGGCCAGCATCGGCATCTCGCTGTACCCGCACGACGGCGTCGATATCGACGGGATCATCCGCAACACGGACATGGCGATGTACCGGTCGAAATCGCTCGGCCGGAACATGTATACCTTCTTCAGCGAAGACCTCAATGCGGCGGTCCACGCGCGGCTGTCGCTGGAGAACAACCTGCGCCGCGCCCTCGAGCGTCACGAGTTCCGCCTGTACTACCAGCCCAAGGCCTGCCTGCGCACGGGCGAGGTCACGGGCGTGGAGGCGCTGCTGCGCTGGCATTGCCCGGGACGCGGGCTGATTTCGCCGGACAAGTTCATCTCCGTCCTGGAAGAGACCGGGTTGATCGTGCAAGCCGGCGCCTGGGTGATCCGCGCGGCCTGCACGCAGTTGGCCGAGTGGGATCGCCAGGGGCTGCCGCCGATTGCCATGGCCGTCAATCTCTCGGCACGGCAGTTGCGCCATTCGTTCCTGGTGCCGCTCGTGCAGGACACGCTGCGTGAATCGGGCATCGCCCCGAATCGGCTGGAGCTCGAACTTACCGAGAGCCTGCTGATGGAAGACACCGAGGGCAACAAGCAGGTGCTGCGTGCCTTCCAGGACATGGGCGTGCGGCTGGCCATCGACGATTTCGGCACTGGCCATTCTTCGCTGAGCTACCTGCGGCGGCTGGACGTCGACACGCTGAAGATCGATCGCTCGTTCGTCACCGAGATCCCGCACGATCCGGAAGACTGCGCGATCGCCACGGCCATCGTGGCGCTGGCCAAGAGCCTGCAGATGAAGGTCGTGGCCGAAGGTGTGGAAACCGAGGCCCAGGCCCAGTTCCTGCGCGATCTCGGGTGCCAGGACATGCAGGGCTGGCTGCTCAGCCGCGCGCTGCCTGCCGAGGAAATCGCACCCTGGCTGCGCGAGCAGCAGCGCCTGCAGCTGATGAAGAAGCAGCCGCGGCGCTTTGCGGATCCGTTTTCCACCGAGCTGCCGGACATCGTCATTCCGGAAGCGCACGGGCATGGTGTCCGCCTGGCTGGTGATCTGACGAAGGCCGCCGTGCTCGTTTCCGGCGGTTGATCGGACGCGCCAGGCATGCTGCCTAGAATGGCCGCATGCATGAATGGCAGGCCAACGACGTCGCGCGGCCTCTCGACGACAGCGCAGGCCTGTTGCGCGCCCTGAATCCCGAACAGCTGGCAGCCGTGACGCTGCCCGCAAGGCCGGCTCTCATCCTGGCTGGTGCGGGTTCGGGCAAGACGCGCGTGCTGACCACGCGTATCGCATGGTTGATGCAAACGGGGCAGGTCTCGCCCGGCGGCGTGCTGGCGGTGACTTTCACCAACAAGGCCGCCAAGGAAATGCTGACGCGGCTGTCGACCATGCTGCCGGTGCCCGTGCGCGGCATGTGGATCGGCACCTTTCACGGACTGTGCAACCGTTTCCTGCGCGCGCACTGGAAGCTCGCGGCGCTGCCGCAGAGCTTCCAGATCCTGGATGCACAGGATTCGCTGTCGGCCGTCAAGCGCGTCATCAAGGCCATGAGCCTCGACGAAGACCGTTTCGTGCCCAAGCAAGTGAGCTGGTTCATCGCTGGCAGCAAGGAAGACGGCCTGCGGCCGCGCGACGTGGAATTGCGCGACGAGCAGACGCGCAAGCTGGTCGAGATCTACCAGGCCTACGAAGACCAGTGCCAGCGCGAGGGCGTGGTCGACTTTGCCGAGCTGCTGCTGCGCACCTATGAGCTGATGCGCGACAACGATGCGCTGCGCGAACACTACCGGCGCCGTTTCCATCACGTGCTCGTCGACGAATTCCAGGACACCAACCGGCTGCAGTACAAGTGGCTGCAGATGTTCGCGCCGCCCGGGGCGCAGCCGGCGCAAGGCGTATTCGCGGTCGGTGACGACGACCAGAGCATCTACGCCTTCCGGGGTGCGCAGGTCGGCAACATGGCGGATTTCGAGCGGCAGTACCACGTCGAGCAGGTCATCAAGCTCGAGCGCAATTACCGCTCGGCGGGCAACATCCTGGATGCCGCCAACGAGCTGATCGCGCATAACAGCCGCCGCCTGGGCAAGAACCTGCGCACCGAAGCCGGCGCGGGCGAGCCCGTGCGCGTGCAGGAAAGCCCCAGCGATTACGAAGAGGCGCGCTGGTTCCTGGAGGAAGCTCAAACGCTTCACCGCAGCGGCACGGCGCGCAGCGAAATCGCGCTGCTGTACCGCAGCAATGCGCAGAGCCGCGTGCTGGAGAGTGCGCTGTTCAATGCCGGCGTGCCGTATCGCGTGTACGGCGGTTTGCGCTTTTTCGAGCGCGCGGAAATCAAGCACGCGCTGGCCTACCTGCGCCTGATCGAGAACCCGAACGACGACACGAGCTACCTGCGGGTCGTCAATTTCCCCGCGCGTGGCATCGGCGCACGCACGCTGGAACAACTGCAGGACGCCGCCCGCTCCAGCGGCCGAAGCCTCTACCAGAGCGTGGCGGCCGTGCCCGGCAAGGGTGGCGCCAATCTTGCGGCCTTCAATGCGGCGGTGGAGGCCATGACAGCGGCCACCCGCGGCCTGACGCTGCGCAAGATCATCGACCACGTGCTGGCGGCCAGCAGCCTGGTCGATCACTACCGCACCGAAAAAGAAGGCCAGGACCGCATCGAGAACCTCGAGGAACTGGTCAATGCCGCGGAAGCCTTCGTCACGCAGGAAGGATTCGGCAAGGACGCCGTGAGCCTGCCGGTGGACGAGATGCTGCCGCCGCTGGGCACGCCCGATGGCGACAGTGGCGAGGTGATGTCACCGCTGGCGGCCTTCCTCACGCATGCGGCGCTCGAGGCCGGGGACAACCAGGCGCAGGCCGGCCAGGATGCGATCCAGCTGATGACCGTGCACGCGGCCAAGGGCCTGGAATTCGATGCGGTATTCATCACCGGTCTCGAAGAAGGGCTGTTCCCGCACGAAAACGCGCTGTCCGACACCGACGGGCTCGAAGAAGAGCGGCGCCTGATGTACGTGGCCATCACGCGGGCGCGCCAGCGCCTGTACCTGAGCTTCAGCCAGACGCGCATGCTGCACGGGCAGACGCGCTACAACGTCAAGAGCCGGTTCTTCGACGAGCTTCCGGAGTCCGCACTGAAGTGGCTCACGCCGCGCCAGGCGGGGTTCAGTTCGGGCTATGCGCGCGACTACCAACAGGCCTGGCAGCGTGGCAGCGGGCTGAACTCGATCGTGGGCGCCGGGCGCCGCGAAGCGGCCGTGCCCTTCGTGCCCCGCCATGACGCAGTCGCGCCATCGGGCGGCGCCGGCCCGCGGTTCCGGTCCGGCCAGGCCGTGTTCCACAACAAGTTCGGCGAAGGCATCATCGTCACGCTGGAAGGCCAGGGCGAGGACGCGCGGGCGCAAGTCAATTTCGGGCGCCACGGCATGAAGTGGCTGGCCTTGTCGGTCGCCAAGCTCACGCCGGTGGATTGAAGGCCCGGCCGCGCGGGCCCGGCTGCGGCTGGACTCAGGAAACGGCCAGCGGGCTGCGCAGGCTGGTGCCGTCGAAGCTGTCGTTGAAGGTGAAGATCAGCGAAACGTAGAACACCGTGCTGAAGACCAGGCCGGCAGGCAGGATCACCAGGCCGATGTATTGCCGTCCGCCCAGCAGTTCGAGCACCAGCGCCACCAACATGCCGAAGACCGCGACCACGGCAAACCAGGCCAGGCTGTAGACGCCAAAGGCGCCCTTGCAGCGCCACACCGCGAGCGTGCTGGAGAACAGTGCCTGCCCGGGCCCCTGGCCGCCCCAGTGCACCAGTGCCGGTGCGTGCCAGAACGGGACTGACATCAGCGCGGCCAGCCCCAGACGCATGATCATGCCCGTCAGCAGGGCGGGATCCGACAGCACGGCATCGATTTTCGCCTTGGGCGCGTCTTCTGCCATGAGCTTCTGCAATTGCGCAAACGTGCCGCCGTCCAGGGTGTGGGACAGCCACAGCACGCCCAGCGTCAGGCTGCCGAACAGCAGGCACAGGATGAGCTGCGAGCGCCGCCGCGGCGCGTCGGTGCGCAGTGCCGCGACATATTGACCGGGGTGAATCGGGCCGCCAGTCAGGGCGGATTCGCTGGCGATCATGAAACCCAGGCTCAGCAAGGGCACGGCGCACAGCATGATGAAGCCGCCAAACAGGGGCAGGGCCGAGCCCAGCGCCGCCGCCGCCATGAAGACGACAAACAGGAAGCTGAACGGCAGGGGAAACCGGCTGAAGAGCTGAAAGCCGTCGCGCAGCCATCGCAGGCCTTGGCGGGGCGGCACGGTTTGGAGTGACAGCGGCATGGACGGTTCGGCAGGTCCGCGGGTGCGGCTCAGGATGCGGGCAACCAGGGATTGTCGATGCGTTCGCGCAGTACGCGCTCGAAGTGCGCCGGACTCTTGGGGGTGAGCAGGCTGGCACTGCGTGGCATGTACCAATCCCACAGCCGGCTGATCCAGAAGCGCAGGGCCGCGGCACGCAGCATGCCCGGCAGCAACCGCCATTCGCCATGGGCCAGTTCACGCTCGGCCCGGTAAGCGCGCAGCAGGGGTTCGGCCCGGTCTTCGAGCAGGCGACCGTTTTCGAGGTCGATGCACCAGTCGTTGATGCACACGGCCACGTCGAAGAGCATCGCGTCCTGGCCGGCGAAATAGAAATCGAGCAGGCCGCTGATCTGCAGCGCACCGTCGGCACCGTCGAACATGACGTTGTCGCGGAACAGGTCGGCGTGGACGTGTCCCACCGGCAGGGCGCGCCCTGCGGCCGATGCGGCCAGCGCCTGCTGGAAGCGCAGTTCGCTGCGCAGCAGGTCGCTCTCGTCGGCCGTCACGTGCGGCAGGATCTGCGGCAGCGTGGCCTCCCACCAGGCCAGGCCCCTGCCGTGCGGCTTGCGCCACTCGAAGGACTCCGCGGCGCGGTGCATGCGGCCCAGCAGCGCACCCAACTGCGCGCAATGCACCGGTTCCGGCGCCAGCACCGGCTGGCCCGGCACGCGTGACACCACGGCCGCCGGCTTGCCCGCCAGGCTATGAACCAACTCGCCGTCGGCCGAGGCCTGCGGCTGCGGGACCGGCAGCCCCGCTTGCGACAGATGCAGCATGAGGTGCAGGTAATACGGCAGCTCTTCGCGTGGCAGGCGTTCGAAGAGGGTGAGCACCCAGTGCTGCTGCGCGGTGGAGGCGAAGTAGTTGGTGTTCTCGATGCCGGACGCAATGCCCTGCAGCGCCGTGAGCTCACCCAGACCCAGCCGCTCGAGCAAACCCGACGCTTCGTCGACGCTGACCTCGGTATAGACCGCCATGCGTCAGAACGAGAACAGGCGCCAGACCCGTTCGCCGGAGGTGGCAGGCCGCCGCTGCGAGGGGTCCGGCACGCCTTGCGGCATCAACAGCTCGTATTCGCGGGCGCCCGGGGTCTTGGGCTTGACCACCACGCGGCGTGTTTCGCCCCGCACTCGCCATTCTTCGACGCGCACGTGGTCGTCCTCGGCCACGCGGTGTTCGGCGCGCGGCTCGCCCGCGGTTTGTGCCAGAGCCGCCGGGGCAGCGTAGGCGCAGGCCAGTGCGCCGAGTACCGGCAAGAGACGAACAGACATGCGCCGAGTTTAAGCGGCGCGCGCCGACCGGCCGGGCAGGCGCCGGCGCCCACGCGCACAATCGCGGCCTTGCCCTGCACCCGGCCGTCACGCGCGCGCCGGGCGGATACGAAGAAGGTGACCCCGTGAGCGAACCAACCCTGCTGCTCGTCGACGGATCGAGCTACCTGTACCGCGCCTACCACGCCATGCCGGACCTGCGCGGGCCCGACGGGGCGCCCACGGGTGCGATCCACGGCATGGTGGCCATGATGAAGCGGCTGCGCGAGCAGATCCCGGCCGAGCATGCGGCCTGCGTCTTCGATGCCAAGGGCCCGACCTTCCGCAACGAGTGGTATGCCGACTACAAGGCGCAGCGCGCGCCGATGCCGCCCGACCTGGTGTTGCAGATCGAGCCGATCCACGCCGTGGTGCAGCTGCTGGGCTGGCCCGTCCTGGAAGTCCCCGGGATCGAGGCGGACGATGTCATTGGCACGCTGGCGCGCGTGGGCGCGGCATCGGGGCACCGCGTGGTCATCTCCACCGGCGACAAGGACCTCGCGCAACTGGTGACGCCGCAGGTCACGCTGGTCAACACGATGAGCAACGAGACGCTCGACGAGGCCGGCGTGCGGGCCAAGTTCGGTGTGCCGCCGGACCGCATCGTGGACTACCTGACGCTGATCGGCGACACCGTCGACAACGTCCCCGGCGTAGACAAGGTCGGCCCCAAGACGGCGCTGAAGTGGCTCGAAGAGCATGGCTCGCTGGAAGGCGTGATGGCGGCCGCGGCATCGATCAAGGGCGTGGCCGGCGAAAACTTGCGCAAGGCGCTGGACTGGCTGCCGATGGGCCGCAAGCTCATCACCGTGGTCTGCGACAGCGACCTGACGGCGCATGTGGCCGATTGGCCCGCGCTGGAGGCGCTGGCGCTGAAGCCGGTCGAACGCCAGGGCCTGTTGGACTTCTACGTGCAGCACGGCTTTCGCAGCTGGCGCAAGGAGCTGGAAGACGGCGGCGAGCTGGCCGCCACGGTGGCGGACCCGCTGCCGGTGCCCGTGGCCGCACCGCTGGCGCGCGAGTACGAGACGGTGCTCGACTGGCCCGCCTTCGACGCCTGGATGCAGCGCATCGAGGCCGCGCTGCTGGTGGCGCTGGATACCGAAACCGATTCGCTGGACCCCTTGCGCGCGCAGGTCGTGGGCATCAGCCTGGCGGTCGAACCGGGCCGCGCGGCCTATATCCCGCTGGCGCACGACGGTCCCGGCGCGCCGGACCAGCTGCCGCTGGCCGAAGTGCTCCAACGTTTGAAACCATGGCTGGAAGATCCGGCGCGGGCCAAGGTCGGCCAGCATGTCAAGTACGACACGCACGTGCTGGCCAACCAGGGCATCCAGGTGCGCGGCTACGCCCACGACACGCTGCTGCAGAGTTACGTGCTGGAGGCGCACAAGCCGCACAGCCTGGAGAGCCTGGCCGAGCGCCACCTGCACCGCAAGGGCCTGAGCTACGAAGACCTGTGCGGCAAGGGCGCCAACCAGATCCCGTTTTCGCAGGTGGACATCCCGCGCGCGACCACCTATTCCGGCGAAGACAGCGAGATGACGATGCAGGTGCACGAGGCGCTGTGGCCGCAGCTGCAGGCCGAGCCGGGCCTGCTGCGCGTGTATGCCGACATCGAGATGCCGGTCAGCGCGCTGCTGGGCCGCATCGAGCGCCATGGCGTGCTGGTGGACAGCGAGGTCCTGGCGCGCCAGAGCCGCGAACTGGGCGAGCGCATCCTCGCCATCGAGCAGGAGGCTTATGGGCTGGCCGGGCAGCCGTTCAATCTCGGTTCGCCCAAGCAGATCGGCGAAATCCTCTTCGTCAAGCTGGGCCTGCCGGTGAAGAAGAAGACCGCCAGCGGCGCGCCCAGCACGGACGAAGAGGTGCTGCAGGAGCTTTCGGCCGACTACCCGCTGCCGGCCAAGCTGCTGGAGCACCGCAGCCTGTCCAAGCTCAAGGGGACCTATACCGACAAGCTGCCGCTGATGGTCAATCCAAAGACCGGCCGCGTGCACACCACCTACGCGCAGGCGGTGGCCGTAACGGGCCGCCTGTCGAGCAACGACCCTAATCTGCAGAACATCCCGATCCGCACGCCGGAAGGCCGCCGTGTGCGCGACGCCTTCATCGCGCCGGCCGGGCACCGCATCGCCAGCGCGGACTACTCGCAGATCGAGCTGCGCATCATGGCCCACATGAGCGGCGACCCGGGCATGACCCGCGCCTTTGCCGAAGGCCAGGACGTGCACCGCGCGACGGCGGCCGAAGTCTTCGGCCTGCCGCCTGAGCAGGTCAGCAGCGAGCAACGCCGCTATGCCAAGACCATCAATTTCGGCCTGATCTACGGCATGGGCGCCTTCGGCCTGGCGCAGTCGCTGGGCATCGAACAGAAGGCCGCGCGCGACTACATCGACCGCTACTTCCAGCGCTTTGCCGGCGTCAAGCGCTACATGGAAGAAACCAAGGCGCGCGCGGCCGAGCGTGGCTACGTGGAAACGCTCTTCGGCCGGCGCATCACGCTGCCCGACATCCGCGGCGGCAACGGCCCGCGCCGCAGCGCCGCCGAACGCCAGGCCATCAATGCGCCCATGCAGGGCACGGCGGCCGATCTGATCAAGCTGGCCATGCTGGCGGTGCAGAAGGCCATCGACGACGAGGGCCGGGCGACGCGCATGGTCATGCAGGTCCACGACGAACTGGTCTTCGAGGTTCCCGAAGCCGAAATCGAATGGCTGCGCGAGGCCGTGCCCCGTCTGATGGCGGGTGTGGCACAGCTGAGCGTGCCGCTGCTCGCAGAAGTAGGGGTGGGAAGCAGCTGGGGACAGGCGCACTGACCCGGAAGGGATGCGCATAATGGTGCGTGGCGCCCGTGTGCGTGTTCCCGGACAGGCGCGGGCCAGCAGGACATGGGCAGACCTCCGACTCCCTCATTCACCACCGAACGCGAGCTGCTGAACCTGGCGCTGGCCAATGGCGCGCGCAGCGTGTGGCTGCTGCTGGCTGCCGTGGCCTACGTGGTGTTCGCTGCCTGGAAGGTCGGGGCGCACGGCGCCGCGGTGCTCACGGGCGTGCTGGGCCTGGCCAGTTCGATCTACCGCGTGCGTGTGGCCCGGCGCTACCTGGGCGCAGATGAGATGACGCCGCAAGACCTGGCAGCCGGCGTGCGCCAGATCGAAGCCACCGCGGCCCTGGCCGGTCTGGTCTGGGTAGTGGCCTCGGTGGGCATCTATCCGCGGCTCGAAGGCAGCACGGCCATCGCCTATGCGGTCATCGTGGTGGGCTCGCTGGCGGTCGGCGGCACCTTCATGGGGCTGGTCGGTCGCGCCTACCTCATCCTGGCGGGCTTGCAGCTGGGTGCGCTGGTGGTCGTCAGCGCCGTAGGCTCGGCCAATGGCTCATGGCCGCTGGCCATCCTGGTGTCGGTCTTCGGCTTCACGATGTACCGCGCCGTGCAGGCCTTCCGCCTGGCCACGGAGCGCAGCATCCAGCACGGCCGCGAGATCGACGACGCCAACGATGCACTGAAGCGCGCGCTGGAGGCCGCGGAATCCGCCAACCTGGCGAAGTCGCAGTTCCTGGCCACGATGAGCCACGAGATCCGCACGCCGATGAACGGCGTGCTGGGTGCGCTCGACCTGCTGCGCCGCACGCCGCTGGAGGCCCAGCAGCGGCGCCTGGTGCGCACGGCGGCCTCTTCCGGCGAGACCCTGCTGGGCATCCTCAACGACGTGCTCGACCATTCCAAGATCGAAGCCGGCAAGCTCGAGCTGGTGCGCGGTCCGATGTCGCTGAAGGCCGTGGCGCAATCGGTCGTGGCCTTGTTCCGCAGCAGCGCGCAAGGCAAGGGCGTGGCCTTGATCCTCGACCTCGATCCGGATGCGCCCGACCGCGTCTTCGGCGATGCGCAACGGCTCAAGCAGGTGCTGCTCAACCTGGTCGGCAATGCCGTCAAGTTCACCGAGCGCGGAACCGTCACGCTGGACCTTCGTGTGGACCACGCGCGCCATGCCGGCCGCGTCGGCGTGCGCTTCGGCGTGCGCGACACCGGCATCGGCATGCCGGCGGACGAACTCGAATCGATCTTCATGCCCTTCCACCAGGTGGGGGGCGCGCGGCACCGGCGCCGCGGCGGAACCGGTCTGGGCCTGGCCATCAGCCAGCGCATCGTCGAGGCCATGGGCGGGCGCATCGAGGTGCACAGTGTGCATGGCGAAGGCTCGACCTTCGAGTTCGTCGTGGAGTTCGAGCCGGACGCCTCCGTAGCCCCGGCGGCCATCGAAGATACGCAGCCCGCGCCGCTGGACGAAGGCAACCCGCTGTCGGGCACCGTCTTGATGGTGGAGGACAACGCGGTCAACCGCATGATCGCCACCGAGATGCTGCGCAACATGGGGCTGCAGGTGCTGGAGTCGGAAGATGGCCAGCAGGCGCTGGACCTGCTGGCGCAGACGGACGTCGACCTGATCCTGATGGACGTGCAGATGCCGGTGATGGACGGCTATGACGCCACCGTGCATATCCGCCAGCGTGAAAAGGCCAGCGGCAAGGGGCGCGTGCCGATCGTGGCCGTCACGGCCAATGCCTTCGGCGAGGATGCGGTCCACGCCCGCGAATCCGGCATGGACGAGCACCTGGCCAAGCCCTTCACGCAGGCCGAACTGCGCGCGGTGATCGCCCGGCTGATCTGAAGCCTGAAGCGGCACCGTGCTGGCGCACGGCGCCTGCGGGTGTCAGTTCGGCAGCGTGGTCTGCAGCCCCGACAGGGCCGAGCTCGCGGGCCGCTGCACCTGCCAGGCCGATTCCAGCTCGATTCGCTTGATCTCCTCGATCGCACCGTCGTCGGCGCCGCCGACTTTGCGGATCTGCGCGCGCGCCAGGCGCTCCATCAGGCGCAGGTCGCGGTCGGTCAGACCCAGGGCCGTCTCGGCCCAGTGGTCGACGATCTCGACCAGCGACTCGTAGCTGATGGGTGCGGCCATGCGCCGTGCCCGCAGCGCATTGATCGTGCCGCGCCAGCGCGGGTCCACGGCTCGCACGGCTTGTTCGAGTGCGGCCTCGCCTTCGCCGTCGTTGACCACCTGGTCCACGAGACCGCGCGCCTGCAGTTCCTCGGCCGTGTAGAGGCGCCCGGAGAGGATCATCTCGTTGGCCACCGCGATGCCGGCCTTGCGTGAGATGAAACTCCACGCGCCCATGCCCGGGAACAGGTTGAACAGCACTTCCGGGAAGCCCGCGTTGACGCTGCGCTCGCAGATCACGCGGTGCAGGGGCAGCAGGTTCTCCAGGCCGCCGCCCAGGCTGTCGCCCTGCACGAGCCCGGCCGTGAGCACGCCGCGATCGGCGGCGGTCTCGAGCCACCAGATCAGGTCGATGCAGCGGCGGCCGTACATCTTCAGCGATTCGAGATCGCGCGAGCGTGCCAGCAGCACGAACAGCGCCAGATCGCCGCCGAAGTTGAAGACCCGCGGCACGTCGGACGCCATCACGAAGTGGCGTACCAGGCCCGGGTTCGCGGTGACGTCGTCGAAGACGAACTGCAGTTCCGTCATGGCCGCCAGGCTGTAGCACTGGATGGGTTTGACGCGCAGGTGCACGCTGAGCATCGAGAGCTCCGCGTGCCAGCTCAGGCGCAGCGTGCGGTAGGGACGCCCGAGCAGATGGGCCAGGCGCTGCTGGCGTTCAGCCGGCGTGAGCGGCGGCTCGGCACTGCGGGGTGGGAGGTCGGCAACTTTCACTTGCGCGGTCCTCTTCAGGGCAGGGTGGCAAACACGTGGCCGAAGTGATGGAAATTCAGTTGCGCCGATTCGACCATCGCCTCCAGCGCGGCCTCGTCGCGGACCTGGTTGACGATCTCGCGAAGCTCGGCAATGTGGTCCGCATCCATCGTGGTGTGCGAACTGATGAAGGACACGCCGACATCGCCGTCGAGAAACAGCGATTCGCGGATGGCGCTGCTGAATGGCCCGCCGTACACCGAGGCCACGACCTCGAGTGCGTAGAGCATGCCCAGCGCGCTGGCTGGATGTCGATGCCCGGCTGACCAGTAGTTGTAGCCGTTCATCGCGAGCGTGTAGGGACCCGCTGCATGGGTTTGCGCACGGTCGCGCGGCACGCCCACGGCTTCCAGGTCGTTGAGTACCCACAGCTCATGGCCGGATTCCTCGTGCATGTGCGCGTAAAGGAAGTAGCGCACGTCGCGCAGGTCGTCCTGCATCCGGCTGGCCGCCACGGCGCAGATCGGATTGAAGTGCCAGACGATGTGGTACAGCTCCAGCAAGAAGGCCTGGTAGCGGGCCTGGCTCATGCCACGCGCCACGGCATCGAGAAGAACGGGTTGGGAATCGAACTCACGTCTTGCCTCGTCCGTGCGCAGGACGAGGGATGCAAAGGACGAACTCATGACTCTCCCGGGCATTTCACCCGCTGACCTCAAGGGGTAGATCAATACTTCCGGTGGGGCGCAAGCCCTCACTCCGGTGGACATTCTCCCTTCAGCCGTGCGGTTCTCCGCGCCTGGAGCCGGGGTGTAAGTAAGCATTTGTCGCAAGCGCGCGCCTCGAACCGCCGGTGCAGCGCCCGGCCGGCTTCTGCCCCGAACCGCGGTGGTGGCGGATGGCCGGCTAACATGACGGCGAAATGACGCTCCTCTATATCGTTGTGGCCACGCTCGTGGGCGGCCTGCTGTCGGTGCTCGTCGCGGCGTCATTGACCGTGGCCTTGCTGGGGCGGGTGGTGAAGGGGCTGGTCAGCCTGTCGGCCGGTGTGTTGCTCGGCACGGCCTTGCTGCACGTGCTGCCCGAGGCCTTCGAGAGCCGCGCGGACACCCACGAACTGTTCCTGACCCTGCTGGGCGGCTTGCTGTTCTTCTGGTTGCTGGAGAAGGCCGAGCTCTACCGTCACGAACACCACCACGAAGGTGATGGCCACGACCATCATTCGCATTTCGATATGCAGCAGGCCGGCCGCGGCGGCGTCAGCGTGCTCGTCGGCGACAGCATCCACAACTTCTGCGACGGGGTGATCATCGCGGCGGCCTTCCTGACGGACACCCAGCTCGGCGTCGTGACGGCCCTGGCCATCGTCGCGCACGAGATCCCGCAGGAGGCGGGCGACTACATCGTGCTGCTCAATGCCGGCTTCAGCCGCGGGCGGGCGCTGCTGTACAACGCGTTGTCGGGCCTGGCTGCGGTCGTGGGGGGCGTGCTGGGCTATTTTGCGATGGGCCCCTGGCAGAGCCTGTTCCCTTACCTGCTGGTGATTGCCTCCAGCAGCTTCATCTACATCGCCGTTGCGGACCTGTTGCCGCAACTGCAGCAGCGGCTGTCATGGCGGCAGACACTGTCCCAGATTGCCTTTCTGGGGCTGGGCCTGGCGTTGGTCGGCGGCGTCAGCGCGCTGCAGCGCGGCCACTGATGCCTGGCCCGATGCGGGCGGCGACCGCGCCCTTGGCTCGGTCGCCGCGCCCCATCACTTGACCACGAGGACCGGCAGATCGCAGTGCGTGAGCACACGCTGCGTCTCGCTACCCAGCAGCAGCGCGGACAGGCCGCGTCGCCCGTGCGACGCCATCACGATGAGGTCGCAGTTCTGCGACTTGGCCTGCTCGATGATCGCTTCCCAGGGATGCACGGCTTCCATCGTGAAGCCCTTGCAGGGCACGTCGACTTCACGCGCGATGGCCTGAGCGCCGTTGACCCACTCGGTGGTCACACGCTCCTGGGCGTCGTAGAACTCCTGCGGCGGCACGGGCTGCATCTCGGAAATGGCGCTGTACGGATACGGCACCTTCACGCTGACCGTGACCACGCTGCCACCGGCCAGCTTTGCCATGGCACAGGCGGTGCGGACCGCCTTGAGCGAGATGTCCGAGCCGTCGGTCGGCACGAGGATGTTGCGGTACATGTGCGCTCCTTGGAAGTGTCCTGACACTGCAGAGTCTGCACCCATGGCGCGGCTTTGGCGAGCGAGTCGCGACGCCCCTTGACTCGAATCAAGCCCGCTGGTGCGCGGCCTCGATCAGCCGCGCGCCACCGGGCGGCGCGTATCGGCGCACCACTCGCTCCACGAGCCCGGATACAGCGAACTCCCGGGCATGCCGGCCAGTTCCATGGCCAGCAGGTTGTGGCAGGCCGTGACGCCCGAACCGCACTGGTGGACGATGCCTTCACCCGAGCTCACGCCCAGGGCCGCAAAATCGGCGCGCAGCTGCGCAGGCGACTTGAAGCGACCGTCGGCATCCAGGTTGTCGCGGAAGAAGCGTGGCGTGCTGCCGGGGATGTGGCCCGCCACGGGGTCCAGGGTTTCGGCCTCCCCGCGCCAGCGTTGCGCGGTGCGGGCATCGATCACGCGCACGCGGCCCAGGCACTGCTCCAGCGTCGCGGCATCGATGGAGGGCATGGCCGCCTTCGCAGGCAGTGGGTACGGGCTCGCCTCAGCCACCGCCGCGGGCGCGCCGGGCTGCAGGGTGCCGCCGGCGGCCGACCAGGCGTCCATCCCGCCATCCAGGACCGCAACCGCGGCATGGCCGAGCCAGCGCAGCATCCACCACGCCCTGACCGCATAGGTGCCGCCATGCGCGTCGTAGGCCACGACCTGCACGCCGGGCCGGATGCCCCAGTCGCCGACCGTGCGCGCGAAGGCCTCGGGCGTGGGCAGCGGGTGACGGCCCGTGTAGCTGGCCGCGCGCGGACCGGCGGGGTCCTTCGGGCCCGCGAGGTCGCGGTCCATGTGCGCGTAGCGGGCGCCGGGCAGATGGCCCTGCGCGAAGGCGCGCTCGCCGGCGTCGGCATCGACGAGGTCGAATCGGCAGTCCAGAAGCACGACCGGCGTGGCGTCGGCCAGCAGCGATTTCAGGGTCGGGGCATCGATGAGGGTCTTGTGCATGGCAACTCCGGATCGCCGCGCCGACGGTGTGCGCGGACGGGGTTCAGGTTTCGGTGGGGGTGTCGGCCGGTGCGCCTTGTCGGCTGCGCAGCGCCGTGGCGGCAATGCCCGCGCCGGCGATCAGCGCCATGCCGGCCAGGGCCGACCAGGTGACGCGGTCGTCGAACAGCCACACGCCCAGCAGGAAGGAGAAGGCCACGCCCAGGTACTGCAGCGCGGCGTTCGACAGTACCTGCCCGATGGCATAGGCGCGTGTCATGCACAGCTGCGCAAAGGTGGCCAGGATGCCGATCAGCAGCAGCAGCCCGGCGCCGCGCAGGTCGTGCGCCTGGAAGCCCGTGAACAGCGTGCTGACAACCGCGCCACCGGCCACGCCGCCCATCGAGAAATAGAAGACCACGCGCGACTCGGGTTCACCGCGGCGACCCAGTGCCGTCACCTGGAAGTAGGCCAGCGCAGCCAGCACGCCCGACATCAATCCGCACAGGCCGTGCCAGAGATGTTCTTCGCCGAGCGTCGGGCGCAGCACCAGCGCCACGCCGGCAAATCCCGCGCACACCGTGGCGATCAGCCGCCCGTCGATGCCGTCGCGCATCTGGCCGGTCATCCAGGCGCCGCCCACGAGAAACAGCGCCATCCAGACGGATGACATGTAGTTCAAGGTGACGGCCGTGCCCAGCGGGAGCCCACCGATCGAATAGAACCACAGGCCCAGCGCCGCGACGCCAACGGCGCTGCGCCGCAGGTGCATGGCCGCCACGGGTGTGCGCAGGGGGATGCCGCGCACGCGCGACAACAACGCAATGATCGCCATGCCCACCAGGCCGCGGTACATGACGATCTCGGCAGCGTGGTACTGCGTGGAGGCGTACTTGACCGCCGCGCCCATC
The DNA here is from genome assembly GCA_963205115.1 of Pseudomonadota bacterium. Taxonomy (GTDB): domain Bacteria; phylum Pseudomonadota; class Gammaproteobacteria; order Burkholderiales; family Burkholderiaceae_C; genus Rubrivivax. The sequence goes on along the minus strand of CAUJHV010000064.1, from coordinate 123,790 downwards.
AGCGCAAACAGCAGGCTGGCCAGCAGCATCAGCGCGGCCGGCGGAAAGCCGGTTCGCGCTGCTGAGCCGTCAGCCATCGCAGCGGCCGCCGAGCCTTCGGGTGCGGGCCATGCGCCCTTGGGCGCGGCCTGCGGGCCGTGCGCCGAGTCAGCCGACAAAGGCGTCGCCCATGGTGGCGCGATACCACTCGTGGAAGTGCTGCATGCCGTCTTCCATCGGGCTCTGGTAGGGCCCGACCTCGTCGTCACCGCGCTCCATCAGCGCGCGGCGGCCGGCATCCATGCGCTCGGCGATCTCGTCGTCCTCGATCACCGTTTCCATGTAGGCCGCCTGCTGGGCGGTGGCAAATTCCGGCTCGAAAGCGACGATTTCCTCGGGGTAGAAGAACTCGACGGTATTCAGCGTGCGCCGCGGCCCTTGCGGATGCAAGGTGGAAACGACCAACACCGATGGGTACCACTCGACCATGACGGTCGGGTACAGCGTCAGCCAGATCGCGCCATGCGCCGGGTTCGTGTCGCTGTAGCGCGCCCGCACCGCGTCGTGCCAGCGCTGGTAGACCGCCGACCCTGGACGGGCCAGCGCGCTGTGCACGCCCACCGTCTGCACGGAATGCTGCTTGCCGAATTCCCACTGCAGCTCGTTGCACTCCACGAAGCCCGACAGGCCCGGATGGAAGGGCACGACGTGGTAGTCCTCGAGGTAGACCTCGATGAAGGTCTTCCAGTTGTACTCGCACACGTGATGCTGCACGGAATGAAAGACGAAGCCGTCGAACGAGAGATCCGCGGCCACGCCCAGTTCGGCGAGGTCGGTCGCCACATGGCGCTTGCCGGGGCCACCTTCGAAGATCAATCCGTTCCACTGCTGCACCGGGTAGTTGCGCAGGGACAGGCAGGGGTCTTCCGGAAAATGCGGCGCGCCCAGCAATTGGCCTTGCAGGTCGTAGGTCCAGCGGTGTAGCGGGCACACCACGGCGCCGCCCGTGTTGCCGCGGCCCTTGAGCATCACGGCCTGGCGATGCCGGCAGATGTTGGAAACGAGCTCGATGCCTTCGCGCGAACGCAGCAGCGCCCGGCCGTCGGATTCCCGGGCCAGCGCCAGGTAATCGCCCACCTCGGGCAACGCAGCGGCGTGCCCGAGATAGGCTGGAGCGGACTGGAAGATGCGTTCCTGTTCCCTGCGGAACAGATCCTCGTCGAAGTAACTGGTTACCGAGAGTTGCGAGCGGCTACGCTCGAGAGCTTGGAGACTGACGCTCAGGTCGGACATGATCCACAGGATCTCCATGAAAGGATGCCAAACCCCCGCCTGGTGGCCCTGCAGGCGAGTCTTGAAGTGGCACGACAGCCGGCACCCATGTGTCCGGCTTCCCATGCAGCGCACGAGTGTACCTGGGGGGGCGTAGGGGACACGGGCCGAATAGAATCCAGGGCTTTCCTGCAACACTGAGTGATGGCCCGCACGTCAAAAGAAGCCGCCACCGAACCCGCCAGCTACGAATCGGCCCTGGCCGAGCTGGAGCAACTGGTGGCCGCCATGGAGGGGGGGCAGATGCCCTTGGATCGATTGCTGGAAAGCTATACACGCGGCGCTTCCCTGCTGGAGTATTGCCGTGGCCGCCTGAAGGCGGTGGAGGACCAGGTCAAGGTGCTCGAAGACGGCCAGCTCAAGGATTGGGGCGCGGCATGATGGCCGGCGAATTTGCCCGCTGGTCCGCCGATCGGCTCGCCGAGGTGGAAGCCGCGCTCGAGGCCTGGGTGCCTGTCGATGCGCCCGCCGGTCTGGGTGAAGCCATGCGCTACGGCGTGCTCGATGGCGGCAAGCGGCTGCGCCCCTTGCTGGTGCTCGCCGCACGTGAGGCCGTGGGCGGATCGGCCGACGCCGCGTTGCGTGCGGCAGTGGCCGTCGAACTCATCCATGCCTATTCCCTGGTGCACGACGACATGCCGTGCATGGACAACGATGTCTTGCGCCGAGGCAAACCGACGGTGCACGTCAAGTACGGCCAGGCGCAGGCCATGCTGGCCGGTGACGCGATGCAGGCCCTGGCCTTCGAGGTGCTGACGCCCGGCGAAGGTGTCGATGCCGCCTTGCAGGCACGGCTGTGCAGCCTGCTGGCGCGCTCGGCCGGCCACGCCGGCATGGCTGGCGGCCAGGCGATCGACCTGGCCAGCATCGGCAAGCCCTTGAGCGAGGCCCAGCTGCGCGACATGCACCGCCGCAAGACCGGCGCCTTGCTGCAGGCCAGTGTCCTGATGGGCGCGGCGTGCGGCAAGACGACGGCAGCCACCTGGTCTGCGCTGTCGGATTTCGGTGCCGCGCTGGGCCTGGCCTTCCAGGTCGTGGACGACATCCTGGACGTGACGCAGCCGTCCGAAACTCTCGGCAAGACAGCCGGGAAGGACGAAGACAGCAACAAGCCCACCTATGTCTCGGTACTGGGCCTGGAGCCGGCGCGGCGTTACGCGCTGGCCCTGCGCGACGATGCGCAGTCCGCCCTGCGGCGGTCTGGCTTGAACGGCGCCGTGGCGCTCTCCATCCTGGCAGACAAGGTGGTCGACCGTGAGAACTGATATGACGACGACATCGCTGCTCGACAAGATCGATACACCCTCGGACCTTCGTCGCCTGCCGCGCCAACAGCTGCGCGCCGTGGCCGACGAGGTGCGCAAGTGCGTGCTCGACACGGTCAGCCAGACCGGCGGCCACCTGGGCAGCAACCTGGGCACGGTGGAACTCACGGTGGCACTGCACTACGTGTTCAACACGCCGCACGACCGCCTGGTCTGGGACGTGGGCCACCAGACCTACCCGCACAAGATCCTCACCGGCCGGCGCACGCGCATGCACACGCTGCGCCAGTTGGGCGGCATCGGCGGCTTCCCGCGTCGCGACGAAAGCGAGTACGACACCTTCGGCACGGCGCACAGCTCCACGTCGATCTCGGCCGCGCTGGGCATGGCCCTGGCGTCCAAGCTGCAGGGCGAGGACCGCAAGGCCGTGGCCATCATCGGCGACGGCGCGATGACCGCCGGCATGGCCTTCGAGGCGCTGAACAACGGCGGCATGCCGCACGGCGGCGGCGTGCCCGATCTGCTGGTGATCCTGAACGACAACGACATGTCGATCAGCCCGCCGGTGGGCGCGCTCAACAAGTACCTGGCGCGGCTGATGAGCGGCAAGTTCTACGCCGCCGCGCGTGAAGGCGCCAAGAGCGTGCTGCGCGGCGCGCCGCCGCTGTTCGAGCTGGCGCGGCGCTTCGAGGAACATGCCAAGGGCATGGTCGTGCCCGGCACGATCTTCGAGGAGTTCGGGTTCAACTACGTCGGCCCGATCGACGGTCACGACCTCGACGCCCTGATTCCGACGCTGGAGAACCTGCGCGGCAAGAAGGGCGCGCAGTTCCTGCACGTCGTCACCAAGAAGGGCTACGGCTACCGGCCGGCCGAAGCCGACCCGGTGAAGTACCACGCCGCGTCGGGCCGTTTCGACCCGGCCGAGGGCTTTCCGAAGGCCGCCGCGCCGAGCAAGCCGACCTTCACGCAGGTCTTTGGCCAATGGCTGTGCGACATGGCCGAGGCCGACAGGCGCCTGGTCGGCATCACGCCGGCCATGCGCGAAGGCTCCGGCATGGTGGAGTTCCACAAGCGATTCCCCGATCGTTACCACGACGTGGGCATCGCCGAGCAGCATGCGGTGACGCTGGGCGCGGGCATGGCCTGCGAAGGCCTGAAGCCGGTGGTCGCGATCTACTCGACCTTCCTGCAGCGCGGCTACGACCAGATGGTGCACGACGTGGCGCTGCAGAACCTGCCCGTCGTCTTTGCGCTGGACCGCGCCGGCCTGGTCGGTGCGGACGGGGCCACCCATGCCGGCGCGTACGACATCCCGTTCATACGCTGCGTGCCGAACATGAGCCTGCTCGCGCCGTCGGACGAAGACCAGTGCCGCAAGGCGCTGACGACGGCCTTCCGGCAGAACCACCCGGTGGCCGTGCGCTATCCGCGCGGCTCGGGCGTCGGCGCGACGATCGAGTCGGCACTGACCGAACTGCCATGGGGCAAGGGCGAGGTGCGTCGAAAGGGCCAGCGCGTGGCCATCCTGGCTTTCGGCACGCTGCTGCATCCGGCCCTGGCTGCGGCCGAATCGCTCAATGCGACCGTGGCCGACATGAAATTCATCAAGCCGCTGGACACCGCGCTGGTGCTGGAACTGGCGCGCACGCACGAGGCGCTGGTCACGATCGAGGAGGGCGCCATCATGGGTGGCGCGGGCTCGGCGGTGCTCGAAGCGCTGTGTGCGGCAGGGGTTACGCTGCCTGTGCTCCAATTGGGCCTTCCCGATACGTTCGTCGAGCATGGGGACCCGGCAAAGCTGCTGGCCTTGTGTGGTCTGGATGCCAAGGGGATCGGCCAGTCCATCCTGAAGCGGTTCGGTCCGCAACTGCAGGTGGTGCAGGCCCCTCTGGCCGCCAGCGCCTGATCCCGAGGGCACCCCGTCCGCCTGGGCCGGGTGTTGCCTCAGTGACATGCCGGCGGTCCGTTCGGTGCGAACCTCCGCCCAGGCATGAACAAGCTCACCGACGCCCTTCACATCCCCGACACGCAAAGCGCGCGGGACGAGCGCCATATCGCCATCCAACGGGTGGGCGTCAAGGACGTGCGCTACCCGTTGCAGCTCGCCGTGGCCGGCGCCGTGCAGTCCACGGCGGCGCTGTGGACGCTGGACGTCGCCCTGCCTGCCGAGCAGAAGGGCACGCACATGTCCCGCTTCGTGGCATGGCTGGACGCCCTGGACACGCCGCTGGATCTTTCCAGCTTGCGTGTGCGCCACGCGGACATGCTCGAACGGCTTCACGCCCATGAAGGCCGGATCGAGGCCGCGTTCGACTTCTTCCTGCGCAAGCGCGCGCCGGTGTCCGGCGTATCGAGCCTGCTCGACTACAAGGGCCGCTGGATCGCCGAGACGCGTGCCGGCGCCACGACGCTCTGGATGGAAGTCGGCGTGCCGGTCAAGAGCCTGTGCCCGTGCAGCAAGGAGATCTCGGACTACGGCGCGCACAACCAACGTTCGTTGGTGACGGTGCGCGTGGAGCCGCTGGCGCCGATCGAGTGGCATGAGCTCGTGCGCTTCGCCGAAGACAGCGCCTCCAGCGAAATCTGGCCCATGCTCAAGCGCAGCGATGAAAAGTGGGTCACCGAGCGCGCCTACGAAAATCCGAAATTTGTCGAGGACCTGGTGCGTGACGTCGCGCTGCGGCTGAATGCCGATGCGCGGGTCGGGCGCTATGCGGTCGATGTCGAGAATTTCGAGTCGATCCACAACCACAGCGCGTATGCCCGCATCGAGCGAGGCCCTCTCGCTTGACAGCCCCACGGCAGCCCGCACGGGCGGCCGTGACTGGTTGTCGCTGGCGCTGATCGAGGCGCGCAACCGCAGCCTGCGCTGGCTGCAGGTCTTCGAAGAACAGGATGCCCTGCTTGCGGTGGCGTCGCAAGGTCGATCGCCGCCCGCGCTGGCGCTGATCGGCCGCGTCGGCTGGCTGCAGGAATGGTGGGTCGGCCGCAATGTCCAGCGGCTGCGCGGGGAGGCCTCTTCGTTCGACAGCCTGCGGCTGCCCTCGCTGGACGGCCGCACGGACCACTGGTTTTCGATGGCTGCACCGCGCTGGTGGGTGGAAGAGGCACCAGGCGGCGGGGATGATGAACGGCCCACGGCCGACGATGTGCGCAGCGCACTGGAGGCCACGCTCGAGCAGACGCTGGACCTGCTCGCGGTGTGTCCCGCATCGGACGATGCGCTGCTGGTCTTTCGCCGCGCCCTGGCGACCGAGGACCGCCTGTCCGAGACGCTCGCGGTGCTGGCGCAGGCGCTGGGCGTGAAGCCCGGCGAAGCGGCGGTGCTGGGCGGCCCGGCTGCACCGCGGCCGCCGCGGGATCCCTTGTGGTTTCCGCCGCAGACGCAGGTGCTGGGTTCGACACCCGGGGGCTGGGTCCCGCCGAACGAGCGGTGGGCCCATCCGCAGGCTGTCCCGGAATTCGACATCGATGCACAGGCCGTCAGCTGGCAGCGTTTCGTCGAATTTGCCGAGGATGGCGGCTATGACCGCGAACCGCTGTGGCATCCCGAAGGCTGGCGCTGGCTGCAGGCCGTGGAGCGCCGCGCCCCGCGGGACGTCGAGCAATTGCGCGGCGGGGCGCTGGTGCGGCGCTTCGGGCAATTGCAGCGGGCGCCCGCCCACCAGGCCGTCAGCCACGTGAGCTGGTACGAGGCCGATGCCTGGTGTCGCTGGGCCGGCCGGCGCCTGCCCACCGAAGTCGAGTGGGAACTGGCGGCCTGCACGGCGCGTTCGCGCGGGCACGTGTGGGCGGATGTGTGGGAGTGGGCGGCCGGCACCGCGCGTGCGTGGCCCGGCGGCACGTTCGCCGCGCAGCCGGCGTCACCGCTGCGGGTGTTGCGCGGCGCCTCCTCGTGGACCGTCCCACGCGCGGCGCATGTCCGCCAGCGGCGTTTCGTGGCCGCCGATCGTGACGAGCTCTTCTGCGGCTTCCGCTCCTGCAGCCTCTGACGCCTCGGGCCCTGGTGACGTGCGGGTAGCGCCACTGCACGCGCATCGGCCCGCGGGCCGCGGGGACCATCGGCGCGCGTCGACCGACGCCCGCCCTGCGCAGGTCCGCGGATCCGTTAGGCTTGCCGCATGGCCGTCGACCGACACAGCGCCGCATCCTCCCCACGCGCCAAGCACTCGGACACCGAGCGCTGGCTGGCCGTGGCCGTACGCAGCGTGCATCTGGCCGGCGTGGTATGGGTCGGTGCCTTTGTCGTCACGGGGCAGGTCACGGCCCGCCCGGCCGCGGCCCTGATGGGCGTCAGCGGCGCCCTGATGCTGGTCATGGACCTGCGCGCCAGGCGCATCTCGCTGCGTGAACTGGCAGGCGCCTTCGTGCTGGTCAAGCTCGCGCTCGTGGCGTGGATGGTGCTCGACCCGGACCAGGCGCGATGGATCTTCTGGTCCCTGTTGATCGGCTCTTCGGTGGCTTCGCACGCACCGAAGGATTTCCGCCACTGGCCGAGTCCGCGGCGCTGACGTCAAACGTTGGCTGACGTGGCCGACCTCTGGCGCCGGCTGCCGCATGCCGCGTCGTCGGCGACGCCGCGCGACGCGCACGGCGCCGATGATCAGGCCGGTGTCGTGGCGATGGCGCCGCGGCGGATCTGGTCGCGCTCCAGGCTCTCGAACAAGGCCTTGAAGTTGCCTTCGCCGAAGCCTTCGTCGTCCTTGCGCTGGATGAATTCGAAGAACACGGGACCCAACAGCGTCTGGCTGAAGATCTGCAACAGCAGCCGGCGCTCGCCGCCGGCGGTGCTGCCGTCCAGCAGGATGCCGCGGGTCTGCAGCTCCTTCACCGGCTCGCCATGCCCGGCCAGCCGCTCCTCGAGCATCGCGTAGTAGATGTCGTTGGGTGCGGTCATCAGCGGGATGCCGGCCATCTGCAGCTTGTCGACCGCGTCGATCAGGTTGTCGCACAGCAGGGCCACGTGCTGGATGCCCTCGCCCTTGAACTGCATCAGGAATTCTTCGATCTGACCCGTGCCGCCCTTGCCGGACTCTTCGTTCAGAGGGATGCGGATCTTGCCGTCGGGTGCGGTCATCGCACGGCTGGTCAGGCCGGTGTATTCGCCCTGGATGTTGAAGTAGCGGATCTCTCGGAAGTTGAACAGCTTCTCGTAGAACCCGCCCCAGAAGGCCATGCGGCCGCGGTACACGTTGTGCGTGAGGTGGTCGATGACGCGGAAGCCGTGGCCCTTCGGATGGCGCGAGGCCGGATCCTCGAAGCCCGGCAGGAATTCGAAATCGATGTCGTAGATGCTCTTGCCGTCTTCGTAGCGGTCGATGAGGTACAGCGGCGCGCCGCCGATGCCCTTGATGGCCGGCAAGCGCAGTTCCATTGGGCCGGTGGGGATCTCCACCGGCTGCGCGCCGAGTTCGATGGCGCGCGAATAGGCCTTGTGCGAATCACGCACACGAAAGGCCAGGCCGCAGGCGCTGGGCCCATGTTCGGCGGCGAAATAGGCGGCCTGGCTTCGCGGCTCGCGGTTGACGATGAAGTTGATGTCGCCCTGGCGGAAGAGCACCACGTCCTTGCTGCGGTGGCGCGCCACCAGCGTGAAGCCCATCTTCTCGAACAGTGGCTCCAGAACGCCGGGCGTGGGCGAGGCGAACTCGACGAATTCGAACCCCATCAGGCCCATCGGGTTGTCGTACAGATCGGCCATGTGCAGCGGCTCCGCGGTCAGTGGAAGGCAGCATTGTGGACAGCAGGCCCCGCAATCGGATTGCGTTGCAGCGCCTCGAAAGCCCTTGAATCCACAATACCCTCTCTCATTCAAGCCTGATCAGGAGATGGTCTTGCACGAACCCGCCCTTGACACCATCGATCGCCGCATCCTCGCGCACCTGCAGGAGCATGGACGCGCCAGCAACCTCGAGCTCGCAGAGGCTGCGCGCCTGTCACCGGCCCAGTGCAACCGCCGACACCGCCGCCTGGAAGAGCAGGGCCTCGTGCGGCGCTACGAGACGCGCCTGGATGCGCAGCGCCTGGGCCTGGGCGTCACGGCCTTCGTGCATGTCACGATGGAGCGTGGCCACCGGCGCGAGATCAAGCCCTTTCGCAGCTTCGTGGAGAGCCTCGCGCAGGTGCAGGAGTGCTACGCCGTGACCGGCGACTTCGACTACGTGCTGAAGGTCGTCGCGCGCGACTTGAAGGCGCTGTCGGACTTCCTGCTGGGCACGCTGATGCAGCTGCCCGGTGTGAATGCCGTGCGGTCCAGCGTGTGCCTGGACGAGGTCAAGTGCACCAGCGCGCTGCCGCTGGATGGCTGATAGCGGCCCTGAAAAGACATCGCCCGGCCGGGGCCGGTTCAGGCCTGGGCCGGGCGTGGCTGGAGCGGGTTGATCAGGCGGCGGGGAAGAGCTCGTCCTGTTCGGCGCGCAGGCGGTCGATCAGGCGGCCGGCCGGCAGGCGCACGTCGTCATAGGTCAGGACCTGGTCCTTCTTGACGGCGCGCACCAGCACGCAATCTTCGGCCAGACCCATGGGCAGCAGGCGACCTTGACGCGAAGCCGCGTAGGTCTCGCACTGGCCGTAGGTCTTGTAGCCGCCCAGGGCGTCGACGGTGTCGCCGGGGTTCAGGTCGACCTTGGCCGTGGCCACCACGTCCACGCGCGGCGGGCCGTCCAGCGGCTGCATCACGGGGTCGTTGCACAGCACGGCACGGGCCACCGACAGCGGCACCTCGAAGTGACACAGGTGGTAGGGCGTGTAGAAGCTGTACAGCGGGCCTTCGCCGAGCTTGTAGAGGTTCAGGTAGTGCTTCTGCTTCGGGTCGTCGTGCGTGGCCAGCACGTAGACGCCGGGGCCAGGCTTGGAGCCGACGACATAGTCGACCACGCCACCGAGCTTGCGCAGCTCTTCGACGTCGTACATCTTGGTCAGCTCGTCGATGTGGCCCGCGTGGTTCAGGCCCACCATGCCGCGCTTGGAGACCGTCATGCCCGTGGCATTGGCGACGATCGCCTGCTCGAAGCTGATCTTCGTGCCGTCGGCGAAGCTCGTCACCATGTACGGGTTCTGGCCCCACTTCTTCGCAAAACCTTCCTGGGTGGTCGGGTTGCGATAGGGGTCCTGCAGGCCCTTGATGTTGCCGCAGACCAGTGGCGTCAGGCCGATGGACTTGACGAAGCGGAAGAGGTTCATCTCCACGCCCGGCTGGTCGCCGTCGGTGGCGGTGAGGATGATGCCGGCCTTGTCGGCGTAGCGCTTGAGCAGCGGGCCGACCGTGGCGTCCAGCTCGGCGTTCATCGACACCACATGGCGGCGGTTCTCGATGGCCTTCATCGTGATGGCGGCGCCGAATTCCAGCGCGCCGGTGGCGTCGATCAGGCAGTCGATGCCGGCGGCCGTGCACAGCAGGTCGGCGTCGGCCGTGACGGCCGGCGTGCCCGACTGGATGGCCTTCTCCAGGGCGGCATTGCTGTCGACCTCGACCACGTTTTCGACACCGGCGTAGTGGTATGCGTCGATGGCACGCTCCACCTTGCGGTTGGAGATGGCCACCAGGCGCATGCCGGGCACCGAGTTGATGATCTGGTTGGTGATGCCGCGGGCCATGAAGCCCGCACCGATCAGCGCCACCTTGACGGGGTTGCCGGCAGCGGCGCGTTTTTTCAGTTCGGTGTCGACGATGATCATGAAAGAAGAGATCCTGGAGAAGGGAAAGCCGGTTGTTCAGCGCGCGCCGCGCATCGCCTCGATGCCGTGCCACTCGGGGTTGAACAGCGGCCAGTTGGCGTCCTTGGCAGACACTTCCTGCGGCTTGACGGGCCAGTCGATGTTCATCCACGGGTCGTCGAAGCGCAGTCCGCGCTCCTTGTCCGGCGCGTAGACGTCGCTGACCATGTACAGCGCCTCGGTGTCGTCGGTCAGCGTCACGAAGCCGTGGGCAAAACCGCGCGGCACGTACATCATCGTGCGGTTCTCGGCCGTCAGCTCGGCGCCAAACCATTTGCCGAAGGTTGCCGAGTCGGGGCGCAGGTCGACGATCACGTCGAACAGCGCACCGCGCAGGCAGCGCACGAGCTTGACTTCGGCCGACGGCGGCAGCTGGTAGTGCATGCCGCGCAGCGTGCCCTTGGCCGAGGTCAGCGAGTTGTTCATCTGCTTGAAGCGGGTCTCGAGACCGGCCGCGGCAAATTCGTTCTCGCAGAACGCGCGGGCGAAGAAGCCGCGGGCGTCGCCCTTGCGTTCGAGCTCGATGGTGAAGGCGCCAGCCAACGGGGACGGGTTGAATTGCATCGCGTGTCCTTTTCCGTCAGCCGATCACAGCGCGGGACGTGCGCCGGTCCACTGCAGGCGCTCGTTGAGCTGGCCGGTGGTCAGCAGACGGTCCAGCACCTTCAGGCGGATGAGCTGCGAATTGCGGAAGTCCTTGTCGGCAAAACCGAGCTCGGTCAGGCCGTCGCGCAGGCCGGCGATGGCGCTGTCCAGGGTTTCCAGCGGCTGGTGGTTCGGCGCGAGGGTCTTGAACAGACCGAAGTCGACCTTGTAGGAGCGCTTGTCCGGCGGGGCGTCGGTGTTGATCGACACCTTGGTGCCGGGAATCGCCTGCGCGGCGGCCTGGGCCAGGTCCTTGACCTGGTAGTTCCAGACGTCGGCGCCGACGTTGACGCGCAGCATGCGGCCACCGTTGTCGGCCTTGCGCGTGGACGCCCAGTCCATCGCACGGGCCATGTCACGCACATGGATCAGCGGACGCCACGGCGAGCCATCGCTCAGCACGGTGATTTCGCCGGCCGACAGCGCGCAGGCCACGAAGTCGTTGAGCACCAGGTCCAGGCGCAGGCGCGGCGACATGCCGCAGGCCGTCGCGAAGCGCAGGCAGGTGATGGTCATCGCCGTGTCCATGGCTTCAAGATCGTTTTCCGTGGCGATCTTGGAGCGGGCATAGGCCGTCAGCGGGTTGACGCCGTCGGTCTCTGCACGGGCGCGGCCGTCACCGGCGAAGCCGTAGATGCTGCAGCTGGAGGCGAAGACGAAGTTCTTGACGCCGGCCTTCGAGGCCATCTGCGCGATCTTGACGCTGGCCAGGTGGTTGATGTCGTCGGTCACCGCTTCGAAGCGGTTGCCCATCGGGTCGTTGGAGACGGCCGACAGGCAGATGACGGCGTCGACGCCCTTGAGGTCTTCGACCGTGACGTCGCGGACGTCGCCGTAGCGCTGTTCATCCAGCGACAGGTCGGGCCAGGCGCCGCGGGTGGTCAGGCAATGCGCGAACCAGCCGGCATCCAGGCCGGTGATGTGGGCATCAGGGTAGCTGCGGCGCAGCTGTTGCGCGAGCGTGGCGCCGATGTAGCCGGTATTGCCAGTGATCAGGATGCGCATGGGTTCTCCGTTGAAACTGTGGAAAGGCTTGAAATGAATGGCGGTCGAAGGGGGCAGCCTGCGTCGCCGCCCCGCACGAGGGCGCGGGGGCCGGTCGACGCGCGCAGCGCCACGGTGGAGATGGGCAGGGCCTTGGTTACCAGACCTTCCAGGGCGCCTTGCCGGTCTGCCACAGCTCTTCGAGCACGAGCTTGTCGCGCAGCGAGTCCATGGGCTGCCAGAAGCCCTCGTGGCGGAAGGCGGCAAGCTGCCCGCTGTCGGCCAGGCGCTCCAGCGGCTCCTTCTCCCAGGACGTGCCGTCGCCGTCGATCAGGTCGATGGCCTTGGGGTTCACGACGAAGAAGCCGCCGTTGACCCAGGCGCCTTCGCGGTCCTGCTTTTCGCGGAAGGAGCCAACCTTGGTCTCTTCGTTGGGCAGGGCCAGGGCGCCGAAGCGGCCGGGCGGCTTCACGGCCGTCAGGGTGCACTGGACTTCCTGCTCGCGGTGGAACTTCAGCAGCGCCGTGATGTCGACGTTGCCCACGCCGTCGCCGTAGGTGAAGCAGAAGTCCTCGTCGCCCAGGTATTCGCGCACGCGCTTCAGGCGCCCACCGGTCATGGTGTTCTCGCCGGTGTCGACCAGCGTGAGCTTCCAGGGCTCGGCGCGCCGGGCGGTGAACTGGGTGGTGTTGTCGCGGAAGTCGATGGTCACGTCGGAGTTGTGCAGCGCGTAGTTCGCGAAGTACTCCTTGATGACGTAGCCCTTGTAGCCGCAGCAGACGATGACCTCGTCGACGCCGTGCGCCAGGTAGGTCTTCATGATGTGCCACAGGATCGGTCTTCCGCCGACTTCGACCATCGGCTTCGGACGAACGCCTGTTTCCTCGGCCAGGCGCGTACCCAGACCACCTGCCAGCAAGACGACCTTCATGAAACGTTCTTTCCCTATTTGGATGACCTTCCGATGACCGGCGGAAGGACCGTTGCGTGTCGCGAATGGCGAGATCGCGGTCGGCGAAGAGGGCCCTGGCCGAGCCAGGTGCTGGACTCTCGCTCAGACTCCCCCTTCGTGGTGAAGACCTGAGCGTCTCGGTATGATGGATTCTATGGATCGCACCCTGCGACCCGTCCCCCTGGGAGCCGTGTTGCGACTCCCGGGTTTAGGGGTTGACCCAAAGTGGCCAGAGTTGACGAAAACGACCGGCGAATCCACCCGACAGGGGGTTGATCTCGCGATCGAGAGTACACGCTTACTGTCCTTGAAGCGACCTTTCCACAGGCATCGATTTGAGCGCTCCTGGCGGCGAGATGCCAGCTGCGGGTGGCCTGGCGCCGCACGCCAGGGTTTTTCGCGACACATTTGCTTGCATGTCGCCCCGGCGCGTGGTCTGACGCGGGGCCGGGCGACCAGCCGTCAGCGGCTCAGCGCAGGCGCCTGGCCAGGCTTTCCCAGCCGGGGTAATCCTCGCAGTTGACCGTCGACTTGCGCGCGGTTTCGCGGCGTGGCTGGCCGGCATGCAGCGCGTCCAGATAGCCCCGGCTGTCGAGGATCCAGGTGCCGCCCAGCGTGGTGACGCCGCGTGCGAACAAGGCATCCGGCAGGCAACCCACCGTCGGCCCGATCAGGGCGATGGCTTGCGCGCCGCGGCAATGCGCCAGCATCGTGTCGAGCGTGTCGTTGAGCAGCAGGCTGCCGGTGGCGATGACCTTGTTGCATGCCGCAAGCGCGGCCGGGTCCAGCGTGACGCGGTAGCTGCCGAAGTCGCCCACCAGCCGTTCCTGGAGTTCCACCACGGTCAGTCGTGCGCCGCTGGCCGTCACGCGTGGCAGCAGCGGGGTGAACAGGCCGATCATGCCGAGGTGGTCGCCGGGCTCGGGCGATACCGCGCCCAGCGAATCACGGCTGGCCGACGGCTGCCAGCCGGCGCGGTCGAAGAACCAGCGCGTCAGCGCATTCACCGCCGCCATGCCGATCGTGCGGCGCAGGGATTCGGGCTCCGCGAAACCCTGGGCAACGACCCGCGGGTCCGCGCCCGCGAGCTCGACCAGGCCCGACTGGTCGCGCAGGCGTTCGAGCGTGCGGTCCAGCAGCACGAAGCTCAGGCCCAGCGTGCCGTCTTCGAGTTCGAGCGCGCAGAACTCCCCGCGCGACTCACCCGGCGCCGGTTCCGGCGGAAGGTGCAGCGCGCGGATGCGCGGCGGTGCGGCCAGTTGCGACAGCGATGCAAGCTGCGCCAGGCATTCGTGGGCAAAGGAGGTCATGGGTGTCGGTCAGGGCCGCCCGGCGGGCTCACTGGAGCACCTTCGCGCTCCGCGCTGCGGTATGAGCCCTTCGGGCGGCCGGGCGGGCTCATGCCAGACCGCCGCGGGAAGGCGCGGGCGGCGGGCCGCTCTGGTGTTTGGCGGCGCGTGGCGACAGGGCGTTCGGAAAGTACAGCGCGGTCAGGCTCTTGCTGTGCACGGGCGAAAAGTGGCGGGAGTCGCCGCCGTAGCTGCCGTCGGCGAAGCGCCGCCACTCGCGCTCCCAGTGGATGTGGTCGCAGACCTCCAGCAGCCCGAGGGTTTCGCGGTCGCCCACCAGCACGCCCTCTACCCGCAGGCCCAATGCCTCGCGCGCCTCGTCCAGGCGGGCCAGCGTGTGCGGCACGCAGCCAAATTCGCCGTCGCTGACAATCAGCAGGTCCGCGCTGCGCCAGCGGGCCTCGTGCACGGCCTCGATGGCCCTCTCGATGGGCGTCTGGATGTCCGTGCCGCCGTCGAACGACTGGCCCATCAAGTCCATCAGCGCGGCCAGGCCGTCGGCGCCGGCACCCATCTCGTGCTCGATCAATTCCTCAGGTCCGCCAAACGCGATCAACCGGCAGCCGCGGCCCGCTTCGCGAGCCGCGCGCAAGGCCGCGATGGTGACGGCCTTGGCGATGCGCTCCGGCGCGCCGCGCATCGAGCCCGAGGTGTCCAGGCACAGGATGATCGGCCCGCGTTCCAGCGGCTGGTGCGTGCGCGGTTGCACCTGCGCGGTCGCGCGGGCCTGCGGGTCCGGTCGCCAGTCGACCAGTCGGGCTTGCGTGTCCCAGCTCAGCAACCGCGACTCGGCACGCCGGGCACGCCAGAGCTTCTTCAGCACCGGGTGGTGCAGCATGACCGCCTCGCTGGCCAGCATGCGCTCGATCTGACCGGACCAGCGGATGCCCACAATCTCACCCGGCGCGTCCGGCAGCAGCGTTTCCAGCGGCCGCATCGGCACGGGCGGCGCAGGGCCGGTCTGCGGCGCCTGTTCCAGCGCGGGCGCTGCGCGTTCGGCGCGCTCGCTGCGGCCCAGGCGTCGGATCAACTCCGCCAGGCTGGGCATCTGCGCGAGCCGCTCGGCTGCCGCGCGCGCCTCTTGCCACGGCCGCGAGCGCAGGTGCCCACGCAGAGCGTCCCAGCTGAGCTCGGCGTAGTCGCCCAGGCTTTGCAGCAGCACCAGTTCATCGTCCAGGTCCGCGGTCTCGATGCGCCAGGCCTCCCGGAATTCCCCGGTGATCGCGTCGATCGCCTGGGCGCGCGTCAGCCGCGGCTGGTGATCGACGATGCGGTCCAGGTGCCACAGCAACGTGCGCAGCACCTGATCGACCAGCGCAGGCGTCTGCCGGCACAGCCGGGGCAGGCCCAGTTCGCCCACGACGGTGCGCAGTGCGCTGCAGGCGGGTGCTTCGCCCAGATCGGCGTCACTGGGCGGCAGTTCGCCGCGCAGCAGATGGTCTTGCCACACGAGCAGGCCGGCCAGGCGAGGATCGGGTTTGCCGGCGCTGTTGACCACGCCCAGCAGCCAGGTGCCGCGGGGCAGGGCTTCGAGCCGGTGCCAGGGGGCCTCCCAGGCGTGGGCTGCCGGGGTGGGCGCAGGCGCCGCCGGCGCATCGGGGCGCTGGGTGTCGCAGGCGATGTCGGTTGGCATGTGATCAGGACGCTTCCAGCGCCCACTGCACGGGTTCGGGCGCGCTGGCGTCCGCAGACGCTGCGGCCGCAGTCTGCACCGGCAGGTCGGCGAAACCGTCGCGCGCAGCCCCGAGCCGCGCAGCCAGGTTCTCCAGCAGCGCTTGCGTCTCGGTATAGGCCGAGAGCCAGCGCTGCACGTCCTCCGGCGGCAGCCACAGACGACACTCCAGCCGCTGCGCCAGCGCGTGGTGCTGCTCGGCCACCGCGCGGGCATGCGCCTGCACCTGGTCCAGCAGTTCGGCAATCTGCGCGACCCGCGCCTGGATGTGCACGGGGCTGTAGTGGCGCCGCAGTTGCGCTTCCAGCGTGCGCGAGACGATGCGCGCCATGCCGTCGCCGGTGTCGGCCATGCCGACCGCACGCGCCAGCGCCAGCTTGCCGGCCGAATCGTCGCCACCCTCAGGTTCGGCACGCCATTCGATGTCCAGCTGCTTCTCGAAGGCTTCGACGGCGCGGGTCAGCCAAGGCGCGGTCTGCGGCTGGGCCTTCAGCACCTCGGCCTCGAACCAGAAGGCCAGATGTGGCGCGGCCTCGGGCGAAGGGCTCGCGACATAGGGCGCCATCCACAGGTCGATCTCGTCGGCCGTCGCCCGGCCTTCGGCGGCTGCGGCCACGCGCATGAGATCCATCCACTGGCGCCAGCGGCGATCGGACAAGGCCATGCCGCGCGACTGCAGCTCCGCACGCAGGGCCTGGCAGGCGGTGATGAGCGACGGCGCGAGCGCGACGCCGCGGGCGGCGGCCAGCAGGGCACGCCGTTCGGCGGCGGTCACGGGTTGCGGTGCCTGAACCTCGTCCGTCGGCGCCAGCGCCAGCAGCTGCGTGAAGCGCGCGTCCGACACCGGCTGCACCGGAATGCGCACCAGGAAGCGATCGAAGAAGGCGTGCAGGGCGTCGTCGACCGGCACCTCGTTGCTGGCGCCGACCACGGTGATCAGCGGCACCGGCACGCGTGCCTGGCCGTTGTCGAACATGCGCTCGTTCAGCAGCGTCAACAAGGCGTTGAGGATGGCGGAATTGGCCTTGAAGACCTCGTCGAGGAAGGCGATGCCCGCGCTGGGCAGGAAGCCGTCCGTGAGCCGCTCGTAGCGGTCGTCTTCCAGGGCCTTGAGCGACAGTGGTCCGAACAGCTCTTCGGGCGTGGAAAAACGCGTCAGCAGGCGCTCGAAGTAGCGCGCGCTGTCGAACTGCACATGCAGCCGGCGCGCGAGCTCGCTCTTGGCCGTGCCGGGCGGGCCGATCAGCAGCGCGTGCTCGCCGGCCAGAGCCGACAGCAGCACCAGGCGCACCGCGGCGGCTCGCTCGAGCAGGCCTTGTTCGAGTGCGGTCAGCACCTGCATCCAACGTGTCGGTGCGGGCAAATCGGTGGCGGCGGAAGAGGCGGTCATCGTGCGGCTCGACTGAGGAATCGGAAGTCTGCCCCGACGGCAGTGGTCCGGGCATTGAACTGCATCAGGACGCGACGGATCCGGCGCCAGGACTCTAGCCTCCGTGCACCCGGCCTCGCGCCCCCGGGAAGGCCCGCAGGTCGAAGGCCGATTCCGTCGCGGTGATGTGCCAGGTTGACGCAGCGCTTATGAAATCCCATGCCAAACTCAGGGTCAACCCTAGGTGGAAGCGGGGGTGCGGCGCATCGATGATGCGTCATGCAAGGCCGTGCATAGGTTTGCCCGGCCGCCGTGTCTGGACACGCTTCACACGAAAGGCTGCCATGCAGAAAACCCTTCATATCAACGCAGAGAAATGCACGGGATGTCTCCAGTGCGAAATGGCCTGTTCTTTCGAGAACTACGGCACCTTTGCGACGGCCCGCTCACGCATCAAGGTCTTCGATTTCCACGCCACTGGCCGCAAGGTGCCCTACACCTGCACGCAGTGTGACGAGGCTTGGTGCCTGCACGCCTGCCCGGTCGAGGCCATCACGGTCGACAAGGCCACCGGTGCCAAGGTCGTCAACGAGACCACCTGCGTCGGTTGCAAGGTCTGCACGATCAGCTGCCCCTTCGGCACGATCAACTACGTCCAGGAAACCGGCAAGGTCCAGAAGTGCGACCTGTGCGGCGGCGACCCGGCGTGCGCCACGGCCTGCCCGACCGGCGCCATCACCTACGTCGATGCCAACTGGACAGGCCTGGGCAAGATGCAGGCCTGGGCCGACAAGCTCGGCAACCAACCCGCAGCCTAACCCTCAGCCTAAGGAGCTACACACATGTCTTGGGCAGGAAAAATCCTCCGCGTCAATCTGACCGCCGGCACGGTCAAGTCCGAACCGCTGAACATGGACCGGGCGCGTGCCTATCTGGGTTCGCGCGGCCTGGCCACCAAGTACCTGGTCGAAGAGATCGACCCGAAGGTCGACCCGCTGTCGGTCGACAACAAGATCATCTGGGCTACCGGTCCGCTGACCGGCACCATGGCCTCCACCGGCGGCCGTTATACGGTCGTCACCAAGGGCCCGCTGACCGGCGCCATCGCCTGTTCGAACTCGGGCGGCTATTGGGGCGCCGAGCTGAAGATGGCCGGCTGGGACATGGTCATCTTCGAAGGCAGGTCGGCCACGCCGGTCTACCTGGCGATCTCCGACGACACCGCCGAGCTGCGCGATGCTTCGCACCTGTGGGGCAAGAGCGTCTGGGAAACCGAAGAGATCATCAAGAAATCGCACCAGGACCCGCTGACGCGTGTCTCCAGCATCGGCCTGGCTGGCGAAAACCAGGTGCTGTATGCGGCCGTCGTGAATGACCTGCACCGCGCGGCTGGCCGCTCGGGCGTGGGTGCCGTGATGGGCAGCAAGAACCTCAAGGCCATCGCGGTGCGCGGCACCAAGGGCGTAGGCAACATCGCCGACCCCAAGGAGTTCATGAAGGTCACCTTCGAGAAGAAGAAGATCCTGGCGGAGAACGGCGTCACCGGCCAGGGCCTGCCGACCTACGGCACCCAGGTGCTGATGAATGTCGTCAACGAGGTCGGTGCGCTGCCCACGCGCAACCACCGCGACAGCCAGTTCGAGGGCGCCAAGGACATCTCCGCCGAGGCGATGGCCACACCGCGCAAGAGCGACGGCAAGAAGCAGCTGGTGACGAACCAGGCCTGCTTCGGCTGCACGATTGCCTGCGGGCGCATCAGCAAGATCGACCAGACGCACTTCTCGGTCGTCAACAAGCCGCAGTACTGGGGCGCCACCGGCGGCCTGGAATACGAAGCGGCCTGGGCGTTGGGTGCGGCCAACGGGGTGAATGACCTGGAAGCACTGCAGTACGCCAACACCATCTGCAACGAACAGGGCATGGACCCGATCTCCTTTGGCGCGACCATCGGTGCCGTGATGGAGCTCTTCGAGATGGGCGTGCTGACGGAAGCCCAGCTGGGCGTGAAGTCGCCCTTCGGCTCGGCACAGGCGCTCTGCGAATTTGCCGACATGACGGCTCAGGGCAAGGGTTTTGGCAAGGAGATCGCGCTCGGCTCGCGCCGCCTGTGCGAGAAGTACGGGCACCCCGAGCTCAGCATGACGGTCAAGAGCCAGGAGTTCCCGGCCTACGACGCCCGCGGCATCCAGGGCATGGGCCTGACCTATGCCACCAGCAACCGCGGCGCCTGCCACCTGCGCAGCTACACGGTGGCTTCCGAAGTGCTCGGCATCCCGGTCAAGACCGATCCGCTGACGGCCGAGGGCAAGCCCGAGCTCGTCATCGCGTTCCAGGACGCGACGGCGGCCTTCGACTCCGCCGGCATCTGCATCTTCACCAGCTTCGCCTGGGGCCTTGCCGATGTCGCCCCGCAGGTGGCCGCGGCCTGCGGCCCGGAGTTCTCCCTGGAGAACATGGCCAAGATCGGCGAGCGCATCTGGAACATGGAGCGCGACTTCAACAACCGGGCCGGCTTCACCGCCAAGGACGACACCCTGCCCGCGCGCCTGTTGAACGAGCCTGCGAAGACCGGTCCTGCCAAGGGCCTGGTCAGCAAGCTGCCCGAGATGCTGCCGAAGTACTACGCCGCCCGCGGCTGGGACGACAACGGCCAGCTGAAGGCCGATACCCGGGCGCGCCTGGGCCTCTGACCGCCGTCAACGCGTGACCCCGCAGACAGCGCCTTCGCGGCGCTGTCTGTCCTTTCGAGAGAGACAACACTCATGCAACACGTCATCCTGGGAGCCGGACCGGCCGGAGTGATTGCGGCGGAGACCATCCGCAAACATGCGCCGAACGACAGCATCGTGATGGTGGGCGACGAACCGGAGCCGCCGTACTCGCGCATGGCGATTCCCTACCTGCTGATGGGCAACGTGCAGGAAGAGGGCACCCACCTGCGCCACAGCCCCGACCACTTCGGCAATCTGCGCATCGAAGTGCGGCAAGGGCGTGCCAAGGAAGTCGACGTGGCCGGCCGCAAGGTGCTGCTGGCCGACGGGCATGCCATCGCCTTCGACCGCCTGCTGATTGCCACGGGTTCGTCGCCGGCGTCGCCGCCCATTCCCGGTATTCATGCGGCCGGCGTGCACACCTGCTGGACCCTGAAGGATGCCCGGGCGATCAAGGCGAGGGCCGGCCATGGCGCGCGCGTGCTGCAGATGGGCGCGGGCTTCATCGGCTGCATCATCCTGGAAGCGCTGGCCGCCCCGAAAGAGGTGTCGCTGACGGTCGTCGAGATGGGCGACCGCATGGTGCCGCGCATGATGGGCCCGACCGCGGGCAACATGATCCGCCGCTGGTGCGAGAGCAAGGGCGTCAAGGTCCATACCGGTACCCGCGTGGAGGCCATCGAACACGGTGCGGAGCCGCAAGCGCCGGGCCTGCTGGGCAAGATGGCCGCTGCCGTGGGCCTGGGCGGCGCTGCCAAGCCGCCTGCCGGCCCGTTGCGGGTGCGCCTGTCCAACGGCGAACACATCGAGGTCGACCTGGTGATCAGCGCCACCGGCGTGAAGCCCAACATCGGCTTCCTGGAAAACTCCCCCGTGAAGTGCCTCATGGGCGTGCTCACCGACGAGCACATGCAGACCTCGGTGGCCGGCATCTATGCGGCCGGCGACTGCGCCGAAGCCTTCGACAAGGTCAGTGGCAAGACCATCGTCAGCGCCATCCAGCCCAATGCGGCCGACCAGGCCTACGTGGCCGCGTTGAACATGGTCGGCAAGAAGGCCGAATTGCGCGGCGTCACGCAGATCAACGTGCTGGATACGCTGGGCCTGATTTCATCGAGCTTCGGCAATTGGCAGGGCGTGCCGGGCGGCCAGCATGTCGAGCTGACCGACGAGGCGGCCTTCCGCCATCTGAGCCTGCAGTTCAAGGACGATGTCATGGTCGGCTGCAACAGCGTGGGCTGGACCGAACATGTCGGCGTGATGCGCGGGCTGGTCGAAGGCCAGGTGAAGCTCGGCGCGTGGAAGGACAAGCTGCTGGCCGACCCGACGCTGCTGATGGAGGCCTACCTCGCGTCCGCGCAAGGGCAGGCTCAGCGGGCGCACTACGCCGCAGCCTGAGCCAGGCCGCGGTCATCGACATGCAGATCGAATTCAAGCTCTACGCGAGCCTGGGCCAGTACCTGCCGGCCCAGGTGCGGCAAGATAACCGCATGCCGCTGGAAGTGGCCGCGGGCGCGAGCATTGCCGAGATCATCCTGCCCTTCGGCCTGCCCGAGAAGCTCGTGCATCTGGTCCTGGTCAACGGCGTGTACGTGCCGCCGGAAGAGCGGCTGTCGCGGACCCTGAACGACGGAGACGTGCTGGCCATCTGGCCGCCGATCGCCGGAGGCTGATCCGGCCGTGCAAGCCCACTATCCGCCGTCCTTCGATCGGGAAATGGGCTGCACCGAAGCCGAGTGGCTGATGTGGCTTCCCGCGGCCGCTGGCGAGGGGCCGCTGCACCTGGCGACGGGTCACGCGGAGGTGTCGATCGACACCGGCCGGCTGTTGCTCGACTGGGAGACGCTGTCGCCGCGTGTCATTGCGCTCGTCCGCATGCCGCGGCTGGCAGTGCGCTTCCGATTCGAGGGCCTGACGGACGAACGCCGCTACACCTTCATGCGCCGCTTCGACCTCTACATGCAGCGCGGAGGCGGGTAAGCCTGGACGGCTGGCGCGGACCCGAATGCCCGCGCCGCCGGAAATGGCGGCAACGTGTCTGTTGCCGGCGCGTCCGCCTCAGTTCGTGGTCGCCCGCACCTCGGCGATCGTCGTCACGCCCAGCAGCACCTTTTCGATGCCATCCTGGCGCAGGGTCTGCATGCCTTCGGCCATCGCGGCCTTCTGCAGTTCGTCGACGCGCGCGCCGGTCTGGATCAGGCGCCGCACGTCGCGCGAGACGCCCATCAGCTCGTGCACGCCGGCCCGGCCGCGCAGGCCGGTTCCGCCGCACTTGTCGCAGCCGGCACCGTGGAAGTGCTGGATCTTGCCGTCCTTGCCGAATCGCTCGCGCCAGCCCGCCAGGACGTCCTCCACTTGCGGCTTGTACTCGGCCTGACCGAAGGCGTTGAGGTAGTCGCCGGTCAGTTCGGCAATCTCGGCGTCGGTGGCATCGCGCGAGGTCTTGCAGTTGCCGCAGATGCGTCGCACGAGCCGCTGGGCCAGCACGCCCAGCAAGGCGTCGGCGAAGTTGAACGGATCCATGCCCATGTCCAGCAGACGCGTCACGGTCTCCGGAGCGCTGTTGGTGTGCAGCGTCGAGAGCACCAGGTGGCCGGTGAGCGAGCTTTCCACGGCCACCGTGGCCGTTTCGTTGTCGCGGATTTCACCCACCATGATCACGTCCGGGTCCGCACGCAGGAACGCGCGCAGCGCACGGGCGAAGGTCCAATCGATCTTCGGGTTCACCTGCACCTGGCGAAGGCCGGGCTGCGTGATTTCCACGGGGTCTTCGGCTGTCCAGATCTTGCGGTCGGGCTGGTTGATATAACCCAGCGCCGAATGCAGCGTCGTGGTCTTGCCGGAGCCCGTGGGGCCGACGCACAGGAACATGCCGTAGGGGCGTTCCACGATGTTCTTGAGCAGCCCGAGGTTGCGCGGGGACAGCCCGATGTCGTCGATGGGCATCGGCCGGGCAGAGGCCAGCAGGCGCAGTACGGCGTCTTCGAGGCCGTTGGCGGTCGGGATCGTGGCCACCCGCAGCTCGAGCTTGCTGCCGGCGTGGAACTTGCCGAAGGCGATCTTGCCGTCCTGCGGCTTGCGCTTCTCGGAGATGTCCAGGTCGCACATGATCTTGATGCGCGCCAGCAGTGCGGAGCGGTACGTGTGCGGCAACTCCATGTACGGCTTGAGCGCGCCGTCGCGGCGGAAGCGGATGCGCACCTTCTCGCGGCCGGGCTGGCTCTCGACGTGGATGTCGGAGACGCCTTGCGACTGGGCCTCAAGGATCATCTGGTTGATGAGTCGAACCAGCGAGTTGTCCGACTGCTCGATGCCCGCGTCTTCGTCGGCGTGCGCGTCATCCGGGCCCTGCATCTCCAGCGAGGCCAGCAGTTCGTTGGCGTCGATGGTTTCGCCGTCGGCTTCGGCCTGCGCCATCTTGGCGGCAAAGACCTCCGCGCCCATCTTCTGGTAGCAGGTGTCGAGCACCGCCACCAGCGAGCCGGGATTCACGAGCGTCGGAAAGACCTTGCAGCCGGACGCGAATTCGAGTTCGTCCAGCGCCTTCACACGCGTGGGGTCCTCCATCGCAACGAACAGGCGTCCGGGACGCAGCAGCAGCGGAAGCACCTGCAACCGTGAGGCGACGGTG
Organism: Pseudomonadota bacterium; assembly: GCA_963205115.1. Lineage (GTDB taxonomy): Bacteria > Pseudomonadota > Gammaproteobacteria > Burkholderiales > Burkholderiaceae_C > Rubrivivax. Next base: position 100,182 of record CAUJHV010000064.1, on the reverse strand, counting down.
TAGGGCACCTTCGACAGCGCGTCGGTTTCCGGCGGGAAGTGCGCGAGGTCGACGACCGGGTAGCCCATCTTGCGCACCAGGGCGTGCTGCAGGTCCAGGCGCTTGATGTGTCCGCCGCGCACGAGGATCTCGCCCAGCGGCACGCTGCGGTCCTTGCGCTGTTCTTCCAGCGCGGACTGCAGGCGGGCTTCGTCGATGTGCCCCAGCGCGATCAAGGCTTCGCCCATGCGCAGCACGGGCATCTTGGCCTGGCGCTCGATGGCGTCCAGGAGTTCCTCGGGCGTCGTGACCTGCTTGCTCAGCAGAAAATCGCTGGCCGACTTGGATTTCGGCGCGGGGGCGGGCGCGGGCGTCAGCTGCAGTGGCTCGAGCGTCACCGGGGCAGGCGTCGCAGGCGGACGTGCGGAGACGCCCTGGGCGAGCACGCGTGCTGCCTTGGACTTGCCGGGGAAGTCCAGGTCGAGCAGGGGCGCAGCCACCGCCCCAGTCGCAGGCGCAGGCCCCACTGTGGCCGGGGCGGGGCTGGTCGGCAGCGTGGGCACCGGCGGCTCCGCCGGCGGCAGGCTGTGTTCGAACTCCAGGGTGGGCAAGGGCGGCGGACCCACCGCAGCCAGCGCGCCCGAGGCAGCGCCATCTGCGGCTGGTGCCGACGCGTGCCGCGACTCGGCCGCGGCGCGTGCGATGGCCTGCGTGCCGCCGATCAGCGTGTCGCCGACCTGCATGCCGTCGAAGGCGGTATTCGGAATGAATACGCGGCGCACGGCGCCGTGCATGTCGATGGGCTCGAAGAGGAAGACGCCGAATCCGCGTTCGACGTGACCGACGGTCGTGCCCTGACGGTCCTGGCCTGCCTTCGCCCGCAAGGTGTAGGGCAGCAGCGCCGACGCAGCGATGGCCGAAGCGGCCTTCACCGGCGCCGGCAGCACCAGACGACGGAATTGCGCGAAGCGCAGAGGCATCGGCGCGCGGATTCCCGGGGTCAGCACCTGTACCTGGCCGGCCGCTTCGTCGAACCCCACCAGGTGCACCCGCATGACGCGGCCATTCAAGCCCTCGATCTCGCAGGCTTCGTTGTCCTTGAGCGGGCGTGCGGCCGGATACAGGCCGGTGGGCGGTGCCGGCCAGACGAAGCTCTCGCCATGCTCGGCAACTGGCACGCCGTCGCTGTCGAGGTCGATCGGCAGCAGCGTCAGCGGCGGTAATGAAAGGTCGGACATGGCTTGACGATTCCCTGGCCAGCCAGGCTGTTGCAGACATCGAAATGACGCCTGCACCGTTCCGGCGGGTTCTGTGGCAGGGAATCGGCCTGAAAGTCCGCGTTCTTTAGCTCATTCGTGACTTTCGCCTCTGGACACCGGGGCCTCCGGTACGCTTGCCTGCGCGGCCCGGCGGTGAGGTATCGGCCCTTGCCGCCACTCCTCAGCGACGCATCTGCTCGGGCAGGAAGGTGACGATCTGCGGCACGAAATAAATCAGCGCCACGGCCGCAATCATGAGGAAAAAGAAGGGCAGCGTCACGCGCGCGATCCATCCGATTTCGCGCTTGGTCATGCCCTGCAGCACGAAGAGGTTGAAGCCGACCGGCGGTGTGATCTGCGCCATCTCCACGACCAGAACGATGAATATGCCGAACCAGACGAGGTCAATTCCGGCTTTCTGCACCGTGGGCATGATCACGCCCATGGTCAGCACCACCATCGAGATGCCATCCAGGAAACAGCCCAGCACGACGTAGAAGATCATCAGGGCCAGCAGCAGCTCGAAGGGGCTCAGGCCCAGGCTGCCGATCCATTCGGCCAGATGGCGAGGCAGGCCGATGTAGCCCATGCTCAGGGTCAGGAACGATGCGCCGGCCAGGATCAGCGCGATCATGCAGTACAGGCGGGTGCCGCCCAGCAGCGACTCCTTGAAGGTCTGCCAGCCCAGCGAACCCTGTGCTGCCGACAGCACCAGCGAACCCACCACGCCGATGGCCGCAGCTTCCGTGGCAGTGGCGATGCCGGTGTAGATGCTGCCCAGCACCGCAGCAATCAGCAGGATCACCGGGATGAGATGGCGCGACTCGTGCAGCTTGCGCCCGAAGCTGAGGCGCTCGTCGGCCGGCGGGACGAGTTCCGGGTGACGCAGCGCCCAATAGACCAGGTAGCCCGAGAACAGCAGTGCCAGCATGATCCCGGGCAGGACGCCGGCGATGAAGAGCTGTGCGATGGACACCTCGGCCGCCACGCCGTAGACGATCATGATGATCGATGGCGGGATCAGCAGGCCCAGCGTGCCGGCGCCGGCCAGCGATCCCACGCTGATGTCGTCCGGATAGCCGCGGCGCGAGAGCTCCGGCAGGCTCATCTTGCCGATCGTCGCGCAGGTGGCGGCGCTCGAGCCGGAGACTGCGGCGAAGATGGCGCAGCCGGCCACGTTGACGTGCAGCAGGCGCCCGGGCAGTGATTGCATCCATGGCGCCAGGCCGCGGAACATGTCGTGGCTCAGGCGCGTGCGGAACAGGATTTCGCCCATCCACACGAACAGCGGCAGGGCGGTGAGCGTCCAACTGCTGGCGCTGCCCCAGATGGTGACGGCCATCGCGTCGCCCGCGGGCCGGCTGCTGAAGAGCTGCATGCCGATCCAGGCCACGCCGGACAGCGTCAGGCCGATCCACACGCCGCTTCCCAGGATCAGGAACAGGCTGGCTATCAGCAGGAACGTGATACCCAGGTCACTCATTGTGGGTCGCCTCTTCCGGGTTGGCCTGCACGCGCAGGCCGCGCCACTCGAGGACCAGTTCGTCGATGAAGGCGATCACCAGGATGATGGTCCCCAGCGCCATGCCCAGCTGCGGTATCCACAGCGATGTCGCGTCGTTGCTGGTGGAAATGTCATTGAAGACGTGGCTGTTCCAGGCCAGGCGCACGCTGTAGGCCGCGAACAGGCCGGACAAGGCCACCGCGGCCGCCAGCGACCACAGCTCGAAGGCGCGCCGCGTGCGCCCGTGCAGCGCGGACAACAGCAGCGTCACGCGGATGTGCTCGCCGCGCTTGAGCGTATGCGCCAGTGCAAGGAAACCGCTGCCGGCCATCAGGTACCCGGCATAGGCATCCGTGCCCGGCACGTGAAAGTGCAGCTGGCGGCTGACGATGGACAGCAGGACCATCGCCAGCAGCCCGACCATCGCCAGTGCCGCCAGCCATGCGGCGCCGTCGTAGAGGAAGTCCAGGAAGCGGCGCACCGTGCGAGCCCGTGCTTACTTGCGGTAGGCGTCGACCAGGGCCTTGCCGTCAGGGCCGGCCTTCTCGAGCCACTCCTTGAGCAGGGTGTCGCCGACCTTCTTCATGTCGGCGCTGAGCTGTGCGGGCGGTGCGACGATCTGCATGCCGCCACCCTTGAGCTTGTCCAGGCTGTCGACGTTGGCCTTCTTGCTGGCTGCCAGACCGCGGATTTCCGCGTCGGCAGCGGCTTTCATCACGGCATCTTGCGTGGGCTTGTCGAGCTTGTCGAACGCGGCCTTGTTGACCAGCACGGCATTCTTCGGCAGCCAGGCCTGGGTGTCATACCAGTACTTGACGTGTTCGTGAAGCTTGGCGTCCCAGCCCGTCGAGCCGCTGCTCATCATGCTTTCGGTGACGCCCGTGGCGAAGGCCTGGCTGACTTCGGCGGCCTGCACGGTGACAGGCTGAGCGCCGACCAACTCGGCGATGCGGCTGGTGGCGGGGCTGTAGGCGCGCCACTTGACGCCCTTGAGGTCGGCGGCGCTGCTCAGCGGTTTCTTCGAATAGATGCCCTGCGGCGGCCACGGCACGGCGTACAGCACCATCATGCCCTGCTCGGCGAGCTTCTTCTCGAGGAACGGCTTCTGCGCCTTCCACAGCTTGGCCGATTCGTCGTAGCTGTCGGCCAGGAACGGGATGCCGTCCGCACCGAAGAGCTGCCACTCGTTCTGGAAGTTGACGAGCAGCACTTCACCGATCTGGGCCTGGCCGCCCTGGACGGCGCGTTTGATTTCCGGTGCCTTGAACAGCGAGGCGTTGGCGTGTACCGTGATCTTGAGCTTGCCGCCCGAGGCCTTGTCGACATCATCGGCAAAGGCCTGCAGGTTCACGGTGTGGAAGTTCGTCGCGGGGTAGGCCGCCGGCAGGTCCCACTTGGTCTGGGCCTGGGCGGCGGCGCCGACCAGCAGTGCGGCGGCGGCAAGGTAGGAAGGCAGCACTTTCATCGTCACTCCTGACAGTCGTGGTAGACCGGCGCGGCAAGGCTCGATGCACGCGGTGGCCAAAGAGGACCAAGCATGACGCGTGCCGGCCCGGGTGCCAACGGTGGTTTGCCTGAGGGCGGGGTGAGATGCCATGGCGTAGGGTCCGGGTTTCGCAAGCTCCCATGTCGCCCGCTGTGCCTCGCGCGGCGGTGACCGTTGGTGCTGCCAGCCCCGATGCCCAGCCCCTCCTGATGACACGCATGCCCCATCGCGCGGCCGCCGCCGCGAGCGCGCCGTGACCGCGGCGGCGGTGCCTGCCGGCACACTGGGCCTGCTGATGCTGGATACACGCTTTCCGCGGCTGCGCGGCGATGCGGGCCTGGCGTCCAGCTGGCGCATGCCGGTGCGCATCGAGGTGGTGCGTGGCGCCGAACCGCGCCGCATCGTGCAGTGGCCGCGCCCTGACGATCTGCAGCCTTTTGTCGACGCTGCCCAGCGCCTGGAAGCCGCGGGCGTGCGCGCCATCACCACCAGCTGCGGCTTTCTCGTGCGCTGGCAGCAGGCGCTCCAGGCGGCGGTCTCGGTGCCGGTCTGTACGTCGGCCCTGCTGGCGCTGCCTGAACTCGAACGACCGGGCGTCATCACGGTGGACGCGTCCAGCCTGGGCGCACGCGAATGGCAGGCCGCAGGTGCCCCGGCCGACACGCCCGTGCAAGGCCTGGCGCCGGGCTGCCATCTGCAGACCGCGCTGCTGGACAACCGCGACACGCTGGATCCGGCACAGGCCGAAGCCGATACGGTGGCCGCGGCGCTCGCGCTGGTGCGCTGCCATCCGCAGATCCGCACGGTGCTGCTGGAATGCACCAATCTTCCACCGTATGCACCGGCCGTCGCACGCGCCACGGGTCGACCGGTGCACGACCTGACCACCCTGGTGCACGCGCGCTGGGCGCAGTGGCCATGATCCCGTGCAGCGACACCATCGCGGCCGAGTCGCCGCCGGCGAGGACGCGATGACGCCCTCTGCGGGACGCTGGGAATTCTGGGTCGACCGCGGTGGCACCTTCACCGACATCGTCGGCCGCCGTCCCGACGGCGGCTTCGAGACGCTGAAGCTGCTCAGCGAGGACCCCGGCCGCTATGCGGACGCGGCCGTCGAGGGCATTCGCCGCATGCTGGCCCTGGCGCCGGAAGAGGCGGTGACGCCCGGGCGCGTGGCCTGCGTGAAGATGGGCACCACAGTGGCCACCAACGCGCTGCTGGAGCGCTAGGGCGCGCGCACCCTGCTGGTCTCCACGCGTGGCTTTCGTGACGCCTTGCGCATCGCCTACCAGTCTCGCCCGCGGCTGTTCGACCGGCACATCGTGCTGCCCGAGCTGCTGCACGAACGCGTGGTCGAGGCCGACGAGCGCATCGGTGCGGATGGCCAGACCGTGCGGCCGCTCGATGCCGTCGAACTGCGCGCGAGTCTGGCGCAGGCCTGGGCGGACGGCCTGCGCAGCTGCGCCATCGTCTTCATGCACGCCTACCGCTACCCCGCGCACGAACAGGCCGCGGCCGCGCTGGCGCGCGAGATCGGCTTCACGCAGGTCAGCGCGTCGCACGCGGTCAGCCCGCTGATGAAATTTGTCTCGCGCGGCGATACCACCGTGGTCGATGCCTACCTCAGCCCGATCCTGCGGCGCTATGTCGACCAGATCGCGGCACAAATGCCGGGCGTCCCGCTGTACTTCATGCAGAGCCACGGCGGGCTGGCGCTGGCGCATCGTTTCCAGGGCAAGGACGCGATCCTCTCGGGACCGGCCGGCGGCATCGTGGGCATGGCCCGCACAGCCTGGGCCGCCGGCCACCGGCGCGTCATCGGATTCGACATGGGGGGCACCAGCACCGATGTCAGCCACTTCGCCGGCGAATTCGAGCGTGCTTTCGAAACGCAGGTCGCGGGTGTGCGCGTGCGCGCACCGATGATGGGCATCCACACGGTGGCCGCAGGCGGCGGTTCGGTCCTGCATTTCGACGGCGCGCGCTTGCGTGTCGGTCCCGACAGTGCCGGCGCAGTGCCCGGACCCGCGAGCTACCGACGTGGCGGGCCGCTGACGCTGACCGATGCCAACGTGCTGCTCGGGCGCATTCAGCCGGCGTGGTTTCCGCAGGTCTTCGGGCCTTCGGGGCGCGAGCCGCTGGACCCGCACGTCGTGCGGCGGCCATTCGACGCCCTCGCGGAGCGCGTTCGGGCGTCGACCGGGCGCGCGCTCAGCGCGGAATCACTGGCCGAAGGCTTCGTGCAGCTCGCCGTGCAGAACATGGCGCACGCGATCAAGCGCATCTCTGTGGCCCGCGGCCACGACGTCACCGGCTACACGCTGCAATGCTTCGGCGGTGCGGGTGGCCAGCACGCCTGCGCGGTGGCCGACGCGCTGGGCATGTCGCAGGTCTTCATCCACCCGATGGCCGGTGTGCTCAGCGCCTACGGCATGGGCCTGGCCGACCAGACGGCGATGCGCGAGGCCTCCGTCGAGCTGCCGCTGGACGCGCCCGGGCTCCAGGCCGCGCAGACGCAACTGCACGCGCTGGAGGCGTCGGCCGTGGCCGACCTGGCCGGACAGGGCGTGCCCGCCGGCATGCAGACGCTCCATCGGCGCCTGCACCTGCGCTACCAGGGCACCGATACGGCGCTGGCGGTGCCGATGGGCACGCGCGAAACGCTGATCGAGGCGTTCGAGGCCGGCTACCGCGAACGCTTCGCCTTCCTGATGCCCGGGCGGCCCGTGGTCATCGAGGCGGCGTCGGTCGAGGCGGTGGGCGCGTCCGAACTGCCGGTGGCGGTGGCATCGGGCCCGTCCGCTGAACATGAGCCTGCCGCTCACGTTCAGGTGCGTCTGCACGCGGCCACCTGGCGTGACGTGGGCCTGTACCGCCGCGAGGATCTGCTGCCCGGCGCGCGCATCGACGGTCCGGCCGTGATCGCCGAGCGGCTGTCCACCACCGTCGTTGATCCGGGCTGGCAGGCGCGCTGCACGTCCGCTGGCGCGTTGCGGCTCGAGCGCGTGCAAGCGCGCGAGCAGCGAACGGCCGCGGGCACGGCCGTCGATCCCGTGCTGCTGGAGGTCTTCAACAACCTGTTCATGGCGATCGCCGAGCAGATGGGGCAGCGGCTGCAGAACACGGCGCACTCGGTGAATATCAAGGAGCGGCTGGACTTCTCCTGCGCGCTGTTCGATGCTGCTGGCCAGCTCATCGCGAATGCGCCCCACATGCCCGTGCACCTGGGTTCGATGAGCGAGAGCATCCGCACGGTGATCGACAGGAATCCCGAAATGCGGCCGGGGGATGTCTACGTGCTCAACGACCCCTATCACGGCGGCACACACCTGCCTGACGTCACGGTCGTCACGCCGGTGTACCTGTGCGCGGATGCGCGCAAGCCCGACTTCTTCGTGGGCAGCCGCGGACACCATGCCGACATCGGCGGCAGCACACCCGGCAGCATGCCGCCCTTCAGCACGCACATCGACGAAGAGGGCGTGTTGCTGGACAACTTCCTGCTGCTGCGCGACGGTGTCCTGCAGGAATCCGATCTGCTCGCGCGTTTGGGCAGCGGCCCCTTTCCCGCGCGCAATCCGCAGCAGACGCTGGCCGACCTGCGCGCGCAGATCGCGGCCAACGAAAAGGGCGCACAGGACATCCGCGAGATGGTGGGCCAGTACGGGCGCGAAACCGTCGTGGCCTACATGCAGCACGTGCAGGACAACGCCGAGGAATCGGTGCGGCGCGTGATCACGGCGCTGCGCGACGGTGCATTCGAACTGCGGCTGGACAACGGCGCCTGCATCGCCGTGCGGGTGACCGTGAACACGCGTGCGCGTGAGGCCACGATCGACTTCAGCGGAACCAGCGCACAGTTGCCGAACAACTTCAACGCGCCCAGGGCCGTGACCATGGCCTGCGTGCTCTACGTCTTTCGCACGCTGGTCGACGACGACATTCCGCTGAACGCCGGCTGCCTGAAGCCGCTGCACATCGTCGTGCCCGAAGGCTGCATGCTGCATCCACGCTCGCCCGCGGCGGTGGTGGCAGGCAATGTCGAGACGTCCATGTGCGTGACCAACGCGCTGTACGGCGCCCTGGGGCTGATGGCGGCCAGCCAGTGCACGATGAACAACTTCACCTTTGGTGATGCCTCGCGCCAGTACTACGAAACCATCTCTGGCGGCACGGGTGCTGGCTGGCGATTCGACGGGGCAGGGCAGGTACTGGGCGGCTTCGCCGGCACCTCGGTCGTGCAGGCCCACATGACCAATTCGCGGCTGACCGACCCCGAGGTGCTGGAGTTCCGCTTTCCCGTGCGTGTGGAAAGTTATGCCGTCCGCACCGGCTCGGGCGGACGCGGGCGTTGGCCGGGCGGCGATGGCGGCGAGCGACGGATCCGCTTCTTGGAGGCGATGACCGCATCGATGCTCAGCAACGGGCGCCGCGAGCCGGCCTTCGGCCTGGCCGGTGGGCAGGCGGGTGCGTGTGGCGAGAACCGGGTCGAACGCCAGGATGGCCGTGTCGAGACGCTGGGCCACCTGGCGAGCGTCGCCATGCAGCCCGGCGACTGCTTCGTCATCCGCACGCCAGGCGGCGGCGGCTGCGGGCCGTCCGATACGTGACCGATGACATGAACTGAGGTCCGGGCAGCCGGCTTATTTCGCGTTCGGTCGCACGGCTGGCTGTGCACCTGGCGCCAACTACTTCTCGAACGGACGGGCTCGCGGTTCAGCGCGCACCCGATGCGGCCGATGAGACCGGGGTCATTCCTCCGGCACTCATCTGCATCGGACATCCATGTTCACACCCTACGAGTCGAGCCGCGACATGCGCCGGCGTTCGGCGCACGACCGCGTGGCAGAGCAGCGCGCTGCTCGGGCGCAAACCGCACTGCTGCCGATACGGCGCATCGCGCTCACGGGCCTGGTCGCCGCGGGACTGGCGTGGTCCGGCACGCGCGCGCAGGCTGCGCCCGAGACGCCGCCTTCCGACATCAGCGCACGCGCACCCGCCGACACGCGCGCCCCGATTGCGCCGGCGAGTCCTGACTACCGCATCACGCGCGGGGACGAACTCCAGCTGCGCTTCTTCTACACGCCTGAATTGAACATGCAGGCGATCGTCCGCAGCGACGGCCGCATCTCGCTGCCGCTGATCGGCGAGCTCGGTGTCGAGGGAATGACGATCGCGGAACTGACCGCCACGGTCGAGCGTCTGCTGGCGCCCCAGGTGAAGCGCACGCAGCTGGCCATCAACGTGCAGGCGGCATTGACGCAGCGCGTCTTTGTCGGCGGTGAGGTCGCCAAACCGGGCATGCAGCCGCTGGCTGGTCCGCTGACGGTGCTGCAGGCGGTGATGGTTGCCGAGGGTATGAAAGACACGGCCTTGCCACAGAACGTCCTGCTGATGCGACGTGGCGCCCAAGGTCAGCGACAGGTCATGAAACTGGATCTGGACGCCGTCATGAGTGGCAGCGACCTCAGTGGTGATCTGCCGCTGCAGGCTTTCGACGTCGTGATCGTGCCGCGCAGCGGCATTGCCGACATCGGCCGCTGGGTCGACCTCTATGTTCGCCGCGTGCTGCCGATCAGCTTGGGCTTCAACTACACGATCGACCGAAACGGGGTGAGCCGATGAAACCCAGCATCGAGTGGCGCGAGGCGCCCGTGCTCGCCGAGTCCACGAACGAAGGCGCGACGCTGCGCGACATCCTCACACAGGCTTTCCGCGACCGTAACCGCATCGCTGCGGCCTTTGGTATCGGCATGGCCTTGACGGTGGTGGCATCGCTGCTGCCGTCTAAGAAATACACGTCGGACGCAGCGCTGCTGCTGCGACTGGGCCGCGAGTACATCTATACGCCCGAAGTCGGCGACGGTGCCGGTGCACCTGTGGCCTACGACCGCGAGCAGACACTGATGGCCGAGGCCAAGATCCTCAGCAGCCGGGACCTGAAGGAGAAGGTGCTCGAGAAGCTGGGCATTGCGAAGGTCTATCCGCAGCTTGCCGGTGGCGAAGACGCTGCGCCAAAGCGCGAGGCGGCCGTGATGGCCCTGGAGCGAGCCTTGCAGGCCGACCTGCTCAAGGGCTCCAACCTGATGCAGGTGTCGTTCACGCACCCCAACCCGCAGGTCGCTGCGCAGGTGCTGTCCGAATTGATCGATGCCTACCTGGCCAAACGATCGGTGATCTTTGCGAGCGCGTCCTACGGCACGGCCGAAGCCGACTTCGTCAAGCGGACCATCCAGCTCAATGCGGCCGAGGAGCGAATGGCGACGCTCAAGCAGGAGCGCCACATCCGTGCCTTTGCCGAAGAGCAGAGCCTGCTGCTGGCGCAGCGCAATGCCATCGAGGTCAAGCAGGCCGAGACACGTCTGAACTTGAGCCAGACGCAGGGCCGCGCGCAGGCATTGCGCAGTGGGCTATTGGCCGTATCGGGCGATGTGCTGTTGTCCAGCGAGACGCAGCGCAGCGATGCGGCGGAGAGCGCGCGAAAGACCTTGCTGGACCTGCGTCTGAAGGAGCGTGACCTCGGCGCGAAGTATTCCGAGTCCCACGCCTCGGTGCAGGACGTGCGCGCCGATATTGCGCGCACCGAGGATTTTCTGCGAGAGCTCGAACGCCAGCCGGTTCGTACGCAAAAGACCGGTCGCAACCCGGCACGCGATGTGGGCGAGGCCGAATTGTTGCGGACGATGGCCGAGCAGCAGCAGGCCAGTGCGGGTGTGGCGGCGCTGGCCCAACAGCGCGCGGAGGTCAATGCGAGGCTGGACGAGCTGGCGACCAGCGAGCGTGAGCTGATGGCGCTGGAGCGCGAGCGCCGACTGGCCGAGGCCAACTACGAGGCCGCAGCCAAGCGTCTGCGCGACGAGATGTCTATGGAGGACCTGGATCGCAAGCGCCGCTCCAACGTCAGCATTGTGCAGCCGCCCTTGGTGCCGCTGAACGGTACGTCGATCACGCCCTTGATCCTGGTCATCGGCACCGTGCTCAGTCTGTGCGGCGCCGCACTGGTGGCCTTCCTCAGTGCCTTGTGGCGCGACACCTTCCTCACGCCCGAACAGGTCGAGCGCGAACTGGGCATTCCGCTGCTGGCCGCGATTCCGGAGAGCGAATCGTGACGAGTCGCCGCGACTGGTTGCGCCGGGCGCTGACGTTGGCCGCGGCCGGTGGCAAGGGCCTGGCGAGCGCGGCAACGCCGCCGACGGACGCGTCGCGCAAGTTGCCGGTGCTGGCGCGAGGCCTGAATCTCACGCATTGGTTCGAGTACGAGCGCGGGCAGTCCGTTTCCGAGGCGGAAATGAAGAGCCTGCGCGCGTGTGGCTTCGACCATGTGCGCGTGCCGTTGGACCCGGTGATCTGTGGATGGCCGGTGCGCGCGGATGCGCGCTTGCCGGTGGCTGGCGAATTGCGTCGCGCTCTCGAGGCCGCTGTTGCGGCGGATCTGGACGTGGTGCTCGACCTGCATCTGGAGCCGGCTGACAAGGCGCGCATCGAGTCCTCGGCTGACGGGCATGCGGCGGTGGTGGGCTTGTGGCGCCAGCTGGCCCGCCTGCTGCGCGACCTGCCCACGACGCGCGTGGCCTTCGAGCTCTTTAACGAACCGCAGTTCTATGGGTTGTCCGCCATGCGCTGGCCCGCCTTTCAGCAGCGGCTGTGGGCGGCGATACGCGACGAGGCGCCGGGTCATCTGGTCCTGCTGACCGGCCATCAGGGCAGCAGCCCGGAGGGCCTGGCGCGCCTGGTGCCGCTGCCCGATCCGCTGGCGGCCTACGTTTTCCACTACTACGCGCCGTACCTCTTTACCCACCAGGGTGCGCACTGGATGGACACCCGGTACTCGACGGCCGGGTTACATCAAGACGTCCGTTATCCGTCAAGAGAGCAGATCGGGCGTACGGCCCGGCTGAGCCGTCCCCATCCGCGCGCGGGTCAGGAGATGGCGGACTATCTCGCCCAGGACTGGGGCCCCGGTCGCATCGCCAAGGACCTGCGTCTGGCCGGCGATTGGGCTCGTCGCCACGGGGTGCGCCTGCTGTGCAACGAATTTGGCGTGCTGCGAGCCGCCGCCGATCCCGCGTCGCGATACCGCTGGATTTCGGACGTGCGGCGCGCCCTCGAATCCGAACGCATCGGCTGGACGATCTGGGACTACACGGACATCTTCGGGATCACGGTGGAGTCGGGTCAGCCCTTGCGCCAGGGCTCGCGGCGGATGGAGCGTGAAGCGCTCGATGCACTCGGCCTCTCGTCTGTCGCACAGGCTGCCCGCTGAGTCATGAAGCCTGTTTGCAACCCGCGCCTGGAGCAGGCGGCCTGGCGACTGTTTGTTGCAGGGCTGTGCATCCACCTGTGCCTGTCGGCGCATGCCCTCATCACGCTGGGCTACCCGTACGAGGCGCCGCTTCTGGGCCCGTTCCCGTTCAAGATCCATCCGGGTACCTACCTGATGGCGGCGGCGCTGACCTGTGTCCTGGCCAGCCGAGGGCACGCGCTGCGATCGGCCTTCGAAGCCGCCGGGCGTGAGCCGCTCATTGCCACGCATCTGGGCGTGATGGTCCTGTGCCTGTGCTGGGTGTTGTACCGGCACGGTTCATCGGGCGCGGCCTTCATGATCGATACGCACTGGCTGCCCGCCATCGCGGCGTTCACGCTGATGCACTTCGACGACCGCAGAAGGGCTTGGCTCCTGCGGCTGCTGGTTGCCATTCTCTCGGTCAACGCCGTGCTCGCGCTGGCGGAGTCGGCTGTGCAGGCTCGACTCATCCCGCTGCACATGCCTGGGCAGGACAGTGGCTTCGCGCTGGAGGAGCACTTTCGTGCCAGCGCGCTTTTCGGTCACCCGCTGGCCAACGCCAAGTTGACTGCCGCCCTGCTGCCTGCGGCGCTCCTGCTGCCCATGCGCGCGACCTGGCGTTGGGCCGCTGTGGCGTTGGCGCTGCTGGCGCTGCTGGCCTTTGGCGGACGTGCTGCGCTGGCGTCGGCCATCGTGATCTATGGCGTCGGATTGATTGCGACGCTGATGGTCCGACTCGCGCGGGGTCGCTATTCGTACCTTCAGCTCACGGGAGGCACGGTGTTCTCTTTGATTGCCGTCGCCGCACTCGTCGGCGTGGTGATCGCCACCGGAATCGGCGAGCGCATCTTCGCCAACCTGTACGTTGACAGCAGCGCGAGCGTGCGCCTGAAGGTTTGGTCGGCCTACGACTACCTGACGAGTGAGCAGCTGTGGCTGGGCATTTCGTCACGCGACATCGACCTGGTGGCGTTGCGCCTGGGACTGGATCCCAAGTACGAAGCCATCGAGAACGGGTGGATCTACCTGTCCATGCAGTTCGGCTTGGTCGTCTTCGGCCTGTGGCTGATCGGATTCGGTTGTCTGCTGGTGTGGTTGGCCAAGACCGGAGCACCGTGGGCCGTTGCTGGTGTGCTGGTGTATGTGGCCGTCGCTTCCACGAGCAACTCGTTCGCATCGAAGACGGTCACCCAGGGCCTGATGGTGACCTATGCAGTGGCGTCTGGCGCGCAGCGTCGGCTTGACCGTCTGCGCCGCATTCAAGGCGGAGCTGCTGCGGGCCGAAGAAACAGCATGTCTGCGTCCTTTCACGTGCCGGGTTCTGAACGCCTGACCGGCATTGCCGCACGTACGTCCGCTCCGTGGGCCTGGGACGCGCGCGCCAAGGCCCCATGAGCGACATCCGCATCCGAATTTTCTATCCGGCCGACCCGTTGGGGGTCGTGCCCGGGGGCATCGACACGTTCCTTCGCGGGATCATCAAGTGGGCGCCTGGAGATCTGTCGTTTTCCCTGGTCGGCATGACCACGGACGTCCAGAGCCGCCCGCTGGGGCGCTGGACCCGCTGTCGTATCGGCGCCCGTGATTTCGACATGCATCCGGTGTGCGCGGTGGCGGATGCCGGCGCGAGAGGCCGTGTGCCGCTCTCCGTCAAGTACATGGCAGGTCTGAATCGGGACCGGCTGGCTTTGGCGACCGACTTCGATGTCTTCGATTTCCATCGCGTCGAACCCGCGCTGATGTGGTCGCAGGACCAGCGGCCGAAGAATCACTTTTTCCACCAGGATCCGGACTTCGTCAGGCTGTCCGCCAGCGACAACCTGTGGCGCCACATGCCCAGCGTATACGACCGGATCGAGCGCTCGGCGATGCAGGAAGCGACCAGTGCCTGGTGCGTCCGCGACTCCGGCACCAAGACCCTGCGCTTGCGGTACCCCAAGCTTGCCGAGCGCATCCGGTTCGTTCCGACCTGGGTCGACGTGGAGAACTTCCATCCGGTGGCGCATGACGAGCGTCTGGCGCTGCGCGAACAGCTGGCACGGGAGCACGCGGTCCCGCTGACGGGCGAGTGGATCGTCACTGTCGGACGCCTGGACACGCAGAAGGACCCAGTGCTGATGGCGGAGTCTTTCGCCCGACTGGTGAACGCGGGCCGTGATGCGCACTGGCTGATCGTCGGCGATGGCGTGCTGCGTGCCGCCTTGCAGCGTCTGGTGGCAGATGCCGGTGTCGGCGCACGGGTTCACTTCCTCGGATTGCAGGCACCGTCCCGAATTGCGCGGATCCTGCAGTGCGCCGATCTCTATGCCTTGTCGTCAGCGTACGAGGGCATGCCCATGGCGCTGCTCGAGGCGCTGGGCAGCGGCCTGCCGGTGGTGTCGACAGATGTGGGCGAGGTGCGTCGCGTCCTGCAGGACGGCGTCAACGGCCGTCTCCTGGCTGTTCGCGATGCAGACAGCTTTTCGCAGGCATTGGGCCAGGCGCTGGACCACCGCCGCGCCTGGGGAGGATCGGCTGCGCAGGCGGCGATCGCTGGCTACCAGCCGCAACACGTGCTCACGCCCGTGTTCGAGAACTACCGCGAGATCGGCAGCCTGCCGGCCAAGGTCAGGGCGCTTAGGCAAACCCGCCAGGCCAGTGCGGAAGGGCGAGCCGAGCCGCGCACGCGGGTGGTCGGCATCCCGGTGAACGCCCTGTCGCGCGCCGTCGTGATCGAGCGCTTGCTGGGGTGGGCCAAGGCTGCGGAGTCGCGGGTGGCTTGTTTCGTCAACGTGCATTCGGTCGTGCAGGCCACGCTGGATCAGCGACATCGCTGGGTGCTCGAAGGTGCTGATCTGCTGGCGCCGGACGGCGCGCCGGTGGCCTGGACTCTGCGTGCCAAGGGTCACGCGGATCAGGACCGCGTCGATGGGCCGACCACGATGTGGCGCCTGTGCGAAGTGGCCCAGACGCGCGGCGTTCCGATCGGCCTGTACGGCTCATCCACAGCCACGCTGGAACAACTCTGCCTGCGCTTGCGGGAGGCCTTTCCCGGTATCGACCTGGCCTACGTGCACTCCCCGCCGTTTCGCGATTTGACAGCCGAGGAAGATCAGGCCGTCTGTGATGCGGTGGTACGGTCCGGCGTGCGCCTGCTCTTCGTGGGCCTTGGTTGCCCCAAGCAGGAGTTTTGGATGGCCGCACATCGTGGTCGCATTCCGGCCGTCATGCTGGGTGTGGGTGCCGCCTTCGAATTTCACGCCGGCGTGGTCTCGCGCGCGCCGCAGTGGATGCGCGACCATGGATTCGAATGGCTGCACCGGCTGTCGAGCCAGCCCGGTCGGCTCTGGCGCCGGTATGCGTATACGAATTCGCTCTTCCTTGCCAAGAGCGCGGGAGAGGCCGCGCGTGCGCTCGTCGGACGCCTGCGGGCGCCGCAGCGCTGATATCTCCCTCCACCCCCATTCGAGACCCAAGCCATGAACGCAGAGCCCACTTTGCTGGACCCACGCGCCATCCAGGACCTGCTAACCCGTGTGGATGCCCAGTTCCCGCCGGGCCGCGGGCGCCTCATCGGATTCATCGCCAGCGGCGCGCGCGAAGGCACATCATCTGTGGCCCAAGCCTATGCGGGTGCGGCTGCCACCCAGCTGCGGCGGCGTGTGCTGCTGCTGGACGCGGCAGCGGACCCGGAGTCCGATGCGAACTCGCTGGTCGGCGTGCTGCAGGCACTGGCAGCGAATCCCCGGTCCGATGAGCCGCTGAACGTGCTTGATCCGGAGTCACCCGGTGGATCCGCGTGGGATTCCGATGGCGCGGCCTCGGTTTGGGAGCTGCTTCCACGGACGGACCTGTGGTTTGCGCTGCGCGATCGATACGACGAGGTCGTGATCGACCTGCCGGCGCCTTCGGTATCGCGCGTCGGCCTGGCGGTCGCGCCTTACTGTGACGGCGTGGCCGTGGTCGTGGAGGCAGAGAGAACCCGCGCCCCGGTGGCCGAGAACCTGGTCATGAATCTGCGGTCAGTGCGTGCACGTGTCCTGGGCGCCGTGATGAATCGCCGTCGCTTCCATTTGCCCGCGCGTGTCTATCGGATGCTCTGATCCGGGCGAAAGACCGAATGAATTCAAGAGTGGCGCCGTTGCGCCTGCGCGTTCAACGACCGAGCGGTGACTTGTCGGCATGGGCCCGGAACTGGCTCAAGGCGCTCGCCGCCAGCGACGACCTGAGCGTTCAGAGTGCCCCAGGTGAGCCCTCGGCCCGTGCCACCGGACAGGCCGCTGGCGCGCCGTCTGGCCTGGATATCGACCTGTGGCCCGGCGACATCGGCGAGAGGGCCGGTCGTGATGGGGCGGCGCCTTGCGAGTGGGCCATCGTCGATCCCGACGGCACGCCGGTTCTCGAAATGGCCCGCACGGTCCATCGCGCCGATGCCGGAACCGGCTGGGAACTCCTGCTGCTCGAGCGTGAAGGGCCGACCGCCCCCTGGGGTCTGCGTCGCAGGGCGCACATCGATGCGCCACGGGGACGTGACGCCGCGCTTCAGGCACTTGCGGACGCCGCGGTCAGGCTGGTGCGGCAAGGTGCTGTGGATCGGGCCCTCGGCAATCCCGTTCACGCGGTGTCGGCGAGCTTCGACGCCATGATCGGCCGCGCGCCTGGCGCCGTTGCACGTATGTCGACCGTCACGCGTCTTGGCGCGGTGTGGCGCAACTGGTGGCACTGCCAGCGCGCCCGGCTCTTTACCGAGCACTGGTGCATCGGCTACATCGATGCGCCGATCGAGTCCGTGCTCACCCAACATCGGCTGCAAGTGCACTGGATCACCAAGCCCGGATCCAGGGGCTACTGGGCTGATCCGTTTGGCATCCCCGGGGACCCCCGTCGATTGAGCTGCGAGTACTTCGACGAACGCACGGGGCTGGGGCACCTCGAAACCCTCACCTTGAACGCCGACGGCAGCATCCGATTTCGCGAACGCCTGGATGTCGGTGACGGTGAACATGCCTCGTTTCCCGCGGTGTTCGAGATCGACGGCCGGCGCTACGGTCTGGCCGAGACGATTGCTTTGCGCGCAATCACACTCCATGAGGTGGACGACAACGGCCGCTGGACGCCGATCGTCGACTTGCTCCAGGACATTGCGGCGGCAGACCCGGTGCTGTTCAAGTTCGAGGCCCGATATTGGCTGGCCTACACGGACGCCTCGCTGGGCGAAATGGACAACCTGTGCCTGATGTACGCGGACGAACTGGAAGGTCCCTGGCATCCACACGCGAACAATCCCGTGAAGGTCGACATCCGTGGCTCGCGCATGGCGGGTCGACCCTTCCTGCACCAGGGCCGGTTGTACCGGCCGGCTCAGGATTGTCTGCAGACCTACGGGTCGGCCGTCGTCGTGCAGCGTATCGACCATCTCAGCCCTACGCGCTTCGAGGAGACTGTCGTCAGACGTCTGGAGGCCGACGTCCAGGCGCATTTGCCGCACGGCATGCACACGATTTCTGCCTGGGGCGCGCGAACGCTGGTTGATGCGAAGATCGAACGGATGAACCCGGTCACCTGGATTCGCAAGCTCAAGGAACGTCTTGGCCTGTCGTCGCACCGATTGGCCGGACCCTCGCGCGCGGCGGAGCGGGTGTTCGTCTACATCCCGCATCTGCGCACCGGGGGCGGCGAGATCTCGATGTTGCGTGTGGCCGAAGGACTGGCCGAACGTGGTCTGGACGTGGAGGTCGTCGTCCATGACAGTTCGGTCCGCGACCTGCCATTGCCGCGTGGCGTGACGCTGATCGACTTGCAGGTTCCCGGCACGCTGGAGGCCGTTCGCAAGCTGGCGCAGCGCATCCGCAAGCGCTCGCCGCGTTGGGTGGTCAGCGCCTTCCCGCACACCAATCTGGCGACCGTGGCCGCCTGCAAGCTGTCCCGCACCGGCGCCTTGAGCGTTCTGACGGAACACGCGCCACTCAGCCAGCAGATCGGGCAGCAGAACAACTGGCGCTACCGCGCGCTGCCAGCGCTGCTGAAGCTGGGCTATCGGCATGCCGATGCGATCGTCTCGGTGTCTTCCGGCGTGCGCGATGACCTCAGGATGCTCGTCGGCAAGGACGTGCGCATCCACACGATCCACAACCCGGTGCTTCCGGACGACTTCGAGCGCATCTGCGAGATGGAGCCGGAGCATCCCTGGCTCAATGACCAGGGGCTGCAGGTGGTGATGAGCATGTGCCGGCTCAGTGAGGAAAAGGATCTGCCGACACTGATCCGCGCGTTTCAACGCATCAGTGGGGCGCATCCTTGCGCACGCTTGTTGATGGTGGGCGAAGGGCCTGATCGGCAGCGGCTGCAGGATCTCATCGACGCCGCCGGCCTGCACAACATCGCCGCCCTGCCGGGCCGTACCGCACAGCCGCTGTCGTGGATGCGCCGGGCTTCGGTGTTCGTGTTGTCGTCGACCTTTGAAGGCTATGGCAACGTGCTGGTGGAAGCCCTGGCCGTCGGTACACCGGTCGTGAGCACCGATTGCCCGGTCGGCCCTCGCGAGATCCTGGACGAGGGCCGGTTCGGCGAACTGGTTCCAGTCGGCGATGCCGCGGCGATGGGCAAGGCCATCAGTCGCGTGCTGAATGCCCGCTGGTTGCCCGAGGGTGCGTCGGCGTCCGCCCGTCGGCGTACCCAGTCGAAGGCCTGCGACGAGTACCTGTCGCTGCTGCGGCACCTGGACATCAGCCGGAGCAGCCCGTGCTGATACAACACACTTTGCGCTATCTGCCGGCGCAGCTGTTCTCGCCGCTGGCCCAGCTGCTGTCGATGGTCCTGTGGACCCATTGGCTCGCGCCCGCGCAAATGGGCATCTTCACGCTCGTGACGGTGACCCAGGAGATCGCGTATCTGTTGTGCCTGAACTGGTTCTCCGTCTACGCCTTGCGCTACCTGCCGGCTGCCGACGACGAGGCCGGGCGTCTGCGCTATCTGGGCACCGAGAACGCCGTGGTTCTGGCCAGCGTGCTGGGCGGCGCGCTCATCGCGGCGCTGACGGCGGCCAGCGTGCCCTCGAGCACCGACTGGCTGCTGTCCACCGCGGCCATGGCTGTCTACTTCGTGTCGCGATCGGCTGCTTCGCACTACGCGGAGCGGGCACGGGCGCAGTCGGCGTTTCTGGCGTACTCGATTCTCCAGATGAGCGGCCCGGTGGGTGGACTCGCCTTCGGACTGGCTGCGTTGCAACTTCTACCTGGAGAGGCCTGGGTCCTGCTGGCCGCCTATGCGGCCGCCCAGGCGGCTGGCCTGGCCGCCGCGCTGCCGATGATGGGCATGCGATGGGCCTTGACGTCACCCGACAGCCAACTTCTGAAGTCAGCCGTGAAATTCGGTGCGCCGCTGATCGGCCTGGGCGTGCTGGGGTGGGTCGCCGAGAATTACATCCGCTACCTGGTGCAGTGGCGCGAGGGTGCGGCCACCCTGGGCCTGATGATCGTCGGCTGGGCCCTGGGACGTCGCTGCGCGGCAGTGGCCAGCATGCTGGTGACGACGGCCGCTTTTCCGCTGGCCTCGCGCTTGCTCAACGAGGGTCGGCGCGGAGCGGCCTTGGACCAGTTGCGTGCCAATGCGGCCATGATGATCGGCGTGCTGGTGCCGGTCACGGTGGCGATCGAACTTCTCGGCGGCCACCTGGCCACGCTTGCCGTTGCTGTCGAATACCGCCAGCTCACGGCCGATCTGCTCGGGCTGTCCGTGTTTGCTGGCGCACTGCGCAACCTGCACATGCACGTGACCGACCAGTTGATGGTGCTGGATCGCCGCTTCGGCATGGTGGCAAAGGTCGACGTGGTGGAGATCGTCGCCTGCGCGGTGGCGTCCCTGGCGGGTCTGCTGCTGCTGGGCATCCACGGCGCCGTGCTCGGTCAGGCGCTCGGATCCGCCATCACGCTGCTATTGAGCGTCCACTGGGCCCGTACGCGACTGGGTTTTGTCTGGCCCACCGTCGAGACCGTGAAGGTGATGCTGGCGACCAGCATCATGGCCGTCGCGCTGCTGGCCCTGCGCCCGCCGTCCACGCTTTCGGGTCTGATCGCGGGCATCGTGGTGGGTGCGGGAACCTACGGGCTCTCTCTGTCGGTGATGTTCTGGGGCGACTTGCGCCGCCTGCGGGCGACGCAGCGGGTCTGAATTCCCGAACCGGCGCACTGCGCCGGGTGTGTCAGCGCACCTCGCGCTCGCCGATGATCAGCCATCGACCATCCAATTGGCGCAACAGCAATTGCTTTTGCGACGTCTCACGACGTCCGTCGCCTCGGTAGTGCTGCGTGAAGGACGCGATCCAGTCGCTGCCCTTCGGTTCGAACTCCAGACCCTCCACGCGCACGTCGATCTGCTTGCGCTTCTCGATGCGTTCGCGGCGCTGCTCGACCCAGTCTTCGTAGCTCAGGCTGCGGTCGGCGCTGACAAAACCCGGCGCATAACTGCCGACATAGGCCTTCACGTCCTTGCTGCTCCAGGCCTTTGCCCAGGCCTGGACGGCAGTCGCCAACTGCGGACGTGGATCTGCGGCCGGCGCAGACGCAGGCTCCTTCAGGGCGACGTTGGCAGCCGCAGGCGGTGCCGGCGTCGCAGACGCTGCAGCCGCGACAGTGGCCGGCTTGGGGCCCTCCGCGGTCTTCGGCGGATCGGCCGCCTTGTTCGATTCACCGGCGGCCGCACTCCCGGCCCGTTGCTGCGCGGCCAATGAGCTTCCGGCGCGTGCCGCGGGGAATTCGGTATGACCGGAGTCCGCATCGATCCGGTACTCGGCGATGGTGAGCGACGCGCGGTCGCTGACCGTGAGCAACAGGTCCAGCTTCGGTGTGTCGGCGGGCAGACCCTCGACCATCAGCACCACGCGTCCGGGCTGAATCTGACGGGGCTGGATCTGCACCTTTTGCAGGCCGGGGTGGTAGCGCAGGCCGGCCACCTCGAAGGTTTCTCGCGCGGCAATGCGCACGCGCAGGTCGGTGGCGGTCACCGGCGTCTTGTCGGCCAGGGAGATTTCGGCGCGCAGCGGTTTGCCGTTTTCGCGCACCAGACGCAGCGGACCGACTTCCACGGCTGCAGCCTCGCACGCGACGCCTGCCAACAGCAGCGTGACGGCGAGCCGTTGACGGATGGACCTGCAAGGGGACGCGGTGTACATGGTTCGACGGTGATTCGGGTGCGTGCCCCAACGGCCGCATGGACCCACTCGAATTGTCGAGTTCCGAGCGTCGATGCAGGCACCGAAACGTGCCCGAATTGCCGCTCAGTTCGTCCGGGGCAGAATGTACGACATGCCTGCGCCATGCCTGTTATTGAGTGGTTTCGAGCCCTTTGGCGGCGAGACCCTGAATGCCTCATGGGAAATCGTGCGCCGGCTCGACGGCGGAATCCTCGATGGTGTCGTCGTCCGTGGGGTGCAGCTTCCTTGCGTCTTCGGTGCGTCACGCAGCGCCCTGGACCAGGCCGTCCGGCTGTGGCGGCCGCGCTGGGTTCTGGCTCTGGGGCAGGCGGCGGGCCGAAGTGAGCTGTCCTTCGAGCGCGTGGCCATCAATGTCGATGACGCACGCATCGCCGACAACGCGGGCGCGCAGCCCATCGACGAGCCTGTCATTCGCGGTGGCCCGGCGGCGCACTTCACGCGACTACCCATCAAGGCGATGGCCGCAGCGGCCGCCGCGCAAGGTGTGCCGGCGGGGATTTCGCAGACAGCCGGCACCTTCGTCTGCAACCATGTCTTCTACGGCTTGCTGCACAGCCTGCGCCGGCGCCAGGTGCGCGGCGGCTTTATGCACGTGCCCATCCTGCCCGCGCAGTCGCCGCTCTTTCCCGGGCTGCCCGTGCTGGAGATCGAACACCAACTGGCCGGCACGCGCGCCGCGTTGCGCGCGTTGGTGACTCACGACGGCGGCAGCGACCTCGGCACGAGCGGCGGCGCCATCGCGTAGTGCAGGGGCCGCGGCGGGTGCGCCCTGGCCGCAGCCTCAGTCTCTTGGCCGGAAGGTGATGGTGAGCCGCGGAGGCACACGACCATCCACATCGCGCGGCAGGGTGCCCGTGCGGTCGATGGCACGCAGGACGGCATCGTCCCATTCCGCATTGCCGCTGCTCTTGACCAGCGTGCGGCCGATGATCGACCCGCTGGGGCCGGCACGCACTTCGACTTCTGCCGCGGGGTTGCCCGATGGCGTGTCCGCGAACACGATGTTCGGCTTGATGGCGGCCACGATGCGCCCGGCATAGCTGGTGGAAGGCCCGCCGGCTGCGCCGGCACTCGCCCGCGGATTGGGGCTGCCGCTGGGGCCCGCATTGCCCAGTTGGCCCATCATGCGCGCGAGATTTTCTTCGCGTTGCTTGGCCAGACGCTGTTCGGCCTGGGCGGCGGCCTTCTTGTCGGCCTCGGCTTCGGCCTTGGCCCGTGCCTCCTTGTCACGCGCTTCCTTCGCCCGGGCTTCCTTGTCCTTGCGTTCGCGCTCGTCCTTCTCGCGCTTGTCGTTGTCGCGCTTGACCTTCTCGAGCTTCTCTTTCTCGGCCTTGGCCTGCTGCGCCGCGCGCTGCTTGTCTGCCGCCTCGCGGCGCGCCTGTTCGATGGCGATGTCGGCCTTCGGCGCCGGTTCCGGTGGCGGCGCCGGACGGGGCGGCGGCGGCGGCGCGGGCGCCGGTGTGGGTGCGGGCGCAGGCGCAGGCACAGGAGCCGCCACCGGCGCAGGCGGCGGCGCGGCGGCTCGCGGCACGCTGGCCCACAACTCCGCGCTCATGGTTTCGGGGGTCGGCGTGGCCCAGCGCACGCCCCACAGAAGCGCGGCGAAGAGCAGCGCGTGCGCCAGCAGCGACAGCGCCAGGCCCCGCCAGGTGCCACCCGGCGGGCGGGGGGCCAGCGCGTCGCGCGTGTGCCCGTCGATGGCGCTCATCCGCTTTGCTTGACGGCCAGCCCGACGCGCTTGACGCCGCTGCGCTGCAGCGTGTCCATCACGCGCACGACCAGGTCGTACTTGATGCCCTTGTCGGCGCTGATCACGACGGGCGCATCGGCGTGGTCGCCCTGCGCCCGGCGCACGCGCTCGGCCAACTGGGGCAGCGTGGTGGCGCCGGCGTCCTGCTGGTCCACGCGCAGCTGCAGGCGCTCGTCGGCACCGATGACCACCTCGACCACCCTCGGCGGCCGCTGCTGCGCCTTGCCGACGCTGGGAAGATCCACGATGCCGGTGGTGATCAGCGGGGCGCTAACCATGAAGATGATGAGCAGAACCAGCATGACGTCGATGAACGGCACCATGTTGATCTCGGCGATCGCACGCCGCCGACCGTTGCGCCCGCGCGCGCCGACGCCGGCCATTCAGCGCCTCGTCACCGGGTTGCCCGACGCGCTGCCGCCGCCTGACGGGGTCGATGAACCCGCATTTCGCTGCAGGATGTTGGTGAACTCGTCGAGGAAGGTCTCGAGCTGCGTGGCAATGCGCTCGATGTCGCGCGCGAAGCGGTTGTAGGCGATGACCGCCGGTATGGCCGCAAACAGGCCGATGGTCGTGGCCACCAGCGCCTCGGCGATGCCCGGCGCCACGTTGGCCAGCGTGACCTGCTGCAGGTTGGACAGCCCGACGAAGGCGTGCATGATCCCCCACACCGTGCCGAACAGGCCGATGTAGGGGCTGACCGAGGCGACCGTGCCAAGGAAGCTCAGGTGGCTCTCCACCACGTCCAGTTCGCGCTGCAGGCTCACCCGCATGGCGCGCCGCGCGCCGTCGAGCTGAAAGGCCGCGTCCAGCCGCTTTTCGCGCAATTTCAGGAATTCGCGCATGCCGCTGGCGAAGATGCGCTGCATCGGCGAGAGCCCCTGTTGCTGCGCGGCCTGGTGCAGTTCGCTCAGGCTGCGGCCGGACCAGAATTCGCGCTCGAAGGCATCGTTGCCGGCCCGCACCTTGCGCAGGCCGAACACCTTGCCGAAGATGACCGCCCAGCTGGCCAGCGAGGTCAGCAGCAGGCCGATCATCACCAGCTTGACGACCAGGCTGGCCTCGGTGACGAGATGGAGGATGGACAGTTCCTGGTTCATTCGGGGAGTCGCTCCAAAAGCGTGGCGGGCATGCGCCGTGGTCGGAAGCTCGCGGCGTCCACGCATCCGATACGGATTTCACCTTCGGCCAGGAGTTCCCCGTCGCGCAAGGCCTGCTGCCGCAGATCCATCGACGCCTTGCCGCGCTGCTGCAGGATGACCGTGATCTCCAGCGCGTCGTCCAGCCGCGCCGGACGCAGGTAGCGTACACGTGTCTCGCCGACCACGAAGATGGCGCCGGTTTCGTCGCGCAGCTGTTGCTGACCGACGCCCAGCGCGCGCAGCCATTCGGTGCGCGCGCGCTCGAAGAACTTCAGGTAGTTGGCGTAGAACACGACGCCGCCTGCATCGGTATCTTCCCAGTACACGCGAACGTGGTGACGGAAGTCGGGTGAGGCGTCAGGGGAAACAACGGCCATGGGGCCATGGATGATACGACCCCGCCCGCGCAGGGCACCGATTCGGCCCCGCGTGGCCCAGGGCGAGGCCGGCGCAGCGGCGCGCTCAGCGGTCGGCGGGGCGTGTAGCGGTGGACGCGTCGTCGCCGCGCCCGTCGACCGGCGTCAGCCGCGGAGCCGGCGCTGCATCGGCAACGGGTGCAGCCGGCTGTTGGACCATCGGCGCCGGTGGCGGCAGGGGTTCAGGCAAACCAGGGCCGCGGGCGCCTGCGGTGAGTGCCCATGCCGACAAGCCCAGCAGGCCTGCCGTCAAGGGCCAGCGCCAGGCCGGGTGACGCGACACCCAGGCGACCGCCGCCGCGAAGGGCGAGGGCATCTGGCGAACCGCGCGGGCCACGGCAGCGACCGGCCTTTCGGACACACGGCTGCCGCCGGACACCCCGTCAGCGCCATCGCGCAGGGCCTGGGCGAATTCCTGCGCGCTGGCGGGACGCTGGGCAGGGTCGCGGGCGATCGCTGCATGTACGGCGCGCACGATGCCTGCGGGCAGGTCGGGCTTGATCTGGTCCAGCGGCACCCAGGCGCCGGCGGCGATGGCACGGCGCAGGGACTGCAGGTTGTCGCGGGCGAAGGCCGGGCGGCCTGCCAGCAGCTCGTAGAGCACCAGGCCGATCGAATAGACGTCGCTGCGGGCATCGACGCCCTGGCGCTCGATCTGCTCGGGCGCTTGGTAATGCGGCCAGCCCAGGTGCAGGCCTTCCAGTTCGGGGACGGCGGGATTGCCGAGCACGCGTGCGATGCCGAAGTTCAGCAGCTTGGGCCTGCCGCTGCGCATGATGAAGATGCTGCTGGGCTTGAGGTCGCCGTGCACGACATTTCGGCCGTGCGCATAAGCCACGGCGTCAGCTACGCGGCGCATGAGCTTGAGCGATTCGGCCACGGAGGGCTGCCATCCCTCGGCCAATGCACGGCGCAGATCCCGACCATGCAGCCGTTCCATGGTGAGGTAGACGCCGTGCGCCGACAGTCCGGCATCGTGGACGCTGGCGATGTAGCGGTGGTTCAGGTGGCTGGCCACGCGAGCGTCGTTCAGCAGGCGGCGATCCAGCGAGATGCGTGAACTCATCCCCAGCCCGAACTGCAGGGTCTTGACCGCGACGACGCGCGACAGCAGCGGGTCCCAGGCTTCGTAGACGGCACCTGGACCGCCTTCGGCGATGACGGCACGCAGCCGGTAGCGGCCCACGTGGCTCATCGCCGTGCTCGGCTGCATCATGGCGGCAGGCCCGGGTGCGACTTGGGACGTCGGGTCCGCGACGGCGGCCACGGAGGCGCGCAGCGTGCCTGCCGGCGGCTGCTCGCGGGGGGGCTCGGCGTGCGCCAGCTCGAACTGATCAGCGACTTTTCTCACAGGCCTTCAGCTTAGAGGGCCGCGGATTTTGCAGGCACGCGCAAATGGGGGATCCAGCGCGTCCCAGACATGGACTGTTACTCAATCGCGCGCAGGCGCGTTGCGGCGCTGCCTCAGGTGGACGTGTAGCCCTTCGGGTGGCGACCCCCGGCCCGGGGCATCGCCCACGCGCCTGGTTACAACCCGGTCAGCGCCCGGCGTCGAAGGCCCGGGCCAGGCGATCCAGGGCCGTTTCCAGCTGCGGCAGCGCGCTGGCGTAGGACAGCCGCAGATGTTGCGCAGCCGATGCCGGCCCGAAGTCGCGGCCCGGTGTCAGCACGACATGGGCCTGCGCCATCAGGCGCTGGCAGAGGTCCCAGCTGTCGCCCCAGCGCGGCGCCAGGGCCGAGCAGTCGACCCAGGCGTAGAAGGCGCCATCCGGTGCCACCGGAACGGGCAGACCGATGCGCTCCAGGCCGCGCAGCACGGTGTCGCGGCGCCGGGCAAATTCCCCGCGTCGCCGCTCGAATTCCTGCAGGCTGTCCGCCTCGAAACACGCCAGCGCCGCACGCTGCGCCAGCGTGCTGGGGCAGATGTAGAGGTTCTGCGCCAGCCGCTCGACCGGCTCGACCAGATCGGCCGGCAGAACCAGCCAGCCCAGGCGCCAGCCGGTCATCGAAAAGTACTTCGAGAAGCTGTTGATCGACACCACGTCGTCGCCGCAGGCCAGTGCGCTGCGGCCGAAACGGCTGTCGTAGCTCAGGCCGAGGTAGATTTCGTCGACCAGCGTCACGCCGCCGCGGCTGCGCACGGTCTCGACGATGGCCTGCATCTCGGCCGGATCGATGGACGTGCCCGTGGGGTTCGACGGCGAAGCCAGCAGCACGCCGCGTGTGGCGGGTGTCCAGGCCTGCTGCACGGACAGCGCATCGAGCTGGTAGCGGTGCTGGGGGCCGGCCGTCAGCAGGCGCGGCGTGGCGCCCGTCGCGGTGACGAAATGGCGGTTGCAGGGGTAACTGGGGTCCGGCATCAGGACCTCGTCGCCCGCCTCGAACAGGGCCGTGCAGATGAGCTGCAGCCCCGCCGATGCACCCGCGGTGAGCACGATGCGCGCGGGGTCGATGTCCAGCGACCAGCGCTGCGCATACCAGCGTGAAATGGCCGCGCGCAGCTCGGCCAGGCCGGTGGCCTGCGTATAGGGGATCGTCTGGCCATCCAGGCAGGTGCGGGCCGCGGCCAGCACGGCCGGCGCGGCGGGAAAGTCGGGTTCGCCGATGTTCAGGTAGATCATCGGCGAGCCGCCCTGCGCGGGGTCGCAGGCCGGGCTGCCAGCGATGCGGCCGGCGGCCTTGGCCATCTCCATCACGTAGAACGGCTCGATGGCCTCGAGCCGGCGGGCCAGGCGGTGCGGCATGGGTCGCTGGCGTGCGGCCTCAGCGCGCGCCACGGGCGGCGCGGGCAAGCGCCACCTCGTCGGGCCGCATGTCGGCAGCGATCTTGTCCAGGACGCCGTTGACGTACTTGTGGCCGTCGGTGCCACCGAAGCTCTTGGCGAGCTCGACGGCTTCGTTGATGACGACGCGGTACGGGATCTCGACGCAGTGGCGCAATTCCCAGCTGCCGATCAGCAAGGCGGCATGTTCGACCGGCGACAGGATCGACGCGCGGCGGTCCAGATGGCGACCCAGTGCGGTATCGAGTTCGGCCGCGTCACGGATGCAACCGTGCAGCAAGGCATCGAAGTGCGCGCTGTCGACCTGCTCGAGTTCGGGCTGCTCCCGCATGTGGGCGTCGATGACGCCGGCATCGGCCGCGGAGACCAGCCACTCGTAAAGGCCCTGCAGGGCGAGTTCGCGCGAGCGCCGCCGCGGTGAGCGTGAGGTCGGGCGTTTGGCGGGTTTCTTTTGCGGGGGGGCCGTATCGGTCACGAAAGGTCTTCCATCAGGTTGGCCATTTCGACCGCCACGCGGGCCGCATCCCGGCCCTTCTCTTCGACGCGGGCCCAGGCCTGGCCCTCGTTTTCGACGGTCAGGATGGCATTGGCGATGGGCATGGAGTTGTCCAGCGACACACGCATCACGCCGGTGCCGCTTTCGTTGGCCACCAGCTCGAAGTGGTAGGTCTCGCCGCGGATGACGCAGCCCACGGCGATCAGCGCGTCGAAATCGCCGGTCTCGGCCAGTGCCTTGAGTGCCAGCGGAATTTCCAGGGCGCCCGGCACGGTGACGTGCCGCACGTCCTTCACCCGCACGCCCAGGCGTGACAGTTCGGCCATGCACACGTCGACCAGCTTGGCCGTCAGGGCGTCGTTGAAGCGTGCCCGCACGATGCCGATGTCCAGGCCCTTGCCGACGAGTTCGGCGCTCTCGCCTTTGTCCGATTGCTGCATGAATGGGTCCTCCCGTGGTTCGTCGTGTGCGCGGCTGCGCTCAGGGCGCCGGGGGCGGCACGAAGCCAGTGACTTCCAGCCCGTAGCCGGTCATGCTGGGCATGCGCCGCGGCATGCCCAGCAGCCGCATGCGGGCCACACCCAGGCCGCGCAGGATCTGTGCACCCACGCCGTAGGTGCGCAGGTCCCAGGGCGCGCGTGCCGTGGCCGCCTTGCGCGCAGCGGGCATCCACTGCGCCAGCAGGGCTTCGGCATCGCTGCCGCCATTGAGCAGCACCGCCACGCCGGCCGGCTCGGCCTTCAGCGCGGTCAATGCGCGACCCAGCGCCCAGGCGTGCCCGCTGCTGCGTGTGTCGAGCAGGTCCATGGCGGTGAAGGGCTCGTGCACACGCACCAGTACCTCGTCCTGCGGGCCCCACTTGCCGTGGGCCAGCGACAGGTGAACCTGGCCGCTGCGGTCGCGGTAGGCCGTGCAATCGAAGGCGCCGTAGGGGGTCTCGAGCGTGCGCGAGCCCATGCGCTCGATCAAGGTCTCGTTGTGGCTGCGAAAGCTGATGAGGTCGGCGATGGTGCCGATCTTCAGCCCGTGCTCGCGTGCGAAGACTTCGAGGTCCGGCAGGCGCGCCATCGTGCCGTCGTCCTTCATGACCTCGCAGATGACGGCAGCCGGCGTCAGCCCGGCCATGCCGGCCAGGTCGCAGCCGGCCTCGGTATGGCCGGCTCGCATGAGCACGCCGCCGTCCTGCGCCTGCAGCGGGAAGATGTGGCCTGGCTGCACGAGGTCGGACGACTTGGCCTCACGCGCCACGGCGGCCTGCACGGTGCGTGCGCGGTCCGCGGCGGAGATGCCGGTGGTGACACCTTCGGCGGCCTCGATCGAAACCGTGAAGGCCGTGCCGTGCTTGGTGCCGTTGCGGCTGGCCATGGGCGGCAGTTGCAGCCGCTCGCAGTGTTCACGGGTGAGCGTCAGGCAGATCAGGCCGCGCGCGAAGCGGGCCATGAAGTTGATGGCCTCGGGCGTGACGTGGTCGGCCGCGAGAATCAGATCGCCTTCGTTCTCGCGGTCTTCTTCGTCGACCAGCACGACCATGCGGCCGGCAGCCAGCTCGGCAACCAGCTCGGGAATCGGGGAAATGGGCATGGGGCGAATTGTAGGAGGCGCACCCGGTGCGGGTCGGGCTGTCGCGCAGGCGTCAGGTCGGGCGTAGGGCTGGGGCGCGGGCCATCAGGCGCACGTCGTCGCCGATGCGCGTGAGATCGGTGAAGGTCCAGCGGCGCGCGTCGGCCAGCGCCGACAGCGTGCCCAGCGCGGCCATCTCGCGCCCGTCGCCCAGCAGCGTGGGCGCCAGATAGACCAGCAGTTCGTCGACCAGCCCTTCGCGCAGCATCGAGGCATTGAGCTTGTGCCCGGCCTCGACATGCAGCTCGTTGATGTCGCGCCGCGCGAGTTCGGCCACCAGTGCCGGCAGATCGACCTTGCCGTGGGCGGCGCCCAGGTGCACGATCTCCGCGCCGGCGGCGCGCAGGGCCTGCTCGCGCACGGGTTCTTCGGCCGCCGTGGCGATCAACACCGCTCCCGGCGGCGGCAGCACGCGGGCGTGCACGGGTGTCATCAGGTGCGAATCGACCACCACGCGCAGCGGCTGGCGCGCCGTGGGGACCAGGCGCACGTCCAGGCGCGGGTCGTCCTCCAGCACGGTGCCGATGCCGCTGAGCACGGCGCCCGCGCGCCGGCGCCAGGCGTGGCCGTCGGTGCGCGCGGCTTCGCCGGTGATCCATTGGCTCGTGCCGTCGGGCAGCGCCGTGCGGCCATCCAGCGAGGCCGCGATCTTCATGCGCACCCAGGGCCGGCCCGTCTCCATGCGGTGGTGAAAGCCGATGTTGAGCTCGCGGCAGGCCTGCGCCAGGGCGTCGTCGGCCCAGTCCACGCGGATGCCCGCGTCGCGCAGATCCTGCGCGCCGCGGCCGGCCACGCGCGGGTGCGGATCGCCGATGCCGATCACGACACGGCCCACGCCGGCGGCGATCAGCGCCTGGCTGCACGGCGGCGTGCGGCCGAAGTGCGCGCAGGGTTCCAGCGTGACCCAGACGGTGGCGCCGCGCAGGTCCGCGCCGGCGTCACGCGCGGCCTGCAGCGCGGCCGCTTCGGCATGGGCCTGGCCGGCGGCCTGCGTGAAGCCGCGAGCCAGGACCGTGCCGTCTTCGCGTCCGATGACACAGCCCACGCGCGGATTGGGGTCGCTCAGGCCGATGGATTGGTTCGCCAGCGCCAGGGCTTCGCGCAGGCGTGGGGTGTCGAGCGCATGCATGGGGCTCTCCGGTGAGGCCGTGCGCCGGGACGGCGCAGGGGCGCCTGGTCAAGGCAGCGGTTGGTGCACCAGCGTGTTGCTGTTGACGAAGTCGCCCTTGCCCGGATCCGCCGGCACGTCGGTGGGGCAGTTGAAGCCTGCCAGTATGACCAGGAAATTCTGATTGGTCAGGGGCGGCATGGCCAGCGGCTGGCGGTTGCGCGGCGGGTCGGCGTACACCGTGCGGTAGATGTAGGGATGGTCGGCATTGGCCACGGCCTGGGCGTCGCTGGCGGCTGGCGTGTAGCGGCACAGCTGGTGCGTGACGGGCGTCTGTGCCGGCAGCGACTTGGCCGGGATCGCCCAGGCCGAATCCACGGGCTCGGTGAAGGGCTGCGGGACGATCGTCGAGTAGCCGTCCCAGGTCTTGGTGTCGTTGGCCGGAATGGCGCAGAAATAGCGCACGTGGGTGGTCGTGGCGGCCGCTGTGGCCGTGGTCGGGGCGTCGTCGAAGCACGTGGCCGTGCGGCCGTCGGTCAGCGTGAGTTCGATGTCCAGGTTGCGTGCGGTGCTGCCGGGTGCCTCGGCCACGGCGGCCGTGGGCTGCGTGTTCTCGGTGGCGAAGCGGACGTAGCCGCTGAGCGGATGGGCCGAGCCGTTGTCCTTGCAGCCGGCGATGTTGGCGGCCGTCAGCGACGCGGTCGCCAGACCCGACGGCACGTTGCAGATGCCCTGGATCATGCCCGTGAGGTTGTTGAAGACCCACACCACGGTGCCGGCGGTGCCGTCGCCGCTGCCGGGCACGGGCGGCTTGAAGGCGCTCAGGCCGCCGCCCATGTCCTTGGCCTCGCGCGGGATGGCGGCATGCCGGCCCAGCGAAGGTGCGGCCACCGGGCTGTTGGAGCCTGTCAGCGCCACGGCGGTCAGGGCCGGGTCGGTCCGCGCGGCCAGGGTGTCCAGCGTGATGCTCTGCGGCGCGCCGTTGCGGTCGGTCCAGCGCACGATGACGCGCATCGACTTGTGGGGCGATCCGGCCGCATCCGTCACTTGCCGCTCGATGCGGTAGGTGGTGTTGGTCGTGTAGCCGGCCACGTCGGACGCGGGGGCCGAGGCGATGTCGTCGTAGGCGCGCAGCTTGCCGTCCGGATCGACCGGCAGCTGCGCGAACGACCGCCAGGTCTCGATGGCTTCCTGACCGATGCGCACGGCTTCGCCGCGCTGCTTGGAGATGTCGGAATTCAGCCGCAGCGTGCCCTGCACGCCGGCGACTGCGAGCATGCCGAAGCCCAGCACCGCCAATGCGACCAGGGCTTCGATGAGCGATACGCCGGCGGCGTGGCGGCGCGGCGGCACGTGGCGCATCAGAAGTCCCTCCAGCCGCCCGGCACGCGCACCACGGTGCCCATGGTCGCGCGCACGCGCTTGAGCGTGGCGGGGTCGTAGTGCACCTCGGGCGCGCCGGCGCCACTGACATCGCCTTCGGCCAGCAGAGCGCCGTCGATCGTGCCGCCCGCGCTGGCCGCCCAGTCGGCGGCCTGCACGTAGACCACGCCGACCACATGTGCGCCGGCGGCCAGCTGCAGCCCACCCACCGTGACCAGCAGCGCTGGCTGCTCCGGGCTGCCGATCTGCACGTCGCTGTCCACGACCAGCGCGTCCGTGACCCACACGGGCCGGCCGGGGTTTGCCGCGACGGTGTCGCGCAGGCGGTCGCCGCAGCCGCCGCCGCAGGTCAGCGTGACGACCGAGGGCTGCTGCCGGTAGGCGTCGCGCCCGATGCCGAAGACCGTCGAGAAGAAGCGCTCCGGCCCCATGGCCTTCAGCGACAGGTCGTGCTCCAGCACCGATTGGCCGCCGGGCGCGCCGGGCGCGCTGACCAGCAGATCGGCCGGACTGGTGATGACGGCCCCACCGGCGCGGATGGTCAGGCCGTTGCTGGCCGCGTCCTGGTTCACCACACGCAGCGGCGAGCCCACGGCGAAATCGCCGCGCGCGGTGATGGCGGCGGCCGGCGGCGCGGCCAGTGCCGGCGTCAGCACCACCGTCGTGTTGACCCGCGCGGCGGCCTCGGATCCCACGCCGCGGGCGGCACGCAGGCAGGCGTCGTCGTTGGCCGTGCAGGCGGTGGATTCGATGCGGAAGATGCCCGGCGTCGTCGTGCCCTGGATCTGCAGACGGAAGACCGGCGAGATGCCCACCGCATCGGCGTCGGGCAGCGCCGGCTCGTTGTCGAGGGGGCAGTTGCAGGCCCAGCCGGCCGCGTTGCGGCGGCAGCTCGGGCTCAACGCCACGGCGCCTGCCGCCGGCGAGACCCAGCGCACCGGGGCCACCGTGCCGGTGTCGATGTCGACCGTGAGGTAGCGGTTGCGGAAACTCTGCTGCGTGCCATCGGTCGACAGCGCGCAGGCCGCATCGACGCGTCCGCCGTTCAGTTGCGCCAGTGCCCACTCCAGGCCGCCGTCGGCGACTTCGAAGGCTTGCGTCGCGCGGTACTGGTTGGCCGAGGTGCGCTGTTCGAAGACCAGGTTGCGGCTCGTGTAGGCCGCCACCATGGAGACCAGGAAAAACAGCGCCATGACGACCAGCAGCGTGGCCACACCGCGCTGCGAGCGGCCCGGCAGCTGCGGCAGCGTGGCGCGTGGTCGGCGTGAGGGTGCGTGCATGTGCGTCAGTCCCGGCACTCGCCCACGATGGCGTCGTTGCGCACGCGCACGGCGCTGCGGATCGAGCGCTTGACCTTCGGGTCGTGGACCGCCTCGCCGCTGATGTCGACCGTGTAGCTGCGGATCTGCTGCACCGGCGGGCAGGGCGTGCCGCCGGCGCTGCAGGCCAGGTGGCATTCCAGCGTCACGGGCTGCACACGCGCGCGGACCTCGAAGGCGGTGATGCGCAACACGCCGGGGTCGGTCAGCGGCTGCCAGTTGTCGGCGCCCAGCAGCGACATCAGCGTGCCGTCCTGCAGCTTGAAGCCCAGGCGTTCGTCGGCGTCGATGGCGTTGTTCTCCGCGCGGGCGCTGTCGGCGTAGGCGAAGTCCAGCTCGCTGGCGACGGCGGCGTCGTCGCCGGGCGTGACAGCTGCGTAGGGGTTCGACAGGCGTGGCGCGAACAGGCTGCCCGAGGCCGTCGATCGTGCGACGTCCTTCCAGTAGCCGGCACGCCGCAGTTCACGCGTGACCAGGTCGGTGGCGGCGCGCAGGTCCTGCTGGACCTGTGTCTCGAGCAGCAGGCGGCGGTTGTCGGCCAGCTGGCCGGCCACCAGCAGCGTCGCGGCGGCCACGACGATCAGGCCCACGGCCACGCCGACCATCAGCTCGACGATCGACAGGCCGCGCTGGCGCGCCAGGCGCTGTCTCAGCATCGCGCCACCTGCTTCACCGAGCCATCGGGCGTGCACGAGGAAATGCGCCCGGTGGCGTTGATGGTCACGCGCAGCGCGCCACGCACATTGCTGGTCACGTCGATGCGCAGGTCGCCCGGGCTGCTGTAGCCCGTGTCGCGTTCGAAGATGGCCACGTTGGACTGCGAACTCGATGCCGCCAGCGAGACGTGGCTGGCGCGCGGGAAGCGCACCGAGCGGATTTCCTGGAAGCCACCGGTGCAGGCCGAACCCGGATCGCGCTTGCAGTCGCAATTGCCGCCGCCGAAGGCATCGGCATAGACGATGTAGCAGGAGTTCGCGGCGTCGCCGCTGACTTCGAAGATCAGCGATCGACGGCGGCTGACGGCCTCGCTGCGTGCGAATTGCAGATCGGTCACCAGGCCGGCGTGGATGCTCTGCAGGCGCTGCATGGCCAGCAGCTCGCGGATCGACGGCGCGGCCAGCGCCACCACGATGGCCGCCAGCGCCAGCACGACCATCATTTCGACGAGCGTGACGCCGCGGGCCAGGCGGGACGTGCGCGCCGGTCTCAATCGCGGCTCCAGCAGCGGCCCGGATCGGCCAGGGGCTCGGGCGCGGTGCAGGTCGAGCAGGCCGACCCGTACAGCACGGCGCCGGCCGTGGCGCGGATCAGCAGTGTGGCGCAGCGCGTGTCGGCGGCCTGCGTGCCGGCAGCGGTGGCGCTGAGCGTGTAGGACGTGGCGTCGGCACCGACGACCGCCAGCGTGTAGCGGCCACCCGATGTCGTGCCGAGGATGCCCAGCGGCGCCAGGCCAGTGGCGTAGCTGGCATTGTTGGCGCGCCAGCGTTCCTGGGCCTGTTGCACGGCGGTGAGTGCCGCCACGCCTTCGCTGCGGCGGCTCTTGCGCAGGACGTCGAAAAACGCCGGCATCGCCAGGCTGGCCAGCACACCCGCCACCACGACGGCGATCATCAGCTCGATGAGCGTGAAGCCACGCGCAGCGGGCTGGCCGGGAGTCGAGCGGACGCGCGGATGCATGTGCAAATTATCACGAGTGTCACGAGGCCTGCCGTCCCGCACGCCGCCGCTCGTCGGCGTTCGAACGCCGTTCGTCGCTGCGATGCGGGTTTGGCCGGTCACGCTTCAGCAGGACTTGTAGCCCGTCAGCCGTCCGCCCGCGGTGCAACTGCGCACCCGACCCAGGATGCCGACCACCTGGTGCACGGATGTGGCACCGGCGGCCGTGAAGCGCACCGTCGCGGCTGGCGAGACCGTGCCGCTGGCGGGCTCGAAGCTCAGGCTGCGCGCATTGCTCTCCAGACGTACCGGGCGGTCGGCCGGCAGCACGACCGTGCGCCAGGCCTGCGCGTCTCCCTCGCAGCGGGCCTCACCGGAGACCGGCTCGCAACTGCAGGCCCCGCGCGGGCCGTTGTGCAGCACGTAGCAGCGGGCGCCGTTCTCGGTGTCTTCGAAGTTCAGGCGAAGCACCTCGTTGCGTGAGAGGGCCTGGCTGCGGGCCAGATGGATATCGGTCTCGAAGGCGGCCGCGGCATGCACCACCGCCTGCTGCACGCGCCACTGGCTCAGGCCCGGGCCGGCGCTGGCGGCCGCGGTGGCGATCACGGTGGTGCTCAGCAGCGATTCGATCAGCGACAGGCCGCGTGCGATGGGGGTGTTCGTGCGGCGCAGGGAGGGCGTGGACATGATGGATTTCCTGAGTGGGCCAAGGCCGCGAGGGCCGATGACGTCACTCTAGAAATCCACCTGCGCGCACGCATCGCCTCGCGGCGGGCTTCCGTCGGGGGCGCCCGCCGGGGCGGGGGAGGGGATGGGGCACCCGCAGGGGGGGGGCGCGGGGGGCGGGTTGGGCGCAGCCCGTCCCAGGCGGCGCTCAAGGAAACGCCGGGCCGCCCCAGGTTTCCTTGCGCGCCCGTTGGGGGGCCGGGACGGGCACAGCCCGGACCTTGGGGGTCCTCAGATGTCCTTGATGAGCTGGCGGAACTCGTCGACGTCTTCGAAGCTGCGGTACACGCTGGCAAAGCGGACGTAGGCGACCTTGTCCATGCGCTTGAGTTCGCGCATGGTCAGGTCGCCCAGGCGCGCGCTGGGCACCTCGCGCAGACCGTCGGCGAGCAGCTTTTCCTGGATGCGGTCGATGGCGGCATCGACCTGTTCCGTGCCGACGGGCCGCTTGCGCAGCGCCAGCATCATCGAGGCCCGCAGCTTGGCCGGGTCGAACTCGGCCCGGCCGCCGTCGCGCTTGACAACCGCCGGCATGGCCACTTCGGGCCGCTCGTAGGTGGTGAAGCGGCGGTCACACTTCAGACAGCGCCGGCGCCGCCGGACGAAGCCCTCGTCCGAGTCGCGGGTCTCGGAGACCTGCGTCTCGTCGTGACCGCAGTAGGGGCAGCGCATTCAGCGGTACACGGGGAAGTCGCGCGTCAGCGCCGTCACCTTCGCGCGCACGGCGGCGATATGGGCCTCGTCCTGCGGCTTGTCCAGCACGTCGGCGATCAGGTGCGCCGTCATGCGCGCCTGCGCTTCCTGGAAGCCGCGTGTGGTCATCGCCGGGGTGCCCAGGCGGATGCCGCTCGTGACCATCGGCTTCTGCGGATCGTTCGGGATGCCGTTCTTGTTGCAGGTCATGTGCGCGCGGCCCAGGATGGCCTCGGCTTCCTTGCCCGTCAGGCCCTTGGGGCGCAGGTCGACCAGCATCACGTGGCTTTCGGTGCGGCCGGAGACGATGCGCAGGCCGCGTTCGATCAGGGTCTCGGCCAGCACCTTGGCGTTGGCTGCCACCTGTTGCTGGTAGACCTTGAACTCGGGCGTCAGCGCCTCCTGGAAGGCCACGGCCTTGCCGGCGATCACGTGCATCAGCGGGCCGCCTTGCAGGCCCGGGAAGATGGCGCTGTTGATCTTCTTGGCGATGTCTTCGTTGTTCGTCAGCACGATGCCGCCGCGCGGGCCGCGCAGGCTCTTGTGCGTGGTGCTGGTGACGACGTCGGCGTGCGGCACGGGGTTCGGGTAGACGCCCGCGGCGATCAGCCCGGCGTAGTGCGCCATGTCCACCATCAGGTAGGCACCGACAGCCTTGGCGACCTTGGCAAAGCGCTCGAAGTCGATGCGCAGCGAATAGGCCGAGGCACCCGCGATGATCAGCTTGGGCTTGTGCTCGTGGGCCAGGCGCTCCATGGCGTCGTAGTCGATGGCTTCCTGGGCGTCCAGGCCGTAGCTGACGACCTTGAACCACTTGCCGCTCATGTTCAACGCCATGCCGTGCGTGAGGTGGCCGCCTTCGGCCAGGCTCATGCCCATGACGGTGTCGCCGGGGTTGATCAGCCCGAAGAAGACCGCCTGGTTGGCCTGCGAGCCGGAGTTGGCCTGCACGTTGGCGAAGCCTGCGCCGAACAGCCGCTTCAGGCGGTCGATGGCGAGTTGTTCGACCACGTCGACGTTTTCGCAGCCGCCGTAGTAGCGCTTGCCGGGATAGCCCTCGGCGTACTTGTTGGTGAGCTGCGAACCCTGCGCGGCCATGACGGCCGGCGAGGTGTAGTTTTCCGACGCGATGAGCTCGATGTGCTCTTCCTGGCGGCGGTTTTCGGCCTCGATCGCGGCCCAGATCTCGGGATCGACCTGGGCGATGGTGGAGCGGGAACGGTCGAACATGGTGGCAGTCCTCTTCAGCGGTGAAGGGCCTTCGAAAGCCACCGGCACGAAGCCGGCGATCGAGGGCTGCCCAGGCGCACGGCAAACACGGGCCGCGCACGTCGCGCCGCCCGGCTGCGCTCCCCGGTGGTCTGCCACCTCGAGGCCTTCGGCGTCGCGCCGTGCCCCTATCGCCAGTTGCGCAGGCCTGCAGTTTAGCGGACGACGGTATCCGCCATCGCCACGCGGCCGTCACCGGCGGCGGTTTCCGTGGCGCGCGGCTTGGGCGCGCGGGGCTCGCCCTCGGCGGCCGATGCGGCGGCCGGTGGCGTGGCGGCCTTGGCTGCCGGCGCGCCCATTGCGCCTGCGGCCGGGTGGGTGCCCGAAGCCGGCAGCGCAGTCGCAGCCGGTGGCGGCGCGGTCGGCGTGGAGGAAGGGGAGGCCGGGGCGGACGCGTGCGGCACTGCGGGCTTGTCCGGATGGGCCAGCGCAGATGCCGGCGAGGCGCCGGACGGCACCACGGCAGCGGCCGTCGACGGCGTGGCCTGGACGGCGCGCGCGGGCAGCGCGGCGGGCAGCGCCGGCGTGGCGGTGGCCACCGGTGCGGCAGCGGGTGCGGGCAGGGCTGCGGGCGGCGTCACCGGTGCGGCGGCCACGGCCGGCAGAGCCACCACCGGGCTCGCGGCCGGCACCGTGGCGACGGCCGGCACCGACACGACGGGTGCGGCCGAGGCCGTAGTCACGGTGTTGCGCGGCATCGGCGCGGTCAGCGGCACGTTCTGGCCATCCGCGACCTGTCGCAGGTAGGTCTGTTCGGCGATGACCTTCTCGGCATAGCCGCCGTCGTCGGGCAGGTTGGCCGCACCCACGTAGAACTTCAGGCCGGCCTCGAGTGCGCCACCGGCGCGGGCGATGCATTCGCTGAGCACCTGCACACCGACTCGAAGGTTAGTCACCGGATCGAAGGCGGCGAGCTTGCCGCCGAAGGCCTCGTATTTGTCGTCATGGACCTGCGTCATCACCTGCATCAGGCCCTGCGCGCCGACGTGGCTCTGCGCGAAGGGATTGAAGCTGGACTCGATGGCCATGATGGCCAGGATCAGCGTCGGGTCCAGGTGCGCCTTCTTGCCCACGCTCCAGGCCTCGATCACCAGCCGCGCGACGGGCTCCGGCGCGACGCGGTAGCGCTTGGCGATCCACGAGGTGACCAGCGCCTGCTGGCGGTTGAGCTTGTTCAGGGGACTGGCCGTCGCCCGCGCGATGGCCTCCGGCTCGGACAGATCGGCCAGGATGTCGATCGTGTTCGTCGCCGGGGCGAACGCCGTGATGCCGTGGCGTACATGCAGCCATTCCATGGCCTGGCGTTCGATCTGCAGGCGCAGGACGCTGTCGCCGGAAAAGAACAGCGCCAAGGCCAACGCGGCAAGGCCGACCACGGCCAGCGAGTTGTGGCCGATCTCCATCACGCTGCGCGACAGCGATTTGGCATAGCGCCGCACCCTGGCCGCCGTGGATGTGCCCAGACTCGACCATCGTTCTGATGCCATCTGCATGCAGTGCTCCTCTGTCGGCGCACACCCGCCATGCTCGAGCCCTCGAGGGGCGAACGGCGTGGGGCGCCAGTGATAATTGTGAGGCCCGTGTGTCGCGCGAGCGTCGACACGATGAATGATGCGCGGGTGGTCTCGGGCCTCTTCGGGGCGGCGTTTTCTGCACGTCGTTCGTGCGCGAAAACCCGGCCATGATCCTGACGATTGTCGGCGATTGTAAAAAGCCCTAATTCGTAGCCTCGAATAACCCAGATCGCCGCTTCGGCAACCCCACTTATGAAGTACCGCGACCTGAGAGATTTCCTGGCGCAACTCGAAGCGCGTGGCGAGCTGGTGCGCGTGCGCGACGCGGTGTCGCCGCGCCTGGAGATGTCCACCGTCTGTGACGCCGTGCTGCGTGCGGGCGGGCCTGCGCTGCTGTTCGAGAACCCCACCGGCCACGCCACGCCGTGCCTGACCAACCTGTTCGGCACGCCGCAGCGCGTGGCCTGGGGCATGGGTGCGCAAAGCGTGTCCCAACTTCGCGAAGTGGGTCGGCTGCTCGCGGCCTTGAAGGAACCCGAGCCGCCGGCCAAGCTCAGCGAAGCGGGCAAGCTGTGGCACATGGCCAAGGCCGTGTGGGACATGAAACCGTCCACGCTGCAGCGGGCACCGTTCCAGGAACAGGTGCTCGTGGGCGACGAGATCGATCTGGCTGGCCTGCCCGTGCAGACCTGCTGGCCGGGCGATGCCGGCCCGCTCATCACCTGGGGCCTGGTCGTCACGCGCGGGCCGCAGGCCGTGGCGCGGCCGCGCCGGCGGCAGAACCTGGGCATCTACCGGCAGCAGGTCATCGGACGGCGCGAGGTCATCATGCGATGGCTTGCGCACCGCGGCGGTGCGCTGGATTTCCGTGAATTT
This sequence comes from Pseudomonadota bacterium, assembly GCA_963205115.1. GTDB lineage: Bacteria > Pseudomonadota > Gammaproteobacteria > Burkholderiales > Burkholderiaceae_C > Rubrivivax. The sequence continues at coordinate 59,729 of CAUJHV010000064.1, read as the reverse complement.
GCCCTGGCCAACCCGGGCCGGCCCTTTCCGATCGCCGTGGCGCTGGGCGCCGACCCGGCCACGATCCTCGGTGCGGTCACACCTGTGCCCGACAGCCTGTCGGAGTACCAGTTTGCAGGCCTGCTGCGCGGCAGCCGCACCGAACTGGTCGACACGGCCATCGGCGAAGGCGACGCGCGGCTGCAGGTGCCGGCCAGCGCCGAGATCGTCTTCGAGGGCCATGTGCCCTGTGCACCCGAAGGCTTCGAGGGCCGCAGCGAACACGGGGTGCCGCTGAAGTCGATCGGCGGCTATCTGCATGCGCTCGAAGGCCCCTTCGGCGACCACACGGGGTACTACAACGAGCAGGACTGGTTCCCGGTGTTCCGCATCGACCGCCTGCTGCGCCGGCCCGATGCGATCTACCACACCACCTACACCGGCAAGCCACCGGACGAGCCGGCCGTGCTGGGCGTGGCGCTCAACGAGGTCTTCGTGCCGATCCTGCAGAAGCAGTTTCCGGAGATCACCGACTTCTATCTGCCGCCCGAAGGCTGCAGCTACCGCATGGCCATCGTCAGCATCCGCAAGGCCTACCCCGGCCATGCCAAGCGCGTGATGTTCGGCATCTGGAGCTTCCTGCGGCAGTTCATGTACACGAAGTTCATCGTCGTGACCGATGAGGACGTGGACATTCGCGACTGGCGCGAAGTCATCTGGGCCATCACCACGCGCATGGACCCGGTGCGTGACACGACGCTGGTGGACCACACGCCCATCGATTACCTGGACTTCGCCTCGCCGGTCAGCGGCCTGGGCGGCAAGATGGGGCTGGATGCCACCAACAAGTGGCCCGGCGAGACCTCGCGCGAATGGGGCCGTGCCATCGCCACCGATCCTGCCGCGCAGGCGCGTACGCAGGCGCTGGTCGACCGGCTGCTGGCGATGCCGCGGCCTACAGGCGCTTGAGGAACCAGGGCCCAGGCAGCTCGTCGCCCAGGTCCATGCCGACTTCGCGCTGAACCAGCGCGTCCAGCCGCCCGTTGAATTCCATCACCGCTGATTTCACGAGTTCGGGGGCGTGCGCCAGGTTGTTGCGCTCGCCGGGGTCTGCGTCGAGGTCGTACAGCTCCAGCGAGTTGTGGCGGACCAGCGTTTCCCAGTCCAGCGGGCGGTGGTGCTCGGCGGGGCTGAAGTAGCGGGCGAACTTGTGGCGTCCGGTGTGGATGCCGCGGAACAGCGTTGGCTGGCGCCGCTGTGGCAGCGGGCGCATGCCGGCCAGCATCGCGCGCAGCGGCATCAGGCGGTCGGCCGCGATGTCGCGGTCCATCAGCTCGGCGGCGAAATCCACGTCGATGTGGTGCAGCGTGCTGTAGTTGAAGAGGATGCCGCGTTCGTCGCGCTCGGTGCGCGTGCGCGCAGAGGCCACGGCCTCGGCCAGCGGCACGCCGACCAGCTGCGGATAGGCCTGCGCCAGATCCGCGCTTGCGCAGCCGGCCATCTGCAGCAGCGTGGGCACCAGGTCCACCGCGCAGCCCAGCGCCTCGGTGCGCCGCGAGCCGCGCACATCCGGGTGCCGCACGATGAAGGGCACGCGCGTGTTCTCCTGGTACATGAACGGGCCGCACTGACGCAGGCCGTGCGCGCCGCCCATTTCGCCATGATCGGCCGTGTAGACCACGATCGTGCGATCGGCCTGGCCGCTGCTGTCCAGCGCATCGAGCACGGTGAGCAGGTGGCGGTCCATGTCCCGCACGGCATTGAAGTAGCCGTTCTGGTAGGCGCGCCAGGCCTCGTCGCCTTCGCTGATGCGGCCGAAGGCCAGGTCGCTCCAGCGCAGGTGGTTGCGGTGCGCCCAGGGTTTGCGGTTCAGGTCATCGTCGCGTGTGCGCGGCAGCGGGAAGTCCCAGCGGCGCGCGTACAGCGGGTCCACCGGCGGGCCGGCCAGCGGCGCCAGGTAGTCGGCTTGTCGGCGCGAGACCATCTGCGCCACATCGGTGGCCAGGAAATTGATGTCCTGCGGATTGACGAAGTTCACCGCCAGCAGCCAAGGCTTGTCGCTGCCCGCGCCGCGGGTGTGCAGCCAGCGAGCGGCCTCGGCGGCGGTCTGTGCGTCGACCTTGTAGCCGCCCCAGGTGCCGCCGCGCGGATCGCCGTCGAAGTTGAAGTCCGAGAAGCCGAAGGGCTCCAGCGCGTCACGCGTATTCGGGTAGCGCCCGGGCGTGGGGCCCACTGCGGTCGCGATCTCGCTGAGCTGCCATTTGCCCTTGTAGGCCGTGAGGTAACCGTTGGCGCGCAGGTAGTGGCCCAGGCTGGGCAGCTCGTCGCTGACCTGGCGGCCGGGGAACACGCCCACATCGGCCACCATGCCGGTCTTCTGTGTGTGCTGGCCGTAGTACAGCGTCGCGCGCGAGGGCGAACACGGCGTGGTGTTGACGTGCCACTGCGTGAATTCGGTGCCGGCCTCGCGCAGGCGGTCGTGGCCCGGCAGCGGCAGCCCGAAGGGCAGATCGGCGCGCTCCTGGTCGCTGGTGATCAGCAGGATGTTCAGGCCGCGCGCCGTCTGCCGCCGCACGGCCGGCAGCGGTGCGCGCGCCGGCGTGGATTGCGCGTGCTTCAGCCAGGCCGCGCCGCCGGCGCCGACCAGCGCCGCACCGGTGACCAGACCGGCGGATTGCAGGAGTCGGCGACGCGGTGTGGGCGAGTCCGGTGCGGCCGGTGCGTCCGGTGGCGGCTCCGGGCGATCGCTCATCCGGCCTGCAGCCGGCGCAGTTCGTCCGGCGTGTTGGCGTTGGCAAAAGCGTCCGCATCGTCGAACACCACGGTGGCGCAGCGGTGCTGGCCGGTCCAGCGGTCGATCTTGCGGTGACCGGCTTCGAGATAGGCCACCAGGCTGTCGACCAGATCGGCGCGCAGCAGGCAGAACACGGGATGCACCTGCAGCTGGCCATCGGCTTCGCGTGTGGCGGCAAGGGCAATGTCGGCCTGTTCGTCGATGGCCGCACGCGCCAGGCGTTCGGCCAGATCCGCCGGGAAGTTCGGCGAATCGCAGGGCACGGTCAGCATCCAGGGCGTCTCGCAGTGCTCCAGGCCGGTCAGCACGCCGGCCAGCGGCCCGGGGAAGTCGCCCATGGAATCCAGCCACACGGGCACGCCCATGGCCTCGTAGGCGCCGATGTTGCGGTTGGCGTTGATCATCACCGCGCCCACCTGGCTTTGCAGGCGCAGCAGGATGTGCATCGCCATGGCCATGCCGCGGTGGTTCTGCAGGCCCTTGTCGACCCCGCCCATGCGCGTGCCGCGACCGCCGGCCAGGATCAGGCCAGTGATCGCCTCGGGCGGGATGGCGGGGGGGCTGGAAGCGGTCGTGGCGGGCATGCGCGCATTGTCAGTCAGCCTCAAATCCCTGCAGAAATGCCGGCCACGCGAAGGCGCTGAGGCTCTGGTCTAGACTGGCCTTCGCATCCCGCTGCCCGATCCCGCCGACCCCGCCCTCAAGACCATGTCACTGCCTGCCGCCGCCCCTCCGAGCATCCGCGTGGCCGTGGTGGTCGAACGCGTGGCCGCGCCGAACGCCTGGGAAGCCTGGAATTTCCGTGTGGCCGAGGTGACGCCAGACGCCGGCATCTTCGGCGCCGCACCGCGCCTGCTGCACGACGACGGCAAGACCTCGCGCTGGCTGCACCCGGGCTTCACGCTGGAACTGCATGCCGACGAGTGCAAGGGCTATTTCCTGAACCTCACGTCGGGGCATCCCTCGTGGTTCGTGTCCTGGCGCGGGCGGGAAGACGACCCCTCGGCGCTCGAGGTCACGGCCGTGAGCGTCTCCTATATCGAGGCCGACCGCCGCCTGGCGGCGGACGAACAGGTCGAGAGCCTGCCGCTGGAGCCCGAACTGTGCGAGTGGCTGCAGGCATTCACCAACGCCCACTTCCGCCCGGAAACGGCGCGCAAGGTGCGGGCGCAATCCTTCCTCAGCCCGCAGGAGCGCGAGCAACAGGCGGCAAGGCTCAAGGCCGCCAGGGGCGATGAACATGGCTGAACGCGACGACGGCCGCGAAGAACCGCGCGGCTTTTTCTCCCGCTGGTCGCAGCGCAAGGCGCAGGTGCGCCAGGGGGTGCCTGCAGCGCCCGAGGCGGCCCAGCCGGGCCAGGTGCCGGACGCGGCGACGCCCGCGCCCCTGCAGACGCCTGCGGCGAGCGCATTGGCGGCCACCGGCGCTGCCGGGACGTCACCAGCTCCCGCGGCCGAAGCACCCGCGGCCTCGGCGACCGCCAGCACGCCGCCCGTCACACGCGCGCCGCCGCCGACCATGCAGGATGTGGCCGGCCTGACCGCCGACAGTGACTACCGCGCCTTCACCGGTGCCGACGTCGACCCCGCGGTGCGCAACGCCGCGATGAAGAAGCTGTTCCACGGCGATCCGCACTTCCAGGTCATGGACGGCCTGGATGTCTATATCGACGACTACAACACCCCCGATCCGCTGCCCAAGGCCATCATGCGGCAGATGCTGCAGGCACGCTCGTTGGGCCTGCTGGACGACGAGCTGCAGGATCAGGACAAACCCGCGCCCGACGCGACAGTGAGGCCATCGAACAGCGCGGATACTGCGCCAGGCCATGAAGACGCTGATCTGCAACTGCAACCGGACGATGCCGTTGGACCCGCGGGCCCTGACGCAGCGTCTGGCCCCGCCGGGCGGCCCGACACCGCCTGATTCGGTCGAGGCCGGCTATACCACGCTGTGCCGCCGCGAGGCGCCGGCGTTCCAGCGCGCGGCGCGCTCGGGCGAGCCGTTGCTGGTGGCCTGCACCCAGGAAAGCCGCCTGTTCCTGGAACTGGCGGACCGCACCGAAGGCGCACCGTCGCTGGACGAGCGGCCCATCCGCTTCGTCAACATCCGTGAGATGGGCGGCTGGTCGCGCGATGCCGCGGCCGCCACGCCCAAGATCGCCGCGCTGATCGCTGCGGCGTCGCTGCCCGAGCCCGATCCCGTGGGCACCGTGAGCTACCGCAGCCAGGGCCGCTGCCTGGTGATCGGTGCGGCCGACGCGGCGGAGAAGGCTGCGCAGCAACTGGGTGCGGGGCTGGACGTGAGCATCCTCGCCACGGGCGGGCAGGGCGCCTTGTCGCAGCGCCGCCAGCAGGCCGTGCATAACGGTGATCTGCATCGGCTGACCGGGCATCTCGGGGCCTTCGATGCCACGTGGCGCTCGTCCAACCCGATCGACCTGGACCTGTGCACGCGCTGCAATGCCTGCATCGCCGCCTGCCCGGAAGGCGCGATCGACTTCAGCTATACGGTCGACCTGGCGCGCTGCCGCAGCCACCGCGATTGCGTGGCGGCCTGCGACGCGGCCGGTGCCATCGACTTCAACCGCGCGCCGCTGGAGACCACCGAGCGCTTCGACCTCGTGCTGGACCTGCGCGAGACGCCGGCCTTCTCGCAGCACGCGCTGCCGCAGGGCTACCAGCACGCGGCCGGCGACCCGCAGCGCCTGACGCAGGCCGTGCTGGCGCTGCGCGACCTGGTGGGCGAATTCGAGAAGCCGCGCTTCGTGCAGTACAAGTCCCGGCTGTGCGCGCACAGCCGCAATGAAAAAGTCGGCTGCAGCGCCTGCATCGACGTGTGCTCGGCCAGCGCCATCCGCAGCGAGGCCTCGCTGGCCGGTCAGACCGGGGTGCGCCATCACGGCAACACACCGGCCAAGCCCGTGGCCGGCGGCCAGGGCGGCGGCATCGCGGTGGACGCGCACCTGTGCGTGGGCTGCGGCGCCTGCACGACCGTCTGCCCGACCGGCGCGCTGGCCTATGCGGCGCCGGGCACCGTCGACCAGGGCCGGCGCATCCGCACGCTGCTGCAGACCTTCCGCCAGGCTGGCGGCCAGCAGCCGGCGCTGCTGATCCACAGCGAAGAGGCCGGCCGACGCCTGCTGGAAGACCTGGGCCGCGCGGCGCGTGTGGACACCGGCGTGCAAGGCGTACCGGCGCGTGTGCTGCCGATGGGCGTGTGGCACACGGCCGGCGTGGGCCTGGAGCTGTGGCTGGCGGCCATCGCGCAAGGCGCCAGCCAGGTCTGGGTGCTGCTCACCGACGAAGAGGCGCCCGGCTACCGCACGGCGCTGGCCGAGCAGATGGCGGTGGCGCAGGCCATCCTCACGGGCCTGGGCTACGCCGGCACGCACCTGTCGCTGCTGCAGGCGCGCGACGCGCGCGACCTGGCCGCGCTGGACGCCGCCTTGCGCGCCGCGCCGGCCAAGGGCGTGGCGCGGCCGGCCGTGTGGACCGCGCAGGCCGACAAGCGCAGTACGCTGGATCTGGCGCTGGATCACCTGCTGGCCGAAGCGCCGCAGCGCCCCGAGGCCGTCGCGCTGCCGGCTGCCGGCTCGCCGCTGGGCAGCCTGCGCGTGGACACGCAGCGCTGCACGATGTGCCTGTCCTGCGTGGGCGCCTGCCCGTCCGCGGCGCTGGCCGACAACCCCGACCGCCCGCAGCTGCGCTTCATCGAACGCAACTGCGTGCAGTGCGGCCTGTGCGTGACGACCTGCCCGGAGAACGCCCTGGCGCTGGAACCGCGCCTGTGGCTGGCCGACGAGGGCAAGGCGCGCAAGCAGCTGCGCGTGCTGCACGAAGACCAGCCGTTCCACTGCGTGAGCTGCGGCAAGCCCTTCGGCACCGCCCGCGCCATCGAGACGATGATCGGCCGCATCGGCAGCCACCCGGCCTTTGCCGGGCCGAATGCGCAGCGCCTGCGCATGTGCGGTGATTGCCGGGTGAATGCGATGTTTTCCAACCCGAACGAACAGAAGATCACGGACCTGTGATGGCCCCGACCCAAGCCCTGGCCTTCAGCCCCGCCGACGAGGGCGAGGAACTGCAGCGTGCCGAGCTCTACGGCCTGCTGTCGCGACTGTGGTTCGCGCCGCCGGATGCCGAGCTGCTGGCGCAGTTTGCGGTGGCCGCCACGCAGGCGCCGCAGCCCGGCGCCTTTCTCGAAGAACCCTGGCAGCAGCTCGTCGCCGCGTTTCGGGCGACCACGCCCGAGCAGGCACGGGTGGAGTTCGAAAGCCTGTTCGTCGGCACCGGCAAGGCCGAGATCCTGCCCTACGCCTCGTACCACCTGGCCGGTGCGCTGAACGAGCGCCCGCTGGTCGATCTGCGCCAGGCGCTGGTGGGCCTCGGCCTGGCCAGCGCCGCCCCGGAAGGCGAGACCGAGGACCACGTGGCCTTCATCTTCGAAGTGATGCGCTACCTGATCGCCGGCGACGACCTGGCGGTGTGCAACCTCGAGCAGCAGCGGCGTTTTTTCCGCGCGCAGGTGCAGACCTGGGTCGGCACGGGCCTGTGCGAAGCCGTCGAGGCCAGCGCGCAGGCGCGCCTGTATGCGGCGCTGGCGCAATTCACGCGGGCCTTTGTCGAGGTCGAGACGCAGGGCTTCGATCTGATCGAGTGAACACCGCCGGGGCGCCCGGCTGTCGCCCGCGGGACAGGGATCTGTGGGGCTGGCCTTAGTGGTACACCCTGTTCTGCCGGAGCTTGCGCATCGGCTAGCCTTCGCGGTTGCTGCCTTCTGCCTTTCGAGGAAGTTCGAACATGTCGCGTACCACCCTGTCCTCCCGCCGCCTGCTGAGCCTGTCCATTGCCGCCGCCATCGTGGGCGTCGGCTTGCCAGCGCTTGCCCAACAGAAGGCCGCGCCTGCCGCGGCCGCCGCCGCCAAGCCCCTGCAGGGCCAGGTCGTCAAGCTCGTGCGCATCGACCCGCTGTCCGGCCTGCTCGGGCCGGTGGGCATCAGCCAGCGCAAGGGCTACGAATACTTTGCCGACAAGTTCAACGCCAACAACCCGGCGGGCGTGAAGTTCGAGATGAGCTTCATCGACAACAAGCTCAGCCCGACCGAAAGCCTCAACGCCCTGAAGTCGGCGCTCGACCAGGGTGTGCGCTACATCATCCAGGGCAACGGCTCGTCCGTGGCGCTGGCACTGATCGACGCCATCAACAAGCACAACGAGCGCAACCCGGGCAAGGAAGTCATCTACCTGAACGACTCGGCCGTCGACCCCGACCTGACCAACAGCAAGTGCAGCTACTGGCACTTCCGCTTCGATGCCGACACCTCCATGAAGATGGAGGCCATGACCACGTTCATGAAGACGCAGCCGGACATCAAGAAGGTCTACCTGCTGAGCCAGAACTATTCGCACGGCGTGCAGGTGCACAAGTACGCCAAGGAAAACCTGGCGAACAAGCGGCCCGACATCCAGATCGTCGGCGAAGACTTGCACCCGCTGGCCCAGGTGCGTGATTTCGCGCCCTACATCGCCAAGATCAAGGCCGCTGGCGCCGACACCGTGATCACCGGCAACTGGGGTTCCGATCTGTCGCTGCTGATCAAGGCCGCCAACGAGAGCGGCTACACCGGCAAGTTCTACACCTACTACGCCGGTGTCACCGGCACGCCCACCGCCATCGGCCAGAACGGCGCCGGCCGCGTCTACCAGATCGCCTACAACCACTACAACATGGGCGGCCAGATGGACAAGTGGATGGCCGAGTTCAACCAGAAGTACAACGACGACTTCTACACCGGCTCGACCATCCGCATCTTCGAAATCCTCAGCCAGGCGATGGCCAACGCCAAGTCGACCGATCCGCTGAAGGTCGCCGCTGCGATGGAAGGCCTGAAGTTCACCAGCTTCAATGGCGAAGTCGAGATGCGCAAGACCGACCACCAGCTGCAGCAGCCGCTGTACCTGAGCGTGTGGCAGAAGGCCGACAAGAAGTACCCGTACAGCCCGGAGAAGACCGGCATGACGATGGTACCGGTCAAGGAGTTCCCGAACTACGTGTCCAGCACGCCCACCAGCTGCCAGATGAAGCGGCCGGGCTGAAGCGACTTGCCGCGCGTGGGCCCGGCGGGCTTGACCGTGCCGGGCCCCGTTTGATGACAGCGGTCCACCCCCGATCGACCTGAATCGCGTCCGCGTGTCGGACGCCGGCAGCCCCGATGGAGTTTTTCACCATCTCGATGCTCAACGGCCTGAGTTATGGGCTGTTGCTGTTCATGCTGAGCTCGGGCCTCACGCTGATTTTCAGCATGATGGGCGTGCTCAACTTCGCCCATGCCAGCTTCTACATGCTGGGCGCCTATGTCGCCTACAGCATCGGCAAGCTCATCGGGTTCTGGCCCGCGCTGTTCGTCGCGCCCATCGTCGTGGCCGTGCTCGGGGCCTGGTTCGAGCGCCATGCGCTTCGGCGGGTGCACAAGTTCGGCCACGTACCCGAACTGCTCATCACCTTCGGCCTGAGTTACGTGATCCTCGAACTGGTGCAGCTGATCTGGGGCCGTACCTCGGTGGACTTCCCGCCGCCCGAAGTGCTGCGCGGGCCCGCGTTCACGCTGATCAATTCCTCCGTCGACGGCCTGCGCATGGTCTGGGGCGCGGCGGAGCCGGGCATGTGCGCGGCCGCGGATGCCGCGGTGCGGGTGGTGTGTTCGCCCTTCCCGGCCACGCGCGGCTTCATGATGCTGGTGGCGCTGGCGATGCTGCTGGCGCTGTGGCTGCTGCTCACGCGCACGCGCATCGGCCTGGTCATCCAGAGTGCGTTGACGCACCCGGAAATGGTCGAATCCCTCGGGCACAACGTGCCGCGTGTCTTCATGCTGGTGTTCGGCGCGGGCGCGGGCCTAGCCGGGCTGGCCGGGGTGATCGGCGGGGCGACCTTCGTCACCGAACCGGCCATGGCGGCCACGGTGGGCAGCGTCATCTTCGTGGTCGTGGTCGTGGGCGGGATGGGATCGCTCGCGGGCGCCTTCCTGGCTTCCGTGCTGATTGGCGTGATCCAGACTTTTGCGGTCGCGCTGGACTATTCGCTGGGCACGGCCGTGCAGGGGCTGGGCGTGTCGCTGTCGCCCGGCGTGGCCGGCAACACCTTGATGAAACTGACGCTGTCGCAGGTGGCACCGATCCTGCCGTACCTGTTCCTGGTGCTGATCCTGATCTTCCGGCCCAAGGGCCTGCTGGGCACACGGGAGGGCTGACGCGATGCCGACCGACATGCCCTCTTCGTCCCTGATCGGCCGCCTGCTGGGTGGGCGCTACGGCGTCTGGCTGATCTTCGCCCTGGCGCTGGTGGTCGCACCGCTGCTGTTCTCGGGCGGCCTGGCCGTCACGATGCTGGCGCAGATGGCCATCGCCATCGTGGCCTGCCTGTCCTACAACATGCTGCTGGGGCAGGGCGGCATGCTCAGCTTCGGCCATGCCGTGTATACGGGCCTGGCCTCGTTCTGCACCATCCACGTGCTCAACAGCATCGCGGCGGGCTCGCCCGTGCCGGTGAGCCTGCTGCCTTTCATCGGGGGCCTGGCCGGCGCCTTCTTCGCGGTCTTCCTGGGCTTCGTGACGACCAAGAAGGCCGGCACGACCTTCGCGATGATCACGCTGGGGCTGGGCGAGCTGGTCTTTGCGATGTCCCTGATGGTGCCGGAGTTCTTCGGCGGCGAAGGCGGTGTCTCCGGCAACCGCGCGGTGGGGCAGCCCTTCCTGGGCATCACCTTCGGCCCGCCGATCCAGGTGTACTACCTGCTGGCGGCCTACGCCTTCGTGTGCACGATCGCGATGTACGCCTTCACGATGACGCCGCTGGGCCGCATGCTCAATGCCGTGCGCGACAACGCCGAGCGCGTGGAATTCATCGGCTACAGCACCCAGCACGTGCGCTACCTGTCGTTCATCATCGCCGGCTTCTTCGCGGGCGTGGCCGGCGGCATGTACGCGCTGAATTTCGAGATCGCCACCGCCGAGGTCGTCGGCGCCGCGCGCTCGGGTGCCTACCTGCTGTTCACCTTCCTGGGCGGGGCCACCTTCTTCTTCGGCCCGATCATCGGCGCGGTGCTGATGGTGCTGGCCAGCGTGTTGCTGTCCGAGCTGACCAAGGCCTGGCTGCTCTACCTGGGCCTGGTCTTCCTGTTCATGGTGATGTATGCGCCGGGCGGCATCGCCAGCCTGATCATGATGAACCTGCGCGTGGCGCGCTTCGGCCGCTTGCGCGAGCTGTTGCCCACCTACCTGGGCCTGGCGCTGGCCTCGCTGGTGGCGCTGGTCGGCGCGGCCGCGCTGATCGAGATGGTCTACCACCTGCAGCTCAACGACTCGGGTCAGTCGCAGCTGAATTTCCTGGGCGTGCCGCTGGATACCGCGCGTGCCGCGCACTGGACCGGCGCGCTGGCGGTGCTGCTGGCCGGTGGATCCGTCTTCGAGTGGATCCGCCGCGGCTTTTCGCAGCGGTGGGGTGCGATCCAGCAGGACATCGAAACCGCCTTGCAGCGGAAGGCCGCCGGATGACCGCCGCCGTCGAACTGCGCGACGTGCGCAAGAACTTCGGCCGCACCGAGATCATCCGCGGCGCGAACCTGGCCGTGCAGGCCGGTGAGCGCGTGGCCATCATCGGGCCCAACGGCGCGGGCAAGAGCACACTGTTCAACCTGATCAGCGGGCGCTTCGGTGTCAGCAGCGGCGAGATCCACCTCAATGGCGCGCGCATCGACGGCCTGCGGCCCTACGAGATCAACCGCCGCGGCCTGGCGCGCAGCTTCCAGGTGAGCAACCTGTTCACCCGGCTGTCGGTCTTCGAGAACCTGCGCTGCGCCGTGCTGTGGAGCATGGGCTACCGCTACGCCTTCTGGAAATTCCTGTCCGACCTGAAGGACGCCAATGCGCGTGCCGAGCAGGTGATGCAGATGATCAAGCTGGACCGGCGCCACGACACGCTGGCCATGAACCTGACCTACGCCGAGCAGCGCGCGCTGGAGATCGGCATCACCATCGCCGGCGGCTGTGACGTCATCCTGCTGGACGAGCCCACGGCCGGCATGAGCCACAGCGAAACCGCCCGTTTCGTCGAGCTGATCCGCGAAGTCACGGTGGGCAAGACGCTGCTGACCGTGGAACACGACATGGGCGTGGTCTTCGGCCTGGCCGACAAGATCGCCGTGCTCGTCTACGGCGAGGTCATCGCCTTCGACACGCCCGACCGCGTGCGGGCCAATCCGAAGGTGCAGGAGGCCTACCTGGGCTCGGTGCTGGCCGCCCAGCAGGCCGATGCGGTGGGGCGTTGAAGAACATGCTGACACTCACCGACGTCCACGCCTATTACGGCAAGAGCCATGTGCTGCACGGTGTGAGTTTCGGCGTGCAGGCCGGCGAGATCGTCGCGCTGCTGGGCCGCAACGGATCGGGCCGCTCGACGACCGTCAAGACCATCATGGGCCTGGTCGAAGGCCGCGGCTCGGTGCGCTGGCGCGACGCCGAGATGCTGGGCCGCAAGGCCTTCGAGATTGCCCACACGGGCATCGGCTACGTGCCGGAAAACCGCGACATCTTCCCTTCGCTGACCGTGCACCAGAACCTGATGCTGGGCCAGAAGCGCGGGCAAGCCAATCCGCGCTGGGGCTTCGACGACATGTACGCGCTGTTCCCGCGCCTGAAGGAGCGGCAGCACACCGAAGCCGGCGTGCTGTCCGGCGGCGAGCAGCAGATGCTCACGCTGTGCCGCACGCTGATGGGCGACCCGGATCTCATCATGATCGACGAGCCCACCGAGGGCTTGGCGCCGAAGATCGTCGAGCAGGTCGGTGAATACCTTCGCGAGCTCAAGCGCCGCGGCATCTCGGTGCTGCTGGTCGAGCAGAAGCTGACCATTGCGCTCCAGGTGGCCGACCGCTGCCTGGTGATGGGCCACGGCCAGATCGTCTTCGAAGGATCACCGGCCGACCTTCGCGCCAACGCCGCCATCCGCAAGGAGTGGCTGGAGGTCTGAGGCCGGACACGAGGCTCCACCGGCGTTAAGCCTCGCGCTGGCAGACGCCTCCGCCTCAATCCAGCCGCAGCGTGCGCAGCTGCTCGACGAAGCCCCGCTCGGCCTCGGCGCCGTCCAGTCCACGCAAGTCCAGGCGCAGCATCCCGTCCTCGATGCGCCCGATCACCGGTACCGGCAAGGCACGCATCGCCGCAGCCAGCTGCTCGGGCAGTCGACCTGTGCGCCGGGTGCCCGCCGGCGCGCCCAGGGCCAGGCACACGCTGTCCAGCCGGTCCACCGGCAGGGAACCGCTGCCGATCTGGCTGCGGCAGCGCAGGGCCTGCACGTTCACGCGCTCGCCCAGCGCCTGCTGCACCAGCGGCCGCAGCCGTTCGGCCTGGTCCGCGATCTCGGCGGCACTGCGCGCCAGCACGCGCAGCGTGGGCAGCCGCTGCGCCAGACGGTCAGGGTCGCGGTAGAGCTTCAGCGTGGCTTCGAGTGCCGCGATGGTCATCTTGTCCAGGCGCAGTGCACGCTTGAGCGGGCACTTGCGGATCTTGGCGATCAGGTCCTTGCGGCCGACGATCAGCCCGGCCTGCGGGCCGCCCAGCAGCTTGTCGCCGCTAAAACTGACGACATCCACGCCCGCGGCGATCGACTGCGCCGGCGTGGGTTCGGGCGGCAGGCCCCAGCGCGTGAGATCGACCAGCGTGCCGGCCCCCAGGTCCTCGACAAACGGCAGGCCGCGCGCGTGGCACAGCGAGGCGAGCTCGGCCGGCGGCACGCTGGCGGTGAAGCCCTGGACGACATAGTTGCTGGTGTGGACCTTCATCACCAGCGCGGTTTTGGGCCCGATGGCGGCCTCGAAGTCGCGCAGGTGCGTGCGGTTGGTGGTGCCGACTTCCACGAGCCGCACATTCGCGCGCCGCATGATGTCGGGGATGCGGAAGGCGCCGCCGATCTCGATCAGCTCGCCGCGCGACACCGGCACTTCCTTGCGCTCGGCCAGCGCCGCCAGCACCAGCAGCACGGCCGCGGCATTGTTGTTGACGACGGTGGCGGCTTCGGCACCGGTGAGTTCGCGCAGCAGGCCCTCGAGATGCTCGTCGCGGTCGCCGCGCGCGCCGCTGACGAGGTCGAATTCGAGATTCGAGGCACCGCGCATCACGGTCGTGACGGCCTCGATGGCTTCGGGCGCCATCACGGCCCGGCCGAGGTTGGTGTGCAGGACAGTGCCGGTGAGATTGAACACCGGGCGCAGCGCCGGCGCCGCGTCACGGGCCAGGCGTTCGGCACAACGGGCCTCGAAGTGGCCGAGATCGAACGGCAGCGCCGGCGCGGCCGACCCGCCATCGCCAGCGGCGCGTGCATGAGCGGCCGCACGCCAGGCATCGAGTTCCGCACGCGCAGCCGCCGTCGTCGCCGTGCGGCCGGCCTGCTCGACCAGCACCTGCATGGCCGTGGAGGCCAGCAGCTTGTCCAGCGAGGGCGGGCGATTCGTGGCAGCGCCGCTCATGGCGTGACCGTTGTTCTGGCGGAGGGGGGTGGGAGTCGAACCCACCTGGGACTGCCGAGCAGCCCCACCCGGTTTTGCAGACCGGACGCCCCACCGGGGGACGATCCTCCTCCTTGGCTCCGATCAGGGTCTGGTGCCGTCATGCACCCGACCCCGTATCGAACATCTTGCGCGGGTCGCGCTTGAAGTGCCGGCCGACGGCGTCGCGCGCCGTCAGGCCGATCTGGTCGAAGAACTCTACCAGCGGCACCGACAGGTGGCGGCTGATGCCCGCGGTTTCGCGCAGATCGCGCACGTTCAGGCGCCGGTTGGCATCCGCATCGGCCAGGGCCTTGGCCTTCAGGGCCAGCGCCAGCATGTGTTCGGTCTGGATGAAATATTCCGCACCCACGGCATGCAGCTTGCCCATGCGCTGCAGGCGCTCCAGCGTGCGCATGACCTGGTCCTTGCGCAGCCGCCGGTCGCGCTCGAGCATCTCGCTGAGCTTGGGCGGGTGGATGCCGCCCTCGTCCAGCCAAGGCTTGATGCGTTCCCACAACTGCTTTTCGGCGCCCTGCAGCGTGACCTCGTGGCCGGCCAGCGCCAGGTGCGGGCCGCTGCGTCGCAGCGTGCCGTCTCTGACGAGAGATTGCAGCAGCAGAACGAAGACGCCGCTGGCCGGCTTCTCGCGGATGCCGCGCTGCAGCTGCTCCTGCGTCAGTCCCGGGTGGTCGGGCGCCTTGCGGTGGTAGGCCGCCAGGTGTTCGGTGATGCGCGTGGCATGGCGTTCGAGCTGGCCGGGTGCGAAGAGCAGGTGCTGGCCGCCCTCGCTGATGGCGCGGTGCGGCACCTGCGCCAGAAGGGCGGTCTGCGCAGCCGCATCCAGGTTCCACAGCGTGGAGAAGGGCTGCCAGTCCACGCCCGTGGCCGGCTCCAGGGCCAGCAATGCGGCCAACGCGGCGCCGGCCGTGGGTTGCTCCAGGGCCGCCAGTGCGGCCAGGCGTTGCACCTTGCGCCGCCGCGTGGTGGGCGGGAAGGCGTCGATGACCCGCCCGCCACCGATGGTGCGCAGGGCGCTCTGGTCGCGCAGGATGAAGCGGTCGCCGCGCAGCGCGCCGATGGGGCGGTCCAGGTCGAGCTGCACGCGCGCGTCGCGGCCCGGCGCCACGGGACCGTCTTCGAGCCGCACCAGGCGTGCGCCGACGTCCTCGGCGCCCAGGTGCAGGTGCACGGGCGTCCAGTGCGCCAACGCGCGGGCCTCGCTGCCCAGCACACGCAGGCGCACGTCCAGCCGGGTCGTGGGCGCGTGCAGCGCCTCGGCGACGACCCAGTCGCCGCGCCGCGCCTGCGTCTTCTCCACGCCGGCCAGGTTCAGGGCCAGGCGCTGCCCGGCGCGGCCCTCGGTGGCCTGGCGGTTCTGGGCATGGATGCCGCGCACACGCACCTCGAGGCCCGCCGGCGTGAGCATCAGGCGGTCGCCCACCGCGACACGGCCGCTGACTGCCGTGCCCGTGACCACCGTGCCGATGCCCGACAAGCTGAAGCTGCGGTCCACCGCCAGCCGGAACTGGCCGCCGGCAGCCGCGCGTGCCGACGGTGCGTCGGGGGCAGCGGGGGTGACATCGGCGGCAGGCACTCCCGCGGCACCGGCAGCATGCGCCGCCTGCGCCAGATGCGCGCGCAGCGCGTACAGGCCCGCGCCGGTGACCGACGACACCGGCAGCACCGGCGCCTGCGCCAGCCCGGTGGGGGCGAGCAGCGTGCGTACCTCGCGCGCCACCTCGGCCAGCCGCGCCTCGTCGACGAGGTCGCACTTGCTGAGCACGACCGCACCCCGCGACAGACCCAGCAGATCCAGGATCGCCAGGTGCTCGCGCGTCTGCGGCATCGGGCCGTCGTCGGCGGCGATGACCAGCAGCACATGATCGATGCCCGTGGCGCCGGCCAGCATGTTGCGCACCAGCTTCTCGTGCCCGGGCACGTCGACAAAGCCGAGCACTGCGCCATCGGGCAGCGCCTGGTAGGCGAAGCCCAGGTCCACGGTGATGCCGCGTTCCTTCTCTTCCTTCAGGCGGTCGGCGTCGACGCCGGTGAGCGCCTTGACCAGTGCGGTCTTGCCGTGGTCGATGTGGCCTGCGGTACCGATGATCACGGGGAGGGCGCTGTCTCGAGGAGGTTCATGAAGGCGTGGTGGCCGCTCGGCCGCCGGACCCTGTTTTTACCTCGCCCTGCACGCGATCGCGTCGCATCGGTGTTGCAGCGGGAAAACCATGACTTGCCGTTAGCGTCGCGTATGAATCCAATAAGATGTCCCGGATATGTACGTAGGCGCCTATTGCGACGCCCGCGACCGATCCGCAGGAGACATCGATGAAGCAAAGCCAAGAGAAGCTGGCGCGCCGTACCGTCCTGGGCGGCGCTGCTACCGCGGGGGTGGCCCTGGGTGCCGCGGCACTCGTGGGAGCCCGACCGTCACCGGCGCCCGTCGTCGAAAAGACGGCGCAGACGCCCGCACCCGATGACGGCGGTTACCGCCTCACCGAACACATCCAGCAGTACTACGCCTCGGCACGCATCTGAGCGCGCCGCGGTCTTCCTTCGTTGGCCAACAGGAGAGCCATCCATGCTGTTGACACGCAAGACACCGGGGGGAGGAACGGCGCCGCCGTCCCGTCCGCTCGTTGACAGTCTGGCGCGAGGCATCTCGCGCGCCATGCCCACCATGGACCGGCGGCAGTTCCTGCGTCGCTCCGGCCTGGGTGTCGGGACCGGCATCGCGGTCTCGCAGCTCACGCTGGTGAAGAAGGCCGACGCGGCCGACGCGCCGGCGGGGGGCAAGGAAGGCGCGAAGATCGAGGTCAAGCGCACCGTGTGCACGCACTGCTCGGTGGGCTGTGCAATCGACGCGGTCGTCGAAAACGGCGTGTGGGTGCGCCAGGAGCCGGTGTTCGATTCGCCGATCAACATGGGCGGGCATTGCGCCAAGGGCGCGGCCGTGCGGGACAACGCACGCGGCGAGTTCCGCCTGAAGTACCCGATGAAGCTCGTGGACGGCAAGTACCAGCGCATCAGCTGGGACCAGGCCCTGGACGAGATCAGCGCCCGCATGCTCGAGCTGCGCAAGGAAAGCGGCCCGGACAGCATCTTCATCGTCGGCTCGTGCAAGAGCAACAACGAGCAGGGGTACCTGCTCAGAAAGTGGATGTCCCTCTGGGGCAGTAACAACTGCGACCACCAGGCACGAATATGCCACTCCACGACTGTCGCCGGTGTGGCGAATACGTGGGGCTACGGTGCGATGACGAATTCGTACAACGACATGCAGAACGCCAAGGCGGCGATGTACATCGGCAGCAATGCGGCCGAAGCACATCCGGTGTCCCTGGTGCACATGCTGCATGCCAAGGAAAAGGGCTGCAAGATGATCGTGGTCGACCCACGATTCACGCGAACAGCCGCCAAGGCGGACCAATACGTCCGCATGCGTTCCGGCGCGGACATCCCGTTCCTCTACGGGGTGATGTACCACATCTTCAAGAACGGCTGGGAGGACAAGAAGTACCTCGAGGATCGTGTCTGGGGCATGGAGAAGGTGCGCGAGGAGGTGCTCGCCAAGTGGACGCCGGACAAGGTGCTCGAGGCCTCCGGCGTGACCGAAGACGAGTGCTACCGCGTGGCCAAGACCATGGCCGAGAACCGCCCCAGCACGCTGGTGTGGTGCGTGGGCCATACGCAGCACACCATCGGCAATGCGATGGTGCGGGCGTCCTGCCTGCTGCAGCTGGCGCTGGGCAACGTGGGTGTCAGTGGCGGCGGCGCCAACATCTTCCGCGGCCACGACAACGTGCAGGGCATCACCGACGTCGGCCCCAACCCCGATTCGCTGCCGGGCTACTACGGCATCGCCGAAGGCTCGTTCAAGCACTTCGCGTCGGCCTGGGGTGTGGACTTCGAGTGGATGAAGTCCCAGTACGCGCCGGGCATGATGACCAAGCCCGGCTTGACCATCTCGCGCTGGTTCGACGCGGTGCTCGAGAAGAACGAGGTCATCGACCAGCCCAGCAACCTGCGCGGCATGTTCTATTGGGGCCATGCCCCGAACTCGCAGACCCGCGGCCTGGACCTCAAGCGGGGCCTGGACAAGCTGGACCTGCTGGTCGTCGTCGATCCCTTCCCCAGTGCCACCGCGGCCATGGCCGCGATGCCGGGCAAGGCCGAAGACACCAATCCCAATCGCGCGGTCTATCTGCTGCCGGCCTGCACGCAGTTCGAGACCTCCGGCTCGGTGACGGCCTCCAACCGTTCACTGCAGTGGCGTGAGCGTGTCATGGAGCCGCTGTACGAATCGCGCAGCGACCACATGATCATGTACCAGCTCGCCAAGAAGCTCGGCTTCGGCGACCAGTTGGTCAAGAACTACAAGATGCAGAAGGTCAAGGGCCAGGACGAGCCCGTGCCCGAAGACATCCTGCGCGAGATCAACCGCAGCGTCTGGACCATCGGCTACACGGGCCAGAGCCCGGAGCGGCTGAAGGCCCACATGCGCAACATGCACGTCTTCGACGTGAACACGCTGCGCGCCAAGGGCGGGGTCGACAAGGAGACCGGCTACAAGCTCGACGGCGAGTATTTCGGCCTGCCCTGGCCGTGTTATGGCACGCCCGAGATGAAGCACCCGGGCACGCACATCCTCTACAACACGAACATGCACGTGATGGAGGGCGGCGGCAACTTCCGCGCCAATTTCGGCGTGGAGCGCGAGGGGCAATCGCTGCTGGCCGGAGACGGTTCGCACTCCAAGGGCGCAGACATCACCACCGGCTATCCGGAATTCGACCACCTGCTGCTGAAGAAGCTGGGCTGGTGGGACGAGCTTTCGGACGACGAGAAGAAGAAGGCCGAGGGCAAGAACTGGAAGACCGACCCCACGGGGGCGATCATCCGCGTGGCGATGAAGAACCACGGCTGCCATCCCTTCGGCAACGCGAAGGCGCGGGCGATCGTCTGGAACTTCCCTGATCCGATCCCGCAGCACCGCGAGCCGCTGTATTCGATCAAGCCCGAGCTGATCGCCAAGTACCCGACGCACGACGACCGCAAGACCCTGTGGCGGCTGCCCACCCTGTTCAAGTCCGTGCAGGACAAGAACAAGGACATCGGCAAGACCTTCCCGATCATCCTCACCAGCGGCCGCCTGACGGAGTACGAAGGCGGCGGCGACGAGACGCGGTCCAACCGCTACCTCGCCGAGCTGCAGCAAGAGGCGTTCGTGGAGATCAACCCGGCGGCGGCCAATGACCGCGGCATCCGCAACGGCGAGCAGGTGTGGTTGAGCACGCCGACCGGCGCGCGGATCAAGGTCAAGGCGCTGGTGACCGAGCGGGTCGATCGCCAGACGGCCTTCATGCCGTACCACTTCGCCGGTCGATGGCAGGGGGCGGACCTCCTCGCCTACTACCCGGCGGGCGCCGCACCGATCGTGCGCGGTGAAGCGGTCAATACGGCGACGACGTATGGCTACGACATCGTGACCATGATGCAGGAGACCAAGACCACGGTCTGCCAGATCGAGAAGGCGGCTTGATATGGCAAGAATGAAGTTCATTTGCGACTCGGAGCGCTGCATCGAATGCAACGGCTGCGTCACCGCCTGCAAGTCCGAGCATGACGTGCCCTGGGGCGTGAACCGCCGCCGGGTCGTCACGCTCAACGACGGCGTGGCCGGCGAGAAGAGCATCTCCGTGGCGTGCATGCACTGCTCCGACGCGCCCTGCATGTCGGTGTGCCCGGTCGATTGTTTCTACCGCACCGACGAAGGCGTGGTGCTGCACGACAAGGACGTCTGCATCGGCTGCGGCTATTGCAGCTATGCCTGCCCGTTTGGCGCGCCGCAGTTCCCGAGCAACGGCACCTTCGGCCTGCGCGGCAAGATGGACAAGTGCACCTTCTGCGCGGGCGGTCCCGAGCTCAACGGCTCGGAAGCCGAGTACAGCAAGTACGGCCGCAACCGCCTGGCCGAGGGCAAGCTGCCGATCTGCGCCGAGATGTGCTCGACCAAGGCCCTGCTGGGCGGCGACGGCGACGTGGTGGCGGACATCTTCCGCACCCGCGTGATGCAGCGCGGCAAGGGCAGCGAGGTCTGGGGCTGGGGCACGGCCTATGGCCGTCCGGCGGGCAGCAGCCCGGCGCCGGCCAAGCCGGAGGGCCAGAAGTCATGAGCCGCCGCCTCACCACGGTCCTGGCCTGCCTCGGCGTGGCACTCGCGCTGGGCGGCTGCGGCGAGCGCACCAGCAGCGCGCGCAAGTCCGACGCCAGCGCGGTGGCCGGTGCGGCTCCGGCCTACACGGCCCCCGGCTGGAAGGCGGGAGACGCCGCCAGCTGGGAGCAGCACATGCGCACCCGCACGCAGGCGCAGAACGAATACGTCAGGACCACGGCGAACGGGCATTGAGGCCGGTCGCCACGAGGAGCTTGCATGCTGTTCTACCCACGTGAGTCGGCGGCGCGCGCAAGGCGCGTCGGGCCGGGCCTGGTGCTTGCCGTGCTGATCGGCATGGCCGGCGCTGCGCTGGCCCAGGCCGACAAGGCGGCCGCGCCCGCCGCCGCGCCGCCACGCGCCGACGCAAGCGCCGGGCCGCCGGCGGGTTTTGTTGCGCCGGCCGATCCCAAGCCTGACGAGACCAATGCCCAGCGCGGCAAGTCCCAGCCGGGCAACAACGCGCCCATGTGGCGCGCCGTGCGCGAGAGCGGCACGCAGCCCGGTGTGACGAACCTCCCGGGCGCCGAGAAGGGCGTGCTGATCCAGCCCTTCGTGCAGTACCCCGGCTCGCGCCTGACGACCGCGGGCGAGGCCTGGCGGCAGGTGCGCAACAGCTGGCTCATCCCCATCGGCGGCTCGCTGCTGCTCATCACGCTGCTGGCGCTGGGCATCTTCTACTGGCGCAAAGGTCCGCTGGGCCAGAGCCAGAACGACGGCGTGCCGACGATCGAGCGCTTCACCCCCTTCGAGCGCGCCGCGCACTGGACGAATGCCGGTGCCTTCGTGGTGCTGGCGCTGTCGGGTACCGTGATGGCCTTCGGCAAGTTCTTCCTGCTGCCGATCGTGGGCAGCACGCTGTTCGGCTGGCTGACCTATGCGTTGAAGACCACGCACAATTTTGTCGGCCCGCTGTTTGCGGTGTCGCTGGTGATCGTGCTGGTCACCTTCTTCAAGGACAACATCGCCAACGCGGCCGATTTCCACTGGCTCAGCAAGGCCGGTGGCATGTTCAGCGACCATGAGGTGCCTTCGCACCGCTTCAACGCGGGCGAGAAGGGCGTCTACTGGTGGGGCGCCTTCTTCCCCGGCCTGCTGGTGGTGGCCACCGGTCTGGTGCTGAACCTGCTGATCCCCGGCCTGGGCGAAACCCGTGGCCAGATGCAGGTGGCGCACATGATCCACCTCACCGGTGCCTGCATCATGCTGTTCATGATCATCGGCCACGTCTACATGGGCACCATCGGTACGCGCGGTGCGCTCACGGCCATGCGCACCGGCTGGGTGGACGACGGCTGGGCGCGCGAGCACCACGAACTCTGGTACGACGACGTCAAGGCGGGCAAGATCCCGGCGCGGCGTTCGGACGAACCGGCGCCGCGATTGGGACCCGCCACCCCGCAGGCCTGATCGGCCGCGGCGGCCGCCAGAACCGGCGCCGCGCCGATCCCAAGCCGCCAACGGCCAACTTTCGAAACGAGCTGAACATGAAGCACCGTCTGCATTCCCTTGCCGTCCTGGGTGTCGGTGCCGCCTGCCTGGCGGGCTCCGCCTGGGCCAAGCTGCCGGCCCCTTCCGACGATGCCAAAGCCAAGGCGGCCGAAGCCGCCGCCAAGGCCGCGCACGCCGGCAAGGTCGACAACTTCAAGCTGTGCCAGTCGATGGACCGCGTGGCAGCCTACTACCGGGCCGACAACAAGAAGGCCGGCAAGGACACCAAGCCCGCCACCGAGACACCGGCCTGCGCCGACCCGGGGCCGTTCACCACACCCGTGGCCGCTGCCGCAGCGCCTGCACCTGCGCCGGCGGCCGCCGCGGCACCGGCCGCCGCCGCGCCTGCGGCGAAGAAGCCCTGAAGATGCCGCCTCTGGCCGTGCCCGTCGTCACGGGTTCCGTGCCCCAGGACCTGCCTTGCGTGCCGGGTGCGCCGCGCCTGACCCAGGCGCGCTGCGAGTGGCTGCGCGAAATCAGCATCCTCGACGAATACGGCGAGCGCCGAAGCATCCACATCCCGTGCGAGCGACCGCTGACGATCTTCGTCGACAAGCGCGAGCTGGTCACGCTGATGACCCTGGGCGTGATGCCCGAGCTGCTGGTGCTGGGCTATCTGCGCAACCAGCATTTCATCCAGCGCGCCGACGAGGTCGAATCCATCAGCGTCGACTGGGACGTCGGCGCGGCAGCCGTGCGCACGCGCGCCGGCATTTCGGATATCGAGACCCGCACTTCGCGCCGCGTCGTGACCACCGGCTGCGGCCAGGGCACGGTCTTCGGCGACGCGATGGCGCAGGTCGAGACGCTGCGCCTGCCCGAGCCTTCAGTGGCGCGCCTGCGCCAGGGCACGCTGCACCGCATGCTCGAGACCATGCGCCAGCAGGACAGCGTGCACCGCAAGGCCGGTTCGGTGCATGGCTGCGCGCTGTTCCGCGAGGGCGAACTGCTGATGTTCATCGAGGACGTCGGCCGCCACAACGCCATCGACACCATCACCGGCTGGATGACGATGCACGGCGTGTCCGGCGAGGACAAGGCGCTCTACACCACCGGGCGCCTGACCAGCGAGATGGTGATGAAGGCGGCGACCATCGGCGTGCCCATCGTGGTCTCGCGCAACGGCGTCACCGCCATGGGTTTCGACCTGGCGCAGCGTCTGGGCATGGCGCTGTTCGGCCGCGCGGCCAACCGCCACTTCCTGTGCTACACGGGCGCCGAGCGCTTCGATTCCGAGCCCGAGAGCAAGCCCGCGCCGGTGCGCGTGGTGTCTTCGGGCTGAGCGACTCGGCAGTAGCCGTCAGACCGTCGCCGGGCCGCGCGTGCGGTGCGGCCGTGCGTAACGGCCGTTCGTAGCGGCGGCGCGGCGATCGAGCGGCCAGACCGCGGCCAGCCACCCACCCGAATCAAGCCGCCGGCTTGGCCTTCGGCACGCGACCCATCAGGTAGAACTCGTCGTTCGGCCGCATGCCGGTGAGGTTGGCCATGCGGTTGCTCAGGCCGAAGAAGGCCGTGATGGCGCCGATGTCCCAGATGTCGTCGTCGCTGAAGCCGTGGGCGTGCAGCGCGCGGAAGTCGTGTTCGTCGACGGTCGCGGCCTCGTTGCAGACCTTCATCGCAAAGTCCAGCATCGCGCGCTGGCGCGGCGTGATGTCCGCCTTGCGGTAGTTGACGGCCAGCTGGTCGGCGATGAGCGGCTTCTTTTCGTAGATGCGCAGGATCGCGCCGTGCGCGATGACGCAGTACAGGCACTGGTTGGCCGCCGAGGTGGCCACGATGATCATCTCGCGCTCGCCCTTGCTCAGGCCGCCTTCCTTCAGCAGCAGCGCGTCGTGGTAGGCGATGAAAGCACGCCACTCGGCCGGCCGATGGGCCAGCGCGAGGAAGACATTGGGCACGAAGCCGGCTTTCTCCTGCACCTGCAGGATGCGCTCGCGGATGTCGTCCGGCAGGTCCTGCAGCGCGGGCACGGGAAAGCGGGAGATGGGTAGCGGGGTGGTCATGTTCGTGTCTCCTCGGGCTCGGGGTGAACGGGCGCGGCTGAAGGCTTGCGCAGGTTCTCAGCTGCGGAATTGCATGGCATGCAGCCGCGCATACAGGCCGCCACGGGCCAGCAATTCGGCGTGCGTGCCGCTTTCGGCCACGCGGCCGTTTTCGAGTGCCACCACGCGGTCGGCATGTTCGATGGTCGACAGCCGGTGCGCTATGACCACGGTCGTGCGGCCGCGCATCAGGTCGTCCAGCGCCGCCTGTACGGCGCGTTCGCTCTCGGTATCCAGCGCGGACGTGGCTTCGTCCAGGATCAGGATCGGCGCGTCCTTGTACAGCGCGCGGGCAATCGCCACACGCTGGCGCTGGCCGCCGGAGAGCTGGTTTCCGTTGTGGCCCACCAGTGAATCGATGCCCTGCGGCAGGCCATTCACGAAATCCAGCAGGTGCGCGCCGCGCAGTGCGTCCTCGACCCGCACGCGGTCGATGCGGTCGCCTAGCGCCACGTTGGCGGCGATGCTGTCGTTGAACAGCACGACGTCCTGGCTGACCAGCGCAAACTGCCGGCGCAGGCCCGGCAGGTCCCAGTCGCGCAGCGGCACGCCGTCCAGCAGCAGGCTGCCCGAACTGGGCTCCATGAAGCGCGGCAGCAGGTGCACCAGCGAGGACTTGCCCGCGCCCGACGGCCCCACCAGCGCGACGATCTCGCCGGCCTCGATGCGCAGGTGCACGTCTTCCAGCGCCGGCGCCTGGTCGGCCTGGTAGCTCAGCCCGACGCCGACGAATTCGATCAGCCCGCGGGCGCGTTCGGTGCGGTGCACGCCGCCGCTTTCGGCCGGCACCTCGTCGATGAGCTGCGTGCCGCGCTCCAGCGAGGCCAGCCCGCGTGTGATGGGCGCCATCACGTCCGACAGGTGCTTGACCGGCGCCACCAGCATCAGCATCGCGGTGATGAAGGCCACGAAGCTGCCGACCGTGGTGCCGTCGCTGGTGCTCTGCCACAAGGCCAGCGTGATCACGCTGGACAGCACGATGGCCGACAGCAGCTGCGTCAGCGGGGTCATGGTCGCGGCGGCCACGGTGGACTTCAGCGACAGCCGGCGCAGCCGATCGGCCGCGCCGTCCAGGCGGTTCTGCTGCTCTTCTTCGGCGCCGTGCAGCCGCACGATGCGCCAGGCCAGCACGTTTTCTTCCACCACGTAGGCCAGCTCGTCGGTCGAGGCCTGGCCGGCGACGCTCAGGCGGTGCAGGCGCTTGCCCAGCGTGCGCATGACGAAAGCGATGGCCGGGAACAGCACGGCCACCATCAAGGTCAGCATCCAGTTCAGCCACAGCAGGTAGACCAGCAAGGCCACCAGCGTGAGCGAATCCTTCACCAGCACGAGGATGGAGGAGACCAGCTGCTGCGTGCCCTGCTGCGCCTCGTAGACCAGGGTATTGGTCAGCTGGCTGGCCGATTGCCGCGAAAACAGGCTCGGCTCGGCCCGCACCAGGTGGCTGAACATCGCGCGCCGCAGCTCCAGCACGCCGCGGTTGGCCGCCGACGACAAGGCGTACTGCGCGACGAAGCCGGCAAAGCCGCGCACGGCAAACAGCGTCACGAAAGCCAGCGGCACCCACCACAGCGGAAAGCCGCGTCCGGCGAAGCCCTTGTCCAGCAGCGGCTGCAGCAGCGCCGGCACCATGGGCTCGGTCGCGGCGCCCACCAGGGACGCGAGCATGGCCACGCCCAGCCCCGTACGCGAACGCCGGAAGTACGGTGCCAGCCGGGCGAATCGTTGGGTCAGCGAGGCCATGTGCGGCGATTATCGGCGCCCGGCCCCGAGGTCCCCCGAAAGGGTCCGCTGACGGCCGGAAACAGTCCCGCGGGCGACACTGCCTAGAATGCCCCCCATGAGGTGGACGCGAAGAAATGTGTGCGCGGTCGTGGGTGGCGCGCTGGCCCTGCCCGTATCGGCGCAGTTCCGGGTCGAGATTTCGGGCGTCGGTGCGACTCAGCTCCCGATCGCCATCGCCCCGTTCCGCGGCGAGGTGGCCGGCCCGGGCGCTGTGTCTGCCATCGTGCGCGCGGACCTCGAGCGCAGCGGCGCCTTCCGCAGTCTCACGCCCGCCATGCAACTGGACGAGCGCAGCCCGCTGCCCCAGGCCGAGATGCGCAGCGCCGGGGCCGACAGCCTGCTGGCCGGCTCGGTGCAGCGCCTGGCCGACGGCACCTTCGACATCCGCTACCGCCTGTGGGACGTGGTGCGCGGCGCCGAATACCTGGCGCGCTCCACTGTCGCACCGGCGGCCGATCTGCGGCTGGCCGCCCACCGCATCGCCGACGAGATCTACGAAAAGCTCACCGGCGACAAGGGCATCTTCGCCACACGCATCGCCTACGTCACCAAGTCCGCGCGGCAGTTCGTGCTGCATGTGGCCGACGCCGACGGCGAGGGCGGCCGCGTCGCCCTGACGAGCGCCGAGCCGATCATCTCGCCGGCCTGGTCGCCCGATGGCCGGGAGCTGGCGTATGTGAGCTTCGAGACGCGCAAGGCCGTCGTGTGGGTGCAGGACCTGCAAAGCGGCCGTCGTGCCACGGTGGCCAACTACCCCGGCACGAACAGTGCGCCGGCCTGGTCACCCAGCGGTGGCCAGCTGGCCGTCACCTTGTCCCGGGACGGTCCGGCGCAGCTTTACCTGGTCAGCCGCGACGGCGGCACGCCGCGTCGCCTGACGGTCAGCAGCGCCATCGACACCGAGCCGGCATTCACGCCGGACGGGCGGCAGATCTATTTCGTCAGCGACCGCGGCGGCGGCCCGCAGATCTACCGCATGGGCCTGGACGGCAGTTCGCCCGAGCGCGTGACCTTCCAGGGCAGCTACAACATCAGCCCGGCCATCAGCCCGGACGGCAAGACGCTGGCGTACATCAACCGCAGCGGCGGCGCCTTCCGGCTGACCACGCTCGATCTGTCCGGCGGTGCGGTTCGCACGCTGACCGACACGCAGAACGACGAGAGCCCGAGCTTCGCCCCCAACGGCAAGCTGCTGATCTACGCCAGCCGCGACCAGGGCCGCGATGTGCTGATGACCACCACGCTGGACGGCCGGATCAAGACCCGGCTCCTGAGCAGCGGGCTCGACATGCGCGAGCCGGCCTGGGGTCCATTCGGCCGGTGATGGCATGCGCTGCGCGTACCACGCCGGCCGATGCGACACCGCATGGGTCCGTGTGGTTTCAACCGGGCGGCCCGTTGGCGCGCGCCCGTGATCGATCCTGTTTTCTTGTGAAGTGGAGCTTGTCATGACCCGTAACCTGACCACCCTGGCCTCGACCCTGGCTGCTGCCGCGCTGCTGGCGGCCTGCAGCACGCCCGTCAGCCTCAACGAGGTGCCTGTGGAGACCCGCACGCCTACCGCTGGCGCTGCCGATGGCGCGGGCGCGGGCGGCAAGGGCGCGGGTGCCGCGTCGCAGTCGCAGGTGGCCACGGTGCAGGCCGGCAGCGGCTCTGCCGCCGGCATCGATGCGGCGCTGGCCGCCACGGGTCGCGTGGTGTATTTCGACTACGACAGCTTCGTCGTGCGCGACGACGGCAAGGCCGTGATCGACGCGCACGCCAAGGCCCTGGTGGCCAATCGCGGCCGCAAGATGGTCGTCGAGGGCCACACCGACGAACGAGGCGGGCGCGAATACAACCTGGCGCTGGGCCAGAAGCGCGCGATGGCGGTGAGCCGCGCGCTGACGCTGCTGGGCGCGCAGGATGGCCAGCTCGAGTCCGTGAGCTTCGGCAAGGAACGCCCTGCCGCCAGCGGCAGCGACGAAGCCTCCTGGGCCAAGAACCGCCGTGCCGAATTGAAGGACACGAAGTGATCCGCCGGGCGATCCGGCCGTGGTGGCATGCCGCGGCCAGCGGCGTGCTGCTCGCGGCAGCGGCGTGGTCGCCCGCGCAGGCCGCCTTGTTCGACGACGAGGAGGCGCGTAAGGCGATCCTGGACCTTCGCGCGCGCGTGACGGCCCAGGAAGAGGCCACCAAGGCGCGTCTGAACGAGCTCACGGTGGCTAATACGCAGCTTCAGGAGCAGGTGCAGTCGCTGCGCCGCAGCCTGCTCGACCTGAACGGCCAGATCGAGGTGCTGCGTGCCGAACTGGCGCGCCAGCGCGGCAACGACGAGCAGATCGCCCGCGACGTGGCCGAACTGCAGCGACGCCAGCGCGACGTGGTGCAGGGGCTGGACGACCGGCTGCGCAAGGTCGAGCCGCAAAAGGTGTCCGTCGACGGCGTGGAATTCCTGGCCGATCCTGACGAGAAGCGTGCCTTCGACGAGGCAATGAACGCCATGCGCGGCGGCGATTTCGACCGTGCGCTGGGTGGCTTCCAGGCGCTGATGCGCCGCTGGCCGGGCACGGGCTATGCGCCGGCCGCGCTGTACTGGAGCGGCAATGCGTATTACGGGCGCAAGGAATACAAGGAGGCGGTCAGCGCCTTCCGCAGCTTCCTGAGCGCCGCACCCCAGAACCCGAAGGCCCCTGAGGCGATGCTGGGCCTGGCCAACAGCCTGGCCGAGACCAAGGACGTGCGCGGCGCGCGCAAGGTGCTGGAAGACCTGCAGAAGACGTATCCGGCCAGCGAAGCGGCCAGTGCGGCCAAGCAGCGCCTGAGCACGTTGCGCTGATCGGCCCAGGCGCGGACCGCGGCACTTGCTGCGGCATCCGCGCCGGCCTGCGCATCGCTGCGATGCCTGCGCAAGTTTGCTCGAACCCGCCGAGCGTGCCGCGGCGGTTTCATATCATCGGGCCATGTCCCCGCCTGCGGTGCCCACCGCGCCTGCCCCATGACCGAAGCCCAACTGGCGAGCCTGACCACGCAGGTGCTGGTGGCTGCCTTTGTTGTCGGGGCGGCCTTCGGCGCCGTCGCGCAGCGCACGCATTTCTGCACCATGGGCGCGGTTTCCGACATCCTGAGCATGGGCGACTGGAGCCGCATGCGCATGTGGGTGCTTGCTATTGGCATCGCGGTGATCGGCTTCAACAGCATGGTCGCGCTGGGCTGGGTGCAGGCCGCCGACAGCATCTACGGCGGACCCCGCGTCATCTGGCTGTCCAACCTGCTGGGCGGCGCGCTGTTCGGGTTCGGCATGGTGCTGGCCTCGGGCTGCGGCAGCAAGACGCTGGTGCGCATCGGCGGCGGCAGCCTGAAATCGGCCACCGTCTTCGCGGTGCTGGGGCTGTCGGCCTACGCCACGATGCGCGGCGTTGTGGCCGTCGGACGCGTGGGCACGGTGGATGCCGTGGCGTGGTCGCTGCCGATGAATCAGGACCTCCCGTCGATGCTGGCCCATGTCACGGGCTGGTCGGTCGAGCGGACGGCGGCCCTGGCGGCCGTGCTGGTCGGCGGCGGTGCCGTGGCCTGGGTGCTGTCCCGTCCCGAGGGCCGCAGCGCCGAGGTGTGGATCGGCGGGACCTCGATCGGCTTGCTGGTCGTGGCCGCGTGGTGGCTCTCGGGCGTGTGGGGGCAGGTCGACGAGCACCCGGTGACGCTGGAGCGCATCTTCGTCGCGACCTCGACGCGCAACATGGAGAGCCTGACCTTCGTGGCACCGATCGCCTACGTGCTGGATTGGCTGATCCTGTTCAGCGACAGCAGCCGGCGCGTCAGCATGGCCGTGATGTCGGTGCTGGGCGTGATCGCCGGTTCGTGGCTGCAGGCGCTGGCCACGCGCAGTTTCCGCTGGGAAGGTTTTGCCGGCACCGAGGACACGGCCAAGCACCTGGTGGGTGCCACGCTGATGGGCGTGGGCGGGGTGACCGCCTTGGGCTGCACGGTGGGGCAGGGCCTGTCGGGCATTTCGACGTTGTCTGTGGGCAGTGCGCTGGCGCTGGCCGGCATCCTGGGCGGTGCAGTTGCTGGCGTGCGCTACCAGGCCTGGCGGCTGGAGCGGATGCTGTGAGCGCCACTGCGCCGCAGGCCATGCCCGATCTGATGGGCGACGCCGACCTCGAACGCCGCTTCGGCGGCCTGCGCCGGCTCTACGGCGACGCCGGTTATGCGCGCCTGCGGGCGCTGCGTGTGGCCATCGTCGGCGTGGGCGGCGTCGGTTCCTGGGCGGCCGAAGCCTTGGCCCGCAGCGGCGTTGCCGGCCTGGTGCTGATCGACCTGGACCACGTGGCCGAGTCCAACATCAACCGCCAGGTGCAGGCCGTGGGCGCCACGCTGGGCGCCGCGAAGATCCTGGCCCTGCAGGCACGCATCGCCGACATCCACCCGGGCTGCGTGGTCGAACCCGTGGATGCCTTTGTCGAGACGGACAACTGGCCCGGGCTGTTGCCTTCGCCCGTCGACGTCGTGATCGACGCCTGCGACCAGACCCGCGCCAAGCTCGCGCTGGCCGCCTGGGCGCTGCGCGAACGCCGCACGCTGGTGATCTGCGGCGCGGCCGGCGGCAAGCGCCTGGGCCATCGCACCGACGTGGCCGACCTGGCCGAGGTCACGCACGACCCGCTGTTGGCCGGCCTGCGCCAGCGACTGCGCCGCGAATACGGCGCCGCGCGCCAGGGCCGCATCGGCCTGCGCTGCGTCTACTCGAAGGAGACCGTGCAGCGCCCGCGCGACGAAGATGGGGCCTGCAGCACCGACGGCAGCCTGAACTGCGCGGGCTACGGGTCCAGCGTCACCGTCACCGCCGCCTTTGGCCTGGCGGCCGCCGGCGAGGCCATCGAAAGCGTGATGGCCCCTTTCAACACGTGACAAAATACTGCTATGATGTGAGGCTCTACGGATGGGTCGTTAGCTCAGTCGGTAGAGCAGCGGACTTTTAATCCGTTGGTCGCGTGTTCGAGTCACGCACGACCCACCACGCGATCTTCCGGGATACGCACAATTTCAGGGCTCTTAGCTCAGTTGGTAGAGCAGCGGACTCTTAATCCGTTGGTCGAGTGTTCGAGTCACTCAGGGCCCACCAAATTTAGCTATGCAAATCAAGCACTTAGCGCCACAGGCGCCAAGTGCTTTTTGCTTTCTGGGCTCGTGTAGGCGCGCGTGAAGGCGCTCTTGGGTTGCGCAAGCCGTGTGACGGCCTTGAGCGAGCTAGCCAACCGTCTCCGCTTCAACTCCGTCGAGCGATGTTGAGTCTTCGGCTGCGCGCTTTGCTCGGCTTGCCGCTTGCTCCGCCTGCATCTGTCGAGCTGAGGTCCGTTGGCGTCGTTTCCTCGCTCACTTGTGCTGCGGTGCTACCGCCCTCAAGCTTGGCAAGAAGACTGGCGCGTTCTGCCTGGTCTTCCTTTGCGCGTGCCGCTGCCACCGCGCCGAAGGTTCTTGCCGGCAGGTGCCACAGCCCGTGGCGGCTTCTAGCTGTGACGCCGGAGACCATCTCACGGATCGCGCCGTAAAGGATCTGGTAGCCACTGAACCTAACGGCTCGAAAACGCTCCTCGTTTGCGAACTCATCGCCGCCGACATATCGAAAGAACGCGGAAGCCTCAACTTCGACCTCATAGGGGGAGACGGGGGTCTCCGCACTGGGGTCGTTTTCGATCTTGATACCGTAAGTCAGAACAAATACCCGCGGATCGCGAATCTCTTCGGGTGGATAATAGAGAGAAGATCGGGTCAATACCTTGAGTGACTCGTCTGCTACTGTGAGTTGAGGAAATACTTTATCCAGGGGGAAGTCGCCTCGATTGGCGTCAATCTTGACGGTTTTAAACTCGATCCTATCCAAATGAAGGATTTGCTTGCTCATGACACTGCGGCCTTATTCTCGCTGGCGTTAAGGCCAAACTCGGTCTTGGTTTCGGTGTAATCGGCGGCGACCCTGCATTGAGAAAGGATCTTCATCCTCCTGTAAATCTCAATGCTATAAACACCACAGGTTGATGGCGAATATTCCAAATTTTCGCCATTTGCGGGCGCGTAGCTCGTCAATACCGAGCAACTGATCGCCCTGTTCGGTGCGGATCCCTCTTCTTTTTGTTGTGATGGGTCAAGCGAGCCCGAAGCACTGTCCTTGGCTGCAGCCAATGAGACGATCAAAGGAGCCTCAATCGCATCTGCCAATGCATAAAGGGTATCGATGCGAATATTCTGATTGCCTCGAAGCCAGCGAGAAACATTGGCCTCGGAAACGCCAAGTCTCTCGGCAACGTCAATATTTCTCAGGCTCTTTTCGATCATGGCGGCGCGAATCCTGAGTGCGATGTCGGCGCGGCGCGCGTCTCGGTAGACGATTCCGTTATCCTTGATTTTCTTGGACATGTTACGGTTGACGTCTTGCATGATTATTCCAATACGGTTAACGTGACCCCGGGATCCAAGAAGCCTTTAAATATCTTCTCGCAATAGCTCGCAATGCCTTTTGGTGTGCTGTTATCCTTCTTGTGATGATACAAGAGTAGGACGATCAGCTTGCTTTGGCTGGGGCCGTTGTGGGTTACGTAGTAAAGTCTGTCTTTGTTTTGATACTTCAACTCCCAGATTCGCTGCGTCTTCTTCATGTATAGGAAAGAAAACGCCTCCTTCGGCGATACTGAAGTGCTCTTAAGAGCGGACTGATAGTCATCTTGTAAGACTGCCCACCCAAGATGGGTCAGCATCGCTAGCAGGCTGGCCCTTTTGGATGAGTCATTGCATTCGTTGCTTAATGATGCAAAAAACTTCCCGTCAACTACACCTTGAGCCGAGTCCCTGACCGGCGTCACGACAGACCAGCGTGGCTTGCCGGTCGGACGCCCTGCCGGCAGCGCCTCAGACAGGTTGATGCCGACGTGCCCTAAGGCGGCTTCAATGTTGACTTGCCGAACATAGATCATCTTCGACCACTTTAACTCACAAGTTAAGACCGGGTTGACACCTAGACTTCAGGTTGGCCCCGCTGGGCGCGGCTCTGGGCGATTGGGCGTTCGGCGTGGGGAGCACAGTGAGGATCACTTGAGCAGCGTCAAGGGCCCACGCTCGTGCGACTAAACCATGGGCTGTTGTTGCCTCTGTCACCGACATACCAAAGCCCCCACCGCCTCGGATCCGCGCAGAAGCCATCTCTGCCGCGAAGCAACGATGCTGCGCCAAGAGTCATCTTTGACCTTCCCTCGTCACTAAGGCGGAAGTCGCCGCCCGAATCGAAGACACGCTGCCGGACGAAGACGCCTTTCAGATTGAAAGCGTTTCTCAGCGGCTTTGCAATCCGACGTCACCTCATGAGCCCACGAGGTAGGGGTCCAGCAGGTGACGCGGCAGAGTCGTAGCAGTTCGTAACGGCCCTCTTAACTCTCCGGGCCTCGAATGACCTAGCGGTGCTCTTCGGGGGCGACCGAACCTCGACGTTTGTGGCGACTGTACGGAGTCGCTTCCTGATTCCGATCATTGCTCGTCGCCATGCGCCAGTCCCCTGGCGCAACGGGTTGGGCGTCGCGACAGAGGCCCGCGCGCTCAGCCCGCGCGTTGCGCTCCCCCGCCTCGTAGGCGGAGCGCTGTGAGATTGAGAGTTAGCCGGCGTAGCGCTTGAACACCCAGGCCATACCCTCATCGAGCGCCCATAGTTGCGCGCGCAGCTCGCGCGCCGTGGCGGCGTCGGTGTCAGGCTGTAGCTGTGCGGTTCCCAGGTCGTCCGCGAGCGCGCGCAGTGTCATAGCTGCTTCCCGCGCGGTGTCGAGGGGGAGCGCGCTGGCGATTACCTGAAGCGTTGCGCTGAAGACTGCCAGGCGAGCGTTGATCATGTCCATGGCCTTGGTCTTCTGCTGCCGGTCCGCTGGCAGCATCGTCCTGTTGGCCGACTCGCGGGGGTGCCCTCCGCGGTGGGGGCGGGACGTCATCCACAACAGTGAGGAGATCTCCCCCACGATTCAATGGTCGACAGCCGCCCCTTGCGGGGGGAGCATGGGTCGATGCCTGCCCGCCCACGCTTCGGCCGCAGCCTACTGGGGTTGATCGGCCTCACTTGCGCGGTCGCGATGTGGGCCCCTGCCGCCCAAGCGCATGGCGGGGGACTCAACGCCGAGGGCTGCCACAACAACCGCAAGACGGGCGACTATCACTGTCACCGGGCGCCGGCACCTGCGGCCACGCCGCGGCAGTTCGTGCCGACCCCACCGCAGCCGTCTGTGCCCGGTGTGCGGCCAGGCCGCGGACCGACTTGCTACGTCGGACCCAGAGGCGGGACCTACACCATCACGCCCAGCGGTAGAAAGAACTACGCAGGGTGCTAGGGCGCGTGCGCTGCCATCCAAGCTCATG
Source organism: Pseudomonadota bacterium (assembly GCA_963205115.1). Lineage (GTDB taxonomy): Bacteria > Pseudomonadota > Gammaproteobacteria > Burkholderiales > Burkholderiaceae_C > Rubrivivax. Next base: position 25,511 of record CAUJHV010000064.1, on the reverse strand, counting down.
ACAGCCGAATCCAGAGCAGCCTGGACTATCCGCGCGTTCCGCATGTGGTTTCTTGCCGCCTTGCCGGCTGTCGTGGGCTTGAGCGTTTGGCTCGGGGTCAGTGTGCTTGGGCGGTCAGAAGCGGAATTCCGTGCTGCAACGCTGCGCGCGCAAGCAAACGTCGCTGTCGCCGCGGAAGTCGCGAGCGGAGTGAGGCCAGCCGGCAATGTGTATCGGTTGTTGATGGAATTGGAGCTTGAAAGAAGTCAGGCAGAGGCAACCCCAAGTGATTACGTACGGGGTACTGCGGGTGCGGCACGCTTGCAGTTGCTTGAAGCAACCTACGAAGCCGCAAGCTCTAGCAACGAAAGAGTTTGGGGCCCGGCACGCGCCGCCGAGGTGACCGCCTTGACTCTCGGGAACGAGAGCCTCCAGGCGCTCGCCTGCCTGCTCTTGGTGCTTGCGATTCCCGGCGCGAGCCTCGCGGCCGTGCGCCTATCGTTCTGGGTCTGGAACGAGAAAACCCAGAGCGGGCCGGCGTCCGCTGCTGGCGTGTCGGGCAACGAGACGACGGCGTGTCGCTACATGCGCGCTTACTGGCAAGTCTCCGGCGCTTGGGCGCTGTGCGCGGCGGTAGTGGCTTTCACGCCTGCTGCTCTGTATCGTGGCGGCGGTGCCGCCCTGGCGCAGGCGCTGGCTATTGGCGTTGCCGCGTGGTGTGCCGCCCGGGTATATGCGCTAACGCGCCTGTAGGTCCCCGATCACCCGTTCGATGCTTCCAGGCCCTCGGCTGGTCGGTCCTGCCGATACAGCTCGCGCAGCAGCAACTTGGCCAACGCCGGCACCTCTGCGCCGCCGATCTGTGTCGTGCTGGTCCTGCCCCCCCGGCGCCGTTACCGCGATCATGTCGGCGTCAAGGTCTATGGTCGCCCAGCCGACCACGAACGTCGCGGGCGTCCCGACCACTGCGAACACGGGCCACCGCGCACTCATAGCCCAGCCGCGGCGTAAGGGTCGTAGGCCAGCACCTTCTCGCGCTCGGCTTCGCCGTAGGAGTCCGCGACCATGTCGCCCGTGTCGATGGGCACCGGCACGGCGAACGTCACGGCCAGCGCGTCGGCGGAGTCAGGCGACGACAGGCCGCGCGACTTCATGGATTCCTTGCTCTCCAGCAGGATGGCATCCGCTGCGTTGTAGCCATACTCAACAGCGGTCAGGTCGTCGATCAGTTCGCGGTCATCGGGAACGGCGCCCACCGCCAGCCATTCACGCATGTGGCCCCAGATCTCGGCGCGCCGGTTGGCGTACTTGCGCGGATCAAGGGCACGCGATCCGAACTGCACCTCGTTGACCGAGTAGCCCAGGGACCGCAGGCGGTCGACCACGCCGCCGCCCACGCCGCCGCCGTCGATGTTGACGATCACTTGATGCCCTGCACGGCGCAGGAAGTTGACGTGCTCGGCGACCTTGGATGCCAAGGTCATGGTGTCGACCTTGTTCATGCGAATGGGCGGCATGGTCCGGGCATCGCGGCCGGCGCGAGTGAAGATCACCGACGCATCGCCGCCGAACCGTGCCGGGTCGACGCCCACCACCACAACCTCGCCGCGCGCGGGCGGTGTGTCTCGCTTCGCGGCCCCTTCCACAACGTCGCGGGGCACGAACTGCAGGCTGCTGGCGTTTGGGAACTCGCCCAGCACCCGGACCTTCACGAAGTCCGATTCAAGGCCGTAGTCTTCAACCCACTGGTCCAGTAGCGTCTTGTTCGTGAGCTGGCAGGTGCGGGAGTCGACGCGCGTTGTTCCCCACCGGTGCCGCTGCCCGTGAAAGCATTCAAAGAATCGGCCGCTGTTGCGGGTTGGGTTACCGAAGGCGCAGAACATCGGCTCACCGTCCGTGAGGCCGCCTTCCGCAACCTCCCAGATCTTGGCCGGGATGGCTGAACTCTCATCGAAGATGTAGAAGGGCGTGCTATCCGCAGCGTGGAGTCCGGCAAACGACTCTGCGCGGTCCTCTGCCGCGGTCTGGCCGAACGCATTCCACGACTCAGGGAAGTCGGCCGCCACCATCTTCATGGAGGCCCGGCCGGTGGACACGGTGAACCACTCGCCAAAGACGCAGCGCCGGTGCCACTTGGCCAGCTCTGCCCAGGTCTTCGACTCGAGCTGCGGGGCCGTGTTCGCCGTGACCACGCCACGGGCGTTAGGCCTGGTGCTCATGATCCAAAGCACGAGCATCGCCGTCGTTGCGGACTTCGAGATGCCGTGCCCCGAACTGACGGCGCGCCGGATCGGGTCGACGGCCGTGGTGCCGTTGAAATTGTTCTCGCGCACCTGCCGGGCGATGTCATCGAAGAACTCGGCAGCCCAGGCCTCGACGCCGAACTCAGTGTCAAACCGCTGAGACCAAGGCGCCGGCAGCTTCACGACCCGAAGCGATGGGTCATGCCCGAAGTCGAATGCGAACAGCGTGAAGGCCAGCGGGTCGGCGTACAGGTGGCCCGCCATCGCCGGCAACCAGTGGTCAGGATCCAGCGGCTGGCCGCAGCCGCGTTCGGCAACAAAACCGATGCGCAGCATGCCGCGGGCAATGCGCCCCACCAGGTCGGGCTCTTGCGCCAGCTCCTGCAGTTCCGCACGGCTGTGCATGGGCGCAGTAGGCTGGCGCCGCGCCGTCAGGATCCGCGCGCGCAGGTCGCCGCCCTGTTGCTCCATTCGTTTGGCCTCCAGCAGTCCCAGCCGGGTGCGGATGTCCTTGGCCATGGCCATGGGCTCAGTCCCGCAGCGTTACCGAGGGGACGGTCGTCGGGTACGGCTGCCAGGGGAACTGGACCCGCTGGCCCGCGCCGCCGCCGCTGCGGCCGGGCAGGTTCTCCCCCCACTTTGCTTGGTAAGCCGCCAGCAGCGCCGCATGACGAGCCCGCGCAGCGCTTCTTTTGAACTCCGGGCCGTGCGCGCTGGCGTAGACGGCCTGCGCTGAGTTGTAGACCGCTGCGTCGTCCTCGGCGCGGGTCGTGGTCGGGGTGATCTCGGTGATCATTTCGGTCTTCTAGGCGATGGGGTCGTCGGCGCTGCTCGGCGTGGCGGGCACGTCCACGATGTCGCCGGCTGGGGTTGAAGGTTTGGGTCCTGCGCGGCCCTGCTCTAGAGCCTTGAGGCGCGCGTCGAAGTCAGCAGCAAGGATCAGCTTCGTGTAGCGATCCAGAAGGGTCAGCGCCGTGGCACCAGCGGCCGTGCTGATCTGGCCGGCGGCCACGGCGGCGATGACAGCCTGGGCCTTCGCTTCCATCGTCGGTGCTTCGGCCAAGCCAGGTACCTGCACCTTCTCGTCTTCCTGCCGCGCGCCGGGGCTGAAGTAACGGAGGTAGACCTCGATGCTCCGAGGGTCGCCGGCCTTCGCCAGCTCGGTCAACTTGTCCAGGACCTTGAGCTTTGACGGCTCCAGGTGCTTGCGGATGGCCTCAGCCTCGGTCACTTGCCCAGGGCGCCAGCGATTGCGAGGTGCAACGCTGTGCCCGGGCATCAGGCGCCCGGTCTCGGGGTCGCGTCCATCCGGTAAGGTCGACAGTTCGCTCACGGTTCAGCGCTTCTTGACCTTGGCCGGACCGGCTTCGTTCGCAGCATTGGCGGCGGCGTGCGCGGCCTGGGCCTGCGCGTGGGCGGCTTGGGCATCGCGGAGCGGCTTCAGCGCATTCGCCATGGCCTCCTCGTGCAAGGCCTTGCTCTCGGCGACCTGGGCCTCGTAGGTCCGGGACAAATAGGCGACTCTGGGCTCGCACTCAGCACGGGCAGCGGCGAGTGCGTCGGCGGCGCTGGACAAGGCCGCCGTGGTCTCGCGCACAAGTTGGGCTGCTTGCGCCTGTGCAAGCACTGCGGGTAAGCCGGCGTCGCGAGCTGCTTGGCGGATGGCCGCGCGCTGCTCGGGGGTCAGGTCGTCGAGGTTGTCGAGGTCGATGTGCACGGGGTGTCCTTTCAGAGGGTGGTGGTCAGGTGCGCCGGGCCAGCACCCGCAGGCGCCACGACAGAGAGGTTCATGGCTGGCCTCACAGCTTCCCGGCCTTACGCAGGGCGTGGGCCTTTCGTGCGATCAGGGACACGATGCGCGGGTGGCTACCCAAACCTGTGCGGTCCAGATAGGCGAACAGCGGCTTGTCCTGCGCCACGAGCTTTCGGCTCGCTTCGAGGATGGCCTCCGCGCTTTCGCCGTACTCGCTGGTGAGCGTGGAGCGCGCGTCGTTGGCCCATGCCTGGCGATCAGGCTCGACGGCACCAGACATCACGCCAACCGCAATCTCGGTCAGGTCGTTTGACTCGGACGACGCGAGCCCGTAGCGGTTGAAGGTCTGGGCCCACTCTGTTGCGGACTCGTGCGCGGCATCAGGTTCGAGGCCCAGTCTCTGGACCCCGGCCTCGATGATGACTCTCTGCGTGCTGGCGTGCGTCTTGTCGTACCCGTCCACGTCCTTTGCGTCCGCGGGGTCGTCGTAGAGCGCCTGGGCGCGTTGCTCGGTCTGCGCCACATCGCGCTGAGCACGTTGGATGGGGTCAAGGCGTCTGACCTTGGGCGCTTGTGCCTGCGTGGGGGGCGTGGTTGCGGTCTGTCCGTCGGAGGTAGGTGTTGGGGCGTAGAGGGCTGCTGCTGCGGTTTCGTGGTCGATGGGCATAGCTCATGCCTCCTCGGTTTGGAAGGCAGCGCGCACCTGCGCGGCGTTCCACGATTTCAAGCGCTGGGCCAACAGCGCGGTGTCTGCGGCCAGCATGTCGGCGGTGCTGCGGGTCGGGTCGACGCCGACCTCGCTGAGCGCGATTTGCAGGCCCAGCGCTTCGCCGATGGCGTTGAGGACGGGGACCACGTTGCTGCGGCGTGCAGCGGTGCCGTCTGCCAAGTGGCCCAACGCGGCGGCGCCAGACAAGGTGGCATGGCCGGCTTCGGGTACAAGGTGGGCGAGCGCGCGGCCGGCGTCCACCAGGTGCTGCCTGCGGTCTTGGCCTGCTTGCGCTAGTCCATGAGCGGCAATCAGCGCAGCGCGCAAGGCCTTGTCAAGGGCTTGTGCCTGGGCGATTTGCTGTGCCGCATCCGTGGCCTTGCCGATCGCTTCGTCGAGCAGGGCCTGCAGTTCGGATTCAGTGGCCTGCACAGCTTGTTCTTGCGCGGCGATCAGCGCGGCCTCCAGCCTGCGCCGTTGGGCCTGCAGTCCGGTGATTTCGGCTTCGAGGTCTTCGACCGAGGCCGCAGATTTCTGGCCGCTGGCCAGAGCCAGCGCCGCCCGACCAAGATCCGTCTGAGCCTGGGCTTCGGCCTTTTCGAGCGCGGCGACTTGCTGCGCGAGGTGTTCGATCTGATGCATGTGTGCGTGGCTCCAGGTACTTAGCCTTTGGTGGGCACGGCTGCGCGTGCGAACTCGGGCGTCCAAGTGCTCACGCGCGCGCGCAGCGGCTCGGTGTCGCCCACCAGATCCGCGATGGGGCGGTCGGGGTCGATGCCGGTCAGGTTCAACGGGATGTGTTGGCCCAGCGCTTTGCCGATGGCGACCAGCAGGGTCATGGTGCGAGAGCTCAAAATCACGGAGCCGTCGACGAGGGCCGAACTCGACACGGCGGTGCGGTAAGCAGGACAGCCCGGCACGGCCTCGGAGAGCATGCGCGCTGCGCTGATCAGCGCAGCGCGTCGTGGCTTGCCTGCATCCATGACGCCCTGCGCGGCCTGCAGGGCGGCGTGCAGCGCGAAATCCAGCGCCTGGGCGTGCGCAACTTGGGCCCTGCAGTCGAGGGCGATTTCAAGCGCCTGGTCGATCTTGGCCTTGAGGCTTTGGTCTGCTGTGTCGGCTTGGGTGGTGTGCAAGTTCAGGCTCCTGCGGTCATTAGTTAGTGCCGCAAGGATGCCGTCTTCCGGCTTGGGCGCATGCCTCACACACGCGAGAAATACGCTGATGGGTGCGGTGCCACCTCACTCAAGCGTCGAGCAGAGCGCACCCGTCTAGCGGGTCAGGTGTGCCGTCGGTTGCCGGGCGCCGTAAACCATAGACCTGAATGGCACGTACGGTGTCGGCGTGCGCGTCCTGGTGGTGATCGGCCAGCCATTCGGCGAAGCGTCGTAGGGCATTGCGGGTCGCATTGGGGGAAGTGAAGTGGAAGCCCCAGCACGTGGGCACGCCACGCCGGCTGAGCACTGCACAAGCAAACAGGGCACCGACAGGGGCACGCTCGAACCTGACGCCGGCGATGGTCACGGCCCGCCCCTCGGGATCGACTTCCATCGGCGCCAGTGCGCGGGCCCGGGCCGCAGGTTGGGCGCGTGCCGCACGCTTGGCGGCCTCGCTTGCCAGCGCGAAGTCCCCCGCGGCGCGGGCACCGCGGGCAACGGCCAGGTGGTATTCAAGATCGTCCATCAGCAGATCTCAGCAGTGATGCGGGCCCAGTGGGCGGCCTTGATTTCGGCCATGCGTTGCCGGCGTGCCTGGGCCTCAGCTTCCCGGCGCTCGATTCGGGCTCGGTCCTCTGCAGCGGCCCCAAGTAGGGCCCCGGGCAGGTACGTAGCCAGGGCTGCGCACAGTCGGGCGTCGGCGCGCGCCTTTGGCAGCGTGCAGAACCACAGCAGGTAGCCGGGCTGCTCTTTGGTCACGGTGCTGATGAGGCGGCCAGCGTGCTTGCCGAAGGGCATGACGGCGTTGGTCTGAGGGTTCGAGGTCATGCGTTGCCTTTCTCTGGGTGCCTACACGATGTCGGATGCGTCTGGAGTGCCCGTACCTACTGGCGATTCAACGGATGGGTGATCCGTCTGGATGGGCTGGGTGACTGTGCGCAGGCGGGCGACGTGCCTTGCCGGCGGGGGGCGTCTGGAGCCGTCGAGCCAGGCTCTCACCGTGCGGTTCGCAACGCCAAGCACGTTGGCCACCTTCCAGGCCGAGAGCCCGCCGGCATGAAGCTCACGGGCGCGGGCCACGGTCTCGTCGCTCCAGCGGGCTGCAGGGTTGGCTGTACCCATGGGCCAGCCTCGGGCGTTCGTTGGCACCAGATCGACGAACGTGCGTTTTTCAACCCGCAACTTCACCGCATGCCCCTTGCACCGGTTGTGCTCTGTCTCGCATTGGGCTTGCACCGGGGCTGTAGCTTTTGCCTTGTGCGTTCCCCGGTTCCCTTGCGTTCCCTTTGCGTTCCGGGAACGCGGAAAGCTAGCACTGGCGCGGGTTTGCGGACAGTTTCTCTCTGTGTTCCCCACCTCTCCCCCTCCCTACGATCGCCCTGCACACAACCGTGCAAGAAATTCACAACAGCCGCTTCCAAGACTCTCAGCGCGTGTATGTATGACGCACAGCGGGAACGCACAGCGAAATCGGCCGGAGAGCAAGCACTGGCGCGGGTTTGCGGTTTCCCGGAACGCATCGGGAACGCACGGGAACCGGGGAACTGGGAAGAATTCATTCGCCCTCCAGAATGCGCAGAAGCTGCACGACACGCGCGCCGCCCTTTGCGCCGTCGCGCTTCTCGGCGCCGACTTCGATCTCGCCGGCCACCTTCAGGTGCTGCACGGCATCGTTCATTTCGCGGGCCGCGAGCTTTGAACGGCGCAGTACGAAGCTGGCAGGCACCCAGCCTTTTGACAGTGCCTCGGCCTCGATGCCGCGGTCTGCCCTCAGCTCGCCCCGCAAGGCTTTGCTCACCACGTCCAGGACCCGGGCCGCGTTGGCTTGCACCAAGCCCTCGTGCATGTGCCCGGCGATGAACGAGACCATGGCCTCGTTTGAGGCACGTACGGCCCTTTCCGCCCAGGCCAGGTGGAGCAACGAGATCACAGGCGCTGCGGGTTGATCCCAGACAGCAAGCACCCCCGCGATGCGCATGACCTTCTCGAACGACCGCTGCAGCACCGCACGGGCGAAGGGCGACTGCTGCGGCGCGCCGGCCTCGGCGTCAAGGGTCAACAGGAGGTGCTCCAACTTCGGCTGGGCCTCGGCCGCCACAGCAAGCTCGATCAGCCCGGCGCCGGACCCGAAGGCCAGTGCGTTGTGTGCCTCGGCCACCCTGGCGGCGGCGGCGCGGACCTGCTCCGTGAGGTCGAGGCCGCCTCGCAGAAGTCGAGGCTTGACGCCCGAGCGGCCGTTGGCCAACAGCACGCGGCCCAGAAGGCCATCACCGATGTTCGCGGCGCTGACGGCCGTGCCCAGGCTCTCCGGCGTCGTGAACCCGAGGACGTTCAGGCATGGGTTTGTGATGACCCGACCTACAGCGCTGGTCTCCTTCGTGCGCGCGCGGACCCTGCATGCGTAGAGGCTGCTACCGGCCGAGTAAAGCTTCAGCAGGTTGCCCGCCAACACCTTCATATGGGCCGGCGCCTTCGCATCGTTCATCGCCGCCAGCATGTGGGCAACTTCGTCGACCGCGACAAGCATTGCCTGGCCGGTTTGGAGTGCGTCTTCAAGACCCTGGCCGCTGGCAGGCTCTCCGATCACATCCGCCCCCGCGAGCTTGGCAACCTCGACACCAACACGGCGCGGCAAGTCTTTTCCAGCGCCGGTCTCAGCGATGCCCACCGCATACAGGTTCAGCCGACCATCGCCTGGCAGGCGGTAGCGCCCCGGACAGGCCGCTGCCATACCGACGAGCACCGCCAGCGTGGTCAGCTCCGGCTGCGGTTTGGGTGCCACCCGCAGGCCAGCGGCCACCGCCTCGGCCATGACCCCAGGGAAGGGCTCAGGAAAGCCGTGCAAGGCCTCCAGCGCTGACGGTGCAGGCGCAGGTACCACCGGTGCAACCGGGAGCGCCTGGAGGTCCACAACGACATCAGCGTCGACCCAGGCGGCTTCAGCGCGTTCGCGCCAGGTCAGATCGCTCTCGTCGGCCCAGAAGAAAACAGACTGGTGCGTGATGCGGTCGACCTGTTTGATGGTGTCCCATTGGTCTTCATCGCCCGGCTTGTACGCGGGGCTTTTCACCGTGTGCTCCAGCCACAGCTCACGCACCGCGTCGCCGAACTCGGTGTCCCGCAGGAACGCCAGTGCGTGACCGGCCTTGTCGATCCACATCCGCCTGTCATCGGAGGGGATCACCTGCAGCGCGAAGCGCAGGTCATGGATGGTGCGTTCGGTGACTTCGTGCGCCAGCGTGAGGCGCTCGAAGGTGTCCAGTTCCTGGCGCTCTTGATGGCCGCCGTCGCGCACCGTGACCGTTGCCCCTTGGTCAACCCAGGGCAGTTCTTGCAGGCCGGCCAAGTCATCGAGCTCGTCGATGCACAGCGGGCCCTCGACGGCCTCGAACGCGTACGGCACACCTCGCACCCGACCGAAGTACCAACAGCGAGAGGTGTCGTTGCTTTCGGGCGCGAGGCAACCGTGCATCAACGCGTTGGCGCACCGGGCTAGCCGCTGGTACTCGGTCTGCGACCTGGCGGGGCGAGCGAGCGGGAGGATTGCCCGCCAGCGGGGCCCGCCGCCGGACTTCTCGCCCACCGTCATATGGCTGGCACTGGTCGACAGCAGTGCCCAGACGCCGGCCGTGCGTAGCATTTCGGCGCCCTTGTGAAGCGGCACCGTTTCGGCGTCGTGCTCGACCACAAGCGCCGACCACTCCGTGATGGGGGCGTGGCCGTTCGCCTTCGAGTCGTCCACACTGGTGCCAGTGCGAAGCATGCTGCAGGCGCCCTTTGCGCGTCGCTGGGCCGGCATCTCGAATAGCCGCGCAGCCGCCGACCAGGAGTAGCCGTGCCGCCGGCCCTGGTTCGCGCTGTGGCTCTCGAACAGGGTCAAGGTCAGGCGCGGCCGGCGCGCCTCTTCGACAACTCGAGCAGTCGCCGCAACGATGTCGAACTCGTCCGCGGAGATGGTGCCGGTGTCAGGTCCATCGGGCCAGTCGTCGAAGTCGTGCCCGTGGTGGCCGGCAACTTGTGCATCATGGTGAGCGTTCCTTCCTATCTGTCCCCTTGAAGCCCCCGCCGCACCACCGGCCGGGGCTTCGTCATTTCCTGGTGGTCGCGCCCCGCGGCCTCGTTCCAACGCCGCGCGCCCGATCTCACGGGCATCGCCCATCAGGGCAACTAGGTTCAGTTCACTCATGAGGTCGACTCCTCGGGGGAGGTGCTGGCGGCCGTCTGCACGACCAGCGATTCGGCGTCATCCACAGTGCGCAGCTCCCGCCACGCGCCGCCCTGATGGATAAGGACCCGCGGCGGGCCGTCTTGAGGGTCACTGCGCAACAACTGGATGCCGGCAAGGGCTGCACGCGCCCGCAGCGTCTCGAAGGGGGCGCTCAAGGCTTGGCTCCCGGCCTTGCGGCCGAGTCCGCGAGCAGCTTCTCCAGGCTGCTGCGGCGGTACCCGACGATCTTCGGGCTCAACCGCACGGGCTCCAGGCGCCCGGCCCTCTCGTACCGATGCAGCGTGCTCAGGCTGATGCCGCCCAGCCACTCGGTGCGCGCTTGGCGGCGCAAGATCAGGGGGTCGGTATCACTCATGTCTACCCTTTCAGGTCAGGTAAGTTGGTGTCCATGCAGGTCATTCCACATCACAAGTCCCGAGGCACGGGCACCCCACTACACAATCAAATTAGCAGCAGCTAAAACCTCAGCGCGCACTGCTGTAGGGCGGTGGCCATCAGAAAAAACGCCCGCTCCCCGGGCCCTTCTGTGGGCACGCGCGGGGGCAGCACAGGCAACGGATCGCGGCACACCCGCAGGGGCTGCAATTCGGACTCGTCGATGTCACGCGCCCAGCCGCGGCGCTCGCCTCGACAGATACGGCCCACCTGTGCCAGCGAGATGCCGTAGCGCGCTGCCAACGGCCGGAGTTCAGCACCCGCGGCGCGCTCGGCCAGCATCTGCAGCACTGCCTCTTCAGAGATGCGCGCGTTGTGGTGCTGGTCGCCATAGGCCGGCCCGTTCATGCTGCCGCCTTCGCGCGAACGGCACGCTTCCCGCCGCCTTCTTCGACGGCGCCCAGTGCCTCGCGCACGCGGGCCAGGTTGTAGCGGACGGACCCGCCGAGGCGGTAGAACGGCACTAGGCGCGCGCCGCGGCGGTCTTTGCGCAACCAGGCCACGGACATGCCGATCGCGGCGGCGCAGGCGGTTTCATCGACCGCGATCGGCTCGACGGCCGGGCGGTGTTCAAGCTGAGACATGGAGCGGACCTCAAGCGAGGCCGCCGCGCCACGAGTAGGTGGCTGAGGGCGAGGCGGCAGCGCGCCGCGGTCTACGCATCCCCGGCCGACTGGCCGTCCTGGAACCCACCGGGCAGGTGCTGCGGAGGAGGGCGCTTCACCCCGCAGGCCTTGCTCGATGCCGCCGACTGGGCGCCGGCTTGTTCGCTCCCGCGTGGCTGGTCGTCAGCGCTGTCGCGGTAGGTGCATGGGTCAAAGTCTAACGCGACATCCCACGCTGTAGCAAATCAGGGCGCCGCAGTGATGGTGTCGGCCACGTCCTGCCACGCCTTGCGCAGCCGCGCCTCGCCGTGGCCGATGTAGTGGGCCTCAGTCACGCCTTCACCGGCGTGGTTCAACATGCGGCGCACCGCCGAGCTGGGCACCAGCTCGTCGGCAACCGTGGCGAAGGTGGCCCGCAGGCCGTGCGGTGAAACGCCCCCCACGCCGGCCTCCTTGTTGATCTCCCGCATGACCGACTGCGGCAGCACGGCAAAGACACCCTCAGCGGGCTTTTTCCCGGTCACGTGCGGCTTCAGGATCTCCACGGCTTGGGTGGGCAGGTACACCACGTGATCCTGGCGGTTCTTGGTGTCTGGCAGCGTGACCCGCGCGCCGGCCAAGTCCACATGGCGCGCCAGCAGGCCATCGACGTGCTCGCTGCCGAAGACTTCGCCGGGGCGCATGCCGGTGACCAGCATCAAGCGCAGGCCATCGACCGAGACCCTGCCTGCCCTGGCGGTCGCGGCACGCCACCACGCCCCAAGCTTCTCAGGCGGGATCGTGGCCCGTTTGGCTCTGGTGGGCGGCAGCACGATGCGATCACGTCCCGCGGTGGCCTTGGACAGCGGCGACTCGGCCACCGCCACGCCGTGCCAGTTCAGCACGGCACGAAGGACCTGCAAGGCGTACGTTTGGCGGCGCTGTCCGCGAGGCTCAAGCTCGGCATGCAGGCGCCGGATGTCGTCGGCGGTGATCTTGCGCAGTGACCGGGCGGCGAGGGTGTGCAGCTCACCCGCAGCGGTCGGTTTGCCGGATGCCGTGGCACCCGCGGGCTCGACCATGGCCAGATAGTCGGCCTTGGTGCGCTCCTTCAGTGCCAGGCCGTCCTTGCCGCGTCGCTTGTCGCGGACGTAGGTCTTCAGGGCCTCAGCCAGGGTGAGGGCGTCCTCCTTCTCAGCCTTGCGCTGCTCCCGTTTGACGGCCGCGCGGTCGACGCCTTGCTGCAATTCGGACGACACCGCTACCTGCAGCTTGCGCGCGGCATCAGCGCTGATCGCTGCGGCGCCGGAGGCCTTGCCCAGCGTGCGGCGCACCGTCTTGCCGTCGACCCGGCGCTCAGAGATGTAGGCACGCTCCCCGCTGGCCGTGACGCGCACGCCGAAGCCGGGCGTGTCCTTGCACCAGTGGATGGCGTAGCTCGCAGCGGGTGCGGGCAGGCTGCGGGCCAGGTTGTCGGTGAGGCGCTTCGCGAGCTTCGGCATTTCGTCCCTCTGTAGGAATGTAGGCATGCTGTGTAGGCACGAAGCGTAGCACTGCGTAGCGCGGAGTGCCGCGGAATAGCGTGGTTTACCTAGGTGTCTGCCTCACCCAGTGTCGCGCCAGAGGGCAAAAACATGGACTCTTAATCCGTTGGTCGAGTGTTCGAGTCACTCAGGGCCCACCAACACCATCAACGGCTTAGGCGATTCGCCTAGGCCGTTGGACTTTGTGGCCCAGCCATTCCGTGGCCGATGCGTTGCCGTTCGGCAGTTGCACGCGCGGTCAGGCCGCGCCTCGCAGCGCTTCGCCAATCCGGCCCGTGCGGCCTCGGCGACCTGCATCTGCTCGCCCCTGTTGTCGGCGCTGAGCCACGGCACCGGCGCGGCTCAGCCCGGTACCCGCGCGGCGTCTACTTGCTTTCCGGCGGCGGCTCGTACGCGCTGTGCAGATCCACCGGCTTGGCCGAGCGCTTGCGCAGGCGGATGTTGAGCATCTCCACGGCCAGCGAGAAGGCCATGCCGAAGTAGACGTAGCCCTTGGGCACGTGCTGGCCGAAGCCTTCGGCGATGAGCACGATGCCCACCACCACCAGGAAGCTCAGGGCCAGCATCTTGATGGTGGGGTGGTCGCTCACGAAGCGGCCGATGGGGCCGGCGAAGACCATCATCAGACCCACCGACAGCACCACGGCGGCGATCATCACGCGCACGTCGTCGACCATGCCCACGGCCGTGATGATGCTGTCCAGCGAGAACACCAGGTCGATGATCATGATCTGCAGGATCACCGCGGTGAAGGTGGCTTTCACGGCACTGCTGACCTGACCCTCTTCGCCTTCGAGCGACTCGTGGATCTCGGTGGTGCTCTTCCACACCAGGAACAGCCCGCCCAGGATGAGGATCAGGTCGCGCCCCGATATGCCCTTGTCCATCACCGTGAACAGCGGCTCCACCAGCCCGACGATCCAGGCCAGCACCAGCAGCAGGCCGATGCGCATGAACATGGCCATGAACAGGCCCAGGCGCCGCGCAAACTCGCGCCGCTCCTTTGGCAACTTGTCCACCAGGATGCTGATGAAGATGATGTTGTCGATGCCCAGTACCAGCTCGAGCAGGGTGAGCGTGGCCAGGGCGATCCACGCCTGTGGGGAGGTCAGCAGTTCCATCATGGGCGGATAGTAAGCGGCTGGCTGGCGCCGGCCTGGACAGATTGAAACGGGGCGCAGCCTAACCTTCCTTGCGTGCGCGCATGGCGATCAGCGCTGAATTCCTTGGGCGGTCAGAGCCTATTGCCGCCAGCGGCGGATGAAGGGCGGCGGCGGGCACCCTTGGCCATCGACGTCGGCAGGCCAGGATCCGGGCGCCCGGCTGGGCGCGATGCGCTCACCCACAATCCGCACATGAAACGCATCATTCCCCTGGGCCTGCTGGCCTGCGCCTTCACGGTCCACGCGCAGCGCATTGGCGAAGTCGACACCGTGTTCAAGTTCATCGGCCCCGACCACAAGATCGTCGTGGACGCCTACGACGACCCGGGCGTCAAGGGTGTCACCTGCTACGTCTCGCGCGCCAAGACGGGCGGCATCAAGGGCGGGCTCGGGCTGGCCGAGGACAAGGCCGAGGCGTCCATCGCCTGCCGGCAGACCGGTCCGATCTCGTTTCCGAAGCCGCTCGAGCGCACGGACGAGATGTTCAACGAGCGGATTTCCCTGGTCTTCAAGCGCCTGCGCGTGGTGCGCATGGTGGATGCGACGCGCAACACCCTCGTGTACCTGACGTACTCGGACCGCGTCATCGAAGGCTCGCCGCAGAACAGCGTCACGGCGGTGCCGGTGGACCGCGGCACGCCGATTCCGCTGCGGTAGTCGGCGGGTTAGTCGGCAGTCGAGAGAACCTTAACCGGAGGGTTAGCCACCGGTCAGCGCCGGTGCCGGGCGGTGGCGCGGCCTCATTTCTGCGGCACGTCGTGCGGGAAGGCACGCAGCGCCGGGTCCATCACATCCCAGGGCGCGGCCTGGCTCACGTGGATGCGCGCCCGGGGCTGGAAAGCCGCCGGGTCGTCCAGCGTGCCGGCGCGGATGGACAGCAGGCCGGGCATGCGCTCGAGCCGGCCGAACAGCTGCGAGCCGCAGGTCGGGCAGAAGCCGCGGTGGATGTCCTTGCCGCTGGAGCCCTTGGATGTGAAGTAGCGCACCTCGCCTTCGACGGTGAAGCTGGACTCGTTGAAGAAGATGATCGGTGCGTTGGCACTGCCGCTGGCCTTCTGGCAATCGCGGCAGTGGCAGTACACCTGGTACAAGGGCGCGGCATCGCTGCGGTAGCGGACTGCGCCGCACAGACATCCACCGTTCACGGCAACTCCTGCAAGGATCGATGCGCCGACTCTGCCACAAGGCACCGGGCACACGGGCCCGGCCGGCCGCCAGGCCTATCGATCGCCCTCATCGGAAACCCGCAGCGGGCGGCCCGCATGGATACCCAGGCGCCGCCGCGTGATGGCCGCGGGCCGCACGACCTCGCGCTCCAGCCAGTTGCGAAAGCGCAGCGACTCGGGCTCGGTGGCTTTCGACAGGTAGGCCATCAGGGCTTCGGCGCTGATGCGCCAGCCTTTCAAGGCGGCGTCCTCGCGCACGGCGTCAGGAAACTGCCGCTGCAGTGTGGCCTCGCGCGGCAGATCGGGGATCAGCTTGCGCACGTCGGCGATGCTCAGCCAGCGGTGGTGGTCGTCGTCGTCCAGGATGTCGATCGCATGGCCGCGGTGCTCGAAGTGGCGTCCGCCCGTGCCGGCATAGGCGGCGCGGCGCGTGGCATGGCGCAATTCGGAGGCCAGGTCGAGCAGGGGTCGGGCCAGCGCGACACCCCACAGCGGCGCCGCAAAGACCAGCCCGAAGGGCCCGTTCCAGCGCCAGAACAGCGCCGCGGCCACGGCGCACAGCAGGCAGCGCAGGCCGATCGTGAGCAGGAGCCGTGTCATGGGCAGACGATCGCACAGGATCGGCGTACGCGCAGGCGCATCGACAGGCCAGCCGCCAAGCGGCCGTCATGCGCCGAACGCGGACGACTCACTCGACCGGCTGAAGAGGCGCGCAGGCAACCCGTGCGCGTGACGGGCCGCCGCGACACCGGGCCGGTCAAGCGCACGGCCCTGTCGTGAATGCGCTCAGCCGGCCAGGGCCGGGTAGTCGGTGTAGCCCTTGGCGCCCGGCGTGTAGAAGGTCGTCATGTCCGGGGCATTGAGCGGCGCCTCGGCCTGCATGCGCGCCACCAGATCGGGGTTGGCCAAGAAGGCCCGGGCGAAGGCGATGAGGTCCGCCTGACCGGCCTGCAGTGCCGCCTCCGCGCTGGTGCGGTCGAAGCCGCCGGCCAGGATGAAGGGGCCCTTGAAGGCAGCGCGAAGCTGGGCCTTCAACGCGGCCGGCACCGGGGGCGCGCCCATGGCCGAGTGATCCAGCAGGTGCAGGTAGGCCAGGCCCAGGCCCGAAAGCTGCTGCACCAGGGACAGGTACTGGGCATCGACGTCCGGGAAGGCACCGGTGCCGTTGAACACGCCGTGGGGCGACAGGCGGATGCCCACTCGATGGGCGCCGATGGCGGCGCTGGTGGCGCGGGCCACGTCCAGCGCGAAGCGGTTGCGCGCCTCGGGGCTGCCGCCGTACGCATCGCTGCGCTGGTTGACGTTGGCATTGAGGAACTGCTCGATCAGGTAGCCGTTGGCGGCATGCAGTTCCACGCCGTCGAAGCCGGCCTCGATGGCCAGTTTGGCCGAGTGTGCGTACTCGGCCACCGCCTGGGCGATGTCGGCCTCGGTCATGGCGCGCGGCGCGGTGTGCGGCTGCATGCCCTGGGCATCGGTGTACATCTGGCCGGGGCACACCGCATCCATGGGGCCGACCAC
The DNA here is from genome assembly GCA_963205115.1 of Pseudomonadota bacterium. Classification (GTDB taxonomy): domain Bacteria; phylum Pseudomonadota; class Gammaproteobacteria; order Burkholderiales; family Burkholderiaceae_C; genus Rubrivivax. The sequence continues at coordinate 9,029 of CAUJHV010000064.1, read as the reverse complement.
CTGCGCGCCGGCTGGCAGGTTGGCCTGGTGCGAGACGCGGCCGGTGTGCATCAGCTGCAGATAGATCTTGCTGCCGCGCGCATGCACCGCGTCGGTGACGAGCTTCCAGCCCTGCACCTGTGCCGCGTTGAACAGGCCGGGAATGCGCACATAACCCAGGCCGTTAGGTGAAGGCGAGGTGCCTTCGGTGATGATCAGGCCGGCGCCGGCGCGCTGGGCGTAGTACTCGGCCATCAGCGCATTCGGGTTGTTGGCTTCGACCGCGCGGCTGCGCGTCATGGGTGCCATCACGGTGCGGTTGGCCAGGGTCAGCGTGGCGGAGGCAAAGGGTTCGAAGAGCATGTGGATTCCTGGTGCAGTGGGGTGGGGATGAACGGGGACGCAGAAGGGGCTGCGCACGGGGGCTACTTGAGCGTGATGACGACCTTGCCCTTGGCGCGGCCGGATTCGACATGGGCCAGGGCTTCGTTGGTGGCTTCGAAAGGGAAGACACGGTCGATCACCGGCCGGATGGCGCCGGCCTCGATCAAGCGGGTGATCTCTCGCAGCTGGCTGCCGTCGGCCCGCATGAAGAGGAAGGAATAGTCGATGCTAAGGCCGCGCGCCTTGCGCCGCACGCCCGCGCTCAGCACGCGCAGGACCAGCTTGACAAAGCCGTTGGCCGCAATCTGATGGCCGAATGCCGGGTCCGGCGGGCCGGAGATGGAGACGAGCCGCCCGCCCGGCTTGAGCACACGCATCGATTGGTCGAGTGTCTGGCCGTCCTGGCTGTTCAGCACCACGTCGTAGTCGCGAAGCACGTCCACGAAGTCCTGGGTCTTGTAGTCCACGACGACATCGGCGCCCAGGTTCTTGACCAGCGCCGCACTGGCACTGCTGGCGGTGGTGGCGACCGTGGCGCCCAGGTGCTTGGCCAGCTGGATGGCGAAGCTGCCCACGCCGCCCGAGCCGGCCTGGATGAAGACCTTCTGGCCCTTCTTGAGGCTGGCCTTGCTCACGAGCGCCTGCCAGGCCGTCAGGCCCACCAGCGGGATGGAGGCGGCCTCGGCCATGGTCAGGTTCTTTGGCTTGAACGCCAGCGAGGCTTCCTTCACCGGCACGAACTCGGCGAAGGTGCCGATGCGGAAGTCGTCCACACGCGCATAGACCTCGTCGCCCAGCTTGAACTGGCGCACCTGGGGCCCGAGTTTGACGACGATGCCCGCCACATCGTGTCCCAGCACCAGAGGCGTGCGGTAGGCCAGGATGCGCTTGAAATCGCCGTCGCGAATCTTGGCGTCGAGCGGGTTCACGCTGGCCGCATGGACCTCGACCAGAACCTCGTCGTCGCGCAACGCGGGCACGGGCCAGTCTGCCAACTTCAGCGGACGGTTCTTGCCGTAGCTTTCCAGGACAAAGGCTTTCATGAATCGCTTTCTCGAGCCTGGGCATGCCAGGTGGTGGAACGGCCGCACCAGGCGCATGTGCGGGCAGTTGGTATGATGATCGTCATATTAAAGAACGAACCGATCGCGGTGCCGCGTGCGCATGGTTTCAGAAGTTTTGGGTGCTGAGGTGCTGCAGCGCGGCCTTGCGCAGGCTCTCCGACAGGCCGGGCTCGTCGGCGGCGCGGGCCAGCAGCAGCGCGCCCACCATGGTGGAGAGGGTCACGAGCGCCCGCTGATGCGCCTGCGGCTGTCCCCAGTCGGGCGACTGGCGTGCCAGCAGATCGACCATCTCCTGGATGTGCCGCGTGGTCACGCGACGCACCTCGGCCGTCTGGCGGCAGGTTTCGGAGCCGAGCGCCACCAGCGGGCAGGCGTGATCGGCCTGGGCCACGTGTTCCTTCGAGAGGTAGCCGTGCACGATGGCGTCCAGGGCCTTGCCGCGTGGCGCCGCGGCCACCGTGGCGGCAGCAAGGGCCGCGGACTCGGCGCTCGCCCGTCTGGCCGCTTCGGCCAGCATGGCCTCGCGCGAGGCGAAGTGGGCGTAGAAGGCGCCATGTGTCAGGCCGGCTTCCTTCATGATGTCTGCGACGCCGGTCCCGTCGTAGCCGCTGCGACGGATCGCCCGCGCGGCCGCGGCGACGATGCGTTCGTGCGCCGCGTCCTTGGCCGCCGCGCGGCTGGGGGTTTCCTTGTTTCGCATGATGGTTATCATACATGCAAGGCGGTGCTGCGCGCTGCGACCGTCCCGAACGGGCCGATGCAGGTCGGTCGCTACTCGCGATGATGACGGACTCAAGCGCCCATGCCACAGTGTGTCCCGGGCCAACCGAGCTGGAACCGTGGCGATGAAAGTCAAGACAGCCAACACGCACGATGATTTCGTGCAGACCTATTTTTCGCTGCGCGTGGCGCTGGGCACCCTGGCGCTGGGCTTGCCGCTGGCGCTGTTCCTGGCGGGCGCGTTCTTGCAGGGCATCCGGCTGCAGCCGTCGATCAGCGCGTACTACCACTCCGATGCACGCGATGTCTTCGTCGGCGCGCTGTGGGCCATCGGCCTGGGGCTGATCGCCTACAAGGGCTTCAGCCGGCGTGAGGACTGGGCGCTCAACATCGGTGGCGTGCTCGCTTGCTGCGTGGCGCTCTTCCCGATGCCGCCCGAGGACGGGCTGCGCTGCATCCTTGCCGGGGACATCCCGGCCCAACTCGCCACCTCATCGCTGTACGACCGCACGTCGTGGCAGGTGCTGCAAGCGAAGCTGCACTTCCCCGCGGCGGTGTCGTTCTACATCGTGCTGGGCTTCGTGATGATCTTCTGCTCGCACCACACCCTGCACCTCGTGCCGGCGCAGCGGCGGCGCTGGTACCTGGCGGCTTATCCGGCACTCGGTGCGCTCTTCGTCGGCTCGATGGTGGCGGCCTTCGTGCTGACGAAGTTCGTGATCAGGCCGGAAGACGTTTGTCGCGACCGGTGGGTCTTCTGGGTCGAGGTGGCGGGCATCGTGCCCTTTGCGGCGTACTGGTTCATCAAGACCATGGAGTGCAAGTTGCACGACACCGACCGGCGCATACCGAACCGTCGCCGGCCGCGTCAGGTGCGCCCGGCAGTGGCTGCCGTGCCGCCTGCGGTGCCTGCAGTTCCCACCGCTCCCGCGGCACCGGTGGCACCCCGGACTTCCACGGCACCCCAGGCCCTGCGCGAAGGCTGGAACGACTACAAGTCCCTCTGGCGCGTGGCACCGTCCGTCGACTAGCGCACGGCGCGCCCACGCGGCCGGCACGGTTGCTTTGTGGTGCCCGGGGAGGAGAATGCAGCCCCATGCATCACGACATCGTGATCATCGGCGGTGGTGCCGGCGGCCTGGAACTGGCCGCCCACCTGGGGCGCCATCTGGGCCGCACGCAGGGGCCGCAGAAGGTCCTGCTGGTCGACCGTTCGGTCTTCCACATCTGGAAGCCCACGCTGCACGAGGTGGCCGCCGGCACGCTGGACGCGCATCAGGAAGGGCTGTCCTACACCATCCTGGCGCGGCGCAACCACTTCAGCTTCGCGCTCGGTGACCTGCAGGGCCTGGACCTGGCGGCGCGGTGCCTCACGCTGGGTGAGATCCGCGATGAAGACGGCCAGCAGATGGTGCCCGCGCGCACGCTCAGCTTCCGCTGGCTGGTGCTGGCCCTGGGCAGCGGCTCCAACTTCTTCGGCACGCCCGGCGCTGCCGAGCATGCCTTCGTGCTGGAGCAGGCCAGTGATGCCGAACGCTTCAGGCGCCACCTGCTCGCGGCCTTCACACGGGCGGCGTTTTCATCGCAGAAGACCCTGGGCGTGGCCATCGTCGGCGGCGGTGCCACGGGCGTGGAGCTGTCGGCCGAACTGCTGGAGGCCCACCAGGAGGTGCAGGAAGGCTTCGGCGCCGAGCAGCGCTTCCGCTTGGACATCAGCATCGTCGAAGCCGCGCCGCGCATCCTGGGCGGCCTGCCGGAACGAATCTCCACCCAGGCCACGACCGCGCTGGCGCGCAAGCAGGTGCGGGTGATGACGAACACCAAGGTGCTGGAGGTCCGGGCCGATCGGCTGATCACCAGCGCCGGTGAGCTGCCGGCCGAACTCATCGTCTGGGCCGCCGGCATCCAGGCGGCCGAAGCCAACACCCGCCTGGGGCTGCAGACCAACCGGGCCCACCAGTTTGTCGTCGGCCCGCGCCTGGAGACCGCCGTGCCCGGCATCTTCGCGATGGGTGACTGCGCGGCCTGCGTCTGGCACGGCGAGCGCCAGGTGCCGGCCCGCGCACAGGCCGCGCACCAGCAGGCCCACTACCTCTACCGCTGCCTGAAGGCGGCGCTGCAGGAGCGCCGGCACGAGCCGCCCTTCGTCTACCAGGACTTCGGCTCGCTGGTGTCGCTGGGCGAGAACAAGGGCGTGGGCAACCTGATGGGCGGCCTGACGGGCCGGAACTTCTTCGTCGAAGGCCTCATCGCCAAGTGGATGTACATGTCGCTGCACCTGATGCACCACCGCGCCATCCTGGGCCTGGGCGGCACGGCGGTGCTGGCGATGGCGCGGCTGCTGCAGCGCCGGGTGTCGGGACGCTTGAAGCTGCATTGACCCGGCTTCGGCGCAGGGCATGCAGGCATGCGTCCCTACGTGGGCCGCTTGTGCCTCCTGCTTGCGCCTACTTCTTCTTGCTGGCCTCGTACTTGGCCTTGTTCGCGGCATTCGGCGGGTAGAGGCCGGGCAGCTCCGCGCCGGCATTGACCTCATCCATGATCCAGCCTTCGAAGCGTTCCTGCTCGACGGCGTCGGCCACGATCTCCTGCATCAGCGCGGCCGGGATCACCACGGCGCCATCGGTGTCGGCCACGATCAGGTCGTCCGGGAATACGGCCACGCCGCCGCAGCCCACGGGTTGCTGCCAATCGGCGAAGGTCAGGCCGGCCACGGAAGGCGGCGCCGCGGCGCCGGTGGCCCACACCTTCAGCCCGGTGCCCAGCACGCCGGCGAGGTCGCGCACCACGCCGTCGGTGACGAGTGCCGTCACGCCGCGCCGCACCATGCGCGCACACAGGATGTCACCCCAGATGCCGGCGTCCCGGATGCCCATCGCGTCGACCACGGCAATGCAGCCGGCGGGCATCGCCTCGATCGCCGCGCGGCTGGACTTCGGCGCGCCCCAGGACGCCGGCGTGGCCAGGTCCTCGCGGGCCGGGACGAAGCGCACCGTGAATGCGCGGCCGACCACGCGCGGCATGCCCGGCACCAGCGGCAGCGCACCGCGGATCCACACGTTGCGCAGACCCTTCTTCAGCAGGATGGTCGTCAGCGTGGCGGTGGTGACGCCGCGCAGCTGGTCGAAGATTGTCGTGTCGTCGCTTGTCATCGCCATGCCTCTCGAAGGGATCGTTCGAACGCGTGAGCCGGGTGCGGGCCAGTCCGGCACCGCGCGCGGGTGGAACTTCATTTTCCGATGACCCAGGCCAGCGCGGCGCCGTGCCGCAATGCCGCCGACAGGGGCATGCGCGGGCGGGCGCGGACAGCAGGCCGCTGGCCTTCAGGCAGGGCGTCGCCGCTTGACCTTCACGTCCTGGAAGAGATCGTAGAGCTGCTGCGCGGCCGGCGAGAGTGTGCGTCCGCGGCGGCGGATGAGGCCCATGCGCCGCGTGATCACCGGGTCCACCAGCGGCACGCTCACCAGCAGCGGGTGGTCTGGTCCGGGCATGGCCATGGACGGCACGGCCCCGACGCCGAGTCCCGCCTCGACCAGGCCGAGCATCGTCGTCACGTGCTGTGTCTCGAAGACGGCGCGCGGCCGTTCGCTGACGCCGGCCAGCGCCTGATCGAGCAGCAGGCGGTTGCCGGAGCTGCGGCTGACGGAGATGAAGTCGTAGGCCGCGAGCTGCGCCCACGTGACCTTCCGGGCCCTGGCCAGCGGGTGGTCGCGGCGGCACGCGGCCACGAAACGTTCTTCGACCAGAGCCTTGAATTCGAGCTCGACCTCCTGGGCGCCGATGAAATCCAGCCCGAAATCGGCCTCGCCGCGTGAGACGGCCGCCAGCACCTCGCTGGCGCCGGCATCCAGCACCTTTACGCGCACGCGCGGCGCCAGCGCGTGGTAACGACGGATGACCTGCGAGAGGTAGTAGTTCACCGTCGAGGGCACGCAGGCGACCGTCACTTCGGCCATGCGCGTGGAGGCGATGCCCTGGATGCCCAGCAGCGTCGCATCGAGTTCGTCGAGCATCTCGCCCACCTTGCGCGCGAACTCGCGGCCCACGGCGGTGAGCGTGACGCGACGGGTCGTGCGCTCCAGCAGGCGCACGCCGAGCGAACGCTCGAGCTTGTCGATGCGCCGGCTGAAAGCCGGCTGCGACAGGTGCACCGTTTCGGCGGCCTTGCGGAAATTGCCCAGGTCCGCGACCGCGCGAAAAGCCTGCAGGTCGTTGAGGTCGAAGTGCATCGCCATCGCTGAATCTCCCGCGAGCGTTCCATCCTTGATTGATGCGAATTGTCGATCAATCGTTCGGAACATTGCAATTCACAAGATGATCGACGGCGCCGACCATGGCGACATGAGCCGAACGATTCCTTGTGTGCTGATGCGGGCCGGTACCTCGCGCGGGCCGTTTTTCCTGCGTGACTGGCTGCCGTCCGACGAGCGTGAGCGCGACGAGGCACTCATCGGTGCGATCGGCGCGAGCGACCTGCTGCAGGTCGACGGCGTGGGCGGTGGCAGCACGCTGACCAGCAAGGTGGCGATCGTCTCGCGCTCCGCCGAGCCCGGTTGCGACGTGGACTACCTGTTCGCGCAGGTCGGCGTCGGCCAGCGCTCGGTGGACACGCGGCCCAACTGCGGGAACATGCTGTCGGGTGTCGCGCCCTTTGCCATCGAGCAGGGCCTTGTCGAGCCCAAGGACGGCGAGACGACGGTGCGGGTCTTCAACGTCAACACCCGCTCGCGCATCGACGTGACCGTGCTGACGCCGGGGCGCCGCATCGTCTATGCCGGCAGCACCAGCATCGACGGCGTGGCCGGCACCGCGGCGCCGATACGGCTGAACTTTCTGGATGCCTGGGGCGCGGTCACGGGCTCGCTCTTCCCGACCGGCCAGCGCATCGACGAGATCGACGGCCTGCCAGTCACCTGCATCGACGCGGCGATGCCGCTGGTCATCGTGCGTGCGGCATCGCTGGGCCTGAGCGGCCGCGAATCGCCGACAGATCTCGATGCCGACCGTGCGCTGCTGCAGCGTATCGAGTCGATGCGGCTGGCCGCCGGCCTGGCGATGGGGCTCGGCGACGTCTCCACCAGCGTCGTGCCCAAGCCGGTGATCGTCAGCGACGGTGACGATGCACACAGCATCACCTCGCGCTATTTCACACCGCGTCGCTGCCATGCCTCGCACGCCGTCACCGGCGCGATCGGTGTGGCCACCGCGTTTGCCTTGCCGGGCACGGTGGCCAGCAGTGCATCGGCCCTGGAAGGTGTGCACACGGTCTGCGTGCAACACCCGCAAGGGCGCATCGATGTCGAGGTGGCGATCGAGGGCCGCGGCGACGGTGCATCGATCCGCCGTGCCGCGCTGGTGCGCACCGCCAGAAAGATCCTGCAGGGCGAACTGCACCTGCCCGACTACGTGTTTTCGAGACCGATCGAAGGAGACCCCCCGATGAAGACCATTCTCGCGCCGGCCGCCTGGGCCGCTGCCGCCGTGCTGGGCGCCTCAGCACCTGCCGTGGCCCAGAGCTTCCCCACGAAGACCATCACCATCGTCGTGCCGACTGCCGCCGGCGGCGGCAACGATGCGATGGCACGCACCATCGCGCAGAAGCTGGGGCCGCTGCTGGGCCAGACGGTGATCATCGACAACCGGGCCGGCGCGAACGGCTCCATCGCCAGCGAGTTCGTCGCGCGCGCCACGCCGGACGGGCACACGCTGATGTTCGGATACATCGCCACGCACGCGATGAACCCGGCACTGCAGAAGCTGCGTTACGACCCCGTGGCCGATTTCGAGCCGATCGGCCTGGTGGGTTATTCGCCCACCCTGATGGTCGCCAACGCCGCGGCGCCGGTGAAGGACGTGAAGGACCTCGTCGCGCGACTCAAGGCCAAGCCTGACAGCTTCACCTATGCGTCGGCCGGCAACGGCACGGCCCCGCACTATGCCGCCGAGCTGTTCAAGCTGAATGCCGGTGTGACGATGCTGGGCGTGCCCTACAAGGGCTCCGCGCCGGCGGTCAGCGACACCATCGGCGGGCAGACCCAGTTCATGTTTCCCAGCCTCTTCACCGCGCTGCCGCACGTGAAGGCCGGCAAGCTGCGGGCGCTGGCGGTGGCCGGCCCGAAGCGCTCAGCCCTGCTGCCCGACGTGCCGACGCTGCGCGAGGCCGGTGTCGAGGGTGTCGACGTGCAGCAGTGGTACGGCTTCTTCGCGCCGGCCAAGACACCGCGGCCGGTGATCGACAAGTTGAACAAGGCGCTCAACCAGGTGCTGGCGGACAAGGAAACCGAGAAGCGCATCGAGGACCACGGCGCCGACGTCGAGACCGGCACGCCGGAGCAACTGGGCGCCCTGGTGAAGAGCGAACTCGCCAAGTGGAAGGCCGTGGTGCAGCGCGCGCGGCTGACGGCCGAGTGAGACCTCGCCCCCAACGATCGACATGAGACACACACACAGGAGTGGAACGATGAGACTTCGAACATGGGCCGCAGGGTCCGCCGTGGCACTGGCTGCCACCGCCTCGGCGCAGACCAGCGTGGTGCTGTCCGGCGTGGCCGATGCCGCCGTGCGCAGCGTCAGCAATGCCGGTTCCGGAACCGTCCAGTCGATGGTCAGCGGCTCGAACAGCACCAGCCGGCTGGTCTTTCGCGGCACCGAAGCCCTGGGCGGTGGCCTGTCCGCGGGCTTCTGGCTCGAGACCGGCATCGCCGTGGACAGCGGCAGCAGCACCACTGCGACGCAGTTTTTGCCTCTCTTGAATTCCGTGTGGGTGGAGTCGAAGGTGTTTTGGCTGGCGGCCGGGGTCAAGGGCGCGAAGCGGCGAAGCGAACCCTTGACGCCGGCCGCCAGCCTGCACGCTGGCCGTCTGGCCGATGCGGCATGCTGACG
>CAUJHV010000063.1 GCA_963205115.1 Pseudomonadota bacterium | reverse complement strand
TGCACGAACTCCATGTCGCGCAGCGGCACGCCGTGGCGGTAGGCCAGCGCCATGCCGTCGCCGGTGACGATGCCGCCGTTGGTGTTCTCGCGGAACACGCGCCCCGCCCCGCCGGTGGCGATGATGACGGATTTGGCCTGGATCAGCCGGAACTCGCCCGTGGCGATCTCCAGCGCCAGCACGCCTTGCGCGCGGCCGTCCTCGACGATCAGGTCGACCGCGAAGTGCTCGTCGAAACGCGTGATCGACGGGTACTGGATGGACGTCTGGAACAGCGTGTGCAGCATGTGGAAGCCGGTCTTGTCCGCGGCAAACCACGTGCGTTCGATCTTCATGCCACCGAAGGCGCGCACATTGACGTGGCCATCGGGCTTGCGGCTCCAGGGGCAGCCCCAGTGCTCCATCTGCACCATCTCGTCGTGGCACTGGGCGACGAAGTCTTCGACGACGTCCTGCTCGCAGAGCCAGTCGCCGCCGCTGACGGTGTCGTTGAAGTGGTACTCGAGCGTGTCGTGCGCCTGCGTGACCGCCGCGGCCCCGCCCTCGGCGGCCACGGTGTGGCTGCGCATCGGGTAGACCTTGGAGATCAGCGCCACCTTCAGCTGCGGATAGCGCGTGGCAATCGCGATGGCCGCGCGCAGCCCCGCACCGCCCGCGCCGATGATGGCGACGTCGGAAGAAAAGGTTTCCATGGAAGCCCCGTGGGTGAGGTCAGCGGGTCCAGACGAGCATCTGGTACAGCCCGCCGAACCAGGTGCGCTTGCTGCGCGTGGTCGGCCGGTTGGCCGGCGGCAGGAAGTCCTCGATCTCCTGCTTCCACAGGTCGATGGCGTAGGGCTCCAGCCGGCCGAACACGCCGCGCATCAGCAGCCGCAGCGGGTGCCAGGCCGAAGGCCGGTGGTAGTCGACGACGACGATGCGCCCGCCCGGCTTGACCACCCGCATGGCCTCGGCCAGCGTGGCGCGGCGCACGGCCTCGGGCTGCTCGTGCAAGAGGAAGAACAGCAGCAGCTGGTCGACGCTGGCATCGGCATGCGGCAGCGCGGACGAGTCACCCTGGCGCAGCGTCACACGCGCATCGGGCGCGATCTTCTCGCGCAGGTTCTGAAGCTGGATCGGCAGGATGTCCACCACCTCCAGCTGCGCCTCGGGCGCCAGGCGCGACATCAGCTTGTTCGTGAGGTTGCCGTAGACGCAGGCGACCTGCATCGTGCGGCCGGTGATCGGCGCGCCGGGTTCGGCCAGTGCGGCCACGGCGGCGTCACGCAGCCGCGCATAGTTGCCGAAGAGGATGGCGTTGACCAGCCACTCGCGCTCGAAGACGTTGACCGCCTTCGGGTGCACATAAGCCCACCAGTACACCGTCTCGAGGTAGCGCGGAATCTGCAAGGTCTCGGCGGCGGCCGGATCACGGACCGCGCACACCGGGTGTTCACCACGGCTGGCCACAGCAGTTGGAGGTGCGATGCTGTTCTCCTCGAAGTTGTGATGTGCCGGTTCGGCCTGCCTGGGGATCACCCGGGGTCACGACCGACGGCCCACCATGTTGCCGTGGTACGCGTCATGTTCATTGCCCTGCATCAATCCTGTTGCCTGCACGCATCGGACCATGCACCAGAACAGATCACCGGGCGATGGGCAGTCGGGCGGCGGCCTGTCAATCACTCGTCCTCTGGTCGGCAAGTGATCTATATCAACGTCGGCGCCATGGGCAGACGTAGGCTCATGCGGGAGAACTATCCATCGGGCGAAGGCTGAGGGGCCGATCGTCGGTGGGTTGCATTCGGCAATCGAGGAGACCGACGATGAAGCGCACGAACGCCGTCTGGCGTAACCGCCTGGCCGCAGGCCTGCTGGTATCGATGCTTGCCGCCTGTGGCGGTGGAGACGGCGGAACCACCGGCGCCTCGGGTTCCACCGGTGCCTCGGGCCCGGCCGGCCCGACAGGGCCTGCGGGCCCCGCGGGCCCTGCAGGAAGCGCCACCGTCAGGATTGCCTCGAACGCCACGGCGGCCACCGACGCGTCCATCGCCGCGTGGAAGGCGCTGGAGCCGCAGGTCACCGTCACCGGCGTCAGCATCGCCGGCGCACCGGTGGTGAACTTCAAAGTCACGAATGTCGATGGCGCGGCCATCGCCGGCCTGGGCAACACCAGCGGCACTACGCTCAAGAGCCTGCCGAACCTGGCCTTTTCGCTGGCCAAGCTGGTGCCTGCGGTCAACGGCTCGCCCGCGCGCTGGGTCAGCTACATCGTCACCACCACGGCGACCACGACCACACCGACCCGTCCTTCGACCGACAACACCGGCACGCTGGTTGACAACGGCGACGGCACCTACACATACACCTTCGCACGCGACATCACCACGATGCGCCAGAAGCTGCTGGCCGTCACCAGCATGACCGACGCCGACAAGGCCGCGCTGGGCGGTGACAAGGACCTCACCGATCTGAGCTACACGCCAGCCAGCGTGCACCGCGTGAGCATCCAGTTCTCCGGCAACGCCCCGGGCACCGGCACCAACACCGCCACCGGCACGGCCTTCGCCGCCACGCCCACCGGCGTGCCGCTGACCCGCCCGGTCGATGCCATCTACGACTTCGTGCCCTCCACGGGCGCGCCCGTCGCCAGTTCGGGCCGCGACGTCGTCGCCAATGCCAAGTGCGAGGAGTGCCACCGCAAGCTCGGCGGCATCGCCGGCGACACGGCCTCCAGTTCCTCGGCCAGCTTCCACGGCGGCGCGCGCAACGAGGTCCGCTACTGCGTGATGTGCCACACCGAGCAACGCAAGTACGGCCGCACCGACGCCACGCTGGACAACGCCACGCTCACCTTCACCAGCGCGACCAACATGGTCGACGGCAGGGCCGTGGGCAACCTGTCCAACTTCGTGCACAAGCTGCACGCCGGTCACACGCTGAGCAAGCAGAACTACAACTACGGCGGCCTGGCGTTCAACCACGTCGGGTATCCGCAGGACCTGCGCAACTGCACCAAGTGCCACGACGGTTCCGACAAGTCCACGGCCAAGACCGCGCAAGGCGACAACTGGAAGAACATGCCCAGTCGGGTGGCCTGCGGTTCCTGCCATGACGGCATCAACTTCGCCACCGGTGCCGGCGTCACGCTGGCCGATGCGCGGGCCGGCCTGAAGGCCAGTGTCATCGGCTCCACCGGCTTCGCCCATGCGGCGGGCCCGCAGGCCGACGATTCGTTGTGCGCGATGTGCCACAAGCCCGACACGATCGACCGCAACCACCTGCCGGTCACGCCGCCCAATGCGGGCAGCGCCCTGCACGTGGCCGGTGGCAACGCGAACAGCAATTCGGCCTGGATCGCCTCCAACCCGGCACGCCTGCCGGCCGGCGCCATCGCCGTGAGCTATGACATCAAGAGCGTCTCGCGCAACAGCGCCAAGCGCCCGGTGATCGTCTTCCGCATGCTGCAGAACGGCGCCCGCAAGGACCTCAACGTCCTGGCCGACACCGCCGCCAGCCCGCTGACCGGTGACAAGGAGATCTGGGACAACTTCATGGGTGCGCCCAGCGTCTACTTTGTCTTCGCGGTGCCGCAGGACGGCATCACCGCGCCGGCCGACTTCAATGCCAGTGCCAGCGGCTACCTGAAGACAATCTGGAACGGCAAGGCCACCGGCACGGGCGCCGGCACGCTCGCCGGGCCGGATGCCGACGGCTACTACACCGCCACGCTCACCGGCGTCACGGTGCCGGATGGGGCCGTCATGCTCACCGGCGGCCTGGGGTACTCGTACAACGTGACGTCCACCCTGCCGCTGACGCAGACCAATGTCGACGGCTACCCGGTGAAGGCCTCGCCCGTGGGCGCGGCCAACGAGATCGGCGGCCTGCTGGTCGTCACGCCGAACGCGCAGAAGGTCGCCGCCGGCTATACCGGACGTCGCGCGATCGTCGAAGACAAGCGCTGCAACGCCTGCCACCAGGAGCTGGGCACGTTCACGGAAGAAGCCTTCCACGGTGGCCAGCGCAACGACGGCACGACCTGCTCGTGGTGCCACACCCCGAACCGCGCCAGCAGCGGCTGGTCGGCTGACTCCACCGCCTTCGTGCACGCCATCCACGGCGGAGCGAAGCGCACGGTGAAGTACAACTGGCACACCCCCGCGGCCACCGGCGGGTACTGGGAGATCGGCTATCCCGGCGTCTTGAAGGACTGCGAGACCTGCCACCTGCCCGGCACGTACGACTACAGCGCCGCCAGCGCCATCACCGCGCTGCCGAACCGTCTGTACCGCACGACGCTCAGCGGCTCGCTGGCCAGCACCAGCACCACCGCCTTCACGTTCGCGGCGCCGCAGAGCACCTCCTGGGCCAACCCCATCCAGCCGAAGTATTTCGACCTGGACAAGGCCTACGGCACGGGCTTCAGCTTCGCCGCCGCCACGGGAACCACCACGGAGGCTGCTGCGACCACGCTGGTGACGTCGCCGACGACCACGGTGTGCTTCGCCTGCCACGACTCGCTGCAGTCGCGGGCACACATCGAGTCCAACGGCGGTTCGATCTACCAACCGCGCAGCACCGCGCTGGCACGGGTCGAGACCTGCGGGGTCTGCCACGAGTCCGGTCGCGTGGGTGACATCCGCGCGGTCCACAAGCGCTAGGCCGACGCCATGCCAGGGGCTCGCACGTGGGGGACGGGGTACCGGTTCGGCAGCGCCATGCTGCTGGCCGCAGGCCTGCTGTCCGCCTCGCTCGCACCGGATGAGGCCCTGGCATTTGCCATGGCCTCGCCGGCTCCGCATGCGGCCTCGGGCGCGCAGGAGGTTCCGGGCGGCACGGTGGCCTCGGGTGCGGCACGGCGGGCGGTGCAGGCACCCCGGCCGCGGCCTCGCATCGATGTCAACTCGGCCACGCGAGAGCAACTGAAAACGCTGGCGTACATCGAGGACGCCGAGGCCGATCGCATCATCGCCGCCCGCCCCTACTTGACGAGCGCCGAGATCGTCGACAAGGCCCGCATCCCGACCGGCGTCTACCTCGCCAACCGCGGCACCATGGTCGCCGTGCCGGCCGCCGCCGGACGGCCACCGCGCCAGGCCTTGCCTACCCGCGCACCTGGCGCCCCGCCGCGTGCCGCATCGGCTGCCCGCTGAGGGGCGCGCAGCCATGCCCAACATCACCCTGCTTCGACGGGCCAGAACAATGAGACTCTCCAAGCCCCTGCTGAGCGCGCTGTTGGCGCTGGCCGCCCTGTCGTCCGGCGCCGGACCCGCAGCGGCACAGACGCCTGCGGCGCCAAAGGTTGTCACCGCCGCCGCCACGCCGCTGCCCGTCGTGCAGGGCACGCGCTACAGCGAAAAGGGCGCCGACACCTGCCTGAACTGCCACGACGAGGACGCCGACACGGCCGTCCATACGACGGCAGCGATGTTCAAGAGCAAGCACGCGCGACGCGGTGACCCGCGCTCGCCTTTCGCCAAGGGCGGCCTGCAGTGCGAATCCTGCCACGGCCCCGGCTACAACCACTCCATCAAGGACAGCAAGAAGCTGCCCACCATCAACAGCCAGAAGGCCAGCTCCTTCATGACGCCGGCGCAGCGCAATGCGCCCTGCCTGGGCTGCCACGAAAACAGCGCCCGCAACGCCTGGCACGCCGAAGGCCACGGCCGTGCCGACCTGGCCTGCGCCAGCTGCCACAAGATGCACACGGCCAAGGATCCGGTGATGGCCAAGGCCACCGAGGCCCAGGTCTGCTACACGTGCCACAAGACCCAGCGCGCGGAATTCCAGCGGGCGTCGGCCCACCCGGTTCGCCAGGGCAAGATGGGTTGCAGCGATTGCCACAACGCGCACGGCAACAGCACGCCGGCCATGCTGGCAGGGCAGACGCTGAACCAGACCTGCTTCTCGTGCCACGCGGAGAAGCGCGGTCCGCTGCTGTGGGAGCACGCGCCCGTGGCAGAGGACTGCGGCCAGTGCCACACGAGCCATGGCTCGCCGCGCGCGGGTCTGCTGACCAAGTCCGCGCCGCTGCTGTGCCAGGAATGCCATACCGTGGCCGGCCACCCGGCGGTTTCGCGCACGGCCGCGGGTCTGCCGTCGCAGGGCGGCGCCGGTGCCATCTTCGTCACGGCCGGCAGTTGCCTGAACTGCCACACGCAGGTGCATGGCTCGAACCATCCTGCGGGCAACAAGCTGATGCGCTGATGCAGCGCACCGGCCACCCCACATCGTTTTCTGAGGCCCTCATGACCCGCTTCAGTTCGCTCTATCTGCTCGCCGCGCTGGGCGTGTTGTCGCCCGCGGCCGCTGCGGCTGCCGAAGCCGTCGACACCTCCGCCTGGGCCTGCGCGACCTGCCCCTTCGAGAAGGAAGGCGTCTCCGGCGCCGTCGAAGCCGGTTTGGCCGTCGTCAGCGACCGCTCGGCCCGGTTCGGTGACTACACCGGGCTGCGCCGCGAGGGCAACTACCTCCAGCTGGAAGGCGACGTGCGCTGGCGCGGTCCGCAAGGCTGGTGGCTCGATGCCAGCGGCAGCACCGCGCTGCGCCAGCTCGACCTGCGCGGCGGACGGGACGGCCTGGTCGGCCTGCGGCTGGGCTACGCCGAGATCCCCCGCTACCTGGCCGACGACGCCGCATCGCCCTTCCTCGGCATCGGCGCGAACACGTTGACGCTGCCGGCGGGCTTCCCTGCGGCCAGCACCGGCGCAATGCCCTTGGCCGCGAGCCTGCAGCCGGTGGACCTGTCGTCCACCCGCAAGCGCCTGGACCTCGCCGCCGTGGTGCCGCTGGAACCCGGCTGGACGACACGCCTGTCCCTGCGCCACGACGTGCGTGACGGCTTGCGCATCGGCAGCGGCTCGTTCTTCTCGACGGCTTCGCAGCTGCCGCTGCCGATCGACCAGGTGACCGACCAGCTGGAGCTCGCGGCCACCTACCGCGCCGACCGGTGGCACGCCACGCTGGGCTACCAGGTTTCGCAGTTCCGCAACGCGCTGGACGGCCTGCGCTGGGCCAACCCGTTCATCTCTGCGGTGCCCGGCGCTTCGGTCGGCCAGCTCGCGCTCGCGCCCGACAACACGTTGCACCAGGTATCGGGGCAGGCCGCCTACGTGCATTCGGCGCTGTGGCGCGTCAGCGCCGATTTCGCCGTCGGCCGCCTCACGCAGGACGATAACTTCCTGCCGCTGACGCAGAACCCGCTGCTGGCCAGTACGCTGGCAGCGCTGCCGCGGACTTCGCTGCAGGGCCGCGTGGACACCTACAACGCCAACGTGCGGCTCACGCTGGTGCCGATGGATGCGCTGCGCATACATGCCGTCTATTCGCACAGTGAGCGCGACAACCAGACGCCGGTCATGACCTTCACGACGGTGACCACCGACCTTGCGGCCGGCGGCACGGTCAGCACGACACCCTACAGCTACGTACAAGACCGCGGCAAGCTAACGGCCGACTTCCGCGGACCGGGCACGCTGCGCCTGTCCGGCGGCATCGAGGCGGTCGCGACCAACCGCACCTGGCAGGAAGCCAGCGACACCCTGGACACCACGGTCTGGGCGCAAGCGCGCCTGGAACCCTTGACCGGGTTGAACCTGTCGTTGCGCGCGGCTCACGCCGAACGCACGAACGACGGCTACGGCATAGCGACCTGGATTTCGCCCGCCGAGAACCCGCTGCTGCGCAAGTTCAATCTGGCGGACCGCCGGCGCGACAGCTGGCGTGCCGCAGCGGACTACACGCTGAGCGAAGCCGTGCAGCTCGGCGTGCACGGCGAGTTCTCCAACGACGACTACCAACGCTCACCGATCGGCCTGGCGCAGTCGCGCAGCGAGGCGCTGGGCGCCGACGTGTCGCTCGCGCTGAACGACGAACTCTCGGTTTCTGCCTTCGTGCAGAGCGAGCGGATCCGCTCGCTGCAGCGTGGCAGCGCGGCCTACGCGACAGCCGACTGGTCCGCCACGACCCGCGACCTCGTGGACACCGGCGGAGTCCAGGGTCGGTACGTGAAAGGCAAACTGACGCTCGCCGCCGAGATCGCCAGCTCACGCTCGCGCAGCCGCGTGGCCATCGACAGCGCCGGGCCGACGTCCGAATTCCCGTCCGCCGGCAATCGCCGCGAGACCCTCAAGCTCAGCGCCACCTACCAGCTGCAACCCCACATCACCCTGCTGGGCAGCTTCTGGCACGAGCGCTACGCGTCCACCGACTGGCACCTCGACGGTATTGCGGCGGCCACCGTGCCCAACCTGCTGACGCTGGGCACCGGCTCGCCGGGCTACAGTCTGCAGGTGCTGCGCGCGGCGGTGAGGTACCGCTTCTGACGGATGCCGCAGCCGCGGACCTGGCGCCACCCTCGTTCCCTTGAACTCCCGACACGCATGAACCGACCCACCACCCCCGAGTCCGCAGCGCACGAGGCCGAAGGCATGCGCCCGCCAGTCATGAGCGTGGCCAAGCGCATGGCGCTGTTCTTCGCCGGCCCCTTCATCACGATGGCCTACGCGGCGATGATGCCGATGGCCTTGTTCAAGCTGTGGCGGGAAGAGCAGCGAGCCGCTGCGCAGGCCAAGTCCTCGAACTCGCCCGCCTGAAGGCCCCCGGCGCGCACCTGAGCGCCGGGCTTCACCGCCAGACGATTTCACCGCCACACGAACACAAGCCCCGAGGCCGCGGTTTCCGCCGCGCCCTCGGGGCTTCTCTTTATCGGTCCTGGACGAAAGGCGCGGGGCTCGGGCCCCGCCGCTCTCAGCCGCGTTTTCCCGCAGCCGCCGTGTCGCCCGGCTCCTCGATTTCCTCGTAGCCGGTGAGCATTTCCTTGTAGTGCGTGGAGGCCTTGTTGCCGAGGCTGCCCATGTAGGCGTGCATCACGACGAAGGCCGAGAACGCCACGAACAGCAGCACGTGCACCGTGTCCACGACGCGCACGCCGCCCAGCAGGTCGACGACGGTACCGAAACGCTTGACATCCCACAGCAGCAGTCCGGTGCCGAACTGCAGCGGCAGCAGCACCAACATGACGATCTGGTAGGTCATGCTCTGCAAGGGGTTGAACTTGCGGTACGGCGTGACGTGGTGCGGGTTGGGGTCGCCCTTGAGGATGCCGAAGCCGTAGTACTTCATCTGCCGATAGGCCTCGGCGAAGAAGCGCTGGCGGTCCGGATCGGTGTGGTACACGCTGGTGCGGTCGCTCAGCAGGTAGTACAGCAGCCAGAAGGCGAACAGGCCGCCCAGCACAAAACCCGACACGTTGTGCAACCACACGGCCGTACGGAACGACATCATCAGGTCGACTTGGCCGATGTAGCGGATCTGGATCCCGGTGAGGATCAGGACCAGGATGCACAGCGCATTGGCCCAGTGCCACAGCCGCACGGGCAGCGGGTTGATGTACAGGCGTTTCATGACTTCTCCTGACCGGCCGACGCGCGCGCGGCCTTCCGCTTCTCGCGCTCGCCGCGGAAGGCGCGACGGGCCATCATGTGCAGCAGGCAGCCGCCAGCGCTGGCCGCCACGGCCAGCACGAGCAGCACGTCCAGCAGCTTGAAGCGCGTGCTGCCCAGCGCGTAGAAGCCGCGCACCGACTCCAGCGCCTGGGCCGAGCCCAGCACCTCGGGCTGCACCACGTGCTTCAGCGGACGTCCGTCGGCGCTGGCGATGGACAACACGACGCTCTTGAAAGGTTCGGCCCCCTGCTTGTGGCAGGTATCGCAGGTGCTCAGCGCCTTGTCCTTGGGGTGCAACTGGTGCGCCATCTCGCCGGCGCGCACTTCCAGGCGGCCGCGCAGCTCGACGCGGCCTTTGGCGCCCATGTCAGCTGCAAACTTGCCGATCAGGCGCTCGAGGTCGCCGCCGTCCAGGCCGGTGTTGCCGGCGTCCTCGGCCTTCACGCGGGTGACGAACTGCGGCACGCCGGTCTTCTCGCGCAGCTGCTGGCCCGCCACCGCATCGAACAGGCGCAGGTTGACCCGGCGCTCGGCATTGGGCGAATGGCAGACCACGCAGGAAATCGCCTCGAAGTGCAGGCCCGTGTTCGGCAGCCACTTGGCGTGGTCGGTGGCCGTGCCCTTGTGGCACTTCAGGCACGCGTCGCGCGGGCCGTCGCCCAGCGAGGCGGATTGGATCTCGTGCGACTGGTGGCAGTCGGCGCAGATCGGCGCTTCCTTGCCCTTGGCCTTGCGGGCCAGGCCGTGCACGTCGCCGGCGTAGGCCTTGAAGATCTTCTCGTGGCAATCGCCGCAGCTCGTCTTCTCGATCGGCTGGACGACCTTGACGTCGTGTTGGTAGTGCGCGTCGTGGCAGCTCGCGCACAGCGGCGCCTTGGTGTCACCCTGCTTCAGCAAGGCCGCATGCAGGCTGTCCTCGAACTGCTTGAAGCGCTTCTTGTGGCAGTCGCGGCAGGTTTCCTGCGTCGCCTCGCGCAGGGCCCGCACGCTGGCCAGAGGCGTGGGCTTCTTGCCGTGTTCCGGCTCGTCCATGCCCGAGTGGCAGTCGCTGCAGTCCTGCTTGACGTGGCGCGAGGCCAGGAAGTCCTTGCCGCGCACGTGCATCGACAGGGTCTTGCCGTCGTCCAGCTTCTTGGGCGCGATGTCGGGCTTGCCGTGGCACTTCAGGCAGGCCTCGCTCTCACTGGAGAACGAGGGTTCCTCGGCCCAGGCAGGCGACGGGAAGGCCAGCCAGGTGGCCAGCAGCAGGCAGGCCGTCAACAGCCAGCCCGTGGGCGAAGGCCGCGACGCGGCCGATGGGGAAAGACGCAGGCGCATGGGACGTCCGGCAGGTCCAGTAAAGACCGGCTGGCGGCTCGGTCGACAAGTCACCAGGGGTCCGGGGACGGCGCTGCTTGCAGCGCGGATCGCGGCGTCCGGCAGGACTCACGCCACCACCGGCGCGACGCCGATCGACGTCGCGCCCAGGGCGTGCCCCCTGGAGCGCCGCGGGCAGGCGTCGATCAGCGCGTGAGGATGTATTCCGCGATGTTCTTGATCTGCGCCATCTCGTCGGCCTTTTTCGGGTCGAGCTTGATGACCTTGTGCTCCTCCTCGGTGCCGTCGTCGAGCTTGACCTTCAGGCCGGTGGTCATGTTCTTGATGGTCTTTTCTTCGCCGTCGGGCTTGCCCTTGTACTTCGCGGCGATCTTCTTCAGCGACGGTCCCTTCTTGTCCTTGTCCAGCG
The DNA here is from genome assembly GCA_963205115.1 of Pseudomonadota bacterium. GTDB lineage: Bacteria > Pseudomonadota > Gammaproteobacteria > Burkholderiales > Burkholderiaceae_C > Rubrivivax. Next base: position 113,899 of record CAUJHV010000063.1, on the reverse strand, counting down.
AGTGGCACTTGCCGCAGTCGTTCTTTTTCAGCACGGCCTGGGCCGCTTCGGCGTCAGGGGCCGCCTGCGCAGGGACGCCAAGGCCGATCAGGGCGCCGGCGGCCAGCGTGATCGCTGAAATGCGGGAAATCAAGCGTGCGTTCATCGTGTCCTCTGGGTTGAGCCGCAGGAAACCTTCGGATCGTCGGCACTGGGGGGTGCGACGGCCCGAATGGCGTGCAGGCAAAGCGTACTGGAAGGCCCTGCGGCTGAACAGGTGTTTGACCGACACGCTGCGGGGCAGTTGATCTGCATCAGCCCGGCCGTCGGGCCGACGCGGCGCGGCGGCCACGAATCGCCGGCGCGGTGCCACGAGGTGCGCCGGCCGGCCGAGCTCAAGTGGGGACCGGTTCGACTGCCTGCCCCGCGGCGTCGGGCGTGGCCGCCGGCCGCTGCGGCGGCGCGGCCATGACGCGCCGGCTGGCTGCGACCAGACCGTCCAGCCGTGCGCTGTAGATGACCGCACGCGGATCGTCGGGATCGGCCTGGGCTTCGAAGCCAAAACGGTCGAACAGCGCGCGCATGCGCGGGTTCTCGTGGCGGAAGGTGGTGGCGCGGAACGTGGCCGCGCAACCGGCACCCCACGCGATCAGCATCTGCATCAGGTGCCGCCCGATACCCTGGCCGCGCAGGTCGCTGCGGCGCGAGAAGGAGACTTCGTAGTCGTCCTCTTCACCGATGCGGAAGGCGTGTGCCACGCCGATGATCTCATCCTCCAACTCGACGATGAAGGCCGCGTGGTCGCGGTAGTCCAGCGTCTGGTCGTACAGGCGTTGCAGGCGCTCGCGCGCGGTCAGGAAGTCCGCCGTCACGGTGCCCATGTAGCGCGTATGGCGATCGTCCTGGCTCAGGCGCACGATGTAGTCGCCGATGCCCTCGATGTCGGCGCGTGTCGCGGCACGCGCCACGGCATGCCGGCCGTCCTGCAGTTCGATCAGTCGCGCCGGAATCGAGCCTACACCCTGCATCGACGGCAGCGCGCGTGCCTCCTTTTCCAGCTGCTCGCGCCAGTCCGGGTGCACCACGCCGAGCATCGCCTCGACACGCTCGGGATCGTTCAGATGCCGCAGGTCAGCGACGCCGTGTTCGGTCACCACCACCACGGGCAGGTCCGCTCCGATCGTGTGGTGCGCGCCTTCGCCGTGCAGCGCCACGATCTTGCTGTGCAGGCTGCGATCCTCACGCTGCACCACGCTGGGCAGCGCAATGATCGCCACGCCGCCCTGCGACCAGGAGGCGCCCAGCGCAAAGTCGAACTGGCCGCCCACATCGGAGTAGTAGCGCGTGTCGATGGTCGCGGCGCAGACCTCGCCGCTCAGACTCACAGCCAGTGCGGAGTTGATGCTGGCCATCGACGGGTTGTGCTTGATCAGCGCCGGGTCGTTGACGAGTTCCTGCGGCAGCACGGCAAAGGCCGGGTTGTCGTCCATCGCCTGGTAGAGGTCCAGGCTGCCGAGCACGAAACCCACGACGATGCGCTGGCGCAGCGCAGGCCCCTGCGTCTCTCGGATCAACCCTGCGCGGTAGAGCGACAGCACACCGTCGGAAAACAGCTCCGACCAGATGCTGCGCACCGAGATGCCGCGCGCCACCAGATGGTGCGCCACGGCGTTCGGGATCTTGCCGATGCCCAGTTGCAGCGTGTGCGGCAGCGCCCTGGTGCTGGCACGCGGCCCGCGTGACTCGCGGGCCAGCACGCCGACAATGCCGTGGGCGATGTCGCCGGTCTGGGACTCATGCAGCGGCGACACGGGCGCCATGGGGTGCTCCAGCAACGCCTCATCGATCTGCACGACCAGGTCGAAGTCGGCCAGGTGCATGGCACAGCCGGTCTGCACCTGCTGGCCGGTGGCCGTATCGGTGAGGGTGTCGATGTGCCAGCGCGGCATGCGCGCGTTGACGAAAGCCACCCTGAACGCGGCCTGCCGGATGGGTGCGTAGTCGATGCCGGCGTTCAGGCCCAGCGTGACGCGGCCCTGCGCATCCGGCGGCGAGGTGTGCGCAAAGGCGACGTCGGGGCGCCAGCGGCCTTCGAACAGCCGCGGAACCTGCGAGAGGTTCGCGCGAATGTTGCGCGCCAGCCCGGCATTGACCAAGCCGCGCACACCCGGCCCGATGAAGGGCGTGACGATCCCCACGCCCCCCATCACGGCGCGGCGCCAGCCTGCGGCAGGCCCGAGCGCCAGCACCTGGAAGATGTCCACGCCGCGAAGCCGTTCGGGCTGCTCGAAGATCCAGCGCTCGACCGCATCGATGCGGCCGGCGTTGCCGGGCAGGTAACACACGGGCCGGCGGCCGTTGGCGGCGACGGCCGCCAGGCGGTGCGCCACGATGTCGAGCGCGTGGTCGAAGGAAGTCGGTGTGGTCAGATTCATGATGGCTTCGGGCACGGTCCCGCGCACCGGTCGCCCGATGTGCAGTCTCCGTACGGGAAATCCGGTCAATCAAGCAAGCCGCATACCTGGCAGGTATGCGCCAGCTGCGGTCCGGCGGGCTCGCGAGGACCGACGAATCGTGACCCCACAGCACCCGCATCGGCCGCGGTCTACGTGCCTTGACCGGGGCTGCTGGCCCGGACGGCACGCTGACCGGCCCGGCGCGCACCGAGGCCGGTGGCGCAGTGCCATATCCGGGTTTACCCGCTTATTGTCGCCGGATCCGGAGCGTTGCCGCAGACAACCGGCAACAGGGGCACGCTGCGGTTGGCCGCGACGGGCCGGGCGGCTCAAGTCCTCCCGACAGCGGCCTCCCACTGCGCCATGCGCTGCGCTGCTTGGTCACGGGACAGGTTCGGTTCGAAGACACGGTCGACCTGCCCGTGCGTGGCCAGCTCGGCCGTGTCGCGCCACAGGCCCGTGGCCAGCCCGGCCAGGTAGGCGGCGCCCAACGCGGTCGTCTCCGTCACGGCCGGCCGCACCACGGGAATCCCGAGCAGATCGGCCTGAAACTGCATCAGCAGATCATTCACGCAGGCCCCGCCATCCACGCGCAGCTGCGTCACCGGCGCTGCGCCGGCCGCCTGCGCATCGCGGTTCATCGCCTGCAGCAGGGCCGCGCTCTGGAAAGCGATGCTTTCCAGCGCCGCGCGCGCGATGTGTGCGACCGTGCTGCCACGCGTCAGGCCGGTGATGGTGCCGCGGGCATCCGGCCGCCAGTACGGCGCCCCCAGACCGGCGAATGCCGGCACGAAGACAACGCCTCCGGCGTCAGGCACGCTCTCGGCCAGGGCCTGCACCTGGGCACTGGCGTCGATCGCCTTCAGACCGTCCCGCAGCCACTGCACGACCGCGCCGCCGATGAAGACGCTCCCCTCCAGCGCAAACTGCGGCCGTGCCAGGCTGCCGGTCTGTGCCGCAGCCGTCGTCACCAGTCCGTTGGACGACTGCAGAAAGCGCTCGCCGGTATGCATCAACATGAAGCACCCGGTGCCGTAGGTATTCTTCGCCAGACCCGGCTCGAAGCAGGCCTGGCCGAACAGCGCGCTCTGCTGGTCACCCGCCATGCCTGCGATCGGAATGGCGCGCCCGAACAGCGAGGTCTCGGTCTCGCCGAATACACCGCTGGACGGCCACACACGCGGCAGCACGCTGTCGGGCACGTGCAGCGCCTTCAGCAGCTCATGATCCCAGACGTTATGCCGGATGTCGTAGAGCATGGTGCGCGAGGCGTTGCTCACGTCCGTGGCGTGCACACGCCCGCCGGTCAGCTTCCACAGCAGCCAGCTGTCGATGGTGCCGAAGGCCAGCTCGCCGTGCGCGGCCATCAGGTGCGCGCCGGGTACGTGGTCCAGCAGCCAGCGGATCTTGGTGGCGCTGAAGTACGAATCGATCACCAGACCGGTGCTGCGCCGGACCATCGGCTCCAGGCCCTGCTCGCGCAGCTGCGCGCACATCGGCTCGCCGCGGCGGTCCTGCCAGACGATGGCGCGGTGGATGGGCTTGCCCGTGCGCCGGTTCCACATCACCGTGGTCTCGCGCTGGTTGGTGATGCCCACGGCGCGGATGTCCGTCGCCGTCAGCCCGGCCTTGGCGATGGCCTCCTGCGCCGTGGCCAGCTGCGTGGTCCAGATCTCCTCGGCGTCGTGCTCGACGTGGCCGGGCTGCGGAAAGTGCTGCGTGAATTCACGCTGGGCCCTCGCGACGATGCGGCCCTGCGCGTCGAAGACGATGCTGCGCGAACTGGACGTGCCCTGGTCGAGAGCGAGGATGTGGTTCATGGGGGCGCTCCTGCGACCTCGAATCTACCTGCGCGCGTGCGCCGGGTCGCTCGGGTCTTACGGCAGGGTGCATCGGCCGGGTCTTGCCGCAGGCTGGTGCAGCAGGGTTTGCGGCAGGGTCGGCCCGCCCGTGTCGGCAGCGCTTCTCCGCCCTTCGCCCTTACGATGCGCACCTGCGCGTGGCGCCCCACAGTCCACAGGCGCACCCCGATCAGGAGACACACCATGCGGCGCAGAGACGCTCTTCCCTTGCTGGCCCTGGCGCCGCTGGCGCTGTCCAGCGCGGCCTTGCGGGCCCAGACCACTTCCGCGCGCGTGCTGGTGGGCTTCGCCCCCGGCGGCAGCGTGGACGCCCTGGCGCGCATGGTGGCCGAGGCGCTGCAGGCTGGCCCCGGTGGGCGCACGGCCGTGGTGGAAAACCGGACCGGCGCCGCCGGCCGGCTGGCTGTCGAACAGGTCAAGGCCGCGGCGCCCGATGGCGACACCCTGCTGGTCGCCCCGCACGGCCCGATGACGCTGTTCCCGCATGTCTTTCGGGGCCTGCGCTTCGACCCGGTGCGGGACTTCGTGCCCGTCACGCGCCTGGCGGCGGGCGACTATGCGTTGACCATCGGCCCGCTGGTGCCGGCCAAGGATCTGCAAGGCTTCACCCAGTGGCTCAAGACGGCCGGCGCGCAGGCCAACTTCGGCTCGCCCGGTGCCGGCACGCTGCCGCACCTGCTGGGCGTGTCCATCGCGCGGGCGCTGGGCCAGCCCATGACACACGTGCCCTATCGCGGTTCCGCCCTGTCCTTGAACGATCTGGCCGGCGGCGCGCTGGCGGCCACGGTGAGCCCCGTGACCGAGGCGCTGGAACTGCACAAGGCCGGCCGCGTGCGCATCATCGCCACCACCGGCAGCACGCGCTCGGTGTTTGTCGACGGCGTGCCCACCTTCAAGGAAGCCGGCATCGATCTGGAATTGCCGCTGTGGTTTGCCCTCTATGCCCCGGCCGCCACGCCCGCGGCGGCGCTGGACCGCATACGCGGCGCCGTGCACGGCATGCTGGCCACGCCCGGCGCGAAGGAGCGCCTGGCCAAGCTCGGCCTGGTGCCCGCGCCCAGTTCCACGGCGGAACTTCAAGCCCAGCAGGCGCGCGAAACGGCGATGTGGGGGCCCGTGGTCAAGGCCTCGGGCTTCACGCCGGAAGACTGAAGCCCTGAGCCACCCACACACGCTGCACGCCACCGCGGAGCCCTCGACATGAACGTCATCTTCATCGTGTCCGACGACCTCGGCTATGCCGACCTGGGCTGCTACGGCGGCCGGCCGGCGGCTTTCGGCGCGGTGTCACCGGTCATCGACCGGCTGGCCGAGCAGGGCATCCGCTTCACGCAGGGTTATTCGAATTCGCCCGTGTGTTCGCCCACGCGATTTGCGCTGATGACCGCGCGCTACCAGTACCGGCTGCGCGGCGCGGCCGAAGAACCCATCAACAGCCGCACGCGCGGCAGCAGCACGCTGGGCCTGCCGCCCGAGGTGCCCACCCTGCCCTCGCTGCTGCGCGACGCCGGCTGGCGCACCGCACTGGTGGGCAAGTGGCACCTGGGCTACCCGCCGCATTTCAGCCCGCTGAAATCCGGCTACGAAAGTTTCTACGGCCCGATGTCGGGCGGCGTCGACTACTTCACCCACTGCGCCAGCTCAGGCGTGCACGACCTCTTCGACGGCGAGGAGGAGGTGCACGACATCGGCTACCTCACCGACCTGATCAGCGCCCGCGCGATCGACTGGATCGACCGGGTCGCGCCAGGCGGGAAGCCGTTTTTCCTGAGCCTGCACTACACCGCGCCGCACTGGCCCTGGGAGACCCGCGACGACGCGCACGTGGCCGAAGAGGTCAAGAGCAACATCTTCCACCTGCACGGCGGCGACATCCACACCTACCGCCGCATGATCCACCACATGGACGAAGGCATCGGCCGCATCATGGCCACGCTGGAACGCCTGGGCGTGGCCGACGACACCCTGGTGATCTTCACCAGCGACAACGGCGGCGAGCGCTTCAGCGACAACTGGCCGCTGGTGGGCGGCAAGATGGACCTCACCGAAGGCGGCATCCGCGTGCCCTGGGTCGCGCGCTGGCCGCGTGGCATCGCACCCAGGCGCGTGACCCCGCAGCACTGCCTGACGATGGACTGGTCGGCCACGATCCTGGACCTGGCCGGCGTGCCGGCCGCGCCCACGCACCCGCTGGACGGGGTCTCGCTGCAAGGCCTGCTGCGCGGCGGCCCGGAATTCGAACGCGTGATGCACTGGCGCATGAACCACCGCGGCCAGCGCGCGATGCGCCACGGCCGCTGGAAATACCTGCGCGTGGACGGCCACGACTACCTCTTCGACATCGACGCCGACGAGCGCGAACGTGCCAACCGCGCCCCGCGCGAGCCCGAGCGCCTGGCCGCGATGCGCGCCGCGTGGGAGGCCTGGGACGCGACGATGCCGCCCATTCCGGCCGATGCGACCGTGAGCCTGGGCTATGGGGCCAAGGACATGCCGTCGCGCTGATGGCTCCACGCCCACATCGCGCACTCATCCCGCCCACATCCCGCACGCAGCCGCCATGATCCGGTACCGACCGGCCGACGGCCCCTTCGACCACGACAGGAAAGACCTGCGCATGACACGCGACATCCCCACCGGGATCGACAAGACCGACGCCACGCACGCTGCACGGCGCGCACGGGCCGCTGCCAGCCTGATCGCCCTGGGCCTGATCGGCGCCGCACTCAGCGGGCCCGCCGCCGCCCAGACGCCAGGCACCTGGCCCGACAAGCCTATCCGCATCATCGTCCCCTTGCCGCCCGGCGGGCCCAGCGAACTCGTGCTGCGCGGCGCCAGCGAGCGTTTGCAGCTCTCGCTCAAACAACCGCTGGTCATCGACAACAAACCCGGCGCCGCCGGCAACCTGGGCGCGGGCGAAGCCGCGCGCGCAGCGCCCGACGGCTACACCTGGCTGTGGACCACGGACACGCTGGTCACCGTCAACCCGCACGTCTATGCGCGCATGCCCTTCAAGCCGGATGATCTGCAGCCCGTGATGCGCGCCACCACGTTCTCGCAGACCCTGGTGTGCCACCCCGGCCTGGGCCTGAAGAGCGTGGCCGAGCTGCTGCGGCGCGCCAAGGACAAGCGCATGACCTACGCGTCCGGCGGTGCCGGCTCGCCCGGCCATCTCACCACCGAGCTCTTCATGGCCGCCGCCGGCATCGAGATGGACCACGTGCCCTACAAGGGCCCTGCCCCAGCCATGCAGGACGTCATGGGCGGCCAGGTCGATTGCGGCTTCCTGGCCGGCCCCACCGTGCTGCCCCAGGTGCGCACGGGCAGGCTCGTGGCGCTGGCGGTGTCGGGCGCACGGCGCTCGGCCCTGCTGCCCGACGTGCCGACCGTCGCCGAATCGGCCGCTACCGTGCCGGGCGGCGTGGCCGGGCTGGCGCAGTTCGACGCCAGCTTCGCGCTGGTGCTTTTTGCGCCCAAGGGCACGCCCAAGCCCATCATCGATGCCATGCATGCGGCGGCGACCGCCGCGCTGCGCCAGCCCGACGTGGTCGAGCGCCTGCGCCAGGTCGACCAGGACGTGGTGACCGCCAGCGTCGCCGACACCGCGGCGCGGCTGAACCGCGATTCGTCCACCTGGGGCGCCGTGGCGCGGCGCATCAACCTGAAGGCGGACTGAAACCGCCCCAGCTCGGGCACGGCCGTGCGCCTCTTCCTGTCATACCCCAGCGTCCAGCGGCCTCTGGCCGAACGCCTGGCGCTGGCGCTCGAAGCCGAGGGACACGAGGTCTTCTTCGACCGGCACGATCTCGACCCCGGCGAGGCCTTCCATGCGAGGCTGCGCGAGGGCGTGGCCCAGGCCGATGCGATGGTCTTCCTCGTCACGCCGGAGTCGGTGCGCCCCGGCAGCTATGCCCTGACCGAACTGGATCTGGCCCGGCAGCGCTGGCCGCGGCCTTCCGGCCATGTGCTGCCGGTGATGCTGGCGCCGACACCCATCGCCGACCTGCCGCCCTACCTGAGCACCGTGACGCTGCTGCAGCCGCAGGGCGAGCCGGTGGCCGACACGGTGGCCGCGGTCGCGCGGCTGGGGCCCGATCCCCAGCCGGCCTGGCGGCGCTGGGTGATCGTCGGCGGCGTCGCGCTGGTGGTTGCGGCGGTGGCGGGTGTGGCACTGCAGCGGCAGCAGCAGGCGCAGGCCGAACAGCGCGCCCGCGCCGAAGCCGAAGCCCGGGATCTGGCCGAGGCCCGCGTCACACGCGACACCTGCATCGGCGCCGGCCACGCGGCGGCGCTGGCACGCCTGGACCAGCTGGCCGAACGCAGCAAGCCGCCATTGCCCGCCGTGCTGGATCTGCGCGAGGACTGCGCCATGCTCTGGCTGCGCGAAATGCGCGCCATCAGCGGCAAGAGCACCTTTGGCGAACAGGTGGCGCTGGCACAACCGGTGCTGCTGCAAGGCCTGGCACGCAGCACCGGACGGCGCGCCGCCGACCTGCGCGCGCACCTGGGCTGGGGCGAATACCTGCGCGGGCGTGACGGCACGCCGGGTGTGGACCCCGTGTCGCACTGGAAACGCGCGCTCGCCGACGAGGCCGACAACGTCTACGCGCATGCCATGTGGGGACGCCAGTTGCTCGACCGCAGCAGCGGCCTCACGGAGGCCCGGGCACACTTTTCGAAGGCGCTGGCATCGGGGCGAAACACGCTGTATGTCCGCGGTCTGCAACTGGGCGGCAGCGTCGGCGGCTCCGACGACCTGCAGGCCTTTGCGCTGACAGTGGCCGACGACATGCGCCGCGGCAACGAGAAGCTGCTCGACATCCACCGCGACCGGCTGTGGAGCCGCGTGTTCTCCACCAACTGGCTGAACGATGGCTCGCGCACGGGTCTGATGGCCGCCGTGCCGCCGACCGACCTGCTGCAGACCTACCAGTGGCTGTTTCCGCCCGCCACCGTGCCCGAAGACCGGCGCCTGCTGTGGCGATTCGGGCTGGCCACGCTGCAGGCTCGTGCGGGCGAACGCAGCGCGGCGCGCGCCTCGCTGGACAGCCTGGCGCGCGAATTGCGCGCGGCGGGCTCCAGCGGCAGCCTGCTCGACGCCACCGAGCGCGAGCTCGCACGGCTGCGCTGACGGCTATCGCCATTGCCATCGCCATCGCCACCGTCAACGCGATGGCCCTTCATCGCCACCCTGCGCGCCGCGCGCGCGATCACCGACACCCCACCAAACCTGCACCGTGACCCCACCCGACGCACGCCGCTTCAGCCCCGCTGCCGAACGCAACGCCCCGCCCCTGCTGGCGCAATTGCAGCGCCTGCTGCCTGCCAGCGGCCTGATGCTGGAAATCGCCAGCGGCACGGGTCAGCACGCCGCGTCTTTCAGCGCCGGCCTGCCGGGCTGGGACTGGCAGCCGACCGATGGCGACGACAGCGCCCTGGCCTCCATCCGCGCCTGGTGCGAGGGCCAGCCGCGCGTGCGCGAGCCGCTGCACCTGGACATCACCGCCGATCCCTGGCCCGCTGCATTACCGCCGGTGGTCGACGCCATCTTCTGCGCCAACCTGATCCACATCTCGCCGTGGATCTGCACCGGCGCGCTGATGCGCGGCGCCGCACGCCATCTGGCGCCGCAGGGCCTGCTGCTGAGCTACGGGCCTTATCTCGAGGACGAGGTCCCCACAGCGCCCAGCAACCTGGCTTTCGACGCCGACCTGCGCGCGCGGCACCCGGACTGGGGCATCCGCGCATTCAGCGCCGTGGCCGCCGAAGCCCGCGCCGCCGGCCTGGGCCTGCGCGAGCGTGTGGCGATGCCGGCGAACAATCTGCTGCTGGTGTGGGGGCGGCGTGACGAAGGTCCGGACTGAGATCAAGGCGTGCCCGACCCCGCGACCCGACGCATGGGCGCGGCGACTGATACCCCCCAGCGGGTCAGACCGTCTTCTTGTAGATCAGAGCCTGCCAACGCGTGCCCTCGATCTCTCCTTCCAGCCGGTACGTCGATCCGGCCCGGACATCCAGCGCACCCGAGGCCACGCCGCGCGCTTCCACCGTACGCCCATCCGCGTCGCGGTACTTGCACAGCGCCACGAGCTGGTAGCTGTGCATCCCCTCTCCGCGGACCGGAACCACCATCGCAGCCGAGCGGAACCGCTCGTCCACATAGACCGTGCCCACGAGTTCGTTGTTGACGAAGACGCGCACGTGCTCGCTGATCTGCCCTTCGCTCAGCAGGTTTTCGATGCGGAAGATCGCCGTCTTGGGTGTGGCGTCGGCGATCGGCGCCAGGCCTGTCAGGTAGAAGCCGCCCGAAGCGAAGGCCAAGCCCAATGCAATGCAGGCCGATCGGATCCGCGGACCTATGGCGGGCACCACGAACTCGCGGAACTGGAGGCCGCCACCCAGCAAGCCCGCTGCCAGGAATGCGCCGGCGATGGCAAGACACGCGACTTGAAAGCTCATGACATCGCTCTCGATCGAATTCTGGAATGGCCCGCTCGTTCGGGTGGAACACCGCGTCCGGACCCACCGGTCATGGCGCGCTACGGGGCTTCTTGTCCAACCCCGGTTCCGTGGGATTGCAGATGCGCCAACGCTCGAAATCCGTACACGTCCTGGATCGACAGATCCGTTGAGACTCCGCGCAGGAACCGAAACTGACGGACAGCTGGCCTTGACCGGAGGCGCCGCCGGGCGTGGACCCGGCGGGCGGCGTGGACTTGGCCGGTGCAGGTGATGCGGAGATTCCGGCACCACCGCCCAAGGAAGGGGCCTGCCGGCCCGCGCTCCCGATCGACGGGACCGCCTTCCCGGCCTCGGGAGTCACCCGCGCTGCGGCAGCGCCAGTGCTCGGCAGTGACGTGCCCAGTGGCGGTGACACCGGGCGAATGGGTTTGGTCAGGACAATCGCCTGGGACGCCGTGACAGCCACCAGCAACGAGGCCCCCAGAACGCGCTTGACGCAAGTTGACATGATGCAGCTCCTGGGTCGGCGCACGGGGGAAGGTTTCCCGCGCGCGCTGACATGGCGCATCACACCGCGGACGACTTAGACCGCTCTTAGCTCCAACTTAGCGGCGGCGAAATCCAGGCCTTCTGCGGACCGTATTCAATCCACCGCCCGCAACGCTGCCCGCAACTTCTCCCCCACCTCCGGCCGCGTCGCAAACGGATCACTCGGGTTGCGTGGCGTCAGGATGTCTTCCAGCCGCGTCTGCACCAGGCCGATGGCGCGCGGGTGGCTGTAGATGTAGAAGCGGTTTTCGTCCATCGCGTCGAAGACAAACTGCGCCACTTCGGCGGCGCTGACCTTGCCGCTGGTCACGGCCTTGGTGCTCATGGCCTGGGCGATGAGCTGGCTGCGTGTGGGCTTGTCTGCTTCGTTAGCCATGTCGCCCGGTCGGTTGCGCTCGCTGGCGTGGATGCCGGTGGGCACGAAGTACGGGCACAGCACGTGCGCGTGCACCTGGTCGGTCACGAGCGCCAGGTCCTGGTACAGCGTCTCGCTCATCGCCACCACGCCGTGCTTGACGACGTTGTAGACGCCCATGTTGGGCGCGCACAGCAGCCCGGCCATGCTGGCGGTGTTGACGATGTGGCCCTGCCAGGCGGGGTCGGCCTTGGCGGCAGCCAGCATCATCGGCGTGAACAGGCGCACCCCGTGCGCCACGCCCATCAGGTTGACGCCGACGACCCACTCCCAATCCTTCAGCGTGTGTTCCCAGATCAGGCCGCCCGCGCCGACGCCGGCGTTGTTGAAGACGAAGTTCGGCGCGCCGAAGCGCTGCTGCACGGCATCGGCCAGGGCCTGCATCTGCTCGGCGCTGGAGACGTCCACGCGCTGCGCCAGCACCTGCACGCCGGTGGCGCGGATTTCGGCCGCAGCCTTGTCCAGCGCATCGGTTTGCACGTCGGCCATGGCGACGTGCATGCCGCGCGCGGCGGCGATGCGGCAGGCCTCCAGGCCAAAGCCGGAACCGGCGCCGGTGATGACGGCGATGCCGCCGGAAGATTGCGCGTGGCTGCTCATGGAAAGCTCTCCGTGGGTGTCTCGGTTGAATGGGGTGTCTGTCGATGGAAATGCCGGCGCGCCGCCGGCGGCCGGACCTTCAGGCGGTGTGCGGGCCGGGCGGCCGCAGCATTTGCGGGCCGGGCGGCCGCAGCATTTCCAGATGGGGAATCAGGTCTTCTTCGTAGGGCTCGCCGACGGCGCCAAAACCGAAGCCGCTGTAAAAGCGCACCAGATGCGCCTGCGCGCTGATGCGGCAGGCCTGGCCGGGCCAGACCTTTGCCAGCAGATCCAGGCCTTCCTGCATCAGGACGCGCCCCAGCCCCGTGCCGCGCACCGCGGCGGAGGTGATCACGCGGCCGATGGAAGGCTCGGCAAAGCGCACGCCCGGGTCCACGATGCGCAGGTAGGCCAGCAGTTCGCCACTGGCGGCGTCGCGGCCCAGCAGGTGCCAGCTGAGCTCGTCCCAGCCATCGGGATCGAGGTACGGCCCCTGCTCGAGGATGAAGACGCGGCAGCGCAGCTGCAGCGCGTCATAGAGGTTGCGCACGCCGAGATCCTCGAAGCGCGCAAACTGCCAGCGGACGTCGGGGGTGCTGATCTCATCCATGGGGCATGACGCACGCGCCTGTGGACCCGTTGATCCGGTCCGGTGCGTGCGTCCCCGTCATCGGCGGCTTCTTCAGATCAGCTTCACGAGCTGTTTGCCGAAATTGCGGCCCTTGAGCAGGCCGATGAAGGCCTCGGGCGCCTGTTCGATGCCCTGGGCCACGCTCTCGCGGAATTTCAGCTTGCCGGTGGCCACCATCGTGCCCAGCTCCTTGAGTGCCTGCGGCCACAGCTCCATGTGCTCGCTGACGATGAAGCCTTCGAGCTTCAGTCGCGACACCAGGATGAGCGAGGGATTGGCCATGGGGATGGGCACGCCGTCGTACCCCGCAATCATGCCGCAGAACGCGATGCGGCCGAACGCATTCATGCGCAGCATCACGGCGTCCAGGATCAGGCCGCCGACGTTTTCGAAGTAGCCGTCGATGCCGTTCGGGCAGGCCTCCTTCAGCGCCTTCAGCAGCGACTTCAGGTCGCCGTGGGCCTTGTAGTCGATGCAGGCGTCGAAGCCGAGTTCTTCGACCACGTAGCGGCACTTGTCCGGACCGCCGGCCAGGCCCACGGCGCGGCAGCCACGTGCCTTGGCCAGCTGGCCGACCACGCTGCCCACCGCACCGCTGGCCGCGCTGACCACCACGGTCTCGCCGGCCTTGGGCGCGATGATCTGCGTGAGGCCGTACCAGGCGGTCGCGCCGGGCATGCCCACCGAGCCGAGGTAGGCCGACAGCGGGATGTGCGTGGTGTCGACCTTGCGCAGCATGCCGGCCGCGCCGCCGTCCACCAGCGAATACTGCTGCCAGCCGCCCATGCCGACGACCTTGTCGCCGGCGGCAAAGCCCGGGTGCTTCGAGGCCACGACCTCGCCCACCGTGCCGCCGATCATCACGCTGTCCAGCGGCTGCGGCTGCGCGTAGCTCTTGGCGTCGTTCATGCGCCCGCGCATGTACGGGTCCAGGCTCAGGTAGTGGTGGCGCACGAGCACCTGGCCGTCAGCCGGCTCGGGCACCGGCGTCTGCACGAGGCGAAAGTTGTCGGCCGTGGCTTCGCCCGTGGGGCGCGAAGCGAGCAGGATCTGGGCATTCATCGTCATGGTGTCTCTCCGTGTGGTCCGCGGCGGGCCGATCAATCGGTGCCGTCGATGCGGTTGATGCGGCGCCCGTCGGGTCCGACGGGCAGGCCGTGCATGTACTTGAAGGTACCCGTGGCGTGGGTGACCATGTCGCCATGGGTGTCGATCACGCGGCCTTCGGTGAAGGCCATCGTGGCGGTGCGTGTCAGCAGCTGACCGTGAGCGACCAGCCGTCCCAGGCCCGGGCGCATGAAACTCGTCTTCATCTCGATGGTCACCACGCCGGCAAAGGGCGTGCCGCCGGCCACCAGTGGTGCACGCGCCGCGTGGGCCATCGCCACGTCCAGCAGCGTCATCAGCAGGCCGCCGTGCGCCACGTCCCAGTGGTTCGTGAGTTCGGACTTGAGCTCCACCGCCACCTCGGCGCGGCCGGCTTCCATCATCAGCAGCTCGAAGCCGAGGTGTTCGACAAAGGGAATGTGGGCGAGAAATTTCATCGGCGTCGCTCGTGATGGCAGGGTCGAGTGGCTTCAGGCGCCGCTGTGCACGGCGCTGACGCCACCGTCCACGGCCAGCACCTGGCCGGTGATGTGTTTGCCGGCAGCGCTGGCAAACAGCAGCACGGCGCCCTTGAGGTCGTCGTCGTCACCGATGCGCCGCAGCGGGGCGTGCGCGGAGAGCTTGTCCACGCCCATCGCCTGCAGCGTGCCGCGTGTCATCTTGCTGGGGAAGAAGCCCGGCGCCAGCGCATTGACGGTGATGCCGCTGGGCCCCCACTCGGCCGCCAGCTGCCGCGTGAGGTTGATGGCGGCCGACTTGCTGGTGGCATAGGCGACGAACTTGACGTCGGCCGATCCCGCCAGGCCGGCGATGGAAGCCACGTTGACGATGCGTCCGCGTCCCCGCGCCAGCATGCCGGACTTGGCCACCGCCTGCGCGTACAGGAACAGGCTGCGCACGTTGAGGTTCATCACCTTGTCCCAGGCGTCCAGCGGATGGTCCTCGGCCGGCGCGCCCCAGGTGGCACCGGCGTTGTTGATGAGGATGTCGATCGGCCCCACGCGCTGCACGGTCTCGTCGACGACCTTGCGGATCTGCTCGGGGTCGCTGGAATCGGCGGCCACCCAGCGCGCGTCGATGCCCTTGGCCTGCAGCTCCGCCACGGCCTCTTCCAGCTCATTGGTCTTGCGCGCGGTCAGCATGACCTTCGCGCCGGCTTCGCCCAGCGCCTCGGCCAGCTGCAGGCCCAGGCCGCGCGAGCCGCCGGTGACCAGGGCGACCTGGCCGCTCAGGTCAAAAAGCTTCATGACAGGGGTGCTCATCGCCAGTCTCCGTTGCGTGTGGTTGTGAAGGACGTTCAGTACATCAGTTCGAGGAGTACGACGTGGCCCTCGCCCGCGGGCCAGTTCCGGCCGACCAGGCGCTCGCCGTTGAATTCCGCGGCCACGGGCCGCTGCGGCCCCGGCGGCAGCTTGAGCTTCGACGAGGCCACGCCGGCCACGCCCGCAGGAATGCCCGGCGCGGGGTTCTGGCCGTCGAAGGCGATGCGGTCGCGCGGCAGGCCGAAATAGCCGCGCGGGCGCACCAGCGTGACCACCGCGCCAGCGTCCTTGTCGGCATCGGCCAGGCGCTCGGCGCGCAGGTGCACCAGATCCGACGATCGCGCAAAGGGCGAGCGGTAGATGTGCGTCGTCGCATAACCCGGCGCGCTGATGACAAATTCCAGCGGCGTTTTTTCATCGGTGCGCAGCGGGCCCCATCGCCCGTCCTCGCCCACGGTCTTGCGCAGCAGCGCTGCGCCCAGGCGCTCGCCTGTGGCGGCATCGGTCGCGAAGACCTCCAGCGTCGCACCGCGCAGCGGCAGATTCGTCGAAAAACTGCCCTTGGCGGGATCGTTGTCCAGGCCCTGCCCGGTGAGCTTGCCGTCCAGCACCACCGGCGTCTGCGCCAGCGGCTGCGTGGTCGCCGGCTCGCGCCCCGTGAGGAAACGATAAGTCGCGGCAAAGGCTTGCGGGCCGTACGAGGTCTCGCGGTGGTCGATGCCCGGCAGCACCACGTTGAGCGCGCCGCGCAGTTCAGGTCCCGCGAATGTGACGTTCGTCGGCGTGCCCTTGGCCCCGATCCACAGGCCGTCGGGCTGCGCAAACTTGTCGTTGTCGTCGCTGCGCACCGTCATCCATTGCGGCCCCGGCGTGATCTCGATGCCCGGGCCGCCCTGGTTGTTCAAGGCCGTGAGGAAGGGGCCGGCGCCATTGAATTCATTCGTCGGCCGGAACCCGGGGTTGGACCACACGCCGTGGTTCGGCGTCCCGCCCAGGATGGCGTGCGACACCTTGGCCGCACCGCCGCCGTTGGCGATGTAGTGGCGGATGGCATTGCCGCCACGCGAATTGCCGATCAGCACCACCTGCGGCGCACCGCTGGTCGCGATCACCTGCTCGACCAGCGCCGACAACGCTTGCATGTGTTCTTGCGCGGACGTGCGGCCGGGCTGCGGCTTGTCGTCGGCATCGCGCGCCAGCGGGTACGGCAGGTCCAGCGCGTGCAGCCGCTCGCGCGGCCAGCCGTTGGATTCGAAGCGCCACAGTGTCGTGGTCCACAGCGCGGCCGAATCACCGTTGCCGTGCACGAAGACGATGGGCGGCGGCAGCGTCTTCGCCGGGGCCGGCGCGGCCTGAGCAGGCGCCGCAGCCTGCGCAACATCCGGTCGCCAGGACGCGCAGCCGGCGCCCAGCGCCAGCGCCGCCACGCCCAGCAGCAGGCCGGCGCGGCGGCTCAGGCGACGCCCAGGCGTCACGGGAGCGACTTCGGGCGCCGCACCGCGGCATTCGTCGCTGGACGCGTCCGAACGGCTCATGCCGTCTCTCCTGCGGTCATCGTGAAGGCGGTGTTCGAACGGCTGCCCATCAGAACCAGGCCTCCGGCATCTCGCGGCAGACGGCCTCGCGGCGGCTGACGACACCCAGCCAGGCGTCGATGCGCGGCAGTTCGTAGGCAAAGAAGTAGCGCATGGCCGCGAGTTTGCCGCCCCGCTGGGCCTCGTCCTTCAGGTCGTTCGCTGACAGCGACACATCCAGCCAGATCCACGCCAGCACCACATGCCCGAAGGCCTGCAGATACGGTGTGGCGTTGGCCAGCGCCTCTTCCGGGTTGCCGGTGGACCAGGCCGCCTTGGTCGCTGCGCCCAGCTTCTGCAGCGCCTCGGCCAGCGCCGTGGCCGGTTCGGCCAGGCCCTGCACCTGCCCGGCGCGCTGCACCGTCTGCGAGATCCGCGTGGCCAGGGCCTTCAGGCCCGCGCCGCCTTCCATCACCACCTTGCGGCCCAGCAGGTCCAGGCCCTGGATGCCGTGCGTGCCTTCGTGGATCATGTTCAGGCGGTTGTCGCGCCAGTACTGTTCCACCGGGAAATCGCGCGTGTAGCCGTAGCCGCCGTGGATCTGGATGGCCAGCGAATTGGCTTCCAGGCACCACTCGCTGGGCCAGCTCTTGACGATGGGCGTCAGCACCTCCAGCAGCAGCCGGGCCTCGCCGGCCGCGGCTTCGTCGCCGGTGTGCTGCTCGTCGACCAGCCGCGCGTTGTACAGCGCCAGCGCCAGCGCGCCTTCGGCATAGGCCTTCTGCGCCAACAGCATGCGCTTGATGTCGGCGTGCTGGATGATGGGGATCTGCGGCTGCGCAGCGTCCTTGCCGCCGGGACCCATCGCGCGGCCCTGCGGCCGGTTGCGCGCATAGTCCAGCGAGGCTTCGTAGCCCGCCATGCCCAGCATCGTGGCCGCCAGGCCCACACCGATACGCGCCTCGTTCATCATGTGGAACATGCAGCGCAGGCCGTCGCCGGGGCGCCCGACGAGGTAGCCCACCGCGCCCGCGCGGCCGCCGGGACGGAACTTCCCTTCACCAAAATTCAGCAGCGTATTGGTCGTGCCGCGCCAGCCGCACTTGTGGTTCAGGCCGGCCAGCGCCACGTCGTTGCGCTCGCCGGTGAGCTGCCCCTGCGCATCCACCAGCTTCTTGGGCACGATGAACAGCGAAATGCCCTTCACACCCGGCACCAGCTTGCCGGCGGGCCCGGGAATCTTGGCCAGCACCAGGTGGATGATGTTCTCGGTGAGCTCGTGCTCGCCGGCTGAGATCCACATCTTGTTGCCGCGCAGCCGGAAGCGCGGGCCCAGCGGGTCGGCCTGCGCGCCCTCGCCGTCCGGCTCGGCGCGCGTGGCGACATCGGACAGCGACGAGCCCGCCTGCGGCTCGCTCAGGCACATCGTGCCGCTCCAGCGACCGCTGAATTCGGTCAGCGCAAAGACCTGCCTCTGCGCCGGCGTGCCGTGTGCCATCAGCAGATTGGCATTGCCCACCGTCAGCATGCCCGCACCGATGCTCACCGAGGCCTTGGCGAAGAAGGCATTCGCCGCGGATTCCAGCGTGTAGGGCAGCTGCATGCCGCCGATGTCCGCATCCTGCGCGGCGCTGAGCATGCCGCTTTCGGCGTAGGCCTGCCAGGCGTCGTGCGTGGCCTGCGGCAGGATGACCTTCTCGCCGTCGAAGCGCGGCTCCTCGGTGTCCACCAGGCGGTTGAAAGGCGCGTATTTCTCGCGGGCGATGCGCTGGCAGGTGTCCAGCACCGCGTCGAAGGTCTCGCGCGAATGGTCGGCAAAACGCGGGCGTGCGGTCAGCGACGGCACGTCCAGCCAGTCATACAACAGGAAATCCAGCGTCGTTCGCATCGTCTTGACTCTCTACGGTGAAGCACGCCCGTCAAAGACTGGCGCCGGGATCCCGACTGCGGCGCGCCGCAAGCGCCGCGCCGATCGAATCACGCCCTCGCCAGGCCCTCAGGGCCGCAGGACATCGCGCAGGAAACCCGCCGTCGCATGTCGCGCCGCCGGCAGGTTCAGCAGCGTATGCGGCGCGCCGGCGATCAGCACGACCGTCGACGACTTGTGCTGCGCCAGCGTGCCGCCGCAGTGGCCCAGGGCCTGCGGCGCGCCCAGGTAGCTGTTGCTGCGGCTGAAGAACGGGTCGGTGGAGCTGATGACGTTGAGCACGGGCTGGTCCACGGGCACGGCCGTACGGTGGGCCTCGACCATGTAGTTGTCTTCGCAGCTCCACGCGAACATCATGCGGCCGGCCAGACCCGGCCCGGCGTAGCGCGCAACGGCCACCGCACCTTCGCTCGTGCCGGCCAGCACCACGCGGCTGGTGTCGGCCCAGGGCGCGCTGCGCAGCGCTTCCAGACCGATGGCGATCTCGCTGGCGCGCAGCGCGTGGATACGCTCGTAAACGTCCTTGGCCACGGGCGACTTGTAGGTCAGGCGGTCGGGCAAGGCAAAGGAATCCGGCGCCACGCTGGCGATGCCCATCTCGGCCAGCGCGCGTTGCCACTCACCGATGGCCGCCAGCCCCAGGCCGGACGAACCGTGCATGAACAGCACCACCGGATAACGCCCCGTGGCCGCAGCGCCGGCAGCCGTCCACTTGCCCAGGAACGGCTTGCCGCCGGGCGGCGCCGGCAGCGCGACCTGCGCATTGGCGATGACGCCCTGGCTGGATGCCGGTGTGTGCCGCGTGGCGCTGCCCTTGACCTCACCCGCAGGCACGGCGGTGGGCGGCACCGACGGCGCCGGCCCCGCACAGGCGGCCAGCACGGCAGCCAAGGCACCCACGGCAGCGGCGGCCAGGATCGTTCGGGAAGAAAACATCATCGGGTGCTCCGGTCAGACAGGGTTCTGTTCGGCAGGCGGGGTGACTCCCCATCGACCCGCCGGACGAGGCCGGGCGGTCGGCGCGGCAGCAGGCCGCCCGGGGCGCATGCGGGCCGCCGTCGGCGCCCCGCAGCGAAGCGCGGCTCAGAGCACCTCGAAGACACCCGCGGCACCCATGCCGCCGCCGATGCACATCGTGATGCAGACCTTCTTGGCGCCGCGGCGCTTGCCCTCGATCAGCGCGTGGCCCGTGAGCCGCTGGCCGCTCATGCCGTAGGGGTGGCCCACGGCGATGGCGCCGCCGTTGACGTTCAGCCGGTCCATCGGGATGCCCAGCTTGTCGGCGCAGTAGAGCACCTGGACGGCAAAGGCCTCGTTCAGTTCCCACAGGTCGATGTCGGCGACCGTCAGGCCCAGGCGCTGCAGCACCTTGGGCACGGCGAAGACCGGGCCGATGCCCATTTCATCGGGCTCGCAGCCGGCCACGGCAAAACCCAGGAAACGGCCCAGCGGCTTCAGTCCCTTGCGCTCGGCATAGGCTTCACTGACCACGGCGCAGGCGCCCGCGCCGTCGCTGTACTGGCTGGCATTGCCGGCCGACACCACACCGCCGGGAACGGCCGGGCGGATGCCCATGACGGTTTCGTAGGTGGTGCCCTCGCGCAGGCCTTCGTCCTTGCTGATGGTGACTTGCTTGCTGCGCAGGCCCAACTGGGCGTCGGCCACGCCCGCGGTCACGGTGCACGCGACCATCTCTTCGTCGAACTTGCCCGCCGCCTGCGCGGCGCAGGCCTTCTGCTGGCTCTCCGCACCGAAGCGGTCCATGCGCTCGCGCGGCATGTTGTAGCGCTTGGCCACCGTCTCTGCCGTCTGCAGCATCGGCCAGTAGATCTCGGGCTTGGTCTTCATCAGGCCCGGGTCCTGGAACATGTGCTGGTTCATCTCGTTCTGCACGCAGGAGATGCTCTCCACGCCGCCGGCGATGTAGACGTCGCCTTCACCCGAGATGATGCGCTGCGAGGCCATCGCGATGGTCTGCAGGCCGCTGGAGCAGAAGCGGTTGATGGTCATGCCGCTCACCGTGATCGGCAGGCCCGCGGCCAGCGCGACCTGGCGCGCGATGTTCCAGCCGGTGGCGCCCTCGGGGTTGGCGCAGCCCATCAGCACGTCTTCGACGGCACCCGGGTCGATGCCGGCGCGTTCCACTGCGGCCTTCACCGCAAAGGCGCCCAGCGTGGCGCCGTGGGTCATGTTGAAGGCACCCTTCCAGCTCTTGGCCAGGGGTGTGCGTGCGGTGGAGACGATGACGGCGCGGCTCATGGGAAGCTCCTGAGGCGATGGGTGGGTGAAGGGGGTGGCGGCAAAGCCCGGCGCTACTTCGCGCCCTGCTGCACCAGGCGGTGATAGAAGCGGATCAGCTCGACGAGGTTGGTCTCGGCGATGCGTTCGTCGGTGCCGTGAAAACGCGGCAGATCCTCCGGCTTGGCGCGCACCGGAGAAAACTTGTAGATGTGGTCGGCCACCTTCTCGAAGTGGCGTGAATCGGTCGCTGCGACCATCAAGCCCGGCGCGACGATGGTGCCGGGGAACAGCTCGCGAACGGTGCGGTTGATGAGCTGGTAGCTCTCGCTGGCGGTGGGTGTCACCTTGGACGGCTCCGACGCACCGGGCAAGGCGCTGAGCTCGAAGCGTTCGTTGCCCGCGGCGCGCTTGACGTGGTCCATCACCGTGGCCTTCGTGTCGCCGGGCAGGATGCGGAAGTTCACTGTCGCCTCGGCCTGGCCGGGCAGCACGTTGTCCTTGTTGCCGGCGTGCACCATCGTCAGCGCGGTGGTCGTGCGCAGCATGGCATTGGTGCTCGCACCGGCTTCGAGCTGCTTCTTCACCACCGGGCCGAAGAGCCACAGGTTGGACAGCGCCACGCGGCTGAAGCCGCCCATCTCCGGCGCGACGGTCTCGAACATCTCGCGCGCCACGCCCGCGATGGCGGCGGGCAGTTGGTTGTCATCCAGGCGCTTGAGCGCCGCGCTCATCATCGCGATGGCCGATGTGCCCGGCGGCGGCGGCATCGACGAATGTCCCGGTGTGGCCGGCACCTTCATCACGACCGACAGATAGCCCTTCTCCGCAATGCCGATCAGCGCGGCCGGCACCTTCAGACCGGGCATGACGCCTTCGGTGATCAGCAGGCCCTCGTCGACGACAAAATCCAGCTGCACCTGGCGCTGGGCGAACAAGGCCGCGATGGCCGCCGCTCCGCGCAGGCCGCCGACTTCCTCGTCGGCGCCAAAGATCAGATAGATGCTGCGCCGCGGCTGAAAACCGCTGGCCAGCAGCATCTCGACGGCTTCCATCTGCGCGATCAGGTTGGCCTTGTCGTCCCAGGCACCGCGGCCCCAGACAAAACCGTCCTTGCGCACACCAGCAAAGGGATCGACCTTCCACTGCGCTTCGGTGCCCGGCGCGATGGGCACCACGTCCTGGTGCGCCATCAGGCCGATGCCCTTGGCGCTGCGGTCGCTGCCGGCCCAGGTGTAGAGCAGGCTGTGGCCGCCGACCACCTCGCGCTGCAGCGTCGCGTGCACGCGTGGATAACGCGCCAGCAGATGCGCCTGCAGCGCGGCGAACTGGTCGGCCGAGGCCTGCGCGTCGGTCTGCGACGAGACCGTGCGCGCGCGGATGGCCTGCGACAGCGATTCGGCCGCCGCGGCCTGATCCACCGCCAGCGGCGCCAGCGGCGGCACCTCGATCTGGCGCGAGGTCTTCAGCACGAAGGTGTTCACCAGCACGGCGGCAGCCAGCACCAGCACGAGTGCCAGCACCACCAGTAGTCCGCGCTTGATCATCGCCAGCCGCCGTTTCTCGACACGTACCGCCGCGCCGTGGCGCTCAGGTGAAGCTCTTGCCTTCGGCCACGAGCTTGGCCAGCAGCGGCGCCGGCTGCCAGAAGCTGCCGTCGTCCAGCGGGTTCTGCGCGAAGCGCTTCATCGTCTGCACGACGTTGAACAGGCCCTGGCTGTCGGCATAGCACATGGGGCCGCCGCGCCACAGCGGGAAGCCGTAGCCGGTGAGGTAGACCATGTCGATGTCGCTGGCCTTGCTGGCGATGCCCTCTTCCAGGATGCGCGCGGCCTCGTTGACCAGCGAGTAGACCAGGCGGTGCACGATCTCTTCTTCGCTGATCTTGCGCGGCTTCACGCCCAGCGTGGTGCGGTGCTGTTCGATCATCTCCTCGACCACGGTCGAGGGGATCGCGTCGCGCTTGCCCGGCTTGTAGTCGTACCAGCCGGCGCCGGTCTTCTGGCCGTAGCGGCCCATCTCGCACAACAGGTCGGCGGTCTTGCTGTAGCGCAGCTCGGGCTTCTCGACATAGCGGCGCTTGCGGATGGCCCAGCCGATGTCGTTGCCGGCCAGGTCGCCCATGCGGAACGGGCCCATCGCAAAACCAAACTTCTCGACCGCGCGGTCCACCTGCGCCGGCGTGCAGCCTTCTTCCAGCAGGAAACCGGCCTGGCGGCTGTACTGCTCGATCATGCGGTTGCCGATGAAGCCGTCGCACACGCCCGAGACCACGGCCGTCTTCTTGATCTTCTTGGCCACGGTCATCACGGTGGCCAGCACGTCCTTGGCGGTCTTCGCGCCGCGCACCACCTCCAGCAGCTTCATCACGTTGGCTGGGCTGAAGAAGTGCATGCCGACCACGTCCTGCGGACGCTTCGTGAACGCAGCGATCTTGTCGACGTCCAGCGTGGAGGTGTTGGAGGCCAGGATCGCGCCGGGCTTCATCACCTCGTCGAGCTTCTTGAAGACGGTTTCCTTGACACCCAGTTCCTCGAAGACGGCTTCGATGACGAGATCGGCCTGCGCGATGTCGCCGTAGCTCAGCGTGGGCGTCAGCAGGGCCATGCGCTGCTCGTACTTGTCCTGCTTGAGCTTGCCCTTCTTGACCTGCGCCTCGTAGTTCTTGCGGATGGTCGCGATGCCGCGGTCCAGCGCATCCTGCTTCATCTCGAGGATGGTCACCGGGATGCCGGCGTTCAGGAAGTTCATGCTGATGCCGCCGCCCATGGTGCCGGCGCCGATGACAGCCACCTTGGCGATCGTGCGCTGCGGCGTGTCTTCCGGCACGTCGGGGATCTTGCTGGCCGCGCGTTCGCCCAGGAAGGCATGGCGCAGCGCCTTGCATTCCGGCGTGAGCATCAGCGCCATGAAGATGTCGCGTTCGGCGCGCATGCCGTCGTCGAAGTTGCGCACCTTCAGCGCCTGCTCGACCGCATCCACGCACTTGGGCGGCGCGGGGAAATTCTTCGCCATCGCCCGCGCGGTGTTGCGCGCGAACTGGAAATACGCGTCCGGATTCGGGTGCGTGAGCTTCATGTCGCGCACACGCGGCAGCGGGCGCACATCGGCCACTTCGTTGGCGAAGGCCACCGCGCCGGCGACCACGTCGCCTTCGACGATCTTGGCCAGCAGCTTCTGGCCGGGCACCTGCATCAGCAGCTCGCTCTTGACCGGCTCACCGCTGACAATCATGTTCAGCGCCGTCTCCACGCCCAGCACACGCGGCAAGCGCTGCGTGCCGCCGGCACCGGGGATCAGGCCGATCTTCACTTCCGGCAAGGCCACCGGCACGCCGGGCGCGGCCACGCGGTAATGCGCGCCGAGAGAGAGTTCGAGCCCGCCGCCCATGCACACGCCGTTGATGGCCGCGACCACCGGCTTGGGGCTGTCGTCCAGCATCTTGATCAGCGACAGCAGGTTGGGCTCGGCAATGGCCTTGGGCGAGCCGAATTCGCGGATGTCCGCGCCGCCGGAGAAGGCCTTGCCGCCGCCGGTGATGACGATGGCCTTGACGGCCGGATCGGCCCAGGCCTTTTCGATGCCCGCGGCGAACTGCACCCGCGTGTCGTAACCCAGGCCGTTGACCGGCGGGTTGTCCAAGGTCACCACGGCCACCGAGCCGCGCACGTCGTAGCTTGCACCCATGTCGCTTGTCCTCTCCTGCGGGATCAGGGCCCGCGCTGAAAACGTCCGAGCGGCACACGATACCCTCGGAAAAAAAGAACGATCGTTCGATTCTATGCAGGGAGCCGTCGGGCAGCTTGTCCCGATCGAGACAGTCGCGCTCTCGGGACTTCCACTATCGCCATGGACAAGGTGCACGCGCTGCGGCGGCCAGCCGGCCAGACAGCCGGGAGCGCCCCCCCAGTTTCACGGATCGCCGCCCAGCGCCGGCACCAACAATCGTACGGGCGTGCGGCGCGCCCCTTTGGCGTCCGCCTGCGCAGCCACCGTGCACGCCGACACCTCGCCCAGCCCCTTTCTGCCGCCAGCCATCGACCGCGTCGACGCCGCGCCGGCTGTCGTCGCGCGCCGCCTCGCGCCGCTGTTCTTCGCCTCCGGCACCGCCGCACTGATCTACCAGCTCGGCTGGCAGCGGCTGCTGTTCACCGCGGTCGGCGTGGACATCGAATCCATCACCATCGTCGTCTCGGTCTTCATGCTGGGCCTGGGCCTGGGCGCACTGCTGGGCGGGCAGCTGGCCGATCGGCACCCGCAGCGGGCGCTGATCTTCTTCGCCGCGGCCGAATGCGCCATCGGCCTGTTCGGCTGGTTCAGCCCGGAGCTGCTGCGCGCCTGCGCGCAGATGCTGGTCATGGCGCCGCGTGCGGTGGTGGCCGTCGCCAATTTCGGCCTGCTGCTGCTGCCCACCTGCCTGATGGGCGCGACGCTGCCCATCCTGGTCGCCCACCTGACGCGGCTGTACGGCAATGTCGGGCAATCCATCGGCCTGCTCTACCAGGCCAACACACTGGGCGCGGCCGTGGGCGTGGCGCTGTTCGGCTTTCTGTGGTTCCTCCTGTTCGATCTGGACACGGCGATCCGCTTCGCCGCCGTGCTGAACCTGGCCATCGGCATCACCACGGCCCTGTGGGCCCGACGCAGCCATGGCTAGCTGGGCCTGGGCGCTGTCGCTGGCGGTGGGCTTCCTGAGCCTGAGCCAGGAGATCCTGTGGGTGCGGCTGCTGTCCTTCGCGCTGCAAGGCGCCAGCCACGCCTTTGCGCTGGTGCTGGTGCTGTTCCTGATCGGCGTGGCGCACGGCGCCTCGGTGGGCAAACGCTGGTGCGAAGCCGGCGACGATCTGCTGGCCCGGGCCTCGCGTGCGCTGATGCTGTCCGCAGCACTGGACGCCGTGCCGGTGCTGCTGCTGCCCTTCATCGGCGCCGCGCCGCTGCAGACGGCGCTGTTGCTGCTGCTGGTGATGGCCTCGGCATCGGCCAAGGCCACGGTGTTTCCGGTGGCGCACCACCTGGGCTCGCAGCAGTCGGGGCCGCGGCTGGGCCGTTCGGTGTCCAAGGTCTATTTCGCCAACATCGTCGGCTGCACGCTGGGGCCGGTGGTCACGGGTTACGTGCTGCTGGACATCTGGCCGATCGAAACCTGCCTGGCCGCCGTGGCCGTGGGTTCGGCCCTGCTGGCCACGGCCTGCGCCCGCGCACGTGCGCGGGCCTCGGGTGCGCTGGCACAAGCTCCGGCGCACGCACCGGCTCACGCGACCTCAAGTGCCCCGCGCGCTGCACGCACCGGCGCGCCGAGCCCCGCGTGGCCCGGCGCACTGGCCGCCGCGCTGGCCGTCGCCAGCGCACTGATGCCCGCCCATGCGCTGGTGCGCGCCCTCAGCGGCGAGGCCGCCGTCGCGGACGTGCTGCAGAACCGCCACGGCATCATCCACACGGTCACGGGCGATGGCCACGGCCTGACGGTCTTTGGCGGCAATGCCTACGACGGCAGCACCTCCGTGGACATGCGCCACAACGTCAACGCCCTGGACCGCGCGCTGGTGCTGCTGTCCGTGCACCCGCAGCCCGAGCGGGTGCTGGTGCTGGGCATGAGCGCCGGCGCCTGGACACGCATCCTCTCGGCATCGCCGCAGATCCGCGAACTGGTGGTGCTGGAGATCAACCCGGCCTACATCGATCTGGTGCGGCGCTCGCCGCAGACCGCGCCGCTGCTGGACGACCCGCGGGTCACCGTGCACATCGACGACGGCCGCCGCTGGCTGCGCCGCCACCCCGATGCGCGCTTCGACCTGATCGTGCAGAACACCACCTTTCACTGGCGCGCCTACAGCAACAACCTGCTGTCGCGCGAACACCTGGCGCTGGCGCGCGCGCACCTGCGCCCCGGCGGCATCATGGCGTGGAACAGCACCTTCTCCGGCGACGCCCTGAAAACAGCCGAAGGCGTGTTCACGCACGTGGAGCGCCGCGCCGGCTTCATCTACGGCAGCGACCAGGCCTTCGCCACGGCGCGCGACAACGCCGTTGCGGTGCTTCGTTCGCTGCAACTGGAGGGCCGTCCGGTCTTCGACGAGGCGGCATTCCTGCCCGGCGGCCTGGCGGCTTCGATCGTCGACCAGCCCTTCGTGGCGCCCGAGCGCCGCTACGCCGGATTGAACTTCCGCCCGGCCACCATCACCGACGGCAACCTGCTGGCCGAACAGGCGCACGGGAACCCCTTCCTGCAGGACATGGCCGGCAGCTGGTTCGATGCCGTGGATCGTTGGCGAGCACCCGCCGCCGAGGCGCCACCCGCACGGAGTAGCCGCCCTTGAGCACGCGGGGCCCGCAGGCATCGGGCGCTGACAGCGCGTCGATGCCGCTGGACCTGACCGGGCCGCCCACGGGGTCCGGCCGGCCGCGCCCACCGCACCAAACGGCCGCGGCGCCGATCGATCCGGGCGCAGCCCCCACGCTGGAGCGATGCCACGCCCTCACCCGCGCCGCACGTGCGCTGTGGATCCTGCTGCTGGTGCTGCCTGCCGCCACCAGCGCCTCGGCCTGGCACGACTGGGATCTGCAGCCGGCCTTGCTGCTGGCGGTGTCCGCGTGGTGGGTGATGGGCCTGCGGCTGTTGCTGCCCGGTGCCGCCTTTTTCGCGTGGACATTTCCCGCCGTGCTGGCAGGCGTGCTGTGCCTGGGCGCCGACCTCATGCGCAACGTCGCGCTGCTGGAACTCGCGGCGCAGTGGAAGACCTTTTCGGCGCCGGATGTCCAGGCCGTATTGCAGCCCTATCGATGGCCGGCATTGGCCGCGCTGCTGGTTCTGACCGCGTGGTGTGCGCTGTGCATGCGCGGTGCTGCGCCCGAACGGCCGCTGCCGCTGCATCGGCGCCTGGGCATCGTCGCGGTGGTGACGCTGTTGCTGGCCTGGGTGGCGCCGTCCATCGCCTGGACCCGCGCCTGGCCGGCCAGCGCGATGGTCGTGGCCGCATCGGCGCTGGCACAGCAGCCGGCCTGGGCGTCGTACGCCATTGCGGGTGCCGGCGTCAATCCGGGCCGGCCGGATGACCACTGGCAGGCCACACGCGTGGCGGCCGCCCCGGCGCGCGAAACCCTGGTGCTGGTGATCGGCGAATCGCTGCGCAGCGACGGTCTGCAGGCCTGCGGCGGACCGCAGGGGCTGCGCGCCGTGGCCGCCGGTGCGGTCGTGGCCTGCAACGTCAGCGCAGGCTCGAATGCCACGCACACCTCGGTGCCACTGCTGATCAGCCGCGCCACGCCCGGCCTGCCGGTGCGCATACCCGCCGACAGCAGCTTCCAGAAGGCGCTCGAACACCTGGGCTTCCACACCGCGTGGGTCGGCGCGCAGAGCGAAGACGTCGCCTGGCCCGATGCCCGCGAACGGCACTTCGGCACGCAAAGCGACCGCGAGGTGCTGCTGCCCGCGCTGGACCACGTGCTGGCCGCCGGGCACACACGGCTGTCGCTGGTGCTGCACATGGTGGGCGCGCACGAGCCCTACTGCAGCCGCTTCGACCGCCGCACGGCGCCCTTCGACGCCACCGCCTGCGACCGCCTGGGCGACGCACCCGACGAGGCCACCCTGCCCGCCTGGCGCACGGCCTACGCCAACGCCGCCGACGCCAGCGTGGGCGTGCTCAACGACATCATCGAACGCCTGTCCCGCTTGCCGGGCGAGGTCTTCCTCGTCTTCACGCCCGACCACGGCGAAAACCTGCTGGACGATGCACGCCGGCTCTACGGCCACGCGCAACGCCAGCCTTCACGCTGGGACATTCGCGTGCCGGCCATCTTCTGGGCGAACGACGCCTGGAGGGCCGCGCACCCGCAGGAATGGGCGCGGCTGCAGCGCCACGCCGGCCAGCCGCTGATGCATGCCGACATGGTGCCCACGCTGTTGCAGGCCGCCGGCGTGCGTGTGGCCGACCCGCGACCGCAGCGGCTGGGCCTGCTGCAGCCGGACCTCGGCACACGCACGCGCCTGGTGCAGACCGCCATCGGCACGGCCGTGCCCTTCGAGCAGTTGGAAGCAGACGTACGTGAGCCGCTGCAGCCGATGACGGTGGCCGCCACGGCCCGGCCCTGAGCTCTGGCTGCGAGCCGCCTGTGCGGGCAGTTGCGCGGCTGCCGCGCCCGCACGGCATTCAGCCGTTCAGCCGTTCAGCTGCTCAACCCCGCAGGTGACAGGCCACCGTATGCCCGTCGCCCGTCGTCTTCGCCTCCGGCCGCTTCACGTCACACAAGCCCTTCTGTGCAATCGGGCAGCGGGTGTGGAAATGGCAGCCCGGCGGCGGGCGGATGGGGCTGGGCACGTCGCCCTGCAGCATGATCCGCTTGCGCTTGACGCGCGGGTCGGGGATGGGCACGGCCGACAGCAGCGCCTCGGTGTAGGGGTGCAGCGGGTTCGTGTACAGGTCGTGCGCCGAGGCGATCTCGACGATGCGCCCCAGGTACATCACCGCCACGCGGTCGCTGATGTGCTCCACCACCGACAGGTCGTGGGCGATGAAGATGTAGGTCAGGCCGAACTGCGCCTGCAAGTCCTCCAGCAGGTTGATGACCTGCGCCTGGATCGACACGTCCAGGGCCGACACGGCCTCGTCGCAGACGATCATCTTCGGCTGCACGGCCAGCGCACGCGCGATGCCGATGCGCTGGCGTTGCCCGCCGGAGAATTCGTGCGGGTAGCGCTTCATCTGGTCAGGCGACAGGCCCACCGTGCGCAGCAGCTCGGCCACGCGCTGCTCGATGTCGGCCGCACCCGAGGCCAGCTTGTGGATCACCAGCCCCTCGCCCACGATGGCGCCCACGGTCATGCGCGGGTTCAGGCTGGCATACGGATCCTGGAAGATGATCTGCATGTCACGCGCCAGCGCGCGCAGCGGCTCCTTGCCCAGCGTCGTGATGTTCTGGCCCTTGAACCAGACCTCGCCCGAGGTCGGTTCGATCAGGCGCAGCACACAGCGGCCGGTGGTGCTCTTGCCGCAGCCGGATTCACCGACCACACCCAGCGTCTCGCCCGCGGCGAGGTCGAAGCTCACGCCGTCGACCGCATGCACCTGGTCGACCACGCGCTGCAGCACGCCGCCGCGGATGGGGAAGCGCTTGACCAGGTTCTTGACCTGCAACAGCGGTGCACCACTCATGCTTGTGCCCCCATCGGCTGGGCATGCAGCACGCAGGCCACCTTGTGCCCCGGCGCCACTTCCACCAGCGGCGGCGTGGCGGCCATGCAGGCCGGCGTCACATGCTTGCAGCGGCCGGCAAAGCGGCAACCTTCGGCCGGCTCGATGAGCTTGGGCACGGTGCCGGGGATGGCTTCGAGCCGCACTTTCTGGATGGCCGCCGTGTCGATGCGCGGAATCGATCGGATCAGGCCTTGCGTGTACGGGTGCAGCGGGCTGCCGAACAAGGCCTCGACCGGCGCTTCTTCCACCACGCGGCCGGCATACATCACCACCACCTTCTGCGCGACCTCGGCCACCACGCCCATGGCGTGTGTGATGAGCATCACCGCGGTGCCGGTGCGCTCCTTCAGGTCCTGCATCAGTTCGAGGATCTGCGCCTGGATCGTGACGTCCAGTGCCGTGGTCGGCTCGTCGGCGATCAGCAGCTGCGGGCTGCAGGCCAGCGCGATGGCGATCATCACGCGCTGGCGCATGCCGCCGGAAAACTGATGCGGATAGTCCTTTACACGCCGCTCGGGCGTGGGGATGCCCACCAGCTTGAGCATCTCGACCGCGCGGTTCATGGCCTCGGCGCGCGAGGCGCCTTCGTGCAGCCGCACGCTCTCGGCGATCTGCTCGCCCACGGTGTAGACCGGGTTCAGGCTGGTCATCGGCTCCTGGAAGATCATCGCGATCTCTTTCGCGCGGATCTTCTGCATCTCCTGCGCCGGCAGCGGCACGAGATCGCGGCCCTTCCACAGCACGCGCCCGGCGACGATCTTGCCTGGCGGCATGTCGATGAGCTTCATCACCGTCTTGGCCGTGACGCTCTTGCCGCAGCCGGATTCGCCGACCACGCAGACCGTCTGCCCAGCGTCGATGGCGATGTCCACGCCGTCCACGGCATGAAGCCAGCCGTCGTCGGTCTTGAAATGGGTCTTCAGACCCTGGATGTCGAGGAGTGCCATGCGGTCGTGGGTTAGAGAACCCGTCGCGGGTCGAGCGCGTCGCGCAGGCCGTCGCCGATGAAATTGATGGTCAGCACGGTGATGAAGATGGCCAGGCCGGGGAACAGCGCCCAGTGCACGGCCAGGTCCATGTAGTCGCGGCCGTCGTAGAGGATGCGGCCCCAGGTGGGCACGTCGGGCGGGAAGCCCAGGCCCAGGAAGCTCAGTGTGCTCTCGGCCAGGATGGCCGCGGCGATGTCGATGGTGCCGGCCACGATCACTGGGCCCAGGCTGTTGGGCAGGATGTGGCGCAGCACCTGGCGCGGCGTGCTGGCGCCCAGCGCGCGCGCCGCCTCGACAAATTCCTTCTCGCGCAGGCTGAAGAACTGCGCGCGCACCAGCCGCGCCACCGGCATCCAGCGAAAGCCGCCGATCACCAGCACGATGAGGATGAAGATGCCCACCTCCAGCCCGAAGGCCGCCTTCAGCGGATCGCGGAACAGGAAGATCAGCAGCAGCAGCAGCGGCAACTGCGGCAGGCTCAGGAAGAGGTCCGTCACCCACATCAGCGCGGCGTCGACCCAGCCGCGTGCCATGCCCGCCACCGAGCCGATGAACACCCCCACGATGATGGCCATCAGCATCGCCGCCATGCCCACGGCCAGCGAGATGCGCCCGCCGTAGAGCACACGCGCCAGCAGGTCGCGGCCCAGGTCGTCGGTGCCCATCCAGTGTTTGGCACTGGGTTCGGCCAGACGCGCCTGCAGATCGACATCGTTGATGCCGACCTTGTAGAAGATCGGTCCGATCAGCACCGCCAGCACCAGCAGGCACAGCACCCACAGGCTCCAGTAGGCCAGGCGGTGGCGCTTGAAGCGCTTCCAGGCCTCGGCCCAGAGCGACGTGGGGCGCTGCGGCTTGCCCAGCACCGGCGCGGCCGGTGGCACGGGCGCCACGTCACCGGTAACTGATGCGGGGGTCAAGCCAGCCATAGAGCACGTCGGCAATCAGGTTGAAGAAGATCACGAGGCAGCTGAAGACGAAGGTCACCGCCATGATGACCGGCGTGTCGTTGCGCAGGATGGCGTCGATCAGCAGGCTGCCGATGCCGGGGATGCGAAAGATCTGCTCGGTGACGATGGCCCCGCCGAAGACCGCCGGCATCTGCAGCGCCACCAGCGTGACCACCGGAATCAGCGCGTTGCGCACCACGTGCTTGACGATGACCAGCCGCTCGTCCAGGCCCTTGCTGCGCGCGGTGGTGACGTAGTCGAGCCGGATCACGTCCAGCACGGCCGATCGCACGTAGCGCATCCAGCTCGCCGCCTGGAACAGGCCCAGCACGGTGATCGGCATGATGGACTGCTTGAACTGGTCCACCCACCACTGCCAGCCGGTGCTGCTGAGGTCGGACCGGTAGACAAACGGGAACCAGCCCAGGTTGACCGAGAACACCAGGATGAAGATCACCCCGGTGAAGAAGGTGGGTAGTGAAAAACCCACGAAGGCCAGCGTGCTGGCGATGCGGTCGAACCAGGAATACGGCTTGACGGCCGACAGCACGCCCACCGGCAGCGCCACCAGCAGCGCGAGCACCTGCGACAGCCCGATGACCGCGATGGTGACCGGAATGCGCTGCAGGATCAGCTGGTCGACGTCGATGCGGCTGACGAAGGAAAAGCCCCAGTTGCCCTGGAGCATGCTGGTCAGCCACTGGATGTAGCGCTGCCAGACGGGGTCGTCCAAGCCGAACTGCGCACGCAGGGCCATGCGCACTTCGGGCGGGACATTGGGGTTGTTGGCGAGGTCCTCGAAGGGATCGCCCGGCGCGAGCGCAAGCACCGTGAAGAGAATGACGCTGATGCCCAGCAGGCTGGGCAAGGCGATCAGCAATCGGCGCAGGATGTAGTTCAGCACACGCGCTTGTCGTTGTTGTCGTTGTTGTCGTTGGAGGCGCCGCGGCAGACGCGGCGGGCCGGCCCCTCGTCCGCCCGCCGCGTGCCGTCAATCAGCGCTTCAGGCGTCGCGTGTCCAGTAGCCGATCGCCCAGGTCGTGTTGTCCCAGGCCGAGAGCACGGGATGCAGCTTGTTCTGCACGCCGTAGGGCCGCGGACGTGCGAACAGCGGGATCACGTAGCCGTCGTTGACCACCAGGTCATTGAGCTTGATGAACATCGCGGCACGCTTGACGGGGTCGACCTCGACCGTGGCAGCCTGGTACGTGTCGTCGTATTCCTTGTTGCTCCAGCGCGTGAGGTTGCGGCTGGCCCACTTGTTGGCCTTCTGCGCCACCTGCCCCGAGGTGAACTGCTCCATGAAGAACTGTGGGTCCGGCGCGGACATGGTCGTGGTGAACATCTGCATGTCCGCCCAGAACTTCTGGTACGTGTCCGGATTGGCCGCATCGCCGCCGAAGTAGACGGAGGCGATGATGCTCTTGAGCTCGAGATCGATGCCGGCCTTCGTGCAGGCGTCCTTGATGATGGCCTGGGCCTTCTGGCGCGGGCCGCTCACGGACGTCTGGAAAACGA
Organism: Pseudomonadota bacterium; assembly: GCA_963205115.1. Taxonomy (GTDB): domain Bacteria; phylum Pseudomonadota; class Gammaproteobacteria; order Burkholderiales; family Burkholderiaceae_C; genus Rubrivivax. The sequence continues at coordinate 80,267 of CAUJHV010000063.1, read as the reverse complement.
ACTTCAGCTTCTGCGCACCCTTGGCGCGGATGCCGTCGGCGCCCTTCTTCCAACCGGCGGCCTCCAGCATCTGGTTGGCCTTCTCGATGTTGAACTCGAACTTGGTGTTGGGGCTGCGGAAGCGCGGCGGGTTGTTCAGGAAGTTCGACGTGGTGATCGCGCCGCGTCCGTAGATGGACTCCTGGATGCCCTTGCGGTCGATCAGCAGGGCCAGCGCATCGCGCACCGCCTTTTCCTGCCAGATCGGGTGCTTGGTGCTCTTGTGGCCGCGTTCGCCTTCGACTTCCTTCCAGGGGTCGGTGGTCTGCAGGGAAACAAACTCGATGTCGCTGCCGACGAAGAAGTTCACCTTGCCCTTGCCGGCGGCTTCCAGGCGCTTGAGGATCTCGTCCTCCACGGCCAGGTTCCAGCCGAGGTCGAACTCGCCGGTCTGCAGCACCGCGCGCGCGGCGCTGGTGGAGTCGCCGCCACCCTTGACTTCCAGCGCGTCGAAGAACGGCTGGTTGGGGATGTGGTAATCCTTGAAGGCCTCGGCGCGCAGCATGTCGCCCGGCTTGAAATCGACAATCTTGTACGGACCCGTGCCCACCGGCTTGGTGTTGGCCGGGTTCTCCCGGGACTTGGCGCCGATGTAGGGCTCGAACACGTGCTTGGGCAGGATCGGGCCGACGGCACTGCCGACGAAGGCTTCGGCCCAGAAGGGCGTGGGCTTGGGGAATTCGACCCGCACGGTGTGCGAATCGATCTTCACGACCTTGATGTCCTTGTAGGTGCCTACCGTGACGGTGGAGGTGGCCGGGTCGGCGGCGTACTGCCAGGTGAAGACCACGTCGTCGGCCGTGAAGGGCTTGCCGTCGTGCCAAACCACGCCCTTCTTGAGCTTCCAGGTGACGCTCTTGCCGTCGGCCGCCAGGCCGCCGTTCTGGCGCGAGGGGATTTCCGCAGCCAGGGTCGGGATCAGGTTGCCTTCGGTATCCCAGCCAGCCAGCGGCTCGTAGAAGATGGCGCTGGCGTCCTGGTCCTTGGTGCCGCCCGCAAAATGCGAGTTCAGGTGCACGGAGGCCTGCCAGTAGATCAGCTTGAGCGTGCCGCCACCGCCGCGCTTGGTGCCCTTGTACGGAATCGTGGCTGCCGTCTGCGCGATACCTTCGTGCATCAGCAGCATCGAGGCCATCGGCGCCGTGAGGCCCACGGCGACCATGCGCTGGATGAAACCACGGCGGGGCATCTCACCGCTGCGGACCTGCTCGATCAATTCGCGAATCTCACGCTCTTGCATATCGGTTCTCCTGTTTCGAAGCACGGGCGGCCACAAGGTCCGCCCTCACAAACCCGTCCAGACAGATCGGCGCCTCGCGGCGGCCACACCTGGCCGACACGCGGCGCACGCATGTGGGGCGCATGCTAGGTGAGCGCCCCCGAATGGACATTCGGGTCCGCCCGGACACACCCACCGATCCCTGACAGGGTTTTCGTGTACAGCACATGTTGCCACCGCCCCGGGGCGTATTTCCGCGATCGACGATCAAAATGCGGAGGGGCACACCGGGGTGTGCTGCCCGAACTCCCGACACCACACGCAAGGCGCATGCCATGACCGAGCTGCCACCGATCGAACTCACCGCCCCCGACATCCACGGCTGGCAGGCGGGCAATACCGGCGTCGACTACGTGCACCACTGGGACAGCGGCCGGCCAGGCCCGCGCGTGATGGTGCAGGCCTTGACGCACGGCAACGAGATCTGCGGCGCGATCGCGCTGGACCGCCTGATGCAGCAGGGCTTTCGGCCGGCCTGCGGGCAGCTCACGCTGGCCTTCGGGAATGTCCAGGCCTACGCGCGCTTCGACCCGGCCAACCCGCACCCGTCGCGCTGCGTCGAAGAGGACCTCAACCGCGTATGGTCCGATGCCGAACTCTTCGGCCCGCGCGACAGTGCCGAACTGCGCCGCGCGCGGGCGCTGCGGCCGTTTGTCGACGCGGCGGACCTGCTGCTGGACATCCACTCGATGACCGACGGCTGCGAGCCGCTGATGGTCTGCGGCACGCTGGACAAGCACGCCGCTTACGCCCGCGAACTGGGCGTGCCGCGCGTGCTGCTGATCGACACCGGCCATCCCTCGGGCCTGCGCATGGTGGAGCGCGGCGGTTTCGGCGACCCGGGCAGCCCCAAGCGTGCGCTGCTGATCGAATGCGGCCAGCACTGGGCGCGCTCGTCGGCCGACGTGGCCTGGGACACGCTGGTGCGCTTCCTGCGCCTGAGCGGCATGGCCGACGAGGGCTGGGTTCGCGAGCGGCTCGTTCTGCCGCCGTCCGATCGCCAGCGGGTGCTGCGCGTCACCGAGGCGGTGGTCGCGCGCAGCAGCGACTTCCACTTCCTCGTGCCGATGGTGGGCCTGAGCGTCATCGCCCAGGCCGGCACGCCGATCGCCCAGGACGGCGACCACGTCTGGCGCGCGCCCTACGACCACACCGTGTTGGTGATGCCCGGCATCGCGCACCTGAAGCCGGGAAACACGATGGTGCGGCTGGGCCGCTACGACCCGGACTGAGGCGCCAAAGCAGCCTGGCGCCGGGGCGCTGGCGCAGCCGGGTGCGACTATCCGCGGCGGATGGCCGCCAGCACGGCCGCGGCCGTCTCGTCGGGGTGTTCCATCGGGAACAGGTGCGTGCCCTCGATCATCGTCACACGCTCCTTCACCAAGCGCCGCGTGCCCTCCATGCCGGCCTGGCGCATCTCGACGGACTGCGTGCCGCCGATGAAGTGCACGGGGCACCGAGGTGGATGACGGCGCATCAAGGCATTGAAGTGGTGCGGCAGCGTGTTGTAGAAGCGTGTCTCGACGTCCCGGCGGAAGGCCAGGCGCACGCCGCCGTGTTCGGGGTCGGGCTCGATGCCGGCGTCGATGTAGTCCTGCAGCACACGCGGGTCCCAGCGCGCAAAGACCGACTTGATCGCAAAGTGCCGCAGCGCATCTTCGGCCGAGGGCCATTGCCAGCGGCGGAATTGCGAGACCTTGCCCGGCGAGACCCGCTTGACCAGGCCCGTGGCCTTGAAGACCTGCAAGCCGTGGGCGCGCCAGCCGCCGATGACCGGCGAGTCGATGAGCACCACGCCGGCGGCGATCTCCGGCTTCTTGCAGGCGGCCAGCAGGCTGAGGATGCCGCCCAGCGAATGGCCCACCAGAAAGACCCGCCGGCCCGGCGCCTGGCGTTCGATGAAGGCCAGCAGTTCGTTGCGGGTGGGCGACCAGTTGCTGCGCACCGGAAAGGCCGGGTCATGCCCGAACTTGTCCAGCGCCAGGACCTGCCAGCCCGCCGCGCGCCAGGCCTCGAAGATCAACCGGTAGGTGCCCGCCGGAAAGCCGTTGGCGTGGCTGAAGACGATGAGGCCGGGTTCGGCCACGGCCGTCATACGATGCGTTCGGACGGCGTCGTGATCTTGCGCATCGGCTCGACGCCTGGGCTGTGGGTCATGAGCGGGTGCGTCGCGTCGCCGCCGTCCCAGCGCGGGTCGTCGATGCCTTCGAAGACCTCGCGCAGACGCTCGCCCCAGGTCGAGTGGATCATGCGGAAATACGGGTTCTTCTCGTCGATGCAGACGATGCGGTCACTGCAGAAGCGCCCTTCTTCGTAGACCAGCAGGTCCAGCGGCAGGCCCACGCTGAGGTTGGATTTCAGCGTCGAATCCATCGACACCAGCGCGCACTTGGCAGCTTCGTCCAGCGGCGTGGCTGGCGTCAGCACGCGGTCGAGGATGGGCTTGCCGTACTTGCTCTCGCCGATCTGGAAGAAGCAGGTCTCGCGCGTGGCCTCGATGAAATTCCCGGCCGAATAGACCAGGAACATGCGCATGGCCTCGCCCTTGATCTGGCCGCCGAAGATCATGCTGGCGTTGAATTCCACGCCGGCGGCCTTGAAGGAAGGGCCGTCGGTTTCGTAGACGCGCCGCACGGCGCTGCCCAGCACGCGCGCGGCATCGAACATGCTCGTGGCATTCCAGATGGTCAGCGGCGGCTCGGCCGTGCCGCGGTCGATCTTCTCGACCTGCAGGATCTCGCGCACGCTCTGGCTGATGCTGAGGTTGCCGGCGGACAGCATGACCATGAAACGGTCGTCGGGCCGCTCGTAGATCATCATCTTGCGGAAGGTGCTGATCGCATCGAGTCCCGCGTTGGTGCGCGAGTCGGACAGAAAAACGAGGCCGGCATCCAGGCGGATGCCCACACAGTAGGTCATGGCGTCGGGGTCAGTCAGAGAACCCGGCAAGCGTAGCAGGCCGCGCGGACGGTTCGCTGAATGCGGTTTTCCGCCGGGCACCGGCCGGGTTCGTTCATTCGTCCCAGCGAAAGCGCAGCAGCGCAATGCCCGCAAACAGCGCGCCGCAGCCCAGTTGCACGGCCACCGGCGCCCAGACTTCCGCGAGCGGCCGGGCGCGCCAGGTCATGGCATCCAGGCCCTGCACGGCCCAGTGCGTGGGCGTCCAGGCGGAGACGGTCTGCAGCCAAGGCGGGAACAGGAAGCTGGGCACCCAGGCCCCGCCAACCATCACCAGCAGCAGCGTCGCCAGGATGGCCAGCCCGCGCGTGGCCTCGGGCGAGCGGCCGATCGCGGCGATCATCAAGCCGAAGGCCGAAGTCATCAGTGCAAACGCGGTCACGATGGCGGCCAGCCCGGTCCAACTGCCCTGCACGCGCACGCCGAAGAAAGCGATGGCCACGCCCAGCACCACCGTGAATACGGCGGCCGAAATGATGGCGCCCGACAGCAGCCGCGCCCCCAGCACCTGCGCCCGTGTCACCGGCGCGGCGCGCAGGCGCAGCCACAGCGCGCTGCGCCGCATCAGCAGCAGGGCCACGCCGAATTCGACGCCCTGCATCAGGATGAACTGCACACCCATGCCGGCAAAGGAGTGGGCATAGGCGTTGTAGCCCTGGGCCGCACGGTTGAGCGCCGCGCCGGCGCCGGCGGCTTGGACCTCTCGTGTGGCGAACGGCGCACCCAGCCCGCTGCCGGCAGGCGTACCCGCGCCGGCCGCCGACGAGGCTGCACCGGTGGCGGCATCGGCCGCCTGCACGCGCTCGATGCTGTCGAGAATCGCCAGCAGATCCTGTCGCCTGTCGGGCGCCAACGGCGGCGCGGACGACACGTCGCGCCGCATGCCCGCCAAGCCCGCGCCACCGCTGGAAAAGGCCGACTGCATCACGCGCTGCGACACGTGCTGCGCCACCAGCCCACGCACCAGCGGCAGCACCGTGGACTGCGAGGGGTCGTAGACGACCAGGATCTCCGGCTTGGCGCCGGCGCCGAAGACGGCCCGCGTCGCGGCCTGCGCAAAGCCGGGCGGCAGCGTCACGGCGGCCTTCAGGCGCCCGGCGCGCACGGCTTCCAGGGCCTGCGCAGCCGGCATTTCCTGCAGCTGCAGTGAGGCATCGGCGCGCATGGCCTGCACGATCTGCCGCGACAGCGCACTGCCGTCCTCGTCGCTCAACGCGACCGCAAGCTGCGACACACGCGCATCGCTGCCAAACAAGCTGCCGAAGAAAGCGGCGATGAGGATCGGCGCGAGCACCGTCATCAGGATGGCGCGGCGGTTGCGCAGGAAGAGCTGGAGGTCCTTGCGGATCAGGGCAATCAGGGCGTGCATGGGAATTCCGTGTCGGTGATGGTCCGGTCGCGCACCGTGGCGTGCGCGGGCTGCGCGTCTGCTCAATCGCGCAGTTGGTGCCCCGTCAGGGCCAGGAAGACGTCTTCCAGCGTCGTGCGGCCCGACGAGAGCTGCCGCACCGAAATGCCGTGCGCCGCCAGCCGCTGCAGCACCTGCACCACCGGGGCGCCCAGATCGTCCAGCGCGAGATGCCAGCTGCCTTGCGCCTGGCTGATCTCGCCCACGCCCGGCAGCGCACGCAGCTGCTCGTGCAACTCGGCCGATGGCGCCGGGTCCAGATCCAGCACCAGGCGCATGGCCGCGGGCAAGCGCCGCACCAGCGCGGCCAGCGTGCCCTCGGCCACGACGCGGCCGTGGTCGACGATGACCACACGGTCGGCCAATCGCTCGACCTCTTCCATGTGGTGCGTGGTGTAAACCAGCGCCTTGCCCTGGGCCTTGAGCGCCAGCAGTGTCTCGAAAATGGCGTGCCGGCTCTGCGGATCGACGCCGGCGGTCGGCTCATCCAGCAGAAGCAAATCCGGGTCGTGCACCAGCGCGCAGGCGATGTGCAGCCGCCGCTTCATGCCCCCGCTGAAGGCCGCGGGCCGGTCACCGGCGCGGTCGGACAGCCCCACCTGCGCCAGCACCTGCTCGCTGCGCTCGCGAAGCTGCGCGCCGCGCATGCCGTAGAGCGCGCCGAAGAGCTCGACATTGGCGCGCGCGCTCAGCTCGTCCACCAGCGCCAGCTCCTGCGTCACCAGGCCGATGCGGCGGCGGCAGGCCACGGGCGCCGCAGCGAAGTCAGCACCGCCGACCAGCACCTGGCCGGCATCGGCCGGGGTCAGGCCGCAGATCATCGCGATGGTGGTCGACTTGCCCGCGCCGTTGGGGCCCAGCAGGCCCAGCAACTCGCCGCCGCGCACCTGCAGCGAGACGTCGGCGACGGCCTGGCGCTCGCCATAGCGCTTGGCCAGACCGCGGGCATCGAGCAGGGGCTGGGAGGCGTGGGAAGTCATGTGGCATTCGGCCCGTGGGTTCAAGGTGACGCGATGCTAGACGGCTGATGCCACCCGGCCACTCGCGATGTGACCAGTCGCCGGCGTGCAGCGCCAAACGGCGGCGGCGCGGCGTGAACATGCAAGGCAGCCGCGAACGGTAGGGCCAGTGGCGGGGCGGCCAAGCGGCGGTGAGTCGGCGCGCAGGTGCCGCGCCCCTGCCCCAGCGATTCAGGCGCCACGCGCCTGCAGCTCTCGCAGCCGGTACAGCGCGTCCAGCGCCTGCTTGGGCGACAGCGCCTCGAGGTCCAGCCGCGCCAATTCGCGCTCGGCCGCCGAGGGTTCGGCCAACGGCGCGGCAGCCGGCGCTGCGGCGAACAGGTCGACCTGCGCCGATTGCGCCTGCTGCGAGGCCTCCAGCGCCTCCAGCGCCGCCCTCGCCTGCCGGATCAAGGCGGCAGGCATGCCCGCCAGCCGTGCCACCTGCACGCCGTAGCTGCGGCTGGCCGGCCCGGGTTCGATGGCATGCAGGAAGACGATGTCGTGCCCGCTCTCCACCGCACCCACGTGCACGTTGACGGCGCGCTCGTGGCGCTTGGGGAATTCCGTCAGCTCGAAATAGTGCGTCGCAAACAGCGTGAAGGCCTTGTTGCGGTCGTGCAACTGGCTGGCGATCGCGCCGGCCAGTGCCAGGCCATCGAAGGTGCTGGTGCCGCGGCCGATCTCGTCCATCAGCACCAGGCTCTGCTCGCCCGCGCCGTGCACGATGGCCGCGGCCTCGGTCATCTCCAGCATGAAGGTCGATTGCGCATTGGCCAGGTCGTCTGCCGCGCCGATGCGCGTGTGGATGGCGTCCACCGGCCCGAGCCGGCACTCTCGCGCCGGCACGTAGGAGCCCATGGCCGCCAGCAGCACGATCAGCGCCACCTGGCGCATGAAAGTGCTCTTGCCGCCCATGTTGGGGCCGGTGATCACCAGCATGCGCGTGCGCGCATCGAGCCGGCAGTCGTTGGCGATGAAGTCGGCGCCGCCGGTCTCGCGCAGGCGCTGCTCGACCACCGGATGCCGACCGGCTTCGATCTGGATGCAGGGATAGGGCACAAATTCCGGCCGGCACCAGTTCAGCGTGGCCGCGCGTTCGGCCAGCGCCGCCAGCGCGTCGAAGGCCGCCAGCGCGCGTCCCAGCGCCGCCAGCGCCGGCAGGTGCACCTGCAGCGCATCCAGCGCCTGCTCGTACAGCCACTTCTCGCGCGCGAGCGACCGCTCCTGCGCCGACAGCGCCTTGTCTTCGAAGCTCTTCAGTTCCGGTGTGATGAAACGTTCGGCATTCTTCAGCGTCTGGCGCCGGCGGTAGTCGTCCGGCACCTTGTCCAGGCCCGAGCTCGTGACCTCGATGTAGAAGCCGTGCACCTTGTTGAACTGCACGCGCAGGTTGCCGATGCCCGTGCGTGCACGTTCGCGCTGCTCCAGATCCAGCAGGAAGGCGTCGCAGTTGGTGGCGATGCCGCGCAGCTCGTCCAGCTCCGCGTCGAAGCCCGGCGCGATGACGCCGCCGTCACGCAGCAGCACCGCCGGCTCGTCGGCGATGGCCGCCAGCGGCGCACTCACCTCCGGCGCCGGCTGCAAGGCCGCGTGCAGGCGGTCCAGCAGCGGCGTGTCCTGCGGCGCGCAGGCCCGCAAGGCGGGCAGCGCAGCCAGCGTCGCGCGCAGGCCGGCCAGCTCGCGCGGGCGCACCTGGCGCAGCGCGATGCGCGCCGTCGTGCGCTCGACGTCGCTGACCTGGCGCAGTGCCTCGCGCAGCGGCTCGAAGCCCGCGTCGATCAACCGGGCGATGGCCCCGTGGCGCTCCACGGCGGCCCGGCGGTCACGCGCCGGGTGCGTCAGCCAGTGGCGCAGCAGCCGGCTGCCCATGCCGCTGCGGCAGGTGTCCAGCAGCGACAGCAGCGTCGGCGCGTCCTCGCCCCGCAGCGTCTGCGTCAGCTCCAGATTGCGGTGCGTGGCCGGCGGCAGCTCCAGCAGTTCCTGCGCGCGCTCGACGTTCAGGCTCTGCACGTGTGCCAGCGCCTGGCCTTGCGTGTGTTCGGCATAACTGAGCAACGCAGCCGCAGCCGCATGCGCCACGGGCAAGTCCTGCGCGTTGTAGCCCGCCAGCGAGGCCACGCCCAGCTGCGCGCAGAGCTTGCGCTCGCCGAGTGCGGGATCGAACTGCCAGGCCGGGCGGTTCGTGCGCGCGGCGCGCAGCGTGATCACCGCCTCGGGCCAGTCGCCGCCGCCGTGCAGCAACTCGGCCGGATCCAGGCGCGCCAGCCAGCCGGAAAGCTCGCGCTCGCCACATTCGGTGATGCCCAGCGTGCCGCTGGCCACGCCCAGCCAGGCCAGGCCGAAGGTCGACCGCACGCGGTGCACGGCCACCAGCAGCGTATCGGCGCGGTCGGCCATCAACTCGCTGTCGGTCACGGTGCCGGGCGTCACCACGCGCACCACCTTGCGCTCCACCGGCCCCTTGGCCGTGGCCACGTCGCCCACCTGCTCGGCCACCGCCACCGATTCGCCCAGCTTCAGCAGCCGCGCCAGATAGCCCTCCACACTGTGCACCGGCACCCCGGCCATCACGACAGGTTCGCCGGCCGATTGCCCGCGCGCGGTCAGCGTGATGTCCAGCAGCCGATTGGCCTTGCGCGCGTCGTCGAAGAACAGCTCGTAGAAGTCCCCCATGCGGTAGAACACCAGCGTGTCGGGGTGTTCGGCCTTGATGCGCAGGTACTGCTGCATCATGGGCGTGTGGGCGGACAGGTCGGCGGCGGGCGGTGAACTCATCGGGCGCTCGGGGTGGAGAGCGCGCATTGTCGGCCAGGGGCGCAGGTGCCCAGCCGCGCGGCGCGCCCCGGCGCATCGAATGTCGAGCACCGCACCTGCGGCGCCTTCTGCCCTGGCGGAGCCCGGCGGCGGGCAGGCTCAGCGCCCGCCCATCACGTCCAGCAAGCTGACCTCCGAAGCCGCATGGCCCCAGGACTGGCGCAGATACGTGGCCACGGCCGCGATCTGCGCGTCGTCCAGGATGCCGGCGTGCGGCGGCATGCCGTAAGGGCGCGGGTTTCCCGCGGTGACCGGCAGGAAGCCGCCGTGCCGGATGGCGGCGATCAGGTTGGTGGCCGGCGTCATGCGCACGACGCGGTTGCCGGCCAGCGGCGCGGTGCGCCCGGGGCGGCCTTCGCCATCGTTGCCGTGGCAATCGGCGCAGTGCGTGCGGTAGAGATCGGCGCCAGCGGCCATCACGCGGGCGGCTGCCGCCGTCACCGGGGGTTGCGTCTGGGGCCGCTGGTGTTGCGGCAGGTCGCGCAGCACACGCGCCATCGCGCGCAGGTCTTCCGGCGTGAGGAACTGCGTGCTGCGGAAGACGACCTCTGCCATCGGGCCCAGCGCCGACGCACGCGCCGTGCGCCCGCTGGCCAGCAGGGCCGCGATCTCGTCTTCCGACCACTGCGCCACGCCTGCCCCTTCGGGCGACTGCAGGGAGGGTGCGAACCAGTCTTCACCGGGCAATTCGGCACCGTCCGCCGGCCGGCTCGGGTCAGGACCGCCCCAGCGCGTGCGTGCGCCGTGGCAGGCACCGCAATGGCCCAGCACGTCGACGAGATAGCGGCCGCGGTTCCAGGCGTCGTCGCGTGCGGGATCAGGCTCGAAGCGCGCCGGCTGGAAGTACAGGCCGCGCCACAGGGCCAGCGCCAGCGGCGTGCCGAACGGAAAACGCAGCGCCGCACGCGGCGTGCTCGTCTCGACCGGCGGCTGGCTGCGCAGGAAGGCCCACAGCGCGTCGCTGTCTTCGCGCGTCAAACGCGTGAAGGCCGCATACGGAAACGCCGGCACCAGCAAACGCCCTTCACGCGAACGGCCTTCGTGCATCGCGCGCCAGAAGTCGTCGGCCGTCCACGCGCCCAGGCCCGTGCGGGCATCAGGCGTGAGGTTCGACGCCACAACCGCGCCGAAGGGTGTCGCGATCGCGCGCCCGCCCGCATACGCCGCACCGCCGCGCGCCGTGTGGCATCCGGCGCAGTTGCCCGCCCGCGCGAGATAGGCCCCGCGGGCCACCGGGTCGGCGCTGGCGGCCAGGCGCATGCCGGCGGGCAAGGCGGCGGCGACGCTGTCTGCACCGGCCGGTGCGGTGCCACGGTGGTAAAGCACAGCGATGGCGGCGACGCCCAGCAGCACGCCCAGCGCCAGCAGGCGCCACAGCCACCGCATGCCGCGGCGCCAGGTGACGGCCGCGCCCACAGCGGTGCTCATGGCGCGGGCGCCGCGCAGTCCAGCGGCAGCGGCTGCCGCAGGCTGGCTGCCGGCGCGGGTTTCATGTCGGCACCGGGCGGCTGCGACGTCAGCCACAGCGTGACGGCCTCGATGTCCTCGGGCGTCAGGCGGCGCGCGATGCGGCCCATGCAATCGGGCTCGCGGGCGCGGCGCGTGCCGGTGCGCCAGGCGCCGATCTGGCCCAGCAGGTAGTCACGCGGCAGGCCCAGCAAACCCGGGAACGACGGCTCGACGCCGGTCATGGCCGCGCCGTGGCATGCCGTGCAGGCCGGCAGTCCGCGTGCCGCATCGCCCTCGCGCACCAGGCGCGCGCCGGCCGCCAGCCGCGAGGGGTCGGCCTGCTGCGTCTGGGCCGCCGGATACGGCAGATCCAGCGCCGCGAAGTAGGCGGCGATGTCGCGCAGGTAGGCATCGTCCAGCACCGTGACCAGGCCGGCCATCAGCGCGTTCTGGCGCCGCCCGTCCCGAAAGTTGACCAGCTGGTTGAAGAGATAGCCGGCCGGCTTGCCCGCGATGCGCGGCTGGTAGCCCGTGCTGGCAGCCCGGCCCTGCTGGCCGTGGCACGGCGTGCAGGCTTTCATGCGCTGGGCCATGTCGGCATCGGGTGCCGCGGGCACCTGGGCGGCGGCGGCACCGGCGGCCGCGAGCCACGCCCAGGCGGCCAGCCAGCGACACCTGCGGCCTCTGTGGATCGGTCGAACGCTCATGCCCGCACGCTACACCGAACGGGCGGCGGCCTTGGATGCGCGCCACGGCTCGCACGGTCGGCGCGGTCGGGACGCGTGGCGCATCCCCGCGCGTGTGGCTGTGCACAGACTCAGAACCGCCCCATGCGCCGACGCACCGAGCCTGCCACCAACACCAGGCCCAGGGCCATCGACGCGTAAGTCGAGGGCTCAGGGATGGGGCTGACGGTGCGGCTGTAGGTGCGGGTGATGACGTTCACGCCGGCCGTGGGGCTCGCGCCGAACGCAAGCGGCGCCACCGTAAACCCGGCAAAGACGGCAAAGCTGCCCTGCAGATCGTCTGGCCGATCGTTTTCGCCGAGGATGAAGGGAACGAACGGCGTGCCGATCCCGTCGAGGCCCGGCGAATAGCAGGGGCCTCGCGACTGGCACAAGGGTGTCGACACGTAGATGACGCCGAGTTCCGTCGTCACGGGATGGACCGTCAATCCGAACGCGTCCATCTGAAACGGCCCTGCCCCACTCACCGGCAAGCCGTCGTCGTGGTACACGTAATTCACCCGCGCATCCAGACGCATGGTTTCACCGGGACCGATGCTCGCCGTCAATCGCGGCCCGTCACACGCCAGCGCGCTGGTCGCGCCTGTAGCCGACGTGAAACTGCAGCTGAAATCGCTCACCCAGACATCCAGCGTCGTCAGGGCCTGCGCCGGTGCGCTGCCCATCAGCCCGCCCACGAATGCCACCGCGCCGACCGCGGGTCGCCAGCTTCTTGTCATCGTGCCTCCATGCGGTCCGGCCGTCGGACCTCGCGCGACAGGCGTCCATGCCTGTCATCAAGATCTTGGAAGCCTGGCAAGCAGGTTTCTTGCGCGCGATCAAATCCCCGCCGCACCCCCCCACAAAGCGCAGCGCTGGCTGATGCGGCAAAGAAACAGGCGGCCCGCTGACAGGGCCTCCGGCTGGACCGTGGCGCTCAGCGCCCCGGCCCGCCGCGGCGCGGCGGCGTGTCAGACGGCGGGGTCAGCGATTCCTTGCGGATGCGCGTGGGCTTGCGCGCTGGCTCAGGCGGTGTCTGCGCGGGCTGCGCATTGCCCTGCTGGCCTTCGGCCGACGCCACGAAGGCCTGGGTGGCCGCATCGCCTGCGGTCTGCGCAGACGCGCCGCCCGCTTCTGCCGCCGCAGCCTCGGCCGCCGCCTCGATCACACGCGTGTAGGGCGCCAGCATCTGCACCAGCTGTGCGTAGATGCGCGGATTGCCCGCGACCAGTTCGCGCTGGTGCAGGAAATCGGCCTCGCCGGTGAAGTTGCCCACCAGTCCGCCGGCCTCGGTGATCATCAGCGAACCGGCCGCCACGTCCCAGGGGCTCAGGCCGGTCTCGAAGAAGCCGTCGTACCAGCCGGCGGCCACGTAGCACAGGTCCAGCGCCGCCGCACCCGGGCGGCGCAGGCCGGCGCAATGCGGCATGACTTCTTCGAACATCTTCATGTAGCGCTTGAAGTTGTCGCCGCGGCGGAAGGGGAAGCCTGTGCCGATCAGCGAATCGGCCAGGCGGATGCGCTTGGATACGCGCAGCCGGCGGTCGTTCATGAAGGCACCGCGGCCCTTGCTGGCAAAGAACAGGTCGTTGCGCGTGGGGTCGTAGACCACCGCCTGCTCGACCTTGCCGCGGAAGGACAACGCGATCGACACCGCGTAGACCGGGAATCCGTGGATGAAGTTGGTCGTGCCGTCCAGAGGGTCGATGATCCACAGGTAGTCGCTGCTGCGCGAGCCGTGCTCGCGTCCGCTCTCTTCGGCGAGGATGCCGTGCTCGGGATAGGCATCCAGCAGCACCTGGATGATGGCCTGCTCGGCGGCACGGTCGACTTCGGTCACGAAGTCGTTGGTGCCCTTGGCGGCCACCTTCAGCACGTCCACGTCGAGCGCGGCGCGGTTGATGATCGCCCCGGCGGCGCGTGCCGCGCGGATGGCGATGTTGAGCATGGGGTGAAGCGTTTGAGACATGCGGCAGGCCTGGAGTCGGGCGCACCGCACGACCGGCCGCTCGCCGCAACGCGGCGCGCAGGAAAGGGACGGCTGGCGGTGAGCAAGAACGGACGCGGCACGACAATGCCGCGCAAGATCCGCCATTTTAATGGACCTCGATGGAACACGCTCTGGACCCCACGCGATTCGTGCTGATGCACACCAGCCACGGCGGCAATGTCGGTGCCGCTGCGCGCGCGATGAAGGTCATGGGTTTCGGCGACCTGGTGCTGGTGGCGCCCCGCTTCGAGGACGTGCTCAGCCGCGAGGAGACGGTGGCCTTCGCCAGCGGCGCGGCCGACGTGCTGGCGCGCGCGCGCATCGTGCCCACGCTGGCGCAGGCGCTGGACGGCATCACGCTGGCCTGCGCCACGGCGATGACGCCGCGCGACTTCGGCCCGCCCACAGCGGCGCCGCGAGAGGTCCTGCCCGAACTGGTGCAGCAAGGCCACCGCGTGGCCTTTGTCTTCGGCAGTGAGCGCTACGGCATGGCCAACGAAGACGTCTACCGCTGCCACCGTGTGCTCAGCGTGCCCACGAACCCGGCCTACGGATCACTGAACCTCGCGCAGGCCGTGCAGATCATGGCCTACGAGTGGCGGCAGGCTTTGGGCAGCTTCGCCGTCACGCCCGCCGCGCCCGAGCCGCAATGGGCCGACGGACAGGCCGTACAAGGCGCGCTGGCGCATTGGCGCGAGGCGCTGGAACACATCGGCTACCTCGATCCGGCCGCGCCGAAGAAGCTGCTGCCGCGGCTGAACCAGCTGGCCAACCGCCTGCAGCTCACGCGTGAAGAAGTCCACATCCTTCGCGGCATTGCACGCAGCGTGCTGACGCGCTGACGCCCGCATCGGTCGCAGTCGCCGCAGCAGCCGGCACGCGTCTGGTGCAAGGCTCAGGTCGCGGCGGCAGCGACCGATAGCCCCTTGGCACACACACCCCTTCCCGGTCGGGCAGGGGTGACGCATCTGCCGAGAACCACCATGCCGACTGCTCGCACCCTGCGCCTGCTCATCCTCGCCTGTCTGCCCCTGCTCGCCACGTCGGCGGGCGCGCAGGCCGAGCGCGCCGCATCGGAGTTTGCCGCCGCCGCCGAGATGCGGGCCCACGTGCAGCCGGCCACGCTGCGCCGCACGTCCGCCAACGACGGCGAGGCCCTGAAAGTGGCCGCCGCCGCGTCCGCCCCCGCGCGCCCGCAGGGCCTGCACGGCAACACCGTCCCGCCCGAGGCCCTCGGCACCGATCCGCCCGCGTTCCTGCTCTTCGTCAGCGCACTGATCGTCGTGCTCTTCATCAGCACCCGCCGCACCCGGCGAGAGGACTGAGGCAGGACTCAGGGCTCCACCTGCGTGGAGCCCTGTGCCTGCCGAAGGCCATCGGACATCTCGTGTCCGATGGCTGAGCCCCACCCCGGCTCCACCTGCGTGGAGTCCCGTGCCTGGCGAAGGCCATCGGACATCCCGTGTCCGATGGCTGAGCCCCACCCCGGCTCCACCTGCATGGAGCCCCGCACCCGACCTCCGAATAGGCGCCCCCGGCCAAGGCGTGCGTTCTGCACGCGGTTTTCCGCCCAGGTCTACACTCGTTACCTCACTCCTGGTGACGGAAAACCATCCATGTTCAGCCGCCTGCGCGAAGACATTGCCTGCATCCTCGAACGCGATCCCGCTGCGCGGTCGCGCTGGGAGGTGCTGACGTGTTATCCGGGCCTGCACGCGCTGGTCATCCACCGCTGGGCCAAATTCTGGTGGCGCCACGATTTCCGCTGGGCCGCGCGCTTCGTCTCGCAGTTCGGCCGCTGGCTCACGGGCATCGAGATCCACCCCGGCGCAACGGTCGGCCGGCGTGTCTTCATCGACCACGGCATGGGCGTCGTCGTCGGCGAGACGGCCGAGATCGGTGACGGCTGCACCATCTACCAGGGCGTCACGCTCGGCGGCACCTCGCTGACCAAGGGCGCCAAGCGCCACCCGACGCTGGGCAAGGACGTGATCGTCGGCGCCAATGCGCAGGTGCTGGGCGGCTTCACCGTGGGCGACGGCGCACGCATCGGCTCCGGCGCGGTGGTCGTCAAGGCCGTGCCGGCCGGCGCCACGGCGGTGGGCAACCCCGCGCGTGTCATCCTGGCCGAGCTCGAAGCCGCACGCGAAGCCGCCGCGGCGCGCATGGGCTTCTCGGCCTACGGCGTGACGCAGGGCGACGATCCGGTGGCGCAGGCGATGAAGGGTCTGATCGACCACACCGCCGGCCACGAGCATCAGATCGCACTGCTGTGGGCGGCCATCGAGAAACTCTCGTCGCGCGCCCGCGAACTGCCGGGCGACGACTGCGTGCCGCAAGACGCGCAGACCGGCGAACACTTCGACGCCGAGCGCCTGAACCGATTGGTCAAGTGAGGCAGCGGGGCAGCCCGCGCCACTGGCGATCGATCAAGCCTTGCCGCGCCCGCTGCCCAGCGGTGCCGCGGACTGCATGCTCAGCCGCACGGCGCGCGTGACGCTCAGCCGCGCGGCGCGCGGATCGCCGACTTTGGCCTGAAGGCCTTGCACACGGCCTCGTCCGTTTCCATATAAGGCCCGCCGATCAGGTCGATGCAATACGGCACCGCCGCGAAGATGCCGTGCACCGGCGGTGTCGCCTTGGGCAGACCCTCGAGCGTCTCGGCGATCGACTTCGGCTGCCCGGGCAGGTTGATGATCAGGGCATTGCCGCGGATCACCGCCACCTGGCGCGACAGGATGGCCGTGGGCACGAAGGCCAGGCTGATCTGCCGCATCTGTTCGCCGAAGCCCGGCATCGGCTTGTGCGCCACGGCCAACGTGGCTTCCGGTGTGACGTCGCGCCGCGCGGGGCCGGTGCCACCGGTGGTCAGCACCAGGTGGCAGCCGGCGACGTCGACCAGCTCGCACAGCGCGGCCTCGATCTGCGGCTGCTCGTCCGGGATCAACCGCGGCTGCCACTCGATGGGGTTGCGCAGCACACGCGTGAGCCATTCCTTCAGCGCCGGGATGCCCTTGTCTTCGTAGACACCGGAGCTGGCGCGGTCACTGACCGACACCAGGCCGATGCGAACGGGATCGAATTCAGTCTGCATGGTCGCCATCGTCTTCGGCGGCGCTGCCAGCCGGCTCGGGCGAACCCGCCTGGGCCAGCGCCTGCTGGATGTATTGGAAGATCTCGCGGAACGCCCGCCCCTGCCGCTGGCCCACGCCGGGTGCCAGATCGGGCAGGCGATCGGCGCGCGCCTGGCGCAGCAAGGCGCGCAGCTGCTGCAGGTCGCTGTCGGGGTACTCGGCCGCCCAGCGCGTCAGCGCGTGGTCGTCGGCCATCAGTTCGGCGCGCCAGCGTTCGATCTCGTGCAGCCGCAGGCTGTCGCGCGCGCCGCCCAGGCGGATCTGCGCGACTGCTTCGCGCAGCGGCTCGGCATCGGCCTTGCGCATCAGCTTGCCCACGTACTGCAGCTGGCGGCGCCGGCCTTCGTGCGACCGGGTGCGGCGCAGCGTCATCACGGCGTCGCGCAGGCTGTCGTCCATCGGCAATTCGGCCAGGCGCGCATCGGGCAACGCGGCCAGGTCGTCGCCCAGGCGCTGCAGCTCGTGGGCCTCGCGCTTGAGCTGCGACTTGCTGGGGCGATCGTCATCATCGAAAGGCGCATCGGCCTCGCGGGCGGGCATACGGCCGGGTGCGGGTCTTCGGGACATGGGCGGGGATCATAATCGTCGGGTCTTTGCTGACGCCGGCGCGGCCGGCCCCCCACGCACCATGGCTTCCTCTTCGGCGACCCGTCCAGCGCCCCGCGCGACCGCAAAAACCCCCGAGGCGTCCGGTGCGGCCAGCCCGCGCGCAGACGAGCGCGGCTTCGCCTTTGCCTCGTCACGCTTCCAGGAGATGGTCGAGGACGTGCTGCGCCAGGCGCGTGAGATGGGCGCCAGCGACGCGGCCGCCGATGTCTCCGAAGGCGCGGGGCTGTCGGTTTCCGTGCGCAAGGGCGAGCTCGAACATGTCGAGCGCAACCGCGACAAGTCGCTGAGCGTCAGCCTCTACCTCGGCCAGAAACACGGCAGCGCCAGCACCAGCGATTTTTCGCCGCAGGCCATCCGCCAGACCGTGCGCGCGGCCTACGACATCGCCCGCTTCACCGCGGAAGACCCCGTGTCCGGCCTGCCCGACGCGGAAGACCTGGCCACGGCCGAAGAAGCCGCGCGCGACCTGCGCCTGTTCCACGCCTGGGACATCGACGCCGAGCGCGCCACCGAACTCGCCCTGCGCTGCGAAGCCGCCGGCATGGCGGTGGACCGGCGCATCACCAACAGCGAAGGCGCGGGCGTCTCGGCGCAGCAAGAGCACTTCTGGGCCGGCAATTCGCGCGGGTTTCGCGGCGGTTTTGCCAGCTCGCGCTATTCGCTGTCGGTGGCGCTCATCGCCGGCCGCGGCAAGGCCATGCAGCGCGACGCCTGGTACAGCAGCAAGCGCAACCCGGTCGCGCTGTCCTCGCCGGAGGCCATCGGCCGCTACGCCGCCGAGCGCACGCTGTCGCGCCTGGGCAGCCGCCGCGTGGCCACGAGCTCGGTGCCGGTGCTGTTTGAATCGACCATCGCCGTCGGCCTGATCGGCTCCTTCGTACAGGCCGTCTCGGGCGGCGCGCTGTACCGCAAGGCCAGCTTCCTGCTGGACAGCCTGGGCAAGCCGGTGATGGCCGGCCACCTGGACATCCTGGAAGATCCGCACGTGCCCGAGGCCGTCGGCAGCGCCCCCTTCGACAGCGAAGGCGTGCGCACGAAGGCCCGCCGCGTGGTCGACGCCGGCGTGCTGCAAGGCTACTTCCTCAGCAGCTACTCGGCGCGCAAGCTGGGCATGCGCACCACGGGCCACGCCGGCGGCTCGCAGAACCTGCGCCTGGTCAGCCGGCTGACCGACCCGAAGGACGACCTGCCCGAG
This sequence comes from Pseudomonadota bacterium, assembly GCA_963205115.1. GTDB lineage: Bacteria > Pseudomonadota > Gammaproteobacteria > Burkholderiales > Burkholderiaceae_C > Rubrivivax. The sequence goes on along the minus strand of CAUJHV010000063.1, from coordinate 61,666 downwards.
ATGCTGCGCAAGCTGGGCCGCGGCCTGTTCGTGACCGAGCTGATGGGCCAGGGCGTCAATGGCGTCACCGGCGACTACTCGCGCGGCGCCAGCGGCTTCTGGGTCGAAGATGGCCGCATCGTGCACCCGGTCGAAGAAATCACCATCGCCGGCAATCTGCGCGAGATGCTGCAGGGCATCCAGGCCGTCGGCGCCGACACCTACACCTACGGCGCCAAGACCACCGGATCCGTGCTGGTCGATGGCATGAAGCTGGCCGGCAGCTGAGCCCTCCGGCTCGCGGCGCAAGCATGCATACGCCCACCGGCGCGCCGGGCGCGCGCATCGTCGAACGCCTGGACGCCGTCACGCAGGAACGCCAGCGGCGCGCCACCACGCCCGGCCTGGCCGCGGCCACACGCCGCGTGCGCGAGTACCAGTCCGCGCGCTTTCGCCAGACCTATGCCGATCTGCTGGCGGCACCGCGCACGCGTGAGGCGGCGCTCTTTTTCCTGACCGAGCTCTACGGCGTGCACGACTTCGTCGACCGCGACGCGCAGTTCCGGCGCATCGTGCCGGCCCTGGTGCGCCTGTTCCCCGAAGACGTGGTGCAGACCGTCGTGCACCTGTCCGAGCTGCACGCCTTGTCGGAATCGCTGGATACGCGCATGGCGATGGCCCTGCCGCCCGAGCCGGCCACGCTGGACGACGACAGTTACGCGCGGGCCTGGCGGCAGGTCGGAGAGCCCGCACAGCGCGAGCGACAGGTGGCGCTGGTGGGCCTGGTCGGCCAAGCGCTGGTGCGCTACACCACGCACCCGACGCTGGGCCGCATGCTCAAGATGATGCGTCTGCCGGCACGTGCCGCGGGACTGTCGGCTCTGCAGACCTTCCTGGAGACCGGCTTTTCCACCTTCGGCGCGCTGCCGGACGCCAAGGGCTTCCTGGACACGATCGCCGGGCGCGAACGCGCCTACGCCGCACGCCTGTTCGCCGACCCCTCGCCGCCGGCCGAAACGCCCGATCCGACTGCCCTGCCCTGACACGTCCGGGCTCGGGGATTGCCGCGTGCTGTCGCCGCGCTGACGGGGACCGGCTGCACAAGCTGAGCGGCTGTGCGGGGTTCGTTCAGCGCGTCAGGCTCAGGCCTCGGCTGTCGCACCGGCCGGCCGCAGGCAGGCGCGTGCCAGGGCCTGCACCTCGTGGACCGGCCGTGCCTTCAGCCGGTGATCGCTCCACACCTGGCGCCAGCGGCGCGCACCCGCGACGCCATTCCACAGGCCCAGCATGTGGCGCGACATGTGCGCCCACGGCGTGCCGCGCGCCGCAGATTCACGCGCCATGTAGGCCACGAACGCATCCTCGACGGCCTCGCGGTCGGGTGCGGCAGGTGCCGACGCGCCCAGGAAGCGCGTGTCCCAGTCGGCCATCGACCAGGGGTTGTGGTAGGCCTCGCGGCCGACCATCGCGCCGTCCAGATCCTGCAGCTGCGCCTCGATCTGCTCGGCGGTGCGCAGACCGCCATTGACCACGAATTGCAGGTCCGGAAAGTCGGCTGCGAGCTGCCGCACCACCTCGTATCGCAGCGGCGGCACCTCGCGGTTCTCCTTGGGGCTCAGGCCCTGCAGCCAGGCATTGCGCGCATGCACGACAAAGACTGTGCAGCCGCCTTGTTCGGCCACCGTGCCGACGAAGTCGCGCACGAAGCCATAGGACGCCTCGCGACCGATCCCGATGCGGTGCTTCACGGTGACGGGCAAGGCCGTGGCCTCGCGCATCGCCGCCACGCATCGCGCCACGAGCTGCGGCTCGGCCATCAGGCAGGCGCCAAAGGCACCGCGCTGCACACGCTCGCTGGGGCAGCCGCAGTTCAGGTTGATCTCGTCGTAGCCCCAACGCGCGGCCAAGCGCGCACAGGCGGCCAGGTCCTCGGGTTCGCTGCCGCCCAGCTGCAGCGCCAGCGGATGCTCGGCTGCATCGAAGTCCAGATGGCGCGGCACGTCGCCATGCAGCAGCGCGCCCGTGGTGACCATCTCGGTATAGAGGCGCGTGCGCCGCGTGATCAGGCGGTGAAGGACACGGCAATGGCGATCGGTCCAGTCCATCATCGGGGCGACGGACAGGCGCCAGGGCGAAAGCGGTTCGGCAGTCATGGACAGCGTGGGGTGCGAGGGGCGCACTGTAAGGCGTGACCCGGAAGCCCAATGACCCGGCCTTGCGGTCGTCCATCCTGGCGGTCGCGCGGGACAGCTTCGGACCGATGCCCCGCTCCCCGGTAACCACCGATCCGCAACCCGCGCTCCAGCGGGGTTCATTCGCCCGCGGCGCACCATTTCGTTACCCCAATTACATTCCCGGCAACGCCGTTCACAGCATTTTCGACGGTGATACCGTCTGGGCCATCCAGGTGCGGGGGTGTGGGTGCACGAAGGTCGTCGTTCATGCGGCCACACACGTTCAGGACACTAGAATTTCACCGCAGCACCAGCAAGGTGCATGTCATTTACATATATCCCATGGCGACTTTATTTTCGACATCTCATTTCGAATGAACATATTCTGCGTCACGACACGATCGACTCCCGCAAGGAAGGCCGCTTGAGCCGGCGTCTGGCCATCAGCGTCATCCTGCCGTTCCAGGATGCGGCGCAGACCATCGCCGGCCAACTGCGCGCACTGGCGCGCCAGGACTGGCCGGCCGGATCCGAACTGATCGCCGTCGACGCGGGCTCCCGCGATGGCTCGTGGGACATCGTCGCCGCCCACTCCGCGCAATTACCCCGGGTGCGCATCCTGCGGGCCCAGCTGCCCGCCGGGCAAGCGCGCGGCCTGGCCCACGCCTGCAATGCCGGGGTCGACGCGGCCACGGGCAATGCCCTGTGTTTTTGCAGCGCCGAAGACGAAGTCGGCACAGGATGGCTGGCCGGCATGGCGCGCGCGCTGGCGGAACATGCCCTGGTTTCGGGACCGCTGGAATACACCCACTTGAACGAGGCCTGGCTGGTGGCTGCCTGCAATCACGGCCATTGGCGGCAGAGCCACGGCCTGATGCGCGACGAACTCGGCCTGCCACCGCACTTGCCGTTTGCACTGGGCTGCAACCTCGGCATGCATCGCCACGTATACGAGGCCGCCGGCCCGTTCGATCGCCTGGCGGCCAGTGCATGGGACGCGGATTTCTGCTGGCGCGCGCAACTGCGTGGCATTCCCCTTCAATATATCAATGACCTGCAGGTGCATCACCGGCTGCACCACCGACAGCGCCTGAAATTCCAGCTGGCCAGGCATGCGGGCCGAGATCGCATGTATCTGCTCGGCAGATACTCAAATACCCCGCAAAGCCGATACCATCTGACCCGTGAGTTTCTCGCGTTGATACCCTATTTCGCCAAAGGGTTAAAACTCTTCCTGATGAAGAGCCTGGATATTCGACGGGGCAAAGGTGCGTGGGTGCTGTGGTGCGGGGGAGCGGGTTTCAGGCTCGGGTATCTCGAGACGCAGTTGCGCCAGCGCTTTCGCCCCGCAGCCACCGCTGCAGCGACGACGACCGGCCGCTGAAACGCCTGCGCCTGCGCAGGCTGCCAGGCGGCGTCCAGGCATGCCCGCAGCGGCTCCCGGCGCAGCACCCGCCCGAGCGTCGACAATGAGCCATGGCCACGGCGCGTGCAGAACATGTCTGCAGGCGCTGCGTGGCACGCCTGACGGGCTCCGCCTGCTGTTGCCATGGACGCTGCCGAAACTGCCCCGCCCGCCGAGAACACCCTGCCGGTGTATCCCTGCGGCGATCCGCCGCCCCTGGGCACCGGCCGCGAAGTGGTGCCGGGGATCCTGTGGCTGCACATGCCGCTGCCTTTCACGCTGAACCACATCAACCTGTGGGCGCTGGAAGACGGCGAGGGCTGGGCCATCGTCGATACCGGCACCAAGACGCCCGATGTGCTGGCCGCGTGGACACAGCTGCTGGCACCCGGCGGCCTGCTGCGCGGGCGCCCGGTGACACGCGTCATCGCCACCCACCTGCACCCGGATCACATGGGCATGGCCGGTTGGCTCACGCGCAAGTTCGACGCACGGCTGTGGATCACACGCACCGAATACCTGATGTGCCGCACGCTGGCTGCCGACACCGGGCGCGAGGCGCCTGACGACGCCATCCGCTTCTACCGCCATTGCGGCTGGTCCGACGCGGCGCTGGATGTCTACCGCGCCCGATTCGGCGGCTTCGGCCGCTTCATCCACGCGCTGCCGGACAGCTTCCGCCGCATCGTCGACGGCGAATCCTTTGCGATTGGCGCGCACACCTGGCGCGTGGTGGTCGGCCAGGGGCACTCGCCCGAGCACGCCTGCCTGGTGTGCGACGAGCTGCAGGTGATGATCTCCGGTGACCAGGTGCTGCCCACGATCTCGTCGAATGTCTCGGTCTACCCGACCGAGCCCGACGCCGACCCCCTGGGCGACTGGATCCGCTCGCTGGCCAGCCTGCGCGCGCAGCTGCCGGATTCGCTGCTGGTGCTGCCCGCGCACGGCAAGCCGTTCCGCGGCCTGCACGCGCGCCTGGACCGGCTGGCCCAGGGTCACGAGACCGGCCTGAAGCGCCTGATGCGCAGCCTGGCTGATCCCAAACGCGTGGTCGACTGCTTCGGCGCGCTGTTTGCGCGCAGCATCGACGAGTGCAGCGAGACCTACGGCCTGGCCACCGGCGAGTCCGCAGCGCACCTGAACTACCTGGTGCGCCGCGGCGACGCGCGCGTGGAACTGGGCGACGATGGCGCCTGGCGTTACCGCCTGGCCCGCTGATCGATTGCTGCACCGCAATTTCAACCGCCACGTAACCAGACCGCCCGCCGCAGCGAAATGACATTCGAAGCCGCACCCGACGCCTTCGAATCCGTGCTGCGGCCGCTGTGGATGCGTGCGCAGTCCGGCGACGAGGCGGCCTATCGGGAAAGCCTCGAGCGCATCGCCCAGCGGCTTCGGGGTTACCTTCGTCGGCGCCTGAGCGGGCTGCCCGACGATGTGGAGGATCTCGTGCAGGAAACCCTGCTGGCGCTGCACCTGCAGCGCGCCACCTACGACCCCAAGCTGCCGGTCAGCGCCTGGGTGCTGGCCATCGCGCGCCACAAGCTGGTCGACCTGTGGCGTCGGCGCGGCCGCCGCGAGAACCTGCACGACACGCTGGACGATGTCGACGAGAACCTGCTGGTGGCGGTGGTCGAGGAAGGCCAACCCCAGCACGACCTGGCGCAGCTGCTGCAATCCCTGCCCGAGGCCCAGCGCATGGCGATCCTGCTGACGAAGGTCGAAGGCCTGTCGGTGATCGAAGCCGCGGCGCGCACCGGGGCGTCGGTGTCCGCCATCAAGGTGCAGGTGCACCGCGGCCTCAAACGGCTGGCCGAGCAGGTCAAGCGCTGAAAGTTCGATCGTCCATGAAGACCGACTCCCTCATCGACATGCTGGCGCGCGGCGCCGGCCCGGCCCCACGCGCACCGGTCGCGCGACGTCTGCTGCCCGTGGCGCTGGTGGGCCTGGGCGCCAGCGCGCTGGCCGGCGTGCTGGTCATCGGCCTGGTGCCGATGACAGTGATGATGCAGATGGGCTGGTGGATCAAGTTCGGCTACGCCGTCGCGCTGGTGGCTGTGGGCGGCTGGTTGACCGCACGCCTGGCCCGGCCCGTGCAGCGCCTGATGTGGCCGCAGATCGCGCTGATGGCCGTGCTGGCCCTCATGGGATTTGCCGGCATCTGGTACTGGTTTGCCGCGATGCCCGAGCTGCGCCTGGCCGAACTGCTGGGCCACTCGTGGAAGACCTGTCCGCGCAACGTGGTCTTGCTGGGCCTGCCGCCGATGGCGGGCGCTTTCTGGGCCCTGCGCGGCCTGGCGCCCACGCGGCCGCGTCTGGCCGGTGCGGCGGCGGGGCTCTTCTCGGGTGCGCTGGGGGCGACGGCCTATGCCTTGTCCTGCACCGAAGTCGCGATGAGTTTCGTGGCCGTCTGGTACACGCTGGGCATCGCGGTGTGCACGGCCATCGGGGCGCTGCTGGGCCCGCGCCTGCTGCGCTGGTAGCGAGACGCCTGGCGTCGATGCCTCGGCGAGGCGTCGGCAGCTCCTAGGGGGAGCGCCGTTTGCGGGGCCCCCGCGACCCGGCACCTATAATTTCGATTTCCCCCTTGGGCACTTCTCAGGGCGCCGCTTCCTGGCGCCTCGCGGGCCGTGCCTCATGCAATGACCAAGTTCGTCTTCGTCACCGGCGGTGTGGTGTCCTCCCTCGGCAAGGGCATCGCAGCGGCCTCGCTGGCCGCCATCCTCGAGTCCCGTGGCCTGAAGGTCACGCTCATCAAGCTGGACCCGTATCTCAACGTGGATCCGGGCACGATGAGCCCGTTCCAGCACGGCGAAGTCTTTGTCACCGACGACGGTGCCGAGACCGACCTCGACCTGGGCCACTACGAGCGCTTCATCACCACGCGGATGAAGCGCAGCAACAACTTCACCACCGGCCAGATCTACATGAGCGTGCTCGAAAAAGAGCGCCGTGGAGACTACCTGGGCAAGACCGTGCAGGTCATCCCGCACGTCACCAACGAGATCCAGGATTTCGTGCGGCGCGGGGCGGCTGGCGACATCGACGTGGCCATCGTGGAAATCGGCGGCACGGTGGGCGACATCGAATCCCTGCCCTTCCTGGAAGCCGTGCGCCAGATGAGCCTGAAGCTGGGCCCCGGCAACACCGCCTTCGTGCACCTGACCTTCGTGCCGTGGATTGCCGCGGCCGGCGAACTCAAGACCAAGCCCACGCAGCACACGGTGCAGAAGCTGCGCGAGATCGGCATCCAGCCCGATGCGCTGCTGTGCCGCGCCGACCGCGTCATCCCGGACGACGAGCGCGACAAGATCAGCCTGTTCACCAACGTGCCGCTGCACGGCGTGATCTCCATGCCCGACGTGGACACCATCTACAAGGTGCCGCGTGTCCTGCACGAGCAGGGGCTGGACGAACTGATGGTCATGAAGCTGCAGCTGCTGACCAAGCCGGCCGACCTCAAACGCTGGGATTCACTGGTGCACGAGGTCGAGCACCCGAAGAACAGCGTGCGCATCGCGATGTGCGGCAAGTACACCGACCTGTCGGATTCGTACAAGTCGCTGAACGAAGCCCTGCGCCACGCCGGCATCCACAACCACGCCAAGGTCCTGATCGACTATGTCGACGCCGAGACCATCGCGCCGGACAACGTCTCGCAGCTGGCCGTCTATGACGCGATCCTGGTCCCCGGCGGCTTCGGCAAGCGCGGCATCGAAGGCAAAATCTGCGCGGTGCAGTTTGCGCGCGAGCACGGCGTGCCCTACCTGGGCATCTGCCTGGGCATGCAGGTGGCGACCATCGAGTACGCGCGCCACGTGGCGGGCCTGCCGGGCGCCAACTCCACCGAGTTCGATCCCAATCCCGCGCACCCGGTCATCGCGCTCATCGACGAGTGGCACGACCGCGACGGCAGCATCCAGAAGCGCGACGCCAACAGCGACCTGGGCGGCACGATGCGCCTGGGCGCGCAGAGCTCCGACGTCAAGCCCGGCACGCTGGCGCACGAGATCTACGGCCCGGTGGTCACCGAGCGCCACCGCCATCGCTACGAGGCGAACGTCAACTACCTCGACCAGCTGCAGCAGGCCGGCCTGGTGATCAGCGCCCTCACCCAGCGCGAGCAGCTGACCGAGATTGTGGAACTGCCGCGCGACCGCCATCCGTGGTTCATCGGCGTGCAGTTCCACCCCGAGTTCAAGAGCACGCCCTGGGGCGGCCATCCGCTGTTCACGAGCTACGTGAAGGCGGCGCTGGAGCACCAGAAGGCGCGTGCAGACAACGCGGCCAAGCTGGCCGCCTGACATGGCGGGCCCGCGCGCCGGTCGCTCGCAGCCCCTGGGCGGCGGCGTCCGGTGCCCACGCAACGGCCCGGTGGAATCGACATGAAACTCTGCGGATTCGACGTCGGCCTGGACCGACCCTTCTTTCTGATCGCCGGGCCCTGCGTGGTCGAGAGCGAGCAGCTCCAGATCGACGTGGCCGGCCAGCTGCAGGAGATAACCCGCGCGCTGGGCATCCCCTTCATCTTCAAGAGCAGCTACGACAAGGCCAACCGTTCCAGCGGCACCTCGTTCCGCGGCCCGGGCATGGACAAGGGCCTGGAGATCCTGGCCACCGTGAAGCGCACGCTGAACGTGCCCGTGCTCACCGATGTGCACAGCGAGGCCGAGGTGCCGAAGGTGGCCTCGGTGGTGGACGTGCTGCAGACGCCGGCCTTCCTGTGCCGGCAGACGGATTTCATCCGCGCCGTGGCGCAAAGCGGCAAGCCGGTGAACATCAAGAAGGGCCAGTTCCTCGCGCCGCACGACATGAAAAACGTCATCGACAAGGCCCGCGCCGCCGCGCGCGACAAGGGCCTGCCCGACGACGTGTTCATGGCCTGCGAACGCGGTGCGAGCTTCGGCTACAACAACCTCGTCTCCGACATGCGCAGCCTGGCGATCATGCGCGAGACCGGCGCGCCGGTGGTCTTCGACGCCACGCACAGCGTGCAGCTGCCCGGCGGCCAGGGCACCAGCTCGGGCGGCCAGCGCGAGTTCGTGCCAGTGCTCTCGCGCGCGGCCATCGCCGTGGGCGTGGCAGGCCTGTTCATGGAAACGCACCCCGATCCGGCCAAGGCGATGTCCGACGGCCCCAACGCCGTGCCGCTGAAGCACATGCGCGCGCTGCTGGAACAGCTGCTGGCGCTGGACCGCGTGGTCAAGCAGCAGCCGCTGCTCGAGAACGACTTCTCCTGCTGAACGCGCCGGCGTCAGGGGCAACGAGCGATGACTGCCTGCCTCATCGCGGACGTGACCGACGCCACGCGGCAGACGAGCGACTGCCCATCGGCGGAACACGCGTGACTAGCGGCCCCACCAGCGGCGCACCATGCAGCTGCTGCTGATCATCGTCGGCGGCCTCATCGGGGCCTCCGCCGGGGGCTTCGGTGCCCTGCTCGGCCTGGCCGTGGGTTGGCTGGTCCACCGTGTCACGGATCAGCAGTTGCGCATCGCCGCGCTGGAGCGGCGGCTGGGCGAGCTGCAGGTTTCGGTCGATGCGCAGCCGCGCGCGGTCATCGACCCTGCGAAGGCGCCGCCCGAAGCCGTTGGCGCAGCGGCGCTCGACGCGGCCGTGGCATCGGCGCCCGCAGACCCGGGGTCGGGCCGAAACGAGCCCGTATCGGCAAACGCTGTTGAAACCGGGCCCGAGGATGCGGCGGGCATGCCAACTCCGCCGTCTCGGTCAGCCGCTGCCGCGGCCACCGATCCGGCGGGCGCCGCGGCTGTCCAACCCGTGCCCTCAGCCGACGCCCTGCCAACGCAGGCCACGGCGCCTGTGACGCCGAACCACCCCGCGCCGATGGGCGCACAGTCGCCCGGGGCACCCGCGACAAAACCGCCACTGCCGCTCGAACCGGCCACACCCGGACTGCTCCACCGGCTGCTCTTCGGCGGCAACACCATCGTGCGCGTGGGCGTGGCCATCCTGTTCCTCGGCCTGGCCTTCCTGGCGCGCTACGCGAGCGAACACGTGCAGCTGCCGATCGAGTGGCGGCTGGCCGGCATCGGTTCGGTCGCACTGGCCTTGCTGGGCCTGGGCTGGAAGCTGCGCGACGGTCGACGCGCCTACGCGATGGCGCTGCAGGGCGGCGCCATCGCGGTGCTTTACCTGACCTGCTTTGCTGCCTTCCGGTTTTACGGCCTGGTCGGCATGCTGCCGGCCTTTGCCGCGATGGTGGCCATCGCCGGCCTGGCCGCCGCGCTGGCCGTGCTGCAGGATGCGATGAGCCTGGCGGTGATCGGCGCACTCGGGGGCTTTGCCACGCCGCTGCTGCTGTCCACCGGATCCGGCGACCACGTCGCACTCTTCAGCTACCTGCTGGTGCTCGACCTGGGCATCGCGGCCATCGCCGCGGTGCGCCACTGGCGGCTGCTCAACGGCCTGGCTTTCGCCTGCACCTACGGCATCGCGCTGGCCTGGGGGCTGCGTGCCTTTCAGCCCGCGCATGCGGTGTCCTGCGAGCTGTTCCTGGTCGCGTTTTTCCTGCTGTTTGCCGCGATCACGCTGCTGCCTGGTCGCCAGGCCGAGCAGACGGACACCCGCGCGCGCTGGCTGCATGCGGGTCTGTTGTTCGGCCTGCCGACACTGACGTTTGCGCTGCAGGTGGGCATCGTGCAACGCGACGCCATGCAGCTGGCGTACACCGCGCTGGTGATGGGCGGCTTCTACGTGGGCGTGGCCGCGTGGTCCCGCACGCGCGAGCGCTGGCAAGCGGTCTTCGAGCCCGCGCTGGCCATCGGCGCGATCCTGCTGACGCTGGTCATTCCGCTGGGTTTCAGCGCCGAGGTCACTGCAGGCGCCTGGGCGCTGGAAGGTGCCGGGCTGCTGTGGGCGGGGCTGCGCCAGGGGCATGCCCGCAGCCGCTGGGCCGGCTATGCGCTTCTGGCGCTGGCCGGAGGCGTCACGCTGCATGCCGCGCAGCACAGCGGCACACCGGCGCAGGTGCTCAATGCCTTCTGGATCAACACCCTGCTGATCGGTGCGGGCTCGCTGGCGGGCGCGGCTTTCCTGCGGCGCGCAGACGGCCTGCCCGCGATCGAGCGCCAGGTGGCCTCGCCCGCGCTGATCGCCTGGGCGACAGTCTGGCTGCTGGCCGGCGCGGCCTACGAAGTGGGCGAATTCGTTCCGACAACGCTGCGCCTGTCGGCACTCGTGGCGGCCGTCAGCGCGGTGGCGGCGCTGTACCTGCTGCTGGCGCGCCGGCTGCACTGGCCAGCGGTGTCGCTGCCCGTTGCCGGACACGCGCCGCTGATGCTGCTGGCCACCGCCGCGAGCGCCGATTTCCAGCCCGCGCCGCTGCAGCAAGGCGGCTGGTGGGCGTGGCCGATCGCGCTGGCCGTGCACGGCGCGGCGCTGGCCGGGTCGGCCGCCGCATGGCCCATGCCGCTGCGCCGCGGCGTGCACGCGCTGGGGCCCGTGTGGCTGGCCGCACTGGGCGCCCTGGAACTGCGCCATCACACGGCCGCCTGGGGCGAAGCCGCCAGCGCCTGGCCGTGGCTGGGCTGGCTGGTGGCGCCTGCCGCGGTACTGGGCCTGATGCTCGCGGATGCCCGCCGGGCCGAGCGCCGATGGCCCATGCGGCTGGAGCCGCAGGCCTACGACAGCCACGCCGGCGGCGTGCTGGCGCTGTCGCTGCTGCGGTGGGCGCTGCTGGCCAACGCGGTGTCCGACGGCACGGCGCGCCCGCTGCCGCACGTGCCGCTGCTCAATCCGCTGGACCTGGGCATTGGCCTGGCCGGCGCGACGGTCGTCGCCTGGTGGCGCAGCGACGCCGCGGCGCCCTGGCAGGCCCGTCACGGCCGCCTGGGCTGGTGGGTCATCGGCGGCACGCTCTTCGCATGGCTCAACGGCATGCTGATCCGCGGCTTCCACCACTATGGCGACATCCCCTATCGCCTGCACGCGTGGATCGATTCACTGGCGGTCCAGACGGGCCTGACGCTGCTGTGGAGCGCCACGGCGTTGGGCCTGATGTGGTGGTCCGCACGCCAGGCGCGCCGCCCCGTGTGGCTTGCCGGCGCCGGCCTGCTGGGCGTGGTGGTGCTCAAGCTGCTGCTCGTCGACCTGTCGGGCAGCGGCACGGTCACGCGCATCGTGTCCTTCATCGGCGTCGGTGTGCTGATGCTGGTGATCGGCTACGTTGCCCCCTTGCCTGGCCGCGAGGCGGCGCGCGCGGCAGATGAACATGCCCATTAGAGACCTGGCTGTCGGCGTGTTCGTTGCCGCCCTGGCGTGCGCCACCGGTGCAGCGCCTGCCGCGGACGAACCCCGACTGCGTCATGCCGCGCCGCTGGAAGCGCTGTCACCCGGCGCCTGGTTCGAACTGACCCTGCCGGTGGAAGCCTTGCGGCTGAGCGCGCGGGCCGACCACGCCGATGTGCGCATCGTCGACGCCCAGGGCCAGCGCACGCCCTTTGCGTGGCTGCCACCCCAAAGCCCAGAACCCGCCGCCCCGCGCTGGAAATCCGCGGCGCACTGGGCCTGGCCGGCATCGAATGCACGCAACGACGGCCTGCCCGATACGCTCGAAGTCATCAGCCGCGGCGGCACGCTGGTCGTGCGGCAGCGCGCGGGCGCGCGGCCGGGCGGCGCATCCGCGCGCCCCGCAGGCTGGCTCGTCGATCTGGGCAAGGCCGAGCCCGGCGCGGTCCGGCCAGATGCGCTGAAGCTCGCGTGGCCGCCCGGCGCGGCCTTCTCCGTGGCCTACCGCCTCGAGACCAGCGCGGACCTGCGCCAGTGGCAGCCGGCTGGCGGCGGCACGCTGCTGTCGCTGTCGGCCAGCGCGCCCTCGGGCGGCGCTCCAACGGCATCGATAAATCCAGCGGTACCCGCTGGCAGCACGAGCGCCTCGCCGGCCGGCGCTCCCTCGGCAGGCCCGCCGCCTGCCGCCGCCACGGGCGCCACGCCCGCCCCGCTGGAACAGCCGCTGATCCCGCTGCCCGCGGGTGCCGCTCGTTTTGTGCGTTGGACATGGACCGACCCCGCCGCTGCGCCGGCGCTCACCCAGGTGCAGGCACGCCTGCCCGCACCTGCGGCCGCGCCGGCTGCGCACCGCGCGCGCCTGGTCGTTCCGCTCACGGCGGAACCCGCTGCGGCCACAGGCGACAAGGGCGCAGCGGCCACAGGCCTGCTGGCCGATCTGGGCGGCGTGCTGCCCGTGGCGCGCGTACAGCTGCAGTTCCGATCCGGCACGCAGATCTCGCCGGTGCGGGTGCAGTGGCGCGAACGTGCCGATGCGCCCTGGCGCGAGGCCGGCAGCGCCGTCTTCTACCGCGTCGAGCAGCCCGGCGGCTCCGCCAGCGAATCACCCGCCCTGCCGCTGCCGGGTCGCGCGCGTTTCCTGCGCCTGCTGCCCGACCCACGCTCTGCCGCACCGGCCCCAGAGCAGGTGGAACTGGCTGTGGACATCGACCAGCCCCGACTGCTGTGGGCCCGCCAGGGCACGCCACCGCACCGGCTGCTCATCGGCGCCGCAACGGCCACAGCGGGCGATCTGCCGCTGGCCACGCTGGTCCCGGGCGGCGATCCCGCGCGGCTGGCGGTGGGCCCCTCACGCCTGGGTGCCTTCACCGAATCACCCGAAGCGGCCCAGGCCGAGGCGCAAGCCGAACGCGCCGCGCGCTGGCGTCCGGCGCTGCTGTGGGGCGTGCTCGTCGCCGGCGTCCTGCTGATGGCTGGCATGGTCTGGCGTCTGGCGCAACACGCGCCCCGGCGGCCTAAATCGTAAGGGACATCCACTAGACTTCCGGGTTGTCCACGAGGGGTTTCCAGCATGCGGCCGCCACCTGCGCCTGCCGCATCGCGCCACCCGACTCGTCACCAATTCCTTGACAACCGAGAACCCGCATGAGTGCCATCGTCGATATCGTCGGCCGAGAAATTCTCGACAGCCGCGGCAACCCCACCGTCGAATGTGACGTGCTGCTGGAAAGCGGCACGATGGGCCGCGCGGCCGTGCCTTCGGGCGCGTCCACCGGCAGCCGCGAAGCCATCGAGCTGCGCGACGGCGACAAGTCCCGCTACCTGGGCAAGGGCGTGCTGAAGGCCGTCGGCCACATCAACACCGAGATCAGCGAGGCCGTGCTGGGCCTGGATGCCTCCGAGCAGGCCTTCCTGGACAAGACGCTGATCGACCTGGACGGCACCGACAACAAGAGCCGCCTGGGCGCCAACGCCACCCTGGCGGTGAGCATGGCCGTGGCGCGCGCCGCGGCCGAAGAGTCCGGCCTGCCGCTGTACCGCTACTTCGGCGGCATGGGCGGCATGCAGCTGCCCGTGCCGATGATGAACGTCATCAACGGCGGCGCACACGCCAACAACAACCTCGATCTGCAGGAGCTGATGATCATCCCCGTGGGCGCGCCGACGTTCCGCGAGGCCGTGCGCTACGGCGCCGAGGTCTTCCACGCGCTGAAGAAGATCATCGACGGCAAGGGCATGACCACGGCCGTGGGCGACGAAGGCGGCTTCGCGCCCAACGTGGCCAGCCACGAGGCGGCCATCCAGATGATCCTGGAAGCCATCGACAAGGCCGGCTACACGGCCGGCTCGCAGATCGCCATCGGCCTGGACTGCGCCGCCAGCGAGTTCTACCGTGACGGCAAGTACCACCTCGAAGGCGAAGGTCTCACCTTGACCGCCGCCGAGTGGACCGACATCCTGGCGACCTGGTGCGACAAGTACCCGATCATCAGCATCGAAGACGGCATGCACGAAGGCGACTGGGACGGCTGGAAGCACCTGCACGGCCGCCTGGGCAGCAAGGTCCAGCTGGTGGGCGACGACCTGTTCGTCACCAACACCAAGATTCTCGAGCGCGGCATCAAGGAAGGCGTGGCCAACTCGATCCTCATCAAGATCAACCAGATCGGCACCCTCAGCGAAACCTTCTCGGCCATCGAGATGGCCAAGCGCGCCGGCTGGACCAACGTGATCAGCCACCGCAGCGGCGAGACCGAAGACTCCACCATCGCCGACATCGCCGTGGGCACCAACGCCGGCCAGATCAAGACCGGCTCGATGAGCCGCAGCGACCGCATCGCCAAGTACAACCAGCTGCTGCGCATCGAGGAAGACCTCGGTGACGTCGCCGTGTACCCGGGACGTGCCGCTTTTTACAACTTGCGCGGCTGACACGCGCGCTAGGATCTCGGGATGCGCCTGATCACACCCGTCCTCTGCCTGCTCGTCGGCGCGGTGTGGTTCGACCTGTTCTTCGGCCAGGGCAACCTGCGCGAGGTCGGCGCGCTGCAGCGCAAGCTGGATGCGCAGTTGGCCGCCAATGAGGCCGCACGCGCGCGCAATGCGCGTGTGCAGGCCGAGTTGGCCGACCTGCAGGAAGGCCTCGAGATGGTCGAGGAAAAGGCCCGCGCCGAACTGGGTATGCTGCGTCCGGACGAGATCCTCGTTCAATACACGCGCCGCAAGTAACCGCGGCGCCACGCGCGTGCCCGAGTTCCTGCTGCAGGCGGCTGCGCCGCTGCTCCAACCACTGTTCACCGTCCTGGGTTCCGCCGTCACGGCGCTGGAGCTCGTGGCCTTCGTGCTGTCGGTGGCGATGGTCATCGGCAACCTGCGCGTGCGCGTGTGGGCCTGGCCGCTGGCGATCCTCTCGTCGGCCTGCTATGCCCTGCTCTTCGCTGCCAGCCGCCTGTACGGCGAGGCCACGCTGCAATTGCTGTTCATTGCGCTGTCGTTCTGGGGCTGGCTGCAGTGGTGGCGCGACGTCGATGGCCGGGGCGCTCCGCTGGCGGTGGGCTCGCTGTCGGCACGCGACGCGGCGATCGCCGTGGCCTTGACCCTGGCCGCCTGGCCGCTGCTCGGCCTGCTGCTGGCACGCACGACGGACACCGACGTGCCTTATGCCGATGCCCTGCCCACGGTGGCCAGCGTGCTGGGCCAGATCCTGCTGGCGCGCAAGCGCATCGAGAACTGGGCCGTGTGGCTGGCGGTGAATATCTTCAGCGTCGGCCTCTTCGCCTACAAGGGCCTGCTGCTGACTGTCGTCCTGTACGCGCTGTTCGCGGTGCTGTCCGTGGCCGGATGGCGGGCCTGGCAGCGCCTGCTGATGCCCGCGGCCGGCGGCGCGCCTGCCAAGGCATGAGGGCTGCCAACGGCATGCCCGCAGCCTTGCCGCGGGCCGCGACGCACAAGGCCTGCGCATGACCGCATCCGGCCGCTGCATCGCCATCCTCGGCGCGGAAAGCACGGGCAAGAGCACGCTCTCGCGTGAGCTGGCGCAGCGCCTGGCTGTCCACACCGGCGCCCGCGTGGCCTGTGTAGACGAAGGCCTGCGCGCCTGGTGCGACCGCGAAGGCCGCACGCCGCGGTGCGACGAGCAGGCCGCCATCGCCCACGACCAGCAGACGCGCATCGGACGTGCCGCCGCGTCCCACGACTGGGTCGTGGCCGACACGACCGCGCTGATGACGGCGGTCTACAGCAACCTGATTTTCGACGACCACAGGATCGACGCCTATGCGGTCGACCAGCAGCGCACGATGGACGCCACGCTGCTGACCGCGCTGGACCTGCCCTGGGTGGCCGACGGCCACCAGCGCGACGGCCCGCAGGTGCGCGATCCCGTGGACCGCCGCGTGCGCGAGCTGCTGGTGGCACACGGCATCGGCTTCAGCGTGATCGGCGGCAGCGGCAGCACGCGGCTCGAACAGGCCTGGGCGGCGCTTGGGCCGCTGCTGCGACGCGCCATGTCTTCGGAAGAGGCGGGCCGGATCGCCGCCACCGGTGGTGCCTTCACCCGTCTGCTGGAACCGGCCGCCGACAGCCGGCGCAGGACACGCCGCACCTGGTGGTGCGAGTGCTGCGACCCCGACGCCGAACAGGCCGGGCGCGTCAGTTCACGCGACTGGATCCCGGCGGCTGGTCGATCGCAGGAGTGAACAACTCGCCCACGTCGACGGTATCGAACAGGTAGCGCCGGCCGCAGAATTCGCAGCCGATGTCGACCTTGCCTTGCTCGGCCAGGATGCTCTCGACCTCTTCGCGACCCAGGCCGCGCAGCATGCCGCGCACACGTTCGGCCGAGCAGGTGCAGGCAAAACGCGGCTCGCGCACCGGCTCCACACGCAAGGTCTCTTCCCAGAACAGGCGGCGCAGCAGCGTGGGGACGTCCAGCGTCAGCAACTCGCCACGCGTCAAGGTGGCTGCCAGGTGCGCGATGCGGTTGAAGGACTCGTTCAGACCGATCTCGTCTTCGTCCGAACGGCCGGCCAAGTTGCCCTCGCCCTCGATCGGCAGGCGCTGGATCAGCAGGCCGGCGGCCACCTGGTCGTTGGCCGCCAGCACCAGCCGCGTATCGAGCTGCTCGCTTTGCAGCATGTAGTGCTCCAGCACCTGCGAGAGCTCCTGCAGCGGCTCGCGCCGGTCGCCGTGCAGCGGCACCACGCCCTGGTAGGGCTGCTGGCCCGGCATGCGGTCGCGCGGATCCAGGGTGATGGCGCAACGGCCTTTGCCGTGCACGTTCAGCAGCGCCTCCAGGCGCGCGTCGGGCGGGATCTCACCCACCACCGTGGCCGTCGCGCGGAAGCTCAGGTCGGGGTGCGCCTCGGCCACGGCCAGCCGCACGGGACCGTCGCCGTGCATCTGCAGGATCAGCGCACCGTTGAACTTGATGTTGGATTGCATCAGCACGCTGGCGGCCGCCATTTCGCCCAGCAGCGCACGCAAGGGCTCGGGGTAGACCCCGCTGCCCCCATGGGCCGGATCGCGGCGCGCGAGCAGTTCCTGCCAGCTGCCCTGCAGGCGCACCAGCATGCCGCGCACGGGTTGGCCCTCGAAGAGGAAACGATGCAACTCGTCCATGACCGGCATCAGGCGAGTCGCGCGAGGCCGCGCTTGAATCGCGCCCCGTTCTCCACGTAGCCCTGCGCGCTGCGCCGCAGGCCTTCGATCTGCTCGGGCGTGAGCTCGCGCACGGCCCGCGCTGGCGAGCCCACGATCAGCCAGCCGTCCGGGAATTCCTTGCCTTCGGTGACCAGTGCGCCGGCGCCCACCAAGCAGTTGCGGCCGATGCGCGCGCGGTTCAACACGATGGCGCCGATGCCGATGAGCGAGCCGTCGCCGATGGTGCAGCCATGCAGCATCACCTGGTGCCCGATGGTGCAGCCTTCGCCGATGGTCAGCAGCACGCCATCGTCCACGTGCAGCACGCTGTTGTCCTGGACGTTGCTGTTCTTGCCGATGTGGATGACCGCGTTTTCGGCCCGCACGACCACGCCGGGCCAGATGCTGACGTTCTCGCCCAGCACGGCCTGGCCGGCCACGAAGGCGCTGTCGGCCACCCAGGCCGATTCGGGGACTTCGGGTATCAGGTCGTCGAGTTGGTAGATCGCCATGCGCATTCCTTGCTGGGGCGTGCGCAGCCGCGCACCGCCCGTGTGGGCAAACCGATAATTCTAGATATGGAGCTTCGCACACAAGCCTTGGCCGCGCTGGCCGTGAACGATCCGGACCGCAAGTGCCAGGCCACGCAGGCGCTGCAGGCGGCCGCTGCGGGCCTGCCGCTGGATGCCGCGGCGGCACTCGTGCCCGCCGACGCCCTGCCCGGCCGGCCGGCGCGTCCGCGCCTGGTGGCGCCTGGGCAGGTCCCGCGCCGGCCGACATCGACCATCGCCGGCCGCGCGGCGCTGATGCATGCGGTCGCGCATATCGAATTCAACGCCATCAACCTGGCGCTGGACGCGGTATGGCGCTTCCCCGGCATGCCTGCGGCCTACTACCTCGAGTGGGTGGGCGTCGCGGCCGAAGAGGCCGGGCACTTCCTGCTGGTGCGCGAGCACCTGCGCCGCCTGGGCCACGACTACGGCGACTTCGATGCACACGATGGCCTGTGGACCATGGTCGAGCGCACGGCCGACGATGTGACGGCGCGCATGGCGCTGGTGCCGCGCACGATGGAAGCCCGCGGCCTGGACGTGACGCCGCCCATGCAGGCCCGCCTGGCGCAGGCCGGCGACGACGCCGCGGTGGCCGTCCTGGACATCATCCTGCGCGACGAGGTCGGGCACGTGGCCATCGGCAACCACTGGTACCACTGGCTGTGCGCGCGCGATGGCCTGGACCCGATTGCGCATGCCGATGCCCTGGTGGTGCGCCATCGCGCACCGCGCCTGAAGGGGCCATTCAATCTCGAGGCGCGGCGCCGTGCGGGGTTCAGCGCCGACGAGTTGCGCGCCTTGCAGGCCGCCGCGCAACCGTCACCGCCAGCGCGCTGAACACTGCCGGCACGCCGGCAGTGCAGGTGCAGATCCGCGGCCTCCCGAATGGGCCTTGACGCCGGCCCACACCCGGGGACACCATCCGCCCATGCCTGGGGCCACGATCCGCTGGTCTGACCTCGCCCGGTGCCGCGCGGCGCCGCGGCGGTTGGCCGGCGCGCGCGGGTACGCGTCGTGGGTGCTGGCGCCGTTGCTCGTGCTCGTGCTGGTCCTGGGGCCGATGGGCTGCGCCACCTACGAAGCGCCCGCTCATGCACGCTCCCAGGTCTGGGACGACGCGGCCTATGGCCCCACGGTGCCCGTGCCGACCGCGCAGGACATCTTTGCCCTCACACCTGCGATGAAGGCCTTCCTCGATGGACCGGCGCAGCAGCATCTGCGGGTGCGCGGTCCGCAGCGCGGGCTCGTCGAGGCCTTGTTCGAAAAGGGCCGCCTGCGCATCGAATACGACGCCACACGCACACGCACGGCGGCGGAGACCTTCGACGAGCGCGCAGGAAACTGCCTGTCGCTGGTGGTCATGACGGCCGCGCTGGCTCATGAGCTGGGGCTGGCCGTGCGTTACCAGGATATGGACACCCATCTCTGGGAACACCAGAGCGTGGCCACGCTGGACCTGCGCATCGGCCACGTCAATGTGTTGATCGGCCGCGAGGCGCTGTCCCCGTCGGCGCGCGTGGCGGTCGGCTCCTGGCTCATGGTGGACTTCCTGTCGCAGCCCGGCGCCGTGCCGGACACCGGGCGCCCCATCGACGAGGCCCGCATCGTCGCCATGCTCCTGAACAACCGGGCCGGCGAAGCGCTCGTGCAAGGCGACCTTCGCAGCGCCTACTGGCACGCCAAGGCTGCCGTCGCGGCCGATGACGGCTTTGCGCACGCCTGGAATACGCTGGGCATCGTGCACAGCCGCCACGGCGATCAGGCCCGGGCCGAACTGGCGCTGCGCCTGGCGCTGCAGCGCAACAGCGCACACGACGCCGCGATGGGCAACCTGGCCGGCGTGCTGCGCCAGCAGGGGCGCATCGACGAAGCCGAGTTGTGGGCCCGGCGCGAACAGCAGTTCCTGCCCGACCATCCGATGGCCCTGCTCGCCGCCGGCCTGAAGTTGCTGGATGCGGGCGATGCGCACCGCGCGCGCCGGATGCTGGAGCGTGCCTTGTCGGTGTCAGGCGGGTCGCATGAGATCCACTTCGCGCTGGCGCGGGCCTTTGCGGCGCTGGGCGATGCACCCGCCGCCGCGCGGCAACTGGAACTGGCGCGCGAAGCCGGGCAGACACCGCAGATGCGCAGCCGCTATGCCGCCAAGCTGGACCGCCTGCGCGATCAGATGAACCTGCACTGAGGCGGCGGGTTCAGGCGGCCGCGCGGTCGCCTGGTGCGCCGCCTGGCGCGGCCGTTCGCGTGCGATGGGCGTTGCGCAAGATGTCGTCGACGATGCGCGGCAGCAGCGGCTCCGGCAGGTCGTGCCCCATGCCCGGGATGAAATCGGCCTGCGCGTTTGCGATCCCGTCGACGAGCTGGCGCCCCGCCGCGCTGGGCACCAGCGGATCCGCCTCCCCATGGATGACCACCGTGGGCGCGCGGATGCGGCCCAGGATCGGCGTGCGGTCGCCATCGGCCACGATAGCCAGCAACTGCCGCACGGAGCCCGCGGGATGCCACGCGCGCTGCACGAAGGCACGCGATTTGGCCTGCGCGCGCACCGGGTCCATCGGATAGGCCGGGCTGCCGATCACGCCGAACAGGCGTTGCGCCCAGGCCACTGCGGCATCCATGCCCGAGCCCATCGGGCGGCTCATCAGTTCGCGCCGCACGCGCCAGGTCGGCCGCGGCAGATGGCGCGCGCCGGTTGTCGTCATCAGCAGGGTCAGGCTCAGCACACGCTCGGGCGCGTGGGCGGCGATGTGCTGCGCGATCATGCCGCCCATCGAGGCGCCGACGATATGCGCCCGCGCCAGGCCCAGCGCGTCCAGCACGCCCAGTGCATCGCGCGCCATGTCGCGCAAACTGTAGATGCTGTGCACCGGCAGATGCAGCGCATACCGCATCGCGGCCACCGCCACGTTGGGCAGGCCGTGGTCGTCGAAGCCCTGGCTCAGGCCGATGTCACGGTTGTCGAAGCGGATGACCCGCATGCCGCGTGCCACGAGCAGGTCGACCATCTCTTCCGGCCAGGCGATGAGCTGCATGCCCAGGCCCATGATGAGCAACACGGCCTCGCCGTCGCGTGGACCGCGGTCGTCCACCTCGATGCGCAGACCGTTGGCGAATACCTGCATGCGTGTCCCGATTCCTTCAGACCTTCAGTACCACTGGGTCACCATCTCGGGCTGGTGCGCGACCTTGAAAAACCAGCGGCGCGCGCCCTGCACGTCGAAACGCTGCCAGTGCCCGGGGTCCTGGTGCAGCCGGTCGACGATGGCATACAGCGCCATCGGGTTCATGCCCATGCCCAGGTGGCTGGCGTGGACCTCGATATTTTCCGTGTGCGCATGGCCCGGCGGGTTGATGCTGCACTCCCAGGCCACCACGCCGTCGGTCTTGCTGAAGATCGAGGTGGTGGGCACGGGCGGCGGCTTGCGCACCTCGGCCAGCAGGTCGCCGTCGTGCGCGTGCTGGCCGCTGACCATCTCGTAGAAGCGCCAGGCGTTGGTGGCGCGTGGATGGCCCGTGAACGGCGTGCCCAGCGTGACCACGCAGCGCACGTGTTCGGGCATCTCCTTGGCCATCTCGCGCGCATAGATGCCGCCCAGGCTCCAGCCGATCAGGCTGACCTTCGACTCGTGGCGCTGCTGCAGTTCGCGGATGCGCGTGCGGCAGCCTTCCAAAACGCCGTCGCGCGGCCCCAGGTTGAAACCCTGCTCCCACGGATAGGCGGTATAGCCCTGTTGCTTGAGAAAGCGGCGCAGCGCGGCGGTGCTGGCGTCAGCAGCGCCCAGGCCTGGAAATACCAGCACCGGGTGGCCATCGCCCGACGGCAGGCGCGACATCCAGGGCGCCACCGCCAGCAAGGCCATGGCCTCCCAGGGCGCGCGGGCCTCCAGCATCATCAGCCACGGGCCGGGCGCGGTCAGGTTGTGGAAGGCCTCCAGGCCCGTCGGCGCCGCGGCGGGCGCTTCTTCGACCGGTGGGACACGCGGACGGCGGCGATAACTCATGCCTCGGTGCTCAGGATGCTTTCGATGAAGCCATCCTAGCGAGAACGCCGCTTCGCAACTGGAGCGGATGCCCTAGACCGGGTGGTCGCGCGGGTGACAGCTTTCAAGCCTTCTTCGACGGTACGGGCCACGGTGCCCTTGACTGCCCGGGCCACGGCATCGGTCATCGATTCCGTCACAGCCCCCCCCACTCCGGTGACAGCCCCGGTGACGCTGTCGGCCACGCGGCTGGAGATCGTGCGCGCGGCGCGGCTGACGCGCTGCACCGGCGTGCCGGCCTCCTCGGCCGCGGCTTCGTGCGGCAGCAGCAGCGCGCGCACGTCGTCGAAAGCCACGGTCAGGTCCTGCGCCAGCGCGCGCACGTCGGGCATCGCGCGGGCATCGGCCATCAGGCCGAAGTCCATCGACTGGTCGAAACTCTGCACGGTCACGTTCAGCGCCAGCCCGTGCACGACGATGCTGGCCGGGTAGTTGGTGCGCATGCGCGCGCCGGCCAGGTACAGCGGGACCTGCGGGCCGGGTACGTTGGAGATGACCACGTTGGCCACCTGCGGGATGCGCTCGGCCACCTTGGCCTTGCCATAGAGCGAGGCCGCAGCCTCCATCAGCCAGGGCACGCCAATGGACGGGAAGTCCGTCGGCAAGATGCTCTTCATGCTGCCCATCGTCGCCTTCATCGCCTGGCTGGCCGCGACGATGTGCTGCAGGCGGCGGCGCGGATCGGCCAGGTTCGTGCCCAGGCTGATGAGACTCATCGAAGCCTGGTTGTCCGGGTTGGTGTCACCCGCCTCGCGCAGCGTGATGGGCACGGCCGCCACGAGACTCTTGCGCGGCAGCTTGTGGTGGCGCGAGAGGTAGCGGCGCAGCGCCGTCGAGCACAGCATCAGCACCATGTCGTTGAGCGTCGCGCCGTGCGCGCGTGCGAGGAACTTCAGGTCCTTCAGCGGCAGGCTGACCGCACCGAAGGCGCGCTCGCGCGTGACGGACACGTTCAGTGGCGTGGCCGGTGCCAGCGTGACGTTGCCGCTGGACTTGCCCTTGCCGACCAGCCCCGAGTGGCCCAGTGCCGTGCGCGCCGCACCGGCCAGCGTGCCGACAGTGGCCGGCAGCTCACGCACGATGCGCGCCACCTGGGCGGCCTCGCGGCCCAGCGCGCCGCGCAGCATTTCCACCATGTCGAGCTGGAAGGTCTTCTTGCGCTTGGACGGCCGCAGCTCGATTTCGCGCGGCTGCGGCGTCACATCGAGCAGCACGTTGGCCAGCGCCACCGCCGCCTGGCCGTCGACCGCCGCATGGTGCAGCTGCGTGTAGACACCGACCTGCTTGTGGCCCGCGGGCGAACGCGGCAGGCCTTCGATCACATGCATCTTCCACAGCGGCTTGTTGCGGTCCAGCAGCACCGCATGCAGGCTGGAGACCTGTGCCTCCATCAGCTGCAGCGCGTCGGCACCCTGGGTCTCGCCGCGCGGCAGGCGGATCTCGACGATGTGGTCTTCCAGCTTGGGCTCGGCATCCACCCAGGCCGGATTGGCCAGGTTCAGCGGCATCAACCAGACGCGCCGCCGCAGCGCGGGCGCCGCCGGCAGGCGCGAGGCGATGTGCCGCCGCAGGTCGCGCACGAAGCGGCCCTTGTAGCCCGCAGGCAATTCCAGGAGATGCATGGCGCCCACGTGCATGGGCATCTCGGGCGTCTCGAGATACAGGAACGTGGCGTCCAGTCCGGACAGCTGTTTCATGCTCATGCAGGTCCCCTCGGATTCGACCTGCATGCTAGTACGCCCGCAGCCCGATTTCGACACATGAAAACGCATGTCCGAACCGTTCGCTGCGCCGCACGTGTCCGCCAGTCCACGATGACCTGGCGACAGGTCTTCGACCGTCGCGGGCAGCGCCCCGGGTTTACCCCTGGGTCGTGACCGTGCGGGCTGCCGCCGCTGGGGGGCTGCTGCGCAGCGCCACCGCCTCGTTCGTGGCCAGGGCCAGCAGCACCAGCGCGCCGCCGCCCAGCACCGCCGTGCTGGGCGCTTCACCCGCGCCGAGCCAGGCCCAGGCCACGCCGAAGATCACCTCCAGCAGCGACAGCAGCGCGGCCTCCGGCGCCTTGAGCGTGCGCGCGGCCACCACAGCCACCAGGCAAGGAATGGCCAACTGCACCACGCCCAGCAGCCCCAGCAGCGAGAGGTCGTGCGCCGAGGCCTGGAAGGGCATGGCCAGGGGCAGCGTGATCAGGGCGGACAGCGCGGCGCCCAGCAGCACGGCGCTGAGCATGTCGGCCTGCGGCTCCGCGCCCGACGGGGCACTGCGCGCCCGCGCGGCCTGGTGCTGCAGCAGGGTCCAGTTGGTGGCGGCCGCGATCGGCACACACACGGCCACCAGCGTGCCCCACAGGTGGCGCGTATCGCCGCCGGTGAGCTCGCTGCCGTACATCCACGCGATGCCGATGCCGGCCACGACGATGGCCGTCCAGGTGCGCGTGGGCAGGCGGTGATGCAGCGCAAAGCGCGCCAGCAGCGCGGTGAACAGCGGCGCCAGCGCCATCGTGATCAGCACGTTGGCCACGGTTGTCAGCGTCAGCGCCATCATGAAGGCCGTGTACATCACGCACCAGCACGCGCCGGACAGCCACAAGGCGCGCCCGCCCGTGCGCAGCGAGTGCACCAGCGGTCGCGGCCCGCGCATCCACGCCAGCATCACCAGCAGCGCCAGCGCATTGAAGGCGCTTCGCCAGAAGGTGACCTCGAAGCTGCGGGCCGCCTCGAGGTGCCGAGACACCACGCCGGCGATGCTCCACATCAGCGTGGCGACGACCATCATCGCCACGGCGCGTGCGTGGCTCACCGGGCGCATGATCGAAAGACGCTCAGCCGCTCAGGCCGCTTCGCGGCTGGCGCGCTTGCGGTCGTGTTCCTTGAGGTGACGCTTGCGCAGGCGCACGCTCTTGGGCGTGATCTCGACCAGTTCGTCGTCGTTGATGAACTCCACGCCGTATTCCAGCGTGAGGTCGATCGGCGGCGTGATCTTGATGGCGTCTTCCTTGCCGCTGACGCGGAAGTTGGTCAGCTGCTTCATGCGCGTGGCATTGACCACCAGGTCGTTGTCGCGGCTGTGGATGCCCACGATCATGCCTTCGTAGACCGGGTCGCCGGCCTTGACGAACATGCGGCCCCGGTCGTCCAGCTTGCCCAGCGCGTAGGTGAAGATTTCGCCGTCGTCCATGCTGATCAGCACGCCGTTCTTGCGGCCGTCGATCTCGCCGCGGTAGGGCTCGTAGCCATCGAAGATGTTGCTGATCAGGCCCGTGCCGCGCGTGAGGTTCATGAACTCGTTGGAGAAGCCGATCAGGCCCCGCGCCGGGATGCGGTATTCCAGGCGCACACGGCCACGGCCGTCGGTTTCCATATTGACCAGGTCGCCGCGGCGCTCGCCCAGGGCCTGCATGACGCCGCCCTGGTGCTGGTCTTCGATGTCCACCGTGACCAGCTCGATCGGCTCGTGCCGCTCGCCGTCGACCGTGTGGAAGACCACGCGCGGCTTGCTCACGGCCAGCTCGTAGCCTTCGCGGCGCATGTTCTCCAGCAGGATGGTCAGGTGCAGTTCGCCGCGGCCGGAGACTTCGAAGATGCCGTCTTCGCCGGATTCCTTGACGCGCAGCGCGACGTTGCTCTGCAGTTCCTTCTGCAGGCGGTCCCAGATCTGGCGGCTGGTGACGAACTTGCCTTCGCGGCCGGCCAGCGGGCTGGTGTTGACGCAGAAGTTCATCGTCAGCGTGGGCTCGTCGACCTTCAGCATCGGCAGCGGCTGCGGGTTCAGCGGATCGGTGACGGTCACGCCGATGCCGATGTCGGTGATGCCGCTGATCAGCACGATCTCGCCCGGGCCGGCTTCGGTCGACGGGATGCGCTCCAGGCCTTCGAAGGTCTGCACCTGGTTGATGCGGCCCTTGTACGACGGACCTTCCGGACCGGCGGCGATCAGCACGTCCATCGGCGCCTTCAGCGTGCCGGCATTGATGCGGCCCACGCCGATGCGGCCGACGAAGGTGGAGTAGTCCAGCGACGAAATCTGCAGCTGCAGCGGCGCCGTCGGGTCACCCTGGTGCGCCGGCACGTGCTGCAGCACGGTCTCGAACAGCGCCGTCATGTCCGGGCCCCAGGGCTCGCCGGCCGTGCCTTCCTTCAGCGAGGCCCAGCCGTTCAGGCCGGAGGCGTAGACCACGGGGAAGTCCAGCTGCTCTTCGGTGGCACCCAGCTTGTCGAACAGCTCGAAAGCCGCATTGATGACGTAGTCGGGCCGCGAGCCGGGCTTGTCGACCTTGTTCACCACGACGATGGGCTTGAGGCCCAGCGCCAGGGCCTTGCGGGTCACGAAGCGCGTCTGCGGCATCGGGCCTTCCTGGGCATCGATCAGCAGCACCACGCCGTCGACCATGCTCAGCGCACGCTCGACCTCGCCGCCGAAGTCCGCGTGCCCCGGGGTGTCGACGATGTTGATGTGCGTGTCCTTCCAGGTCACGGCACAGTTCTTGGCCAGGATGGTGATGCCGCGCTCGCGCTCAATGTCATTGCTGTCCATCACGCGCTCGGCGACCTTCTCGTTCTCGCGGAAGGTGCCGCTCTGGCGCAGAAGCATGTCGACCAGCGTGGTCTTGCCGTGGTCGACGTGGGCGATGATGGCGATATTTCGGATCTGCTTGCTCATAGGGATTTGCTCGTTCAGGCGGTTCGTTTCGCTCGTCGTCATGCCGCCAGAAGCGCCTGCACTTCGAGGGGACTCAGCAGCCGGTCGGCGATCAGCTCACCGGCCGTGATATGTGCGCTGCCCAGAAAGGCACGCGCGTCGGGACCATAGACACGGACGTTGGACAGGTCGCCCAGCGTCACGCGCCGGCGCAGGCCGGCCAGGAAGCGCCCGGCCTCGTCGTCGGGCAGGCGCACCACGGGCCACGTCTGCAGCAGGGCATCGGCGGGCAGCAGCAGCGCCTCGCGGCCGGGCTCGTCCAGGGCTTCGAATTGTTCCAGCGTCACGGCCTGCGCCAGCGTCAGCGGACCGCTGGCCGTGCGCCGCAGCCCGCTGAGGTGCGCACCGCAGCCCAGGGCCTCGCCGATGTCTTCGGCCAGCGTGCGGATGTAGGTGCCCTTGCTGCACTGGACGTCCAGCACCAGGCGGTGGGCATCCCACTCGACCACATCGATGGCGTGGATGGTGATGTGCCGCGCGGGCCGTTCGATCTCGACGCCGGCGCGGGCATATTCATACAGCGCCTTGCCCTGGTGCTTGAGCGCGCTGTGCATGGGCGGCACCTGCGCGATGGCGCCGGTGAAACGCGCCACGGCGGCGTCGATGGCGGCACGGTCGACGGCCACCGGCCGCTCGCGCAGGATCTCGCCTTCGAGGTCGCCGCCCACGCGGGTCTGGCCCAGGTGCAGGGTCGCCAGGTAGCGCTTGTCGGCATCCAAGCTGACCTGCGAAAACTTCGTCGCCGCGCCGAAGCACAGCGGCAGCAGGCCCGAAGCCAGCGGGTCGAGCGTGCCGGTGTGGCCGCCCTTTTCCGCACGCAGCATCCGCTTGGCCTTCCACAAGGCGTCGTGGCTGGACAGGCCCACCGGCTTGTCCAGCAGCAGCACGCCGTGCACCGGCCGGCGCACGACACGCGCAGCGCGCGGCGGGCGCCGCACGTCCTGCGGCGCCGCGGCGCTGGCATCGTTGCCGGGGTGGGAAGGCCGCGAAGCGGCGTCGTGGGGAATCATTCCTTGGCGCGTGTGGCGTTGGCCCGCTGGATCAGGGCGCTCAAGTCGGCGGCGCGCTCGGTCGTGCGGTCGAACTGGAAATGCAGCGTGGGCACGGTGTGGATCATCAGCCGCTTGAACAGGCCGTTGCGCAGAAAACCTGCCGCCTCGTTCAGCGCCGCTTCGGTTTCCGCGTGGTCACCCACCAGCACCGAAAAGAAGATCCGGGCGTGCGCGTAGTCCGGCGTGACGTCCACCGCATTGATCGTGACCATGCCCACCCGTGGGTCCTTCAACTCGCGGATGAGTTCCGACACATCCCGCTGGATCTGGTCGGCCACGCGGAAGCTGCGGTTGGGGGTGGCGGATTTTTTGTGGCGTGACATCGTGGGTACCCCTCAAAGACAAACCCCGCCGTGTTTGCGTCGGCGGGGTTTGCTCGGGTGGAGCGCAGCCCGCACTACAGGGTGCGTGCCACCTCCTTGATTTCGAAGAATTCCAGCTGATCACCTTCCTTGATGTCGGTGTAGTTCTTCAGCTTGATACCGCACTCGAAGCCTTCCTTGACTTCGCGCACGTCGTCCTTCATGCGCTTGAGCGACTCGAGCTCGCCGGTGTAGATCACCACGTGGTCGCGCAGCAGGCGGAAGCGTGCGTTGCGCGTGACCTGGCCAGCCGTGACCATGCAACCCGCGATCGTGCCGATCTTTGTGGCGACGAACACGGTGCGGATCTCTGCCGTACCGATGACTTCTTCCTTCTGCTCGGGCGCCAGCATGCCTTCCATCGCCGCCTTCACCTCATCCACGGCGTCGTAGATGATGTTGTAGTAGCGGATGTCGACGCTGTTGCCTTCGGCCAGCTTGCGCGCACCGGCATCGGCACGCGTGTTGAAGCCGATGACCACGGCCTTCGACGCGATGGCCAGGTTGATGTCGCTTTCGGTGATGCCGCCGACGGCCGCGTGCACGATCTGCACCTTGACCTCGGGCGTGCTGAGCTTGAGCAGCGATTGCGCCAGCGCTTCCTGCGAGCCCTGCACGTCGGCCTTGACGATGAGGGACAGCGTCTGCGCCGCGCCTTCGCCCATGCCTTCGAACATGTTCTCGAGCTTGGCGGCCTGGCGGCGGTTGAGCGTGACTTCGCGGTACTTGCCCTGGCGGAAGGTCGCGATTTCGCGCGCACGCCGCTCGTCGGTGAGCACCATGAAGTCGTCGCCAGCCTGCGGCACTTCCGTCAGGCCCTGGATTTCCACCGGGATTGACGGACCCGCTTCATCGGTGGGCTTGCCGTCCTCGTCCAGCATCGCCCGCACGCGGCCGTAGCTGCTGCCGGCCAGCACGACGTCGCCCTTCTTCAGGGTGCCGCTCTGCACCAGCACCGTGGCCACCGGGCCGCGGCCCTTGTCCAGGCGGGCTTCGATGACGATGCCCTTGGCGGATGCCACCGCCGGCGCCTTGAGCTCCAGCACTTCGGCCTGCAGCAGCACCTGCTCCAGCAGCTGGTCCACGCCCTGGCCGGTCTTGGCCGACACCGCCACGAAGGGCGAATCGCCGCCGAAATCTTCCGGCACGACCTGCTCGGCCACGAGCTCGCTCTTCAGGCGCTCGACGTTGGCCTCGGGCTTGTCGATCTTGTTCATCGCCACGACGATGGGCACACCGGCCGCCTTGGCGTGGCTGATGGCTTCCTTCGTCTGCGGCATGACGCCGTCGTCGGCCGCCACCACCAGGATGACGATGTCCGTGGCCTTGGCACCGCGTGCGCGCATCGCCGTGAAGGCGGCGTGGCCCGGGGTGTCCAGGAAGGTGATCATGCCGCGCGGCGTTTCGACGTGATAGGCGCCGATGTGCTGCGTGATGCCGCCGGCTTCGCCCGCCGCCACACGGGCACGGCGGATGTAGTCCAGCAGCGAGGTCTTGCCGTGGTCGACGTGACCCATGACCGTGACCACCGGCGCGCGCGGCAGGGCTTCTGCCGCATCGTGGGCCGCGGTTTCTTCTTCGGTGAAGGCCTCGGGATCGTCCAGCTTGGCGGCCAGCGCCTTGTGACCCATTTCCTCGACCACGATCATCGCGGTCTCCTGGTCCAGCTGCTGGTTGATGGTGACCATCTGACCCAGCTTCATCAGCTGCTTGATGACCTCGGAGGCCTTGACGCTCATCTTGTGGGCGAGGTCGGCGACGGAAATGGTCTCGGGAACGTGCACCTCCTGGATTTGCGGTTCCGTCGGTGCCACGAATGCACTGGCACCGTCGTCGCGCTCGCCACGGCGGCCGCCGCGCGGCGCACGCCAGCCGGCGCGCGCGCCACCGGAGTCACCGCGGGTCTTCAACGCACGCTTCTTGGCGGCGTCGTCGGCCCAGCTGGAGGACAGCTTCTCGCTCTTGACCTGCTTCTTGTCGCCCGGCTTGGCCGCGGTGGTCGTGGCGCCCGGTGCGCCGGGCTTGGCTGCCGGCTTGTGGATCGTGCCCTTGATGCCGGCGGGATCCGCCGGCTTGGGTTCTTCGGGCTTCTTGGCCGTCAGCACGTTACGCGGGCGCGACATCATTTCGCGGATCGCGGCGGCTTCGTTCTCGGCCTTCTTGCGGCGGGCGTCGGACTCGGCCTGCGCCTGCTTGGCGTTGGCGTCGGCCGTGGCAGCCTTGACCACGCGAAGGCCCGGCTTGGCCGGCTCGGCCGCGGGTGCGGGTGCGGGAGCCGGCGGCGTCTCGGGCTTGGCTTCGGCCTCGGCGGCCTTCGGTTCGGCTTTCGCTTCGGCCTTGGCTTCCGGCTTGGCTTCTGCCTTGGCTTCCACCGGCGCGGCAGCAGCAGGCTGCGCGGTCTTTTCGGTGGAGGCAGCCGGCTTCTCGGCAGGCGCGGCCTTTTCCTGCGCGGCCTTGGCCAGCGCAGCAGCCGCTTCGGCCGCTGCACGTGCAGCGGCCTCGCGGGCGGCGGCCTCTTCGGCTTCACGCTGTGCCTGGGCCTGTGCGGCAGCCGCAGCGGCTGCTTCGGCCTGGCGCTGGCGCTCCGCAGCGTCTTCGGTCTGACGCTGGATCAGCGCCGCCTGTGCAGCGGCCTCGGCCTCGCGGCGGGCCTGCTCGGCTGGATCGATGGCCGGCGCGGCTGGCGCGTCATCCTGGCCGGCCGCGGCCGGCGCGTCGTCACGCTTGACGAAGGTGCGCTTCTTCCGGACTTCGACCTGGATCGTGCGGGCCTTGCCGGAGGCGTCGGCCTGCTTGATTTCGCTCGTGCTCTTGCGCGTCAGCACGATCTTCTTGCGATCGGGCGCGGCGGTGCCGTGCGCGCTGCGCAGGTACTCGAGCAGACGCTCCTTGTCGCCTTCGGTCAGCGAGTCATCGGGCGACTGCTTGGCGACGCCGGCCGACTGCAGCTGCTCCAGCAACGCCGTGGTCGGGCGATTGAGCTGTGCCGCAAATTGGGCGACGGTGGTCACTGCCATGGGAATCGATCCTTCGGTATCCGGGGCCTTCGGGCAATGGCTCGATAGGTTCTGTGGTGTCCATGCTCAGGCCGTGAACCAGTGTTCACGCGCCTTCATGATCAGGGCCTTGGCCTTCTCTTCGTCGACGCCCGACATTTCGGTCAGTTCGTCGACGGCCAGGTCCGCCAGGTCGTCACGGGTGTGCACACCACCGGCGGCCAGCTTGGCCACGAGTTCCGGTGACATGCCATCCAGATCGCGCAGGTCCTGCGAGACCTCCTCGACCTTCTCTTCCTTCTCGATCTCCATCGTCAGCAGCGCGTCCTTGGCACGGGTGCGCAGCTCGTTGACGGTGTCCTCGTCGAAGGATTCGATCTCGAGCATTTCCTGCAGCGGCACATAGGCCACTTCTTCCAGGCTGGTGAAGCCTTCGGCGATCAGGATGTCCGCCACTTCTTCGTCCACGTCGAGCTTGTCGACGAAGAGCTTGCGCACCGAATCGCTTTCACCGGCCTGCTTGGCCTGCGACTCTTCGGCCGTCATGATATTGATGCGCCAGCCGGTCAGATCGGACGCCAGGCGCACGTTCTGGCCGCCGCGGCCGATGGCGATGGCGAGGTTTTCCTCGTCGACCACCACGTCCATGGCGTGTTTCTCTTCGTCGACGACGATGGACTGTACGTTGGCCGGCGCCAGCGCGCCGATCACGAACTGCGCCGGGTCCTCGGACCACAGCACGATGTCCACCCGTTCGCCGGCCAGCTCGTTCGTCACGGCCGTGACACGCGAGCCGCGCACACCCACGCAGGTGCCGATGGGATCGACGCGCCGGTCGTGCGAGACGACGGCAATCTTGGCACGGCTGCCCGAATCACGCGCGCAGCTCTTGATTTCCAGCAGGCCCTGCTCGATCTCGGGCACTTCCTGCGCGAAGAGTTCCTTCATGAACTCCGGCGAGCTGCGCGACAGCATGATCTGCGCGCCGCGCTGCGTGGGGTCGATGCCGCCGATGTAGGCCCGCACGCGGTCGCCCGTGCGCAGGTTTTCCTTCTGGATCATCTCGCTGCGCTTGAGGCGCCCTTCGACACGACCGCTCTCGACAATGATGTCGCCCTTGTCCATGCGCTTGACCGTGCCCACGAAGATCCGCTCGCCGCGCGAGAGGAAATCGTTGAGCAGCTGCTCGCGCTCGGCGTCGCGGATCTTCTGCAGGATGACCTGCTTGGCGGCCTGCGCACCGATGCGGCCGATCGGCACGGAGTCGATCGGCTCTTCGATGTAGTCGCCTTCTTCGATGTCAGGGATCTGTTCCTGGGCTTCGAAGAGCAGCATCTCGGCGTCGGGGATCTGCAGGCCGGCGTCGTTGGGCACGACGTGCCAGCGCCGGAAGGTCTCGTATTCGCCGGTCTCGCGGTCGATGGCCACGCGGATGTCCACCTCGCCGCCATGCAGCTTCTTGGTGGCCGAAGCCAGCGCTGCTTCCACAGCGCCGAAAACCACTTCGCGCTCGACGGATTTCTCGCGGGAAATCGCATCCACCAACATCAGCAATTCGCGGTTCATTGCTTCTCGGACCTTTCGTCTACCTTCGCGGCTTGCGGCGGACGCTTGGCGTGCCCGCCGGGACTGGCTTGACCACGCCCCCGCTTGAAATCGATCACCGGCACGAGGCGAGCCTCGCGCACCTCTTCCAACGTGAAGGCCAGTTCACTGCCAGCCTTGTCACCTTCCAACACCAGACACCACGCTTCGGGCGTGGCTCCTGCTTGCAACACGCCCTTCCAGTGCCTGCGCCCCTGGAACGGCAACTTGAAACCCACGTCGATGGCCTGCCCGGCAAACCGCTGGTAGTCGGCCGGTTTCTTCAGCGGCCGGTCCAGGCCCGGCGAGGAGACCTCCAGCCGCTCGTAGTCGACCGCATCGACTTCGAGCGCATACAGCAGCTGCCGCGTCACGGCCTCGCAATCGTCCACCGTCACGTGTTCGCCCGCGCCTTGCGCTTCCGGGTAGACATGGCCCGGCAGGCGGTCGATGTAGACGCGCAGAAGGCCGCGCGCCGAACGCTCCACATCCACCAGGTCATATCCCAACCCGGTGACCGTGCGCTCGATCGATGCGTGCCAGCCAGACGTCAGACCCATGCCCTGGAGTTACCCCGTGGTTAAAAGCGAAAAAACGATGCGGCCAAAAAAAATGGGCTGGATGAATCCGCCCACTCGACAATTCAGCGAAACTCGCATTATAGGCACGCCGCCGTGACAGATCAACGGCGCAGGCCGCGGCCGAGAGCTCGTCGCAGGCCCATGTGAAAATCCGCGGCTCGCGTTGTGCTAATGCCCGACGCCACCGGGCCGCCCCGCATCCCGCGCGGGACCGGACGCCAATCACACCAAGAATCAACCGGGACCACCGCACATGGGCTTTCTTTCCGGCAAGCGCTTCCTGATCACCGGGGTGCTGAACAACCGTTCCATGGCCTACGGCATCGCCAAGGCCTGCCACCGCGAGGGCGCCGAACTGGCATTCAGTTATGTCGGCGACCGCTTCAAGGACCGCATCACCGAATTTGCCGCCGAATTCGACTCCACGCTCACTTTCGACTGCGACGTCGGCAGCGATGAGCAGATCGCACGCACCTTCGCGCAGCTGGGCGAAACCTGGCCGCAGTTCGACGGCTTTGTGCACTCGATCGGCTTCGCCCCGCGCGAAGCCATCGGCGGGGATTTCCTCGACGGCATGTCGCGCGAGAACTTCCGCATCGCGATGGACATCTCGGCCTACAGCTTCCCGGCCATGGCCAAGGCCGCCGCGCCGATGCTGCGCCCCGGCGCGGCGCTGCTGACGCTGAGCTACCTGGGCGCCGTGCGCTACGTGCCCAACTACAACACCATGGGCCTGGCCAAGGCGGCGCTGGAATCCAGCGTGCGCTACCTCGCGCAGAGCCTGGGCGCCAAGGGCGTGCGCGTCAACGGCATCTCCGCCGGCCCGATCAAGACCCTCGCCGCCTCCGGCATCAAGGACTTCGGCAAGCTGCTGACCGAATTTGCCGCGACCACGCCCATCCGCCGCGCGGTCACGATCGAAGACGTCGGCAATGCCGCGGCCTTCCTGATGTCCGACCTGGCCGCCGGTGTCAGCGCCGAGATCATGTACGTCGACGGCGGCTACAGCCAGGTCACCGTCCGCCCGCCCGAGGCCTGAGAGCCGGCGAACGCGGCGGGCGACCCTCCCATCCGCCCGCACACCCGAGGGGCCTTGCGCCCGGGTGTACCCTCAGGATTGCGTATGGACGGAACCCTGCGGCCTCGTGCACACTCTGAGCACAGAGGGCCGGCGCTGCCGGCTCGGGTCGATGGCGGACTGCCGCCATTTGAACGCGCGTATTCCAACGAGGAGCACTGATGAACCTGAACCACGACTTGGCAACCCCGGTGATGGGCAGCGCCACTGCCGTCGCCCAGCGCAACCGCGTGCTGCGCAATACCTACTGGCTGCTCGCGCTGTCGATGATCCCGACGGTGCTGGGCGCCTGGATCGGCCTGGTGAGCGGCTTCAACAATGTGCTGACGCCGGGCATCGGCCTGATCGTCTTCATGGTCGGCGCCTACGGCTTCATCTTCGCCATCGAGAAGAAAAAGAACTCGGCGGCCGGCGTGCCGCTGCTGCTGGGCTTCACCTTCTTCATGGGCCTGATGCTGTCGCGCATGCTGGCGGTGGTGCTAGGCATGAACAACGGCACCGGCCTGGTGATGACGGCCTTCACCGGCACGGCGGCCATCTTCGGCGGCATGGCCCTGCTGTCGACCATGATCAAGCGCGACCTGTCCTCGATGGGCAAGTGGCTGTTCATCGGCGCCATCATGCTGGTGGTGGCGATGCTGGCGAACTTCTTCATCCAGTCCAGCGCGCTGATGCTGACGCTGTCGGTGCTGGCCATCGGCA
The DNA here is from genome assembly GCA_963205115.1 of Pseudomonadota bacterium. Taxonomy (GTDB): domain Bacteria; phylum Pseudomonadota; class Gammaproteobacteria; order Burkholderiales; family Burkholderiaceae_C; genus Rubrivivax. The sequence goes on along the minus strand of CAUJHV010000063.1, from coordinate 26,577 downwards.
TCTTCAGCGCCTTCATCCTCTATGACCTCAAGCGCGTGCGCGACGGCGAAGAAGACAACTACATCACCGCGACCCTGGGCGTGTACCTGAGCCTGTACAACGTCTTCCAGAGCCTGCTGGCCGTGCTCGGCCTGACCAGCAGCAGCGACTGATTCGCTCCGCCCGGCAAGCGGCTTCCCACCGCCTGCCCGGAACCAGGCGCCGCCTGCGGACCCACCAGGGCCTGCGGCGGCGTTTTCCCTTTTTCAGCCGCCGCGGCGCGCCAGCGAGCCCAGTCCGTCGTCTTCCACACGAAAGTGCGAGGCGGCCATCACCGTGATGCGCTCGGCCAATTGCGGAACGAAGTCCATCTGGTCCAGCACGTCGCGCTGCAGGTCGACACCCGGCGCGGTCTCAAACAGCTCCAGGCCGCGCGGCGTCAGCCGGAAAGCCGCGCGCTCGGTCAGGTAGAGCACCTCCTGCCCGCGCGCCAGTGCCTGCGGGCCGCTGAAGGTGATCTGCTCGACGGCACGCACGAGCTTGCGCACGGCACCCTGGCGCCGCACGCGCAACTGGCCGTCACCTGTTTCGAGCTCGACGCCCTTGGCCGCGAAGGTGCCGCAGAACACGACGCGCCGCGCGTTCTGCGCGATGTCGATGAAGCCGCCCGGGCCGACGGTCACACCGCCCAGCCGCGAGGTGTTGACGCTGCCTTCGGCATCGAACTCGCCGAAGCCGAGGAAGGCCAGGTCCAGCCCGCCGCCGCCGTAGAAGTCGAACTGCGTCGGCGCGTCGAGCATCGCGGTCGCGTTGCGCGCATACCCGAACAAGGTGCCGTCCAGCAGGCTGCCGCCGTAGGTGCCGTGTTCGATGGTCTGGAAGATCCGTCCCAGTTCGCCCCGGCGCGCCACGAGCTTGGCCACCGCGTCGGGAATGCCGAAGCCATAGTTGACGACGAGGCCCTCGCGCAGTTCCGCATAGGCGCGGCGCGCGATGGCCTGGCGCTCGCTGAACGGCTCGTCTTCCCGATGTTCGCCCTGCGCGGCATCGGCGGCGCGCGCGTCGCCTGTCAGCTCACCGCTGAGGCCCGGATCGAACGGAATGTCGTAGCTGGTGCGCTGCCCGGGGTCGACGACCACCGCACTCACCCAGGCCGATGGAATGCGCACCTCGCGCGCCTTCAGCGCCCCGCGCGGCACCCGCTCGCGCACCTGCACGATGACCTGACCGCCGCTGTTCTTGGCCGCCAGCGCAATGGCCACGGCGTCCAGGTTGGCGGCCTCGTGCTCGAAGCTGATGTTGCCGTCTTCGTCCGCCGCAGACGCGCGCACCAGCGCCACGTCCACGCGGTAAGGCTTGAAGCGCAGGTACTCGCGGCCGTCCAGCGTGATGACGTCGGCCAAGTCGTCCTTGGCTGCCTCGTTCATGCGGCCGCCGCCGTGCCGCGGGTCGCAGACCGTGCCCAGCCCGACGTGCGTGATCAGGCCCGGCTGCCCGGCGCCGATGGCGCGGAACAGCTGCGACGACACGCCACCCGGCAGGATGTAGGCCTCGATGCGGTTGTCGCGCGCCAATTCCTGCATGCGCGGGCTCCACGGCCAGTGGCCGCCGATGACCCGCCGCACCATGCCTTCATGGGCGAAGCAGTTCATGCCGCGGGTCTTCTTGTCGCCGATGCCCAGGGCGTGCACCGCCGTCAGCTCGCGCGGGTGGCCGCTGGCCAGGAAGCGCCGCTCGATCGCCTGGAACAGCGCCGTGGCCTCCATCAGGCCCCCGCCGCCACCCATCAGCGCCAGGGTGGCGCCGTCGGGAATGCGGGCAGCCGCTTCGTCGGCGGAAAGAAAGATGTTGCGCATGATGTGAAGCGTCAGCCTGTCGAGAACGGGAGGCCCCGGCCGACCCATCGGCCGCCCTGGATCGCCGCGGCGGAACGGACTACCGGTGCAGATCCCACAAGGCCGCGCCCTTCTTCAAGGCGCTGCGGGCGATGACCGTGCGGTGGATTTCGGAGGTGCCGTCGAAGATGCGGTAGATGCGCGCATCGCGGTAGTAGCGCTCCAGCGGCAGTTCCTTGCAGAAGCCCATGCCGCCAAAGACCTGCACGCCGCGGTCGACCACGCGGCCCAGCACCTCGGCCGCGTAGACCTTGACCATCGCGATCCAGTCGCGTGCGTCCTCGCCACGGTCCAGCATGCCCGCGGCCTGCATGACCATCAGCCGCGCCGCGTTGATCTCGATGACGCTGTCGGCCAGCATCTGCTGGATCATCTGGAAGTCGCCGATCTTCTGGCCGAACTGACGGCGCTCGTTGGCATAGGCCGTCATCAGCTCCAGCACGTGGCTGGCCTTGCCGACCGCACGCGCACCCACTTGTGCCAGGCGCACCACGTTCAAGGCGCCCATCGCCAGCTTGAAGCCCTGCCCCTCTTCGCCCAGCAGCGCGGCGGGCTCCAGGCGGACGTTGTCGAAGAAAAGTTCCAGGTGCGGCGTGCCGCGCAAGCCCATCATCTTCTGGTCCTTGCCGAGCGAAAAGCCCGGCAAGCCTTTGTCGACCATGAACATCGAGATGTGCTTGTCCCCGGTCTTCGCGGAGACCAGGAAGAAGTCGCTCCAGACCCCGTCGCTGATGAAGTGCTTGGCGCCGTTGAGCACCCAGCTGCCGTCGTCCGCGCGCTTGGCATGCGTCTGGATACCCTGCGCATCCGAGCCCGCGCCCGGTTCGGTGATGGCGATGGCGCAGGTGCGCGTGCCGGCCACGGCGGGCTTGAGCCAGCGCTCGATCTGTTCGCCACGGCAATGCAGCAGCGGCTCGTAGACATTGCCGAAGGCACGGCGGATCAGGATGTCCGTGGTGTGGCCGAACTGCTCCTCGCACAGGATGCGGTCGGTCACGCTCAGGCCGCCGCCGCCCAGCTCGACCGGCATGTTCATCGCATACAGGCCCAGCGCACGGGCCTTTTCGTGCAACGCACGCGCCTGGGCCTCGGGCAGCTCGCCGCTGGCTTCCAGCGCGTCTTCCAGCGGCCGGCACTCTTCACGGATGAAGCGGCGCACGGTCTCCAGCAGCATGCGCTGCTCGTCGTTGAGTTCAAGCATGTTCAGGCCGGCAGAAGGAAATTCACGATGCACACGCGGACCTGCGCAAACATGTCGCTGCCGGTGGTGGCGACATGCCCGCGCGCACGGGCTTGTTCGATCAAGGGCGGCACGGCGGGCACCGTCACCACGTCACCCACGCACGCGCCCGGACTCAGCCGGTCCACGCGCAGCGGCAAGGGGTCTTCTGCGCGCATGCCCATCGGCGTGGCGTTGCACACCAGGTCGAAGCCGTCCGGGTCGTCGCTGCCGATGCTCACGGTGGCCGACCCATAACGCCGCAGTTTGGCGGCCAGCGTCTCGCGCCGCGCGGCATCGGCATCGTGCAGCGCGATCTCGCGCACACCGGCATCCACCAGCGCATGCGCGATGGCCGAACCGGCGCCGCCGGCGCCCACCAGCAGCGCGCGCCGGCCGGCCATGACCGCACCGCCAGCCTGCATCGCGGCCACGAAGGCTTCGCCGTCACACATGTCGCCGTGCCAGCGGCCATGGGCGTTTCGGCGCAGCATGTTGACGGCTTCGATGCTGCGCGCACGCGCGCTGAGCGTGTCGCACAGCGGCAGCGCGTCGAACTTGTGCGGCACGGTCACCAGGATGCCGTCCACGTTGGGCATGCGCTCGGCCAGCCAGATGAAATCGGGCAGATCCGCCGGCTTCACGTGCGCGGGCACGCAGACCGCATCGGCCCCGCGCTCGCGCATCAGCGCCGTCACGCCCGCCGGTGATTTCACCTGGGCGATCGGGTCGCCCACGATGAATACCAGCCGCGTGGCGCCGCTGAGGCCGGCGACCGGATCCGTGCTCACTTCTTGGCGGCCAGCATGTCCTTCAAGGCGGGCAGCGTCTGCACCACCACCTGGCGGCCGTTCTTGACCTCCACCAGGTAGCTCTCGCGGTCCAGGTCGCCCTTGTCGTCGAAGGACACATCGACGATCACGCCCGGCTCCTTGGCGGCCTTCACCACCAGGCCCTTCATCGCCTGCGCCACGGCCTTGCGGTCGAGCTTGCCGGCCTTCTCCACGGCGGCCTTGAACGTGTAGACGCCCATGTAGCCCTTGATGCCGTTGTGATCGGGGATGTACTTGTAGGCCTGGTAGAACTTGGCCTTGAACTTCAGGATGCCGTCGTTGGGCGCGTCCACGGTCAGGCCGACGTGCCCGGTGGCGCCATTGGCCGCGTCGCCGGCCAGCTCGATCACCTTCTGGCTGATGAGCACGGTTTCGCCGATGATGGGCTTGGTCCAGCCCTGCTTGCGCAGTTCACGCAGGCAGCGCGCGGACTCTTCTTCGGTCAGGTAGACGAACAGCGCATCCGCATTGGCCTGCTTGGCCTTCAGCACGGCGGCAGAGAAATCGACCTGGGCCTGGTCAGTGGCGATCTCGGCCACGATGTTCGTGGGGCCGCCGGCCAGCAGCTTGGCCAGCGTGTCGCGGCCGCCCTTGCCAAAGTCGTTGTTCTGGTAGATCACGGCCAGCGTCTTGGCCTTGGTGTTGATGTACCTGGCCAGCTTGGGGAACGAGACGTTCTGGCCGAAGGCCGTGCGGAACACGTACGGGTTGCCCTGGGCCGTGATGGCCGCGGCCTCGCCGCCGGTGAAGTTGGGCGTCTCGGCGCGGCGGGTCTCGGCCATGCTGACCATGATCGAGCCGGAGTACACGGGGCCGAAGACGGCAAAGGCGCCATCGTCCACGGCCTTGGCCGCCAGGCCCTTGGCCACGCCGGGCTGGGTCTGCGTATCGGCCGTCGTGGTGACGATCTTCTTGCCCAGGATGCCGCCGGCGGCGTTGATCTCCTTGACCGCGAGTTCGATGCCGTCGCGGAAATAGGTGCCGGGGCTCGCGCCGCTGCCGGACAGCTCCACGATATTGGCGATCTTGATGACGTCCTGGGCCTGGGCGGTGCCGCACAGCGCGGCGCCGCATGCCAAGACGGCGGCCGGCAGCGCGGCAGCCAGACGCCTAACGTTCGAGGTGCGGATCATCGGGAGGTCTCCTTGTGGTGGTAATCGCGACAACGGCGCGGATGCTAGGCAGGGCACCATGCCCTTGGCAATCCACAAACCGCGCAGGGAACCGGACGATTTGTGCCTCGCGCCAAACACCGGGTGAACCCTGAGTGACGCCTGCGCCGCCATCACGATAGCATCGAATTCTGGAATTGCATTCCACTTTTGAATGCGGTTCTGATCACAACCCGCCGGGCACGGATCCCGGAACGATCGGGGTGCCGCGCCGCCTGGCGCGAGGGCTCCCGAGCGCACAGCACAGGAGACTCGCATGACCACCCGCCGCTCGGCCGCTTCGGCCCTGACCGCTCTCGCCCTGGCCCTGTCGGCCCTGCCGGCCTTTGCACAGTCCACCGTCAAGATCGCGGGCCTGTACGAACTCTCCGGCGCGGGCGCCAGCGCCGGCACCAACTTCAAGAACGGTGTGGAACTGGCCGTCCAGGAGATCAACGCCGCCGGCGGCATCCTGGGCAAGAAGATCGAACACAGCATCTCCGACACGCAGAGCAATCCCGGCGTGGCCAAGGGCCTCACGGCCAAGGCGGTTGACGACGGTGTCTTCGCGATCTTCGGGCCCGTCTTCTCCGGCTCCATCATGGTCAGCATGGCCGAGAGCCGCCGCGCCGAGGTGCCCAACTTCATCGGCGGCGAGGCTTCGGCCATCACCAAGCAGGGCAACCCCTGGGTCTTCCGCACCAGCTTCACGCAGGACACGGCGATGCCCAAGGTGGCGCGCTACATCGCCAACGGCCTGAAGGCCAAGACCGTGGCCGTGCTGTTCGTCAACAACGACTTCGGCAAGGGCGGACGCGACGCCATCACCAAGGCGCTCGGCGACGCGGGCGTGAAGGTCGTGGCCGACATCTCCACCGATTCCGGCCAGGTCGACTTCTCCGCCCCGGTGCTCAAGGCCAAGCAGAGCAACGCCGACGTGCTGTTCGTCTACACGAACGAAGAAGAATCGGCCCGCGCGCTGCGCGAACTGCGCAAGCAGGGCTTTGCCAAGCCCGTCGTCGGCGAGACCACGCTCACCGGCCAGAAGGTCATCGACCTGGCCGGCGAAGCCGCCAACGGCGCCGTGGCGCACGTGGGCCTGACGGTGGACGCCCCGAACCCGCTGATGCTGAAGTTCAAGGCCCGCTACTACCAGGCCTACAAGCACATCTCCGATCACAACGGCATCAAGGGCTACACCGGCGTGTACCTGCTGAAGGCCGCGGTCGAGAAGGCCGGCAAGTTCGACCGCAAGGCCGTCGCGCAGGCCCTGCACACGCTGGACGTCAAGGCCGCCAAGGAACCCGGCGTGCTGATGGACGTGACCATGGACGCCAACGGCGACATCGACCGCGAAAGCTTCCTGGTGGAAGTGAAGAACGGTCGTCAGGAGGTCAAGCAGACGCTGCCGGCGCTGGGCAAGAAGTGAGTCGGTCATGACCGACTTCCTTCAACTGCTGTTCTCCGGCGTCGCCACGGGCAGCATCTATGCCCTGGCGGCGCTGGGATTCACGCTGCTGTGGCAGGCCTCGGGCACGATCAACTTCGCGCAAGGCGAATTTGTCATGCTGCCGGCCTTCGTGATGATCGCGTTCGGCGCCTTCGGTGCACCGCTGTGGATGGCCTTCCTGCTGACCTGCATCGTGGCCGTGGGCGTGCTGGGCTGGGGCTTCAAGCGCGGCATCGCCGACCCTTTGCTCAAGCACGGGCTGATGCCCATCGTCGTGGCCACCATCGGCCTGGCGATCGCGGCGCGCAACGGCATCCGCGCCGGCTTCAGCGCCGAGGCCCATCCCTTCCCCTCGCCCTTCGGCGACCAGATCTTCAACATCGCCGGCGTGACCATCACGCTGGCCGACATCGGCACCCTGGTCTTCGCGCTGGCCCTGGTGCTGGGCACGCAGGCCTTCCTGGCACGCACGGTCACAGGCCGCGCCATGCAGGCCGTGGCGCAGAACACCGAGAGCGCCACGGTGCTGGGCATCAACGTGCCGCGCATGGTCTTCTACACCTTCGCGATCAACGCGGTGCTCGCCTGCGCCGCGGCGCTGCTGGTCACGCCCACGTACCTGGCCAAGTTCGACATGGGCGAAGGCCTGGGCAACAAGGCCTTCTTTGCCGCCATCATCGGCGGCTTCAACAACAGCCGCGGCGCGCTGCTGGGCGGCGTGATCGTCGGCGTGTGCGAGAACCTCGCGGCGGCCTACATCTCACCGGCCTACAAGGACGCGGTCGCCCTGGTCATCTTCATGGCCGTGATCCTGTTCAAGCCGCAAGGCCTGCTGGGCACGAAGGTGGAGCGCAAGGTATGAAACCGATCAAGCTCGCCGCCCTGGCGCTGGTGGCGCTGGTCCTGCTGGGTGTGCCGCCGATGCTCAAGAGCTACGGCGTCTACCTGTTCAGCTACTGGCTGGTCTACGTCATCGCCACCATGGGGCTGAACCTCACCATCGGCTACGCCGGCCAGAAATCCCTGGGCCACGCGGCCTTCTTCGGCATCGGCGCCTACACGGTGGCCATCCTGATGAAAGCCGGCTTCAGCTTCTGGTTCGGCCTGCCCGTGGCCATGCTGGGTTGCTTCACCATCGGCCTGGCGCTGGGTTTCCCGGCGCTGCGCGTGCAGACCATCTACCTGGCCTTCGCGACGCTGGGCTTCAACACCGCCGTGTGGCTGGTGATGCGCAACGAAGAGTGGCTCACCGGCGGCACCTTCGGCATCAACAACATCGCCAGGCCGGAGCTCTTCGGTATCAGCCTGAACAGCCCGCTGGCCTACTACTACTTCGTGCTGGGCGTGGCGTTGCTGCTCGGGGCGGTGATGTGGAAGCTGCTGCACTCGCCCTGGGGCAAGGCCTTCACCGCGCTGCGCGACAACCCCATCCGCGCCGAGAGCCTGGGCGTGAACATCCAGGCCTACACGCTGCTGAGCTTCGCCATCGGCGCGGTCTATGCCGGTGTGGCGGGTGCCCTGTTTGCCAGCCTGGTGGAGTTCATCGAGCCGGCGCCCTTCACCATCGGCGCGTCGATCATGATGTACCTGATGGTCGTGGTCGGCGGCGCGGGTTATTTCCTCGGACCTCTGGTGGGTGCGGCCGTGGGCGTGCTGCTGCCCGAGTGGCTGCGATTCGCCCAGGGTTGGTACCTGTTCGTCTTCGGCAGCTCGGTCGTGGCGCTGATGCTGTGGCTGCCGGATGGCCTGCTGAGCATCCCCGACCGCCTGCGCGCACGGCGACAGGCGCGTGAGGCGTCCGCGGCACGTTCCGCCGCGGCGGCCCGCATGGGAGCGGCATCATGAGCGGGCCGGTCCTGCAGGTCAGCGACCTGCGCAAGTCCTACGGCGCCATCAAGGCCGTCGACGGCGTGAGCTTCGAGGTCATGCCCGGCGAGATCTTCGGCGTGATCGGGCCCAACGGCTCGGGCAAGACGACGATGTTCAACAGCGTGCTGGGCCAGATCACGCCCGACACCGGCCGCATCGCGCTCAAGGGCCAGGACATCACCGGCCTGAGCCCCATGGCCCTGAACCAGGAGGGCGTGGGCCGCACCTTCCAGACGCTTCAGGTCTTCGGCAAGATGACCGTACGCGACAACCTGCTGGTGGCCGCGCAGGAGCACCAGGGCTCGATGTGGAGCCGCATGTTTGCGCCTTCCGATTCGGGACTGGGCGCGAAGGCGGACGCGCTGATCCAGCAGTTCCGCATCGGCCACGTCGCGCACAAAAAAGCCGGCGAGCTGAGCTACGGGCAGCAGAAGTTGGTGGACATCGCCATGGCCTTCATGAGCGAGCCCGATCTCGTGCTGCTGGACGAGCCCTGCGCCGGCGTCAACCCCAGCCTGGTAGGCGGCATCAGCACGCTGCTGAAGGAGCTGAACCAGACGCGCCGCGGCAGCTTTGTCGTCATCGAGCACAACATGGACTTCGTGATGGAACTCTGCCACCGCGTGATGGTGATGGTCGAAGGCACGGTCCTGGCCATCGGCACACCGGACGAGATCCGCGCGAACAAGCAGGTGCTCGATGCCTACCTCGGAAATTGATGCCATGGCCACGATCTCTTCTCCTGCAGACGACGTGTGCATCGAATTCGACGACGTGGTCGCTGGCTACGGCGAGTTCATGATCCTGAACAACCTGAACCTGAAGGCGGCACGCGGCAAGATCACGCTGCTGCTGGGGCCTAACGGCGCAGGCAAGAGTACCGTCCTGAAGACGCTCTTCGGGCTGCTGAAGGTGCGCCAGGGCCGCATCCGGCTCGACGGCAAAGACATCACCGGCAGCAGCGCGAAAGATCTTCTCGTCAAGCACGGCGTGGCCTTCGTGCCGCAGGGCCGCAATTTGTTCGGACAGCTCAGCGTCTACGAGAACCTCGAGCTCGGCGGCATCACGCTGGGCATGAAGACCACGCACGAGCGCATCCCCGAGGTGCTGGACCTGTTCCCGCGCGTGAAGGAGCGGCTGCACAGCGCAGCGGCCTCGCTGTCGGGCGGCGAGCAAAAGCAGCTCGAAGTGGGCCGCGCCCTGCTGCTGCGCCCCAAGGTGATCCTGATCGACGAACCCTCGATCGGCCTGTCGCCGCTGGTGGTGCTGGATGTCTTCCGGCTGCTGCGCCGCCTGGCCGACCAGGGCACCACGGTGCTGATGGTCGAGCAGAACGTGAAGTCCGCGCTGAAGATGGCCGACGAGGCCATCGCGCTGGAATCCGGGCGCACGGTGCTGCACAAGCCGGCCGACGAACTGCTGAACGACCCGCACATCGAACGCCTGTTCCTGGGCGGCGCGCACGCGCATCCCGACGCGCAGGGTGCCGCGGGCGCACGCACATGAGACACGCGGCGGCGACCACCCGCGGCCCGGGCCGCGACCCGAAGCCGGCGGTGCCGCACGGGCTGGCGGGCCACGTGATCCGATCGGGCACGGTCGATCAGGCGGAGGCCCGCTGCCTCAGCTGCAGCGGAGGCCGGCGATGAACGCCGCCCCGGCTGCCGCCCGTCTGCCCGTGCTGCTGGTCGGCGCAGGCGCCATCGGCAGCATGCACGCGCGCCGCGCGGTGGTGCATGCCGATGTCGACCTGTGCGCCGTCGTCGACCCCACCGAAGCCGGCCGGCGCCTGGCCGAGTCGCTGGACCGCCCCTGGTTTGCCGAGTTGGAGGCCGCACTCGATGCCGCCGCCGGACGCGACGCACGCGCGGCCATCGTCGCCACGCCCAACCGCACGCACGTGGACATCGCCAGCCGCCTCGTCGAACGTGGACTGCCCGTGCTGGTGGAAAAGCCCATCGCCGACCGGGTCGAGGACGCGCAGCGCCTGGTGGACCTGGCCGCTGCGCGCGGCGTGCCGCTGCTCGTGGGGCACCACCGCCGCCACAACCCCATCGTGCGCCAGGCGCGTCGCTGGATCGACGAAGGCCTGCTGGGCCGGCCGGTCAGCGCCTGCGTGATGGCCACCTGGCTCAAGCCCGACAGCTACTTCGAGCCCGAGTGGCGCCGCGCGCCCGGCGCCGGCCCGGTGCTGGTCAACCTGATCCACGACGTGGACGTGCTGCGCCACCTGCTGGGCGAGATCACGCAGGTGCAGGCCATGGCATCGAACGAAGGCCGCGGCTTCGCCAACGAGGACACCGCGGCCATCACGCTGCGCTTCGCCAACGGCGCGCTGGGCTCGCTGATCGTCTCCGACTGCGCCGTCTCGCCCTGGAACTGGGACCTGGGCGCTGGCGAAGCCGCGCACTACCCACAGCAGGCGGCGGACAGCAGCTTCATCAGCGGCACGGCCGGCGCCTTCACCCTGCCCGGCCTGCAACGCTGGCGCTACGCAGGCCGTGCCGGCTGGCACGAGCCACTGAGTTGCGAGCGCACCGCGCTGCATGCGGTGGACACCTACAGCGAACAGCTGCGCCACCTGCGCGCGGTGGCCGAAGGCCGCGAAGCGCCACGCTGCTCGGGCCTGGACGGACTGCGCACCTTGCAGGCCACACGCGCCGTGCTGGATTCAGCCGCCAGTGGCCAGCTCGTCCACCTGACCCCCTTGCATGCTGGAGGAACCGCGTGACCGCACGCCGCCGCTTGCCTGACATCACCCCGCCGCGCCATATGCGCAGGAGCATCCCGTGAGCGTCCTGCAACGCAGCCTGGCTCTGCTCGAACGCCTGTCGGTCGACGTGCGCGGCCTGCCCCTGGCCACGCTGGCCGACGAACTGTCCATGCCGCGCAGCGCCGCCCACCGCCTGCTGGGCGAGCTGGCCGAATACGGCTACGTGCGCCAATCGCGCGAACGCGGCGACTACATGCTGACGACCAAGCTCGTCACGCTGGGTCTCACGCACCTGAAGCTCACCGGCGTCACGGACCTCTGCCAACCCATCGTGGACCGCCTGGCGGCCGCCAGCGGCGAACTCGTGCGCCTGGGCGTGGTGGACATCGACCACCTCACCTGGGTCATCACCGCACAAGGCGCCACCAGCGGCCTGCGCTACGACCCCGACGCGGGCATCGACGCCCACCTGTCCTGCACCTCCAGCGGCCAAGCCTGGCTGTCCACGCTGCCCGACGAGGACGCGCTGGAACTCGTGGCGCGCGAAGGCTATGCACGCCCCGGCCAGTACGGGCCGCAGGCACCCACCTCGCCCACGGCCGTGCTGCGCGCGCTGCGCCAGACGCGCAAACAAGGCTACGCGATGACGGTGGAGACCTACCGCCCCGGCATCTCGGCACTGGCCGTGCCGGTGACGGCCGCTGGCAGGGGCACGGTGGGCGTGGTCGTCATCTCCGGGCCCTCCGTGCGCCTGACCGAGACCCGCATGCTCGAGTTGCTGCCCGAACTGCAGGCCGCAGCTGCGGAAGTGGCCGGTGCCAGCGGGGCATCGCCGCTCTTCGACCGTGCCTATGCGCCGCCAACGGCGCGCGCAGCAGCACCGGCAGCGGCCACGCAAGCCCTGAACGCAGAGTCGACCGTGGTGCGCGCACGCCGCGCCTGAGCAGCGGCGCAGCAATCAGGATGAGCCAGGGCGGCGATCACGAGGAGACGGTTGATCTGCTCGTGATCGGCTCCGGCGCCGGCGCGCTCAGCGCCGCCGTCACCGCGGCACACCTGGGCCTGCAAGTGACGGTGGTCGAGAAAGAACCGCTGTTCGGCGGCACCACGGCCTGGTCCGGCGGCTGGATGTGGATCCCGCGCAACCCGCTGGCCGTGGCCGCGGGCATCCAGGAGGATCTCGACGGCCCGCGCCACTACCTGCGCGCCACCCTGGGCGGCGCGGCCTGCGACGCCGCGCAGGATCGACTGGAATCCTTTCTCGCGCACGGCCCGGCGATGGTGGCCTTCCACCAGGCACACACCGCGCTTCGCTTCATCGACGGCAACACCATCCCGGATTTCCACGGCCGCGCCGAGGGTGCGCGCGAAGGTGGCCGCTCGGTCTGCGCCGCACCCTTCGACGCGGCGCGGCTGGGCACGCTGATGCACGCGCTGCGGCCGCCGCGCGACATCCTGTCCTTCCTGGGCATGAGCATCGGATCGGACCTGCGCCACTTCCAGCGCGCCAACCGTGCGGCTGATTCTTTTCGTTATGTGGCGGGGCGTGTGCTGCGCCATGGCCTGGACCATTTGACACACGGACAGGGCCGGCTGCGCATGGGCGGCAACGCGCTGGTGGCCGCGCTGCTCGCATCCGCGCAGGCGCTTGGCGTGCGCCTGCTGGCCGGGCAAGCGGCGCGCGAGTTGCTGCGTGAGAAGGCGTCGTCTGGCCGCGTCACCGGCGCGCTCGTGCAGGGCCCGCACGGCACGCAGCGCATCAGCGCCCGCCGCGGCGTGGTCCTGGCCTGCGGCGGTTTTCCAGGCGATGCCACGCGGCAAGCGCAACTCTTCCCGCATGTCGCCCAAGGCGGCAGCCACCACTCGGCCGCGCCCGCGTCCAACACCGGCGACGGCCTGCGCCTGGCCGAGCACATCGGCGCCGCACTGGACACCACGCTGGCCGACGCCGGCGCCTGGGCCCCGGTGTCGCGCGTGCCACGCGCCGACGGCCGCTTCGCCCACTTTCCGCACCTGGTCGAGCGAGGCAAGCCGGGCCTGATCGCCGTCGATGCCCGCGGCGAACGCTTCGTCGACGAAGCCGGCAACTACCACAGCTTCATGCGCGCGCTGTTCGCCCGCACCCCACCCGGGCAGCCCGTGCAGGCCTGGCTGATCGCCGACCACCGCTTCCAGCGCCGCTACGGCCTGGGCTTCGCCAAACCCTGGCCGTTTCCGCTGCGCGAGCTGCTGGCCAACGGTTATCTGCAGCGCGCCGGCACGCCCGAAGCCCTGGCCCACCAATGCGGCATCGACCCCGCCGGCCTCGCGCGCACGCTGGCCCGCACCAACGCCGCCGCCGCCCAAGGCCACGATCCCGACTTCGGCCGCGGCGAGACCGCCTACGACCGCATGCAGGGCGACGCGGAGCACAGCGGCCCCAACCGCTGCGTCGCGCCCATCGTGCAAGCGCCCTTCTATGCCGTGCGCATCGTGCCCGGCAGCCTGGGCACCTTTGCGGGCGTGAAGACCGATGCACACGCGCGTGCGCTCGATGCCCGCGGCGAGCCGATCGACGGCCTGTACGTGGCCGGCAACGACATGGCCAGCGAGAGGGGCGGCCACTACCCCAGCGGCGGCATCACGCTCGGGCCGGCCATGACCTTCGGGTACATCCTGGCGCACCACGCGGCCGGGCGGCCGTTGGACAAGGCGGGATGAGCGGCAGGCCCATGCCGTGGATGTCGGCTTCCCATCGACTGTCGCCGGCCTCGTCCGCTCGGGTGTCCGTCTTGCAGCGCCAGCGGCCGGTGGCGGCCCCCGGACGAACTCACACTGTCTGGCATCGAGCTGCCATGGGTCCTGCAACCGGTGCGGGCATGACAGGCGGCTGTATGGAGTGCCGTGGTCGTGCCGGCCGGCAGATGCCCCGTCGATCATGGCGGACTGGCCGCGTGCCTGCCAGCGACTGCTCCCATTCGACGCCACGGGTCGTTGCCGACCCTGAATGGACGTTGACTGCTCTGGTCTTGCCGCCGCAATCCTGACCTTGGGGAGGTCGCGCGGCGGGCTGGCTGCGCACCCAGTCGTGCACGTCATTCCCGGTGAGCCGGCGCGACGGTCGCGCTACACCTGCCGACGTTCAACCCGGTATGCAGGCTTTTGTGCGCGACGATCGGCCCGGCTGTACCCGGCAGCGCGCGCCCGGTGGCCGAAGCCGGCCCCATGCCTCACCGCAGCCCATCGCCCCGCTCACACCCGGCGCCAGTGCATCACCCAGTCGTGCGACCAGGTGCGGCCGCCGTCGGTGGACCACACCTGCCGCCAGCGGCACGCGCGGCGTTCGATGCGGTCCCAGATGCCGGCGTAGCGCGTGGTGCGGCCGTCAGCCATGTCATCGGACCAGAAGATCCCGACGCCGTTCTCGAAGCTGCCCGGCTGGCCGGCGGGCCCCAGCTTGCCGCTCTTCGCGTTGACCCAGTGGTCGTTCCAGCGCCCGGCCTCGACGTCAAGCAGCCGCAGACCCATGCCGCTGAAGCCACGCACCGGAATCCGCAGCTCCTCGACGCTGCCCACGCCGCCGAGGATGCTCCAACAGGTGGCCTCGCCGGGAAAGCGGTCCCAGCCGGCCTGGTCGGCGCGGCGCTTCCAGTTCTCGATGCGCCATCGGCCCGCGAGGAACTCGAAGTCGCCCGGCCGACCCGCAGTGGGCTGCTCCGGGATCGCGGGCACAGGGTCGGCGTCGGGCACGGGCTCGGCGCCGGCGGTGCGGGCTGCGCGTAGGGCCAGCGCAGCGGCGGCGCCTGACTGCAGGACGATGCGGCGTTTCATGGGCATGGTCGTACCCTTCGAAGGTGGAGTCATCGAAGCGCCGAACGCGGGGTCGGGTCGAGCGGCCAGATCGCGGCGTCGCCCAGGCGCAGCGCGTCCGCGTCTGCCGGCACGTGCACGGGCGCCGCGCCGCGCACGAACGCCACCATCCAGTGACCGGCGCGCAGCCGCCGCTGCGGATGCGGCGGAATGCCATCGGCCGTCACCAGCGGCAGTGACGCCGGATCGGCTGCGCGCCAGCGTGCCGCGGCGGTTGCCTCATCGCCCGCCGCCGTGGGCAGCAGCACAGCCGTCCACGGCGATGGCGGCGTGGCCCCGGCGCCGGCGTCCGGCATCGCGGGCGGCCACTGCAGGCCCGCGGCGTCGAGCGGCTGCAGCAGCCAGGCGTCGCTGACGTCGGCAATGGTCGCGTTGCACGCGTTGGCCAGCCGCTTCCAGGTCGCGCCGCCGTAGAAGCTGTGCAGCGCGCTCTCGCGCGAAGCCGCGTCGGTGAAGGCACGGATCCAGACCCAGCGGTCGGCATCGGCACGGTGGCGAAAGGTGGCGACGATCGTGGCGCCGGCCGCCTCGTAGGCATCCAGGAAGTGTGCCTCGAACATCGAGATCAGCTCCTCGCGGCGCCCGCGTCGCGTGCGGTAGCTGCGCAGTTCGAACAGGGACAGCGGCGGCGTGCGGGCCGGCGCCGGTGACGGCAGCGAGGTGAGCATGGGGGTGGCAAGGACGTGACGGCGGTGCATGAAGGCGCCATGCTCGCGCGCCAAGTTGCCATCCCGTGTCAGGTTTGGCGGCTAGGCTCGGTCTTCATGCGATCGAGCCGCCTGCTGGCCCTGACGATGCACCTGCAGCTTCGCGGCCGCATCCCGGCCGCCGTTTTGGCGCGCGAGTTCGAGGTCTCGGTGCGCACCGTGTACCGCGACGTGGATGCACTCAGCGCGGCCGGCGTGCCGGTGTATGCGGAGCGCGGGCGCGGCGGCGGCATCGCGCTGCTGGCGGGTTGGCGCACGCGCCTGACCGGGCTCACGGCCGACGAGGCACGGTCGGTGCCACTGGCCGGGTTGCTCGACGCGGCGCAGGATCTGGGCCTGGGCCAACAGGCTGCCGCGGCGCAGCTCAAGCTGCTGAGCAGCCTGCCCGCCGACGCTGCAGCCAACGCCCGGCACATCGCCGAGCGCTTTCATCTCGACCCGGTGCCCTGGTACCACCGCAGCGAGGCACTGGACCATCTGCCCACGCTGGCTGCGGCGCTGTGGCAGGACCGTCGTGTGCTCGTCCGCTATGCCGCATGGGACGGCGAGCACGATCGCGAGCTGGCGCCGCTGGGCCTCGTCCTGAAAGGCGGGCTGTGGTACCTGGTGGCGGCGTCGGCCGGGCGGCCGCGCACGTTCAGGGTGTCGTCGATCCTGCGGCTTCTGGTGCTCGATGCGCCGGTGCATCGGCCGGCCGGCTTCTCGCTGTCGGCCTGGTGGCCACACTCGGTGGCGCAGTTCGAGGCGCGGCTCGGGGCTGGGCGAGCCACCGTGCGCCTGTCGGACGAGGGCTTGCGCATCCTGCGCGCGGTCAGCCCGATGCTGGCCGAGCAGGCGATGGCGACGCAGCGCCCGGCCGTGGGGCGGCCCGGCTGGGTGGAGGCCGAACTGATGCTGGAAGCACCCGCCCAGGCGGCACGCCAGCTGCTGCGGCTGGGCACGGATCTCGAGGTCTGCGCCCCGGACGAACTGCGCCGCGCGGTGGCGGACGAGGCAGCGCGCGTGGCCGCACTCTACGGAGACTGACCTGCCGATCGCTTGCAACCCAAACCCCGGCAGGCTGCTGGCGCCACGCGCTGGTGGCCGTGGCGCTGGCCGTGCCCCTGGCGACAACGGCTGCACGGGACGTCACGCCGAGCACACGCCTGGACGCCGAACTTAACTGCCTGCTCGGCGTGTACGTGCTTCAGAGCGGCTGGGAGCTCCAGCGTCGATCGTGCGGCGCCAGGCCAGCCATACGGCCCGGTGCCGGGGTGCGATGTCCTCTGGGGTGGCGGTCGGGGTCGGTGGGGTCTTCAAGACGCGGCGCCCCTGCGCCGGTCGCGCTCGTCGGCTTCGAGCCGGGCGTCTTCGATCTCGCGCAGCACCGCGCTCAGGTCCACGGCGCCCGGACGGGGTTCGTAGCGGCCCGTCAGCGGGGTCTCCGGGCTCAGGCGGCCCGCGGCGTACAGGTCCCAGATCTCGGGGCCGTAGCGCGTACCGCCCAGCTCCGGTGCGTGCTGGCCGAAGAAGCCGCGCAGGTTGTCCACGTCGCGCATCAGCATGCGAGGGGCGTGGTTGTTGCCGGCGGCGTCCACCGCCTGCGGCAGGTCGATGATGACGGGGCCGTCCTGGGCCAGCAGGATGTTGAACTCCGACAGGTCGCCATGCACGACGCCGGCGCACAGCATGCGCACCACCTCGCGCAGCAGCAGCGCGTGATGCGCGCGGGCAGCTTCGGGCGTGTAGGGCACATCGTTCAGCCGCGGGGCCGCGTGGCCATCGGCGTCGGCCACCAGCTCCATCAGCAGCACGCCTTCGAAAAAGTGGAAGGGCGTGGGCACGCGCACGCCGGCCGCAGCCAGGCGGAACAGCGCGTCCACCTCGGCGCTCTGCCAGGCGGCTTCCTGCTGCTCGCGCCCGTAGCGGGTGCCCTTTGCCATGGCACGCGCCTGGCGGCTGTTCTTCACCTTGCGGTTTTCGGTGTAGTCCACCGCCTGGCGAAAGCTGCGGTGCGTGGCGGCCTTGTAGACCTTGGCGGCACGCGTTTCATCGCCGCAGCGCACCACGAACACCTCGGCCTCCTTGCCGCTCTTGAGCTGCCGCAAGACGCTGTCGACCAGACCTTCGTCGATCAGCACTTGCAGGCGGGCCGGTGTTTTCATCGGTGCATTGTCTGCGGTGCCTGGGCGCAGCCCGAAGGGACACCCGTGAGCCCGTCGATCACCGGACGCAGCCCGGGGCTCTCGGCTCGCCAGCAGTACCAGGCCGCTACACCCTCGCCCCGGTGGGCATGGCTCAGATCGATGCCCGTCCACGCCGCCTCGTCGGACCAATCGCGTGTTACGCTTTATTACTCACGCCCTGGCCCACACGGCGTCAGCGGGCACCAAAAGGTCGAAGGGAGCGCACATGCGCATCAAATATCCGCAGGCAGGACGCCTGGTCTATTCGGACGCCTCGTCCGCCACACGCTCGTTCTGGGAGGAGCACTGGGGCGCGCTCGACGAGCGCACGTTCGCACTGGCCGACCAGGGCTATCTGCAGTGGCTCGAGACGCCCTTCCGTCGCCACCTGCCGCGCCAGGGCAAGATCCTCGAGGCCGGCTGCGGGCCTGGCCAGGTGCTGCGTGCGATGCAGGTCCGCGGCTACGAGACGGAAGGCGTCGAATGGGCCGCCGATCTGGTCGGCCGCGTCAACCGCTTCCGGCCCGACATCCCGATCCGCGCCGGCGACGCCACGGCGCTCGAGGTGCCCGACGGCAGTTATCGCGCGGTCGTCTCGCTGGGCGTGGCCGAGCACCGGCGCGACGGCCCCGAACCCTTCGTTCGCGAAGCCTGGCGCATCCTCGAGCCGCAGGGCACGCTGCTGATGTCGGTTCCGCACTACCACTGGCTGCGCCGCTTGCGCTACCGCCGCCCGGATACGCCGACGGAGCGCCTGGATTTCTACCAGTACGCCTTCCGGCCGGAAGAGTTCGCCGCGATCCTGCAGGCGCAGGGCTTCCGCCTGGTCGCGCGTTATGGCTACGCCGCCTGGGAAAGCCTTTGCGAGGACCTGCCCGCGGTGCGCTCGCTCGAACGCCTGCCGCTCGTCGGGCCGCGGCTGCAAGGCTTGGTCAACCGCCTGCCGGGCTTGTCACGCAGCACCGGGCACATGGCGCTGTTTGTCGCGACCAAGGTCGAGCGCCCCTGAGGCGGACGACGTCCCAGGCCCTGTCCATGGCCGGCGCTCCTGAGTCGATGGTCCTCGGCCGTCGGCAACGGGATCAGCGGAAGGCCCAGCTCGGCAGCAACACCAGGTAGCTGCTGGGCGGCCCCCCGTCGTCGAAGTTCGTCGCGAAGAGGATGCGGCTGCCGTCGCGGCTGATGGTCGCCTGGTGCTCGCCGGCATAGCCACCGTAACGCGCGCCGGCCATGGTGTGGGCCACGCTGAACTGGCGACCGTTGGGCTTGAGCTCCAGCAGCATCAGCTTGCGCTGGGTGGGCCCGGGCACGGGATCGGGCTTGGTCTGCCCGTGGTCCGCCGAGTCGCCGTAGGTGCTCATCAGCACCCAGCCCTTGCGCGCGAAAGCCTGGCCCGAGAAGTGCGCGGCGCCGATCGCCGCACCCTTGCGGGGGTACAGGCGCATCAGGGTGAAGCCGGCCCCCGTCGCGAGGTCCTTGGCATACACCACGCCATCCTTGTAGCTGGCCGCGACGTAGTAGTCCTGCCCCTCGGCGCCGAGCGCCATGTCGCTGTGTTCGCAATCGGCATGTATCTGGCGAAAGCTGCCGAAGTCGGCCGTGTAAGCCCGCGTGCCGAGGTCCGGGCGGTAGGCCCAGCACGGCACGGCGAAGCGGCCGCTGGGCGAGATGCCGATGTGATCCGGGAAGGCACCTCCGAAAGCCGAGGCGTCCAGCGTGCCCAGGATCTTGTCCGCCACGCGGTCGTAGGTCAGCAGGCCGTGGACCACGTTCTTCTGGGTCGATTCCTCGTAGGTTGTCGCCATGAAGGCCAGGTAGCGCCCATCGGCGGAGGCGCTGCCCTCACCCTTGGTCCATACGCTGCGCGCCTGCGGCCAGGGCAGGCGGCCGCGGAAGTCCACCAGCACCGTGTCGGTGTCGGTCTCCACGTCCTTCTCCCACCACACCAGGCCGCCGTTGTTGCTGGTGTACCAGAGTTTGCGCGGATCGGTCGGGTGCCACAACGGCTCGCAATCGCCGGCCATGCCCCGCAACGCCCCGGACAGGCCCGCGCGGCGCAGGACGTGGAAGCCATTGCCGTCGTAGAGCATCCAGTAGCCGTTGCTGGCCATCGCCAGAAAGCGCGAGTTGTCGGCATTGAAGGCCTGGCGCCGGCTGTACTCGTGCCGCACATGCGTGGTGCCTGGGACGTCCGGCGCTTCGGTGACACGGTAGACCCGTACGCCGGAGATCGGGTCCACGTAGCTGGGTGTCTCGATCCCGGGCGACTTCGGCGGCGCCTTCGCGGCCACGGGAACCGGGTCGACGCGCAGCGGCGGCAGACGGAACGAGGGCGCGTAGAAGCGATCCGCGGGGCCGGGGGGTACCGGCGGGCCCTCCACGCCCGGCCGGGTGGCCGGCGATGCAGCCATCGCGCGCCCCAGCCCGGGTATCGACGCGGCCTGGCCCAGCAGATGGTCCGCCAGCGCCGCCAGACGTGCCTGCGCACGCTCCAGTCGCGCCGTGGTGGACGGATCGAGCCCGCAACCGGCCATCGCACAGGCCAGCACGCCGATGGTGCCCCAGCGGCCCCAGGCGGTCCGACGGGCCCAGCGGCGCAGGTGCGTCCAGGCCGCCGGCGATCGGGCCGGTCGCCCGTCGTTCGATGTCATGTTCGAGATCCCAACGAAATGGGGCAAGGCGGCACCACCGCGGCGCATGCCTGCCGACGTTCACCGATGATCCCCACAGCGCGCTCGCCCGTCAATCGACCTTTGGGTGACACCCTGGCTGCCACAGCGTGGCGCCGACACGGCGCGCTGCCGATTCACAAGCCGTGCTGCGTGGCTCCACCGCCTCGAGGGCTGCACGCCGAGGTGTGCCCTGCGCCGCTGGGCCTCCTGCCTGCCGGGAACACGCGACTTCCCGGGCACCTGCGATTCGGTAAAGATGCGTGCTCCGCAGCAGCGTCAGGGAGACCGTCGGTGAGTCCTGAACCGCCCGCCGATATCGCGAGCTGGCTGGCCCGGCATGGGCTGGACAAATACGCCGCTGTCTTCGAGGCGCACGAGATCGGCATCGACCAACTCACCGAGCTCGGCGAAGACCACCTCAAGGAGCTGGGGCTGCCCTTGGGTCCGCGGCTTCGGCTGCTCAAGGCAGTGGCCCAGGATGCCCCGGCCATTCCGGTACCCGTGCCGGCCAGCCCTGGCAAGACCCTGGCCAGCGAGCGCCGGCCTGTGACGGTGATGTTCTGCGACCTCGTGGGTTCGGTCCAGCTCACCTCCACACTCGACCCCGAAGCGACGCGCAGCCTCATGCTGCAGTACTGGCGACTGGTCGATCAGGCCGCCGCGCAGCATTTGGGACACATCGCGCAACACCTCGGCGACGGGGCCTTGATCTACTTCGGCTATCCCGAAGCGCGCGAGAACGATGCCGAACGGGCCGTGCTGGCGGCCTTGTCACTGCTTGACGCCATGGCGGCCCTGCCGTCCGAAACCGGGCCGGCGCTGCACGTGCGCATCGGCATTGCCACCGGCACCGTGGTGCTGAACGAGTTTGGCGCGCAGGCCGGTGTGGCGGAGATCTTGGCCATCGGACACGCCGTGCACCTGGCCTCGCGTCTGCAGACCCTGGCCGACCCCGACACCGTGGTCATCGACAGCCCGACGCATGACCTCGTGCGCGGGCTGTTCCAGATCGGCGCGCCTGCCGCGATGCCGGTGACCGGTATCCAAGAACCCGTGATGGTCTACCGCGTTGACGGCGTAGCACTTGTACGCAGCCGCTTCGAGGCGCGGCGGTCGGGCGCTGGCAGCGCCGGTCGAGACACCGTTTTTCTGGGACGCAGCAGCGAGCTCAACTTGCTGCTGAACCGCTGGGAGGCCGCCCTGGCGGGTCTGCCGCAACTGGTGCTCATCGCCGGTGAGCCCGGCATTGGCAAGTCGCGCCTGCTGGCCGAGGCAGCTGTGCGCATGTCCAGACACAGCCACCGCCTGGTGCAGCTCCAGTGTTCACCCAACGCCACCGGCACACCGCTGCAGCCGGTGATCGACTGGCTGGCCCAGCTGGCCGGACTGGCTCCGGGCGACCGCCGACAGGCCATTGCGCGCAAGCTGCAGGGCTGCCTGCCCACTGGGTTTCCCGACCTGGATGCCCTGGCCGATCTCCTGGATCCGCATGGCAGCGCGCCGGCCGGTGATCCGCTCCAGCGGCGGCTGCAAACGCTGTCGGCCTTGAGTGGTCTGTTGAAAGCCATGGCCGCCGCCCAACCCCTGCTGCTCGTGGCTGAGGATCTGCACTGGTGCGACCCGACCACGCTGGAGCTGTTTCAGCGCCTCCTGGCGAGGGCTGAAGCGCAGCCGCTGTTGTTGCTCGCGACCGCACGCCCCGAGTTCAAGCACGACTTCGGGCGCATGTCCTCGCGCACCGATATCGCACTGCCACGTCTGGACCGCACCCACGCTGACGCCCTGATGAAGCAGGTGCTGGGTGCGCAACAGATCTCGACCCAGCTGCTGGACATGGTCGCTGAGCGCGCGGATGGCGTGCCCCTGTTTGTGGAAGAACTGGTTCGCTCGCTCAGCGAGTCGGGAGCCATCGTCGAGGCTGAACGCGGCATGAGGCTGGGCGCGAGCATCGACCATGCAGCGGTGCCGCGCGGTCTGGAAAGCATCCTCATGGCCCGTGTCGACATGCTCGGCCCGCTGAAACCTGTGGCTCAGATGGCGGCGTGTATCGGGCGCGGCTTCTCGCTCGACCTCCTGGCGCAGGTGACTGGTACAGCGGTGGCCCTCCTGCGCGAACAGGTGGACGGCATTGCACACAGCGACCTGATCGTCGGCGACGGGCAAGCGCCGTTTGTCAGCTACCGGTTCCGGCACGCGCTGGTACGCGATGCGGCCTACAACAGCCTGCTGCTGTCGGAGCGCCAACCCATTCACCAGCGCATCGCCGAGATCCTGGCAGCAGCCACCGACCCACCGGCGCCGGAGGTGCTGGCACGTCACCTGAGCCTGGCTCAGCTGCACCTGCCCGCCATCGAGCAGTGGTGCAAAGCCGGAGAAGCCGCGAAGCAGCGATCGGCTGATGCCGAAGCCATCGAGCACTTCACTCAGGCCCTGCGTCTGGTTGAACAGCTGCCCGCGCCGCAGCGCCGCGAACGCGAGCTGGATGTGCTGCTGGCCCTCGTGGCTCCCTTGCGGGCGCTCAAAGGATTTGCGGCTGACGACGTAGCCAAGATGACGGTCCGCGCGCTCTCGGTGGCCGACGACCTGAAGGACCCCCGCCGCATCCTGCCCATGCTCTACAACCACTGGGTCTACACCTTCGTCACGTCCCACCGGCAGCAAAGCGAAAATTTGGCACGCGACATGCTGGCCCGCAGCCTGCACGACCCGACGAACCTCGTGCGCATGACGGGCCTGCGTGCCGTTGCAGCCACGCTGTTCACGGCGGGCGACTTCCGGCAGGCCACGCAGACCTTCGAGGAGAGCATCGCCCTGTACGAGCAAGCCGCACAGGCCGATCTGACGCAGGCTGTCGGCCTGGACGGCAAGGTCACCGCGTTGGGCTACAGCAGCCTGGCGCGCTGGTGCCTGGGCGATGTGGCACTGGCGCACAGCCAGCAGCGTGAAGCGCTGGCCCACGCCCGGCTCGTCAACCACATCAGCACGACCGCCTTCATCACCTACCACCAGGCCTTGCTGGCCGGTGTTCTGGAACGCGAACCCGCTGTGCTGCTTGCCAACGGAAGCCGCCTGGAAGCCATCGGCCAGGAGCACCGGTTCGAGATGTGGTTGATCGGCGGCAAACTGCTGCAAAGCCTGGGCCGCTGCCTGATCGACCCAAACGCCCAGCATCTCGCCACAGCCGAAGCCTTGTTCATCGACTTCGAAGGCATGGGCGTGGTCTACCGCCCGCTGTACGCCACGCTGCTGGCCCAGACCTGTCTCCATCTGGATCAGCCCGAGCGAGGTCTGAACCACCTCAAGACCGCGCAGGCCCTGATGAATCAGACTGGCGAAAGGTGGTGCGAAGCGGAAGTGCTGCGGCTTGACGGGGTTCTGCGGCGGCACATCCCTGGCGCCGCTGACGAGGCCGCAGCGGCGTCGTTCAAGCGGGCTCTTGCCTTGGCCCGCGCTCAGCACGCGCAGCGTTGGCAGGACCGGATCGAGCAATCGGCTGGCTTCACTGCCTGAGCTCAGCGCTGCGGCTCGTCAGAGCTCGGCGTCTTTCAAGAGCCGCGTGGCCGCGATCAGCCGGTCGGCGACGACACGCGCCAAGGCCCGATGCAATCGAGCAGCGTCGCCCGCCGCGCACTGCTCCATGTGGCGTACCTGCTGGGCGGTGACGATGATCAACTCGCTGTCCTGGGTGGCGACGACCGAAGCGCTGCGCCGCGCGTCGGCGTAAAAACCGACCTCTCCAATCAAGGCGCCAGGCAGAAGCCGGTTAAGGGTGGTCGAACCGCCTGAGGCTTGGCTAACCGTCACGTCCAGCTGTCCCGTGAGCAGCATCATGATGCTGTCGGAAAGCTCGCCTTCCCGCACGGCATGCTGCCCGGCCCGCAGTGTGTGTCGCTGTCCGTAGCGCTGCAGGATGCCCACCACAGACTGTCGCTCATCGTCGGGCACATCATCCTGGCCGAAACGGGCTTGGGCCAGGCTTTGCGCCTCCAACGCCGCCAGCAAGCTGTCCAGGTCTCCAGCCACCTGGAGGCCGGCACCATTGGGTGTCGCCGCAGCTGCCATGAAAGGCAGATTCAGCGCCACCGGTGGCCGCGTCAAGATCAGCTGGACCGATCGCTCGGCACAGCGGCGCGACAAGCGCTCCAGCGCGTCCCAGGCCGAGAGGTCCAGCCCCACCAGGCGAGCGAGGTCCAGCACGATGATTTGCGGCGGCAACGCGGCTTGCAGACTGTTCTGCAATCGCTGCAGCAGCCGCTGCGCCGTGCCAAAGAAGAGAAAGCCGGAAAGCTTGTAGATGTGGATGCGATCGCCGACGCGATTGAGGTACTCGCGCTCCTGCGGGCTGCGCTCCACGCGCGCCCGCAGGTGCGCGGCCGTGGTGAACAACCGAACGACATCGACGCGGGCATACACCCACACAAACAGCAGGCAGGCCGCGAGCAGGCCCAGACCCAAGGCGGGCAGGACCCCGAGCGTGACCGCCACCAGGGGTATGGCCACGACCAGGGCGAGGTCGCGCCGCGGAATGCGTCGCCCGTAATCCCACAGCGCCGCCAGCAGCAGATCGAAGCCGAGGTACCAGATCACGCCGGCCACCAGCCCGCGTGGCACATCGGCCAGCAAGCTCGCGCCGAACACCAGGCACAGCGCGCTCATGCCCAAGACCGACAGGCCGATGGCGGTGCCAGACATGCCGATGCGCCGCGCCAGGCTGGTCATGCTGATCATGTGATAGCCGGCGATACCGCCGGTCAGACCCGCCGCGACATTGGCCCAGCCCAAGGTCTTCAAGCTGCCGTTGAGGTCACCTTCGCCACCGTTGAGCAGTTCCAGGCTGATCATGTTGAGCAACGCGCCCAGCATGCACAGACCCACGACCACCAACATCATGGGCAGCATGGCTGGCAGGGCTTGCCACTGCACATGCTGCGTCAGCGCGACGCCGGGGGTTTGCAGCAAGGTGTCGTGCGCAAAAGGACCCAGCAGCCACCCGGCGTCGCGCGCCGCGGCAAGATCCTGGCCCCACAGCGGCAGCGCCACATAGAAAGCCGCACCGGCCGCGGCAAACACCGCGGGCACCAACAGCCCACCCCCGAAGCGCCGCACCACCAGCGACAAAGCGGCCGCCATCACGATCCAGGGCAACCACTTCGGAAGCTGCTGCGCCAGACTCGGCAGCGAGCGGTTGGACGCCTCTGGCAGCACGATCGTGAAGGCCTCACGCAGCAGCAGCAAGCCGCTGGCCGCCAGGAATCCCGCCGTGACCTGGCTGGGCACATAACGCACCAGGTGAGCCAACTTCCAGTGCCCCATGCACCAGGCCAGGAGACCCGCCAACACCGTGGACAGGCCCACCATCACCACCACCGTGGCAAAGGCCGCTTCGCCTTGAAGTCCGGCGCTACCGACCAGCGCTCCCGCCGCTGACGCCACCATCACGGTGGTGACATCCTGGGGCTGCACGATGACCCCGCGGCAGCTGACCGACAACAGCGCCACGCAGGCCATCAAGGCCGCGCCGAGCAAGACAAAACCGATGCCCTGGCTCAGAAACGGTGCGAGTTCGCCCGAGAACAGCAGTGCCGCCTTCGAAACGACAAAGACCACCGTCATGGTGCCGATGATCAGACCTGCCAGCGCCGTCTTGATGCCGGCCAGCCATTCCACGCGCGCACCCGACAAACGATTCCCCTCGACCTGGTGTTCTCGCGCCGCGCGATCGTCGGCGGCGCTTGGCGTTACCGCGGCCGCAGCATACCTGCTGGGCTTCGGCCGACCCGCAACCGAACTGCCCTAGCCCTTGGCATTGAAATACGCGACCAAGGCATTGGCGTGCCCATGGCCCAACTCATGCCGGGTCTTCAGGAGCGTGACGAGCTCCATGTGCCGGAGTGGCCCGGCGTCCTCGAGCACCTGCATCCAGTGCGCGATCGGCCTGCCGTAGGTCTTCTCGATCGACGGGAAGTAAGACGCGGGTCCCTTGACTTTGTCACCTGTGGCCACGTTGCACTCCTTGCGAGGGTTTGAGCCCTGGTAGGGCGCCATGATGCCAAGCTTTCAGACCGATACGCGGCG
>CAUJHV010000062.1 GCA_963205115.1 Pseudomonadota bacterium | reverse complement strand
GCGCACCAGCAAGCGCATGATCTATTA
Organism: Pseudomonadota bacterium; assembly: GCA_963205115.1. Lineage (GTDB taxonomy): Bacteria > Pseudomonadota > Gammaproteobacteria > Burkholderiales > Burkholderiaceae_C > Rubrivivax. The sequence continues at coordinate 19,702 of CAUJHV010000062.1, read as the reverse complement.
CTACTTCGCCAGCAAGGAGGGCCTGTACATCAAGGTCCTCGAAGAGGCCTACCGGCGCATGCGCGAAATGGAGCTCCAGCTCAACCTGGAGAACCTGCCGCCCGAGGAGGCGCTGCGCAAGCTGGTCGCCTTCACGGTCGATTACCAGCTGGCGCACCCGGAATACATCCGCCTGGTGATGAACGAAAACATGCACCGCGGCACCTACATGGCGCAGAGCAAGCTCATCGAGAAGATGAACGTGCCGGCCATCGAAGGCCTGCGCGGCGTCTATGAGCGCGGGGTGCGCGAAGGGGTGTTCCGCGCCGGCCTCGATCCCGTGGACCTGCACCAGTCGATCAGCGCGCTGAGCGTGTTCAATGTGGCCAACAAGCACACGTTTTCGCTGCTCTTCCGCCGCGACATGGACGCGCCGCGGGCGCGCAGCGCGCGCCGCGCGAGCATCGTCGAGATGGTGGCGCGCTTCGTCCTGAAGTCGGCCTGAGGGTCTGGGCCGGCGCTGGTAGCGCGCGGCCTTGCGCCAGGCGCACATCCCGCCGCGCGGGCACGCCCGTACATGCGCAGGCTGGCCTGCGCCCGCCGGCCCGCAAGCCCCGGTGAGCGGCCGAATCGGGCCCGCCCCGATGCGCCGCGAGCGCGCTGATGCCGCGCACAAAGCCTGCTGAGTCGATTGCGGGTTATCCCGCATCCAATAAAACTAACCAGTTCGTACATTATCGACCGGGCCGGCATTCAGCCGCGAAAGCCAGGACCCCCGTACAACAGGAGACGCGCATGAATCGATGGATCGATGCCACCAGCCGGCTGCTGGAGTGGCTGCTGGTGCTGCTGATGTTCGGAATGGTCGTGCTGGTCTTCGGCAACGTGCTGATGCGCTACGGCATGAACTCGGGCATCACGATTTCCGAAGAGCTCTCGCGCTGGTTCTTCGTGTGGATGACCTTCCTGGGCGCGGCCGTCGGGCTGAAGGAACACGCGCACCTGGGCACCGACATGCTGGTCTCGCGCCTGGGTGACGGCGGCAAGCGCGTGTGCCTGTTCATCGCGCAGCTGCTGATGGTGGTCGTCACGGCGCTGGTGCTCAAGGGCAGCTGGGCGCAGGCGCTGCTGAGCGTGGACGTGGAGGCGCCGGTGTCGGGCTGGTCCATGGCCTGGTTCAACGGCGTGGGCGTGGTCTTTGCCGTGCTGACGCTGCCGCTGCTGCTGCGCGAACTGTGGCGCACGGCCACGGGCCAGGTCCGCGCGGAAGACCTGGTGATGGTCAAGGAAAGCGAAGACCTGCCGCACGGCGATGGCCGTACGGACGCCTGAAGGCCAACGGAGCAGCTCATGACACTCACCGTCTTCCTCGGTTCCCTGCTGCTGGCCATGGCGCTGGGCGTGCCGATCGCCTACGCGTTGCTGGTCTCGGGCCTGGCCCTGATGATCCAGCTGGACAATTTCGATTCGCAGATCCTGTCGCAGCAGCTCGTCGAAGGCGCCAACAGCTTCCCGCTGCTGGCCGTGCCCTTCTTCATGCTGGCCGGCGAAATCATGAATGTGGGTGGCCTGTCGCGGCGCATAGTCAAGCTGGCCATCACGCTGGTGGGCCATGTGCGCGGCGGCCTGGGCTACGTGGCCATCCTGGCCGCGGTGCTGATGGCGGCGCTGTCGGGCTCTGCAGTGGCCGATACCGCGGCGCTGGCCGCGTTGCTGCTGCCCATGATGGTGGCGGCAGGCCACGACCGTGCGCGGTCCGGCGGCCTGATTGCCTGTGCCGGCATCATCGCGCCGGTCATTCCGCCGTCCATCGGCTTTGTCATCTTCGGCGTGGCCGGCGGCGTTTCGGTCAGCAAGCTCTTCATGGCGGGCATCGTGCCCGGGATCATGCTGGGTATCGCGATTGCCGTGGCCTGGTGGTGGTCGGCCCGCAGCGACAGCGCCAAGCCCGGGCCGAAAGCCAGCACGCAAGAGAAGTGGATCGCCTTCAAGCAGTCGACCTGGGCGCTGGTCCTGCCGCTGATCGTGCTGGTGGGCCTGAAGTTCGGCGTGTTCACGCCCACCGAGGCGGCCGTGGTGGCTGCGGTCTACGCGCTGTTCGTCTCGATGGTCATCTACCGCGAGATGACCTGGAAGCAGCTGCACGAGGTCTTCGTGGCGGCGGCCAAGACCACGGCCGTGGTCATGTTTCTCGTCGCCGCGGCGATGGTCAGCAGTTGGCTGATCACGATCGCGCAGATTCCCGCGCAATTGGTGGAACTCCTGCAACCGTTCATGGGCAACCAGACGTTGTTGCTGATCATGATCATGTTGCTGGTGATTGCGGTGGGCACGGCGATGGACATGACGCCCACCATCCTGATCCTCACGCCGGTGCTGATGCCGGTCATCAAGGCCGCGGGCATCGACCCGGTCTACTTCGGCGTGCTGTTCATCATCAACAACGCCATCGGCCTGGTCACGCCGCCGGTGGGCACCGTGCTCAACGTGGTGGCCGGCGTGGGCAAGATGAAGATGGACGAGGTCACCCGCGGCGTGGTGCCTTTCATGATCGCGCAGTTCGTCGTGCTGTTCCTGCTGGTGCTGTTCCCTTCGCTGGTCCTGGCGCCGCTGCGCTGGCTGACCCAATAGTTTTCTTCGAGCCGATGGCGTGCCCCCGGGTGCGCCGCGCCACCGGCCTGTCCCGATCGAGGCGTCCCGAATTTTGTTGACCTCATCTGTGGAGACATCCATGAAGCGTTTGTTCGTCAAGACCCTGCTGGCTACCGTGGCGCTGGGCGTCGTGGGCGTGGCCTGCGCCCAGGACATCAAGGAGCGCACGATCAAGTTCGGCACCGTCGGTGCAGAGAACCACCCGTCCGTGCCCGGCATGAAGAAGTTCAAGGAACTGGTCGAGGCCAAGTCCGGCGGCAAGATCAAGGTCAACCTGTTCTACAACGGCACCCTGGGCAGCGACCAGGCTGTGGTCACCGCCATGCAGGGCGGCACGATCGAGATGTCGGTCATGAACACCGGCATCCTGTCCAGCGTCGCCAAGGAACTGGCGGTGTTCGACTTCCCCTTCCTCTTCGCCAACGAGAAGGAAAGCGATGCGCTGGTCGACGGCCCCGTCGGCCGCAAGCTGCACGCCAAGCTGGAAGAGAAGGGCCTGGTCGGCCTGTCCTACTGGGAACTGGGCTACCGCCACATCACCAACAGCAAGCGGCCCATCAACAAGGTCGAAGACCTCGAAGGCCTGAAGCTGCGCGTGATCCCCAACCCGATCAACGTGGCCTGGGTCAAGGCGCTGGGTGCCAACCCCACGCCGATGCCTTTCCCCGAGGTGTACGGCGGCCTGGAGCAGAAGGCCATCGACGGTCAGGAGAACCCGGTGGCGGTGATCGCCAGCTCCAAGCTGTACGAAGTGCAGAAGCACATCGTGATGTCCAACCACCAGTACAACCCGCAGTCGGTGCTGATGAGCAAGAAGTTCTTCGACACCCTGTCGGCCGCGGAGAAGAAGATCGTCGACGATTCGGCCGACGAAGCCGCCAAGAGCCAGCGCGCGGCCTCGCGCGCCGCCGTGGCCGCCAACGTGGACCTGCTGAAGAAGAACGGCATGCAGGTCACCGAGTTCTCGCCGGCCGAAGTGGCCAAGCTGCGCGACAAGATGAAGCCCGTGATCGCGCAGTTCACCGCGAACGTCGGTGACGCGACGGTGAACGAGGTGATGGGCGAACTGGCGAAGATGCGCAAGTAAGCTCGGGGATTGGAGGACCGGCGTGATGCCGGTCCTGCCGCCTCCCGATCGACCCCAGAACCAGGACGCTCCCGATGAAGATCCTCGTGCTCCACGGCATCAACCTCAACATGTTCGGCAAGCGCGACCCCGCGCAGTACGGCACCGCCACGCTGGCCGACATCGAAGCCAGCCTGCAGGCGCTGGGCAGCGAGCTCGGGGCGCAGGTCGAGAGCTACCAGACCAACATCGAAGGCCAGATGGCCGAACGCATCCACGCCGCGCACACCGACGGCACGGCCGCGGTGGTCATCAACGCCGGCGCCTGGACGCACTACAGCTACGGCCTGCGCGACGCGCTGGCCATCCTCAAGTGCCCCGTCATCGAGGTGCACATGAGCAACGTGCATGCGCGCGAGGCCTTCCGCCACGTCTCGGTGTTCTCCGAGATCGTCAAGGGCCAGATCTGCGGCTTCGGCGTGGACAGCTACCTGCTGGGCTTGCGTGCTGCCGTCTCGGCCGTCCAGCAGGCCCGTTCCTGACACACAAAGACCCACCCATCATGCGGATCACCGGCCACACCCGCGTCATCGCCCACATCGGCTATCCGACGCACGCCTTCAAGGCGCCGATGATCTACAACCCGTATTTCGAGCAGGCCGGCATCGATGTCGTCGTCGTGCCCATGGGTTGCCAGGCGCCCAACTACGACAGCTTCCTGCGCGCGGTGTTCACGCTGGAGAACATTGCGGGCGCGCTCATCACGATGCCGCACAAGGTAAGCACGGTGGCGCTGCTGGACGAGGTCTCGCCAGCTGTGCGCATCGCCGGCTCGTGCAACGCCGTCAAGCGCGGCGCCGATGGGCGGCTTGTCGGCGACATGTTCGACGGCGAAGGTTTTGTGCGCGGCGTGCGTCGCAAGGGCATGGACCCGCGCGGCGCGCGTGTGCTGATCGTCGGCACCGGCGGCGTGGGTTCGGCCATCGCGGCGTCCTTCGCCGCGGCCGGGGTCGCGGCGATGAGCCTCTTCGACACCCGCACGGACTCGGCCGAGGCGCTGGCTGCCCGACTGCGCCACCACTACCCGGCGCTGCAGGTCAGCACCGGCAGCAACGACCCGGCCGGTCACGACATCGCGGTCAATGCCACGCCCATGGGCATGGAGCCTGGCGACCCGCTGCCGATGGACGTGGCGCGCCTGGCGCCGTCCACCTTCGTCGGCGAGGTCGTGATGCGCAGCGAGATGACGGCCTTCCTGGCCGCCGCGCGCGACCGCGGCTGCCGCTACCAGATCGGCTCGGACATGCTCTTCGAGCAGATCCCCGCCTACCTCGAATTTTTCGGCCTGCCCACGACCACGCCCGACAATCTGCGCAGCGTGGCGCAGCTGGCCTACTGAGCAGCCACAGCTGACGCCGCGCCAGCCCGCGCGGCACCACCCGGGAGAACGGCGACGATGAACAGCCCCAGCGACCGCGAAACCCTGATCGATGTCTCCAACCCGATGGGCCTGGAAGGCATCGAGTACATCGAGTACCGCACGGCGCGCCCGCAGGCGCTGGGCCAGGTGCTCGAACTCATGGGCTTCCGCCCGGTGGCACGCCACCGCTCGCGCGAAGTGCTGCTGTACCGCCAGGGGCCGATGAACGTGATCATCAACGCCCACGCCGGTGCCGCCGGCGCGGGCGCGGCGCTGCCCGAAGCACCGGTGATCGCCGCACTGGCACTGCGTGTGCGCGACGCCGCCGCGGCGCACCGCCGCGCGCTCGATCTGGGCGCCTGGGACGTGCCGGTGCACGTCGCGCCGATGGAGCTGCACATCCCGGCCATCCACGGCGTGGGTGCCAGCCGCATCTACTTCGTCGACCGCCACCGCGAGTTTTCGATCTACGACGTCGACTTCGTGCCCATTCCCGGCATCGACCCGAACCCGCCGTCGCTGGCCGGCATGCGCTGGTTCGGCGTCGTGCAGTACATCGGCCCGGAACGCACGGCGGACTGGATCGAGTTCTACCGCGCGCTGTTCGGCTTCACCGAGCTGGGCGAAGACCGCGAGACCGGCGTGCTGCCCAGCGGCAGCGTGCTGGCCAGCCCCGACGGCAGCCTGCAGCTGCAGCTGATCGAACCCGATCCGCTGGCCGACGACGGGCTGGAGCGTCTGCAGCGTGTCGCGCTGGGCGCACCGGACGTGCCGGCGGCCGCCGCGGCACTGCGTGCGCGTGGCGTCAATTTTGTCGAGACCGCCAAGCTGCATGTCGACACGCGCGGCGCGCTCACGCAGAGCTGGCTGGGCGGGCTGATGTTCGAACTCATCCATGTCGGCTGAGCCGGCTGGTGCGTCGCTCTCGGCCCTGATACGCGCCTGAGCGCGTCTGCAACGCAACCATTGGAGAACCGCCATGTTCATCCGCGACTTCGGCATGGACACCATCACGCTGGCCGGCCCGCTGCCGGCCAAGCTGGTGGCGATCCGCGAGGCGGGCTTTTCGCAGGTGATGCTCTCGGCACGTGACCTCACCGGCCACGCCGGCGGCGTCGACGAGGCCACGGCGGCCGTGCGCAACAGCGGCCTGCGTGTCACGGGCTTCCAGGTGCTGCGCGATTTCGAGGGCCTTTCGGGGCACCTGCATGCCTACAAGGTGGACATCGCCAAGGGCATGATCGAGATGTGCGCGGCACTGGGCGGCAAGCTGCTGCTGGCGTGTTCGTCGACGTCGCAGCACGCCACCGACGACATCGACGCCATCGCGCGCGACCTGCGCAAGCTGGCGATGCTGGCGCTGCCGCACGGCATCCGCGTGGCCTACGAGGGCCTGTCCTGGGGCCGGCACATCAACGAGTTCACGACGGCCTGGCGTGCGGTCGAACGCGCCGACATGCCCAACCTGGGCCTGGGCATCGACTCGTACCACATCTTCGCCACCGAGACCGACCTCGAAGGCCTGGACGATGTCGACCCGGGCAAGCTCTTCTTCGTGCAGCTGTCCGATTTCATGTGGCAGCAGACGCGCACACCCGAAGAGCGCATGACCACCGCGCGCACCTTCCGCGTCTTTCCCGGCGAAGGCGTGCACACCGAGCAGCTCATCACGCTGGTGCGCCGGCTGGACGGCATGGGCTACCGGGGCGACTACAGCTTCGAGGTCTTCAACGACGACTACCAGCAGATGCGGCCCGACCAGGTGGCGCAGCGCGCCCGGCGTTCGGCCGCTTGGCTGGCCGAGGACGTGCTGAACCGCGCCGTGCCGCTCCCTGGCGAGGGGCGGCTGCACCGCGAGCGCGCACTGGCCGCACGCGAGAACTTCTGAGGGCAGGAAGGCCAGGCGACGGGCGCGTTCCAGGCAAGCGACACGCCATGCCGAACGGAGATACCTGCTAGGCGCCGGCACCCGCTGGAAGGGGCCGTGCCGGGGCGCACAATCGACAGGCAAGCGCAGGCGACACGGACCTGCCAGGAGGACAAGTTCGCGATGATCATCGACTGCCACGGCCACTACACCACCGCTCCGAAGGCACTGGAAGACTGGCGCAACACCCAGATTGCCGGGATCAAGGACCCGTCGGCCGCGCCGAAGGTTTCCGACCTGAAGATCAGCGACGAGCAGCTGCGCGAGTCCATCGAGGCCAACCAGCTGAAGTTCATGAAGCAGCGCGGCAGCGACCTCACGCTGTTCAGTCCGCGTGCCAGCTTCATGGCGCACCACATCGGCGACTTCCAGGTCTCCAGCACCTGGGCGGCCATCTGCAACGAGCTGTGCTTCCGCGTGAGCCAGCTCTTCCCCGAGCACTTCGTGCCCGTGGCCATGCTGCCGCAGAGCCCGGGTGTCGACCCCAAGACCTGCATCCCCGAACTGGTCAAGTGCGTCGAGCAGTACGGCAACGTGGGCCTCAACCTGAACCCCGATCCTTCAGGCGGTCACTGGACCAGCCCGCCGCTGACCGACCGCCACTGGTACCCCATCTACGAAAAGATGGTGGAGTACGACATCCCGGCGATGATCCACGTCAGCACCAGCTGCAACGCCTGCTTCCACACCACGGGCGCGCACTACATCAATGCCGACACGACGGCCTTCATGCAGCTGATCCAGGGCGACCTGTTCAAGGACTTCCCGACACTGAAGTTCCTGATTCCGCACGGCGGCGGCGCCGCGCCCTATCACTGGGGGCGCTACCGCGGCCTGGCGCAGGAGCTGAAGAAGCCGCTGCTGAAGGACCACCTGCTGAACAACGTGTTCTTCGACACCTGCGTCTACCACCAGCCGGGCATCGACCTGCTGACCACGGTGATCCCGGTGGACAACATCCTCTTCGCCAGCGAGATGATCGGCGCGGTGCGCGGCATCGACCCCGAGACCGGCTTCAACTACGACGACACCAAGCGCTACATCGAGGCCAGCACGCTGCTGACGCCCGCGCAGAAGCTGCAGGTCTACGAAGGCAATGCGCGGCGCGTCTTCCCACGCCTGGACGCGCGGCTGAAAGCCCGCGGTCTCTGAGGGTGCCCGGGGCCGGACGGCAGCCGGCCCGGACTGCGCGACAATCACCAACGATCGACATCAGGAGCACGCATCCATGTACGAACTCGGCGTCGTCTACCGGAACATCGAGCGCACGCCCGCGCACATCGCCGACCAGCTGCAGCACTTCGGCAGCGCCACGGTGCACGAGGCCATGGGCCGCGTCGGCCTGCTCAAGCCCTACATGCGGCCCATCTACCCCGGCGCGCAGGTCAGCGGCACGGCGGTGACCGTGCTGCTGCACCCGGGCGACAACTGGATGATGCACGTGGTGGCCGAGCAGATCCGCCCGGGCGACATCGTCGTGGCGGCCATCACGGCCGAGTGCACCGACGGCTATTTCGGCGACCTGCTGGCCACCAGCTTCCAGACGCGCGGCGCGCGGGCGCTGGTCATCGACGCCGGCGTGCGTGACGTCAAGACGCTCACCGAGATGCGCTTCCCGGTCTGGAGCAAGGCCATCAGCAGCAAGGGCACGATCAAGGCCACGCTAGGCTCGGTGAACATCCCGGTGGTCTGCGCCGGTGCGCTGGTGCATCCGGGCGACGTGATCGTGGCCGACGACGACGGCGTGGTCTGCGTGCCGCGCGCCATGGCGGCCGCGACACTGGAAGCCGCCACGCAGCGTGAAGCCAACGAAGGCGACAAGCGCGCCAAGCTCGCCGCCGGCGTGCTGGGCCTGGACATGTACAAGATGCGCGAACCGCTGGCGAAGGCGGGGCTGAAATATATCGATTGACCCCGGACGCACGCGGCGGCGGCGCCGTGACGGCCCGCGGCCGCTGCGCCTGACACGGTGGGCGGGTCGCCGTCGCTGCGGCCGGCCCGCGTCACCTGCGGCACCCCGCGGCGCTGCGCGACACTCCCGCATCCGCCCCGCTTCGGGCATTCACCAGGACCCTCTCCGATGAGCAGCAAACCCACCACCGGCAAATTCGAAAAGACGCCCGGCTGGCTCGACTGGTTCGAGGGCCCCGCCAAGCCCCGCTTCCAGCTGCCGGCCGGCGCGGTGGATGCGCATTGCCATGTGTTCGGGCCCGGTGCGCGATTCCCGTATGCCGCCGAGCGCAAGTACACGCCCTGCGACGCCAGCAAGGAGCAGCTGTTTGCGCTGCGCGACCACCTGGGCTTCTCGCGCAACGTGGTCGTGCAGGCCACCTGCCACGGGGCGGACAACCGCGCGATGGCCGACGCCTGCCGCAACAGCGACGGGCGGGCGCGCGGCGTGGCCACCGTCAAGCGCAGCGTCACCGACCACGAGCTTTATGGCATGCACCAGCTGGGCGTGCGCGGCGTGCGTTTCAACTTCGTCAAGCGCCTGGTCGACTTCACGCCCAAGGACGAGCTGTTGGAGATCGCCACGCGCATCTCCAAGCTCGGCTGGCACGTGGTGATCTATTTCGAATCGGTGGATCTGCCGGAGCTGTGGGACTTCTTCACCGCGCTGCCCACCACCGTGGTCGTCGACCACATGGGCCGGCCCGATGTGAGCAAGCCGCTGGACGGCCCGGAGTTCGAGCTGTTCCTCAAATTCATGCGCCAGCACGACAACGTCTGGAGCAAGGTCAGCTGTCCCGAGCGACTGAGCGTCACCGGCCCGAAGGCGCTGGACGGCGAACAGGCCGCCTACCGCGATGTCGTGCCCTTTGCGCGACGCGTGGTCGAGGAGTTCCCCGACCGCGTGCTGTGGGGCACCGACTGGCCGCACCCGAACCTCAAGGACCACATGCCCGACGACGGCCTGCTGGTTGATTTCATCCCGCATATCGCGGTGACGCCCGAGCTGCAGAAGAAGCTGCTGGTGGACAACCCGATGCGGCTGTACTGGCCGGAAGAAGTGGCCTGAGCGCCCGTGAAGCGCAGGCCCGGGCGATGCAGCCGAGGCGCCTGCTTGTCGACACCACAAGAACATACCCAGAGGCAGACATGAACCATCCGATGCCGCGGCATGCGGTCCCGCTGTTGTCGACCGTCCTGCTGGCCGGCCTTGCCGCCTGCAGCAGCGGACCGCTCGAACGCAGCGGCGCCAGCGCAGCCGCCGCGCCGGCGCGGCTGACGGCGGCGGTCGGCGCCGCCTTGCAGGCTTGCGAGGCGCTGCCGGCGCAATTCCGCTTCCAGGACACGCAGCTGGCCAGTGCCGCACGCGTCGCCGCCGGCCCCGTGCTGCCCAACGGCCACGCGGTGGGTGCGCATTGCCTGGTCAAGGGGCAGATGCGCGCGCGCCAGGGCCGTGATGGCGAGTCCTACGCCATCGGCTTCGAGATGCGCCTGCCGCAGGACTGGAATGGGCGCTTCTACTACCAGGCCAACGGCGGCATCGATGGTGTGGTGCAGCCCGCGCTGGGTGCGTTGGGCGGCGGACCGCTCACCGGTGCACTGGCCCAGGGTTTTGCCGTCATCAGTTCGGACGCCGGCCACACGGGGCGCCAGAACCCGCGCTTCGGTGCCGACCCGCAGGCCCGCGCCGACTACGGCTACCAGGCCGTGGGGGCCTTGACGCCCATGGCCAAGGGCTTGATCACCGCGGCCTACGGCAAGTCGGCCGATCGCTCGTATTTCGGCGGCTGCTCCAACGGTGGACGTCATGCGCTGGTGGCCGCCGCGCGCTACGGCGACCAGTACGACGGTTATCTCGTCGGCGCGCCCGGCTACCGGCTGCCGAATGCCGCCCTCGCGCAGCTTTGGGCTGCGCCGCAGTGGCAGGCGCTGGCCACGCCCGGGGCTACGGTGGCGCACCCGTTCAATCCCGCGGCGCGCATCGCCGATCTGGGCTCGGCCCTGACGCCGGCCGAGCGGCAGCTCGTCTCGGCCAGCATCGCGCAGCGCTGTGACGCGCTGGATGGCGCGCGCGACGGCATCGTCGCGCACACGGCGGCCTGCCAAGCGGCATTCGACCTCGAGCGCGATGTGCCCACCTGCACGGGCGAGCGCAACGGCCAGTGCCTGTCGGCCGGCCAAAAGCGCCTGCTGGGTGCCGTGTACGCCGGCGGCAAGACATCCTCCGGGCAGATGATCTACAGCCGCTTCCCGTGGGACCCGGGCATCTCGGCGGCGAACTGGGCGCAGTGGAAGTTCGTGAATGCGCAGGTGCTGGACCCGGCCGCCGGCTTCATCTTCATGACACCGCCGCGGCCGCTGGACCCCTTCAAGGTCGACATCGACGACGGCTTGCGCGCGATCTTCGCCACCGATGCCCAATTCCGCGAATCGGCCGACGCCCAGATCACGATGCCCGGCAAGGACAACCCGGTGCAGCTGGCCGCACTGCGTGCGCGCGGGGCCAAGATGATGCTGTACCACGGGGTCAGCGACGCCATCTTCTCGGCGGACGACACCGCAGCCCTCATGCAGCGGCTCGATCGGGCAGTCGACGGGCGCGCCGCGGATTTTGCGCGCTATTTCCCGGTGCCCGGCATGTCGCACTGCAGCGGCGGCCCGGCCACGGACCAGTTCGACGCGCTGACGCCGCTGGTGCGCTGGGTCGAGCAGGGCCAGGCGCCCGCAGGCCTGGCCGCCCGCGTCCGCGGCGCTGGCAATGGTGGCGGTGCGAATGCCGAGCTGCCCGCCGGCTGGGCGGCGAGCCGCACCCGCACGCTGTGCCCTTGGCCCCAGGTTTCGCGCTATACCGGCAGTGGCAGCCTGGACGAGGCGTCCAGCTTCGTCTGCGCCGCACCGTGAGCGACGGCCGTCTCGATAGCCGGCCGCGCGATCTGTCCATCCCCCCGGCCCGGGAGTGAATGCACCATGGCCCTGAACAAGCCCTATACCGATATCCCCGGCACGACCATCTTCGATGCGGAACAGTCCCGCAAGGGCTACTGGCTCAACCAGTTCTGCATGAGCCTGATGAAGGCGGCGAACCGCACGCGTTTCAAGTCCGACGAGCGGGCCTATCTGGCCGAGTGGCCGATGACCGAAGAACAGCGCCAGGCCGTGCTGGCGCGTGATCTGAACTGGTGCATCCGCACCGGCGGCAACATCTACTTCCTGGCCAAGATCGGCGCGACCGACGGCAAGAGCTTCCAGCAGATGGCCGGCAGCATGACCGGCATGACGGAAGAGGAATACCGCGACATGATGATTGCCGGCGGACGTTCCGTCGAAGGCAACCGCCGTGTCGGTGAAGACGGTGACGCGCAGGCGCACCGTCAGCCACAAGGCCGCGCCGGCCGAGACCAGGGAGCCTGAAGCCATGGCCCGCATCACCGCATCCGTCTACACCAGCCATGTGCCGGCCATCGGCGCCGCGCTCGACCTGGGCAAGAACGAAGAGCCTTACTGGAAGAAGGTCTTCGGTGGCTACGACTTCTCCAAGCAGTGGATGAAGGACAACAAGCCGGACGTCGTCTTCCTGGTCTTCAACGACCACGCCACGGCATTCAGCCTGGAGATGATTCCCACCTTCGCCATCGGCACGGCGGCCGAGTACCAGCCCGCCGACGAAGGCTACGGCGCGCGCCCCGTGCCCACGGTCATCGGCCATCCGGAGCTGGCCTCGCACATCGCGCAGAGCGTGATCCAGGACGACTTCGACCTGACCATCGTCAACCGCATGGACGTGGACCACGGCCTGACCGTGCCGCTGAGCCTGATGTGCGGGCAGCAGGGTCCGAAAGATGGCGCCTGGCCCTGCCCGGTGATTCCGTTTGCCGTCAACGTGGTGCAGTACCCCGTGCCCAGCGGCCGGCGCTGTTTTGCGCTGGGCCAGGCCATCCGCCGCGCGGTGGAGAGTTTCGACGAGCCGCTGAACGTGCACATCTGGGGCACGGGCGGCATGAGCCACCAGCTGCAGGGGCCGCGTGCGGGCCTGATCAACCGCGAGTGGGACAACCGCTTTCTCGACCGCCTGATCGACGAGCCCGCCGCCCTGGCCCAGGTGCCGCACATCGAGTACGTGCGCGAAGCCGGCAGCGAAGGCATCGAACTGGTGATGTGGCTGATCGCGCGTGGCGCGATGGCCGACTGCTCGTCGGCCGCCGGTGCCAAGCCGCGCGTGGCGCACCGCTTCTATCACGTGCCCGCATCCAACACGGCCGTGGGGCACCTCATCCTGGAGGAGAACTGACATGAGCGACAAGACCATCCGCGTCGCGCTGGCCGGCGCCGGCGCCTTTGGCATCAAGCACCTGGACGGGATGAAGAACATTCCCGGCGTGCAGATCGTCAGCGTGATGAGCCGCGAGCTGGAGAAGACCAGGGAAGTGGCAGCCAAGTACGGCGCCGCGCAGGCCACCGACAACTTCGACGACATCCTGGCCAACAAGGACGTGGACGCCGTCATCCTGTGCACGCCCACGCAGATGCACGCGGCGCAGGCCGTGGCCTGCATGAAGGCGGGCAAGCACGTGCAGGCCGAGATCCCGCTGGCCGACAGCCTGCGCGATGCCTACCGCGTGCTGCAGATGCAGGAGAACACGGGCCTGGTGGCCATGTGCGGCCACACGCGGCGCTTCAACCCGAGCCACCAGTGGGTGCGCCAGCGCATCGTGGCCGGTGAATTCAACATCCAGCAAATGGATGTGCAGACCTTTTTCTTCCGCCGCACGAACATGAATGCGCTGGGCCAGGCGCGCAGCTGGACCGACCACCTGCTGTGGCACCACGCCGCGCACACGGTGGACCTGTTCGCCTACCAGGCGCGCAGCCCCATCGTGAAAGCGAATGCCATCCAGGGCCCTATCCACCCGACCCTGGGCATCGCGATGGACATGAGCATCCAGCTCAAGGCCGCCAACGGCGCGATCTGCACGCTCTCGTTGAGCTTCAACAACGACGGCCCGCTGGGCACCTTCTTCCGCTACATCGGCGACACGGGCACGTACATCGCGCGCTACGACGACCTGGTCAACGGCAAGGAAGAGAAGATCGACGTGTCGAAGGTGGACGTGTCGATGAACGGCATCGAACTGCAGGACCGCGAGTTCTTCGCCGCCATCCGAGAAGGCCGCGAGCCTAACGCCAGCGTTCAGCAGGTGCTGCCCTGCTACGAGGTGCTGCACGATCTGGACCGGCAGCTGGCCGCGGGCTGAGCGCGTGTGTGGTGTGCGCCGCATGGCGCCACCGACCTGGCGCGCGTGGCATGGTCTTGTTCCCGGGTTTCAGGCGGGGCCGACGCCCTGAGCCTCAGCCCGCTGCGGCCGGCGCGTCCAGGGCGAGCGTGGCCGTCCAGGCCAGGCGCTCCTCCAGGCCCCACGCGGCCGCGATCAACCAGGCCCGTCCGGGCCGCGCCGCATCCGCGTTCAGCGCCTCGGCGAGATAGGCCACCGACGGCTGGTCGAGCCCGGCGGTCGGCTCGTCCAGCAGGCTGAGCGCGGCGCCCGCGGCCAGCGCGGCGGCCAGCGCCACCTTTCTGCGCGAACCGGTGGACAGCATGTGCATCGTCTTGTGCGCGTGCTCGGCCAGTCCGAACGCCTGCTGGTGGCTTTGCCAAGCCGCGAGGTCGAAGCCCGGGTGCCGGGCCTGGACCTGCTCGGCCACCGCGTCCGGGGTCAGCGTGTCCCAGGCTGCCGCGCGCGGATCGAGCCAGAAAACCCCGGGATCCGGTGCGCCGGCCTGCCAGGGCCGACCCGCCAGGAAGCCGTGGCCATCAGCCGGCAACTCGCCGGCCAACAGGCGCAGCAGTGTGGTCTTGCCCACGTCTGCCGTCAGGTGCGTCAGCCCGTGCCCGAGCGTGAAGGACAGGTCTTCGAACAACGCAGGCTGACCCGGGTAGGCCAAGCGCAGGCCGGCGACACGGAAGACCGGCGTGGTGGGCTGTGCGTCGGGAGCGGGTAGGGGCGACACGGTGGTGGCAGACATCGGGGCTGCACTCTACGCGGCTTTGGGCGCTGCCAGCGGCGCGGCGCTTGCCCGTGGAAGCCGCCCGTCACTGGCCGGGCCAGTACGCCGCATCGGCCACCGGATGCCGGACGCCGGAGGCACGGGGCTCTGCAGCGGTTTTCAGTCCAGCGGCCAGGGCATGGACTTCGGCACGGCCACGGGCGGATCGACAGGCGCCGGCGCGACCTTGCCGCGCTTGCGCGAAACCACACCGCGCCACCAGGGCGTGGCCACGGGCCCGTGGGCCGGCTCCACCGGCTCGCCCAGGCGCGGCATCAGCAGGTGCGGCGCCTGTTGCGGGGCCAGCGCCAGCAGCGTCTCGGCCGGTTCGTCCCAGGCATGCATGGCCAGTGCGAAGGTGCCCCAGTGCACCGGCAGGAAGGCGCCGCCGCCCAGCAGGGCCAGCGCTTCCAGCGCGTGCGCGGGGCCGAGGTGGATGTCGCCCCAGGACGGGTGGAACGCGCCGACTTCCAGCATCACCAGGTCGAAGGGACCGAAGCGTTCGCGGATGGTGGTGTATTCGTTGGTCAGGCCGGTGTCGCCGCTGAAGAAGACGCGGTGCCGCGGCGTTTCCAGCACGATCGACGACCACAGCGTGGCGTTGCGGTCCTTGAGCGTGCGCCCCGAGAAGTGCTGCGACGGTGCGGCGTGGATGCGCAGCTCGCCGCGCGGCGGCGACCACGACTCCCACCAGTCCAGCTCGACGATGCGCTCGGCCGGCACGCCCCAGGCCTGCAGGTGCGCGCCCACGCCCAGCGAGGTGACGAGGGGCACCGTGCCGGCCGCGAGCTCGCGGATCGTGGGGTAGTCCAGGTGGTCGTAGTGGTCGTGCGAGATGACCACCGCATCCAGCGGCGGCAGCGCGTGCAGCGGCACGGGCACGGGCTGGAAGCGCTTGGGGCCGGCCAGGCGCGAAGGCGATGCACGCGGGCCCCACACCGGATCGGTCAGGATGCGAAAGCCGTCGATCTCGATCAGCACCGTGGAGTGGCCCAGCCAGGTCGCGCGCAGGCCGGTGTCCACCGGGCGGTGCCAGGCGTCCAGCGGGTTCAGCGCCGGCAGCGGCCCGGGCGGCGTGCGGCGGCCGTCGCCGCAGAGGAATTCGGTCAGCGTGGGCCGCGGCGCGGTGCTGTCGCGCAGCCCCGGCATCACCGGGTGCTTGTTGCGAAAGCCGTCGCCGGCCCACAGGGGCGAGGCCTTCATGCGTTCCAGACGCAGGCCTTCTGCGCGCTTGCCCAGGGATTTCATGCGTGTGCCTCCGTGCGGTCATGGCCCCAGCTCGTCCAGCGCACGGCCAGCACGGTGGCCACGCCGTAGGCCGCCATGGCCAGGGCGATGAGGGCGAAGATGGTCCAGGGCGGCGTCTGCGCCCAGGCCAGGACGGCGCCGCCGGCGCCGACGATCAGCAACCGCACGGTGCCGGCTATCACCGGGCCGGCGGCCTTGCCGGCGCCCAGGGACGAAAAGTACAGGCTCAGTCCCAGGCCGAAGAGGCCATAGGCGGGGCCGGCCCAGCGGAAATACAGCGCGGCCGCTTCGGTCACCGCCGGGTCCTGCGTGAAGAGGTGGATCCACACGGTCGGCGTGAGCGCCACCACGAGGCCCAGCACGCCCAGCAGCGCGGCGGCCAGCGCCGCGGCTGTCCACGCGGCCTGGCGCGCGCGCCGCACATGCCCGGCACCGATGGCCATGCCCACCAGCGGCACGGAAGCCACACCCACCGCGAAGGCGATGGGGATCAGCAGGAATTCCAGCCGCGTGCCGATGCCATAACCCGCCAGTGCATCGGTGCCGAAGTGCGAGACCAGCCGCGTGAGGATCAGGATGGTGGCCACCGTCTGCAGCGGCGACAGGCAGGCCACGGCGCCCACGCGCAGGATGTCGCGAGCCAGCGGCCACTGCCATCGTGTGCTGCGCAGCGGCAGTTGCACGCGGGCCTGGCCCGACGCCAGGTAGGCCCACAGCACGGCCGCGCCCAGCCCGTTGGCCACCACCTGGCCCGCGGCCACGCCCGCCATGCCCAGGCGCGGGAAAGGGCCCCAGCCCAGCCCCAGCGCGCCGCCGACCAGCACCTGCGTGACCGCCACCACCAGCAGCGTGGCCGACGGCACGCGCATGTTGCCCGCGCCGCGGATGACCGACGCGAAGGTGTTGACCAGCCAGATGAAGACCGACCCCAGGAAGGCCACCTGCGCGTAGGACCAGGCGGCGGCCAGGGCCTCGCCGCGCCCGCCGAGCAGCGCAAACAGTTCCCGTCCGAAGACCAGCAGCAGCACCGCGTAGACCGCGCCGATGGCCACGCCGATGGCCATGGCGTGCACGGCCAGGGCATTGGCGCGTTCGGGCTGGCCGGCACCGAAGGCGCGGCTGATGGCCGAAGACACGCCCCCGCCCATCGCGCCGGCCGAGAGCATCGCCTGTAGCATCACCATCGGAAAGACCAGCGCCATGCCCGCCAGCGAGGCGGTGCCCAGGCTGCCGACGAAGGCCGTCTCGGCGATGGCCGCCAGCGAGGTGGCCACCATCGCCAGCATGTTGGGCAGCGCAAAGCGCAGCAAGGTGGCCAGCAGCGGGGCGCTGAGCAGCGCGTCGGGTGGGTGCGCGCCTGTTGCATGCACGGGCGCCTGCGCGCCCGGTGCAGGTGCGGTCGCCTGCGCGCCCGGTGCAGGTGCGGGCACGATGGCGGGCGGCGTGGCGGAGGCGCTGGGCATGGGCCATTCTTCCCGAGAAGGCGCAGTCGCGTCGGGCACGGGGCATGTGGCCCGCGGCACGGGACAATCGCGGGGTTCAGCCCAGGAGTGCGAGTGAAGACCTACGACATCGAAGTGCAGCGTTTGAAGGCGATGCGGCACGACAAGGGGCGCATCGACGTCGCTGTCGACGCGCTGGTGCTGCCGCGCGCGGCGCGCGACGACCAGGAGGGCAGCACCGTGCTGCACCTGCCCGTGGAACATGCGCGCACGCTGCTGATGCTGCTGAAGCAGCAGATCGGCGAGCTCGACAAGCTCAACCCGCGCAGTCGTCGCTCGGGCCGTTGCTGAACGTCCGCGGAACCCCACCATGACACCCAAGAAGATCGCCCTGGGCCTGCTGGCCGCCATCGGCCTGGCCGGCGTGGCCGGCTGGTTCAGCCTGGACCGGGAGACACGCGGCTTGCTGGCGACGCTGCCCACCAACCGCGACCTGCTGTTCTGGAGCCAGTCGCAGCGCGATGCGGCCTTCCGCGCGCTGGACCGGCTGCCCATCCTGGCCAAGGCGCGGGCCGTTCCAGCCGGCACGACACCCAGCGCGTTGCCGCCCGGGCCGCCGCTGAAGCTGCCGGTGGACGTGGACGCCTACATGGCGGGCCAGCGCAGCGCGGCCCTGCTGATCGTGCAGGACGGCAAGCTGCGCCTGGAGCGCTACGGCCTGGACTTCGACGCTGCGGGTCGCTGGACGAGCTTCTCCGTGGCCAAGTCGATCACCTCCACGCTGGTGGGCGCGGCGCTGCGCGACGGGCATATCCGCAGCATGGACGACAAGGTCAGCGAATACCTGCCGCAGATGAAGGGCTCGGCCTACGACGACGTGAGCCTGCGCCAGTTGCTGACCATGACCTCGGGCGTGAAGTGGAACGAGGACTACGCCGACCCGAGTGCCGACGTGGCGAAGTTCAACAACCACCAGCCCGAAGACGGTGTGGATGCGATCGTGAGCTACCTGCGACGCCTGCCGCGCGAGGCGCCGGCCGGCACGCGCTGGCACTACAGCACCGGCGAGACCAACCTGGTGGGCATCCTGGTGGCCACGGCCGTCAAGAAACCGCTGGCCGACTACCTCTCCGAAAAGATCTGGGTGCCGGCCGGCATGGAACAGCAGGCCACCTGGATCCTCAGCAAGACCGGCAAGGAGATCAGCGGCTGCTGCCTGCAGGCGTCCACCCGTGATTTTGCGCGTTATGGCCTGTTCGTGATGAACGGGGCGCGCGTGGGCGGCCGCGCCATCGTGCCCGACGGCTGGCTGGCCGAGGCCACCGGCGAACGTGTGGGTATCGGCCAGCCCGGCCGCGGTTATGGCTACCAGTGGTGGACCTACGCTGACGGCAGCTACGCCGCGCGCGGCATCTTCGGCCAGGGCATCTTCATCGACCCGGCGCGCAAGCTGGTGATCGCGTCGAACGCCAACTGGGCGGCCGGTGCGTCAGACCCGGCCACGTCGCAGGCGCGCGACGCGTTCTACCGCGCCGTGCAGAAGGCGGTGGACGACGAGCGTTGAGCGCAGCGGCACTCGTCGGCGGCAGACTGCGAGCACTGACGCGGCGGCGGGCCCCGACGGTGGACGTCGTTCGGGCCTTCTCGGCCGCCACGGTGCGCGGGCTGAGCGGCGCGCCTGGCGCGTTCAGACCAGGCGCTGCAGCGCGTCGGCCGCGCGCTGTTCCTGCGCGAGCTGCTTGAGCAGCCGCCGCGTGCCCACCGGATCGGTGCGCATCAGGCGCCGGTCGTGTTCGAGCATGGATTCGGCCGCCAGCGTTTCGCGCAGCGCATCCTTCAGCAGTTCGCCCAGCTTGTTCGGGTCGGGCCGGCGTTCGGGCAGGAAACCATAGGTGCCGCAGAAGGTGTTCTCGCGCTCCAGGATCTCGTCGTCGATCTCGGCCAGCTGCTGCGCCAGCACCTTGTTGAAATGCCGC
>CAUJHV010000061.1 GCA_963205115.1 Pseudomonadota bacterium | reverse complement strand
AATCACCGGCGCGCCGGTCGGCACATCGTTCACGTTGACCACCGCAGCCGTCGGCGCGCTGGTCAGCGTCTCCGTCGTGCCCCAGCCATCGACGTAGCTCACCCGCACGCGGATCTGCGTCTGCACATCGGCATCGCCCAGCAGATAACTGGATGCCGTCGCGCCGGCGATGTCTGCGCCATCGCGCGTCCACTGGTAGCTGTAGGTACCCAGGCCGTCGATGTCGACGATGCCGCTGGTGTCAACCGTCAGCGTCTGATCCTCTTCGACGGTGCCCACGATGACCGGCGCGCCGGTCGGTGCATCATTGACGTTCGCCACCGGCCCCACGTCAGCGCTGGTCAGCGTCTCGGTCGTGCCCCAGCCGTCGACGTAGCTCACGCGCACAGCGATGACGGTCTGCACATCGGCATTGCCGACCAGATAGGTCGACGCCGTCGCGCCAGCAATGTCCACGCCGTTGCGCGTCCACTGGTAGCTGTAGGCAGCAACGCCGTCGAGATCGCCGATGCCGCTGGTGTCCGCCGTCAGCGTGTGGTCCTCCTGGGGCGTGCCCGTGATCACCGGCGTGCCAGTCGGCACGTCATTCACGTTCACGACCGCCGCGGTCGGTGCACTGGTCAGGGATTCGGTCGTTCCCCAGCCGTCAACGTAGCTCACGCGCACGCGGATCTGCGTCTGCACGTCGGCATCACCGAGCAGATAACTCGATGCGGTCGCACCGGTGATGTCCACACCGTTGCGCGTCCACTGGTAGCCGAACGCACCCAGGCCGTCGATGTCGCCGATGGCGCTGGTGTCGGCCGTCAGCGTCTGGTCTTCCTCGGCGGTGCCCGTGATCACCGGCGTTCCCGTCGGCACATCGTTCACATTGGCCACGGCCGCGGTCGGCGCGCTGGTCAGCGTCTCGGTCGTGCCCCAGCCGTCGACGTAGCTCACGCGAACGCGGATCAGCGTCTGCACATCGGCGTCACCCAGCAAGTAGGTCGATGCCGTCGCGCCGGCAATGTCCACGCCATTGCGCGTCCACTGGTAGCTGAAGGCGCCCAAGCCATCGATGTCGCCGATGCCGCTGGTGTCAGCCGTCAGGGTCTGGTCTTCCTGCACCGTGCCGGTGACCACCGGTGCGCCGGTCGGCGTGTCATTGACGTTCACCACCGCGGCAGTCGGCGCGCTGGTCAGCGTCTCGGTCGTTCCCCAGCCGTCGACATAGCTGGCGCGCACGCGGATAGCCGTCTGCACGTCCGCATCGCCCAGCACTTAGGTCGAAGCAGTGGCCCCCGCAATGTCCACGCCATTGCGGGTCCACTGGTAGCTGAGCGCGCCGACACCATCGATGTCGCCGATGTCGCTCGTGTCAGCCGTCAGCGTCTGGTCTTCTTCGGCCGTGCCTGTGATCACAGCTTGGCCGGTGGGTGTGTCGTTGACATTGGCCACCGGCGCCGTCGGCGCGCTGGTCGAGGTCTCGGTGGTGCCCCAACCGTCGACATAGCGCACCCGCACGCGGATCTGCGACTGGACGTCCGCGTCGCCCAGCAGATAACTGGATGCCGTCTCGCCAGCGATGTCCGCGCCGTTGCGCGTCCACTGGTAGCTGTACGCACCCAGGCCGTCGATGTCGCCGATCCCGCTGGTGTCGGCCGTCAGCGTCTGATCCTCTTGGACCGTGCCGACGATCACCGGCGCGCCGGTTGGCGGATCGTTGACATTCGCCACCGGGCCTACATCCGCGCTGGTCAGCGCCTCCGTCGTGCCCCAGCCGTCGACATAACTCACGCGCACGCCGATGAGGGTCTGCACATCGGCATTGCCGACCAGGTAAGTCGCGGCCGTCGCGCCGGCGATGTCCACGCCATTGCGCGTCCACTGGTAGCTGTAGGCGCCGACGCCGTCGAGATCGCCGATGCCGTTGGTGTCCGCTGTCAGCGTCTGGTCTTCTTCGGCCGTGCCCAGAATCACCGGCGTTCCCGTGGGCACATCGTTCACATTGACCACCGGCACCGTCGGCGCGCTGGTCAGCGTCTCGGTCGTGCCCCAGCCGTCGACGTAACTCACGCGCACACAGATCTGGGTCTGCACGTCCGCATCGCCGAGCAAATGGCTCGATGCGGTCGCACCGGCGATGTCCACACCGTTGCGCGTCCACTGGTAGCTGTAGGCACCCAGGCCGTCGATGTCGCCGATGCCGCTGGTGTCGGCCGTCAGCGTCCGGTCTTCCTCGGCCGTGCCCAGTATTACCGGTCCACCGGTCGGCACGTCGTTCACATTGGCCACCGGCGCCGTCGGCGCGCTCGTCAGCGTCTCGGTTGTGCCCCAACCATCGACATAACGCACCCGCACGCGGATCTGCGTCTGCACGTCCGCGTCACCGAGCAGATGGGTCGAGGCCGTCGCGCCGGCGATATCCACTCCGTTGCGCGTCCATTGGTAGCTGAAGGCGCCCAAGCCATCGATGTCACCGATGCCACTGGTGTCCGCCGTCAGCGTTTGGTCTTCTTGGACGGTGCCGGCAATCACCGGGGCGCCGGTTGGCGTGTCGTTCACGTTGACCACCGCAGCCGTCGGCGCGCTGGTCAGCGCCTCCGTCGTGCCCCAGCCGTCGATGTAGCTTACGCGCACGCGAATCAGCGTCTGCACATCGGCGTCGCCCAGCACGTAGGTCGCAGCCGTGGCGCCCGCGATATCCACGCCATTGCGGGTCCACTGATAACTGTAGGCCCCAACGCCATCGATGTCGGCGATGCCGCTCGTATCCGCCGTCAGCGTCTGATCCTCTTGGACCGTGCCGAGGATCACCGGTGCGCCGGTCGGCACGTCGTTCACATTGACCACCGGCGCGGTCGGTGCACTCGTGAGCGTCTCGGTGGTTCCCCGACCATCGACGTAGCTCACGCGCACGCGGATCTGGGTCTGCACGTCCGCATCGACAAGCAGATAGGTCGACGCCGTCGCGCCGGCGATGTCCACGCCACTGCGCGTCCATTGATAGCTGAACGCACCCAAGCCATCGATGTCGCCGATTCCACTGGTGTCGGCAGACAGTGTCTGGTCTTCCTGGGGCATACCCGTGATCACCGGCGTGCCAGTGGGCACATCATTCACGTTCGCCACAGCAGCCGTCGGAGCGCTGGTCAGTGTCTCTGTCGTGCTCCAACCGTCGACGTAGCTCACGCGCACGCGGATCTGCGTCTGCACGTCGGCATCGCCGAGCAGGTAGGTCGAACCTGTCGCACCGGCGATGTCCACGCCGTTGCGCGTCCACTGGTAGCTGAAGCTAGCGATGCCGTCGAGATCGCCGATGCCGCTGGTGTCCGCCGTCAGCGTCTGGTCTTCTTCGGCCGTGCCCTGGACCACCGGCGTTCCGGTGGGCGCATCGTTCACATTGACCACCGGCGCCGTCGGCGCGCTGGTCAGCGTCTCCGTCGTGCCCAAGCCATCGACGTAGCTCACCCGCACGCGGATCTGGGTCTGAACGTCTGCGTCAACGAGCAGATAAGTCGATGCCGTCGCGCCGGCGATGTCCACGCCATTGCGCGTCCACTGGTAGCTGAACGCGCCCAGACCGTCGGCATCCGACACGCCCGACAGGTCTGCGCTCAAGGTCTGATCTTCCGCGGCGGTGCCGGTGATCACGGGCGACCCCACCGGCGGGTCGTTCACGTTCGCCACGGTCAGGTCGAAGGTGTCCTCGACCCACGAGCCGACCAGATCGGTCGCGCGAACGGTGATGGACACGGTGCCGACGTGCGCATTGCCAGGCGTGCCACTGAAGGTCCGCGTGCCCGGGTTGAATGCCAACCACGCCGGCATGGCGCCGGCGCTGTAGCCCAGGCTGTCGCCCGTATCGGCGTCGGTGAAGGTGCCGGCTGCAAACGTGAAGTTGAAGGCCGCATCCTGCGTCGCGCCGCGATCGGGAAGCGGCGCACCCAAAACGGGCGCGTCGTTGACATTCGTGAAGCCGATGGCGCCTGCCTGGTCTGCGGTGCGCGACACGGCATCGCCCACACTGGCCAGGAAGCTGGGCGCCAGTTCGCCGCCGTCGTGGACAAACTGCACCTGCCCGGCCAGCACCTGCGCCTGCGTGAAGGCCGTGATCGCCACGCCCGGGTTGGCCACGTATTCGAACCGGCCCTGCATCACGCTGGACACATTCCAGGCCAGCGAGGCGTTGCCCGTGTCGACATCGCTCACGTCGAACTGCGCGCTGCCCAGAACCAGCGTCGCACCTTCGGACAGCACCAGCGCCAATCGGGTGATCACAGGCGCCTCGTCGACGTCCAGCACGGTCACCGCCAGGTTCTGCGAATCGGTGCGTCCCGCGCCATCGCTCACGCTGACGGTCAGGTCGTAGACGTTGTCGGCGCCGACATCGTCCGGTGCCTCGCGATCGGGTGCCACGACGAAACGCAAGGCACCCGTGACGCTGTCGATGGCAAACCGCGCCGCATCCGCCCCGCCGCTGATGCTGAATGTCAGCGTTTGTGCCGGCAGGTCCGCATCCGTGACCGTGACGGTGGTGACAGCCGTCGTGTTCTCGAAGATGCCGACGGACGCGCTGGCGCCGCCGCCGTTGCTGCCGATGACCGGGTCGTTGTCGTTCACCGGGGTCACGGTGACGTTCACGGTCTGGCTGTCGGTCAAGGAACCGTCGCTGGCCTGCACCACCACGACGTACACGTTGTCCGCGCCGACGTCTTGAGGCACCTCGTGGTCCGGTGCCGCGACAAAGGTCAGCGCGCCGGTGCTGGTATTGATCGCAAAGCGGGCCGCATCCGCGCCCCCAGCGATGCTGTAGGTGATCGTCTGCGCCGGCAGGTCACCGTCGCTGGCCACGACGGTCGTCACGGCCGTCGTGTTCTCGGCCACGTTGACGGCGGCCGACGCGCCTCCGCCGTTGCTGCCGATCACCGGCGCCTGGTCATTCACGGGCGTGATGGTCAGCGCGAAGCTGCCCGCGCTGCCCGCACCCGCACCGTCGTCCACCGTGAACCCGAAGCTGTCGGCCGACGATTCGCTGCCGCTGTGGTCGTAGCGCACCAGACCGCCGTCGATGTCCGCCTGCGTGAAGGTCTGCCCGAGACCCAAGGCCGTGCCGCTGCGTTTGAGCGTGCCCTGCGCCGGCAGGGCCGTGAGTGTGTAGACGAGCTGCGCCGTGCTGTTGTCGACATCCGTCGTGTTCAGCACCGCGTTCGTGATGGCATTGCCCGTGGTGTTCTCCACCACCGTCAGGCCGAGATTGCTCGCCAGGACCTGTTCGTCGTTCACCGCGGTCACGCTCACGGCCAGCGATTGGCTGGCGTTGCCCGCGCCGCCGCTGCCCGTGTTGCCCAGGTCGTTGACCACCACCGTGATCGAGGCCGCGCCGTTGAAGTTGGCCGCGGGCGAGAACGCCAAACCCTGCAGTGCCGCATTCAGCGCCGCCTTCGTGCCCTCGACGCTCATGCTGGCGTCGGCCAGACCGTCGCCGCTGACGAAGATCAGGCCCGCCGTCGAGCCCAGCGTCAGCGTACCGGTGCTGGCCGTGAGCGTCAGACGCAGCGTGCCGCCGTTGTCGTCGAGATCACCGATGCCGATCGCATTGCCATTGCCGGTGGACAGCACCAGCGTGGCGTCTTCGGCCACGCTTTGCGCGGCCGGCAGGCCGATGGTGGGTGCATCGTTCACCGCCAGGATGCTCACCGTGGCGGTGGCGACGTTGCTGGTATTGACGCCGTCCGACACGCTCACCGTGATCGCGCGGGCCGTGGTGTCGGGGTTGTCGGCGCTGTTGTTGTAGATGACGCTGCGCAGCACCTGGTTGTAGTGCGCCGCCGTGTCGCTGCCGGTGAGCGTGAGCACGCCGCCGGCATAGCTGGCAACGATCGACGTGCCCGCGGTATTGGCGCTGAGCACTTCCGCCGCTCCGTCCAGGGGGTTGCTGATCGTCAGCGTCATGCCGCTCAGCCGCGGGCTGTCGGCATCGCTGACCGCGGCATCGGTGTCGGCGATGGCCACCCCGCCGCTGCCCTCCGTGAAGCTGCTCGCGTGGTCGGTGCCCGCGCCCGTGCTGTCGTCGGGGTCCAGGTCCAGATAGGGGGCGGACTCGCTGCCAAACAGATAGCGGGCATCCAGCGTCACAGATGCACCGGCGGCAAGCGAGGCGATGCGGTAGACCAGCGTGATGCCCAGGTCCTCGAGGGCCGACCCCGAGGTCGAGTGGCCGTTCAAGCCATCCCAGGCGTCGCTCGGCTCGATCCCGCCGAAGTTGCCATGCGCCACGCGCGACTCGGCACCAAATCCCACCAGACCCATGAACGACCCATCGGGCTGGCTGGCGCTGGCGTACGACACGCCCGTGACGTCGCCCTGGGACACGATGGTGTTGGTCGTCTCGAAAGAGCCGTTCTGGTCGTAGTTGTTGTCCGGGTCGACGTGGCGGTAGTAGTACAGGTCCAGCATCGGCGCGCCGGTTGTATTCGTCAACGTGACGGCGATGTCCATGTGCAGGTCGTTTCGCCCGATGACGAAACTCTGCGACACGTTCAGACCGGCCGTGGCGCCCGTCCACAGCACCGTCTGCGTCATGCCGTTGTCGACCGTCGCCGCGGCCGATCCGGCGATGCCGGCCGAGCCAGCCGAACTGTCGTTGCGATAGGTCGTCCCGTCGATGCGCACGCCCCACTCGTCCAGCGGCGAACCCGGTGTGATGAAGTCGCCGTCGTACGTCGCCCAGCCGTCGCGCTGGGGATCGGACTCCGCGCCCAGCATCTCGCCGGCGCTGTGGTAGCCGATGGGTGCCGGGCCGTCGGATCCGAGGGTGCCGTACTGGTCGACACCGGCCTCGACGAAGAAGCCCCGCAGGAAGGTGTTGTTGCCGACGTAGATGTCGACGGCGGCGCCGGCATTCAGTGTGCCGCCCGCTCCGGTGCTGCCGAGGTCGGACACCGTGAGCGCCAGACTGTCGTTGCCGTTGAAGCCGACGGCAGGCGTGTAGCTCATGCCGTTGAGTGCGGCATTCAGGTCAACCAGCGTGCCCGTGACGGTGATGGCCGCATCAGCCGTGCCGTCACCGACCGAGAAGCTCAGGCCGGTCGTCGTGGCCAGGCTCAGTTCGCCACCGCTGACCGTCAACTGCAGCTCCAGCATCGACCCCGCGACGTCCGCATCGGCCAGGCTGATGCCCAGGTACTGCGCCGGGTCGAAGACCAGCGTCTGCCCGGGGATCACGCTGGCGCGCGCCGGTGCGGCAATTACCGGCGTGTCATTAACCGCGGTGATGGACACCACGGCCGAGTCACTGGCCGTCAGCGCACCACCGGCCCCGCTGTTGCCGAGGTCGTCGACCAGCAGCGTCAAGGTGGTGGATGCGGCCGGCGTGTCCGAACCGTCCTGGTAGCTCAGGCTCGAGCCGCCGGCCCCGGCAAACAGCGCGTTGAGTTGGGCGACCGTGCCCAGCAGCACCAGGCTGGCCGTGCCGCTTCCGCTGATCACCACGCCGGTCGTTCCGGCTGTGGCGCTCAGCGCGCCCTGCCCTACGCTCAGCGTGGCGCTGACCGCCGCGGCACCGGCATCGGGGTCGGCCACGCCCAACCCGGTGCCACCGAGCACCAGCACGGCCTGTTCGTTGACCGAATAGCTGGCCGGCGTGATGGTGGCGGTGGGCGCCTCGTTGCCGTTGGTGACGGAGACGGCGATGTCCTGCGTGTCGACGAAACCCGCGCCGTCACTGGCCTGCACGCGCACATCGTAGACATTGTTCGCGCCGCCGTCGGTGGGCGATTCGTAGTCCGGTGCCGCCACGAAGCGCAGCACGCCGGTGGCCCCGACGATCGAAAAGCGCGCGGCATCGGCGCCGCCCACGATGCTGTAGACCACTGTCTGCGCCGGCAGATCCGCATCCGTGGCCGTGACGGTGGCAACCGCCGTCGTGTTCTCGGCCACGTCGATCGATGCGCTGGCGCCCGCGCCGTTGCTGGTGATGATCGGCGCGTTGTCGTTGGCAGCCGTCACCGTCACCGCAATGGTCTGGCTGTCGGTCATCGCGCCATCGGTGACCTGCACGCTCAGGTCATAGACGTTGTTGCCGCCGGCATCCGTCGGCACCTCGAAGTCGGGAGCGCTGACGAAACTCAGCGCACCCGTGTTGCTGTCGATCGTGAACCTCGCCGCGTCGACACCGCCGCTGATGCTGTAGGTCAGCGTCTGCGCCGGCAGGTCGGCATCGGAAGCCGTCACCGTCGTGGCCGCCGTGTTGTTCTCGGCCATGTTCACCGCAGCGGTAGCGCCGCCGCCGTTGCTGGTGATGACGGGGTTGTTGTCGTTCACCGCCGTCACGGTGACCGCGATCGCCTGGGTGTCGATGCCGCCTGCGCCGTCGCTGACCTGCACCGTCACGTCGTAGATGTTGTTGGCGCCCGCGTCCTGGGGGACTTCGAAGTTCGGGGCGGCGTTGAAGCTCAGGGCGCCGGTGCTGCCGTTGATGGTGAACAGGGCCGCATCCGCACCGCCACCGATCGAGTAGGTCTGGGTCGCGCCTGCGTCGACATCACTGGCCGTCACCGTGGTCACCGCCGTCGCGTTCTCGGCCACGTTCAGCGCCGCCGAGGCGCCGCCGCCATTGCTGGTGATCACCGGCGCGTCGTTCACCGCGTTCACGGTGATGGTGGCCGTCGCGGTGCCGCCGCCCAGCCCGGCATCCAGGTTCGAGGTGGACGCCTGGACCGTGAAGCTGCCGCTGCCATTGAACTGGGCCGCGGGCGTGAACTTCAGCCCGGCGTTGCCTTCCGCGACGGTGATGAACGTGCCGCTCGCGATGGGCGTCGTGCCGTCGTTCTTGAACAGCGTGCCGTTGCTGATGCCGGTGATCTTGAAGTGGGTCACCTCGGCGCCATCGGCCACGTGGCGCGAGATGACCAGGCCGCTGCTGGTCTGGGTGTCCTCGTTGGTGCTGGCATTCGTGACCGACGGTGTGTCGGCCACGGGGTTGACCGTCAGGCTGGCGCTGTCCGTGGCGATGGAGAAGGCCGTCGTGCCACCGGTCATCGAGACGCTGTACGCGATCTGCACGTTGTCCACGGTCACGGCGTCCATCGAGCCGTTGTTCGACGCCACCCGCCAGCGGATCCGTGTGTCGGCGGAGGCAAATGCCGAGATGTCGAAACTGTCGGTGCCCACGCCGGCATTGGCGCTTCGGGTATAGGTGAACAGCGTCGACCAGTTGGTGCCGCCGTCGCCCGAAACCTCCACGGCGATCTGGTTGTTCCCCGACATCTGGTTGTTGCGGGCGAACGTCAGGGTGGCCGAGGTGGCACCCGACAGGTTGGCTGAACGCCAGACCTGCGAGTCCTGCTGCCAGGCGGCGATCGACAAGGCGCCGCCGGAGATGGCCGTCTTGCCTGAGCTCGGACTGCCGTTCGGGTTGTCGCCGACTTCGGTCCAGGCGCCGTTCCAATTGGCGGTGCCCTGGTTGTTGGAATAGGACACGGCGTCGAACTGGTCGCGCACCGTGCTGCTGCCGCCGGACAGGTTCGCGCTGCCGCCATTGGTGCCGCTGGTCCGATCCCAGGCCCGCAAGGTGATCGCGTTGGCCAGGCTGCCGTTGTAGTTCGCATTCGCCTGGAAATACAGGCGTGTGTTGGCATCGGCGGCCAGCAGCCGGGCGTTGGCGTCGCTCACCGCGCCCAGCGCATTCCAGTTGGCGCCGCCGTTGATCGAATACCACCAGCTGCCCTGGCTGGTGTCCGCACCCGTCACCGCGATGCCGAGCAGCGCGCCGGCATCCGGGTCGCTCACGTTGTCCAGCTGGCCGGCGGGCGAGGCGAAATCCACCAGCGCCGAAACCGGTGTGCCGACGGCACCCACGGGCGCGCCAGCGTCTTCGTTCTGGGCGCTGAGCGCGGGGCTCCTGGTGTTGTCCAGCGTGGGTGCGGCGTTGGCGTCGAAGATGGTCTGGACGAGTGCAACGGTCGCCGTGGAGATGCGCGTCGTGCCGCCAGTGGCGCCGCTCAGGTTGAGGGTCGCGCCGCTGGTGATGGCCTGGGGGCTTTCGATCAGGTTGGCGGCCAAGGCCGTGGCCGCGCCGGTGTAGTTGTTGGCCGGCACGAAGCGCATCAGGTCGGTGGCGTTCAGCGTGATCGCAGTGGTCGTGCCGGCGCTGGACAGTGCGGTCCAGCTGCTGCCGCCGTTGGTCGAATACTGCCAGCTGCCCTTGGCTGCATCGACCGTGTAGCTGCCGATGGCGATGCCGGCGAAGCTGTTGGCCGAAGAGCCGCCCGTGACCTCGTCGGTGCTGTCGGAGAAGTTCCCGCTGAACAGCGTGCTGACCGATGCACCCGGCGGGTTGGAGGCGTTCTTGGCGATCGGCGCCAGCGTGGCACTTCCCGAGGCCAAGGGCGCATCGTTGACGGCCGTCACGTCCACCGTCATGGTGTTCGGCGTGGGGTCCAGGTCCACGCCGCCATTGGCCGTACCGCCGTTGTCCTGCACCTGGAAAGTGAAGCTCGCATAGCCTGCGCCGTTGGCGTTGGCCGCGGGCGTGAAGACCAGCAGGTTCGAGGCGATGTTGGCGGCGCTGACGCTCTGCCCGGCCGTGACGGGCACGCCGGACAAGGTCAGGCTGCCCGCGCCCGGCACAGTGGCGACTGTCACCGCCAGCAGGCCGTTGGCCGGGCTGTCACTGGCGTCGACAAAACCAAAGTCGGCGGTGGTGAAGGTGTAGGCGCCGCCCTCGATCGTGGTGACCGTCTTGTTCGTGCCGGCGGGCGCCTCATTGACGTTGCTCACGGTCACGGCGATGGCCTGTGCGTCCGTACCGCCGGCGCCGTCGCTGACCTGCACCGTCACGTCGTAGACCTGGTTGGCACCGGCATCCGTGGGCGCCTCGAAGTCCGGCGCGGTGAGGAAACTGAGCGCGCCGGTGTTCACATCGATCGCGAACTTCGCGGCATCGGCGCCGCCGATGATCGAGTACACCGGCACCCCGCCATCGACGTCGCTGCGGGTCACCGTGGTCACGGCTGTGCTGTTTTCGGCGACGTTGATGCCGGCCGTGGCGCCACCGCCGTTGCTGGTGATCGCGGGTGGGTCATTGAGCGCGCTGACGCTCATCACCGTGTCACTGGGCAGGCTGGTGCCGTCATCGCCATCGGTCAGCACGACGCGCACCGCCCGGTTTCCCGTCGTGGGCGCCACAGCATCGGTGTTGTAGTAGGTGATGTTGTTGATCAGCGCCAGCGTGGCCACCGCGTCGGCGCTGGCGCCCAGCGTGATGACGAGAGCGGCGCCGCTGCTGCCGCCCGTCCAGCTGCCGATGTTCACGCCGCCGAAGGACACCGTCCCGCCCGAGACGCCGATCTGGCCCGCGCCATTGCCCTCATGCCGGACGGCCAGCACGTCCTCGGCGCTGTCGCTGCCACCGGTGAAGGCGATGGTGAGCGCGCCGCCCGCGAAGTCGGCAGAGTCCACGTCGGTCAAGGTATTGGCCGAGCCCAACAGCGCGGGGGCATCGCCTTCGATGTAGGCGCGCGTGTCACCATCCAGCGCGGCGATCACGGGCGGATCGTTGACCGCCGTGATGGACACCGTCGTGATTCCTGTGGCCTGCAGCGCACCGCCGCTGCCCTGCGCGCCGCTGTTGCCGTCGTCGAAGGTCCAGTTGACCTGCACGCTGGCCGGCGGTGCGTCACTGGTGGTGGCATAGGCGATCTGCTGCATCGCCTGGTTCACGCGCACGTTGGTGGCGTTGGCGTTGAAGCTCAGCACCAGCGTGCCGCCACTGTTGGTGGTGACGGTGCCGATGGTGGTGCCGGCCAGCACCAGGTTGCCGCCCTCGGTGAGCGCGCTCAACGTGCCCGTGGCGCTGAAGATGTCCTGCGCGCTGGCACCCCCATTGCGCACCAGGGTCAGCGTGGCACCGCTGAAGTTGTCGGCCGCGCTCAGTTCTGCATCGGTGACCTGGACATTGCCATCCAGCACCACCGGTGAACCGCCTTCGGTATGGGCGGGCGTTCCATCCAGGTTGCCGAATGCCGGCTGGTCGTTGGCCGTTGCCGCCACGGTCACCTGGTGGCTGGCCGCGAAGGTGATGTAGGTCGGGCTGTTCAAGCCACCGCCGCCGGCTGGCACGTGGTCGCCCAGTGATGCGCCTGTGGTGCCGTGGTAGACACGGATGGCGTCGGCGTTCTGGTCAGAGACATAAAGCCTGCCATCGGGCCCGAAGGCCAAGCCGACGGCATACGACAAGCCGCCGGCACCTGCGGCCACGAACGCGTCGATGAAGGCGCCCGTGCTGCCGTTCAGGCGCACGATGCGGTCGCCGTCGGCCGCATAGATGTGGCCGTCGGGTCCGAAGGTGAAGTCTTCCAGATCCGGGCCGGTCCAGGTGGCGGCGAAGCCGGCGTCGCGGGTGCCGGTCGGCGCATCGAAGCGCATGATGCTGCCGTTGGCGCGGCTGGCGACATACATCATGCCGTCCGGGCCGAAGTTCAAGCCCAGCGGTATGCCAAAACCACCGTCGCCGGCAGCCACCGCCACACCGAGGAATGCGCCGGTCGATCCGTCGTAGCGCAGCACCTGGTTGCTCTGGTAGCTGGCCACGTACAGATGACCGTCCGGCCCGAAGCCCATGCCCGCCGACGCGTTGAGGCCGCCCGAGCCCGGCGGCACGAAAGTGCGCACCAGTGCGCCAGCCGTCGTGTACTCCAGGACGCTGTCGCTCTGCTCCGAAGACACATACAGATGGCCGTTAGGGCCCTGGATCACTTCGATGTGGTCGTCCAGTCCGTCGGTCAGCGGTGCCATCGTGCCGACGAAGGTGCCGGCCTGACCCTGGTAGATGTGAACGGCATCGGTCCCGGCCCAGGTGGGCACGTACAGCCGGTTGCCGAACCAGGTGCCATCGACATCCGTGGCCGCGACGGCCACATTGAAGCTCAAGCCCGTCAGCGCTGCGCCATAGGTGTGCGTGACCGAGGGGGGATTGCCGACGACCGTCTGGATCTGGCCGTCGCCCCAGTTGATGGTCCAGGAGGTGATCGTCACACCGTCGGCATCCGTGGCGGACAGGTTCAACGTGTAGGCCTGGCCGGGGGTGGCCGTTGCGGTGCCGGTGGCGCTGAGGACCGGTGCGTCGTTGACAGCCGCCACCGTGATCTGGCGCGTGGCTGCGGCGCTGTCGCTGATGCCGTCATTGACCACGAACGACACCGTGCGCGTGGCCGTGCTGGGCGCGTCGCTGCTGTTGGCGTAGGTGATGCTGCGCAGCGCCGCCTGGTACTGCGCCACGGTGGCGCTGCCGCTGAGGGTGAGCACGCCGGTGCCGGCGTTCCAGCCGCCGGTGATGCCGTTCTGGTTGGTGAAGGCCAGCACGTCCTGGCCGCTGGCGAAGTTGGCGCTGATGCTCACCGTGGCGCCGCCGAGGTTGGCGCTGTCGGCGTCGCTCAGTGTCAGGGTGGCGGTGACGGGTGTCGCCGCAGCGTTCTCGGTGTGCGCCAGCGGCGAGCCCTCCACGGCGGCGATCACCGGCGCCACATTCCCCGACCCGGCAATCGTGACGTGCGAACTGGCTGCGGTGCTCAGGTTGACACCGTCGCTGGCCACCACGTCGACGCGCCGCTCGCCGGCGGTGGGCGTGCCGCTGGCGTTGTCGTAGGTCACCGTGCGCAGTACCTGCTGGTAGTGGGCCACGGTGTCGCTGCCGCTGAGCGTGAGCACGCCGCCGCTCCAGCTGGCCGTGATCGAGGTGCCGGCGGTGGTGGCCGCCAGCGTCTCGGCGGGACCATCCAGCGCACCCGCCAGCGTGAGCGTCATCGACGACAGCGTCGGGCTGTCGATGGAGATGACGGTGGCATCGACGTCGGCCACAGTGACGGCCGGACCGCCCGGTGTGTAGCTGACCGCCGCATCGCTGCCTGCGGCGGTGCTGTCGTTGGCATCCAGGTCGACCTGCGGCGCCGTGTTCGACGACATGTCGTACTGGATGACGAAGGTCGCCGTAGCCCCGGGCGCCAGCGTGCTGACCTTGCGCAACAGCGTGATGGCCTCGTCTGCATAGTTGGGACTGGCCTCGGTGTACAGGCCGGTGCCGGCGAACGCGTTGATACCCAGGTACGCATCGACCGGGTTGATGTTCGACCAGCCGCCCTGGGCCACCCGGGCATCGCTGCCGGTGCTGGACATCCTCAGCGCCACCGAGGGGTAACTGGCCCCCGCTGTCGCGATCACGGCAGTGCCGCTGGGGTCGCCGCCCTGCGAATCCACCCAGTTCAACGTGGCGTAGTCGCTGGTCCAGGAGTATTCCTGGTTGGGATCGAACGAACGATAGAAGTAGACGTCGTTGAGCGTGCCGCCGCTGACGTTGGTCAGCGTCACGGTCATCGAGAAGTGCAGCTGGCTCTCCGTGAGCGTGATCAGCTGCTTCACCGCGATGCCGGCGGTGCCGCCGGTCCACTCCACCTGCTGCGTCGGGCCGGTGTCGACCGTGGCCGAGAGGGATCCGGCAATGGCGGGCGCCAGGCCTGCCCGGTTGCGGAAGGTGGTACCTCCCACATGGATGCCCCATTCCTCGGTGGGGTACACGTAGTCGCCGGTGTGGCCTGGGCTGCCGACGTACCAGCCGTCGCGGCCGTAGTCGGCATAGATGCCGAAACTGCCGGTCGGATAGGTGGAGGCGGGGTTGAGGAAACCCGGCGGCACTGCGCCATCGGCCCCGAAGTTGCCCGTCTGCTGCACACCCATCTCGACATACTGGCCCTGCAGGAACGAGTGGGCGCCGATGCTGATGGGCACGGTTCCGCTGTCGCTGCGCGCACCGCCGGTGCCGGTGTTGCCCTGGTCGCTGACGGTGATCGTCAGCGAATCGCTGCCCACATAGTTGGTCGTGGGCGCATACACCAGACCGTCGAGGGCCGCATGGATCGCCGCGGCCGTGCCGGTGAAGACCAACGTGGCATCGGCCGTGCCGTCGCCCGTGGTGAAGCTCAGGCCCGTGGTCTGCGCCAGGGTCAGCGTGCCCTGGGCCACCCCGAGCGTCAGCTGCGCCTGGCCGCTGCCGATGTCGCTGTCGGTGAAGCTGATCCCGCGCCCCAGATCGGGGCTGAAGCTGAACGTCGTGTTCTGCACCATCCCGACACTGGCGGGGGCGGTGAGCACCGGCGCCGCATTGACACCCGAGATGGTCACCGTGGTGCTGCCCGTGGCGAGCATCGCGCCGCCGGCGCCTTGCGCACCGGCATTGCCGTCGCTGAAGGTCCAGGCGATCGGCACGCTGGCGGGCGGGCTGCCGCTGGTGTTCCAGTAGACGATGTTCTGCAGCAGCGCGTTGACGCGGGCACCCGTGGCGCTGCCGTTGAACGTGATGTCCAGCTGCCCAGCGGTGAACCCGTAGCTGCCCACCTGCACGCCATTGACCAGCACATCGGCGCCGCTGGTGGTGACCACGATGCCGTCGAAGGCCAGCGCATCCTGCGCACTCGCCCCACCCTGGCGCGCCAGGGTCAGCGTGGCGCCGCTGAAGTTGTTGGCGCCCGAGAGTTGCGCATCGCTGACCGTGACCGTGTTGTCCAGGATGACGGCGGATCCGCCCGCCACGTAGGTGGGCGCGCCGTCCAGTCCGCTGAAGGCCGGCACGCTGTTGATGCTGCCCAACGTCGCGGCCACGTTGGCGGCGAACTCCGAGGTGTCGGTGAAGCTGGTGTAGCCGACATCGCTGCGCGTGGCGGTGGCGCTGACAGCGACACCCGCCGCCACATACGCGGACACGGTGGTGTCGAACGTGGCGTTGCCGCTGCCATCGGTGGTGACATGGACGTAGCCCAGGTAGATCTGACCTTCGCCGTAGCCGGACGGGTCGGCGTTCGTGCTGGCAAAGAACTCGATGCGGAACGGGCTGTTGGCCACCGCGTTCAGCGTCCCGCTGACGGCCAGCTGCGTGGCGCCATTGGTGACGGCCGAGGCCAGCACGGGAAAGTTCTGCAGGTTGTTGGCGCCCGTGTCGGCATCGCCGGCATCGTTGGCGGTGACGCCGTCGGTTCCCAGGTCGATGCCCAGACCCGTGTTGGCGTCGATGGAGTTGCCGAGCAGGAAGTTGCCCGTCGGTGGGCTGCCGATCAGGCTGACGAAGATGCCGTCGCCGCTGTTGTGGCGAATCAGGTTGCCCTGGCCGGACAGGGTCCCGCCGATGCGGTTGCCTGCCGCGTTGTCCCGGAGTTCGACACCGTCACCGCCGTTGCCCAGCGCCGTCACGCCATCGGCGCCGACGCCGATGTAGTTGCCCTGGACGACGTGGTTGCTCGTATCCGTGCTGAAGCCGTCATCGCCGTTGGCGGCGATCACGTTGCGCTCGGCCGCCGTGGTTCCGCCGACGGTGTTGCCACTGGAGCCGGCATCGAACCCGATGCCGTCGTCGGTGTTGCCCAGGGCCACCAGACCGGTGGCGTCGGTGCCGATGTAGTTGCCGATGATCAGGTTGCCGATGCCCAGGCCGCTGATCTGGATGCCCTGCTGGTTGCCGGCGATCACATTGCGGTCGGCTGCCGTGAGGCCGCCGATGGTGTTGCTGGCGCCCAGCACCCGCAGACCGTTGTCGGTGTTGCCTTCCCCCGCCACGTTGGCGCCCAGGGCGCTGAGGCTGCCGATGTAGTTGCCGGCCACGGTGTTGCCGTTGGCGCCGACCTGGATCTCGATGCCATCGCCGCTGAAATCGCGGACCACGACGCCGCGGATGGTGCTGCCATCGGCCGTGCCGGCCAGCACGAGGCCATCGCCGGCGAAGGCGTTGTTGCCGTCCAGGATGACCGCCGGTCGGTTGCTGTTGGCCGCAAAGCTGTCGTCGGTGCTCGCGTCCAGGATCACGGGGTCAGTGATCACCGGCAGCGCGGAGCCGATGTTCAGCGTGTGCACGCCCGTGCCGCTGATGGCGAAGTGGATGCGGTCGGCCCCGCCGCTGCCATTGGCCGTGGCGTTGGCCGCCGTGAGGGCCTCGCGCAGGCTGATCTCCCCGTCGGCCCCGCGGTTGCCCAGCAGCGCATAGAGGCTGCCGGTGTCGCCATCCAGTGTGTCGGCCGTGGTCGTCACGGTGACCGTGCTGCGCGTGTCGTTGTCCAGGTTCTGCAGGGCCACGTCGCTGGCATCCAGCCCGTTGTAGGCCCCATCGGCGCTGCTCGCGGCGCCCAGCACCGCGGTGTAGCTGCGGTCGCCATCGTCCAGCGTGTCATCCAGGCCGGTGAGCGTCACGGTCTGCGGCGTGGACCAGTTGGCGCTGGTGAAGGTGAGCAAGGCCGTGGAGGCGCCGGCCTCCAGGGCGTTGCTCACGCTGACCGGGATGGTGACGTTGGACGACGGCACCGTGTCCAGCACCACCGTGAAGCTGGCGGTGGTGCCGGTCTCGCTGGTGTTGCCGCTGACGGTGCCCACCGTGATGCCGGGCGGCACGCTGACACTCAGACGCTGGGCGAACACGGCAGTGCCGTCGCCTACACCGTCGCCGGACCAGACCACGACCGACTGGCTCCCCGCATAGGCCACACTGGCGTTCCGCTGCTCGTTGGCGGTGGTCGTGTTGATACGCAGCTCGGT
Organism: Pseudomonadota bacterium; assembly: GCA_963205115.1. Classification (GTDB taxonomy): domain Bacteria; phylum Pseudomonadota; class Gammaproteobacteria; order Burkholderiales; family Burkholderiaceae_C; genus Rubrivivax. Next base: position 77,051 of record CAUJHV010000061.1, on the reverse strand, counting down.
CCCTGTGGGCGAGCCGCTGGCCAGAAACTGCTGGGCATAGACGCCCTCGAGGCTGCCGTCCTGGCCGGTGCTCTGCCAGGTGACGATGAAGCCACCGGTGGCGTTCATCGCCACGACGGGATAGCTCTGCGCCAAGGTCGTGTAGGTGTTGACACGGAACTCTGCACCCTGGGCCACACCGGACGCGTTGTAGCGCTGCGCATAGATGCCCTCGGTGCTGTCCGGGTCCTGCGCCGCACTCGCCCAGGCCATCACGAAGCTGCCATCCGACGCCATCGCAGCACTCGCGTAGCTGTGAGCGGACACCGTGTCGGTGTTGACCTGGAATTCGCCCCCCAGCGCCGTGCCGCTGCTGTCGTAGCGCCGCGCGTAGATGTCGGTGAACGCGCCCTGGTCGCTGGTCCAGGCCACGACAAACCCGCCGGTCGCATCCATCGCCAGCGTGGGGTAGTCCTGGATCCCGGTGGTGGTGGTGTTGACACGCACCTCGCCGCCCTGGGCCACACCCGCGGCGTTGTAGCGCTGCACATAGACGTCGAAGTCGCCGGTCTGGGTGCTCATCCAGGCCACGGCAAAGTTGCCGCTGGCATCCATCGCCACGCCGGCAGCCGCCTGGTCGCCGGTGGTCGTGGTGTTGATGCGGAACTGCCCGCCCTGCGCCGCGCCGCTGGCGTTGTAGCGTTGTCCGTAGATGCCGTAGCCGCTGCCGTCCAGGCCGTTGGCATCTTCGAAGACGATCACGAAGTTGCCATTGGGATCCATGGCCACCAGGGGCCACTCCTGGGGGCCGGTGGTGGTGGTGTTGACCAGCGTCTCGCCGCCTTGCGCCACGCCACTGGCGTCGTAGCGCTGGAAGTAGACGCCCGTGAAGTCCACCGAGCCGCGGCCATACCAGGTGACCACGTAGTTGCCAGCCCCATCCATGGCCACGGAGCGACCACCCGGCCGCGTCTGCTGCACCTGGGTGGTCGTGGTGTTGACGCGGGTCTCACCGCCTTGCGGCGTCAAGGCCAGCACGCCTTCCCAGCGCTGCGGCAGCGCGCTGGCCAGCAGGTCGAAGCGGGCCTCGATGGCGCCGGTGTGCAGCTCCAGCAGCCAGTCGCCGCCGGCCGCGGCGCTGCCGGTGGGGTCGGTGCTGGCCGCGACATCGGCGCCGGTGAAGGCGGCCAGCTGCCCGATGAAGCGGCTGCCGACCTCGCCCTCGCCGACATTGCAGCCCCACAGCAGCAGGTCGGCCTGCGCGCCCAGGGCCGTCTGCCAGGCCGCCAGCTCAGCCGCCCGCGCCTGCAGCGTGCCGGCATCGACCCGGCCACTGCCCAGCTGCAGCAGACCCTGGTCACCGTGCGAGACGATGTGCACGGCCGCCAGATCGCGTGCCTGCGCCAGACGCTCGCTGATCTGTGCGAGGCCGTCGCGATCGGCCCGCAGCTGCACCACCTCGACGTGGGCGTCCGGCGCGCGCGAGGCCAGGATGCCGTCGATCAGGACCTGCGCGTCGGCCACCGCGGCGTCCACGAAGATCAGCTCGTGCACGGGCGCCGTGCGCTCGGGCGCGTCGCTGGCAGTGGCGCCGGATGCCGCGCCCGCAGCCAGCGTGGCACGGGCCGCAGCGTTGCCCACCGGACCGTCTGGCGGCTGGATGGCCGGTGTGTCTTGCGAATCGAGCATCCGCACTTCGGCACTGAGGCTGGCCAGCGCCAGGGGATCGGCCGAGTACAGGACGCGGGGCTCCAGCGCCTCCACGCTGGGCCGCACGCGCAGGCCCGCACGCCGCGCCGGTCGCAGGGCGGACCAGGCCCGCCGGATCAAGGAGACCAGGCGATTCAGCGGGAAACGGGCAGGCGCGGGCATGGCGGAATCCGGCGCCCTCAGGCGAGCGCCCGTTCGGCGACCCACGACCGGGTCGCCTTGAACGGCCAGTTGTCGACGCGACGCCGCGACGGCCACGGCGACCGCGAGGTGTGGGCGCGCGGTGCGCCGCGGGGTTCAGGTAGGGACATGCATGGCGTGCGCCGGCCCATGCATGAAGCAGGCACACGTGAGAGGGATTGGGCGTCAGCTCGCCCCGGCCCGATCGCTCGAACAACCTGATTTGGGTCGCAGTTGGCGGATGGGACCGCTGCGAGCCCACCCGCATGCCATCCCACGGGACGACCTACTCCTGGCGTCCCGAGAAAGCCAGCTGTTCGACCAGGCCTTCGTCCATCAGGCGCAGGTCGCGGCGCAGCAGTCGCTCCCGCCACTCGGCCCGGCGTTGCGCCAGCATCACGAGCGGGCGCACCAGCAGGGCGGGCAGTTCACCCTGCGCGTCGGCGCGGCGGGCCAGCGCGGCACGCCAGCGTGCCGGCAGGGTCTGGGCAATGACCGGATCGTCCAGGCAGACCAGCGACTCGGCCGAGCCCGGGTCGCCGTGGCGCGCGGCGCGTCCGGCCAATTGCCGGTCGATGCGGCGGCTGCGGTTGCTCAAGGCCAGGATGACGTGCAGGCCGCCCGCGGCCAGGGCGGCTTCGCTGAGACGGATGTCGGTGCCACGCCCGGCCATGTTGGTGGTCACGGTCACGCGGCCGGCTTCGCCGGCGCGTGCCACGGCTTGGGCTTCGTCGGCATCCTGCACGGCGTTGAGCACCTGGTGCTCGATCCCGGCACGCGTCAGCGCGGCCGAGAGGTTCTGGCTGGTCCGCACGCTGTCGGTACCCACCAGCACAGGCCGGCGCTGCTGAACCATGTCGCGGATGCGCTCCACGCAGGCCCATTGGCGTGCGGCCGCATCGACAAAACCCCGCTGGCCCCACCAGCGCGCCTGCGACGGCTTGACCAGCGGCACACGCACGACCGGGCAGCCGTACAACGCCTTCAACTCGGCGTGCGATTCACGCAGCGTGCCGCTCATGCCGCCCAGGCGTTCGTAGCGCGGAAAGAAGCGCTGGTAGGTGATGCGCGCGGCGGTCTGCATCGCGGGCGTCGGCTCGAGCCCTTCCTTGAGCTCCACCATGGCATGCAGCGGACTGTTCCATTGCCGGCCGAAGGCGATGCGGCCGGTGATCTCGTCGATGAGCTGCACGCCCTTGCCGGGGCTCAGTGTGTAGTCTCGGTCCCGCACCAGCAGACGTTCGGCCACCAGGGCCGCCCGCACCAGTTCCACGGCATGGCGCGCGGGCCACAGCGGGCTCGACGGCGGTACCGTGCGCGCCACGCGCTCGCGGCCGGCTTCGGTCAGTTCGGCCTGCCGTCGGGAAGGCATCAGCACGAAGTCCTCGGGGCCCAGCAGGCCCGCCAGCACGCGCGCCGCCTCCAGTGCCGCGACGTCCGGTGCCGCACCGGGCGTGGACAGGATGAACGGGATGCTGGCCTCGTCGAGCAGGATGCTGTCGGCCTCGTCGATGATGGCCTGCTGCAGGCGCGGCAGCAACGCCTGGCCGTCCGCGGATGCGCCTTCCCCGCCCAGCGCACGGGCGCGCAGCACACGCGGGTCGCGCTCGCCGCGCAGTTGCAGATGGTCCTTCAGGTGATCGAACACCAGCTCGCGGCCGGTGACATAGACGATGGGCTGGCGGTAGGCCAGAAGCCGCGATTCGCGCGGGGTCGTCGCGCAAACGGCCGCGGTGCCCAGGCCCAGCAGCCGGAACAGCGGCTCGAGCGTCTCGCGGTCGCGTTCGACCAGGTAATCGTTGGCGGTCAGCACATGCACCGACAGGCCTGCCAGCCCCGCCGTGGCCGCCGCCAGGCCGGCCGCCAGTGTCTTGCCTTCGCCGGTGGCCATCTCCACCAGTCGCCCGCGCAGCATCAGCCAGGCCGCCAGGCCCTGCTGGTCGTAGGCCGACCAGCCCAAGGTGTGTTTCAGCGCCGCGGCCACCAGGCCCAGCGCCCTGGCGCCTTCCACGCCGCCCAGCGCGTGCGGCCGCAGCTGACGCCGCAGTTCAGCCGCAGCCTGCGTCAACGCCGGCGCATCCGCACCCGCCCAGTGATCGAACGACATCCGCCAGGTCTGGGCCACGGCCGAAGGCCAGCCCGGCAGCGTGCCGACGGCATCCGGGCGGGCGTCCTCGCCCTCGGGCGAGGCGGCCACGGACGCTCGGCCCTTCAGCCGCCACGTCCCGGCGTTCATCGGGCAAAGTGCCGCAGGAAGGTTTCGCGCCACACGCGCAGCAGCACATCGGCCGCCACGGTGGCGCCGTGATCGAAGGTCACCCAGGTGCGCGTGCCCACGCGCGCCTCGACGCCCTCGGGCAGCCGCAGGTCGAACGAGAAGCGCGATTCCTGCGCGGTGCGGCCGGTGCGGTCTGCCGGGTCGGTGGACAGCGGTCCGCCGGCGTGTTCGCCCAAGGCGGCGCTGGGCAACTCGCGCGAGCTGCGCGGAATGCCGCGCTCGAGCGTGGCGGACACCGCCGGCTGGCGGTTGTGCGCCAGCTGCACGGCGATGTCGCCCGGCTGCTGGCGCACGCGCGCCACGTCCTCGTTGCGCACCAGGGCACGCACGCGCGCCGCACCCGGCGGCAGCACCTGCGCGACGGTCTCACCCTGCGACAGCCAGCGGCCGATCATGCGCTGCGGCTCCTGGATGACAACCCGGCCCGCGATGGCGGCGCGCAAGGTCAGCTGGTCGGCCAGTTGCTGCAGCCGCTGGGTCTCCGAGGCCAGGCGGCGGATCTCGTCCTCGGCCACCGCGACACGCGCGGCATCGGAGTCGAAACGCTGCAGGCGTTCGATCTGCGCCGTTCGCCATTGGCCGCGCACGCGTGCCAGATCGGCCAGCAATTCCTCGTTGCTCAGGCGCACCAGCGGCGTGCCCACCTGCACCTGCGCGCCGTCCTCGACCAGGAAATGCTCGATGCGGGCATCGCTCTGCAGTCGGACAAAGGCATCGTCGGGCAGCCACACGATGCCGGGCGCCTGCGTCCGGTCGTTCATCGGCAGCGCAAACAGCACCAGCAAACCCGCCACCGCAGCGGCGGACAGCGCGATCGCCCCACGGCCGCGCACGCCGGTGGCTTCGGGCGAACGCCACAGCCAGCGCGCCACGCGCCAGATCGGGCCGGCCACGGCCATCCACGCGGCGGCCGCCATCAGCCCCAGGCCCAGCAGCACGCTCCAGGCGCTGAGCGCCAGCGACAGCACGGCCAGCAGCACGATGCGCCAGATCCAGGACAGGGGGGCATAGGCCACGAGCCACGGCTCTTCGCCGGGCGACAGGTCGTCCATGCGCGCCTGCGGCTGGCGCAGCAGCACCCGCTGCAGCAGCGTCTTCCACCAGCGCAGGCTGCGCGACGCCAGATTGGGCAGTTCCAGCGCATCGGCCAGCACGTGGTAGCCGTCGTAGCGCATCAGCGGGTTGCCGTTGACCAGCAGTGTCGAGACGCCGCCCACCAGCACCACCGCCAGGCAGATCTCGCGCAGCATGCCGGGCTCCAGCACCAGCCAGGCGGCCAGTGCGGCCGTGGACAGCACGGCCTCGCACAGGATGCCCGCGGCCGCGACGGCCACGCGGTGGCGCTTGTCGGCGAAGGACGCCGACGCCGTCGCGTCCACATAGGGCAAGGGCGTGAGCACCATCAGCGTCACGCCGATCTCGTTGACCGCCCCGCCGTGCACCTTCACCATGAAGGCGTGTGCGAGTTCGTGCAGGCCCTTGAGCAGCGGCCAGGCCAGCCACATGGCCATCATCAGGCGCACCGAGCCCACGTGCAGGCTGGCGTCACGAGCCAATGCTTCGCCATTGGCCATCAGCAGGCACAGGCCGACGAACGCGATCAGCCAGCCCACGGCGCGTGCCTTCGGGCCGCACAAGGGGCGCACGTAGTCGACGGTCCGGTCCAGGAAGGCATCCGGGTTCCACAGCGACAAGCGGAAAGCCAGCGGATTGGCGGCCGCACGGTCGCGCCGCTGGCGATCCTTGCGCTGCGCCTTGACGATGCCGCGCGCATCGCCAACGACCTGCCCCAGCAGCAGCTTGGCGGCATAGGCCTGCGAGACGACACGGATCGCCTCCGGCTGCGTGGGCGCGGCGTCGCCGTCCTGCGCCAGCAGCCCGCGCCAGATGGCGTCCAGGCTGCGGTTGCCGTCCAGCGCGGCGATCAGCCGGTAAGCAGGTTCGTTGAAGCGGTGCTGCCGGCCCGTGGACGGGTCGGTCAGCACGTGCCAGACCATGCCGCGCACGACCTGGCGCGACACCGAGACACCGGGGCGCAGCCGCAGCCGCAGCCCGCCGACGCGGTACCAGTCCGCCGAGTGGAGTTCAGCCGAGTCGGGCGCGTGTGATGCGGAGGCGGAGCTGTCGGATCGGTTCACGGGCCCTCACGCCATCAAGGTCCACATCAGGCGCCGCAGCGCGGTGCTGGCACGCTCGAACCAGACCGCCAGCGGGGCGCGGTCGCCCGCTTCGATGCGGGCGATGCCGCGCAGGCCGGGACGCAGGCCCGACAGGTCGTCGGACAGGCGGCCCTCGGCCTCGAAGATGTTGCGGCCGTCCGCGGCCTGTGCCACGGGGCTGACGCGGTCGACGACAAACTCCGCCGTCGCACCCGACAGGGCCGCCAGCAGCAGGCGCGCCTTCTGGCCCGGCACGAGACTGGTGACGTCGGCCTCGTCGACCTCGGCGACCACGCGCCAGGCGTGGCTTTGCGCCACGACCATCAATTCCTGGCCGCGTTTGACGGGCGAACCGATGGCCGATGCCAGGTCGCCGCTGATCAGCACGCCGTCGAAGGGCGCCAGCAGCCGCGAACGCGCCATGCGCGATTGCGCGAGGTCGTCCTGGGCCTTGGCTTGCTCGTACTTTGCGCGGGCGATCTCGGTGGCCGCGGCGTCTTCGCGGGTCAGCGCGTCGCGGTACTGGCGCTCGAACTGCACGCGCTCGGCCGTGGTCTTCTCGGCGGTGGTCGCTGCCTCGCGGTCGTCCAGCGTGGCCAGCACCTGGCCGGCCTTCACGGATTCACCCGGTCGCACGGCGACCGACTGCAGGAAACCGTCCATCGGCGCAGGGACGATGCGCTGGCCGTGGCCTTCCACACGGGCCTGCGCCACGACGTGGTGCGTGGACGGCCACAGCACCCCGAAGAGCACCGTCACGCCGATCACGGTCGCCATCAGCCAGGAGGTCGGCAGCCGCCGCTCGCCCGCCGTGCGCTGCGCGATGAAGTCGCGTGCACGCTCGGCCAGCGGCGCATCCAGCCGCGACTTCAGCATCAGGATGGGACCGACGAACAACGCCGCATCGCGCGCCAGCGAACGCGCCGGTGCACCCAGCCCATTGCGCATCTCGTACAGGAAGACCGCGCGCTGCGCGCCCTCGGTCTCGAAAGCCACGCCCATCACGGCGCGCACCTCGTCGGCGCGAAGCAAGGCCCCCAGGGCCACCGCGCGCGGGTTGCCGACGCCGTCTTCGGCGGCCGGCGACTCCACGGGCTCGTCGCGCTCCAGCGCCTCGTCGGCGGCGTCGCACAAGGCGCGCATCGCCAGCAGACGGCCGTCGTTGTCGATGCCGTCCGAGGTCGCCAGCAGCCGCGCGGAATCCATGGGCGTCGCACGCGCCGCCAGGCTGATACGCGAACAGCCCAGGCGGCGGGCGAGATCCGCCAGCACCGCGGTGGCAGCCGCATCGAATCGCGCTTCGCGCAAGGCCAGACCCTGGAGTTCCAGCAAGGCGGGCGCGACCGACACGACGGTCTCGGTGCGCTCGCGTGTGTCGTCCGCGGTCAGGTAGGCAGGCAGGTCATTGAGTTTCATGCAGGCGCGACCGTGCGCGTGCTTCGAGCACTCGGCCGACTGCCCTCATTAGGCTGCGGCGCGCCCGCTCACCATCGTGAGAAAAGCCGCACGGCGCAAGCCCAGTTCCCTGCCGGGGCGCAACCGATTCCAGCGTTGCTGGCAAGCCCGCGCCGCACGGGCCTTCGACCGGCGCTCAGACCGCCGGTCGTTCGGTCGGCGGCACGGGTGTCAGGCTGCGCACCACGCGCTGCGGGAAGGGAATCTCCACGCCCGCCTCGTCGAGCGTGCGCAGCACGGCCCGGTTGACGTGGCTGCGCACATTGCCCTGGCCGTTCTGCGGATCGGCGATCCAGAAGACCAGGGTCATTTCCAGGCCATCGGCGGCAAACGCCGACAGCAGCAGGTCGGGCCCCGGGTCCGCCAGCACGCGCTCCACGGCCCGCGTGGCCTCCAGCAGACGCGGCGTCAGCGCATCCAGGTCCGTGCCGTAGGCGACCTGGAAGACGGTGGTCATCTGCACCCGTGCATCGGTCAGCGAGGCGTTTTCCACCCGGTTGGTGATGAGCATCTCGTTGGGCACGATGGACTCGCGGCCATTGAGTGAGCGGATGACCGTGTAGCGCGTGTGAATGTCGGACACGCGACCTTCGAATCCGTCCACGCGCACCATGTCGCCGATGCGCAGCGAACGCTCGGCCAGGATGACAAAACCACTGACGTAGTTGGCCGCCAGCTTCTGCAGACCGAAGCCGATGCCCACGCCCAGCGCGCCGCCGAGCACACCCAGCGCACCCAGCGGAATGCCGGCGGCCGACAGCGCCAGCAGCAGGCCCACCAGCAACAGCAGCGCGCGCGTGGCGTTGGCCGCGATCTTGCGCATGCTCAGCGTGTCGCCGTTGCCGTTGGCGCCGGCAATCAGCCGGGACTCGATGGCCGAAGACAGCCACAACGCCACCACCAGCACCGCCATGGCGCTCAGCGCGCCTTCCACCAAAGCGCGCAAGGAGATGTCGGCGCCCCCGAGCTTCCAGCGCAGATCCTCCATCTCGGCCAGCACCACCGGCAGCAGGCCCGTGAGCCACATCACCAGGCCCACCCAAACCACCCACGAGACGGTGCGCTCCAGCACGCGAACGGCGGACGAATGCGGGAAGGCCGCGTGCAGCACGCGCACGGTGATGCGGATGAGCACCAGGCTCAGCAGCACCGGAATGGCCAGCTTGAACATGGCGATGGGCCACAGGCCCTGCATCGCCCAGCGCGCCGTGAAGGCCGCCGCCAGCGCCAGCGCCGGGAACAGCACGCCGTCGACGATGCGCTCGCCCAGCCAGACGCTGTCCGCACGCGTGCGCGAGCCGCCGATCAGGCGCGCCACAAACCAGGCCGCCAGCAGGCAGCCCAGCAGGATGCCGCCCTCGGCCAGGGCCTGCGGCGTGGCCAGCGCACCCAGCGTGCGCCACAGCTCGCTGGAGCCGCTGCCGGCCGCCGACGCGGCCAGCACCTCCAGAGTAGCCGCCGACGCCGGCGGCGCGGCTGCCGCCGCCATCAGGACGCGCCGCAGAGCACCTTCAGGTGCGCGGCCACGCTGCGCGCCAGCGCGCTCAGCGAATACCCACCCTCCAGGCAAGACACCACACGGCCGCCGCAATGCGCATCGGCCACCTGCAGCAGGCGGCGCGTGATCCACTCGTAGTCGGCCTCGACCATGCCGAGCTGGCCGAGTTCGTCTTCGCGGTGCGCATCGAAGCCGGCGGAGATGAAGATCAGCTGCGGCTTGAATTCATTCAATGCCGGCATCCACATGGCTTCGATCGACTCGCGGATCTCGGCGCCGCGCGTGTAGGGCGGGATCGGCACGTTGACCATGTTCGTGCCCAGCGGCACCGCCCCGCTGAAGGGATAGAGCGGGTGCTGGAAGAAGCTGCACATCAGGATGCGGTCGTCGCCCGCGACGATGTCTTCCGTGCCGTTGCCGTGGTGCACATCGAAGTCGATGATCGCCACGCGCTCGAGCCCGCGCACGTCCAGCGCATGCCGCGCGGCCACGGCGATGTTGTTGAAGAAGCAGAAGCCCATCGATTCCGCGCGCGTGGCGTGGTGGCCCGGCGGGCGGATGGCGCAGAAGGCGTTCACGGCGCTGCCGTCGATCACATCGTTGGTCGCCGCGATGGCCGCGCCGGCCGCCGCGAAGGCCGCCGCGTGGGTGCCCTTGCAGATGCTGGTGTCGGGGTCCACCGCCTTGTGGTCACCGCTGTCGCGGGCGATTTCCATCTGCGAAGTGACTTCGGTGACGTAACCGGCGGTGTGCGCCCGCTCGAGCTGCTCGAGCGTGGCCACACCCGCGTCGCGCCAATCGAGGAACATGTCGACCCCGGTGGCGCGCAGATGGTCTTGGATCGCGTCCAGTCGCTGCGGGCACTCCGGATGGCCTTCACCCATGTTGTGCAAGCGGCAATCTGGGGGGGAATAAAACGCGGTCTTCATGAAAAGGGGCTCGGCGATTCGGCTAACGTGGATGGATGGATGTGACCGTTGCGCGACAGCTGGCCCGCCTCGTGGACCAGATTTCCACGATTATCGTCGGCAAGAGAAGCCAGATCGAAGACAGCGTGGCCTGCCTCATGGCGGGTGGACACCTGCTCATCGAAGACGTTCCCGGCGTCGGCAAGACGACGCTGGCACACACCTTGGCGGTCTCGATGGGGCTGCGGTTTTCACGTGTCCAATTTACGGCCGACCTGATGCCCAGCGACTTGATCGGCGTCAGCGTGTACGAACGCGCCAAGGAATCCTTCGTCTTCCACTCCGGCCCTGTCTTCACCCAGGTGCTGCTGGCCGACGAAATCAACCGCGCCGGCCCCAAGACGCAAAGTGCGCTGCTGGAGGCCATGGAAGAGCACCAGGTCTCGGTGGACAACGTGACGCGCGAGCTGCCCGACCCGTTTTTCGTGATCGCCACGCAGAACCCGAGCGACCAGCTGGGCACCTACCCGCTGCCCGAGAGCCAGCTCGACCGCTTCCTGATGTGCATCACGCTGGGCTACCCGGACCGCCTGTCCGAGCGCGCCCTGCTGTCCGGCGAAGACAAGCGCAGCTCCATCGGCCGCCTGGAACCCGTGATGCAGCCCGGCGACGTGCGTGCCGCCCAGCAAGCCGTCCTGCAGGTGCACGCCTCCGAGGCCCTGCTCGACTACCTGCAGGCGCTGATCGCGGCCACGCGCTCGGGCCAGTGGTTCGTCGAAGGCCTGAGCCCGCGCGCGGGCATCGCCATGCTGCGCGTGGCCAAGGCGCGTGCACTGATGGCCCAGCGCGACTACGTCGCCCCGGACGACATCCAGGCCATCCTGCCCCAGGCCGCCGCCCACCGCCTGGTGCCCGTGTCCGGCGCCGGCCGCGGCGCGCTGGAGCAGGTGCGGGCCATGGTCGAGGCCACACCGATTCCGTGAGCGGGCTGTGCCCGTGACCACCGCCGTGACGACACCGCCCGCCGAGGGCCGCCGCTGGTTCCGGCGCGAGCGCCGCTCCATCCGCCGCCGCGTGGTGTCGTGGATCGAGGGCCGGCTCGCGCTCAAGGACACCTGGACACTCACCCAGCGCAACATCTACATCCTGCCGACCAAGGCCGGCTGGGCCTTCGCGTTCATGCTGCTGATCATGCTGATCGGCTCCATCAACTACCAGCTCAACCTGGGTTACCTGCTGACCTTCCTGCTGGCCGGCTGCGCGCTGGTGTCGATGCACCTGACCCACGGCACGCTCAAGGGGCTGACCTTGCGCATGCGGCCGGTGGCCGCCGTCTTCGCGCAGGAGCAGGCCGAGCTGGAAATCGTGCTGACCAGCCCCGGCGCGCGCCGCCACGGCATCGGCCTGAGCTTCTTCGACACGCGCCGCTTCGGCTGGCGCCAGGGCTTCACGGACGTGCCGGCCCACGGCCAGGCCTCGGCCCGGCTGGCGATGACGCCAGCGCGCCGCGGACGCCACCGCGTGCCCACCATCACCGTCGAGACCCGGTTTCCGCTGGGGCTGTTCCGCGCCTGGAGCGTCTGGCGCCCGGCGGCCGAGGTCACCGCCTGGCCGCGCCCGGAAAGCCCGCCGCCGGCGCTGCCCGGCAGCCAGGCCATCGGCGGCGAGGGCCGTCTGCAGCGGCGCAGCGAAGGTGGCGAATTCGACGGCGTGCGCGCCTGGCGACGCGGCGACACGCTGCGCAACATCGTGTGGAAGAAGGTCGCGCGCACCGGCGAGCTGGTCAGCCGCGACACGAGCACGCCCATCACGCAGGAGTTCTGGCTCGACTGGAACGCCGCACGCGTGGCCGGCGCCGGTCTGGAAGAGCGCCTGTCGCGCCTGAGCGCCTGGATCGTCGAGGCTGAGCGCAGCGGCCAGCCCTACGGCCTGCACCTGCCGGGCCGCGACATCGCCCCTTCACTCGGCGACGCCCACCGCATCGCCACGCTGAACGTCCTGGCGGTATGGAAATGAGCCCGGCGGACCGCTCACTGTCGCTGCTGCTGCCGCGCTGGCCGGGCTGGGCCCACCTGCCCCGCGAGGCACGCGACACGCTGTTCCAGCTGGGTGTCATCGGCTGGACCGTCGGGCCGCACCTGATGCGCCTGCCGCTGTGGTGCGCCGTGATGGTGCCGGCCATCCTGCTGTGGCGCATGCGGCTGGCGGTGGCCAACCAGCCGCTGCCCAACCGCTGGATCGTGGCGGCCGTGCTCGCACTGGCCGTCGGTCTGACGGCCTGGGGCGAAGGCACCCTGCTGGGCAAGCAGGCCGGCGTGACCATGCTGGTGGTGCTGATGTCGCTGAAGATGCTGGAGCTGCGTGCCCGGCGCGACGCCCTGGTCGTCTTCTTCCTGGGTTTTTTCCTGGTGCTGACGCACTTCCTGTATTCGCAGTCGCTGCCGATGGCGCTGGCCACGCTGGGCTCGGTGTGGGGCCTGCTCACGGCGCTGGCCCTGGCACACATGCCGGTGGGCCGCCCGGCGATCCGCGAGGCCAGCACGGTGGCGCTGCGCACCGCGCTGTGGGCGCTGCCGCTGATGGCGGTGCTGTTCCTGCTGTTCCCGCGCTTTTCGCCGCTGTGGGGCGTGCCGCAGGACGCCGGCGGGCGCACGGGCCTGTCGGGCTCGCTGCGCATGGGCGGCGTGGCCTCGCTGGCCAATGACGACACCATCGCGATGCGCGTGCGCTTCCCCGACGGCCGCGCGCCGCCGCCGCAGGCGCTGTACTTCCGCGGGCCCGTGCTCAGCAGCTTCGACGGCCGCGAATGGACCCGTCTGCCTTCGGCGCTGACGCCGGCCTTCCGCTCGCGCACCGACCTGCAGCTGCTGGGCGCGCCGGTGCGCTATGAAGTGACGCTGGAGCCCAGCCGCATGACCTTGCTGCCGCTGCTGGAGCTGACGCCCGACCGCACCGACGCCGCGCCGCAGATCGAAGGCTACGTGGCCAGCCTGCGCCCCGATCTGCAGTGGCAGCTGAACCTCCCCGTGACCGACCGTGTGCGCTTCGAAGCCCAGGCCTGGCCGCTGCACCGCCACGGCCCGCGCACCGAAGCCATCGGCCTGCATGCATTGACCGCCCTGCCCGGCGGATCGAACCCGCGCCTGCTGGCCTGGGCGCAGCAGTTCCGCGGCGAGGACCCCCGGCTGGTCAAGGCCGATCCCCGCACGCTGGCCGATGCGCTGAACCACCATATCGCCACCGCCGGCTACACCTACACGCTGGAGCCCGGCGCCTACGGCAACGACGCGGCCGACGAGTTCTGGCTCGACCGCAAGCTGGGTTTCTGCGAACACTTCGCCTCGACCTTCGTCATCATCATGCGCAGCTGGGGCGTGCCCGCGCGCCTGGTCACGGGCTACCAAGGCACCGACGCCGAGCCCGTGGACGGCTGGTGGATCGTGCGACAGAGCCACGCACACGCCTGGGCCGAATACTGGCAGCCCGGCGAAGGCTGGATACGCGCCGATCCCACGGCCAGCGTCGCGCCGGAGCGCATCCGCCGCAGCCAGGCGCTGCAACCGCAGCGCGGCCTGGTCGAGCAGGCGATGGACCGCGTCAGCCCGCAGCTGCTGACGCAGCTCAAAGGGGTCTGGGAGCGCTTCGATAATCAGTGGAATCAATGGGTCCTGAACTACTCCCGCGGCAAGCAGTTCAATCTGCTGCAACACCTGGGCTTCCAGTCGCCGAGCTGGGCCGATCTCAGCTACGTGCTGGCCGGCCTGCTGAGCATGGCCGCGCTCGCCGCGGCCGGCTGGGCGCTGTGGGACCGTCAACGGCAGGATCCCTGGCAGCGCCTGCAGGCGCGGGTGCAACGCCGGCTCCACGAGCTGGGCGTGGAGGTGGCCATGCATGAAGGCCCGCGCCGCCGCGCCGAGCGCGTGCGCGAGCAACTGGGCAGCGCCGCCGAGCCGCTGGCCGAGCTGCTCGAGCAGCTCGAAAGCGCACGCTACGGGCGCCACGCGGCCACGAAGCTCGATCCGCGCTGGTGGTCGCGTTTCCGCCAGGCTGCCGCGCAGGTCCAGCCCGCGCCGGCAGAGGCACCCACGACCGCCGTACACGCATGATCCATCGCCGCCGCCTGATCGCCTGGACGCTGGTCGGCAGCGCCGGCGCCGCCAATTTCGCGCCGGCTTTCGCGCGCCCGGCCCGCCAGACAGCCCGCCAGGGCACAGCCGCACCCGTCACCTACGCCGGCCGCGCCGACGTCGCCCAATTTGCGGCCGAGCTGGCCGAGCGCCGCGGCTGGGACCGCGCCTGGATCGAGCGCTACCTGGGCCAGGCCCAGGTGTTGCCCGTCGTGCGGCGGCTGATCATGCCGCCGGCGGTGGGCACGGCCAAGAACTGGCAGGCCTACCGCGCGCGCTTCGTCGAGACCAGCCGCATCCAGGCCGGCCTGCGCTTCTGGGACGCACACGCCAGCTGGCTGGATCGCGCCGAAGAACAGTTCGGCGTGCCGCCCGACATCGTCGTGGGCATCGTGGGCGTGGAAACCTTCTACGGCCGCATCATGGGCGACTTCCGCCTGATCGACGCGCTGTCCACGCTGGCCTTCGATTTCCCGCCGGGCCGTCGCGACCGCAGCGAGTTTTTCCGCACCGAGCTCGAAGAGCTGCTGGCCCTGTCGCAGCAGCAGGGCATCGCGCCCGATTCACTGCGCGGCTCGTATGCGGGGGCCACGGGCCTGCCGCAGTTCATGCCCAGCAGCTTCAACAAGTACGCGGTCGATTTCGACGGCGATGGCCGCATCGACCTGCACGGCAGCGGCGCCGACGTGGTGGGCAGCGTCGCCAACTACCTGGCCGCCTTCGGCTGGACACGCGGCATGCCCACGCACCACAGCGTGGCGATGCCGGTGGATACGAGCTCTCGCGCACGGCTGCTGGCGCCGGACATCCTGCCCAGCTTCACCGCCACGCAGATGGCCGAACTCGGCGCCGAGCTCTCGCCCGCCGGCCAGGCCCACACCGGGCCGCTGGCATTGGTCGAGCTGCAGAACGGCGACGCGGCGGCCAGCCACATCGCCGGCACGCAGAACTTCTACGTGGTCACGCGCTACAACTGGTCGTCCTATTACGCGATGGCCGTGATCGACCTGGGCTCGGCCATCGCCCGCGCGCGCAAGACGCGCTGAGCGGCGCCGTCCAGGCGCTGAGGCGCTGCGGCGCGCCCAATCCTCCGACTAGGGATGCCTCGGGTGGGCCGGTTGGCGGCTTCGGTGATAATTACTTTGGATCCAAAGTACTTCACCGGAGCAGTTCATGAAGATCGTGTGCATGGGTGGCGGACCCGCGGGGCTCTACTTCGGGCTGCTGATGAAGCGCCTGGATCCGCGCCACGACGTCACCGTGGTCGAACGCAACCGCGCCTACGACACCTTCGGCTGGGGCGTGGTGTTTTCCGACGCCACGATGGACAACATGCGCCTGTGGGACAAGCCCACGGCCGACGAGATCCAGGAGGCCTTCAACCACTGGGACGACATCGAGCTGCTGTTCAAGGGACGCACCATCCGCTCGGGCGGGCACGGCTTCGTGGGCATCGGCCGCAAGAAGCTGCTGAACATCCTGCAGGCCCATTGCGAGCAGTCCGGCGTCAAGCTGGTCTTCGAGACCGAGGCCGACAACGACGAAGACTACGCCGACGCCGACCTCATCATCGCCAGCGACGGCATCAACTCGAAGATCCGCAGCAAGTACGCCGATGTCTTCAAGCCCGACATCGTCACGCGCCCGAACCGCTACATCTGGCTGGGCACCAACCGCCTGTACGACGCCTTCACCTTCGATTTCCAGCGCACCGAACACGGCTGGTTCCAGGCGCACATCTACAAGTTCGACGAGCAGACCACGACCTTCATCGTCGAGTGCCCGGAACACGTCTGGCTTGCACACGGCCTGGACAAGGCCGACCAGCAGGGCTCCATCGACTTCTGCGAAAAGCTCTTCGCCGACAACCTCAAGGGCGCACGGCTGATGACCAATGCGCGCCACCTGCGCGGCTCGGCCTGGCTGAATTTCCAGCGCGTGGTGTGCGAGCACTGGTGGCTGAAAAACCGCAACGGCAGCCACGTGGTGCTGATGGGCGACGCGGTGCACACGGCCCACTTCGCCATCGGCTCGGGCACCAAGCTGGCCTTCGAGGACGGCATCGAGCTGGTGCGCCAGTTCAAGATCCACGGCGACGACCCGGCCCAGCTCGAGACCGTGCTGACGCACTACCAGGAAGCCCGCCGCATCGAAACCCTGCGCCTGCAGAACGCCGCCTGGAATGCGATGGAATGGTTCGAGGTGGTCGGCCACCGCTACGCGGATGTGCTGCCGCCCGAGCAGTTCATGTACTCGATGCTCACGCGCAGCCAGCGCATCAGCCACGAGAACCTGCGGCTGCGCGATGCGAAGTGGCTCGGCGATTTCGAGCGCTGGTTTGCCCATTCGGCCGGCGTGCCGTCGCGGCCCGGCCATCCGCCCGTCCTGCCCATGTTCACGCCGTACACGGTGCGCAGCGTGACGCTGAAAAACCGCGTCGTCGTCTCGCCGATGGCGCAATATTCCTGCGAGGACGGCGTGCCGGGCGACTTCCACCTCGTGCACCTGGGCGCGCGTGCGCTGGGCGGCGCGGGCATGGTCGTGGCCGAGATGACCTGCACCTCGCCCGATGCGCGCATCACGCCGGGATGCCCCGGTTTGTGGAACGACGCGCAGCAGGCCGCGTGGACACGCATCGTCGACTTCGTGCACCGCGACAGCGACGCCCGCATCGCGATCCAGCTGGGCCACGCCGGGCCCAAGGGATCGACCTGCGTGCCCTGGTCCGGCGGCGGCATGGACCAGCCACTGCCCGCCGGCAACTGGCCGCTGCTGGCCGCATCGGCCGTGTCCTATCTCGACGACGGCCCCCTGCCCCACCCGATGACGCGCGCCGACATGGACCGCGTGCGCGATGACTTCGTCGCCGCCACGCAGCGCGCCGCCGCGGCCGGCTTCGACTGGCTGGAGCTGCACTGCGCGCACGGCTACCTGCTGTCGAGCTTCATCTCGCCGCTGACCAACCGGCGCAGCGACGACTACGGCGGCCCGTTGCAGAACCGGCTGCGCTACCCGCTGGAAATCTTTGCCGCGGTGCGCGCCGCCTGGCCGGCCGACAAGCCGATGTCGGTGCGCATCTCGGCGCACGACTGGGTCGAAGGCGGCATCACGCCCGACGACGCGGTCGAGATCGCGCGCGCCTTCAAGGCCGCCGGCGCGGACATGATCGATTGCTCCTCGGGCCAGGTCAGCGCGCACCAGAAGCCCACCTACGGCCGCATGTACCAGACGCCCTTTGCCGACCGCGTGCGCAACGAAGCCGGCATCGCGACCATCGCGGTGGGCGCCATCAGCGAAGCCGACCATGTCAACAGCATCATCGCCGCCGGCCGCGCGGACTTGTGCGCCATCGCGCGTCCGCACCTGGCCAACCCGGCGTGGGTGCTGACCGAAGCGGCCAAGATCGGCTACGCCGACGTGCCCTGGCCGCGCCAGTACGTGTCGGGCAAGTCGCAGATGGAAGCGCTGTTCCTGCGCGAGAAAGCGGCCGCCGGCAACGCGTCTGGCGGCGCCGCCTGACGATGGACGCCCCCGTGCGCAGCGGCCTCGAAGCCCGCATCGCCCCCGATGACCACCAGGCGCTGCGCCTGTGGCTGCGCCTGCTGTCGTGCAGCACCGAGATCGAAAACGAGATCCGCAAGCGCCTGCGCACCGAATTTGGCATGACGCTGTCGCGCTTCGATTACCTGGCGCAGCTGCACCGCATGCCCGAAGGGCTGCGCATGTCGGAACTCTCGCGCCGGCTGATGGTCACCGGCGGCAGCGTCACCGGCCTGACCGACGAACTCGTCAAGGAAGGCCACGTGCTGCGCGAAGGCGATCCGCACGACCGGCGCTCGCAGCGTGTGCGGCTCACCCCCGAGGGCCGTCAGGCCTTCGAGGCTGCCGCCGGCGTGCACGAGCAATGGGTGGTCGAGCTCTTTGCCGGCATGCCCGCCGGCGACCGCCGCCAGCTGTTGGACCTGCTGGGCCGGCTGCGCAGCCAACTGTCCACCGCACTGCACACCCCGACGGAGAAAAAACCATGATCGACCCCGACAAGCGCCTGGACCCCTCGCTGGCCAGCGGCAACCTGCGGCCCCTGGCCGGTTACGAGGCGCGGCACTTCGGCTGGCGCGTGGACGGCCGCGTCGGCGTGGTGACGCTGAACCGGCCCGAGCGCAAGAACCCGCTGACCTTCGACTCCTACGCCGAGCTGCGCGACTTCTTCGAGCGGCTGCGCCACGCGCCGGACGTCAAGGCCATCGTCATCCACGGCGCGGGTGACAACTTCTGCTCCGGCGGCGACGTGCACGAGATCATCGGCCCGCTGATCGGCCTGCCTGCGCCCGAGCTGCTGATGTTCACGCGCATGACCGGCGACGTGGTCAAGGCGATGCGGCACTGCCCGCAGCCCATCATCGCCGCCATCGACGGCGTGTGTGCCGGCGCGGGCGCGATCCTGGCGATGGCGGCTGACCTGCGCGTGGGCACGTCCCGCAGCAAGACGGCCTTCCTGTTCAACCGCGTGGGCCTGGCCGGCTGCGACATGGGCGCCTGCAACGTGCTGCCGCGCCTGATCGGCCAGGGCCGCGCCGCGGAGCTGCTGTACACCGGCCGCGCGCTGCCGGGCGACGAGGCCGAGCGCTGGGGCTTCCTGAACCGCCTGGTCGACCCGGCGCAGCTGCTGGACACCGCCACCGCCTGGGCGCAGGACCTGGCCGGTGGCCCCACCTTCGCCAACGGCATCACCAAGACCATGCTGCACCAGGAATGGACGATGAGCATCGACGAGGCCATCGAAGCCGAGGCGCAGGCCCAGGCGCTGTGCATGCTGACCGAGGACTTCGGCCGTGCCTACCGCGCCTTTGCGGCCAAGCAGAGGCCAACCTTCGAAGGCAACTGACGCCACACCGCCCGGCGCCACGCCCGGGCGGCCGCACACCACGGAAACGCCGCACATGTCCGACCCCACCTACCTCGACTGGCCCTTCTTCGAAGACCGCCACCGCCAACTGGCCACTTCACTGGATGCCTGGGCGCGTGAGCACGTGCGTGACGCCCACGGCAGCGACGTCGACGCGCAATGCCGCGCGCTGGTGCGCAGCCTGGGCGACGCCGGCTGGCTGCGCCACGCGGTGGGCGGCACGGCCCACGGCGGTGCGGCCGAGACCATCGATACCCGTTCGATCTGCCTGATCCGCGAAACCCTGGCCCGCCACAACGGCCTGGCGGACTTCGCCTTTGCGATGCAGGGCCTGGGCTCGGGGGCGATCTCGCTGGCCGGCACGCAGGCGCAGCGGGCCGAGTGGCTGCCGCGCGTGGCACGCGGTGACGCCATCGCGGCCTTCGCGCTGTCCGAGCCCAATGCCGGCAGCGACGTGGCCGCGCTGTCCTGCGCCGCACACATCGACGGCGACCATGCCGTGCTGAACGGCGAAAAGACCTGGATCAGCAACGGCGGCATCGCCGACCTGTACGTCGTCTTCGTGCGCACCAGCGAGGCGCCCGGCGCGCGCGGCCTGAGTGCCTTCATCGTCGAAGCCGGCACGCCGGGCTTCGACATCGCCGAGCGCATCGAGGTCATCGCGCCACACCCGCTGGCGCGGCTGCGCTTCGTCAACTGCCGCGTGCCGCTGAGCCACCGCATCGGTGCGGCCGGCGAGGGCTTCAAGGTCGCCATGCGCACGCTGGATGTCTTCCGCACCTCGGTGGCCGCCGCGGCACTGGGCTTTGCGCGCCGCGCGCTGGACGAAGGCCTGGACCGCGCGGTCTCGCGCAAGATGTTCGGGCAACGCCTGGCCGATTTCCAGCTCACGCAGGCCAAGCTCGCGCAGATGGCCACCACCATCGAGAGCTCGGCCTTGCTGGTGGCGCGCGCTGCCTGGCTGCGCGACCAGGGCCGCAAGGTCACGCGCGAAGCCGCGATGGCCAAGATGGCCGCCACCGAAGGCGCGCAGCAGGTCATCGATGCCGCCGTGCAGATGTGGGGCGGCCTGGGCGTCACCAGCGGCCAGGCCGTCGAGAGCCTGTACCGCGAGATCCGCGCGCTGCGCATCTACGAAGGCGCCACCGAGGTGCAGCAGCTGATCATCGCGCGTGAGCTGCTCGCCGCCCACGTGCCGGCCGCCTGACCCGAGATGAGCCCGCCCGGCCGCCCGAAGGGTTCATACCGGCGCAGGCAGCGCGAAGGTACTCCCGTTCGTCCGCACCGTATGCTGTCACCCCGCCTTGCCCAGGAGACCCCCCGATGAGCCATCAAGCCCTTCTGCCCCCCGGCTGGCCGCGCCCCAAGGGATATGCCAACGGCGTGAGCGCCGCCGTCACGGCCCAGGGACGCCAGGTCTTCGTGGCCGGCATGGTCGGCTGGGATGCCGAAGGCCGTTTCCCCGACGGCGGCATCGTGCCGCAGACACGCGTGGCGCTGCAGAACGTCGTGGCCGTGCTGGCCGCGGCCGGCGCCAAGCCCGAGCACATCGTGCGCATGACCTGGTACGTCACCGACAAGAAGGCCTACCTGGCCGCCGGCCGCGAGATCGGTGCGCAGTACCGCGAGCTGATCGGCAACTACGCCGTGGCCATGGCCGCGGTACAGGTGGTTGCGCTGATGGAAGACGCCGCCGTGGTGGAGATCGAAGTCACGGCCGTCGTACCCGAGTAAGCCGGGCCGCGACAATCGCGCCACTTCCCGCCTTCCGTTCACCTGAATCGATCCGGAGCATTCCCCATGGCATCCCCCAAGGCCACCTTCCAGTGGCAAGACCCTTTCCTGCTGGACGACCAGCTGACGGCCGACGAGCGCGCGGTGCGCGACGCCGCCCAGGCCTATTGCCAGGACAAGCTGGCGCCGCGTGTGCAGCTGGCCTTCCGCAACGAGACCACCGACCCGGCCATCTTCCGCGAGATGGGCGAGCTCGGCCTGCTGGGCCCCACCATCCCCGAGCAGTACGGCGGCGCCGGCATGAACTACGTCTGCTACGGCCTGATCGCGCGCGAAGTGGAGCGTGTGGACTCCGGCTACCGCAGCATGATGAGCGTGCAGTCGTCGTTGGTGATGGTGCCGATCTACGAATTTGGCAACGAGGTCACGCGCCAGAAATACCTGCCGAAGCTCGCCACGGGTGAATGGATCGGCTGCTTCGGCCTGACCGAACCCAACCACGGCTCGGACCCCGCCAGCATGATCACGCGGGCGAAGAAGGTGGCCGGCGGCTACAGCTTGAGCGGCAGCAAGATGTGGATCAGCAACTCGCCGATCGCCGATGTCTTTGTCGTCTGGGCCAAGGACGACGAAGGCGCGATCCGCGGCTTCGTGCTCGAGAAGGGCTGGAAGGGCTTGAGCGCCCCAGCGATCCACGGCAAGGTGGGCCTGCGCGCCAGCATCACCGGCGAGATCGTGATGGACGAGGTCTTCTGCCCCGAGGAAAACGCGTTCCCGGATGTGCGCGGCCTCAAGGGCCCGTTCACCTGCCTGAACAGCGCGCGCTACGGCATCGCCTGGGGCGCGCTGGGCGCGGCCGAAGACTGCTTCCACCGCGCGCGCCAGTACGTGCTGGACCGCAAGCAGTTCGGCAAGCCGCTGGCGGCCAACCAGCTGATCCAGAAGAAGCTGGCCGACATGCTGACCGACATCTCGCTGGGCCTGCAGGGCTGCCTGCGGCTGGGCCGCATGAAGGACGAAGGTCCGGCCGCCGTCGAGATCACCAGCATCCTCAAGCGCAACAGCTGCGGCAAGGCGTTGGACATCGCCCGCCTGGCGCGCGACATGATGGGCGGCAACGGCATCAGCGACGAATTCGGCGTGGCGCGCCACCTGGTCAACCTGGAAGTCGTCAACACCTACGAAGGCACGCACGACATCCACGCGCTGATCCTGGGCCGCGCCATCACCGGCATTCCCACCTTCTGAACGGCGGGCGGGCCCGCTCGGCAGGGCGGCCCCGCGCTTGTCCATCCCCAGACCACGGCAGGGTCGCGGGGGCTTCGGCCATTGGGTGAAACGGCATGGCGCGCTAGTATCACGTCATGCAATTGCACTGGATCGACGAGCAGCGGCCCTTGCCGCCAACCCAGCTCGCGATGCCGCCCGAATCCGAGGCACCGGGTCTGCTGGCGGCCGGCGGGCGGCTGTCGATCGAGCGCCTCGAAGAGGCTTACCGCCACGGCATCTTTCCCTGGTACAGCGAACGCCAGCCGGTGCTGTGGTGGAGCCCCGACCCGCGCATGGTGCTGCCGCCGCAGGCCTTCAAGCTCTCGCGTTCGCTGCGCAAGACACTGCGCCGCTTCATCGACACACCCGGCTGCGAGATCCGCTTCGACACCGCCTTCGACCAGGTGATCGACGCCTGCGCGAGCATGCCGCGCGAGGGCCAGAGCGGCACCTGGATCGTCCCCGCGATGGTGCGTGCCTACCGCATCTGGCACCGCGCGGGCCGCGTGCACAGCGTGGAAACCTGGATCGACGAGGAACTCGTCGGCGGCCTGTACTGCGTGTCCATCGGCCGCATGGTCTTCGGCGAATCGATGTTCGCGCGTCGCACGGATGCCTCCAAGATCGCCTTGTCGGCACTCGTCGCGTTCTGCCGCGTGCACGAGGTGCCGGTCATCGACTGCCAGCAGAACACGCGACACCTGGCCAGCCTGGGTGCTTTCGAAGTGCCGCGTGAGCTCTTCGAACGGATGCTCACCCTTGGCCTCGGGGGCGGTGACATCCGTGATTGGTCCTATGATCCGCGGCACTGGGCGACCCTTGGGCTCGCAGACTGAAACGGCCATGCCGGCGCAGCTGCAACCCGCAGGGAAGAGGGCCGGAAGGAACCGGCTCGCAGGGCGCGAGGAACCCAGACCGCGCGCAAGAACAGGCCCGATCGAGGCCCGATGGCAGGATTGAACGCGTGACGTTTCCCAAAGAGCTTCCGCTCTCTTCGCTGCAGTTCTATGCCACGGCGCCGTATCCGTGCAGCTACCTGCCGGGGCGTCTGGCCCGCAGCCAGGTGGCCACGCCCAGTCACCTGATCCACGCCGATGCGTATTCCGGCCTGGTCGCCAACGGCTTCCGGCGCAGCGGGATGTTCACCTACCGCCCCTACTGCGACGGCTGCAAGGCCTGCGTGCCGCTGCGCATTCCCGTGGCCGAGTTCAAGCCCAGCCGCACGCAGCGGCGCACGTGGAAGGCGCACGCCGACCTGAAGTCGCGCGTGCTGCGACTGGGTTTCCTGCCGGAGCACTACCAGCTCTACTTGCGCTACCAGGCCGGCCGGCACAGCGGCGGCGGCATGGACCACGACAGCGTCGACCAGTACACGCAGTTCCTGCTGCAAAGCCGCGTCAATTCGCGCCTCGTCGAATTCCGCGAGCCTGCCGCCGACGGCCAGGGCCCGGGCGTCCTGCGCATGGTGTCCATCCTGGACGTGCTCAACGACGGCCTGTCTGCCGTCTACACCTTCTACGACCCCGACATCACCCACGCCAGCTACGGCACCTACAGCGTGCTGTGGCAGATCGAGCAGACCCGACAACTCAAGCTCAAGCATGTCTACCTGGGCTACTGGATCGGCGAGAGCCCCAAGATGGCCTACAAGACACAGTTCCGCCCGTTCCAGGTGCTGACCGACGGGCGGTGGACAGCGGGTTCGGAAGACACCGGGACAACCGGGACTTGAGGGGCACGCCGGGACACGCAGTCCGGCGGTTCCTGAAGTGCGCAGTGGGGAGGAGCGGGCGTTGACGATCGAGGGAGAAAAAGAAGTTGAAGACCACCGCGTACACGCGCTGGGCATCGACCTGGGCGGCACGAAGATCCACGCCGCACTCTTCAATGCCGACGGGCGCGAGGTCTGGCACCGCCGCATCGGCACGCCCGCGGGCGACTACCGGGCGACGCTCGAGGTCCTGGCCGATGTAGTCGGCATCGCGCGGCTGCTGTGCGGGCCCGCCGACATGACGGTCGGCGTGGGTGGCCCCGGCGCGGTCTCCGCCGACGGCACGATCAAGAATGCCAATTCCACCTGCCTGAACGGCAAGCGCCTGCCGGACGACCTGGCCGGGCTCATCGGGCAGCCGGTGCGTTTTGCCAACGACGCCAACTGCCTGGCCCTGTCCGAGGCCACGGACGGCGCAGGCGCCGGTGCGGACGTGGTCTTTGCGTCCATCCTGGGCACGGGCACGGGCGCGGGCATCGTCGTGGGCGGGCAGGTGATCACCGGCGCGCACCGCATCGCCGGCGAGTGGGGCCACAACCCCCTGCCCTGGCCAACCGCCGACGAGCTGCCGGCCCCGGCCTGCTATTGCGGCCAGCAAGGCTGCGTCGAGACCTGGGTCAGCGGCCCGGGCATCAGCCGGGACCACGAACGCCAGACGGGTCGGTTCGTTGCCGCGCGGCAGATCGCGGAAGACGCCGCCGCCGGCGATGCCGGCAGCCAGGCGACGCTCGAACGCCACGCCTCGCGCCTGGCGCGCGCGCTGGCCAGCATCATCAACCTGTTGGATCCCGACGTGATCGTGCTGGGCGGCGGGCTGTCGCTGATGCCGCACCTGTACCGGCGCGTGCCCGAACTGTGGGATCAATGGGTGTTCAGCGCGGGTGCGCGCGACCCCGTGCGCACGCGGCTGGTGCCGGCGATGCACGGTGATGCCTCGGGTGTGCGCGGGGCCGCGTGGCTGTGGCGCTGATGTTCGCCCTTGCGCGACGCGGGCACGCCGACAGCGGCGCGCGTTAAGGCCTCGAGAGCGGACAGGTCACGGACAGCGGGCCCACTGGCCCGCCGCCGACCATCAGAGTCCGACGCGCTGCAGCCGGGCCTTCAAAGCCAGGTCGAGGGTCTCGAGGCTGTCTTCCAGGTGTGCCCGGGACTCGGGGCTGAGGCCCTTGCGTGCCGTGGCGACCTGCAGGCGCTTGAGCAGCACGCGTGCTTCGGTGCGCAGGACCGCGCGCGTATCGGTGCGCCCGGTCGAGGGACGCAGCAACTGCGCCGACAGCCGGTTGACGTGGTCGCGCTGGAGCTCGCGGCGGGTGGTGAGAATGTCGGCGCGGCTGTCGAGCTCGCTCCAGACCGCCGTCCCGATGCGCCGGTACAGCTCGGACAGCGTCATGGCCGCGCCAGGCGCCGACTTGCCTTCGCTGTCCAGCATCCGTGAGGCCAGGCTGTCGCTCATCAACTGCCCCAGCAGCGCCTTCTTCAGGCCCGACAAGGTTTCGATGATCGGGTAGTCGGTGCTCTGCCCGCCCTCGCCGCGTTCCTCGAAGTCCGGTGCCAGCTTGCGCTGCAACGAGGGCGACAGCGCAAAACTGTCCGTCGAGAGCACGTGCTGAGCCAGGAGGTCCAGCGCCGCACGCTGCACATCGGCGGCGACGGGCTGCAGCGGGTCGCGGCCGCTGCCCGGGAAATCGCGCAGGGTGCGCACGCCGCCGATCTGGCGCGCCAGGATGCCGGCCGAGACCGCCACGTCGCGCACCGCGAATCGCACCGCACGGCGCAGCGCCGTGTAGTTCTGGTCGCCGCGCAGCGTGCGGCTTTCCTGCCGGCGGATCAGGTCGCGGGCGATGGCAAATCGCTGGCGCGCGTAGGCCACGGGGTCGTCACCCAGATCGAAGGTCAGCGATTCCGGATCGATGCCCAGCGAGTTGTCTTCGTCGGTACCGTAGGCCAGCAGCGGGTCCGTTCCACGCTCGGCGATGCGCTGCAGCGCCTGCTTCTCCGCAGCGGGCTCGAGCGGCAAGTAGGCGTATTCGATGGCCCAGTAGTCGTAGGGCCCCAGGCCCGTGCGGAAGACCGCGCCGTGCTGGGCCAGCGACGTGCCCGGCGGCGGCAGGTTCAGGTCGGGATAGTCCATCACCGAGGCCGTGATGCCATTGGCCGCGGTGAATACGGGGTCGGCCAGTTGGGCCAGCGTGTAGGCGCGCGAGGATCGGAAGTTGTGGCGCAGGCCCAGCGCGTGGCCGATTTCGTGCACCGTGACGGCCTTGACGCGTTCGATGGCAAATTGCTGCGTGGTCTCGTCGTCCGGCCCGATGTCGCCACGCGCGGCCAGCACCTCGAGCGCATAGCCCATCTGCTCGCTGAGGTGCGCGCCGAATTCGCAAGCCGCGTCGGGGCCGGCATCGTGCGCCGCATGCGCCGCATGTGCCGCGCGTGACTCACGCGGGAACTGCATCAACGCGGGAAAGTTCAGGTCGGTCGCGCCGTCGAGCACCTGCGCGCGCAGGGTTCTCATCGTGCGGGCGGCCCCTGCATCGATCACGATGTCGGCATCCAGGATCTCACCGCTGCGCGGGTCGGTCACGCTGGGCCCATAACCATCGAAACGAGGAGATGCGGTGGTGATCCAGCGCACGGAGGCCACGCCGACGTCCAGCGTGTCGAAGGTGGCGTCGTCGGGTTGCACCCGGGCCACGATCGCATCCTTGAAGCCGATCTTCTCGAAGGCCTTGTTCCACTCGACGATGCCGGCGGTGACGGCATCGCGGTAGCGCAGCGGCACGGTCCGGTCGATCCAGAACGTGATCGGCTTGACCGGCTCGGACAGGGCAGCGGCCGGGTCCTTCTTCTCCAGCCGCCAGCGGTCGATGTGGCGCACCCGCGTCGAGGGCCGCGCGTCGGTGCTGAAGTCGTCGACGGAACTGGTGAAGTGGCCCAGGCGCGGATCGGCCCGGCGGGGCTTCATCGGCTGCTCGGGCATCTTCGAGATCGAGTAATACACGCCCAGCAGCATGCTGCGCGGATCGGCCAGCGAGCCGGGCACGGTAGGCACCGGTGCGCCAGGCAGCGAGACAGGCGGCGCGCTGGCCAGCGACGGCGTGGCGAAATGCGCCCGCACGTCCAGGGCCAGTTGATCGGGCATGCTGCGCACCGACGTGAAGCCGGTGTAGCGCGGATCCAGCGAGTAGCCCTGCCGATAGGTTTGTTGCAGGATCGGTGCCAGGCCCATCAGATCGCCCAGAAACAGCGGTGCGGCATCGACGAGCACCGTGTTGCGCTGCGGATGCGGCTGGCTGGCCACCGGCGCGCCCGACAGCATGCTGTCCGCGAAGCCGCGTTCGACGGCGCGTGCCTCAGGCGTGGCCGGATTGGCCACGTAGCGCAGGTTGCGCGCCACCAGGTGCACGGTGTTGTGCACGCGTCGGAACTCGACGACCTGCGCGCGGCCGACGCGCGACGGCATCATCATCCCGCCGAACAGCACGCCCTCGCCGAGCCCCTTGGACAGTTTGGGCGACAGGAAGAAGGGCTTGTCGAAGTCCTCGGGTTTCAACTCGAGCCAGACCTTGTCGTCCTTGCGCCAGACCGCGATCAGTCCGTCACTGCGGGTGGCATCCTTGGTCACGCTGTCGAAACTGGGCGGCGAGCCGGGTGCGGGCGCCGCGGTTGGGGCCGACGCGGGCGGGCGCGGCGCAGTTGCTGCTCCGGCGGCCGCGGTCGTGCCAGTCGGCGGGACTGGCGTGGAACGCACCACAGGTCGGGGTGCAGGAGCCGCTGCTGCCACGGCCGGCGCAGATGCGGGCGTCGATGCGGTCGCAGACGCCGGCGTCACGGCGCCCGGCGCTGCGGGCCACTGGAACTGCGCACAGCCCGCCAGGGCCAGCAACGCGGCCAGGGCCAGCGATGAGCGCGAAAGAACGGTCGGGCGAACACGCATGGGCAGTTGCCAATCGGGAAGTGACGGGGATCGGTCCACCGCACCAACGCGCGGCAACCGCCGCCGATTGTGCGGTCAAGCCTGCACGCCACACCTTCGGGGCATCACCGGAACAACTCGGGAAAAGCCCGCACACGGCACCCGCACCGGCGGGTGTCGTGCGGACCCGGCGACCCTACTTGATCGGCTTGAAGCGCAGCCGATGCGGACGTGCGCCCTCTTCGCCCAGGCGCTTCTTCTTGTCGGCTTCGTACTCCTGGTAGTTGCCGTTGAAGAAGACCCATTGCGAGTCACCCTCGGCGGCCAGGATGTGCGTGCAGATGCGGTCCAGGAACCAGCGGTCGTGGCTGATGACCATGGCCGAGCCGGCGAATTCCAGCAGCGCCTCTTCCAGCGCGCGCAGGGTTTCGACGTCGAGGTCGTTCGACGGTTCGTCCAGCATCAACACGTTGCCGCCCAGCGCCAGGGTCTTGGCCAGGTGCAGACGGCCGCGCTCGCCGCCGGACAGGTTGCCCACCAGCTTCTGCTGGTCGTTGCCCTTGAAGTTGAAGCGGCCCAGATAGGCGCGCGAGGGCATCACGAACTGGCCGACGACGATATTGTCCAGCCCGCCGGAGACGTCTTCCCACACCGTCTTGTCGGCGGCCAGGCTGTCGCGGCTCTGGTCGACGAAGGTCGGGCGCGCCGTCTTGCCAATGATGGCCTCGCCCGCATCGGGCTTCTCCACACCCTGGATCATGCGGAACAGCGTGGACTTGCCGGCGCCGTTGGGGCCGATGATGCCGACGATGGCGCCGGCCGGCACCTTGAAGCTGAGGTTGTCGATCAGCAGGCGGTCACCGAAGCTCTTGCTCACGCCCTTGAATTCGATGACCTCGTTGCCCAGGCGCTCGGCCACCGGGATGAAGATCTCGTTGGTCTCGTTGCGGCGCTGGTACTCGACATCGCTCAGCTCCTCGAAGCGCGCCAGGCGGGCCTTGCTCTTGGTCTGGCGGGCCTTGGCGTTGGAGCGAACCCACTTGAGCTCCTCCTTCATCGCCTTCATGCGGGCGTCTTCCTTCTTCTGCTCGACCTCCAGGCGCTTTTCCTTCTGGTCCAGCCAGTCGGAATAGTTGCCCTTCCACGGGATGCCGGAGCCACGGTCGAGTTCGAGGATCCACTCGGCCGCGTTGTCCAGAAAGTAGCGGTCGTGGGTGATGGCCACCACGGTGCCGGAAAAGCGCTTGAGAAACTGCTCGAGCCAATCCACGCTTTCGGCGTCCAGGTGGTTGGTGGGCTCGTCCAGCAGCAGCATGTCGGGCTTGCTCAGCAGCAGGCGGCACAGCGCCACGCGGCGCTTCTCGCCGCCGGACAGCACGCCGATGACGGCGTCCCAGGGCGGCAGGCGCAGCGCATCGGCGGCCAGTTCGAGCTGCAGGTCGGTGTTCTCGCTGCCGGCCGCGGCGATGATGGCCTCGAGCTCGGCCTGCTCGGCGGCGAGCTTGTCGAAGTCGGCATCCGGCTCGGCATATTCGGCATACACCTCGTCCAGCCGCTTCTTGGCCGCCAGCACGCCGCCGATGCCCTCTTCCACCGCCTGGCGCACGCTGGACTCGGGGTTCAGCTGCGGCTCTTGCGGCAGGTAGCCGATCTTCAGGCCCGGCATGGGCACGGCTTCGCCTTCGATCTCCTTGTCCAGGCCGGCCATGATCTTCAGCAGCGTGGACTTGCCCGAGCCGTTCACGCCCAGCACACCGATCTTCGCGCCGGGGAAGAAGGACAGGCTGATGTCC
Organism: Pseudomonadota bacterium; assembly: GCA_963205115.1. GTDB lineage: Bacteria > Pseudomonadota > Gammaproteobacteria > Burkholderiales > Burkholderiaceae_C > Rubrivivax. The sequence goes on along the minus strand of CAUJHV010000061.1, from coordinate 47,371 downwards.
TTGAGGATCTGGCGCTTCGGCGGCACGATCTTGCCGACGCGGTTCATGGTGAAGACGTACTGGGCCATGGGCTTGGGGTTTTCCGTAGCGGTTCGATAGGCAGCCGCGCCAGGCGCGCAGCCGCAGGACAACCTGACATTGTCCTCCAACGCCGGGGTCGGCTGCCGCACAGGTGCGAGAACCGGACACGGGGCGCGCAACCGCCGGCGCGTTCGGCGCGCCACACCGGCGACGGCGCCAGGCGCACGCCTGTCGGCGCGGGCGACCGTTCGGTCCGCTGTGGGGGCATTTCGTCGCAGCAGCCCTTGCATTCCGGGCCGACGCCGGAAAATAGCGCTTGCCCAAGAAGGAGGGGCATGCGAGATGAACACCACCACCCTGGCCGCCATCGAATCCGACGCGTCGCTGGTCCGGCTGACCCACATCACGTACGCGCTGCACGCGTTCGGCCTGGCGTTGGGCATCTTCGGCTCGGCCACGGTTGTGGGCGCCTTCCTGGGCCTGCCGTCCGTGATCGCGCTGATCATCAACTACGTCAAGCGCGGCGACGTGCGCGGCACCTGGCTGGAGTCGCACTTCAACTGGCAGATCCGCACCTTCTGGTGGGTGCTGCTGTGGGCCGTGCTGATCGTCGTCGTGTCGCTGCCGCTCACGCTGGTGATCATCGGCTTCGCCACCTGGTACATCGGTCTGGCGGTCCTGGGCGTGTGGGCGGTCTACCGCATCGCACGCGGCTGGCTGCGCCTCCAAGGCCGCCAGCCCATGCCCGCCTGACCGCCGCCTCGCCCGGCGCCGACGCGCAGGGCGGCCGCGGGATGCCGCGTGAGCAATTGGGTCATTCCGCCGGAAAGCTGCCGGCGTGTGATGATCACTTCATAGATGAGCATCGATGAAGTCACCCGCCTCATCGTCGAGCATTCTCCGGACGGCCTGATCCTGCTGGACCGGGACGGCGTCGTGCGTTGGTGGAACAGCGCCGCCGAACGCATCTACGGCTTCGAACAAGAAGAAGCTCTGGGCCAGCCGATGGCGCAGTTGCTGGCTCCCGCGGGCATGGCGCCTGACGAGCCACCGCAAGGCGAAGCGGCCCCGCGCGAAACGATGCACCGGCGCAAGGACGGCGCGGTCATCCACGTGCGCTGTTCGTGGCGCGTGCAGCGGGGCACGGACGGCGAGATCCAGCACCGCGTGTGCACCATCAGCGACCTGACCGCCTCGCGCGTGGCGCTGGATACCAACCTGCTGCAGGCGCGCTACCAGAACCTGCTGGAATCGCTGCCGGACGCCGTGGTCGTGATCAACGACACCGGCCGCATCGTGCTGTTCAATGCGCAGGCGCGCTCGATCTTCGGCCATGCCCCTGCCGACGCGATCGGACATCCGATCGAGATGCTGCTGCCCGAGCGGCTGCGTGCCCAGCACCTGCCGCAGCGCACGGCGTACCTGCACCTGCCGCGGCTGCGCCCGATGGGCCGCGGCCTAGAGCTGCTGGGCCTGCGCGCCGACGGCAGCGAGTTCCCGGTGGAGATCAGCCTCAGCCCGATCGAGCTGGACGGCCGACGCATGGTGATGAGCGCCATCCGCGACATCAGCGACCGCAAGCGCATCGAACGTGCGCTGCAGGAAAAGAACCTGGAGCTCGAGCGCGCCAGCAACGCCAAGGACCGCTTCCTGGCGACGATGAGCCACGAACTGCGCACGCCGCTGAACGCCATCCTGGGCTTCACCGGCATCCTGCTGATGCAGCTGCCCGGGCCGCTGACCGACAAGCAGGAACGCCAGCTGCAGCATGTGCGCGCGAGCGGCCAGCACCTGCTGTCGCTGATCAACGACCTGCTCGACCTGGCCAAGATCGAGTCCGGTCACGTGGAATTCGCGCGGGAGGCGGTCGAGTGCATGCCGCTGGCGGAAGCCGTGGCGTCCACCCTGCGGCCGCTGGCGCAGGAACGGGGGCTCACGCTCGAGGTCGTCGCCGGGGAAACGGGTCTGTTCGCTTCGGGCGAACACCGGGCCATCCAGCAGGTACTGCTGAACCTGGTCAACAACGCCCTGAAATTCACCGAAGACGGCGGCGTGACGATCGAGATCCAGCCCGCGACGCTGCAGGACGGCCGGCCGGCCGTCGCCTTCAGCGTGGCAGACACCGGCCCGGGCATCGCACCCGACGACCTGCAGCGCCTGTTCCAGGCATTCGTCCAGGTCGGCAAGCGGGAACACAGGGGCAACGGAACCGGGCTGGGGCTGCATCTGTCGCGCAAGCTGGCCGAGTTGATGGGCGGCTCGCTCACCGCCGCCAGCGTGGAAGGCCAGGGCAGCCGCTTCACGCTGGCGGTTGCCCGGCACCGTTAGGTCGACCATGGCACGCGTGCTGGTCATCGAGGACAACCCGGTCAACCTGGAGCTCATGGTCTTCCTGCTGGAGTCGCAGGGACACGAGGTGCATGCCGCGATGGACGGCGACCGCGGGGTCGTCCTGGCGCGCGAACTCGAGCCGACGCTGATCCTGTGCGATGTCGAGATGCCCTGCCGAGACGGCTACGCGGTGGCCGCTGAACTGAAGTCCGATGCGCGGCTGGCCGGCATCCCGCTGGTCGCGGTGACCGCGCATGCGATGGTCGGGGACCGCGACAGCGCCCTGGCGGTCGGTTTCGACGCGCATTTCGCCAAGCCGATCGATCCGCCCGCCTTCCTCAAGGCGATCGAGTCGATGCTGGGCGCGGGGCATCGCGCGCCCGCCGCGCCCGACGCCGCATCGGCCGCGGGCGCGGCGCCGGGGGACGTGCCGGACGACTGTCGGGCGCCCCTGCCCGGCCTCATGCTGCTGGTGGTGGACGACACGCCGGCCAACCTGCACTACAAGTGCCAGCTGCTCGAACCGGCGGGCTACCGCACGCTCGCCGCCACCTCCGTGGCCGAGGCGCGCGAGCTGCTGCTGGCCACGCGGGTCGACCTGGTCTTGTGCGACGTGCTGATGCCCGGTGGCACGGGCATCGACCTGCTCGCCGCGATGCGGCGCGACGAACGCAGCCGCGCCGTGCCCTTCATCCTGCTGACCGCGTCGACCTACAACAACCTGCTGCGCAAGCAGGGGCTTGCGATGGGCGCACAGCGCTTCCTGACGCACCCGATCGACGCCATCGACCTGCTCGGGGAGATCCGCGCGGTGCTGCAGGAAGCTGCGGCACTGCGCTCGGGCGGGCCCGCCTGACAATCCGTTGCAACACCGGTCCACCCCGGCGCGGCGGCGATTCGCGCGATACGGCTACACTGCCCCTTGCGCCGCGGCGTCCAGTCACCGCGGCGCAGTCGTTTCAGACTTCCCTTCTGAAGCCCTCGCGCCTTCCGACTGGTGCGCCCGCCACGGGCGTCAGCAGGCTGCGAACCCTTGGCCCGAACCCCGGGCCCCAAGCATGAAATTCACCGAACTCGGCCTAGCCGAGCCGCTTCTGCGCGCCATCAGCGAACAGGGCTACGAAATCCCCACACCCATCCAGGCACAGGCCATTCCGGCGGTGCTCCAGGGCGGCGACCTCCTGGCCGGCGCGCAGACCGGCACCGGCAAGACCGCCGGCTTCACGCTGCCGATGCTGCACCGGCTGGCCGCCGCCGGCACCCAGCGCGATGCGCGCGGGCGCATCGTCATCCGTGCCCTCATCCTGACCCCCACGCGCGAGCTCGCCGCACAGGTCGAAGAGAGTGTGCGCACCTACGGCAAATACCTGCCGCTGCCCAGCATGGTGATGTTCGGCGGCGTGGGCATGGGCCCTCAGGTCGACCGTTTGAGAAAAGGCGTCGACATCCTGGTGGCCACACCCGGCCGCCTGCTGGACCACCACCAGCAAGGCACGCTGGACCTGAGCCGTGTCGAGATCTTCGTGCTCGACGAAGCCGACCGCATGCTCGACATGGGCTTCATCCACGACATCAAGAAGGTGCTGGCCATCGTGCCGGCCAAGAAGCAGAGCCTGCTGTTCTCCGCCACCTTCAGCGACGAGATCAAGGCACTGTCCGACCGGCTGCTGAACCAGCCGGCGCTGATCGAAGTGGCGCGCCGTAATGCGACGGCCGAGAACATCGCGCAGAAGCTGCATCCGGTGGGCCGCGAGAAGAAGAAGGAACTGCTGGCGCACCTGATCAAGCGCGGCGACTGGCACCAGGTGCTGGTCTTCACGCGCATGAAACACGGCGCCAACCGCCTGGCCGAGTACCTGAACGACCAGGACATCACGGCCATGGCGATCCATGGCAACAAGAGCCAGGGCGCGCGCACCAAGGCGCTGAGCGACTTCAAGAGCGGCGACCTGCAGGTGCTGGTGGCCACCGACATCGCCGCGCGCGGCATCGACATCGACCAGTTGCCGCACGTCGTCAACTTCGAGCTGCCCAACGTGCCGGAAGACTACGTGCACCGCATCGGCCGCACGGGCCGTGCCGGCGCCACGGGCGAGGCCATCTCGCTGGTCTGCCTGGATGAGGAAATCTTCCTGCGCGACATCGAACGTCTCATCAAGCGCAGCATCCCGCGCGAGGTGGTGGCCGGCTTCGAGGCGCCCTCCGACGAGCGCGCCGAGCCCATCGTGCTGGGCCGCATGACCATCGGCATCGGCGGCACCCGCCGCGGCGGTGGCGGCGGTGGCGGTGCGCGTCCGGGCGGCGGCGGCGGTGGTGGCGGCGGGCGCAACGGTGGTGGTCGCTCCGGCGACCGCGGCCGTGCACCGGCGCCAGGGCGTCCGCCCGGCGGCGGACAAGGCGGCGCGCGCGCGCCGGCCGCGCGTCCGGCGAACCCGGGTTCACGGCCCGCATCCGGCGCACGCGGCAGCAGCGGCGGCGGACAGGGCCGCACCGGCTCATCTGCAGGCGGCCAGAGCCGCAGCTTGACGGGCCTCAAGGGCGGCGGCAACAAGGGCCGATAGCCTGCGCTCCGGTATCCAACACCGGAGTGCCTGCATGGCCCACAGTCCCGCCCCCGAATCCGACGCCCCGCTCGACCAGTTCAGCCAGTGCCACACCGGCATCCTCGAGCGCCTGGGCGAGCTGGGTGAACTGCCGGCCCTGCTCGATCCCGCGACGCGGGCACGGCGCATCGCCAGCCAGACGCTGGACTTCTTCCGGGCCGCCGTCTACGAACACCACGCGGAAGAAGAGCGCGAGCTCTTCCCCGCCGTGCTGGCCAGCGCCGAAGAAGGCCAGGAGCGCGACTACGTGCGCGGCATCGTCGAGCGCCTGACGCGCGAACACCGCCAGGTCGAAGCAGCATGGGTGCGGCTGGAACCCGGCCTGAAGGACGTGGCGCGCGGACGCGACAGCGAACTCAACGGCGCCGAGGTCGGCAGCCTGGTCGCCGTGTACCGCGCACATGCCGACTACGAAGAGAAGGTCTTCCTGCCGCTGTCGCAGCAGATCCTCTCGCGCAACGGCAACCACATGGCCGCGCTGGGCGTGTCGCTGCACATGCGCCACGTGATGCCGGACGTCATCGGCCGTTTCGGCCACCGCATCTGATGTCCTGAACCGCGCAGGAGCCTGTCCCATGCGCATCGGCTTTCACGGCGCAGCCGACACCGTCACTGGCTCGCGTCACCTGGTGGGCATCGGCGGCAAGCAGATCCTGCTGGATTGCGGGATGTTCCAGGGCTACAAGGCCCTGCGCGAACGCAACTGGGCACCGCCCTCGCCCGCACTGATGCAGGCCGATGCGGTGGTGCTGAGCCACGCACACCTGGACCATTCGGGCTGGCTGCCGGTGCTGGTCAAACACGGCTGGCGCGGCGAGATCATCGCCACGCCGGCCACGCGCGATCTGGCGGCCGTCCTGCTGCTGGACAGCGCCCATCTGCAGGAAGAAGACGCGCGGCGGGCCAACAAGTACGGCTACTCACGCCACGAGAAGGCCCTGCCGCTGTACACCAAGGCCGATGCGTTGAAGGCCAGCGCGCGCATCCGCGCCGTCGAGCCGGGGCAGACGTTCAAGATCGGCGAGGTCGCCGCGCGCCTGACGCCCGTGGGGCACCTGCTGGGCGCCTGCGCCATCAGCCTGGAACACCGCAAGCAGACGCTGGTGTTCTCCGGCGACCTCGGCCGCTCGGTGGACCTGCTGATGCCGCCGCCGCAGAAGCTCACACGCGCCGATGTGCTGCTGGTCGAATCCACCTACGGCAACCGCTGGCACCCGCAGGAAGACGCCAGCGCGCGGCTGGCCGACATCATCCGCCAGACGGTGCAGCGTGGCGGCTCGGTGCTGCTGCCCGCATTCGCCGTGGGTCGCGCGCAGGCGCTGCTGCTGGTGCTGCAGCGGCTGAAGCGCGCGGGCGAGATCCCCGCCAGCCTGCCGATCTTCCTGGACAGCCCGATGGCCGTGCAGGCCACTGCGCTCTACCAGCGCCACCACGACCTGCTGCGCGTGCCGGCCGACGAAGTGGCCGGCCTGACCCATGGCGTGCGGCTGGTGGTCACGGCGCAGGAATCCATCCGCAGCACGGGGCTGCGCTACCCGCGGGTGGTGATCTCGGCCAGCGGCATGGCCACCGGCGGCCGCGTGCTGCACCACCTGAAGGCCATGGCGCCGGACGAGCGGCACCACATCGTCTTTGCCGGCTTCCAGGTCGGCGGCAGCCGCGGGGCACACCTGGTGGCCGGCGACACGGAAGTGAAGATCCACGGCGAATACGTACCCGTGCGCGCAGCGGTGACGCACCTCGAGGCCTTCTCCGGCCACGCCGATTGCGACGAGCTGATGGGCTGGCTGCGCGGCTTCCGGCGCGCGCCGCGGCAGACCTTTGTCGTGCACGGCGAACCCGCCGCCAGCGATGCGCTGCGCGTTCGCATCCAGGACGAACTCGGCTGGGCCGTGCGCTCGCCGGGGCACGGTACGACCATCGAGATCTGAAGGCATGGCGCGGCCTGTGCCGCTGGCCTGCTCGCGCACGCGCGGCGGTCGGGGTCCAACCGCGGTCCGGCGGTTCAGGCGAAGCCTTCGGTACCGGACCGGGTTGTCCCGGACTTCGACAAGGCAGTCGATCGCCCGGGGTCTGCGCCGGCGGGGCGTGAGCTGCCATCCTCCTGGGCACGCGCCCATGATTCGGACGGGGCTCGGGCTCGTGGCCCCGCGCCGCGGCCACGCGGCCGCCGCACAGGGGAACACCAAGGGCCGGATGCTAGCCACCGCCGCCGCGGCGGTCATCACCGCGCCTGCGGATGGGCCCGGGAATCGAGGGTGCACGACCCCAAAAAGAAGAAGCCCGACCAGAGGCCGGGCTTTTCCGCATTCTTTTCACCTGTCGGCCAGCCTTCCGGCCTGCTTTCAGGTGGCAGCGGCCTGCCGGCCGCTACGGCTTCAGGCAGCCTTCTTGGCCTTCTTGGCCTTCTTGGCGGACTTCTTGGCGGGCTTCGCTTCAGCCTTGGCTTCAGCCTTGGCAGCCGGGGCAGCGGCGGCGGCCGGAGCGGCAGCCGGGGCAGCGGGCTTGGCCGGGGCGGCAGCCGGAGCGGCCGGGGCGGCGGCTTGGGCCAGAACGCTGGCGGAGAAGGCGGTGGCGGCGATCAGAGCAAGAATCTTCTTCATGGGGTTTCCTGGATAGCTATTCGGAAGTTGACGAGCCGTCATCGGCTCAGGCGGCACAACGCGTGCTCGAAGCGCTTCGTTGACAGCCCGCTGCACCGGGCTATCAGTATTTCGTTAGTTACTGGAAAACCCGCTCTCTCAGCCACTTGGTAGCGACCCACTTTTCGCCCTCGAGCACCGGTGCACCGCCGTGGAGCGTGCCGGTGGACGGATGCGGCCGGTCGTAGCTGAAGAACACCGCATGGCCCGGAATCGGCGCCACCTCCAGGCCCACCGACGGGAATGTCGTGCCACCGCCGCGCACCGGTGCGATCAGGTAGATCACCAGCGTGCCCACACGCTGCCCGCCGCGCTGGAGCACCGCGGCCGAGCCCGGATGCACGGGGTCGAAATAGTCGAAGTGCGGCAGGTATTCGGCGCCCGGGCGGTAGCGCAGGACCTGGATGCCTTCGCCGTGGTCGGCTGGCCAGCGCAGCAGTTCGGCAATGCGTGCCTCGATGCGCGCCAGCAGCGGCGTCTCGCCGCGCGCGAAGAACATGCCGTCGCTGGTGCGCGCCGCGTTGACCTCGCTGCCGCCGTGGGCGTTGTCCACCGTTTCTGAGCGCGACAGGCGCGGCCGCGCCTGTTCGACCAGTTCGCGGCATTCGTCGGGTGTGAGGAAGCCTTCGAAGACCACCACCCGCGGCTGCTTCATCGACACCGCCACGCGCACCGCGTGACCGTCGGCCAGCACCACGTTGCGGCTGTCGGCAATGTCGGGCTCGGGCACGGCGCCGGCCGGCATCACCTGGGCGCCGCGCGCGATGGCTTGTTCGACCGCCTCGCGGCCGGCGCGGGCTTCGGCCAGTGCGCGGCGCGCCACTTCGACGTGCCAGCCGCTGGCCACCATGCTCTCGACGATGGATTCGTCGGGCGTGCCTGCGCGCAGGTGTTCGGCCAGCCAGTTCTGCAGTTGGGGCGTGACGGCCTGCAGGGCCGCGGCTGATGAGGACGTGGACATCGCAGGATCGACAACCGTGGCAATCAGGCGCCGATTGTGCGACGAAACACCCAATCGTCCTTGCCGGACGCGGCCGGGTCGAAAGCGTAGCCGTCGGCGTCGAAGGCCTTCAGCGCCTGCGGGCCACGCACCCGGTTGGTGATGGCGTGGCGCGCCATGAGGCCGCGGGCGCGCTTGGCGAAGAAGCTGATCACCTTGAAATTCGGCGCGGCCGTAGAGCCCGGTTCGACCTGCGCGTCCTGGAAGTGGCAGTGGATGACCCGCGCGTTCAAGTTCGGGCGCAGGGCCACGCGCGCGTACTCCTGCGAGGCCAGATTGATCACGACGCGTTGGCGCTCGTCTTCCAGCCGCGCGTTCAGGTAATCGGTGACCGTGTCGCCCCAGAAATCGTAGAGGTGACGCCCGCGCGACGTGGCCAGCGGCGTGCCCATTTCCAGCCGGTAGGGCTGCAGGCGGTCCAGCGGCCGCAGCGCGCCGTACAGGCCGGACAGGATCACCAGGTGCTGCTGCGCCCAATCCAGATCCGCGGTCTTCAGCGTGGGCGCCTGCAGGCCGCCGTAGACATCGCCATCGAAGGCCAGCACGGCAGGCTTGCTGTTCTGCGGCGTGGCTTCGCGCTGCCAGGCGGCATAGCGCCCGACATTCAGCAGCGCCAGCGCATCCGACAGGTGCATCAGGCTGGCCACCTCGGCCGGCGTGCGCTGGCGCATGGTGTCGATCAGCTCGGCCGCGCGGTCCAGGAACAGCGGCTCGGTGGCGCGCCTGGCGACAGCAGCCGGCACGCGGGTCTCGTAGTCCAGGCTCTTGGCGGGTGACAGCAGGAACAACATCGCGTGCGTGGGTCTCAGTCGTCGTCGGTGGGGGCGCCGGCGGCACCGGGCCTGGCGGCGGAGGCCGCGCCCATGGCTTCACGCCAGGTGCGCAGCGGGATGTGGTTGCGCAGGCGGTGCAGCATGCAGTCGGTCAGCGCCGGGTGCAGCGCATGGCCGAGGCCTTCGGCGACGTCCAGCGTGGCGTCGCCCTGCAGTTCGCCGATGCGCTCCAGCAAGGCCCGCGCCTGGTCGACCGGGAAGATCTTGTCCGCGCTGCCGTGGAACAGGTGCAGCGTGGCGTGGCGCGGCGCGGCCTCGGGCAGCTCGACCATGCGCGCTCCGAATGCCAGCACGCGGCCGGCGATGCCGTCGTGGCGCGTGGCCGCGTGCAGCGCGAGCAGCCCGCCCTGCGAAAAGCCGCCGAGGGCCGTGGCCGCTTCGCCCACACCCAGTCGGGCCTGCTGTGCGCGCACCCACGCGGCGATGCGCTCGACGCTGTCGTCCACCCGGCGGCACCACTCGACCGGGTCCTCGATGCCCTGGATCGAATACCACTGGCGGCCCGGGCGGTCACCGTCGGCCGCCAACGGCGACTCCGGCGCCAGGATCGCGGCCTGCGGGAAGGCGTCCCGCAGGGCCTGCGCGACGGGCAGGAAATCGGTGGCGTCATGCGCCCAGCCGTGCAGCAGCACGATGAGTTGTTCGGGCCGTCCTTGCGCGGGCAGCCATTCGATGGGCAGGTTCAGCATCGGGCTCATGGGCTGCATTGTCGCGTCCCTCAATGGAAGTCCCGGCTGCGCGTGGCCAGGCCCTGCAGCAGCGGCGTGTGGTCGACCAGCTTGCGCGCCACCAGGTGGCGCACCTCGCCCTCGCACTGCCACACGCCGTAGACGGTGAGCAGCCGGCTGGCCAGCAGCGCGCGGCGCTGGGCCTCCACCACCGCGGGCCAGACGATGACGTTGACGTGGCCGGTTTCGTCTTCCAGCGTCACGAAGACCACGCCCTTGGCCGTGCCCGGGCGCTGGCGGTGCGTGACGATACCGCTGGCCCGCGCCAGCTGCCCGGGCCGGCAATGGCGCAGTTCGGCCGCCGTCTGCACGTGGAAGGCCGACAAGGCCTCGCGCAGCAGCGCCAGCGGATGCGACTTCAGCGACAGGCCGGTGGCGTGGTAATCGGCCAGGGTCTCGCTGGCGGCATCGGGCGCCGCCAGCGCGACCTCGCGCTCGTAGGTGCGGGTGGCGCGCAGCATCGGCGTGGCGCGGGTATCGACGCCGGCCACCGACCACGCGGCCTGCCGGCGGTGGCCGGTGAGCGACTGCAGCGCATCGGCCTGGGCCAGCAGCTGCAGCTGGTGCGCATCGAGCTGCGCGCGCCGCGCGAGGTCTTCCGGGCTGTCGAAGGACCGCTCGCTGCGCGCCGCGATGAGACGGCGCGCAGCCTCTTCCGGAAAGCCGGCGATCCGGCTGAAGCCCAGGCGCACCGGCAGCAGGCCGGGCGGGATATCGGCGTCGGCTGGCGGGTGGGTCGCGGGGGTCTGCGTGGCTGCCGGCGCATGCGCATACCGCACCGCGATGGATCCATCCGCCTGCGCATCACACGCATCGACAACCGCCACTGTGCCGCCCGCCAGCGGCGCCTCCAGCTCGGTCTCCCAGGCGCTGCGCACCAGGTCCACCGGGCGCACCTCCACGCCGTGCTCGCGCGCATCGCGCACGAGCTGCGCCGGCGCGTAGAAACCCATCGGCTGGCTGTTGAGCAGCGAGGCCAGGAAGGCATCCGGGTGCCAGCGCTTGATCCACGCGCTGGCATACACCAGCAGCGCGAAGCTCGCGGCGTGGCTTTCCGGGAAGCCGTATTCGCCGAAGCCCTGGATCTGCTTGAAGATGCGCTCGGCATAGTCGGCCGTGTAACCCTTCTCGACCATGCGGCCCACCAGCCGGTCGTGGAAGGGGCCCAGGCCGCCCTTGCGCTTCCAGGCCGCCATCGCGCGGCGCAGCTGATCGGCCTCGCCGGGCGTGAACTCGGCGGCCAGGATGGCCAGCTGCATCACCTGCTCCGGGAAGATGGGCACGCCCAGCGTGCGCTCCAGCGCCTGGCGCACCTCGTCGCTGGGGTAGTCCACCGGCTCCTCGCCGTTGCGCCGGCGCAGGTAGGGGTGGACCATGCCGCCCTGGATGGGGCCGGGGCGCACGATGGCGACCTCGATCACCAGGTCGTAGAAACACTGCGGCTTCAGCCGCGGCAGCATGCTCATCTGCGCACGGCTCTCGACCTGGAAGGTGCCCACGCTGTCGCCGCGCGAGAGCATCGCGTAGACGGCAGGGTCCTCGCCGGGAATCTGGTGCAATTCCAGTGAGTTTCCACGTTTGCTGCCGATGACCGTCAGCGCGCGCCGGATGGCGCTGAGCATGCCCAGCGCCAGGATGTCGACCTTGATCAGGCCCAGCGCGTCGAGATCGTCCTTGTCCCACTGGATGACGCTGCGGTCGTCCATCGCGGCGTTTTCCACCGGCACCAGCTGCGCGAGGTCTTCGCGCGCGATGACAAAACCGCCGGGGTGCTGGCTCAGGTGCCGCGGAAAACCCACCAGCTGGCCGGTGAGCTCGATCCACAGGCGGCTGAGCGGCGATTCGGGGTCGAAGCCGCTTTCGCGCAGGCGCTCGGGGTCGATTTTCTTGCCGTCCCACCAGTGCGCGCTCTTGGCCACGGCGTCGATGCGGTCCAGGTCGATGCCCAGCGCGCGGCCCACGTCGCGCAGCGCCGAACGCGGCCGGTAGCTGATGATCACGCCGGTCAGCGCCGCGCGGTGGCGGCCGTACTTGCGGTAGATGTACTGGATGACTTCTTCGCGGCGCTGGTGCTCGAAATCGATGTCGATGTCGGGCGGCTCGTTGCGCTCGGCGCTGATGAAGCGCTCGAACAGCAGCGTGGTCAGCGTGGGGTCCACCGCGGTGACGGCCAGGCAGTAGCAGACCGCCGAATTCGCTGCGCTGCCGCGGCCCTGGCACAGGATGCCCTGCGCGCGCGCCCAGTGCACGATGTCGGCCACGGTCAGGAAATACGGTTCGTAGCCGAGCTGCGCGATCAGCGCCAGCTCGTGTTCGATCATCCCCCGCACGGCTGGCGGCAGGCCGGATGGATAACGTTTGACCGCACCGTCTTCGGTGAGCACGCGCAGCCAGGTCGTGGGCGTGTGGCCATCGGGGACGATCTCGCGCGGGTATTCGTAGCGCAGCTCGGCCAGCGAGAAGGCACATTGCGCGGCGACCTCCAGCGTGGCCTGCAGCGCGGCGGACATCCAGGGCGCGGCATAGAGCTGCGACAGGCGCAGGCGCGAACGCAGGTGCGCCTCGGCATTCGCGGCCAGTTCCAGCCCGCAGGCGGCCACCGGGCGTTTTGTCCGCGTGGCCGTCAGCACATCCAGCAGCGGCCGGCGCGAGCGCAGGTGCATGCGCACGTCGCCCAGGGCCACGACCGCCAGGCCGGTGAGTTCCGACAGCCGCCGCACGTCCTCGGCCGTGGCCCCATCCAGCGCGGACATCGACAGGCACAGGCCCAGCCGCGCGCGGTCGGTGCCGAACCAGGTCTTCAGCCACATGGCCTGCGCGAAGCGCGCGCCGAAGCCCTGGCCCGGCTGCGGCACCCACACGGCCATGCAATCGGGCAGGCCGGCGAGCATCGGCGCCGTGGGCGCGCGGCCTTCCACATCGGCGGCCAGCGCACGGTATTCGCCCTTGGGCGCGCGGCGCCGCGCCAGCGTGACCCAGCGCACCAGGTTGCCGTAGCCGCGGCGTGTCTGCGCCAGCAGCACGAGATGCGCACCGTGGCCGGCTGGCGGCGGAACCGGCGAGGCCGTGCTGCCCCCGGCCACGGGCGGTGAAGACGACGACGCGGCCGGCGGCTTCGGCGGCGCCGGATCCTCCAGGCGCATCTGCACGCCCACGATCAGCCGCATGCCCAGGCGCGCGGCCTCGGTATGCGCGCGCACGACGCCGCTGAGCGAACACTCGTCGGTCAGCGCCAGCGCCGCATAGCCCAGGGCCTGCGCGCGTGCGACCAGTTCTTCCGGGTGCGAGGCGCCGGCGAGAAAGCTGAAGTTGCTGCGGCACATCAGCTCCGCATAACCCGGCAGCCCGGATGCGCGCGGTCGGCTGGCAACAGCCGGCGCCTGGACGGGCACACGCGGCGTCGATGCGGCGCTCATGGGCGGCACGGCCCTCGCCGGACGTCAGGCACCGCGCCGGCGCGGCGATGGCCGGGATTTGTACTGTACATACATACAGTATTCTGCAACGATCCGGCCGGGCGTGCCAGGACCGGTGACGGCGACGCCCCGTCGCCGCCCGCGCAGCCGCTCAGTACTCTTGCGAGACCGCGTCCGGCGCCAGGTTGTCGAAGCGTGTGAGCGGCTTCAGGAAGGCCAGCTTCACCGTGCCCACCGGGCCGTTACGCTGCTTGGCCATCACGATCTCGGCCACGCCCGGCTCCTTCGACTCCTTGTTGTAGTAGTCGTCGCGGTAGATGAACATGATGACGTCCGCGTCCTGCTCGATGGCGCCCGATTCGCGCAGGTCGCTCATCATCGGCCGCTTGTCCGGGCGCGTTTCCACGCTGCGGTTGAGCTGCGACAGCGCGATCACCGGGCACTGCAATTCCTTGGCCAGGCCCTTCATGCCACGCGAGATTTCGCCCAGCACGGTGGCGCGGTTTTCCTCGCTGCCGCCGCCCGAGCCGCTCATCAGCTGCAGGTAGTCGATGACGATCAGGCCCAGCGTGCCGCCGTATTGGCGCGCCAGGCGCCGCGCCCGCGCGCGCAGTTCGGCCGGGTTCAGGCCCGGCGTCTCGTCGATGAACATCGGCGCCTGGCTCAGCTGCGTGGCGGCCGCGGGCAGGCGCTCCCATTCGTCGTCGCGCAGGCGGCCGGTGCGCAGGTGCTGCTGGTCGATGCGCGCCAGCGAGCCCACCAGACGCAGCGCGAGCTGGGACGCGCCCATTTCCATCGAGAACACGGCCACCGGCAGGCCTTCCTGCACGGCCACGTGTTCGGCGATATTCAGCGCGAAGGCGGTCTTGCCCATCGACGGACGCGCGGCCAGCACGATCAGGTCGCCCTTCTGCAGGCCGGCCGTCATGCGGTCCAGGTCGTAGAAGCCGGTGCGGATGCCGGTGACTTCCTCGGCGCCGTTTTTCTCGAGCTCCTCGACGCGCTCGAGCAGCGCCGCGACGAGCTTGTCCATGCCGTGGAAGCCCACGCCCGCGCGCGAGCCCTCTTCGCCGATGCGGAAGATCTTGGACTCCGCCTCGTCGAGGATCTGCGAGACTGGGATGCCCTGCGGATTGAACGAGACCGTGGCGATCTCGTCGCTGGCGGCGATCAGCTTGCGCAGCACGGCGCGCTCGCGCACGATCTCCGCATAACGTCGGACGTTAGCCGCGCTGGGCACGCTCTGCGCCAGCGCGTTGAGGTACGGCAGGCCGCCGCACTCGTCCGCCTTGCCCAGGCTTTGCAGCACCTCGTGCACGGTGATGACGTCGGCCGGCTTGCTGGTGGCCACCAGCGAGTTGATGGCCGCGAAGATGTGGCGGTGCTCCCAGCGGTAGAAGTCGCTGTCGGTGAGCAGGTCCGAGGCCTTGTCCCAGGCCAGGTTGTCCAGCAGCAGACCGCCGAGCACGCTCTGTTCAGCCTCGGTCGAGTGCGGGGGCACGCGCAGACGCGCGACCTCCTCGTCACGCGAGCCCAGGGGTTCGATGGATTCGATGCGCATGCTCATGAAACGATCATAGGACGGCAGGGGCCCGCCGCCTGTGGATAAGCCTGGGGACAGCCGGGGGACCTTGCGTGGGCAAGTCGTGGCGCCAATGAAAAAGGGCCGGATGAACCGGCCCTTGGTGCACGCGAAGGCGTTGCTCAGTCGGCTTGCGCGACCACCTGAACGGTGATGTCGACAGCCACGTCGCCGTGCGGTGCCACGCTGACGGTGTGCTCGCCGACGGTCTTCAGCGGACCGTTGGGCATGCGCACCTGCGCCTTGACAACCTTCAGGCCCATCTTGACCAGGCCTTCGGCGATGTCGTGGTTGGTGACAGAGCCGAACAGGCGGCCATCGACGCCAGCCTTCTGCGCGACGCGCAGCGTCTTGCCCGACAGCTGCTCGGCCAGCGCTTGCGCGGCGGCCAGCTTGTCTGCGGCGATCTTCTCGAGTTCGGCGCGCTTGACTTCGAACTCCTTGATCGCGGCTTCGGTGGCGCGACGGGCCTGGCGCGTGGGGATCAGGAAGTTGCGGGCGTAGCCGTCCTTGACCTTGACCACGTCACCCAGGTTGCCCAGGTTGGCGACCTTTTCCAGAAGGATCACTTGCATGGTGTGAGCTCCTTCAGACGCGGTGTTGGTCGGAGTACGGCAGCAGGGCCAGGAAGCGCGCACGCTTGATGGCCGTGGTGAGCTGACGCTGGTAGATGGCGCGCGTGCCGGTCAGGCGGGCCGGCGTGATCTTGCCGTTCTCGCCGACGAAGTCGCGCAGCGTGTCCACGTCCTTGTAGTCGATCTCTTCGACGTTGGCCACGGTGAAGCGGCAGAAACGCTTGCGGCGGAAGAGCAGCGATTGCTGGTTGCGCTTGGGACGACGGTCCTTGCTGCCTTTGCCTTTGCCACGGGGAGGTGCCATGAGATAGCTCCTTGAATCGGATTCGGTGATCGGTGGTGGGTGGGTTCGCGCCCGAGCGTCAAGCTAAGGCCGAGCCCATTCGGTGATGTGGAAGAGCAGTCCGCGGCCGTTGCGGGCTGGCGCCAGGAATCCGCCAAAGACGGCTTCCGAGCCGAGCGGCAGGCTGTCGAGGGTGGCGACCAATTGGCCGATCACCAGGGACTTGACCTGCATCGACACCTTGCGCACCTGCCCTTCGTGGCTGACCTCGGACTCGTGAGCCAGGCTCAGGTCCAGGGCCGGCAGTCCGGCCGGTGTGTATCGCAGGGCGCCGCGCTCCTCGAGACGCGCGCTCAGAACCAGACGGTTCATCGCGACGACGCTCGAGCCCGCGAGGCCAATGGCCTCAGCTCGTGGTCTCCTGGGCTGCCTTGCGCGACTCTTCGCGCTCGACGGCCTTCATCATCACGGAGGGGTTGGTGTCGGCCTTGCTGCGGGCCACCGTGAGGTGGCGCAGCACGGCGTCGTTGAAGCGGAAGCCCGTCTCGAGCTCCTCGAGCACGGCGTTGCCGCACTCGATGTTCAGGCACAGGTAGTGCGCCTTGGCGAGCTTCTGGATCATGTAGGCCAGCTGGCGGCGGCCCCAATCCTCGACGCGGTGCACCTTGCCACCACCATTGGTGACCAGGGTCTTGTAGCGCTCCAGCATGGCTGGAACCTGTTCGCTCTGATCCGGATGGATCAGGAGAACGATCTCGTAGTGACGCATGAACACTCCTTGTGGAATTCCGGGAATGGAAGCCACCCTGTTGCGTCTACAGCCAGGTGTGGCAAGGAAAGCCTTCTAGTATAGCCCGCTCGCGACACGGCCCGTCAGGAGCCGCCACCGAAAGCCCAGCGGCGGCGGCCGGGGCGCCCGGCAGGACACTCAGGCGCTCAGGGGTACTCCGATCGCTGCGGCGTGCGCAGGCGGTCGACCAGCGCGCGGATTTCCGGGCCGGGTGCGGGCGTGCACAGGCTGGCCACGACCAGCGCCAGGATGCCCGCCGGCACCCCGAAGACACCGGCAGCGATGGGATCGATGCCGAACCACTGGCAGTCCTCCAGAGGCCGCGTCACACCGATGATCCGGCGCGGCAGCGACATGTTGGTCGCCATGTAGTAGATGCTGACGCTCAGGCCCACGACGATCGAGGCCAGCGCACCCGCGCGGTTGGCCCGGCGCCAGAAGATGCCCAGCAGCAGCGCCGGAAAGAACGCCGACCCCGCAAGCGAAAAGGCGGCCGACACGAGGATGACGATATTGGCCACCTTGGCCGACGCGATCCACGCGGCGACCAGCGCACCGCCCAGGATCAGCACCTTGGCCAGCAGCACACGGCTGAGCGGCCCGGCATTGGGATTGAGGATCTTGTAGTAGAAGTCGTAGCCGATCGCGCTGGCCAACGTCATGAGCAGGCCATCGGCCGTCGACAGCGCGGCGGCCAGCCCGCCGGCGGCCACCAGGCAGGTCACGACATAAGGCAGGCCGCCGATTTCCGGTGCGGCCAGCACGATGACATCACCGGACAGCCGCAATTCGCCCAGTTGCAGGATGCCATCGCCGTTGATGTCGCTGAACGACACGAGGCTGAGGTCCTGCTTGGCCCAACGGACCAGCCATTTGGGCAGCTCATCGAACGGCAAGCCAATGACGTTGGAAAAGATCTCCTGCTTGACCATCACCGCCAACGCGGGCGCGGCCAGGTACAGCAGGATGATGAACAAGAGCGACCAGGCCACGGAACGCCGGGCTTCGCGCACCGAGGGCGTGGTCTGGAAGCGCATCAGCACGTGGGGCATCGCGGCCGTGCCGACCATCAGGCACAGCATGAGGGCGACGAAGTTGACGCGCGCCGAATCGAAGCGCTTCTGCGAGGCCGCGTCGCCATGCGGATCGCCCTGCGGGAACGGCATCACCTGCGTCTGCATGCCCGTGAGCTTCTGCGATGGGGACGGTGCTGCCTGGCGCTCGCGCTCGTAGCGCGCCGTGGCCTGGCTTTCCGTCCTGGGCAATTCCGCGATCTGCTGGCGCACGCTGCGCAGATCGTCCATCGATCCATTGGAGGCCAGCAGCTGCGCGAGCTTGGCCTGCAGGCGCTGCCGGTCGTCGACCATCGCCTTGTGCACGTCGTGGAGCTTCGTCTCGGCCTGCACGGCCCGCTCGGCCAGGATGGCCGCCACCTGCTTCTCCTTCGGATCGTCGACCAGCGCCTTTTCGCGTGCGGTGATGGACGCGATCTTGGCGTCGTAGGCCGACAGCGGCAGGATGTCGCCGGACTGCTTGATCGACAGCCAGGCCAGAGGCACCAGGTAGGCCACCAGCAGCAGGATGTACTGCGCCACCTGCGTCCACGTGATCGCGCGCATGCCGCCCAGGAACGAGCACACCAGAACCCCGCCGACACCCACGAGGATGCCCACCTCGAAACCCACACCGACGAGCTGCGAGGCGATCAGGCCCACGCCGTAGATCTGCGCCACCAGGTAGACGAAGGACACCAGGATCACGGCCACGGCACCCAGCGCGCGTGCGACGTGGCCGCCGTACCGCGCCCCGAGAAAGTCCGGAATGGTGTACTGCCCGAAGCGCCGCAGATAGGGCACCAGGAAGAACGCGAGCAGGCAATAGCCGCCGGTCCAACCCAGGATGTAGGCCAGGCCAGAGAAGCCTTCGAGGTACAGCACGCCGGCCGTGCCGATGAACGACGCGGCGGAAATCCAGTCGGCAGCCGTGGCCAGGCCGTTGTACATCGCCGGTACGCGGCGACCCGCCAGGAAGAATTCGGATTCGTTCGTCGTGCGGCACCGGAAGCCGATGGCCGCATAGGCGAAGACGGTGATCATCAGGAACAGCGCGCCGAGCCACTTGCCGGGCAGGCCCAGGCGCTCGAAGTAGGCCATCGTCAGGATGAAGCACGCCAGGCCCACGACGAACGCGGCGTAGCGTCGATGGAGCGTCTTGATGAACGGCGAAGAAGACATGGGTGCGGCGCGCGGGCGTTCAGCGGTTATCGGACGGCGCGTCCGACCGATCGCCCTCGCCCCACGCCTGGGCCACGTACCGACGTTCCAGGCGTTCGCACAGCACCACCAGAACCAGGATCAGCAGCAGGTACAGGAACAGCGAGCCCTGGGCCGCGAACCAGAAGCCGAAGGGAAAGCCGCTGCCCAACCAGCCATAGAGGTCGCGCGCGATCCAGGGTCCGCCCACGTTGAGCAGCAACCACAGCGCAGCCATCACCAGTGTCAGTCGGCGCGTCTGCCGCCACAGCGAATCGGCGGCAACGGCAGTGGCAGGGTCCTCACGGGAGCGTGTTTCCATCGGTGAGGAGTCTGCCGTCGGCCCCCGCACCCCGCCGCCCATAGACGACGATGCGAGGGTTAGTGATACCCAGGGGAACCCTGATGCCGAAAGCACCATTTTTCGCACTTCCTGCAGGCCCAAAAACCAATCGATTCCAGTCGTGAAACGGGGGAATCCGGGGTGCATGAACCCCTGAGATCGCGTCGATTTCCCGTAAGGCTTCGGTCAGCGGAACTTTTGAGACTGCGGTCAGCCCCCCGTCAGGGGCGCACTTGCCCCCCACAGTACATAGGAGACGCCATTCATGTCAGCAGCAGGATCCGCGATGGACGGGCCACGCCCGATGACGCCGGAGGAGAAGCAGGTCATCTTTGCTTCGTCACTCGGCACGGTGTTCGAGTGGTACGACTTCTACCTCTTCGGGGTGATGTCGGCCATCATCGCCGCCAACTTCTTCACCGCACTCGACCCGGCCACCCGGGACATCTTCACCCTGCTGGCGTTCGCCGCCGGCTTTGCGGTGCGTCCTTTCGGTGCCATCGTCTTCGGTCGCCTGGGTGACCTGGTCGGCCGCAAGTACACCTTCCTGGTGACGATCCTGATCATGGGTCTGTCCACCTTCCTCGTGGCCTTCCTGCCCACCTATGCCACCTGGGGCATCGCCGCGCCGATCGCCCTGATCGCGCTGCGCCTGCTGCAAGGCCTGGCACTCGGTGGCGAGTACGGCGGTGCGGCCACTTACGTGGCCGAGCACGCGCCGCAGGGCCGCCGCGGCTTCTACACCTCGTTCATCCAGACGACGGCCACCGTGGGCCTGATGCTCGCGCTGATGGTCATCCTGGGCACGCGCCTGTACATGGGCGAGAAGGAATTCGCGGCCTGGGGCTGGCGCATTCCGTACGCGGTGTCGGGCATCCTGCTGGCCGTGTCGGTGTGGATCCGACTGAAGCTCAGCGAATCGCCGGCCTTCTCGCGCATGAAGTCCGAAGGCAAGACCTCCAAGGCGCCGCTGACCGAGTCCTTCGGCCAGTGGAAGAACCTGAGGATCGTCATCCTGGCCCTGCTGGGTGCGACCGCCGGTCAGGCCGTGGTCTGGTACACGGGACAGTTCTACGCGCTGTTCTTCCTGCAGTCGTTCCTGAAGGTTGACGGTCCGACGGCCAACGTGCTGATCGCGCTGTCGCTGATCATCGGTACGCCGTTCTTCCTGCTCTTCGGCGCGCTGTCGGACAAGATCGGCCGCAAGCCGATCATCATGGCGGGTTGCCTGCTGGCGGTGCTGACGTACTTCCCGCTGTTCAACGCGCTGACGACCTACGCCAACCCGAAGCTGCAGGCCGCGATCCAGAAGTCGCCGGTCACGGTGGTCGCCCCTGCGGGTGACTGCAACCTGATCCTGAACCTGACCGGCACGGCCAAGTTCACGACAGCCTGTGACCTCACGCGTACCTTCCTGGCGAATGCCGGCGTCAACTACGACAAGGTCGAGGGCGGCGGCGGCGACGTCAAGATCGCCACCGTCAAGGTCGGCGACAAGGCCATCGCAGGCTATGCGGCGACCCAGCCCAATGCCAAGGAAGAGAAGGCCCGCTTCGAGAAGGAAGTTCGCGACGCACTGAATGCGGCCGGCTATCCCTCGAAGGCCGACCCGATCGTCACGGGCAGCGGCAACTGGTGGATGATCGTGCTGATCCTGACCATCCTCGTCATCTATGTGACGATGGTGTACGGCCCGATCGCCGCGATGCTGGTGGAGTTCTTCCCCACGAAGATCCGCTACACCTCGATGAGCCTGCCGTACCACATCGGCAACGGATGGTTCGGCGGCTTCCTGCCTGCCATCTCGTTCTCGATCGTGGCTGCGCAAGGCAACATCTACAGCGGCCTGTGGTATCCGATCGTGATCGCGGCGATGACGCTGGTCATCGGCACGCTGTTCATCAAGGAAACCAAGGACGTCGACATCTACGCCAACGATTGATCGACAGGGGGCGCCCCGCCAGCCTTCGGGCCCGCGGGACGCCCAGCCGCCTTCGGGCGGCGCTTGATCCGTGGGCCGCTGTGCGACCCACGGATCAAGTCACCACCACCATCGAATCGAACGAAGCCATGTGGAAGATCATCCTCGGATTCATCGCCTTCGCCATCCTGGCGATCTTCGTCCTGACGCGCTCGGGTGGGGACATCGACCTGGGCGGCGAAAAGCATGACGTGGGCGCTGGCGCCGGTCATGCGCAGCCGGCCGCGCCTGCCGCATCGAAGTAGACGCAGCGACGGCCGCTGCGCCCGGGCTCAGCGCAGCTTGTCGCGCAACTGGCCTTCGATCATGCGGGCAACCTGTTCGTTATGCGCCTTGGACAAGATCTTGGCGTACTCGGGCATCAGAGCCATGAGTTCGGGGCGCGTCGAACATTTTTCGAGCTTCAGCGTGAAGAAGAAGGCCCGGATGCCCAGCGCGTCCACGGCCGTCTCGTTCATGAATTTCTGCGCTTCGCGGAAAGACAGCCCCTCGTCGCGGATCTCGGCCTTGGTGGCCGGTCGCACGGCGGGTGCGTCGGCGGGGGCCGGTGCGCCGGCCTGCGGCGCAATCAGACCCAGCCGGCTCAATTGCTCGATCGAGTCGTCGGGCGCGCCGACCATCCGGATCGATTCGTCCAGCTGCGCCTTGTCGCGGGACCCGTCGACCAGCAGCAGCATGGTCCTCAGACGCCACGGCAAATTCGCCGCACGCGTGCGCAACTCGGTCGCACCCGCTTCGGTCTTGACGTAGATCGCCTGTGAAGTCATTTCTGTAAGCATACTGCCAGCAAACTCTACGGCGGATCCAAGGTCAATCCCCGCGGAAAATCGAGACAGTCTCGCCAATTCGTTTCCATACGTATCTCCCCACAGGCGCATGAAAATCGCCGTCATCACCGATCTGCACGCCAACCGCGAGGCCCTGGAAGCGGTGCTGGAGCACACGCGACGGCTCGGTGTCGACGGCTATGCCTTGCTGGGCGACTTCGTGGGCTACGGCGCAGATCCAGCCTGGGTGGTCGACGAAGTGATGGCCTTGCGGGACGCAGGGGCTTGGCTGGTCGGCGGCAACCACGATGCCGCGGTCGTCAGTGGTGCACGCTCGAGCATGCGCCCGGAAGCACGGCATGTCATCGAGTGGACCCGCTCGCGGCTGTCGGAAGCGCAATTGGCCTTCCTGGGCAGCCTGGGCATGACGGCCGAATGGGGCGATGTCCTCTTCGTGCACGCCAACGCCTACAACCCACCCGGCTGGGACTACGTGCAGGGCCGGCTGGAGGCCGTGCGCAGCATGTCCGCCACGCGCTGCCGCGTCACCTTCTGCGGGCACATGCACGAGCCGAGGCTGTTCCACCTGTCGGGCCTGGGCAAGGCCGGCGAGTTCACGCCGACCCACGGGACCACCGTGCCGCTGCTGGCGTCGCGCCAGTGGCTGGTGATTCCGGGCGCCTGCGGACAACCGCGCGACGGCGACCCCGCCGCGTGTTACGCCACCTACGACGACACGCGCAGCGAGGTGTCGTACTGGCGCGTGCCCTACGACCACGAAACCGCTGCCGCCAAGATCAGGGAAGCGAACCTGCCCCAGGAACTGGCAACACGACTGCACGATGGACAGTGACACCACCGCCGCGGCCAACCCGCCGCAACCCTTGGCACCCGGCCAGCTGGTCGATGGCTGGCGGCTGATCGAAAAGCTGCACACCGGCGGCATGGCCAACCTGTGGCAGGTGGAGCTGGCGCCTGAGCATCCCGTCCCGGCGGGGCTGGCCGATTGGCCGGACATGCCGCTGATCATGAAGGTCCCGCGCATCAAGGCGGGCGAGGACCCGGCCACGATCGTGGGCTTCGAGGTCGAGCAGATGATCCTGCCGATGCTCACCGGCCGCCATGTGCCCCGGTTCGTCGCACGCGGTGACTTCACGCACCACCCGTACATCGTGATGGAGCGCATCGAGGGCCCGTCGCTGCGACCGCGCCTGGACGAGGCCCCGCTGGCCATCGACGAGGTCATCGAGGTGGGCGCGCGCGTGGGCACGGCACTGCACGAACTGCACCGCCAGCGGCTGGTGCACCTGGACATCAAGCCCAGCAACATCATGTTCCGGCCCGACGGCACCGCCGTGTTCGTCGATTTCGGGCTCTCGCGGCACGACCGCCTGCCCGACCTGCTGGAAGAGGAATTCAGCCTGCCGATGGGCACGGGCCCCTACATGTCGCCGGAGCAGGTGCAGTTCGTCCGCAACGACCCGCGCTCCGACCTGTTTGCGCTGGGCGTGATGCTCTACCACTTCACCACCGGACAGCGGCCCTTCGGATCGCCGGAGTCGGTGCGCGGCCTGCGCCGGCGCCTGTACGTCGACCCGGTCCCGCCGCGCAGCATCCGCAAGGACTGTCCGCCCTGGCTGCAGGAGGCGATCCTCAAGTGCCTCGAGGTCAAGCCCGACCGTCGCTGGCAGAGCGCGGCGCAACTGGCCCTGGCCTTCCAGGACCCCGCCCAGATCCCGCTGACCGAGCGCGCACAGCGCTTGCAGACCAACGGCACGATCAAGCGCATCAAGCAGTGGTTCTTCTCGATCGGTGAACCGTCGGCGGCGACCACGCCGTTGGGCGTCACCACGCAGGTCATGAAGAGCCCGATCGTGATGGCGGCGGTGGACGTCGACCGTGCCGGACCGGGCCTGCTGGATGCGCTGCGCGAGACCGTCCACCGCATCCTCGCGACACATCCTGGCGCCCGCCTGGCCTGTGTCAGCGTCATGAAGACGGCACGCATCGGCATGGACGAAAAGGTCGACAACCAGACCGGCCAGAGCCACCACGTGCGGCAGTTGATCGGCCTGAAGCACTGGGCGCGGCCGATCAACAAGGAAATGAACCTGGAAGACGGGCGCCTGACCTTCCACGTGCTGGAAGCGCCGGACATCGCCTCGGCCATCGTCGATTTCGCCGAGCGCAACCAGATCGATCACCTGATCATGGGCGCCCGCGGCAACTCCACGATCCGCCGCTACCTGGGCAGCGTGAGCTCGCAGGTCGTGGCGCAGGCCGAGTGCACCGTGACGGTCGTCAAGGCCTGATCGGCACAGGGCGTCGCCTTCCCAGGCGGCTGCCCTGCCCGCGACCACACATGGGCCGCGCCACACCGGGCACGGCCGCACTTGCCCAGCTCAGCGAAGCGTCGCCAGGCGTTCCCAGGTCTCGACCACCGTGTCGGGATTCAACGAGATCGACACGATGCCTTCGCGCGCCAGCCAGTCGGCGAAGTCCGGGTGGTCGCTGGGGCCCTGCCCGCAGATGCCCACGTACTTGCCCGTCGCCCGGCAGGCCGCGATGGCGCGCGAGATCAAGGCCTTGACGGCCGGGTCGCGCTCGTCGAAATCGTTGGCCAGCTGCGCCAGGCCGGAATCGCGGTCCAGGCCCAGCGTGAGCTGCGTCAGGTCGTTGGAACCGATGGACATGCCGTCGAAGTGCTGCAGGAACTGCTCGGCCAGGATGGCGTTGCTGGGCACCTCGCACATCATGATCAGCTTCAGCCCGTTCTCGCCGCGCTGCAGGCCGCGATCGCCCAGCATGCGTGCCACGCGCTCGGCCTGGCTGACGGTGCGCACGAAGGGCACCATGATCTCGACGTTCGTCAGGCCCATCTCGTTGCGCACGCGCTTGAGCGCCTCGCACTCCATGCCGAAGGCGTCGCTGAACTCGCCGCTGATGTAGCGGCTGGCGCCGCGGAAGCCCAGCATCGGGTTCTCTTCGTCGGGCTCGTAGCGCGTGCCGCCGATGAGCTTGCGGTACTCGTTGCTCTTGAAGTCCGACAGCCGCACGATGACCGGCTTGGGCCAGAAGGCCGCGGCAATCGTGGCCACGCCTTCGGTGAGCTTGTCGACATAGAAGGCCCGCGGCGAGGCGTGGCCGCGCGCCACTGATTCCACGGCCTTCTTCAGCTCGGAATCCACGTTGGGATAGTCGAGGATGGCCTTGGGATGCACACCGATGTTGTTGTTGATGATGAATTCCAGCCGGGCCAGGCCCACGCCGGAATTGGGCATCTGCGCAAAGTCGAAGGCCAGCTGCGGGTTGCCCACGTTCATCATGATCTTGATGCGGCAGTAGGGCATCTCGCCGCGCTTGATCTCGCGCACTTCGGTTTCGAGCAGGCCGTCGAAGATGTAGCCGGTATCGCCTTCGGAGCAGGCCACGGTGACCAGCGCGCCGTCGTGCAGCTTCTCGGTGGCGTCGCCGCAGCCCACGACCGCCGGGATGCCCAGCTCGCGCGCGATGATGGCCGCGTGGCAGGTACGCCCGCCGCGGTTGGTGACGATGGCGCTGGCGCGCTTCATCACCGGCTCCCAGTTCGGGTCGGTCATGTCGGTGACCAGCACGTCGCCGGGCTGCACCTTGTCCATCTCGGACAGCGAATGCACCAGCCGCACCGGGCCCGTGCCGATCTTCTGGCCGATGGCGCGGCCCTCGGCCAGCACCGTGCCCGTGCCCTTGAGCTTGTAGCGCTGCTCGACCTGCGCGGCCGCCTGGCTCTTCACCGTCTCCGGCCGCGCCTGCAGGATGTAGAGCTTGCCGTCGCTGCCGTCCTTGCCCCACTCGATGTCCATCGCACGGCCGTAGTGCTTCTCGATGATCAGCGCGTAGCGGGCCAGTTCGGTCACGTCCGCGTCGTTCAGCGAGTAGCGGTTGCGCTGCTCGGGCGGGGTATCCACCGTGCGCACGAGCTTGCCGCTGGCGGCCTTTTCCTCGGGCGTGGCGAACTCCATGCGGATCAGCTTGGAGCCCAGCGTGCGGCGGATGACGGCCTGCTTGCCGCTGCGCAGCGCCGGCTTGTGCACGTAGAACTCGTCGGGGTTCACGGCGCCCTGCACCACCGTTTCGCCCAGGCCGTAGCTGGAGGTGATGAAGACGACGTCGGAGAAGCCGCTCTCGGTGTCGATGGTGAACATCACGCCGGCCGCGCCGAGGTCCGAGCGCACCATGCGCTGCACGCCGGCCGACAGGGCCACGTCGCTGTGTGCGAAGCCCTTGTGCACGCGGTAGCTGTTCGCCCGGTCGTTGTAGTGGGTGGCGAAGACCTCCTTCATGCGGTGCAGGACGTCGTCGATGCCGGTCACGTTCAGGAAGGTCTCCTGCTGGCCCGCAAAGGACGCGTCCGGCAGGTCTTCGGCCGTGGCCGACGAGCGCACCGCAAACGACGCGCCCGGGTGGTCGGCGGTCAGGCGCACGAATTCCGCGCGGATGGCGGCTTCGAGATCCGCCGGAAACGGCGTGTCGATCACCCACTGGCGGATCTGCGCACCGGCATCGGCCAGCGCGCGCACGTCCTCGGTGTCCAGCGTGGACAGGCGCTGCGCGATGCGTGTGGCCAGGCCCTCATGGGCCAGGAACTGCCGGAAGGCATGCGCCGTCGTCGCAAAGCCACCGGGCACACGCACGCCGGTAGCGGCCAGCTGGCTGATCATTTCGCCGAGGGAGGCGTTCTTGCCGCCTACGACCTCGACATCGGTCATCCTCAGATGTTCAAACGGCACGACCAGGGCGGTCGCCAGGGGGGCTGCAGACATGGGAAAGCTCCGAGATGAAAAGAAACGGGTGCCTTCACACGCAGCATGCGCGTGACAAGGAGGCGCAACTCGGGCACGGCCGGACAGGCAGCTTCGGGCTGTTCTTGTGGGCCTGGGGCGTGCATGGGGAGTGGCGTGGGCAATAGGGGCGGGCGGCGACGGGCCGCACGACGTTCGGGCGATTGTAGGGAGTCTTGCCTATGATGCCCCCTGACCGATCCCCCTGTCCTTGGTACGCGCCATGCCCCACAGAACCGTGTTCTTCGTCTCCGACGGCACCGGCATCACCGCCGAAACCTTCGGCAACTCCATCCTGGCGCAGTTTTCCACCAAGCCGCGCCACGTGCGTCGGCCCTTCATCGACTCCGTCGAGAAGGCCTGGGCGGTGGTCGAGGAGATCGAGCAAACCACCCAGATCGAGGGTGTGCGGCCCATCGTCTTCATCACGCTGGTGAACGACGCGGTGCGCGAGGTGCTCACCGGCCCGGCCTGCAAGGCCCTGGTGCTGGACATGTTCCGCACCTTCGTCGAGCCCCTGGAGGTGGAGTTCGGCATGAAGTCGAACCACCGCGTGGGCCGCTTTTCCGACGCGGCCAAGAGCGAGGAATACAACGACCGCATCGAGGCCATCAACTTTTCGCTGGCGCACGACGACGGGCAATCCTCGCGCAACCTGGCGATGGCCGACGTCATCCTGATCGGCGTGAGCCGCTGCGGCAAGACGCCCACCAGCCTGTACCTGGCCATGCAGCACGGCATCAAGGCCGCCAACTGCCCGCTCATCCCCGAAGACTTCGACCGCGGCACCCTGCCCACGCCGCTGCGCCCCTACAAGGCCAAGTGCTTCGGCCTGACCATCGACCCCGAACGCCTGGCACAGATCCGCCACGAGCGCCGCCCGGACAGCAAGTACGCCTCGCTGGCCAACTGCCGTCACGAGGTCGGCTCGGCCGAGGCCATGATGCGCCGCGAAGGCATCGGCTGGCTGTCGTCCACGCACAAGTCGATCGAGGAAATCGCCACCACCATCCTGCGCGACATCCGGCCCGACCGCCTGGTGTACTGACTGCGCCAGCGGCCGCGGCGGCACGCCGGTGCCTTCGCGGACTTACCTACGCATCAACCCGATGGGGTACCCCGGGACCCGGGGCTACACTGCCGCGAAAGGACGGGGCCGAGCGCGCCCACGTGTCGATGGAGGGGATGGCAGTGTCAGCCAGTGTCCGCCCATTGCCGTGACGCAGGCCGCCGACCGAACGCCGCCGCCCCGAAAATCCCGCCACCGAATGTCCACCGACACCATCCTCGAAACGCGCGCACTGACCAAGGAGTTCAAGGGCTTCGTGGCGGTGAGCAAGGTCGATCTGAAGGTTCGGCGCGGCAGCATCCACGCGCTGATCGGGCCTAACGGCGCAGGCAAGACGACCTGCTTCAACCTGCTGACCAAGTTCCTCACGCCCACCTCCGGCCAGATCCTCTTCGACGGCCAGGACATCACCGGCGAAACGTCGGCGCACATCGCGCGCCGCGGCATCATCCGCTCGTTCCAGATCTCGTCGGTGTTCCCGCACCTGACCGTGCTGGAGAACGTGCGCGTGGCGCTGCAGCGGCAGCTCAACAACTCCTTCCATTTCTGGCGCACCGAGCGGGTGCTGGACCGCCTGAACGACCAGGCGATCGACCTGCTGCGCCAGGTGGACCTGGAAAAGTACGCCACCCTGACCGCCGTGGAGCTGAGCTACGGCCGCAAGCGCGCGCTGGAAATCGCCACGACGCTGGCGATGAACCCCACGCTGATGCTGCTGGACGAGCCCACGCAGGGCATGGGCCTGGAAGACGTCGACCGCATCCGGCAACTGATCAAGAAGGTCGCGGCACAGCGCACCGTGCTGATGGTGGAGCACAACATGAGCGTCGTGGCCAGCATCGCCGACACCATCACCGTGCTGCAGCGCGGCGCCACGCTGGCCGAAGGCAGCTACGAAGAGGTCTCGAAGAACCCGGCCGTGATCGAAGCCTACATGGGCAGCGCGCAGACCGAACTGGCAGGTGCGCATTGATGTCTACCCCCAAGCGCTACCTCGAGGTCACCGACCTGCACGGCTGGTACGGCGAATCGCACGTGCTGCACGGCGTGAACTTCCACGTCGACGAAGGCGAAGTCGTGACGCTGCTGGGTCGCAACGGCGCCGGCCGCACCAGCACGCTGCGCGCCATCATGGGCCTGATCGGCAGCCGCAAGGGATCGATCAAGGTGCTCGGCAGCGAGACCATCGCGATGGCCACGCACCGCATCGCGCGCCTGGGGCTGGGCTACTGCCCCGAAGAGCGCGGTATCTTCTCCAGCCTGTCCTGCGAAGAGAACCTGATGCTGCCGCCGGAGCTGGCGCAGGGCGGCATGAGCATCGAGCAGATCTACGCGATGTTCCCCAACCTGCAGGAGCGCGCGTCCAGCCAGGGCACGCGGCTGTCGGGTGGCGAGCAGCAGATGCTGGCGGTGGCGCGCATCCTGCGCACCGGCGCGCGGCTGCTGCTGCTGGACGAGATCTCCGAAGGTCTGGCACCCGTCATCGTCCAGAAACTGGCCGACATGGTGCGCACCTTGCGCGCCAAGGGCTACACCATCGTCATGGTCGAACAGAATTTCCGCTTTGCCGCGCCGCTGGCCGACCGCTTCATGGTGATGGAGCACGGCCAGGTCATCCAGTCCTTCACGCAGGCCGAACTGCCCTCGCGCATGGCCAGCCTGCACGAATACCTGGGCGTGTAGTCCGCGCCCCTCCCCTCCCCTTCCCGCATTTCCGCATTTCCCGTTCCCGTTCAAGGAGACCCTCGATGAAGCTGAAGACACTCCCCGCCGCCTGCGCACTGGCCACCGCCGCGCTGCTGGGCACGGCCGTTCCCGCACAAGCCCAGGTCTCGGGCGACGTCATCAAGATCGGCATCATCACCGACATGGCCGGCGTCTATGGCGACATCGACGGCATGGGCGGTGTCGAAGCCATGCGCATGGCCGTGGCCGACATGGGCGGCACCATCAACGGCAAGAAGGTCGAGGTGCTCTACGCCGAGCACCAGAACAAGGCCGACCTGGCTGCCGCCAAGGCCCGCGAATGGTTCGACACCCAGGGCCTGGACATGCTGATCGGCGGCACCAATTCCGCCACCGCGCTGGCCATGGCCAAGGTCGCGGCCGAGAAGAAGAAGCCCTTCCTGGTGGTGGGCGCCGCCACCTCGGCGCTGACCAACGAACAGTGCAACCCCTACACGGTGCACTGGGCCTACGACACCGTGGCGCTGGCCAAGGGCACGGGCAATGCGGTCGTCAAGCAAGGCGGCAAGTCCTGGTTCTTCCTGCAGGCCGACTACGCCTTCGGCGCCGCGCTGCAAGCCGACGTCTCCAACGTCGTGAAGGCCGCCGGCGGCACGGTCGTGGGCACGGTCAAGCACCCGCTGGCTGCCAGCGACTTCTCGTCCTTCCTGCTGCAGGCACAAAGCAGCAAGGCGCAGATCCTGGGCATGGCCAATGCCGGCGGCGACACGGTCAACACCATCAAGGCCGCCAACGAATTCGGCGTGACCAAGACGATGAAGCTGGCCGGTCTGCTGGTCTTCATCAACGACATCCACTCGCTGGGCCTGAAGACCACGCAGGGCATGTACCTGACGGACAGCTGGTACTGGAACCAGAACGCCGAGACGCGTGCCTGGGCCCGCCGATTCTTCGAGAAGTTCAAGCGCATGCCCTCGTCGGTGCAGGCGGGTGACTACTCGGCCGCCTTCCAGTACCTCAAGGCCGTGAAGGCCACCGGTACCGACGACGCCGACAAGGTGCTGGCCGCCCTGAAGAAGACGCCGATCAACGACGTCTTCGCCAAGGGCGGCTTCATCCGCCCGGACGGCCGCATGGTCCACGACATGTACCTGATGCAGGTGAAGTCGCCGGACAAGAGCACCGAGCCCTGGGACTACTACAACGTGGTCGAGACCATGAAGGGCGAAGCCGCATGGACCACCAAGGCCGAGACGAAGTGCCCGGCCTGGAAGTGACTGCCCCCCATCCGCGGAGTACCGCGGCTGACCCCCCGAGGGGGTCTGGCCCGGCTTGGGGCGGCCCGGCGCCGGGCTCGTCCCGCGCCCTGTCCCCCCGCTAACAGCGAAGCGCCATGGAGATCTTCGGCATTCCCCTGCAGTCCTTCCTGGGCCAGCTGCTGCTGGGCCTGGTCAACGGCTCGTTCTACGCCATGCTCAGCCTGGGCCTGGCGGTGATCTTCGGCCTGCTGGGGATCGTCAATTTCGCCCATGGCGCGCTGTACATGATCGGCGCCTATGTCGCCTATCTGCTGGTCGAACACCTGGGCGTGGGCTTCTGGTGGGCGCTGCTGGTGGCGCCGGTGGTCGTCGGCGCGGTGGGCGTGGTGATCGAGCGCACGCTGCTCAAGCACCTCTACAACATCGACCCGATCTACGGCCTGCTGCTGACCTTCGGCCTCTCGCTCATTGCCGAAGGCATCTTCCGCGACCAGTTCGGCGTGTCGGGCCAGCAATACGCCGTGCCCGATTCTCTTCAGGGCGCGACCAACCTGGGCTTCATGATCCTGCCCAACTACCGCGGCTTCGTCGTCTTTGCGTCGCTGGCGGTGTGCCTGGCCACCTGGTGGCTGATCGAACGCACGCGGCTGGGCTCGTACCTGCGCGCCGGCACCGAGAACCCCAAGCTCGTGCAGGCCTTCGGCGTCAACGTGCCCCTCATGGTGATGCTGACCTACGGCGCCGGCGCCGGGCTGGCCGCGATGGCGGGTGTGCTCGCCGCCCCGGTCATCCAGATCACGCCGCTGATGGGCAGCAACCTCATCATCGTGGTGTTTGCGGTGGTGGTGATCGGCGGCATGGGCTCGATCCTGGGCTCCATCCTCACCGGCCTGGCGCTGGGCCTCATCGAAGGCCTGACCAAGGTCTTCTACCCCGAGGCATCGAGCATCGTTGTCTTCGTCATCATGGCCATCGTGCTGATGTTCCGACCCGCCGGCCTGTTCGGCAAGGAAAAGTGATGAGCGGCCCGGTCGAACAATCGATTTACGAGCGCGCGCGCTGGGCCTGGCTGGCCGCCCTGGCGGTGCTGGTGGCCGCGCCCTTCATCGGCCTGTACCCGATCTTCATGATGAAGGCCCTGTGCTTCGCGATCTTCGCGGTGGCCTTCAACCTGCTGCTGGGTTTCACCGGGCTGCTGTCCTTCGGCCACGCCGCCTACCTGGGCGCTGCGGCTTATTTCACCGGTTGGCTGGTGAAGACGGCCGGCCTCTCGCCCGAACTGGGCGTGCTGGCCGGCGCGCTGGGCGCCGGGCTGATCGGCCTGGTCGTCGGCCTCATCGCCATCCGCCGCCAGGGCATCTACTTCGCGATGATCACGCTGGCCATGGCGCAGATGATCTATTTCGTCTGGCTGCAGGCACCGTTCACCGGCGGCGAGGACGGCCTGCAAGGCGTGCCGCGCGGCAATCTGTTCGGGCTGATTCCGCTGTCCAGCGACATCGCGATGTATTACGTGGTGCTGGCGGTTTTTGTGGCCGTCTTTCTCGGCGTGGTGCGCATCGTGCACTCGCCCTACGGCCAGGTGCTCAAGGCCATCCGCGAGAACGAACCGCGTGCCGTCTCCCTGGGCTACGACGTCGACAAGTACAAGCTGCTGGCCTTCGTGCTGTCGACCACGCTGGCGGGCCTGGCGGGTTCGCTCAAGACCATGGTGCTGGGTTTTGCCACCTTGTCGGACGCGCACTGGTCGCTGTCGGGTGAGGTGGTGCTGATGACGCTGCTGGGCGGCATGGGCACCTTTGCCGGCCCGGTCATCGGCGCCTTCACCATCATCGGCCTGCAGAACTTCCTGGCCGACCGCGTGGGCGCCTGGGTGACGGTCATCATCGGCTGCATCTTCGTGGTGTGCGTGATCGGCTTCCGCCGCGGATTTGTCGGCGAACTGCTCGAGTGGCAGCGCCGGCGCCAGCGCGCCAAGTGAGCGCAAGCGGGTTCCGATGACACGCCGGCTGGTCAGTTCCGGATCGACCTTCGAGGAGCAGATCGCCTATTCGCGCGCCGTCGTGCAGGGCGACTGGGTCTTCGTGTCCGGCACCACGGGTTTCGACTACGCCACGATGACGCTGGCCGACGGCATCGAAGCCCAGACCGAGCAGTGCCTGAAAAACATCGAAGCGGCCCTGCAGCAAGCCGGCGCGGCGCTCAGCGATGTCGTGCGCGTGACCTACATCGTGCCCGACGGCGACGAGTTTCCCGCCTGCTGGCCCGTGCTGCAGCGCTATTTCGGCGCCGTGCGGCCCGCAGCGACGATGATCTCGGCACGGTTGATGGATCCGCGCATGCGCATCGAGATCGAAGTCACCGCCTTGCGCGCTTGACGGCGGTACCCGGCGCAACCGGATCCTGCCCACCCCGCCCGGTTAACGCCGGGCACCCACCGACACCCAACGAATCACCTCATGACACACATCGACGTGGTGGCCCTTCTGGCCGTGGCGCAATACCTGGTTTTCGGCAGCATGGTCGGCCAGGCACGCGGCAAGTACGGCGTGCAGGCGCCTGCCGTCACCGGGCACGAGATGTTCGAGCGCACCTACCGCGTGCAGATGAACACGCTGGAGATGCTGGTGGCCTTCCTGCCGGCGCTGTACCTGGCGGCGCGCTACTGGCCCACCGTCTACGTGGCCGGCGCGGGCGTGGTCTACCTGATCGGGCGCGTGCTCTACGCCCGGGCCTACCTCACCAAGCCCGACAGCCGCGGCCTGGGTTTCCTGCTGAGCATGGCGCCGGTGACCGCCCTGCTGCTGGCCGCGCTGGTGGGTGCACTGATGGGCCGGTCCGGCGCGCCCGCCTGAAGCCGGGCACACACCGCCCGGCTGCGGCGAGCGGATGTACGCTCGGCGCATGACCGCGGCCTTTCCCATGACCCCTGCCGCACCTGCTCACGCGGCCACGAGCGCCGCACCCTTGGCTGCCGCTGCACCGGATCGCGCGGACGACCATGCGCCGCAGATCCACTGGCACGACGGCCAGGCGGCGCACCAGGCGCGCTGGCGCTGCGAGCGCCTGTGGGCCGCGCCCAAGCGCGTGCAGGTCGTCAACGACACCTGGGCGGCCGACGCCGCCTACAAGCTGGCCTGCGAAGGCACGGCCTTGCTGTGGGAGGGCGATTTCCCGCAGGCGCGGCACCTGCTGGACGCGCTGGCGCGCCGCTGCGACCGCGGACCCCGCCGCGCGCGCAGTGGCCGTGCCACACCAACGCCGGACACGCCGCCGACACCTGCGACCGCCTTCCACCGTCACCGCGCGGCACAGGCCCAGCGCGCGCGGGTGCTGTCGCAGCTGCTGATCCCGATCGAGGCCGGCTACCACCTGGCGCTGCGCCGCGCGCCGGACGTGCAGCAGGCCTGCGAAGAAGCCTGGGGGCCTGACGACGGCCAGGCCAGCGTGGTGTCGCTGCGCGAACTGCTGGGCCTGATCGGTGCCCACGAGTGGCGCAGCAAGGGCGTGCCCGTACCCGCGCTGGGCCCCTCGCCCGCCAACCGCATCCATCCGCACTACGGCGTGTTCTCGCCAGTGCGCGGCGAATATGTGGATCTCGTCAAGCAAGCGCCGCTGCCCGCCGGTGCGGACAGCCTGGCGATGGACATTGGCACCGGCACCGGCGTGCTGGCCGCCGTGCTGGCGCGGCGCGGCGTGCGGCAAGTGCTGGCCACCGAGCTGCAGGCCCGCGCGCTGGCCTGCGCACGGGAGAACCTGCAGCGGCTGGGCGTGCAGGCGGCTGTCACTTTGGTGGCGGCCGACTTGTTCCCGCCCGCGCCATCGCCGCGCGCCGCACTGGTCGTCTGCAACCCGCCCTGGCTGCCCGCAAGGCCCGGATCACCACTGGAAGCGGCCGTCTACGACGAGGACAGCCGCATGCTGCGCGGCTTTCTGCAGGGCCTGCCGGCGCACCTGCTGCCCGGCGGCGAGGGCTGGCTGATCCTGTCGGACCTGGCCGAGCACCTGGGCCTGCGCAGCCGCGCGCAACTGCTGGGCTGGATCGGCGACGCCGGTCTCGTCGTGCTTGGCCGCCTCGATACCCGGCCGCGGCACCGCAAGGCCGGCGATACCCAAGACCCGCTGCACGCCGCGCGCGCAGCGGAAGTGACCTCGCTGTGGCGATTGGGCCAGGCCGCATGACCGACGACCGTCGGGCCGATGCCACCCCGCCCATCCGCCCGTCGACGCAAGGAGCGCATCCATGAATGCCAACCCCATGACTTTTGAACTCAGGGGCGAGTTCATCACCCTGGACGCCCTGCTGAAGGCCACCGGCCTGGCCGACAGCGGCGGCAGCGCCAAGACACTCATCGCCAATGGCCAGGTGCAAGTCGGCGGCGAAGTCGAAACGCGCCGCGGACGCAAATTGCGCCCGGGCGACGAGGCCCGCCTGGGCGACCAGCAGGTGCTGATCTGCGCTGCAGGTGCAGCGCCTGGCAAGCCCTGAGGCTTGCGGCTTCCGCGGGGCCATGGTCGTCACAGACGCAGGCCCACAAAGAAAAACGGGCTAGCCCTTGCGGAGCTAACCCGTTGTTCTAGAACGCTTGTTCTGGTGCGGCTGGCAGGATTCGAACCCACGACCCCTTGGTTCGTAGCCCGCCGATAAACGAATGGGGTTCAATGAAATCAACGACTTAGCGGCGCCCTCAACCCGCAGTTTCGCATAGAAGTGCCCAGGGACGCCTGGGAAAGTCGCGCAAAAGTCGCGCAGCGATGGATGCACGTCAGAGCCCTTCTACGCCGGCCAGGAACCGCTCGGCCTCAGCCATCATGCCCTTCGAGATGGCGTCCCAGGATCTGCCGTGGAAGTCCTTGGGCAAACGCGCCTCGACCGCCACCAACGATGGCTTGACCTGCTCGACCAAGCCGACCATGGCATCCCATATCCCCGGCCCGCCGTTCTTCATGGCCAGTTGGTGCCAATGCCGGGTGTGGATCGTGTCGAAGCGGTAGTGGACATTCTTGGATCGCATCGCCATGGCCAAGCCCGCCTGCCGGCGGTTGTACTGGTTCGGGCCTTTGCCGAAGTAGGGCCACATCGACAGGATGTCGTACAGCGGCGTCATCACATAGGTGTCGCCAGGCTGCAGAAAGATCGAGTAGTTCTTGGCGTGGCCGTCGGTGGCCGCCATCAACCAGAAGGCCAGCTGCGTCAGCTGAAACGCCAGTGTGTCCTGCTGCGGATCGGCGCTGCCGGTGAGCAACTGCAGGCACTTCGCCATGCCAGGCCCACCATCGTGTTCGTACTTCTGCTTCGGCGAGAACCCCAGCGCCTGGCAGAAGTCTTCCTGCGGCAGCCGCGCGATCCAGGCACCGTCGTCCATCCACGCGCGGTCGAAGCGCTCGACCACCAGGACTGTCTGGTCGCCGAAGGTCGCTATCGTCGTCGGCGCAGCGGGCAGGCCGAGCTCGGAGACGATCTGGGCACAAACCCACTCGTTCTGGACCGAATCAGAGAGGTCGACACGCCGCGAACCGCCAACCAGGCCAAGCGGCAGCTTGAAGATGTGAGTCGTCGGCGTCGCGCCGTGCGGACGGCACCAGCGCCCGCCGGCCCGAGTGAACGCCGTCTTCTCCTGGGCACCGGCGATCGAGATGCGGAACAGGTCGTCGTCTGGCTGGCGCAGCGAGCCTGGGCCCACGTCGGCGGGAACAGCCCGCAGGATCTCGGCGATCTGCCCCTCGTCGAGGGGTTCGCAGTCGACGCGGTTCCATCCTGTCGGTGTCATCTCCTCCGGCAGCAACTGAACGGCACCGACGCAGTCCCGGCCGATGGCCTCCAGCAGCGAGAAGGCATCGGCCCTTTTCGTCCTGAAGCGGCGGCTCAGACGTTCACGGATTCTGTCGTTGTCCGGCAGCAGATTGTCAAAGTAGTAGGCGACGGCATCGCCGCGGACCTCGCGCGAGGCGGTGATGGGCAGCGACAGCGACAGCGATCGGACCTTGGGCGACCTGAGCCAGGAAGCGTCGTAGACGAAGGAATGCGTGGCACGGTCGACGGTCCAGGTGCCAACCAGCTCGCCGTTCATCCAGGCATGGAGCGCAGTCGTCACCAAATACCCTTCTTCGGACGAATCACGATGCCGGTCACCGGAGCAGGCTTGGTTTCCCTAGTTGGGCTTCG
This sequence comes from Pseudomonadota bacterium, assembly GCA_963205115.1. Taxonomy (GTDB): domain Bacteria; phylum Pseudomonadota; class Gammaproteobacteria; order Burkholderiales; family Burkholderiaceae_C; genus Rubrivivax. Next base: position 10,224 of record CAUJHV010000061.1, on the reverse strand, counting down.
CCGGCCAGTCGGCGCGCCAGCGGCCTTCTTTGGCGCCCGCTTCACCACTGACGTTGGCGCGGACTTCGGTGCCTTCGGCCCCGCATCGGGCACGACCTGACTTTCTGTCCCTGCGCCTTCGGCGCTGTGCAGATGCAAGGTGCCGCCCAGCGCCGCAAGTACTTTGGTGAGCTGGTTGAGACTGACAGCCCCCGGGTTCGCCTCGATCTCGGCGATGCGGGCCTGCCTGACGCCAACCAATGCGCCAAGCTGACCCTGTGTCAGTCCGCGGCTCTTCCGCAACGCGCGAAGATGTTGCTTCAACTGGTCGGGGATACGGAGCGGGAAGCTCATAGAAAGCAACTCCGGTGAGTCTGGCACTTTACTGGCTTTAGACAGTTTATTCAACTTACTGGCTAGACAAAGTTTTCTGCATCCGCATCCGAGCCCTCGCTAGGTCCATCCATGGAGTGCCCTTGCGTCGGCTGGTCCGAACGGCAGTTCAAGACTGGTTGTTGTCGGTCGACTTTGACCTGCCGGCGGCAGCTATTGCCGAAACAGGCCGAAAGGGGTTGCGCATGTCCATAAATTCGGTCACATTTGAGGCTCTAAAAATGGACATCACAACCTCATGACTGCAATCGTCCGCTCCACAGCATGGGACATCGATCGCCGGCTTGCCGAGCTTGACCTTACGCGAGCCGTCTTGATCGACATCGTCAAAGCTTGCGTTGCTGGTTTCGGCGGTTGCACGGATAACGATCCTCCGAATGCGCGCGGCTACGAAAGCTATCGCCAAGGAACCCGCCGCGCGCGCGAACTCCTGCGCGGCAATGGATGGGAGAAGGACGACAGCGGCAATTTCTGCTCGGTCGTCAATCACGAGCGCCGATTCAAGTTAGTGGTGATGAACGCCGACGACGGTGCTGGCCTACTGGAGCGCGTCCCTCAGAACCGGTGCAAGAAAGGACCGAATTCCGAGCGGGCGGCCACCGTCAATCAGGCGTCGCTGTTCGCCCCGGAGGACATTCCACTGCCGAGCCCGGATGGCCAGCCTCCCGGCCTGCATGGCTACACGACGTGGCATCTGTGCGTGTTCATCAGCGGCGAGACGGTTCGTGCGGAGCTTTCCCTCTTGAACGAATTTCAGGGAGGGTACTTCACGGGCTTGTTCGAGAAGATCATCGTCCTCGGCGATGGGGACTGGAACCCGGTGAGCGTCTTCGACGATCCAGATCAAGACGATGGTGCGCCGGAGTTCGATATTGAAGTCAAGCGAAAGTGAATCAGCCTATCTTCAGTCCCGCACGGCTGAGCTTGGCGCGACGTAGAAGGAAACTCACCAAGAAGGCGTTGGCAGAGTTGCTAGACGTGGATCAAAAGACCGTCATCCGCTACGAGCATGGCGATGTCGAGCCGCCAGTGAGCAGCATGGAGGCGCTGTCGTCCGTGCTCAATTTCCCGCAGTCGTTCTTCTACGGGCCAGAGTTGGACGAACCAATGGCCGAAGCGGCCAGCTTTCGCTCGTTAAGTTCCATGTCGGTACGTGACCGAGACGCGGCGCTCGCCGCTGGCGCCTTTGCCTTCATGCTCAGCGACTGGGTGCACGAGCGTTTCACGTTGCCGGCGCATGACCTGATTGACTGCAAAGAAGGGTACGACCCCGAAACTGCCGCAAGCGCGTTGCGACAGCACTGGGGACTTGGCGAGCGCCCCGTTCAGAACGTCGTGCATATGCTCGAGGCGAAGGGGGTACGCGTGTTCTCGCTGGCGGAAAACACGCAGGCCGTCGACGCGTTCTCGATGTGGCGGCGAAACATTCCATATGTGTTCCTCAACACCACCAAGACCGCTGAGCGCAGCAGGTTCGACGCTGTTCACGAACTAGGGCACCTTGTGCTGCATCGCCATGGTGGGCCACATGGTGGCCGAGAAGTCGAGGACCAGGCCAATCAGTTTGCGTCTGCCTTTCTCATGCCTGAGGCCGATGTGCGTGCGAGGCTTCCGCGTGTTGGCGCACTCGGTGAGATCGTCGCGGCCAAGAAGCGATGGCGAGTGTCTGTTGCCGCGCTCAACTATCGGCTTCACAAACTGGGGATCACGACCGATTGGCAGTACAGAACCTTCTGCATCCAGATCGTGCAGAACTACAAGCAAGCAGAGCCCGAGGGCATCGACCGGGAGCTGTCTGTTGTTTGGGACAAGGTGCTGACACAGCTCCGCGAAGATGGCATCACCCCCTCCAAACTCGCCGACAAGTTGGGATTGCCAGTATTTGAGGTTGAGAACCTCCTGTTCCGGCTGACCAACATGCAGCCCATAGAGGGCGGCGGGGCGGTAGCCAGCAGGAGCCGAGCTCAACTGTCGGTCGTCTGAACGTTGGAATCTTCCCAACCACCTATGGAGGATCTTGTGACCAAGCAACCAGAAAATCACGGCAAACCCTGGACACCGCAGCAGGAGGCAAAGCTCGAGAAACTCATCGATGGCAACACGCCGACACGAGTCATCGGCATCAAGCTCGGCCGCACTGAGGCCGCGATCTACGGCAAGGCGTCTGACCTTGGTAAGTCGCTCAAGCCGACCAATCAATCCCCATACAACAGGCGCAAGTAAACGCGCGGCTTCAGCGACCAACGCAACCGACGGCGCGGGAGGCAGTCGGCGAAGACCAGCAATCCAAAGGGAGCAATACATGGCAGAAGGTCGAAAGCACGTATTCATCAGCCACGTCCACGAGGACGATCACAGACTCGCTCCGCTCAAGGACTTGCTGAACAACGCCGGCATGGAAGTGCGCGACGGATCGATTCACAGCGAGAAGCCCAACAACGCCAAGAATCCGGACTACATCAAGTCCAGCATCCTCGCGCCGCGAATCGAGTGGGCGTCGGTGTTTGTCGTGCTGATCACGCCGGAGACCCGCAATAGCGAGTGGGTCGCTTGGGAGATCGAATGTGCCGAGCGTATGGGCAAGCGGATCATCGGTGTCTGGGACCACGGCGAAGCCCAGTGCGACCTTCCGCCCGCGCTTGATCGCTATGCCGACGCGATCGTCGGCTGGCAAGGGGAGCGAGTGAAAGACGCCATCGAAGGGCGCATCAACAATCGCGAGGCGCCTGATGGTGGGCCAGCCGGCGCGCGCGCCGTACCGCGGTACACGTGCTAGCACGCAAGCGATGCGGCTGTATTCCTATGTCGTTGCGCGCGATTTCGGTTTCGCCCCCAACCCATTCGGCGGTGTCTGCACGTTAGCCACCTGCAAACCCGAAATCCGACAGCGGGCCGCTGTCGGCGACTGGGTTGCGGGGCTGACTTCGACTGCGGACCGCAATGTTCCTGGCTTGGTGTACGTCATGCGGGTCGACGAAGTGCTTACCTATGACGCCTACTGGGACGACGCTCGATTCCAGTTCAAGAAGCCTTCTCGCGCCGGCAGCGTGAAACAGATGTTCGGAGACAACATCTATCACCAGAGCGCGCCCCATGTTTGGCAGCAAGCCGATTCTCACCACAGTCTCGAAGGAGGTGCCGCGAATCCGAGAAATATCGCTAACGACACTAAGTCCCATGGCGTACTGGTCGGTCGCCGCTTCGCATACTGGGGCAGTGGCGCGATTGACGTGCCCAAGCAGTTTCTCGATTTCGACGGTCACAGCATTCGCCTGAAGCGTGGGTACCGGTCGGTGTTTCCACTGGAGTTCGTGCAGGCCTTCGCCGCCTGGTTCGAATCGCTCGGCGCCCAAGGATTCTTGGCGCCACCGTTCATGTGGCAGCGACAGCGTTCGGCGTGGGCTCGCCCATCTTCTTGAACCTGTCAACCAGGACTCTCATGCCTACAGCACTTGCGCAGCAACCTCCATTGACCATCGCGCAGTACGCGGCGGCAGCAAACGAAACCGACCGCTTCGCCGATATTCCAGGTGGGTCGAGCAAGCTGACGTTCGGTTTTTTTGGCGAGGTCGGTGGTCTGCTCGCCGCGCTGAAGAAGGTCAATCGGGACCGATTGCTTGAATCCGAGACGGAAGTGGCAGGCGAGGAGATCGGCGACGCTCTGTGGTACCTGGTTGCCATGGCGAAGGCACAGGCGGTTGATCCGCAATTGTTGGGTCAGGGTTGCCTCGCCTCCCTGCGCAAGCGGTTCAAGGAAGGTGATCATGATGGGCATGGCGCCGTCAACTTCAGGCAGATCGACGGCATCATCGACGTGCACGGGAGCGACCTGGAAGCGTGCCGCGTCGAACTTCTCGGTGAGCTCGCGAGAATGAGCGGAGAGGTGGTCGGCCACGGTAGTCAATCTCAACTGGTTCTCGGACACCCCACCCACATCGACCTGTTCGGACAACTGCTCGCCATCCTTGGTCTGGTTTGCTCTTCATTCATGCTCAAACTGGAGGACGTGGCTCGCGACAACCTCGTCAAGACCCATGGGCGTTGGCCGGGCCCCAGCAGGACCTACTGTCGAGCATTTGACGACGATTTTTTGGAGCATGAGCAACTGCCTCGCGAGCTTCCTATGGAGTTCATTGAGCGCGAAGCGTCGGGCAGAACCTACGCCGTCCAGCGGCTGAACGGTGTTCACATTGGTGATCGCCTCACCGACAATAGCAATGAGCCGGACGACTACCGTTTTCACGACGTGTTCCATCTGGCCTATGTCGCCCATCTTGGATGGTCCCCCGTGATCCGGGCGCTGCTCAAGGTCAAGCGAAAGTCAAAGCCTGCAATTGACGAAAACGAGGACGGTGCGAGGGCGATGATCATCGAGGAAGGGATCGCCACGTGGATCTTCAACCACGCCAAGAAGCGCCGCTTGTACGAAGATGTGGAGCCGGGCAAGCTCGACTACGGTCTGCTTAAACAGGTGCACAGCATGGTGAGCGGCTACGAAGTTGACGCGTGTCCGCTGTGGCAGTGGGAGCAAGCGATACTGGAAGGATTCCGGGTGTTTCGCGAGCTGCGCAAGCCCGGCCATCGTGGTGGTACGGTCATTGTGAACATGACTGACCACACCTTGACATTCCAGCCGCCTTCAAGAACCTCAACATGAACCCGAACACCTTCGTACGAGACCTGTCGGCAATCGCACTCGAGAACGTGTTCAATCCTTATGCTGACACGTGCGCCATTCACGACAAAGGCGACGCGCCATCCACGCGGCGCCGAAATCTTCGCACGTATCTGGCTGCCGCTCAAGCACAGGGAGTTGACACGATCTGGATGGGGCGGGACCTTGGGTACCGCGGCGGCCGGCGGACCGGCTTGGCACTGACGGACGAGTATCACCTGGTCGAGCTGCAAAGGCTCTTTCCGGGCACAAGCTTCGCTCGTGCCACGATCGGAACGGCCGTAGCGGAGCGAACTGCAGCCGAGATTTGGGCCGCCCTGCGTGCGGTGGCCCGCCAGCCGCTGCTATGGAACGTCTTTCCGTTCCACCCGCATGAGCACGGCAGCCCGCTGACCAACCGTCGGTTTACGGTTCGTGAACTTGCCCAAGTCGATCACTTGAACGCGTCGCTGATCGACGGGCTTGGCGTGAAACGCATCGTCTCGATCGGTCAGGACGCGGCGGTCTATGCAAGGCGATTTGGCGTGAAGGTCGAAACTGTTCGGCACCCGAGCTATGGTGGCGTCACGGAATTTCGTCGAGGTATCGCGGGGCTCTACGGGCTCCGGGCTGATCCCGTGGGCCGCACCGAAGCGCAAGAGAGCTTGTTCGCCGCTTTGTAGGAGCCCGCCAGTGGCAGTGCCGACACGTCCGTTCCTTGTTCTCTATGTGGCGTGGCATCCAGCCTTCGAAGCAGGGCGGGCCATCGCGAAGAAGCTCTACGACCAATATCGTCGCGAGCTGTATGGCAACGTGGCAGGCGGAGCTGGGCTGAGTGTCATCTATCGGAACGCTCCTGATCCCGCGACTTCGGCGCCGCAGCACATCGACCTTGCCGAAGGAGAGACGACGGCCGTTGTCCTGCTCGTCGAGGAAAACCTTGCAGGTGACGAGCGCTACCTGACCTGGGCACGGGATCTTTTGGCGCGCACTGATGCGGTCGGCTTGGGTGCCCGCGTGTTCCCAGTCGCCATTGATGGCGCTGCGACCCGTCTTGGGATGGCAGAGCAAGCTGTGCGCTGGGACCGCTGGGCAGGTATGGAGGATGACGCGCGGCTGCGACGCCTGACATCCGACCTGACGTATCAGTTTTGCCGGATGTTGCGTTCATACCTTGAGCAGCTTCTCCGGCCCGACAAAGACGAAGCGGCGCTTGAGCAGTATCTGAAGAAGGTGCAAATCTTCTTGAGCCACTCTAAGCACGATGCCGATGGAGAGCGAATCGCGAAGGAGGTTCGGCGACAGATCTTCGAGGGTGACGGGCTCGCTTCGTTCTTCGACGTGCGCGACATCCCAGCAGGACTCCGCTTTGACAAGGTGCTCTTGCAACAGGTCAAGGTCAGCGCAGTCGTCGCGATCCACACTGACAGTTTCTCGTCGCGCGAATGGTGCCGCCGCGAGATCATCGAGGCGAAGCGGTGGAATGTGCCTTTGGTTGTCGCCGATTGCATTTCCGATACCGACGAACGAGGCTTTCCGTACTTGGGCAACGTGCCCGTCGTCAGAATGGATCCGATCAAGATCGATCGTATTGATCAGGTTGTCGCGAGGTTGCTGGATGAAGTGCTGAAGGACTACCTCTGGCGTTGCCGAGTTCGGTCGACTTTGGAAGAAGCAGCGAAGGATGTCGCGTTCCTGCCTCGTGCGCCGGAGCTCATCTCGTTGGCGGGCCTCAGCGATACGGCTGGAGAGCAGGTTGTCGTCGTCTACCCGGATCCGCCGCTTGGGGCCGAGGAGCAGCGGCTGTTCGAACGGATTGCCCCGAGGTATCGATTGCGCAGCCTGACCGAATGGTTGGCGACATCGGAGTCGGCTAAGTGACCTATCAAGAACCACTCAGTCAGAAGGCCGTTGCGATCTCAATTTCTGAGAGCGCAGACATGATGGCTTTTGGTCTTGCCGCCGAGCACCTGCGTGACGCGATGGCTGAAGTGGCACGGCACCTGTTGGCGATGGGGGCACGGCTGATCTACGGGGGCGACCTACGTGCGCATGGCTTCACCGAACTCCTGTTCGAATTGGTGGCACGACATCGGCGAGACGCAGATGTCGGCGACGCTCGGCCAGCCATTGTGAGTTACTTGGCCTGGCCGGTTCACTCCGGCAAGCCAGCGCAGGAGATTCAAACACTTGCACAGGATCTCAACGGGCTGGCGGAGCTTCACTGCCTGGGCCAGCAAGGCCAAGAGCTAGCGCTCGATACACTGTCTCCGGCAGGGACTACGCAAGTGCCAACGAGCGACGAGTGGGCCGTAGGCCTCACCGCGCTGAGGCGTGTATTGACCGATGCGAGTGATGCGAGAATTGTGTTGGGGGGGTACCTTTCGGGATTCAAGGGACGAATGCCCGGCATCGCCGAAGAGGTACTTTGTTCCTTGGGCGCAGGTCAACCGGTGTACTTGCTCGGTGGTTTTGGGGGCTGCGCGCGGGCCATCGCCGAAGAGTTGCATCTGGTCCCGCACCGTCCAACCCTAGTTGTCCCCTGGGCAGGTCGCGAACAATTTTCCGGTCTGGACTCAACCGCGCTGAGGAACGGCTTGAGCAGTGATGAGAACGAGACGCTAGCCCGAACTGTTCACGTTGACGAAGCTGTGGCGTTGATGCTTCGCGGACTGTTGCGCGTTTTCAGAGGAACTGCTACTGGACTACCTAGCACGCCACCTGTGTAGATTCGGGATGTGAGGCGAGACTATTTTCGGTGACGTCAGGTTCCTGAGCTGTTCGCGTCGGCGCAGTTCGCGACGGTGAGTACGCCCCCTCTCAGAACGGCCAGATTTTTCGAGAGTGGGCGACGATGCAGCGATACACCCGTTTTGCCATTTCGCCTGCGCCCCGAGGTCGGCAATGTCGCTCACAGCGGAAGTCTTCGGGCCACGCTTGGCCGTCAGCAACTGTTAAGGCTTGTGTGACACCTGCCCTCACGCGCAGGCGGTCGAGCTACCCCAGTGCGTCCGGGCAGGTGTTGCATAAGCCTCGAGGGAGGAAACCGCGGCGAACGCCACGGTGGTCGTTGAGCGCCGCGGCTATGGCGATTGGGTGGCGCTGGAGCTGCGATCCAGCTGCGCGCGGCGCCTCCTCAAGACCGCACCGACGAAGACGGCTGGCCTGCGACGCCCCACTGCGTCGTGGCAGGGAGCGGTAACGCAGCGGGCAGGTGCGGTCATCACGGCATGCGCGCAGCGATCCACCGGACACCATGGTCGGCGTCGAGTTGGTCGATGGTGATCGCGTGTCGTCATGATGCTGGCGGCGCCCGAATCGAGCAGTCGCGCAAGAAGACCTGCAGCACCGTCATCGCGTGGCCGCAATGTGCGCAGACGAAGGTCGGCCGTGACGAGTTCGACCCATCGTCGGCCGCCACTTCGGGCGGTGGCGGTGGCACTTGCAACAACTGGCGCGCCAGCGCCAGGTTGTCTCGCCGGTTGCTGTTGGCCAGCAGGCCGTAGTGCCGGATGCGGTGGAAGCCGCCCGGCAGGACATGCAGCACGAAGCGGCGCATGAACTCCTGCGGGCTCAGCGTCATCGCCTTGTGGCGCGTCTTGCCCTTGGCCCCGTCCTTGGCTCGATAGTCCTTCCAGCGGAAGGTGACGCTGCGCTCGTCCATCGCGAGCAGCCGGCTGTTGGAGATGGCCACGCGGTGCGTGTAGCGCGACAGGTAGGCCAGCACCGCCTGCGGACCCGCGAACGGCCGCTTGGCATAGACCACCCACTCGCACTTGCGCAGTGGCGCGAGCCACGCCTTGAAGGCAGCGGCGTCGGCCAGCGCCGCGTGCTGGCCGAAGAAGCTGAGCTTGCCGCCATCGTGCAACCGCTGAAGTTCCTCCAGGAAGCGTCGCCTGAACAGCCTTGAGAGCACGCGCACCGGCAGGAAGAACCCGGGCCGGCAGGCGATCCAGCGCGCGCCGTCGGGCGCCAGCCCGCCGCCCGGCACGATGCCGTGCACATGCGGATGGTGGGTCAGTGCCGAGCCCCACGTGTGCAGCACCAGCGTGGCGCCGATGCTCGCCCCCAGGTGCTTGGGATCGGCCGCGATCCGCAGCAGCGTCTCGGCGGCGATGTCGAACAGCAAGCCATACAGCGCCGCCTTGTTCTGGTACGCGATGTCGGCGATCGGTGCCGGCAGCGTGAACACCACGTGGTAGTACTCCACCGGCAGCAGATCGGCCTGGCGCGCGTCCAACCAGCGCTTGGCCGCGCTGCTCTGGCACTTCGGGCAATGCCGATTGCGGCACGAGTTGTACGAGACCTCGTCCAGCCCGCAGCCGTCGCAGCGCAGGACATGGCCACCCAGTGCCGCCGTGCGGCACTGGGTGATGGCCGACATCACCTTGAGCTGAGCCAGGCTCAGGTGACCACGCTGGGCGTCACGCCAGGCGGGTCCGTGGGCACGGAAGATGTCGGCGACCTCCAGGGCAGGTCGCCCCTGCACGATGGCGGGCGGCTACGGGGCTGGCTGCTACTGGGCTGGCGGCTGGGGTGCAAGCTCGGGCACAGGTTCTGCCGTGGGCTTGTCGGACGTGTGATCCAGCGGGCTGATGACCCGGCGCAGCAAGTCAGTGGCCACGGCGGCGTACAGGCTCGTGGTGTCCAGCCGCTTGTGCCCGAGCAGTACCTGGATGACGCGGATATCGACCCCCTGCTCCAGCAGATGGGTGGCGAAGGCATGGCGCAGGCCGTGCGGCGTGATGCGCTTGTCGATGCCGGCGGTGGCGGCGGCCAGGTGCACGGCGCGGTTGAGCTGGCGCGCGGTCACATGGTCGGTGGGGTCCAGGCCCGGGAACAGCCAACCACCGTGCCGGATCTTGCCCTGAGCGTGGCCAAGCCTCCACCAGGCGCGCAGCCGCTCCAGCAGCACGGGGCTGAGCATGGCGTAGCGGTCCTTGCGGCCCTTGCCCTGCTCCACGCGAAGGGTCATGCGCTCGCCGTCGATGTCGCCGACCTTGAGCGAGACGACTTCGCTGACGCGCAGGCCTGCGCCGTAGGCCACCGACATGGCGGCCTGGTGCTTGAGGTTGGGGGCGGCGGCGATCAGGCGGCCGACTTCCTCGGGGCTCAGGATCACTGGCAGCTTGCGCGGCACGGCCACGTGCGTCATCTTGAGCATGAGCTCGGGCCTGCCCAGCGTGATGTCGAAGAAG